>NZ_WITC01000018.1 GCF_009601505.1 Sinorhizobium terangae
TACAGCGCCGCGCGTCTTATTAGACGCGCAAAGGACGCTGTAGCACTTTAGGAACCATGCAGTAGGTTTACTCGGCCTTGAGGAATTCGCCGACTTCCAGCAACACGAACTCGTTGTCGTCCGCCTTGTCGATGGCGCGGCCAGCGGAGAAGGGGAGATTGTTGTCGTTGCCGACGACGATGTGGGTCTCGTCGACGCGGTCCACGTTCTCGATGGTGACGAACGGCATGTCGTAGTAGCCGTCACCGCCGCCCTGACGCTTCCTGTTTTCCGGATCGGCGATCTTGAGGAGATCGATGTGACCGATCTTGCGCACGGCCTTGCCGGCATTATCGTCGGTCATCTCGATCTTGTAGATGCGCTTGAGCTTTGAGCCGACCGCGAAGCAGTCAGGTTTCGGATCCTTCGGATCCGCGCATGCCTTGTCGACAGTGCCGGCCCCGTTGTCGCGCTCGATGACCAGCGCGGTCTTCTCGTCGAGCATGTTGAAGTCGCCGATTGCCTCGCCGCCTTCGGCAAGCGGATAGAGCCAGCTGCGGCCTGTCCAGGCTTTGCTCGCGACATCGAGCTCGATGATACGAAGCGCCGGGCGACCGTCGGCCTGCTCGACCGATTCATTATCGATCCAGATCGGCCCTTCGAGCAGGCCATAGAGCTTGCTGCCGTCCTTGGACATCGCCATGCCCTCATAGCCGCCGGAACGCTTCAGGTTGAAGGCCGGCATTTTCTTGGAAGGGTCCGCCTGCAGCGTCAGCGTGGGATTATCGGGCGACATGACCGGCTTGTCGTTGACGACGGTCGGAACGACATCGGTCAGCTTGCCGGCCGTGTCGAATTTCAGGATGTAGGGACCGAACTCTTCGCCGACCCAGAAGCCATCGGCGACCGGCTGGATCGATTCCACGTCGAAATCGGCGCCGGTGAGATAGCGGTTGGCCGAGCCTTCCATGACGATCGGGAAGGGCGCTTTGCGGTCCGGATCGGACAGGAAGATGGTCTGCAGCGCCTCGACCTTGCCGGCTTCCCAGTCGATCTTGAGATGGTGGAGCATCAGCATCGCGTCGGTCGAGTTCAGCTTGCTGCCGAATCCATTGTCTGAAAGGCTCCAGAAGGTGCCGTCGGACATTGCCTTGATCCCGGAAAAGCCCTGCATTGGTTGGCCATTGAAAGGCAGCGACAGTCCGGTCGGGCGAACGCCGTCCTTGCCGGGCACGCTGGCGAGTTCCACGGCACGCTTCCGGTCGGCCGTCGTGAATTTCCCGGAGGTCTTGAGATAATCCGCCGCGTCGGCCGGCGCCGCGATGATCGTGTTGGCCGGCAGGATGGCATGTGCCTTCAGCGTCGCCGGAAAGACCTTGTCCTCGGCGAGCGCCGTTGTTGTCATTACAAGCGCCAGCGCCGCGGAGGCGAAAAGTGCTTTCGTCATGAAGTTCACCCTGGGTTGGAGGTCTGAGACCGGTCCCCGATAGGCGTCTTTGATGACGGTTGATTGATGCTTGTCTGACAGCCCCGTGAAGCTTTGGTGACAGGCGATAGCTTGCTCGAACGTTCAAGATCCGCCGCCACTTCGAGCGTTAGTATTGCCTGGAAGAATACGGAGAGAAATTGGTCACGATGTTCGAGACGAAATTTGCAATTGTCCTCAGGGACGACCTCGCGATGTGGCAGAAGCTGAATGTCACAGCTTTCCTTGCCACCGGCATAGTCGGGCAGAAGCCGGAGATTATCGGGGAGGCGTATCGTGATGCCGCCGGCAATCTTTACAACGCGCTAAGCATGCAACCGATCATCGTCCTGTCGGCAGGCGGGACCACGCTCGGCGATATCCAGCGGCGGGCTTTGGCGAAAGATGTTCGCACGTCCATCTATATAGACGAAATGTTCTCGACCGGCCATGACGCCGCCAACCGGGAAGTCTTTTCCAGATCGGCACCCGAGAACGCCCGGGTTGCAGGGATTGCGATCCATGCGGAGAAAAAGCTCGTGGACAAGATCACGAAGGGGGCAAAGCTGCACGGCTAGCGCGGGATGAGGAAAAGTGTGCGCGGTTTTCCGCCCGCATCCCGCGCTAACTCTCAGGATCGGCCGCACAATTCGAGCTGCCCTGAAAGAGGCTTGCGGCCCGAAGAGAGGAGACGCCAAGCTTCTGGCCGCGGCCCTTGACCTCGTGTTCGCCGAGATCCTCGCTTCTGACGGAGGCTGGCAGGCGCATGCGCCGCAGGAGATCGGCGGAAATCAGGATCTGCCGATCGAGCGTTCGGCACAGGCCTTCGAGGCGCGCCGTCGTGTTCACCGTGTCGCCGAAGTAGGTGATCTTGTGCCTGTCGACGCCGATTTCGGCGGCAACGATTGTTCCGCCGTGCAGCGCGGCACGAAGGCGAGGGACCTCTCCGTAATCCTTGCGCCAGCGGTGAGCATCCGTGTCGATCCGGTCGAGAATATCGAAGGCGCAGCGAATGCAGGCGGCGTCGGCGATGGCACGATCGAAGGGCCAGGTAATGACCGCCGCGTCGCCGACATAGTCATCGATGGAGCCGCCGTGGCGTAAGACCGGATCGGCCATGCTTGCGAACACTCTCCCGAGGTATTCCTGGGTACGCAGATCGCCGAAGCGCTCGGCGAAGGAGGTGGAGCCGGCGAGGTCGATAAAGAGGAACACACGCTCCTCTTGCACCGGCTTGCGGTAGCGCCCGGTCAGCAGGCTGAGGAAAACGTCGCGGCCAAGCAGTTCGCGCACTCTCAGGACAAAGATGATCGGGCCGGAGATTGCCAGTGCGATGAGGAGTACGTTCAGCGATGGCATCATCTCGCCGGGGTGGCCCACCAGACGCAGAAGGGACCCGGCGATTGCAAAGCCGGCATAGACGAGCGCGACATAGACCGCAACGGAAGATAGCAGAAAGCCTGGCGTCGAAAGGCCGTGGATCTTTCTGTAGAGGCGCCGGAATATGATGCGCCGTTCGAAGGCGAGGATCGGCATGCAGACGAACAGCGCATAGACCGCGCCGATCAGTCCGCCATCGCCGTAGACCACCCAGGCATAGGCGACGCCGCTGCCCGCGACGACGAGCAGCAACAGGATGAACTCAAGCGTGGAAAATCTCCAGCGCATGCGCCAAAGCCCCGGAACCGGAAAACAAATAGGACAATTGCGGAACGGACAACGGTCCGCAACGCATTCAGGTAGCTCTCCAATGCCGTTCGGCTTGGATCAGCCCTCTCGATTTGTCCTCGCTATTCATGGATTCAGGCGGAAAGTTGTCTGCCCGCCTGCGGCATTCAACCGCGGATTTCCATTGCCTCGATCCGCTTGCCGACGAAGCGCAGCGCGACTTCTCCGTTGATGAGCTTCAGGGCCGTTTCGCCAAAAAGCTCCCGCCGCCAGCCCTTGAGCGCGTCCACATTGGCCTTTTCGCCTTCGGCTGCGATCCGGTCGAGGTCTTCGCTGTTGGCAATGATCTTGGCGGCGACACCTTCCTTTTCGGCGATGAGCTTCAGGAGCACCTTCAGCATCTCGCCCGCCGCCGCCGCACCTTCGGGCGCATGATTCTGGCGTGGCAGGCGCGGCAGCTCTGCCTTCGGAATGGCAAGCGCCTCGTTCACGGCCTCGACGACGGCCGTGCCTGCGCTGGAACGTTCCCACCCTTTGGGGATGGTTCTGAGCCGCCCAAGCGCCTCGGCGTCCTTGGGCTGCTGCTGGGCGATTTCGTAGATCGCATCATCCTTGAGTATCCGTCCGCGCGGGACGTTGCGCGTGCGCGCCTCGCGCTCGCGCCAGGCCGCGACCTTCTGCAGCACCGCGAGCTCTATCGGCTTCTTGACGCGCATCTTCAGCCGCTGCCAGGCGTTGTCCGGGTGCAGGTCATAGGTTTCCGGGCTTTCCAGGATCGCCATCTCTTCGACCAACCACGACGAGCGTCCCTCGCGGGCGAGTTCTGCGGTCAGATACTGGTAGATCTCTCGCAGATGCGTGACGTCGGCGAGTGCATAGTCGAGCTGCTTGTCCGTGAGCGGTCTGCGGCTCCAATCGGTAAAGCGCGACGACTTGTCGATTTGCTCGTTCTTGATGCGGTTGACCAGTTGGTCATAGGAAACGCTGTCGCCGAAGCCGCAGACCATCGCCGCGACCTGCGTGTCGAAGAGCGGATGCGGGATAAGGTTGCCGAGGTGATGGATGATCTCGATGTCCTGGCGCGCGGCGTGAAAGACCTTGACGACGTCCGGATTGCCCATCAGCGCAAAGAACGGTGCGAGGTCGATTCCGGGCGCCATCGGGTCGACGATAACGGCCAGATCGGGGCTCGCCATCTGGATCAGGCAGAGCTCCGGCCAGAACGTCGTTTCGCGCAGGAATTCGGTATCGATCGTAATATAGTTTGATTGGGCCAACCGTTTGCAGGCGGCCTCTAGATCTACTGTCGTTTGGATCATCGGGTTTTTAATCACTGTGGCAAAAATGCGGCTTGCCCTTCCGTGTATCGTTTCGCGGCGGCGGTCACAATCGAAATTGTCAGACCACCCTCAAATAACCCGTCATCCCGGTCTTTTGATGTTCGATGATGTGGCAGTGGATCACCCAGTCGCCGGGGTTGTCCGCAACCAGCGCCACTTCCGCCTGTTCGTCCGGCAGAAGCAGGATGGTGTCCGTCGGCGGCGGCAGGAAGGTCCGCTTGTTGGAATTCAGAATGCGGAAGCTCAGGCCATGCAGGTGGATGGGGTGCGCGTGCGGCGTGCGATTGGAGATCTGCAGCACATAGCTTCTTCCGAGCTTCAATTCCTCGATCGGCGCGATCGGGTCGGGCGTATCGCCAGGCCAAGGGACCTTATTGATCGCCCAGAACGTGTAGCCGAGCGAGCCGCAGATCGAAGGTGTCGGCTTGTGCTCGGCCGTTGCCGTCAGTTCGATCGGAATCCGCTTGGCGATGGAGACGTCTGCTTCGGCGATCGGATTGCCGGGCAGGGGGCCAACGTCCCGCAGGTCGCGCTTCAGCGAGGTTCCAACCGCCCGAAAAGTGGCGATGGTCCAGGGCCGCGAGCCGCGGTCGTTGCTAAGCTTTGCTGTCTGGCCTTCACTCTCCGGCATCCGCATGACGATATCCAGGCGCTGCCCCGGCCCCACATCAAGGCGATCGAGCAGGAAGGGGGTGTCGACCGGATTTCCGTCCAGGGCGACGACTTTCGCAGCCGCGCCGTCGAGCGCCATCGTGTAGATACGCGTTACGTCCATGGCGGCAATCCTCACCCGAACGAGACCGCCGGCGGGCGCCTCGAACACCGGCTCGCGCTGCCAGTTCGTCGTCTTGACAGTGCCATAGGTGCCGCCCCGGGCGGCATCGCGGGGCTTGAATGGGTCGATGAACTTGCCGCCTCTCCCGAGCCGCCAATCGCGGAGGGTAAGGACGATTTCGGCGTCGAAGACTGGATCATCAGGATTCTCGACGACGATCACACCCGCAAGCCCGCGGCCGATCTGCGTCAGCGTGTTGCAGTGCGGGTGGTACCAGAAGGTACCGGCATCGGGCGGAGTGAAGACATAATCGAAGCCGTCGCCGGGATAGACATAGGGCTGGGTGATTTCCGGCACGCCATCCATCGCGTTGGCGATCCGCAGGCCGTGCCAATGGACCGTCGTCGGTTCGTCCAGCCGGTTTACCAGTCTTGCCGCATAGGCCTCGCCTTTGCGCATTCTCAAGACAGGAGGCATGCTGGCATGAGCGGCCTCGCCGAGCCCGTAGGTCATGACTTTGGGCGTCACGCCGTCGGCTGCGATCCTCGCATCCGCGAACTGGGCCGTCAGGACTTGCGGATCGGGAGAGGCGCCGGCGCGCGCGGCAAAGCCGGCGCCCAGCGCGAAAGCGCCTCCAAGCGCAGCCGAGCCCTGGAGAAACGTTCGGCGGTTCAACATCGGCATCATGACGTCCCGTGGTGCGGATAAGCGATCGGGCCGTTTCTAAACCTGATTTTCATGATCAGCAATTCGCCCCGCCGGCCATCTTGCCGCAGATTGCCCGGTCATGCGTCCTCTCGCGGCTGGCCGCCGGCAAGCTTGTTGAAGAAGGACGATGTGCGAAGGAGATTGCGAAACGGCATCGCACGCTCTTCCGTCGGAACCGGTGCACGCGCCGTCATGCGCCGGAGCGTGTAGAGCATGAACAGGGCGAGGATCACTGCGGTATAGATGAAGAGTGCCTGCGGTCCGTAGAGCTCGAGCATGAAGGAGGCGAAGAGCGGGCCGATGATCGCGCCGAGCGACCAGAAGAACAGCATGCCGGCCGAGACCAGCGCATGCTGCCCCTCGGCCGCATGGTCATTGGCATGGGCCGAACAGAGCGAGTAGAGCGGCATCGCGAAGGCGCCGAAGGCGAAGATGCCGGCAAAATTCAGCCACTCGTCACTGCCCGCGCCGAAAGCGAGGAAGAGCCCCGCCAGAAGCGAGCCGAGCGTCGCGATCAGGATGATCAGCCGCCGGTCGATCTGGTCGGAATAGTGCCCGAGCGGATATTGCAGCACCACGCCGCCGATGATGCCCGCGCTCATGAAGGTCGCGATTGCTGTGACAGACAGACCGATGCCCTGGCCATAGATCGGTCCCAGCGAACGGAAGGCGGCGTTGGTGAGGCCGACGACAATGCAGCCGACCGTCGCAAGCGGCGAGATGTTCCACAGCGCCTTG
The DNA here is from genome assembly GCF_009601505.1 of Sinorhizobium terangae. GTDB lineage: Bacteria > Pseudomonadota > Alphaproteobacteria > Rhizobiales > Rhizobiaceae > Sinorhizobium > Sinorhizobium terangae. The sequence goes on from NZ_WITC01000018.1 coordinate 6,674, forward strand.
ACGTCGAAGCGGATCGCTTCCGGCGCGACGGGACTTGACCGGTCGGCGAAGGAGATCGGCACCAGCGAGAGCGTCAGCGCCATCGAGATGATCGCGAAAAGCTCGAACCCGCCTATGCCGACACCCGGAATCACATACTGCGCGGCGGTGACGGAACCGAGATCGACGAGGCGGTAGATGGAAAGCGTGCGCGCCCGGTTGGCGTTGGTGACGCTGGCGTTCAGCCAGCTCTCGACAGTCGCAAAGAGGCTCGCGAAACAGATGCCGGCAACAAGCCGCATCAGGAACCAGAACCAAGGATCGATGAGCAGCACCATCGCAAGGGCCGCTGCTGACGCGATCGCGGCCATCGCCGAGAAGGTGCGGATGTGGCCGATCGCCCTAAGGATGCGGGTGACGTAGACGCAGCCGATGGCAAAGCCGATATTGTAGCCGGCGCCAACGAGCCCGATCAGCGAGGTCGAAAACCCCTCATCGAGCGCTCGCAAGGAAATGAACGTTCCCTGCAAGCCGTTGCCGCCGATGAGGATGCCTGCGGTGACGAGAAGCGGGATGAGCGGGCGGATCTGGGACATGGGGGCAGAAGCATCCGGATAATGGCCGCGACTCGAAAGGGAAAACGGGCCTGCTTCTTGTTTAGCGGCGGGCCACCGTCGGCGACAGTCGTGATTTGTGGCCTTTCCCTTTCTTTTTGCGCCACTTGCCCGCAATGACAGTGGGCGAGAGCGGCGTGCCGGTCGATCACTCTTCCGGCCGGAACAAGCCGCGGCCTTGACAAAACCGGCGCATCATGCGCTTTTCCGCCCGATTTTGATCATGCCGCGCGCCGCCATGCGAGCCTGCGCGGTTTTCTGCAATTCCAGGATTAGACGATGCACCGTTACCGCAGCCACACCTGTGCCGCCCTCCGCAAGTCGGATGTTGGCTCCACCGTTCGCCTCTCCGGCTGGGTTCACCGCGTCCGCGACCATGGCGGCGTGCTCTTCATCGACCTGCGCGATCATTATGGCATGACCCAGGTCGTGGCCGACCCGGATTCCCCGGCGTTCAAGACGGCGGAGACGGTGCGCGGCGAATGGGTCCTCCGCATCGACGGAACGGTGAAGGCGCGCACGGACGAAACCGTCAACAAGAACATGCCGACGGGCGAGATCGAGCTCTATGCCCGCGAGATCGAGGTTCTGTCTGCGGCCAAGGAATTGCCGCTGCCGGTCTTCGGCGAGCCGGACTATCCGGAAGATGTCCGCCTCAAATACCGTTTCCTGGATCTCCGCCGCGAGACGCTGCACCGCAATATCGTCAAGCGCACCGAGATCATTTCGGCCATGCGCCGGGGCATGAGCGAGATCGGCTTTACTGAATATACGACGCCGATCCTGACGGCCTCCTCGCCGGAAGGCGCGCGCGACTTCCTCGTGCCGAGCCGCATTCATCCCGGCACCTTCTACGCGCTGCCGCAGGCACCGCAGCAGTATAAGCAGCTTCTGATGGTCGCGGGCTTCGACCGCTATTTCCAGATCGCTCCCTGCTTCCGCGACGAGGATCCGCGCGCGGACCGTCTGCCGGGCGAATTCTACCAGCTCGACCTCGAAATGAGCTTCGTCGAACAGGAAGACGTCTGGGACACGATGGAGCCGATGATCCGCTCGATCTTCGCGGATTTCGCCGGCGGCAAGCCTGTGACCGAAAAGTTCCCGCGCATTCCCTATGACACGGCGATCCGCAAGTATGGTTCCGACAAGCCGGACCTTCGCAACCCGATCGAGATGCAGAGCGTGACTGAGCACTTCGCCGGTTCGGGCTTCAAGGTCTTCGCCAACATGATCGCGTCCAACCCGCGGGTCGAGGTATGGGCGATTCCGGCCAAGACCGGCGGCTCCAGAGCGTTCTGCGACCGCATGAACGCCTGGGCCCAGAGCCAGGGCCAGCCGGGTCTCGGCTATATCTTCTGGCGCAGGGAGGGCGAGAAGCTTGAGGGCGCCGGCCCGCTTGCCAAGAACATTGGCGAAGAACGCACCGACGCAATTCGCACGCAGCTCGGTCTCGAGGATGGAGACGCCTGCTTCTTTGTCGCCGGCGAACCGGCGAAGTTCTACAAATTTGCCGGCGAAGCCCGCACGAAGGCAGGTGAGGAACTGAACCTCGTCGACCGCGAACGCTTCGAACTGTGCTGGATTGTCGACTTCCCATTCTACGAATGGCTGGAAGAAGAAAAGAGGATCGATTTCGCCCACAACCCGTTCTCGATGCCGCAGGGTGGCCTTGAGGCGTTGAACGGCGACGACCCGCTCTCCATCAAGGCCTACCAGTACGACATGGTCTGCAACGGCTTCGAGATTGCGTCCGGCTCCATCCGTAACCAGCTGCCGGAGCTGATGGTCAAGGCTTTCGAGTTGACGGGCAAGTCGCGGCAGGAAGTCGAGGAGCAGTTCGGCGGGCTCTACCGCGCCTTCCAGTACGGCGCGCCGCCGCATGGCGGCATGGCCTTCGGCATCGACCGCATCGTCATGCTGCTCGTCGGCGCCAAGAACCTGCGTGAGATTTCGCTGTTCCCGATGAACCAGCAGGCCCAGGATCTCCTGATGGGCGCGCCGTCGCCGGCGACGCCGACGCAGCTGCGCGAACTGGCGATCCGCCCGATTCCGCAGAAGAAGGACTAAGTTTCTTAAACGCGCAAGAGCGGCCCGGCGGCTCTACCGCCGGGTTTTTTGTGGTCGAGCGGGCTTGCTGCTGCCGCCACCCCGAAAGTTGCCATCCCGTTGCTCGCCTTGACAGGATTTCCGCCGAAGCGTTTCCTTTCTTCGCTGCGCCATGGCAGCGTTTTGGGTGGAGTGAACGATGGCGAAGAACGTCAAGGACCTACTGGCGGAAGCAAATAGTGCTGTTCCGAAATTGTCGCCCACCGAGGCGGCCGAGAAGATGCGCTCCGGCGATGTGCTCATCGTGGATGTCCGCGATCCGACAGAGGTTCAGCAGACCGGCAAGATCAAGGGCGCCGTGAACGTCTCGCGGGGAATGCTGGAATTTCGCGCAGATCCGGAAAGTCGATACCACAATCCAGCCTTCCAAAAGGACAAGACGGTCCTTTTGCATTGTGCGTCCGGCGGCCGTTCGGCCCTTGCCGGCAAGACGCTGCAGGACATGGGCTACACGGCAGTATTCAACATCGGCGGCTTCAAGGAACTGGTCGACGCGGGCATCGATACAGAACCCGCGTGAACCGCTTGGTTCAGTCGCCGCCCCCTCGTCCGCCCGCGGGCACCTTATCCCCGTTTTGACGGGGAGAAGGGCACATGTGGCGATGGCTCACAACCCTCCCCCGCTTGCGGAGAGAGGGCCGGAGTGAGGGGCAAATCGCGATCTCGAATCGATCGTCGAACCCGGCGATGGCGTCGCCGGGTTTTTGTGTGCGTCATCGAGAAGCGATAGCCGGCCTGCCTCAGAAATCCATTCCGGGCGCGCTAGGCATCGGAGGCGGCGCTTCCTTCTTCGGTTTCTCGGCGATCATGGCTTCCGTCGTGACCAGCAGGCCGGCCACCGAGGCGGCGTCCTGCAGTGCCGCGCGCACGACCTTGGCCGGATCGATCACGCCCATGTCGTAGAGGTCACCGAATTCCCCGGTCTGTGCGTTCCAGCCGTGGGCGAAGTCCGGTTTCTCGCGCAGTTTGCCAACGACGATCGATCCTTCGGCCCCCGCGTTCTCGGCGATCTGGCGCACCGGTGCCTCGATGGCGCGACGGACGATCTCGACGCCCACGCGCTGGTCGTCATTGGCGGTAGGCACGTTGTCGAGCGTCTTGACGACGCGCAGCAGGGCAACGCCGCCGCCGGGGAGGATGCCTTCCTCGACCGCGGCCCGCGTCGCATGCAGGGCGTCGTCGACGCGGTCTTTCTTTTCCTTGACCTCCACTTCGGTCGAGCCACCGACGCGGATGACCGCGACGCCGCCGGCAAGCTTGGCGAGCCGCTCCTGCAGCTTTTCTCGGTCGTAGTCCGACGTCGTTTCCTCGATCTGTGCCTTGATCTGGCTGATCCGTCCGGCGATATCCGCTTTCTCGCCCGCGCCATCGACGATGGTCGTCGTCTCCTTTTCGACGATCACCCGCTTGGCTCGCCCGAGCGTATCGATCGTCACATTCTCGAGCTTGATGCCGAGATCCTCGGAGACCACCGTGCCGCCGGTGAGGATTGCGATATCCTCGAGCATGGCCTTGCGGCGGTCGCCGAAGCCGGGCGCCTTGACGGCAACGATCTTCAAGCCGCCGCGCAGCTTGTTGACGACCAGCGTTGCCAAGGCTTCACCCTCGACATCCTCGGCGATGATCAAAAGCGGCTTCCCGGACTGGATCACCGATTCGAGGATCGGGATCATGGCCTGGAGGTTGGAGAGTTTCTTTTCATGGATCAGGATGTAGGGATCTTCGAACTCGACCCGCATCTTGTCCTGATTGGTAATGAAATAGGGGGAAAGATAACCTCTGTCGAACTGCATGCCTTCGACGACTTCGAGTTCGATCTCGGCGGTTTTTGCCTCTTCGACAGTGATCACGCCCTCGTTGCCGACCTTCTCCATCGCCTCTGCCAGGTAACGCCCGATTTCCGCATCGCCATTGGCCGATATCGTGGCCACCTGGGCGATTTCAGCATTCTTTGAAACTTTGCGGGCGTGGGTCTTGAGTTCCTTGACGATGGCCTCGACGGCAAGGTCTATGCCGCGCTTCAGATCCATCGGGTTCATCCCCGAGGCGACGGCCTTGGCGCCTTCCCTGACGATCGCCTGGGCAAGCACGGTCGCGGTGGTCGTGCCGTCGCCGGCGACGTCGCTCGTGCGCGAAGCCACTTCGCGCAGCATCTGAGCGCCCATGTTTTCGAACTTGTCCTCGAGTTCGATTTCCTTGGCGACCGAGACCCCGTCCTTGGTGATCCGCGGCGCTCCAAAGGATCTGTCGATGACCACATTCCGGCCCTTGGGGCCCAAGGTGACCCGAACGGCATTGGCCATGATGTCGACGCCGCGCAGCATGCGGTCTCGGGCATCGGTATTGAATTTGACTTCCTTGGCAGCCATGTGCTCCTCCCTCAACACGGAAACTGTAAGGTGATCGCTGATTGCCCCCCGCAACAGGCTAGCGGATCACCGCGGTCATCACGTCATCCACGTCCTTCAGTCCTCTGGCTCACAGGCACCCTGAAAAGCCGGGCTGCTACTATAATTCCTCGTCGTCTTCTTCAGGTGTGAGGATGTCAATCAACGCCGCAACGCGGCCGGCCGGAAGATGGCGACCTTCGCCGATCAGGGCCTCGTCATTGTTGACCCAAGCAATCGCCTCCGCGAGTTCGCTCGCTGTCGCGCCCGTCGCAAGCAGCTCGGCCATCAGCGTTTCGTCGACCGGGCCCAGGATGGCGGTGATATCCGAATGCTTCAGTCCCATGGCGTCCTCCTTCCGTTTCATCGGTCGGGAATGCGCAATTGTCGGCAATCATACGCAAAAATAGATAGGCGATCGCTTCAGAGCATCAAGCAGTGGATGATATCATTAATCAATCGGGATAGAAAAAGCCCGGCGGTGCGTTGCCGGGCTCGATCAGAACCGAACGCTCGCTTGGCGAGCGCCTAGAGCGCCGCGCGTCTTATGAGACGCGCAAAGGACGCTGTAGCACTTCGAATTGCTGCATGTTTTTATCCTTAAATCGACTACGATTTAAGGATACATGCAGGAGCGGCTAGTCGTTCGCCGTCACTTTCACGCCGAGAACCGAGGGAATCGTGTTCGGCGCGCCCATGGCGGCACCCACGATCATCGGGAAGGGAACCGGCTTTTCGGGCTTGGCGCTGATCGTCAGGCTCTTCGGCCCGTCGAGATAGGCGTTGACGGCAGCCGTCACCTGGTTCTGCAACTCCGGTATGTTGAGCTGCGCCATCATGATCGGCACCAGCCCTTTCAGCGATTGCGCCAGTTGATCGCCTGAGACGCCCTGTTGGCTGCCGGCGTAGTCGAGCGCCTTCTTGGTGATCGAAGCGTCATCGAAACGGATCGAGGCGCTGTTGAACGTGAGCTGCTGCATGAGGCCCATAATCGCGAGCCCCATTGCCTGGTTGGCCTCCTCCTTGTTCGGATTGGCCTCAGCGGCCTTTGTCGCCTCCTGCAGCGCCTTCATGAACTGCAGTGTGTATCCGGAAAAGTCCATGGCAATGTTCAGCCGGCCGACATTCTTGAAGTCGAGGGCGTATTCATTAAGCGCGACGTTGCCGCTCTTCAGTTCCCAACTGCCCTTCATGGTGACTTCGCCGTCGAGCGTGGTCAGCCCCAGCTTTTCGATCGCTTCCTTGGCTTTGGGGTCCTCGACGTCCGAGAGATCCGCCTTGAGGCCGGCAAGCGTCGCGTCGAAGTCGAAGCCGGCATCATTTTCCTGCCGCGTCAGATTGGCGTCCGTGCTCTCGGCGCTGAAGACATCCTTGCCCTTGACATTGACTACGATCGGTCCGGTTCCTGCCGTTTCGTAGAGCAGGATGTCGTTGATCGTGTCCCCGGACGCATTGCCCGGGATCGAAAGCCCGCCGATCGACAGGTTCCTTGCGGAGAAGCTGGAGCCGTCTTGGCTGACATTTATATCCGGGAAGGTAACCGTCTCGGAGTAGTAGCCGCCATTCTCATTCTCTTCGACACCTTCGAAAGTGACGACGCCGATATTGAGCGCCTCTCCGGGGTTCGCCGCCGTCTGCAGCTTGACGCCGGTCACCGTGACGACGTCGCCATTCACGTCGGCCTTGTCGAAGCGGATCGAGGAGCCGTTGGCGGACAGCGCCGCATCAAGCTTCTTCATCATGTCCGCGCCGTCCAGGGCGAAGGCGGGGCCGGTAAGGATGAGAAGGGCGGCGCTCGCCATCATCAGGCGGATCTTGCGCGTATGCGTCATTATCGAGTTCCTTATCAAAAATGTTTGATGCGAAGCTGTTGGTGGGATCGGTTATCGCTAATCTGAGTGATCTCTGCGGGATCCGTCAACTCGCCCCCGACGGAGCCTGAACAATCCCTGCGACGGTCGGCTGCCCCTTGCAGCCTGATGCCTCGAACGCGGATACCCTCACTCGAATCCTCAATTTCAAATCGGCCAAATCAGCACCCCCGAAGCTAGTACGAAACAGGGCAAAATTATATTCGTCTGATTGGTATGGCGCTTGTTCCCCGCGGATCATACTTTCCGGAACCTTACTGCCGTCGGCTGTCGTACACGTCCTGGAGGCGGCGTTCTCCACAACGCAGTGCCGCTGAAATTCTTGCTGTTGGCGGCCGCTTGCGGTAGCAAGAGGGCATGGGACAAAGCCTTTTGCCGCCTTCGGGCGGGGACGACAATATTCAGCCGGTTGACCTAAAGGCGGCGCTGGAAGAGCGCTATCTCGCCTATGCCCTGTCAACCATCATGCATCGCGCGCTGCCGGACGTCCGTGACGGCCTGAAACCCGTCCACCGCCGCATCATCCATGCCATGAGCGAGATGGGGCTGAGGCCCAATTCCTCGTTCAAGAAATGCGCGCGCATCGTCGGCGATGTCATCGGTAAGTTCCATCCGCATGGCGACCAGTCCGTCTATGATGCGCTTGTGCGTCTCGCGCAGGACTTTTCCCAGCGTTACCCGGTCGTCGACGGGCAGGGCAATTTCGGCAATATCGACGGCGACAATGCCGCCGCCTACCGTTACACCGAAGCGAAGATGACGGAGGTCGCGGCCCTTCTCCTTGAAGGCATCGATCAGGACGCTGTCGATTTCCGCCCGACCTACAACGAGGAAGACCAGGAGCCGGTCGTGCTCCCCGGCGCTTTCCCCAATCTACTCGCGAACGGCGCCTCGGGCATTGCCGTCGGCATGGCGACGTCCATTCCGCCGCACAACGCCCATGAACTTTGCGACGCGGCCCTCCATCTCATCCGCCACCCGGATGCGACGGTCGAGGACCTGCTGTTCGATCCCGCCAACCCCCAGAAGGGGGGCATCGAGGGTCCGGACTTGCCGACAGGCGGCGTGATCGTCGAAAGCCGGGCAAGCATGGTCGAATCCTACCGGACGGGTCGTGGCGGCTTCCGGGTCCGCGCGCGCTGGGTCTCGGAGGATCTGGGCCGCGGCGGCTATCAGATCGTCGTCACAGAGATTCCCTATCAGGTCCAAAAGTCGCGGCTGATCGAGAAGATCGCCGAGCTGCTCGTCGCCCGCAAATTGCCGCTGCTCGAGGACATTCGCGACGAATCGGCCGAAGACGTGCGCATCGTGCTCGTGCCGAAGAGCCGCTCGGTCGATGCCGGCATCCTGATGGAATCGCTGTTCAAGCTGACCGAGCTCGAAAGCCGCATCCCGCTCAACATGAACGTGCTCTCGATGGGCCGCGTGCCGCGCGTCATGGCGCTCAACGAGGTGCTGACCGAGTGGTTGGCCCACCGCCGCGAAGTCTTGCAGCGGCGCTCGCGCCATCGGCTGGCCGCAATCGACCGCCGGCTGGAAATTCTTGGCGGTTATCTCGTCGCCTATCTCAATATCGACGAGGTGATCCGCATCATCCGCGAGGAGGACGAGCCGAAGGCGGTGATGATGGAGCGTTTCACGCTCACCGACCTCCAGGCCGAATCGATCCTCAACATGCGCCTGCGCTCCTTGCGCAAGCTCGAAGAATTCGAGATCCGCACGGAATTCGACGCGCTGTCGAAGGAAAAGGCGGAGATCGAGGCACTGCTCGCCTCAGATGAGAAGCAGTGGCAGGCGGTTGCCTGGGAAATCGGCGAGGTCAAGAAGAAGTTCGCCAAGGCGACCGAGATTGGCAAGCGCCGCAGCACTTTTGCCGACGCGCCGGAGGCTGACGTCGAGGCCATTCAGCAGGCGATGATCGAAAAGGAACCGATCACCGTCGTCATTTCGGAGAAAGGCTGGATCCGCGCCCTGAAGGGGCACATCTCCGACACGTCGTCGCTCCAGTTCAAGGAAGGAGACGCGCTGAAAGTGGCGTTTCCGGCGCAGACGACGGACAAGATTCTCGTCTTCACGACGGGCGGCAAGGTCTACACGCTCGGCGGCGACAAGCTGCCCGGCGGGCGCGGCCATGGCGAACCCTTGCGCATCATGGTCGACATGGAAAACGATCAGGACGTCCTGACTGCCCTTGTCCATGATCCGGCACGCAAGCTCATCATTTCGTCCGCTGCAGGAAACGGTTTTGTCGTGACCGAAAGCGATATCGTCGCCAATACCCGCAAGGGCAAGCAGGTGATGAATGTCGGCATGCCGGACGAGGCGAAACTCGTTGTTCCCGTCAAAGGCGATCACGTCGCCGTCGTCGGCGAAAACCGCAAGATGCTTGTCTTCCCATTGGTGCAGATCCCCGAAATGGCGCGCGGCAAGGGCGTCCGGCTGCAGCGCTACAAGGATGGCGGCATTTCCGACATCCGGTGCTTTACGATCGGGGAGGGTCTCACCTGGGAAGACAGCGCCGGCCGGGTTTTCACCAAGATGAAGGACGAACTGATCGAGTGGCTCGGCGACCGTGCTGCAGCCGGCAGGGTCGTGCCGAAGGGCTTCCCGCGGAGTGGCAAGTTCAACAGCTGATTTTCGTCTCCGTGCCTCCTTCAGGCGAACAAAGGTCGCTGCCGCACTTTGAATTGCCACATATTTTGTCGTTAAATCAGCTAAGAAAACACGCCGTCAAGGCGCCGCCAGCGTGACCGCGTGCCAAGTTCAAGTTCCTCTCCAGGGAGGTCAATGTCATGGCCACCGCTCTTGACGCAACCTTGCTGGCTCTTGCCGATCCGACGCGCCGCCGCATATTCGAGGTCTTGCTTGCAGGCGCGACGCGCGTGGCCGAGATCGCTGATGCCGTGGGCGTGAAGGGGGACGACCTTTGCGAGCATCTTGCCACCATGGAAGCTGCCGGACTGGTCGTCCGGCAAGGTGAGGATGGCGGGACAATCACGGCCGATCCGGCGCCGCTCGATATCGCGGCCGAGTGGATCAATACCAATCGCGAACTCTGGACAATGCGCTCGCAGATGCAGAGTGTTTCCGTCGAGCCCGCACCCGGCGAGGCGCAGTGATTGCGCGGCGCGCCGGAGGTGTGCCTATCCCAGTTCCGCACATTGAATCTGCGCCTTGTGCGCCTTCATCGCCTTGTTGCGCATCTGCCAGAACGAATGGCCGATGAGGGCAAGGACCAGGATGGCTCCTCCAAGGAGCGTCTGCGTTGTAGGCGTTTCCGAAAAGACGATCCACACCCAGATCGGAGCGAGGATCGTCTCCAGCAGATAGAACATGCCGACCTCCGGCGCGGAAAGATACCGCGGGCCTGTCGCCAGACAGAAGAAGGCGAGGGGGATCATCACCAGGCCGTTGAAGAGAATGTAGCCGGGTTCTGCAATCGAAATGCCGCTCGGCGGAAGGAGCAGGAAGGCGGCGATGGCCGGGAAGATCGCGGTCGTCAGCGGCACCAGCGCCATGTCCCGGCCGCTCTTGCGGGCGATGGTGATTGCGCCCGCCAGCAGGCAAGCCGAGCAGGCGGCCATCGCATCACCGAAGAGGTGTCCGCTCTCCAGCCCGTCCTGCACAATGATCCCGACGCCGAAAACCATAACCGCCATTGTCAGCAGCGTGGCGTTGGAGGGCCGTTCCTTGAGGAAAATCCAGGAAAGGATCGCCGCGAACATGGATGTGAAGGCCAGCACGAAGACGACGTTCGCCGTCGAGGTGTTGAACACGGCGAGCAGGAAGGTGAAGGAGTTGATGGCGTAGAAGAGACCGGCGACCAGGCCCGCTTTGCCGGGGATCAAGGAAACGCGACGGCCGAGGACGCGATTGAGCACAAACCAGGCAACCAGTGCGACGATGAAGGTCGAAAGGCTGCGGAGCGCGAGAATCGACCAGACTTCGCCGTTCGCCGAACGGATGAGCGGAATGTCGAAGGAAAGGGCGAGGCCGCCGAGGCCGGTGATGGCAAGACCGCGCCGGTGCCGGGCGGCGTCAAAGGAAGGGGTCAATTCTCAGTCCGTTTCGGTGGATGCGTCATCGTGACCACAATAGCGCTCCCAGCCGCGGGCCATAAGGTGCTCCTGCGGCAAAAACTTTGTTTTATACCCCATTTTGCGCGAGCCCTTGACCCAATAGCCCAGATACACGTGGGGCAGACCGCGCTCCTTCGCACGGCGAATATGATCGAGGATCATGTAGGTGCCGAGCGAGCGCTCCGAGAGTGCGGGATCGAAGAAGGAATAGACCATCGACAGGCCGTCGCTCATTCGGTCGGTCAGCGCCGTTGCGATCAACGGGCCCTTGGCCTTTTCGTTGATGCCGTCGCCTTCGATCCGCAACCGATATTCGATGATCTTCGTGTGCACATGCGTGTCCTCGACCATCATGGCGTAGTCGAGTACCGACATGTCGGACATCCCGCCCTTCTGATGCCGGCGATCGAGATAGCGGCGGAAGAGGTTGTATTGTTCGCTCGAAGGTTCCGCGGGGTATTCGGCCGAGATCACGTCGCGATTGGTGGCGAGCACCCGCCGCATCGAACGCGTCGGCGCAAATTCGTTCGTAAGGATGCGGACGGAGATGCAGGCACGACAAGTTTCGCAGGCCGGCCGGTAGGCGATATTCTGGGAGCGGCGGAAGCCGCCCTGCGTGAGGAGATCGTTCAGTTCAGGGGCGCGCTCACCCACCATGTGGGTGAAGACCTTTCGCTCCATCTCGTTCGGCAGGTACGGGCAGGGTGCCGGCGCAGTCAGGTAGAATTGTGGAGACGGTGCGGTCTGCGTGTTCATCGAATGTGGAGGCCACTCTTCGTGCGGTTACTCATCGCAATAGCATGGCCTAAGAATGAAAAACGTCAACTCACTCGTTTAGGCATTCCTCACGGATTGGCGTTGCAAAGCACGGAGCTAGCCCGCAGGCATTAATAGGCGTCACTGCGGACCGTGACCGTGCCGATCAGAAGGTCGTGCAAGAGCCGGCCGCGGTCGGTGAAGAGGCCGATCAGCAGGATGAGCGGCGTCAGCAGCGCGTTACCGATCCAGAAGATCACCAGATGGACGATGGCCGTCAGAAAATCCATCGGCCGCCCGTCCGTGCGGGCGATCGCCACGCCCATGATCCTCATGCCTGGCGAGGCTTGATCGCGGCCGCCGACCGTCAGCCCGAAATAGAGCATAGCCACAAGCGCGAAGAGCACGGGATAGAGGAGGAACCCGAGGCCGAGCGTCAGAATGCCCAGGAAAAACACGACGACCGCGGCCGGAATCCAGAGCAGGGCGATGATCACATAGTCGATGATGAAGGCAAATACTCGCCGCGACAGCACGCCCCGGTAGGCGCGCCAGTCATCGCTCGGGAATCTCACTTGTTCGTTGTGCATGCTCATCCGCGTGCCTCATATTGTTGCCGATCAGATATGGGGAATGAGCCTCGATAAAACAATGCATGGCTGAAATGCAGCCTGTCAGTCAGCGTTTTGCCAGGATGCGCGCCACTTCGACCGAAAAATAGCTCAAGATCCCGTCGCAGCCTGCCCGCTTGAAGGCAAGCAGCGTCTCCAGCATGACCCGTTCGCCATCGATCCAGCCATTGGCCGCGGCTGCCTTCACCTGCGCATACTCGCCGGACACCTGATAGGCGAAAACCGGCAGGCCAAAGGCCTCTTTCATCCGCCAGCAGATGTCGAGATAGGGGAGGCCGGGCTTCACCATGAGCATGTCGGCACCTTCCTCGACATCGAGCGCGGCATCGCGGATTGCCTCGGTACCGTTGGCCGGATCGATGTAGTAGGTCTTCTTGTCGCCCTTGAGCAGACCGCCGGTGCCGATTGCCTCACGATAGGGGCCGTAGAAGGCGGAGGTGAATTTCGTCGCGTAGGACATGATGCCGACATTCTGGTGGCCGGCGGCGTCGAGCGCCTCCCGGATCGCGCCGATGCGCCCGTCCATCATCTCGGACGGGGCGATGATGTCCGATCCGGCATCGGCCTGCGTCACCGCGGCCCTGGCGACGACCTCCACGGTCTCGTCGTTCACGATCTCGCCGTCACGGAGGATCCCGTCATGACCGTGGCTGGTGAAGGGGTCGAGCGCGACGTCGGTGATGACGCCGATGTTCGGCACCGCCTTCTTGATCGCCCGCGTCGCCTCATTGATGAGGTTGTCAGCGGCGAGGCTGTTGGAGCCGGTCTCGTCGCGCAGCGCCATGTCGATATTCGGAAATGTGGCAACCGCCGGGATACCGAGGTCGGCCGCTTCTTTCACCGCTTCGACCGCCTTGTCGACGCTCATGCGGTTCACGCCCGGCATGGCGTCGATCGGCTGGACGATGCCGCTGCCCGGCACGATGAAGATCGGCCAGATCAGGTCGTCGACGGTCAAGCGGTTCTCCTGTACCAGCCGCCGCGTCCAGTCCGCCTTGCGGTTGCGGCGCATGCGGCGGTGTCCGGTTATCCTGTCCACAAGATTCGTCTTGTCGTTCATCACGCCGCTTCCTTCTTTCGTCTGCACTGTGAACGCGCTTTACCATGTACCGCCATCGGTTGAAAACCAAACAGCGTCGCCCCCGCATGCGGCATTTGCTCCCGGCTCTCCCTAAGACCGGGGGCAGCCGCCAGTTCTTGCCGGTGGATCTCACGAGGCACTCGGCCTATGTTGCCGCGCATGCTTCACGATTCTGCTCATGTGCCGAAGCCGTCGCTGACCGAAGTGCTCTTCGGCTGGTTCCTGCGCCTGGTGTCGGCGTCCTGCTTCTGGTTCGCCCTGAACTATTGGGCGCTGCTCATCGGCTTCTCCCATAATGGTGCCGGGCGGTTCGATCTGCTGCCGCCGGAATGGCGCGCCGCGGCGACCGCCCTTGCCGTTGTCTACCCGGTCGCCGCTATCGGCCTGTGGCTTCTGGTTTCCTGGGGGCCGGTCGTCTGGGTCCTCGCCGCGGCGATCGAGATCGCCGTCCACGAATTCTACCCCGGCATGTTCGGCGCGCGGCCTTTGCTCTTCGTGCTCCACGGGGCTGTCGCCGTGACCTTCGTTCTTTTCCGTGTTGCGCTTTTCGTGCAGCGATTGCGGCAAGCGCGCAAGGTAAGGGTTGATTCACCCTGAGACAGGCTCGCCCGACGGTAAGTTCATGTTAAGGCTGCGGTTTAAGTAGAATTTTATACGTATTCGATAGGGTCTCACTCAAGGCGGGAAGACAAACAGACACCGCCAAACAAAACAGTGAGGCAGTCAAATGAACACGAAAATGAAGCCGCAGGCAGTTGCGCCCCGAGACCCGCAGGAAGAAACGATCCGTGGTCTCTACATGGAATCCCTTCACCTTGTCGAGCGTCTGCATCGCCGCCTGCTCGACGTCATCAAGGACGAGTTCGACCGTCAGGGCCGCAGCGATGTCAATGCCGTCCAGGCGCTGTTGCTGTTCAACATCGGCAACTCCGAACTGACCGCCGGCGAACTCCGCTCGCGTGGTTATTATCTCGGCTCGAACGTTTCCTACAACGTCAAGAAGCTGGTCGATCTGGGTCTCATCAACCATCAGCGCTCCCGCGTTGACCGCCGCTCGGTCCGCATCAGCCTGACCGAAGAGGGCCAGGAAATCGCCGAAACCGTCGCAAAGCTCTACGAGCGCCACATCGGCTCGATCCAGAAGGTTGGCGGCATCGGTTCCGACGAATTCACCCAGATGAACAAGCTCCTGCAGCGTCTCGACCGCTTCTGGAACGATCAGATCCTCTATCGCCTCTGAGCAAATCGCACACCTCCAGTTCAAGGGTCGGGCGCAATCCCTGCGTGTCCGACCCTTGCCGTTTTTTGCCAGATACGGTTGTTGTCAGACTCTTCTCGTGCTATCCGCCCGGCCGGCCCGAGACACGAATTGGCCATATTGCTATGACAGCGACGCTTGCATGCGGCAGGTGCGCTTGCGCCGAAGACGACGATTCGTTTCGCCATCGGTCTGCCGGGAGAGGGCTCTCGCTCGCATTATCGTGAAGGCAATGGGAGAGCCGGGTGGCACGCGGGTTTACCTTTGTTAACCATGTCGTGTTAGGGCTCGGGCAGCGCGCGTCTTGCGCGCATTGAGATGGTGGGACTATGTCGAAAAAGAACGGAATTGATGCTTTCTCGCGCCGTGCATTTCTGCGCTCGGCCGCAACGCTCAGTGCTGCCGCATGGACAGGCGCCGCCAGCGCGCAGGACGCTCTGAACGAGCTCATCAATTCACCGCGCCGCGGGTCCTGGGACGACCAGTTCGACGCCAAGGCATCGCGCACGGCGACGGCGGTCCTTTCCAACACGCCGGTCTTCGGGCCCGAAACGATCGGCCATCTCCAGCAGGCGATCTATGACTATCAGCAGATCGTTGCCGCCGGTGGTTGGCCGACGGTCACGACCTCGGTGAGGCTCGAGCTGGGCGTTACCGATCCCTCCGTTCAGCAGCTGCGCCAGCGCCTGATGGTTTCCGGCGACCTGCCGCGCTCGGCCGGTATCTCCTCTTCCTTCGACTCCTACGTCGACGGTGCGGTCAAGCGCTTCCAGGCGCGTCACGGCCTGCCGGCTGACGGCGTCATCGGCGAATACACGCTGAAGGCATTGAACGTCGATGCCACGACCCGCCTCGGCCAGCTTGAAACCAACCTTGTCCGCCTCCAGTCGATGTCCGGGGATCTCGGTCGCCGCTATGTGATGGTCAACATTCCGGCCGCCTATATCGAGGCTGTCGAGAATGGTCGGGTGGCGCTGCGCCACACCGCGATCGTCGGCAAGATCGACCGCCAGTCGCCGATCCTCAACTCGAAGATCTACGAGGTCATCCTCAATCCTTATTGGACCGCGCCGCGCTCGATCGTCCAGAAGGACATCATGCCCCTGATGCGCAAAGATCCCACCTACCTCGAGCGCAATGCTATCCGTCTCTTCGACGGCAGCGGCAATGAAGTCTCCCCCGAGACCGTGGACTGGAACGCGGAAAAGGCGCCGAACCTGATGTTCCGTCAGGACCCGGGCAAGATCAACGCTATGTCCTCGACGAAGATCAACTTCCACAACGAACACCAGGTCTATATGCATGACACGCCGCAGCAGGGCCTGTTCAACAAGCTGATGCGTTTCGAATCCTCCGGTTGCGTGCGCGTGCAGAACGTTCGCGACCTCTCGACCTGGCTGCTGAAGGAAACGCCCGGTTGGTCGCGTCAGCAGATCGAGGCGACGATCAAGTCCGGCGTCAACACGCCGATCACGCTCGCAGAGGAAGTGCCGGTTTACTTCACCTATGTCACCGCCTGGTCGGCAAAGGACCGGGTCGTGCAGTTCCGCGACGATATCTACCAGCGCGACGGCGCTGCCGAGCTCGCGCTCCAGACGACAACGGGAATCGAACAGTCGGCAGGTGCCATCGACCAGGACGCTTTGCCGCAATAAGCAAACTCCCGTCTTCACAGATAAGGGCCGCGCATCTCAATGAGCGCGGCCTTTTTCTTGGCATGCTCGCTTTGTCGTTCGGCGCGGCGGATGGTGGAAATGGCGCAAACCGCACAGCGGATATTGCTCTCCGCGTGCGAGGAAGCTAAAGAACGACCACCTTTGAGAGGAGCCTCGAGCCGATGCTTGCACAGACCAATGACGCATTCTTCACCCGCTCTCTCGCGGAAAGTGATCCGGAGATCTTCGGTGCGATCGAGAAGGAGCTGGGGCGCCAGCGCCACGAGATCGAGCTGATCGCCTCCGAGAACATCGTTTCGCGGGCCGTGCTCGAAGCCCAAGGCTCGATCATGACGAACAAATATGCCGAGGGCTATCCGGGCAAGCGCTACTACGGCGGCTGCCAATTCGTCGATATTGCCGAGGAACTGGCGATCGAACGCGCCAAGAAGCTCTTCGGCGTCAACTTTGCCAACGTCCAGCCGAATTCCGGTTCGCAGATGAACCAGGCGGTGTTCCTGGCGCTCCTGCAGCCCGGTGACACCTTCATGGGCCTCGATCTCAACTCCGGTGGTCACCTGACCCACGGCTCGCCGGTGAACATGTCCGGTAAGTGGTTCAACGTCGTTTCCTACGGGGTCCGCGCGGACGATCACCTGCTCGACATGGACGACGTCGCCGAAAAGGCCCGCAAGCACAAGCCGAAGCTTATTATCGCCGGCGGCACCGCCTATTCGCGCATCTGGGACTGGAAGCGCTTCCGCGAAATCGCCGATGAAGTCGGTGCCTGGCTGATGGTCGACATGGCCCATATCGCCGGTCTCGTTGCCGGCGGTCAGCATCCCTCTCCGTTCCCGCATTGCCATGTCGCGACGACGACGACGCACAAGTCGCTGCGCGGTCCGCGCGGCGGCATGGTGCTCACGAATGACGAAGAGGTAGCCAAGAAGATCAACTCGGCCGTCTTCCCTGGCCTCCAGGGCGGCCCGCTGATGCACGTGATCGCGGCCAAGGCCGTGGCCCTCGGCGAGGCCCTGCAGCCCTCCTTCAAGGAATATGCGGCCCAGATCGTCAAGAATGCCCGCACCCTCGCCGAAACGCTGAAGGCGAACGGCCTCGACATCGTTTCGGGCGGTACGGACAACCACCTGATGCTCGTCGACCTGCGCAAGAAGAACGCGACCGGCAAGCGTGCGGAAGCCGCTCTCGGCCGCGCCTACATCACCTGCAACAAGAACGGCATTCCCTTCGACCCGGAAAAGCCCTTCGTCACCTCGGGCGTCCGCCTCGGTGCGCCGGCTGGCACGACGCGCGGCTTCAAGGAAGCGGAATTCAAGGAAATCGGCGAGTTGATCGTCGAGGTGCTTGACGGCCTGAAGGTCGCCAATTCCGACGAGGGCAACGCCGCCGTGGAAGCTGGCGTGCGCGAGAAGGTGGTCAAGCTCACCGATCGGTTCCCGATGTACAGCTACATGTGATCGGACGGCTGCATGCGCTGCCCCTATTGTGGTTCCGAAGACAGCCAGGTGAAGGATTCCCGTCCGGCAGAGGACGGGAATGCCATTCGCCGCCGCCGCATCTGCCCGGATTGCGGCGGTCGCTTCACGACCTTCGAGCGGGTGCAGCTGCGTGAGCTGATGATTATCAAGAAAACCGGCCGGAAGGTGCCTTTCGACCGGGACAAGCTGCTCCGTTCATTCGAGATTGCTCTCAGGAAACGCCCAGTCGATCGGGATCGCATCGAGCGCGCGGTGTCGGGCATCGTCCGCCGGCTCGAAAGCTCGGGGGAGACGGAAATCCCCTCCGAAGAAATCGGTCTGCAGGTGCTCGAGGCCCTGAAGAGCCTCGACGATGTCGCTTTCGTCCGCTACGCGTCGGTCTATCGAGATTTCTCGCATGCGGAAGATTTCGAGAAAGTCATCGCGGAAATCAGCGCCAAGATCGCGCGCGATCCCGGCGAATAGGCCCAAGCGGAGCGAAGCATGACAGCGCCGACGCGCGAGGACGAAAGGTTCATGGCGGCGGCGCTGCGCCTCGCCCGCCGCAGTCTCGGCCTGACGTCGACGAACCCTTCGGTTGCCTGCATCATCGTCAAGGACGGAACGATCGTGGGCCGGGCGGTAACGGCGCCGGGGGGACGCCCGCATGCCGAGACGCAGGCGCTCGCGGAAGCCGGAGAGAAGGCGAGGGGAGCAACCGCCTATGTCACCCTCGAGCCCTGCTCGCATCACGGCAAGACGCCACCCTGTGCCGACGCTCTGATCGCCTCCGGCGTCGCCCGCGTCGTCATTTCTATCCTCGACCCGGACGAGCGTGTTGCCGGACGCGGGGTGGTGATGCTGCGCGACGCCGGCATCGCCGTCGACATCGGCGCGCTCCATGCCGGCGGAGAGCAGACGCTTGAAGCCTACCTCATGCGTCAGCGCATGAAACGCCCGCATGTGGCTCTGAAGCTTGCGGTTTCCCAGGACGGGATGATCGGCCGCACGGGGGAAGGCCAGGTTCGGATTACGGGAGCGATTTCGCGTGCGCAGGTGCAGGTGCTGCGCGCGGAGACCGATGCGATATTGGTCGGAATCGGTACTGCGGCTGCCGATGACCCGGACCTAACCGTGCGCTTGCACGGCCTCGAAGACCGGTCTCCAATTCGCATCGTTCTCGACCGACGCCTCGATCTGCCAGTCCGCTCGAAACTCGTCCGTTCGGCGCAAGAGGTTCCGGTGATTGTTGTGGCAGACGCAAGCCTCGATGAGAATGCTGCCACCCGCCGCGCCGCGCTTGAAGCTGCAGGCGCCGAGGTCCTGAATGCCGACGCCATCCCCGACCTTTTGACGGCGCTTGCCTCGCGCGGCATTTCCTCGCTGCTGGTCGAAGGCGGCGCGCGGGCGGCTCGCGCGTTCCTCGATGCCGGCCTCGTCGATCGCATCCTGCTTTTCACCGGTCCGATCACCATTGGTGAAGACGGGATCCGATCCCCATTTGATCGGCAGTCCATTCCGGCCGGTTTCGTGCTTCGTCGGACGGCGCGTTACGGCGACGATATTTTCGAGGATTACGAGAGAAACATCTGATGTTCACAGGCATTGTCACCGATATCGGCACCGTTGAGGCTGTCACACCGTTGAGGGAAGGCATCAAGCTTCGCATTGCCACGAATTACGATCCGAAGACGATCGATATGGGCGCCTCGATCGCCCATGCCGGCGTGTGCCTGACCGTCACGGCACTGCCGGAGGCAGGCAGCAACGAGCGCTGGTTCGAGGTCGAGGCATGGGAGGAGGCGCTTCGGCTGACGACGATCGCCGGATGGCGAAAGGGCACACGCATCAATCTCGAGCGTTCCTTAAAGATCGGTGACGAGCTTGGTGGTCACCTCGTGTCCGGTCATGTGGACGACAAGGCCGAAATCCTCTCCGTGGAGCCCGAAGGCGACGCGGTGCGCTTCCGGTTGCGCGCGCCGGAGCATCTTGCCAGGTTCGTCGCACCCAAGGGCTCGGTCGCCCTCGACGGAACCTCGCTCACCGTCAACAAGGTGGATGGTGTCGAGTTCGACGTGCTCCTGATCCGTCACTCGCTCGAAGTCACCACGTGGGGCGAGCGGCGCGCCGGCGATCTCGTCAACTTCGAGGTTGACACGATGGCGCGTTATGCGGCGCGGCTGGCAGAATTTCCCGCACCCAAGGCGGAATAGCGGTGGCAGAAATGGATCCGCCCCCCACAAGCGGGGACGGACACCGTTGTTAGGGCAGGGTTTCAGCGCACATAGAGCGTGAGGCCGCCGTCGGCCGCCTGCGATGCGCCCGCGATGTTGTTCATCTCGACATTGCGTGCCTTGAGCTTGGCGGCGAGCGCCCTGTTACCGTCGACAGCGGTATGGAGTGCCGCTAGCTGTTGCGGCGTTTCTGCGTCGATCCTGGCGCGGGTCTCGTTCATGCGGCTCAGCGTGTCGACATCGACGATCCTGAAGTTATCGCCCTTGAAGTTGCGAACGGTCCGGTCGATCTGGTCCGGCCAGTTCATTTCGACACCGGCCGCGTAGGAGATGCCGCCGAAACTCAAGGCGGACAGGGTGGCGATGACGGAGATTTTCGCAAAGCGGTTCATTGTCATGCTCCTTTGGTTGCCCGCGGGGCTGTGGCTTATTCAACAAGCCGATGCGTCCCGCAGGGGCCAGCACCAATCCTTTGCGGGTGAAGTCACCCACAGCGAAAAGGCGCTCGACTGTTTCGACTGGTTGAGGCGGCGCCCCCGTCGCGCGACCGGGAGTTACGTCGTTTCAACGATGGCAAAATGAGCCGGAATGTGGCTCTTTCGAGGGCATAACGACCTGAAAAATAATTAAAAATTGTTCATGTTCGAGGTCCGGAAGGGCCCTTTAGACAGCGGACTTCCGGTGCCGTTCGAACAGGATGACGTGGTTGCCGTGATAGGTCGTGCGCCAGAACTCCGCAAAGCCATGCTTGGCGGCCACCCGGATCGATGCCTGGTTGCCGATGTCGATGACACAGGTCTTCTTCAGGGTCGAAAAATGACGATCGGCCCAGGCGAGCGCCGCGGTCACCGCCTCTGTGGCCAGCCCCTGGCCATGTGATCTGGGGGAAAGCGCCCAGCCCATTTCCATCGTGCCTTCGAGGGAGGGCGTGATAAGCCGATGTGCGTCGTGGAAACCGGCCTCCCCGATAAAGGCGCCGGTTACCTTCTCCTGGATCGCGAAGAAGCCGAAGCCGAAATAATGCCACATGCCGACCTGGCGCAGGAAGCGTGTCCAGGACTGCTCGCGCGAATAGGGTATGCCGCCGATGTAGCGCGTGACCTCCTCGTCCGCGAACAAGGCGGTATAGGCGGGAAAGTCGTCGCGCCGGTAGGGGCGCAGCAGAAGTCGTTCGGTTTCGATTGTGGGAACGCTGTGCATGTTTTAGGTCCAGATTCTTGCGAGTTATATCAGGCGCCCGGTTCGCCGTCCCAGTAGTCGGTTGTGGACGCGGCGCGGCCGATAAAACGGAAGGAAGCGTTTGGCGAACCGGGGCGCCGTGTCTTTGCTAGGAATTTGCCAGAGTCGGGATATTCGCAGATCTCCGTAGCCGCCATCGTTGAGATGGAAAGGTATTTGAGCGCCGTGGTGCCCGTATTGATCAGATGATGGGCGGTTTCGGGGCCGCCGGCTGGCGCGCCCAACACGTCGCCGGGACCGACTTCGTGACGTTCGCTGCCGAAGCGATAGGTTCCTTCTCCCTCAAGGATGATGAACAGCTCTTCCTCGACATGGTGGTTGTGAAAGGGGCAGCCGGATTTGCCCGGCGGCACCTCGCCGTAGCCGATGCCCAGATCCTTGAGGCCGAGGAGAGCGCCGAAAGAAGCGTCGCTCGACTCGAAAAACGAGCCGCGCTGCCAGTGCTCGAGTTTGAGGTTCTTTAGGTTGACGATAGGCTTTCGCGAATTCGTCATCGTCTTCCTCCTAATCTTCGCGACGCCAATGTCGCCACGTTCATCGTTGAAGTGAGGGACAGCCCCGCCTTGCAGAATCGACGCTACTGCACCTAAGGTTTAGGTGCAATCAAAGCTGTTGCAAGCGAATACGTCCGGCAGCCCACCCTTGTAGCAAGTCCGCAGGGCCAACTGCTGCAGCGCCCGCTTCGGCCGCTGTTGTTTTTTCGTCGCCCGGAGACGGAAGAGCTGTCGGCCCCCCGCGCCACAGGGGCGTCGGCGCGGCAAATGGCCTCCGGCTGGCGGAATTTGCTTGCCATTCTGCGCCGGGCGTGTTTTTACCGCCGCCTGCGCCGGTCAGGTCCGGCCCCAAAATTTTCAAAGACAGGTGATCCATGGCGAAGACCACGTCCGCCCACATCCTGATTGTGGAAGCGCGCTTCTATGATGATATGGCCGACGCCTTGCTCGACGGTGCAAAGCACGCGCTCGATGCAGCCGGCGCGACTTATGATATTGTGACAGTTCCGGGGGCGTTGGAAATTCCCGCGGCGATTGCCATGGCGCTCGACTGCGCCGACGAGGGCGGCACGGAATATGACGGTTTCGTCGCGCTCGGCATGGTTATCCGCGGCGAGACCTACCATTTCGACATCGTCGCGAACGAATCCGCGCGTGCCCTTATGGATCTCGCCGTCAGCGAAAGCCTTGCGCTCGGCAACGGCATTCTGACGGTCGAGAATGATGACCAGGCATGGGCACGCGCCCGCCGGTCGGAGGGCGACAAGGGTGGTTTCGCCGCGCGCGCGGCGCTGACCATGATCGAACTGAAGAAGAAGTTGGGCGCAGAAAAGTGACGAAGACTCCCTCGGATCAGCCGCTGAAACAGGTCAACCAGCGTGGTGCCGCGCGCCTCGCTGCCGTCCAGGCGCTTTATCAGATGGATATCGGCGGCACCGGCGTGCTGGAGATCGTCGCCGAATACGAAGAGCACCGGCTGGGCCGGGAATTGGACGGAGAGACCTACCTCAAGGCGGACGCCTCGTGGTTCCGGTCGATCGTGTCGGGCGTCGTGCGCGACCAGCGCACGCTTGACCCGCTGATCGGCGCCGCCCTCCAGGACGATTGGGCACTATCCAGGCTCGACTCCACCGTCCGCGCGATCCTGCGCGCCGGCACCTTCGAGATGCTCGAGCGCAAGGATGTCCCGGTTCCGGTAATCGTCACCGAATATGTCGAGATCGCCAAGGCGTTCTTCGAGGACGAGGAGCCCAAGCTCGTCAACGCAGTCCTCGACCGGATCGCCAAACAGGTCCGCGGCCAGCGGAAATAGCAAAATGGTGGCAGCGACTGCGGACGACATGGGGGCGGTTCTCCGCGAGGCACGCCGTAACGTCTTTCTGTTGACGTTTGCACAAGCGCTGCTCGGCGTGGTCGGGCCGATCAGCTTCGCGGTCGGCGGTGTCGCCGGTCACCAGCTTCTCGGCGAAGACAAGTCGCTGGCGACGGCACCGCTTACCGGCTTTAACGTCGGCTTGGCGGTCGGTGTCGTTCTCGCCGCGACGCTGTCTCGGCTGGTCGGCAGGCGCTTGGCCTTCATTGGCGGCGCCGTTATCGCCGCATTGGGTGGGCTGATCGCCGCCGCGGCGCTTTTCGGTGACAATTTCTGGCTGTTCACCTTCGGCCTGGCCGTTCTCGGCTCCTCCAGCGGCTTCACGCAAAAACTTCGCTTCGCGGCAGCCGACGCATCGCCCTCCTTCTACAAGCCGAAGGCAATTTCCTGGATCTTGGGCGGCGGCATCATCTCCGCGATACTCGGGCCGCAGATCGTCATTTTCGCCGGCGACTACTTCGCGCCGATATCGTTTGCCGGTGCGTTCGTGGCCCTCCTGCCGGTCTGCCTTGCCGCGATCGTCTTTTTTGTGCCCCTTCGCCTGCCGGATCTCAAAAGCGCTACGGGCCTGCACGCCACTGCACCAGTTCGGCCGCTTCGCGAGATCGTCGGCAACCACCGGTTCCTGACAGGCATGATCTGCGGCATCTCCGCCTATGCGCTTATGACCTTCATGATGACAGGCGCACCGGTCGCCATGGTTGTAGGATGCGGTTTCTCGACTGATCTTGCGACGCTGGGAATACAATGGCACGTGCTCGCGATGTTCGGTCCGAGCTTTGCAACGGGCTGGCTCATCGCCCGCTTCGGCGCGGAGCGTATCGTGGCCTGCGGCTTTGTGCTGCTTCTGGCTTGCGCGGCGATCGCTCATATGGGCGTGGCGCTTTGGAATTTCTGGGGTGCGCTCGTTCTCCTCGGGCTCGGCTGGAATTTCGCGTTTATCGGCTCGACCGCAATTGTGGCGCAAAGCTATCGGCCGCATGAAGCGGACAAGGTTCAGGGCTTCCACGATATCATGCTGTTTTCGACGGTGGCCAGCGCGTCCTTCGCCTCCGGCAAGGTGCTCTCCGCCTATGGATGGGACGTGCTCAACGCCGTTGTCTGGCCGGTCGCCGGCATCTGCCTCGTCCTCCTTTTCGCGCTGATGCGGCGGAACAAGCGCGGTCCCGCCTGACCGCCGGTACTTCGGCCTCAGCAAAATCTTCCAACTCTCCCCAAACGCGATCACGCCGGTAGTTTCAGGGGCTTGACGATCCCCATTCGCGCCCGCACTCTGGCCGCGCCGCGAGGGGTGCCGCTTGAGGATGCGGCGCGCGATTCGCGGAATGAGGGGCCTGCGGGAGGGAGTGAACCTGCAGGTTGAAACGGAGGATAATGCGAAATGACCTTACTTTTAGGCGTTATCGCATGCGGGTTGCTCGCGGTGGCCTATGCCATCTGGGCAACGCAGTCGGTGCTTGCCGCCGACCAGGGGAATGCCCGCATGCAGGAGATCGCAGGCTTTATCAGAGAGGGGGCGCAGGCCTACCTCACACGTCAATATAGGACCATTGCCATCGTCGGTGTCGTTGTCTTCATCGCCGCGTGGTTTCTTCTCTCCGGTGCAGCCGCGATCGGCTTCCTGATCGGTGCGGTGTTGTCGGGCGCGGCCGGGTTCATCGGCATGCATGTTTCTGTCAGGGCCAACGTCCGCACGGCCCAGGCCGCATCGGTCAGCCTTGCCTCCGGTCTCGATATCGCCTTCAAGTCGGGCGCGATCACCGGCCTGCTGGTAGCTGGCCTGGCCCTGCTCGGCGTCTCCGTATACTACCTCATCCTGACCGCGGGCTTCGGGCACGACCCTGCCTCGCGCGAGGTTATCGATGCGCTCGTGGCGCTCGGCTTCGGGGCATCGCTGATTTCGATCTTCGCCCGTCTCGGCGGTGGCATCTTCACAAAAGGGGCCGACGTCGGCGGCGACCTCGTCGGCAAGGTGGAGGCTGGCATTCCGGAGGACGATCCGCGCAACCCCGCGACCATTGCGGACAACGTCGGCGATAATGTCGGCGACTGCGCGGGGATGGCAGCGGACCTGTTCGAGACATACGCGGTTTCGGTCGTCGCGACCATGGTGCTTGCATCGATCTTCTTCGCGGGTACGCCGCTGCTCGCGACCGTGATGGTCTATCCGCTGGCGATCTGCGCCGCCTGCATCATCACCTCGATCATCGGCACCTTCTTCGTCAAGCTCGGCACCAACGGCTCGATCATGGGCGCGCTTTATCGCGGCCTGATCGTCACCGGTGCCCTGTCGATCATCGGCCTTGGCGCCGCCACGTCGCTGACGATCGGCTGGGGCTCGATCGGGACAGTCGCCGGCAAGGACGTCACCGGCTGGGGTCTGTTCATCTGCGGCATCCTGGGTCTTGTCGTCACCGCATTGATCGTCGTGATCACCGAGTACTACACCGGGACCAACAAACGGCCGGTGAATTCGATTGCTCAGGCCTCGGTTACCGGTCACGGCACCAACGTGATCCAGGGCCTCGCCGTCTCGCTGGAGTCGACCGCACTGCCGGCGATCGTCATCGTCGGCGGCATCATCGCCACCTATCAGCTCGCCGGCCTCTTCGGCACCGCCATTGCGGTCACCGCCATGCTCGGCCTCGCCGGCATGATCGTGGCGCTCGATGCCTTCGGTCCGGTCACAGACAATGCCGGCGGCATTGCCGAGATGTCGCATCTGCCGCCCGAGGTTCGCAAGTCGACCGATGCACTCGATGCCGTCGGCAACACGACCAAGGCGGTGACCAAGGGCTATGCGATCGGTTCCGCAGGGCTTGGCGCTCTCGTGCTTTTCGCCGCCTATTCGAACGACCTTACCTACTTCGCCGCCAATGGCGACAAGCATCCTTACTTCGCCGACGTGGGTGCGATCTCGTTTGATCTGTCCAACCCCTATGTCGTCGCCGGCCTGATCTTCGGCGGTCTGATCCCCTATCTTTTCGGCGGCATCGCCATGACGGCGGTCGGCCGCGCAGGCGGCGCCGTCGTAGAGGAAGTGCGCCGGCAGTTCAAGGAAAAACCGGGCATCATGGAAGGCAAGGACCGGCCCGACTACGGCCGCGCCGTCGACATGCTGACCAAGGCAGCGATCCGCGAGATGATCATTCCCTCGCTGCTGCCGGTGCTGGCGCCGATCGTCGTCTATTTCGGGGTATTGCTGCTTTCCGGCTCGAAGGCCTCGGCCTTCGCCGCGCTCGGGGCGTCCCTCCTCGGCGTCATCGTCAATGGCCTTTTCGTCGCCATATCGATGACCTCCGGCGGCGGGGCATGGGACAATGCGAAGAAGAGCTTCGAGGATGGGTTCGTCGACAAGAACGGCACGCGTCACATGAAGGGTTCCGACGCCCACAAGGCTTCGGTCACCGGAGATACGGTCGGCGATCCCTACAAGGACACGGCCGGTCCCGCGGTCAATCCGGCAATCAAGATCACCAATATCGTGGCACTGCTGTTGCTGGCTGTTCTCGCCTGACCGCGGTTGCGTAAAAACCAAGAAGCCCGCGAACCTTGTTCGCGGGCTTCTTTGTGGATTGTACCTTACTATGTCGCGGCTTACGGACCTTTGCCAAAGTCCTTGAAGAGGTTTCGCGCCGCTGCCTGTCCGGCGCCCGGACCGCTCAGGAGCTGCCCCAGGAAGCTGGTTTCCTTGCCGCCGGTCGGCGTCGTGCGCGACAGCATGTCGAAGACCTTGCCGTCCTTCATGGTATAATGCGCGAGCTGGCTGACGACGCCTTCCTTGTCGAAATAGACGGCAAGGATCGATTGGTCGACGAGCTTCGGCTTCATGAATGCGACCGGCCGCCTGCGCGTCTGCGAGATGTAGTAGAAGACTTCGTTGTCGAAGGTGGCGGTCGTCGAAGGCGTGCCCAGAGAGAGCAGCACCTGCTCGCGGCTCGATCCGACCGGAACGAGGTTCAGCGTTTCCTGATCGACGACATAGCCCTGATGCAGGACCTCGCCCATATTCGCTGTCGTGCAGGCGGCAAGCGTAGTGGTGCAAAGGGAAGCCACGAGCACGGCACGGCTCAGAACATTCAGGTTTGATATCAGATACCGCTTCGACAAGGACTGTTCCCCTGGAGTAACGATGGCAGGTCCGCCATTGCAATTCGTGCCTGCTTCGGTAAACCAGCTTCGGCTATCATGCAATAACGTCGTGGGCGCCGCCCACATTTCGAGAAAGCCAGAACTGGGCTTTGTGATGATTTTTGGACTGTTCAAGAGAAAAAGCGGCAATATTGCGATTGTGGAGCGTCAGTATGCGTTGCTGACAGCCGCCGCACGCCAGCCGTTTCTGTACACCGACCTTGCTGTGCCCGATACCGTCATGGGCCGTTTCGAGATGTTGTCGGCAATCCTGATTCTCTATTTTCGGCGGACACGCGCCTCCGCGCGCACCGGACAGGAGATCGCGCAGGAAATCGTAGATGCCTTTTTCGAAGACGTAGACCACTCGATCCGCGAACTCGGCGTCGGCGACGCGGGCGTTCCGAAGAAGATGAAAAAGTTTGCCGGCATGTTCTACGGCCGCCTCGAGTCCTACGCGGCCGCGCTCGAGCAAAGGGACGGCCAGGCCCTGGCCGCTGCGCTCCTTCGCAACTTTCATCCCGATTCCCGCGAAGGGCCGTCGATGGATGGACTGGCCGCCTATCTTCTGGCGGTCGAGGCCGCCCTGTCAGAAACGCCGGAAGAGGTGGTCGAAGCGGGCCAGTTGCGCATACCGCCGGCTGGTGCGTAATAGATCGATATCCATGCCGCGCGACGATAGCGCTCGGCGGTTGTATGCGCGGCACCGTGCTCCGATGCCGCGAGGAAGGAGCTTGCCATGAGAGACGATAGCAAACCGGCGTTCTCCTACCCGGTGAAGGTGGGGCACATCTCGGCAAACGCCGTCAGCGTCCATCTTTCGGCAAACGAAGCCGAGCGCCGGGCGCTTGCCAAGCTCTGGAATGTCGAAGAAGTGCTCTCGCTCGCCGCCGACCTCCAGATCGCGCGCTGGAAGAAGGACGGCGTGAAGATCAAGGGCGATGTCGCTGCTCGTATTGTCCAGTCCTGCGTGGTGACGCTCGAACCGGTCGAGGCGGAGATAAACGAGCCTGTCGAGGCGATTTTCGTGCCGGAAGGATCGCGGCTTGCACGAGAGGCGCACAATGATGGCGGCGAGATGGTGCTCGATCCGGATGGTCCGGACATTCCCGACACCTTTGCCGGCGACACCATCGATGCGGGCGTCGTGGTCAGCGAACATGTCGCGCTTGCCATCGATCCCTATCCGCGCAAGGAAGGTGCGGTCTTCGGTGAGCGCATCGAAAGCACTGCCGCGGATGACAAGCGGCCGAACCCGTTTGCGGCGCTGAAGGACTGGAAAAAGGATTGAAACGGCGAAAGCCGCGCTTACAATTCGGTTGTCACGCAGGCGAAAAGCAGTATTTTGGCCCGACTCCAGCCGATGGGGGCCGATGCGCCGAGACGTCGCATGTTGGCTCAAGCGTCAGAAGGAACAAGGATCGCCCCGCGTGAAAAGAGATGCGCAGGGTGAGACGCGTTGCCTGGGCAGGAAAAAAGGATAAGACACGCGTGGTCAGAATTTCACTTGACGTGATGGGGGGCGACTATGGTCCTGAAGTCGTCATCCCGGGCGCAGCAAGAGCGCTCGAACGTCACCCGGACATAAGATTCGTCTTGTTCGGTCAGGAAGCGCGATGCGCTGAGCTTCTGGCCAAATATCCGAAGCTGAATGCAGCGAGCACCTTCAACGATTGTGAAATCGCCGTTGGCATGGACGAAAAACCCAGCCAGGCGCTCCGGCGCGGACGCGGCAAATCGAGCATGTGGAAGGCAATCGACGCGATCAATGCTGGCGAGGCCGACGTGGTCGTCTCCGCAGGTAATACCGGCGCGCTGATGGCGATGTCCGTCTTCTGTCTCAGGACGATGCAGGGGATCCAGCGTCCCGCGATTGCCGCCATCTGGCCGACGCTGAAAGGGGAGAGCATCGTGCTCGACGTAGGCGCGACGATCGGCGCTGACGCGCAGCAGCTCATGGATTTCGCTTTGATGGGCGGCGCGATGGCGCGGGCCTTGTTCGAGGTCGAACATCCCTCGGTCGGCTTGCTCAATGTCGGAGTGGAAGAAATCAAGGGCCAGGAAGAGGTCAAGGAGGCCGGGCGGCTCATCCGCGAAGCCAACATTGAGGGCATCGACTACTACGGTTTCGTCGAAGGCGACGATATCGGCCGCGGGACCGTCGACGTCGTCGTTACTGAAGGTTTTTCGGGCAACATCGCCCTGAAGGCGGCCGAGGGAACGGCTCGCCAGATAGCCGAATATCTGCGCGCGGCGATGTCGCGCACATTGCTCGCGAAGATCGGGTATGTCTTCGCCAAGGGTGCTTTCGATCGGCTGCGCGAAAAGATGGACCCGCGGAAGGTCAACGGCGGCGTGTTCCTCGGCCTCAACGGCGTCGTCATCAAGAGCCATGGCGGCACCGATGCTGAGGGTTTCGCGGCCGCGATCGATGTCGGGTACGACATGGTCAAGAACGGCCTCAAGGCCAAGATAGAGAGCGATCTGGCGAAATATCACGGCGCGCAGCCGTCTGAGTCCCTCCCGCCGGCATGAATGATGAGGTTTGAGTAAATGATCCGTTCCGTCGTTCGCGGCTTCGGGGCAGCGCTGCCGAAGCGAGTGATGACCAACAAGGAGATGGAATCGAAGGTCGACACATCCGACGAATGGATTGTGCAGCGGACCGGGATTCGCCAGCGTTACATCGCGGGCGAGGGCGAGACGACGGCCTCGCTCGGCGAAAGCGCTGCGCGTGCCGCGCTTGCGAGGGCCGATCTGACCGCCGACGATCTGGACCTGATCATCGTTGCGACATCGACGCCCGATAACACCTTTCCGGCGACGGCCGTGAATATCCAGAACCGCCTCGGCATGCGGCATGGCGCCGCCTTCGACCTGCAGGCGGTCTGTTCCGGCTTCGTCTATGCGGTGACGACAGCGGACGCCTACATCCGCTGCGGCCTCGCCAGGCGTGCTCTGGTGATCGGGGCCGAGACCTTCTCGCGCATCCTCGACTGGTCCGATCGAACGACCTGTGTACTCTTCGGCGACGGCGCCGGCGCGATCATCCTCGAAGCCCAGGAAGGCGCAGGCACGAACGCCGACCGCGGCGTGCTGACGGCGCAGCTACGCTCCGACGGAATTCATGGTGACAAACTCTACGTCGACGGCGGCCCGTCGACAACGGGCACCGTGGGCCATCTCAGGATGGAAGGGCGCGAGGTGTTCAAACATGCCGTTGGCATGATCACGGATGTGATCGAGGCAGCCTTCGAGGCAACCGGGACGACGGCGGACGACGTCGACTGGCTGGTTCCGCACCAGGCCAACCGGCGCATCATCGATGGCTCTGCAAAGAAGCTGGGCATCCCGCTCGATAAGGTTGTGGTGACGGTCGACGTCCATGGCAATACCTCGGCCGCCTCCATTCCGCTTGCGCTTGATACCGCGGCCGCCGACGGGCGGATAAAAAAGGGCGACCTCGTCATGCTCGAGGCCATGGGCGGCGGCTTCACCTGGGGCTCTGTTCTCATCCGGTGGTAAAGAAAATAATGAAGCACCGCAGGCGCTTGACCGGAAAAGGCAAGGGCAATAGTCTTCCTTCGCTCGGCATGCCAGACATCGGTGGGGGAAGATGAGCGGAAAAACAGTAACACGGGCGGATTTGGCTGAATCGGTTTTTCGCAAGGTGGGCCTGTCTCGCACAGAGTCGGCCGAACTCGTGGAAACGGTCATTGATGAAATATGCAACGCAATCGTGCGTGGCGAGAGCGTGAAGCTGTCTTCCTTTGCGACTTTCCAGGTGCGCGACAAGAATGAGCGCATCGGGCGCAATCCGAAAACCGGCGAGGAAGTGCCGATTTCTCCGCGCCGGGTGATGACCTTCAAGGCGTCGAACGTGCTGAAGCAACGCGTGCTGAAGGCGCATTTGAGCCGCAAGACCAAGCAGAGGCCGGCCTCTCCCGCCTCCTGACCCCTTGCTCAAAACCACAAATGTGGTTGAAAACCCGTCCATAACCCATTGAAATGGGCGCGACTCGTGCGATCATCGCGCGGTGATCCGTCCATTGCGGTGCGCCGCGTGATCTGTAAATGGGGATGATATGGACAAAAGCCCGGACGCCTTCCGCACAATCAGCGAGGTCGCAGACGAGCTCGATCTGCCGCAGCACGTCTTGCGTTTCTGGGAGACACGCTTCCAGCAGATCAAGCCGATGAAGCGGGGCGGCGGTCGGCGGTACTACCGCCCGGAGGACGTCGATCTCCTCAAGGGCATTCGCCATCTCCTCTATGATCATGGCTACACGATCAAGGGCGTGCAAAAGCTCTTGAAGGCCAACGGCAACAAGTTCGTCGCGGCGATCGCAAGCGGCGACCTCGCAACTGTCGAAGCACTTGCGGCGTCCAGCAACGAGGAGCCGCAACCGCCAAAAGTCGGTGCCGCGGAAGAAGACCAGATCGTCGGCCGCGCGAAGGCACCGGCAGGCCGGCGGTTTTTCTCTTTCGGCGCTAGCGGTGGCGACGACGCAGAGATATCGATCGGCAAGGCTTCCGTAAGCAAGGAAGATAGGGCGCTTTTGCAGGAAGCGCTTTACGATCTTCTGGAATGCAAACGGCTGCTCGATCAGGTGCGGTGATCGCGGCCAGCGAGGGGGCCATTGATCGGCTGACGGCTTCTAGAAGTCCTATAGCGACCTAACTAGACGCGCGGCGCTGCTGCGGGCTGTTTGGTTCGTGCGCCTTCGAAGTGCCGTTCGTATGTTGGTCGGGGGTGAAGACGAACGCGGGGAAAGGGATATGTTCAAGGAATGCAAAACCTCTTGCCGGAGGCTTGGTGGTAGGTGCGCCTTGCATCCTCGCTGAGAGCTCGTCGAGATATTCCAGCGCCTCATGGGCGGCTAAGACCGTCAGCATTCTCCCGTCTGCCTGGCCCGCCTTCTGCAAGTCCTCTCTTGTCTTCTCCACCGTCTCCCGGACAAAGCCTTGCGGGTCATCGCTCTGTGAAGCGGCCCATTCGAGGAGGCGGCACATCATGATTTCATTCACTCGCAAGGCGGCGACGGTTTGACCAAGCAGGAGCGCCAGTTTCTGGAGCTTATCTGCGTCTATTTTTCGGGGCATCTGGAATTTTCACCTTTTTTGGCTTCCCTTCCGGAGTTTCGCCCAAGCTTGTTCGGTGACACTGCGTCGATGGAGGTCGAACGGCTCGGTTAAGCTTTTGTTCCCATCGGCGGGCTTCGGAATGGCAGAACAAGGGCGGGTGTTGGGCGAAGGCACGTTTCACGGAGGTCTGGCAAAGCGCATGCGGGCTTCCCAGGTTCGTTGCGACGGCTAGCAATTCTCCCGGACACCGTGATGCTCAAGCGCGAACGGTCGCTTCCTTCACGGATGAGCCTGGTTGGTGATCACCAGTGCCGGCCTGTCCGGCGCCACCTCCACCACTCTTCGATCGACCGCGAGGATGCTCATAATGAGGGCGATGAGCACGAGAATAAGCGCCGAAAATGTGAGGCCTGCTTTATCCATCTCGCATTTTGGTGGGTTAAATGCGCGCAGAACGGGGCAAAATGCAGGGAGAATTGAGGCGCGGTCCGCCGTGGTAAATATTGCTTTAACGCAGCCGGATTTTAGCGCAGGCGCCGATCGCGTCATTTCCACACGGATTGTTCTCTTTTCAACATACAGATCAATTTCGGGCTTGCGCTCCCAGCGTTGAGACTATAGGGGTTTTCTCGGTTCGGAGCGTAGCGCAGCCCGGTAGCGCACTTGACTGGGGGTCAAGGGGTCGCTGGTTCAAGTCCAGTCGCTCCGACCATTTAATG
This sequence comes from Sinorhizobium terangae, assembly GCF_009601505.1. Classification (GTDB taxonomy): domain Bacteria; phylum Pseudomonadota; class Alphaproteobacteria; order Rhizobiales; family Rhizobiaceae; genus Sinorhizobium; species Sinorhizobium terangae. Next base: position 39,844 of record NZ_WITC01000018.1, read on the forward strand.
ACGTGGCAACGTCCTTCGCGATCACCATACGGCCAAGGCGCCGTTGCGGCAAACTCCCCAAGTCCAGGCAAAACTTCCTAAGTTCGCGATAGAGTTCCGCGTCGTGCAACGGGCACGCTCCAGTACGCGGGGGTGCGTACTCTCCTTCTCGCCGCGCTACGGCCGCCGATCACGATCGAACCGGAGAACGGTTTTGTGATTTGGTCGCGGCGTGAGCGCCGGATAGACTGCGCCTGCAACAACCAGGAGAAGCCTTATGAAGACCATCCTCGTATTTGCAGCCGCATTCGCTTTATCGACAACGGTAGCCTCCGCCGAGTGCGTGGGGCACTCCAAGACCACTGCATCTGTAGACAAGGAAATAACCACGGCCAGCGTCACCAAGGCCGAACAGTCGACGCCGGCGGAAGAGATCCTTCTGCAGCAGAAACAGCAGCAGGAAGAGCGACAAGCGGAAGAATAGACCAACACGATCGGATGCCGGGCCTCCCGGGCCGGGCACGCCCAGCATCCGACGCTGCTCGTGAAGAACACCCCTCAATCTTGTTTTGCCCCGACACCGCTGCCGTCGTGATGTGTCTTGCCGACTGCTGGTCGCTCAAGCGCGCTGGCGTATGGCTAGACGTCGGTAGAGTTCTTCCGTCCGGTCAAGCATTACGTCGAGCGTGAAACGATCCTTGCGGACCTCGGCCGCCTGGAGGAGGGCAGGATAGCTTTCCGGATCTGCAGCCGCGATCATCGTTTTCGTGAGCTGCGATACATCATCGCTGCTGGGAATGATGAAGCCATTCTCGCCATTCTCGATTACCGTTCTGGCGCCCCCGACATCGGAGATGATGATCGGTCTGCCCGCGGCCGCGCCTTCCAGCATGACATAGGACATCGCTTCGTAGCGGCTCGGCATGACGAGAAGATCAAAGGCGGCCACAGCCTGAGGGCCGGTAAAGGCGGAGGTCAGGTGAATGCGGCTTTGCAGCCCGCTTGCCGCGATCGCGCGGCGAACCTCGTCCTCCAGTTCGCCGGTGCCGACCATCACGAGGTAGCTGTTCTTGACCGACGATGCCGCGCCCTTGAATGCATCTATCAGCCGCTCAGGCGCCTTCTGGCTGGAAAGACGGCCGATGAAGCCGAAGACGAATGCGTCGGCGGGAATCCCGAAGCTCGCGCGAACCGTCTTCGCCATGTCGGGCGAGGGGGGCGAAACTCCGTTGACGATCACGGATATTCGCTGTTCGGGCATGCCGAGCGACAGTGCATGCCTGCGCTCGTCATCGGAAACGGCGATGAGGTGATCGGTGAAAAACCACGCCAAGGCCCACTCGATGGCGCCGTAGATCAATCGGCCGGCATGATCGAGTGCCGGGTCCATCGTCCGGAAGGCATGCGGGGTGTAGACGCGCGGCGCGTGGCGCCCGGGCAGTCGCAGGCGTGTGAGGGCGCCGGCCTTGGAACTGTGGCCGTGCACGATGTCGAACGGTCCTGCGGTTCGGCTGATGCGCCGAAGGGCGCGGAAGGCCGACAGGTCGGACGGTCCAGGCGCACGCTCCATGTCGACCGCGTGGAGGGCGGGCAAGTCGATTGCCTTGAGCTCACGAACGAAGCCGTCTTCCGCTCGCACCGGCGAATAGATCGCCTCGACGTGATGGCCGCGGGCCTGCATGCCGCGGCAGATATCGAGGAAATGCCGACCGGACCCGCCACCGCTCGGCTCCAGCACTTCGAGAAGGCGCAGCGGCTGAGCCGACGATCCGTCGGTTGCGGACGTGTCCATGGTCATAGGTGCCTTCCGGCGCGGGCGCGCCATTGAAAGCGATATTCGAGGGCGGCACATCCCCAGATGACGCCAAGCAGCATGTAGAAATGGCGCCAATGGTCGGTGTCGATGACATTGCCGATACCAACATGGCCGATCAGCGTGACCCATGCAATCATCAGGTACGGCTGCCATGGTCTGTCGTGCAGGAGGAAGCGGAAGCCCAGCGACAGCGTCCATGCGATCAGCGTCACATAGGCGATCAAGCCGATCCAGCCGTAGGACGTCAGGCACTTCAGCCAGATATTGTGTTCATCCTCCGGGAAAATGGTACTGAAAACCAGAGGGCCGATGCCGAGCGGTTTTTCCATCGACATCAGGAAGCCGATCCGGTGCCGGTCGAACCGCCCAAGATGCCCGCCGTCGTATTCCTGAACAAGCTGGGAACGGTTTGAGAAAAGGGTCGCGACCTGCTCGGACTGCAGGGCTGCGGCGAGCGCGGCGACGATGAAGAGGGCGCCACACAAAGCCAGCACCAGGATACGCAGACGGAAGAGGCCGCTCCGCTCCTTCAGCAGCATGACGAAGACAAAGGCGACGACGCAGAAGAGATTGAGTGCCCAGGCCGCTCGCGAGAACGAGAGGAAAACGCCGAGTGCCAGGACGAGAAGTCCGGCGATCTTAGGCGGAGCGCGGTGGATCGGCTGGGTAAGTAGGCCATGGATGAGATAAAGCGCCGGCGCGGCGAGAAAGGGGCCAAAAACGTTCGGATCCTGGAACGCTCCCTTCGCGCGGTCATAGAGCGTGAAGTTGGCGCCGCCCGGTATGGCACCGAAATAGCCGAGAATGCCAAGGAGCGCCGTGATGACAGCAGCAGCAACCCAGGCATTGAAGATCAGCCGCAGTCGTTGGTGCCGATCTTCGATGATCGCCGCAAAGAAGACAGCCGAGAGCGCGAGGAAGCCGGAGACGGCCATGTACATGGGCCCGGTGGCAAGGTCCGACATCGTGGTCAGCGACAGGATGCCGCCAACCATGAAGAGAACGAGGAGCGATAGCAACGGCGCTACATAGCGGGAAATCCTCAACCCGAAGAGCGCCCACAGGCCGATGAGACACGCCATGAAGAGCTCGTAAGGCGCCGGCTCGGCGATGACGAAGCCGGAAAGAAAAACCGCGATTGCCACGAAGCCGGAAGCGAGCAGCGAAATCGCGGCAAGCTGGGGGCGGAGGACAATTGGCGGGGATGCGCTCGCGGAGATCAATAGGCGTTATCCGTGTTGAGCAACCGGAACGGCGTCAGAACAAGGATCTTCAGATCGAAGAGCAGCGACCAGTTTTCGATGTAGTAGAGATCGAATGCGGTGCGGAAACGGATCTTTTCGTCATTGTCGATCTCGCCGCGCCAACCGTTGATTTGTGCCCAGCCGGTCACCCCGGGCTTGACGCGATGGCGGGCAAAATAGCCCTCGACGACATCGGAATAGGTGCGGTTTCGCGTTTGCGCCAGAACGGCGTGTGGGCGCGGGCCGACCAGTGAAAGCTCGCCCTTCAACACGTTGAAGATCTGCGGCAGTTCGTCGATCGAAGACTTGCGCAGAAAACGGCCGATAGGGGTCACCCGCGGGTCTCCCTTGGTGACGGCGCTGCGAGCGGTCGGGTCGCTCATATGCGCATACATCGAGCGGAACTTGTAAACCTCGATCGTCTCGTTGTTGAAGCCGTGTCGGGCCTGCTTGAAGATGACCGGCCCTGGAGACGTGACCTTGACGGCGACAGCAGCGGCAAGCATCACCGGCCAAAGGAAAAGAAGGGCGGCGACGCTGAAGAAAATGTCGAAACAGCGCTTCGCCACGGAGTCCCAATCGGCGATCGGCTTGTCGAAGATGTCGAGCATCGGCACCTGTCCGACATGGGAATAGCTGCGCGGCCGGAAGCGCAGGTTGTTGGCGTGCGCAGCCAACCGTATGTCGACCGGGAGAATCCAGAGCTTCCTCAACAGTTCGAGGATGCGTTTTTCAGCAGTCAGCGGCAGCGAGATGATCAACATGTCGATTCTTGCAAGCCGGGCGAATTCGACGAGTTCGTTGACCGTCCCCAATTTCGGGTATCCGGCGATCATGTTTGGTGATCGCCGCTCGTCGCGATCGTCGAAGATGCCGCAGATACGGATATCATTGTCCGGCTGATGTTCGATCGTGCGGATCAGATCCTTGGCCGGCTGGCCACCGCCGACGATCACCGCGCGACGTTCCATTGTGCCGTTGCGCGACCAATGGCGGATCGAATAGGCGATGAAGGCGCGCTGAGCGATAAGGAAGAGCGCGCCGCCGATGAACCACCCCGCGATCCAGACGCGGGAATATTGATGCCCGGATTTCAGAAAGAAAAGCGCAAGCGCAATAGCGCCGAAGGCGGTCGCCCAGGCACCCAGAACGCGCGGCGTCATTCGCAGCCAGGCCCGCAGCGCCGGCACCTGGTAGCCATCGGCGATCTGGATGGCCGCGACGGCAAGTGCAGAGCCCCCGGCCAGAATTGCAAGATAGACGGGCAGTTGTTCGACGGCCGGTCGGACATAGTAGGCGTTGATGCCATAGCCGATGGCGAAGAGAACGCAGAAATCGAGCAGCCGGATCAGGCCCGTGATCATGGTGGGCGAATAGGTGTCGGCGCGGAACTGAAGCGCGATCTGTCGTGCCAGCGGATTTAGCTCCGTGGCGCCTTTTTCCCCGATCGTCTCTTCGGGGGCGGCCGTCCGGATCTCGGAGATCTTCTTGCGAAGCGCTTCCGGATTGAATGCCTCGGGCCTTTCGTAGTGGTTCATGGTCTCTTCCTGGCGGTGAAGTCCCTGCGCCCGGATAGCAGAAAGCCACTAAGAAACGCTTACGTTGTAACGAGCTGTCCTCGCGCCCGGGCCGCATCGCCTGCCAGATCATGATACAGCCGCATCACGTTCTTTGTCATGACCGACGCGGCGAAGCGGGATTTAAACGCCTTGGGATCCGGCATCATTCTTTCGGGCCAGTCGTGCTCGACGATTGTGGCGGCCATGATCGCTGCCAGAGAAGCGACGTTGGGTTCGGCAAGCGCACCGCTGTCGGCGCCGAAAACCTCCGGAATCCCGCCGACCCGTGTCGCGATGCAGGGCTTGCCGGCGGCAAGTGCCTCAAGCACGATATAGGGCATCGATTCCGCACGCGAGGGGATGACGACCGTGCGCGCAAGCGCGAAGGCCTCTCTCGCCTTCATGGCCGGGAGCATCTTGATGCGCCGCCCGAGCCCCTTGCGCAGTTTCATTTCTGCGTATTGCTGCTGTTGCGGCCCGTCGCCGATCATCAGGGCGGAGAAAGGGCGGCCGGCGATCCGCTCGGCCGCAGCAAAGCTCTCCACAAACAGATCGGGACCCTTGAGGTCCCGCATCATGCCGATATACAAAAAATCCACTGCGTCCGGCGCAACCGTGACGGGATCGAATTCGCGGTCGTCGATGCCGTTATAGATCAGTTCGTTGCGACCGAGCGGCCGGCCGACCTTTGCGAAATAGGTTTGGCGTTCGTAATCGCAGACGAAGACGAGAGCGTCTGTGAGGCGCTCCTGCAGCCGCTCGAGACGGAAAATCGCTCGACCTTTCAACGATCTTGAATCGTAGTGGAGGCTGCCGCCGTGGGGTGAATAAAGGCGGGCTACGCGATACTTGTTGACCCGCAAGGCTGAACCGATGATGCGCGCAAGGACGCCGCCTTTGGCGCCGTGCCCGTGCAGCACATCCGGTTGTAAACTTCTGATTTCGCTATAGCTGCGCCAAAGTGCGACAATGTCGGACGGTCCGATGGCGCGGTGAATGGGCAGGCGAACGATGCCGAGCGCCAGATAGGGGCGGATCGCATCGAACAGGGCGTCTTCGTGAGCGCCGCCGGTCGTGCTGTCGCACAGAATTCCCACCTCGTGCCCGGAATTGGCGTGGGCTTCGGCTAGATCCCGTACGTGCCGGAATATGCCGCCGACCGGCGACCTGAAGCAATGAAGGATGCGCAGTGGACGTTCGTTCTGCATGGATGTCAGAACAGCCGTTCGCGGACATAGATCGTGTCACCGGCCATGACCGGGTCGGAAATCGGCACACGGCCGGTAATAATGCGGCCGTTGATCTTGCGGGTGATATCGGCGTTCGACTGGTTCGCACGCGCCGAGAAGCCGCCGGCCACCGCGATCGCATTCTGAACCGTCATGCCGGGAACATAGCTGTATTGGCCGGCTTGGCCCACTTCGCCCATGATGAACACGGAACGATAGCGGTCCACCTCGATCGTGACGTCCGGATCCCGGAGAAAGCCCTCGCGCAGCTTTGCGGCGATCATGCCTTCCAGTTCCGGCAGCGTATGGCCGCGCGACGGTATGGCGCCGATCAGCGGGAAGGCGACATAACCGGCTTGATCGACGGTATAGGTGCCACTGAGACCGGCCTGTTCGAAGACGTTGATGCGAAGGCGGTCGCCGCTGTCCAGCCTGTAGGGCTGGATGGTGGCCTCGCTGAAGGCTTTGGGAGCCGGTTGGTAGCTCGTGCAGCCGCCGACCAGTGCAGACAATATCGCCAATGCGATAGCGCGTGCTGTCTTTTTGCCTGCGGTCGACATATGGGTCTCGGACTCCGGAAACGATCACCTCTGGCGACGTTATCGATCCGTTAGGGTTAATAGCCGGTAAACTCGCCCAGGAATTTTGATTTGGCGGCGGCAGGGAGCGCCACCTCAGGGTTGTGCCCGATATTAACCCTTGCGTTACCATGTTCCTTTACTTTCCGGCCGAATGAAGAACCTTCGGAGTTGAGGCATGTCAGGCATCGGCGGCGGGCAGGAGGATGTGGATATAGATCTCGGCGGCCTCTTCCGCGCCGTTTGGGCGCGGCGAACCCGGGTTTTGCTCGCCACGGCTTGCGTCGCGGGAGCAGCTTTCACCACAGCGATGATGATCGCTCCTCAGTATCAGAGCGAAGCCCGGCTGCTGATCGAGTCGCGTGAACCGGAGTTCAGCGGATCGAACCAGGTTGGTCCGATGGGATCCGACCGGGTTTTCGATGAATCGGGTATTTCAAGCCAGGTCCAAGTGCTGCGTTCCGCCGATCTGATCAAACAGGTCGCGCGCAACATGAAGCTGCATGAACGCAAGGAGTTCGATCCTTCGGCCGAACCCTCGGCGCTTTCCGATCTCCTGGTGATGCTCGGCGTCAAGAAGAACCCGCTCGATTTGCCGCCCGAAGAGCGCGTGCTGAAGGAGTTCGAGTCCAAGCTACAGGTCTATCAGGTCGAAAAGTCGCGCGTGATCGCCATCGCCTTCACCTCGAAAGACGCCAAGCTTGCGGCCGCCATTCCGGATGAGATGGCAAAAGTCTACTTATCCCTGCAGAGCGGCGCGAAGCTCGATTCGAATTCGGAGGCGAGCCGCTGGCTGGAACCGGAAATCGCCAACCTACGCGAGAAGGTGCGTGAGGCGGAAGCGAAAGTTGCGGCCTACCGTGCTTCCTCCGGCCTGCTGCCGACCAGTGAGACGGAAAACTTCGCCACGCGCGAGCTCACCGATATTTCGAGCGAGCTCGCCCGCGTGCGGGGAGAGCGGGCCAATGCCGAAGCACGCGCGAAAGGCGTGCGGACGGCGCTCGCCGACGGCCGTGCGCCGGACACGTTGACCGACGTCGTTGGCTCGCAGATGATCCAGCGGTTGAAGGAAAGCGAAGCTAACATCCGGGGCCAGATTGCGGACCTGTCGACGTCATTGCTCGACGGCCACCCGCGGCTCAAGGCGTTGAAATCCCAGCTTGAAGGCATCGCGCAGCAAATCCGCACCGAGACCCGCAAGGTTCTCGTCAGCCTGGAGAACGAAGCGAAGGTCGGGCAGTTGCGCGAAGAGCAGTTGCTGCAGCGCCTCAACACGCTCAAGGCACAATCCGCGCAGGCGGGAGAGGAAGAGGTCGGCCTCCGCGCACTGGAGCGCGAGGCAACAGCGCAGCGTCAGCTTCTCGAAACCTATCTCGCCCGCTACAGGGAGGCGACATCACGCACGGTTGCGAACGCGACGCCGGCAGATGCGCGCGTGATTTCGAATGCGGTCGTTCCGAGCACGCCGAACTTCCCGAAGGTCGTGCCGATCACGGTGGTTGCGGCGCTCGCCACCTTCCTGATCGGTTGCGTCGCCATCATGCTTGGCGAGCTCTTCAGCGGACGGGCGCTCAAGCCCATTTCCGTCGTGGAGCCGGAAGCTTCCGAACAATTGCCCGCCGGCCCGGCGGAACCGAACTCTGGGGAACCGATGCTCGCGCTTGCGGAGAGCGACGGGCCGGTCCAGGACCTTGAACCGGTGGAAGATGCGAAGACGGCGGGAAGCGACTTCTCAATCGAGTTCGTTGCCGCTCACCTTCTTGACCAGAACATCCGTTCCGCCGTTTCCGTGTCGCCGGGCGGCGACGAAGGATCGACGGCGACTGTCATGCTGGCGCGGCTCCTCGCGGAAGACGGACGGAAGGTCGTTCTCATCGATCTTTCCGGCTCGGCCTGCCCGACGCGGCTGATGGCACAGTCCTCGGCGCTGCCGGGGATCACGAACCTGCTGTCCGGCGACATCGCCTTCGCCGAGTCGATACACGCGGACCGCTTATCGGAAGCGCACATTATTCCACGGGGAAATTCCGACCCGCGGACAGCAATGCGCGGGATCGAGCGGCTGCAGATGATCATCGATGCGCTCACCAATGCCTATGATCTGGTGCTGATCGAGTGTGGCCCGGCTGATGCCAGCGCCGTAACCAGAATCGCCCGGCGAGAGGGAACGGAGATCATAGTGTCGGCTTCGTCCGTCAGCGATGAGCGTATTGTGGAACTGCTGACAGACTTCGGCGAAGCTGGATACCGCAACATCGTACTGATGACCGGACAGCGCGAAAGCGACCCCGATTTCCCGGATCGCCACGCCGCCTGAAGCGCACGCGGGCCGTTCGGAGGCTCAATGCTCGTCCGTCGGCTTCAGCGTTGACTCCGCTGGCGCAGCCGCTGGATGAATGCGTAGGATGCTTTGTTGCCCTTTACCATGCGTTTGACCAGCAACGCCCCGCGATGAATATGGGCGGCCAGATGCCCGCGAAGCGTCAGGGGCAAGACGATGTCCCGTAACGGGGTCTCGATGGTGCACCACGAGCGCTTGTAAGGTTGATCGCCGATCCCGAAATCGAAGAGCGCCACGCCTTCGGAACACAGCCGCTCGATTATCCGGTAAAACAGCAGTTCTCCTGGACTGCTGTGGGCGGCGATCTCCTCGTCGATCGAGCCAAATTGGCAGATGACGTGGTCGCCCTTGCGCGAAAGGCCGGCGATTGCAAGGATCCGGCCTTCATGCTCGCCCCTGAGGCGAATGGCGTTGAGCTCCAGTAACTGGTCGTCCGCCGATCGACCGTGCTCTAGGAGCTGATGGAAGAAGGCGCGTGTTTCGGCATCCTGAAACACGTCCGGCAGGCCGCGCGCGTCGAAGCGTGCCGCCTTCTGCTGGAAGAAGGTTTCCAGAAGTGCGTGCGCTTCCGACATCTCGCGTGCGACCACGTAGTCGTAGCCGCCAAGGGCGGCGAGACGCCGCTCCGATATCCGCACCTTCCTGCGCCGCCGCTTCGCGTTGAGCTGTGCCAGCGTGCATTCGATATTCCCGAGCAGCGGCAATTGAAAAGAGGCATTGACGTTCTGCACGGCGGGCAGGGCGGCAAGCGGATGAACCTTCCCGCGCCACGTCGCAGGCGTCCTGTCGAGCGTGACGATATCTGCGAACGCTTGCAGCTGGCGTTTGATTCCGCAGGTCAGCACGCGCACGAATTCCGTAGGCGGAGTGGCGTCCTCCTCGGCAAACACGCCGGTATTGAGATTGCTGTGATCGGAGCCGATCAGCCGCGCCGTGCGGAAGAGGGGTCCGCGGTCGATTTCGAGCGGCAGAATAAAGAGCACTTGTCGGCCGCGCGCAGCGCGAATGAACAGCGTCTCACTTTCGTGTGTTTTCCGCCATGCGGCGCACCAGTCGAAGCTCTGGTGCAGCGAGTTCTGGCCGTTCTTGTCCAGGACCCGCCATTCCGCTTCAAGCGCGGCCATGTCCGTATGGATGGAGACCGTTATCGTTTCGGCGCATTGTGCTTCTGAACGGTGGGTCGAGACGTGGTCGTTCGGCTGCGGCTTGTCCAACGACGTCAAAGTGAAGCAGGCATTGGTCATTTCATCTACCGTTCGGAAGGGAGATCGCGCCTCCATTGAAACGCAGATGTCGCTACATTCACCTTAATTTCGCGCGGGAGTGGCGGCTATTTCGCGGGCGACAGCAGAATGCGGTTAGCAAAGCATGAAGCGCACCGCCAGCGGCCGGATCGGCCACACGCTATGACGACTTTCTTCTCAAGGAGCATCTCATGCCGGTTACTCCCTCAGCGCCGAATCCCGGCGAGAAATTTCCCGTCGCCGAATTTCCGCGCATTGGCTTCCTCAAGAACATCGTGCGTTCGTCTCTCATCCATGTTGGCGATTTCAGCTACTACGACGACCCCGAGGGACCTGAACACTTCGAAGAAAAGTGCGTCCTCTACCACTATGATTTCATCGGCGACCGCTTGGTGATCGGCCGCTACTGCGCACTCGCCACGGGCGTACAGTTCGTCATGAACGGAGCCAACCATGCCCTCGGTGTCTTCTCAACCTTTCCCTTCAGCATCTTTCCCGGCAGTTGGCGAGATGCTTTTGATCAATCTGCCTATGCCCGCGGCTGTCGCGCCGGTCGACAAGGTGACGCGAAACATTGCTGCAATCACCGGCGCGAATCTTCATGCGCTGGAACGCGCCCGATAGAGTCAGTCGACGAAGCCGGTTGCGAGAGCCCTTGCCCATTCGGGGCGGTTGCGGCGTGAAGCAAGCCGCGACATGGCCATATGATCATAACGGACGCAACGGAAGGTGGCATTCCACTCGCCGCCACTGCGTTCGACGATGGCATACCGCGCATCCGGCGACCCGGTTTCGACCTTGTGAGGAACAGGCTTGTCATCCTCGTAGCCCGAGCAGCCAACGCTACCGGGGTTGACGACGAGCCGACCGTCCATGAGCCGCGCGGCCCGCGGAATATGCGTATGGCCGCAGAGGATCACGGGATAATCGATGTCGGCGGCGAAGCTCTCGATGATGTCGCGCCCCGCCATGTGGACGATGCCATCGGCCGTCAGCGTTTCCAGCCAGTAGGTTTCATCGCTGCGTGGCGTGCCATGACAAAGGAAAAGCGCGCCTCGATAGACCCGGGTTTCAGGCAAGGAGGCAAGCCACGCCAGATGACGTGGCTCGAGTTCGTCGTGAGCGGCCCGATCCGACGGTCCAATGTGCGCCGGGTCGAGCGTCAGCAGGTAGCGATCGTGGTTGCCGCGGATCGCGGAGATGTTGTGCTTGGCCAGGACGTCGGCGGTTCGTGCGGCGTTGAGTGGGCCGCTCAGATGGTCGCCGAGATTGACGATCTCCGCGATCCCTTGCGTGGCGATGTCGGCAAGCACCGCCTCGAGTGCGAGATCGTTGCCGTGAATATCGGAAATAACCGCGACCCTCATCTGATACTCCCGGCAATCAGCGATTCTTGGCGGGCTTTTCCATCCACTTGATGATCAGCATCGCGGGGAGGATCCACAGCAGGCCCGTCAGGAAGAAGTAGAGCAGATGCACCCACCAGGGCGACGCGCCGAGCAGCAGCGAAGCGAAGGTGATGGCCGCCAGCGCGTAAACGACGACGAGGATGATGATGAGGATCGTGCCGATCAGTTTTCTGAGGCGTACGGGCATTTCGTTTCTTTCGGGTGGTTTGCGCTTCACTACAGCGCCGTGCGTCCTATCGGATGTTTCCTCAAGTCGGTACGATTTGAGGAAGCATGCAGTAGCCGCGACGGCATGCCGCAAAGGCTTCGGCCTTGTTTTGCACGGCACTCTGGTGCAAATCAACGGCTTTCGGGGCCGGCTGGGCTGGAACCTTGCTGCGCCCCGGCGAGAAAAGAGGAAATTCCATGGCCCAGGTCGAGTTGGCAGAACAGATGCTCCTGAAGGAGATCGACAGGACAGAGCGCAACCGCCGGCAAATCCGCGGCTGGCTCGCAGCCGTTCTCTTCGCTCTGTTCGCCTTGGTTCTCGTCGGTGGTGCAACGCGATTGACTGAATCCGGTCTTTCGATCACGGAGTGGAAGCCAGTTCATGGCGTGATACCGCCGCTTTCCGCCGAAGAATGGGAAGAGGAGTTCCGGCTCTATCAGCGCATTCCCCAATACGAACAGCTCAACAAGGGCATGACCGTCGAGGAGTTCAAGACGATCTTCTGGTGGGAATGGGCGCATCGGCTGCTGGCGCGTACTATCGGCGTTATCTTCGCCCTGCCGCTTTTCTTCTTCTGGGTAACGGGTCGGATCGAGCGACGCTTGAGGTGGCCGCTTGTCGGCATTCTGGCGCTCGGCGGTTTCCAGGGCTTCATCGGCTGGTGGATGGTTTCCTCCGGCCTCGCCGAACGCACGGAAGTCAGCCAGTACCGGCTTGCCACGCACCTGGTCATCGCCTGCCTGATCTTCGCTGCCTGCATGTGGATCCTGCGCGGTCTTTGCCCGCATTCGGGCGACGCCGCGCCGACGAAAAGGTCGCGATCGATGGCGGCGATCCTCGCTGCCATGAGCCTGTTCCAGATCTATCTGGGCGCGCTGGTGGCGGGTCTCGACGCAGGCTTCACCTACAATACCTGGCCGCTGATGGACGGAGCGATCATCCCGGGCGGACTGTTCGTGCAGCAACCGGCCTGGATCAACCTCTTCGAGAACCCGAAGACCGTGCAATTCTTCCATCGTGCCGGCGCCTATCTGCTGTTCGCGCTGGCACTGGCGCATATGCTTGCTTCATTGCGGGCGGCGCCGGAAACGACGCACGCGCGACGCTCCGTGGTCCTCTTCGGCCTGGTGACGATCCAGGCGATGATCGGCATCACGACGCTCGTGCTTGAGGTGCCGATCGGTTGGGGCGTGCTGCACCAGGCAGGCGCGCTGGTCGTGCTCGGCTTCGCCATCGCGCATTGGCGCGGCTTCGTCGGCGAATATCCGAAATCGACGGCGATCGAGTTCCGCGACTGACCAATAGCCATAGCCCCCGACAGGCGACTGTCGGGGGGCACTGTTTTTCACGGTTCATTCAGGCCGAAAGCATCAGGTCCATATTCTGGACCGCTGCGCCCGACGCGCCCTTGCCGAGATTGTCGAGCAGGGCGACGAGGTTCACATGCGTCCCGCCAGACGTCCCGAAGACAAAAAGCTTCATTGTGTCCTTGCCTGCAAGTTCCGTCGCGTCGATGCGGGCGAGCTGCGCGCTTTCGGCAAGCGGGGCGACCTCGACGATCGACTGGCCGGCATAATGCTCGACGAGCGCGGCATGAATGCTTTCCAGAGTCGCGCCGGCGGCAAGGTCATCGAGATAGAGCGGCACCTGCACGATCATCCCCTGCGGGAATCTCCCCACAGACGGCGAGAAGATCGGGGCGCGCTCGAGCAGGCCGTGCATCTTCATTTCCGGGACATGCTTGTGCTTGAGCGTCAGCCCGTAGAGGAAATGTGGCGCGCTGATGTGGTCCGGATTCTGCTCGTCCTCCATCTGCGCGATCATCTGCTTGCCGCCGCCGGTGTAGCCGGAAACCGCATTGACGGTGACCGGGTAGCCATCCGGCAGGATGCCGGCCTGGCGTAGTGGCCGGATCAGGGCGATGGCGCCCGTCGGGTAGCAGCCGGGGTTGGCGACGTGACGCGCTTCGCGGATCTTTTCCGGCTGCGCCTTGTCCATTTCCGCAAAGCCATAGGCCCAGTCGGGCGCGACACGATGCGCGGTCGACGTATCGATGATGCGCACGCGATTGTTGCCGGCTACCATGGACACGGCTTCGCGCGACGCGTCGTCCGGCAGGCAGAGAATGGCGATGTCGGCATCGTTGAGCAGGTCTTCGCGCATCGCGGCGTTGCGGCGTTCCGCTTCCGGGATCGACAGCAGTTCGACATCCGTACGACCGGCCATGCGGGTGCGGATCTGCAGCCCGGTGGTGCCGTGTTCGCCATCGATGAAGATCTTCGGTTTCATGATTTACCTGTTCCTGCAGACGGTTGCGGAAATTTCCGGAATCAGTCTGGCATAGAATTGAATCAATTTCTTAGCGTGCCCTACGAATTAGCCGCGCCTTTCCGCGAGCCATTCGGCACGCAGGCCCAGCATATACATGGCGATGGTCGAGCCAGCAATGGCGGTCATGTCGGCGTGGTCGTAGGCGGGCGCCACTTCGACCACGTCGCTCCCGGCGATGTGGAGAGCGCCGAGCTTGCGCAGCACCGAAAGGATTTTCGCGCTGGACGGGCCGCCGGCCACCGGCGTGCCGGTGCCGGGCGCATACGCAGGATCGAGGCAGTCGATATCGAAGGTCAGGTAGGCGGGCTGGCTGCCGACATGCCGGACGATCGTGTCGGCGATCTCCTCGGCGCGCATGTCCTCGATCTCGTAGCCATAAACGATCCTGATGCCGCAATCCTCGGGAGCGTGCGTCCTGATGCCGATCTGGATCGAACGCTCGACGTCGATTAACCCTTCGCGCGCCGCGCGGCCGACAAACGAGCCATGGTCAATGCGGCCCCTCTCGTCCGGCCACGTGTCTTGATGGGCGTCGAATTGAACGAGGGCGAGGGGGCCATGCAAGGCGGCGTGCGCCTTGAGTACGGGATAGGTGACGAAATGGTCGCCACCGAGCGTCAGCAGATAGGCGCCGGATTTCAGGATCTTCGTCGCCTCGCGCTCGATGGTCGCGGGTGTCTTGGTGTGGTTGCCGTAGTCGAGCAGGCAGTCGCCATAGTCGATCGTCGCCATGTCGGCAAAGAGTTCACGCTCGAACGGATATTGCGGATCGTTGTCGAAGATGGCGGAGGCGCGGCGGATCGCCTGCGGTCCGAAACGGGCACCGGGCCGGTTGGAGGTCGCTGCGTCGAAGGGAATGCCCCAGACGACGGTGTCCACGCCCTTCAGCTGCTTGGTGTATTTCCGCCGCATGAAGGAAAGGATACCGGCGTGGGTGGGATCGGACGCCGCCGCAGTCAGTGATCTTGCCGTGATCGCGTGGTCGATCGTCTTGTTTGCCATGCCCGTCTCCCCTCAGTTTGACGGGACGTTGGACAATCGATGCCGGCAAGGCAAGAGCTTGCCGGCAAAATCATGTGCATTCCAGGGGAGGCACCCTTAGGACGCCTTGGCCTCGAAGGTCGGCGCAAAATCACCAAGCCTCTTGGCTTCATTGATCCGAGCCGTGATGTCCTCCTCGATAATCGTCTCGAGCTGCGCGAAACTGTCGATGACATAGTAGATCGGCTGGACGATATCGATGCGGTAGGGCGTCCGCAGAACGCTCATCAGATCGAAGGGGCGGAATTCGCAGTCCATCCTCTCCATGGCATGGCGCGTCTCGCTGGTTGATGAAACGACACCCGCGCCGTAGCAGCGCCTGCCCTTCGGCGTGTTGATCAGGCCGAACTCGACCGTGAACCAGAAGAAACGGAACAGGTGCCACGAATAATCCTTGCCGAGCTTGACCGCCTTTTGGCCGAAGCGCCGGACGAAGTTGGCGTAACTCTGGTTCGTCAGCAGAGGGCAATGGCCGAAGACCTCGTGGAAGAGGTCCGGTTCCTCGATATAGTCGATGTGTTCCCGCCGGCGCATGAAGGTCGCGAGTGGGAACTTGCCCTGCGACAGGAGCTCGTAAAAGCGCGAAGGCGGGATAAGCGCCGGCACACCCTCGACACCGAAGCCCGTGGTTTCCGCGAGCCTCCGGTTGACGTCCTTGAGCTGCGGAACATGATCCGGATTGAGGCCGAGGGTCCGCACGCCTTCGAGATATTCGTCGCATGCCTTGTCGGCAAGCAACTTCATTTGCCGCCGATAGAGTTCGCCCCAGACCGCATCCTCCTCCGGTGTGTAGAGATAGGTGCCGTCCGGTTCCGGCAGTTTCGCGGTGTAGGTGCTTTGCTTGGTCATGACGCCTCCTCATTCGCCAGAACAGATTGCTGTTGCAATTGTATCCCCAACGGGCTGAGTATTTGTTTCACAGTTGCCGGTCTTCGGCTTCCTGGCGGGAGGAAATTTCGAGATGCCGTCAGATTTGAAGGAATCGTTTCAACCGTTGCGCCGATTGCTTCGCCTAATCCAGGCCGATGGCGGCCAGTCGCTCGCGGAGCTGGCGGAGAAGGCCGGCATGTCGCAAAGCTCGGCCTGGCGCCGGCTGCAGGAACTCGAGGCCGATGGCGTGATCCGCAAGCGCGTGGCGCTGCTCGATCCGGCAAAGCTGGATCTGAAGCTCTGCATCATCGCCCATGTGACGCTCGAGGATCACCATGACGAGGCGATCGCCTCGTTCTCTGCCGTGGTCAGGGACAGGCCGGAAATCATGGAATGTTACGCGCTCTCCGGCACGTTCGACTACATGCTGAAGATCCGGGCGGCGGATGTGGAAAGCTATGACGCGTTCATGACGCGCTACCTGATGCGCAACCCGCATGTGCGGACGGTGGTTTCGAGCTTCGTGCTGAGGGAGCTCAAGTCGACCACGGAACTGCCGATCTGACTCTTTGAAATTGCGCAACAAAAAAGGCCGGGACATGCCCGGCCTTGGAAGTGCAGCAACTGCCAGCGATTAACGCTTGGAGAACTGGAACGAACGGCGTGCCTTTGCACGGCCGTACTTCTTGCGCTCGACCACGCGGCTGTCGCGGGTGAGGAAGCCACCGCGCTTCAGAACAGAGCGCAGGCCCGGTTCGAAGTAGGTGAGAGCCTTGGCAATGCCGTGGCGAACGGCACCGGCCTGGCCGGAGAGACCGCCACCGGCAACGGTCGCGTCGATGTCGAACTGGCCGTCACGGGCAGCAGCGACGATCGGCTGCTGCAGGATCATCTGCAGAACCGGGCGAGCGAAGTAAGCCGCATAGGGCTTGCCGTTGATGGTGATCTTGCCGGAGCCGGGCTTCACCCAAACGCGGGCGACGGCGTCCTTGCGCTTGCCGGTCGCGTAGGAACGGCCCTGCGCGTCGACCTTCTTGACGTGAACCGGAGCAGCCGGTTCCGCGGTCGTGGCGATATCCTTGAGAGCGGAAAGGTCAGCCATTATCAGGCGCTCCTTGTGTTCTTGCTGTTCAGCTTGGCGACGTCGAGGACGGTCGGCTGCTGTGCTTCATGCGGGTGGTTGGAGCCGGCGTAGACACGCAGGTTCTTCATCTGGCGACGGCCGAGCGGGCCGCGCGGAACCATGCGCTCAACGGCCTTCTCGATGACGCGCTCCGGGAAGCGGCCTTCGATGATCTGGCGTGCGGTGCGCTCCTTGATGCCGCCCGGGTAACCGGTGTGCCAGTAGTACTTCTTGTCGGTGTACTTCTTGCCGGTGAGAACGGCCTTCTCGGCGTTGATCACGATGACGTTGTCGCCGTCGTCGACATGGGGGGTAAAGGTGGCCTTGTGCTTGCCGCGCAGGCGATTTGCGATGATGGAAGCGAGGCGACCGACAACGAGGCCTTCGGCGTCGATGAGGATCCACTTCTTCTCCACCTCTGCAGGCTTCTGAACGAAGGTTGCCATATCTATACTCTTTCGTTGGACCCGGAAGCGTACCGCCGGGCGTTTCTTGTTGCTTGGTTTGACCCGCGGGCGGGTCAAAAAAGAAGGCGGCCCGAACGGGACCGCGATCTGCGGGCAGCTTATACGGAAGTGCGAAAATGCCGTCAAGGGCGTCTTATTGCGTCGCCTAAAAGAATGACGTGTGAAATCAAAGGGTTAGCGATGTGGTTTGTGGATACCACAATTTAGCGCGGCGGAATTGAATAGGTCGCCGTGGCGTGAGCAACCAGATCGTCCGCACCAACGGGCGTTATCGAAGCGTCGAGAACCGCGAGCCGCTTGCCGAGTTTCAGGATCCGGCAGGTGCATTCGAGCGGTTCCGGCTCCGGTTTTCGCAGGAAGTTGATGTTCAGATTGGTGGTGACGGCAAGGGGAACCGGGCCGATATGCGCAATTAACGCGATATAGGCAGAAACGTCGGCAAGAGCGAATAGTGTCGGGCCAGACACTGTGCCGCCAGGACGGATGTGTCGTTCATTCGGATCGAGCCGCATCCTTGCAAAGCCCGGTCCGGTATCGGTCACGGCGAAGACCTTGCCGTCCGTGTGGACCTGCGGAAAGTCGGTGTCGAGGAAGCTGTTCAAGTCATCGACGGTCATGATCGGCTGCAGCTTCATCGCTTTCCTCCTCTTTCCCGCCTCCTTTACAAAATGCCCGCGGCGATCGCGCAAGCTGGAAAATGGTCTTACAGCGCCGCGCGTCTTTTGAGACGCGCAAAGGACGCTGTAGCCACTTTGAGTTGCTGCATGTTTTTCCTTAAATCGGATCCGATTTAAGGAAACATGCAGTAGGGTTGAAAGAGCCGCTTGAGCAGCGTACCACGCGTCACCAACGGCAATCATTCGGAGAAGGTCATGGCGGACGTCGTTTCATTCAGGAAGGAAGAGCCGAACGGCTTGCTGCTGCGCGAAGTGAACGGCCCGGTCCTGCGGTTGACGCTCAACAACCAGCCAGCGAACGTGCTGTCGATCGCCCTGATGGAAGCGCTTCTGGCCGAGTTCGATTCGGTTGCCTCTTCGAAGGACATCAAGGTGATCGTGATCGCGGCTGCCGGCAAGCTCTTTTCCGCCGGTCATGATCTCAAGGAAATGACCTTGCATCGCACCGACGAAGATCGCGGCCGGGCCTTCTTCGAGCGCACCATCCGGCTTGCCGCAGACCTGATGCTGAAGATCACCCGGGTGCCGCAGGCGGTGATCGCCGAGATCGACGGTCTCGCGACGGCCGCCGGCTGCCAGTTGGTGGCAAGCTGCGATCTTGCGATCTGCACCGACAGTTCAACCTTCTGCACGCCCGGCGTAAACATCGGCCTCTTCTGCTCGACACCGATGGTTGCGCTCTCGCGCGCCGCCCATCGCAAGCAGGCGATGGAGATGCTGTTGACGGGCGAGACGATCGACGCCTCCACGGCCAAGGATTTCGGCCTCGTCAATCGCATCGTGCCGCAGCAGTATCTGCGCCAGGTGGTGGACAAGTATGCCGCCGTCATCGCCTCGAAGTCGCCGCAGGCACTGAAGATCGGCAAGGAAGCCTTCTATCGGCAGGCTGACCTGCCGATGGCGGAGGCCTATGACTACGCGGTCGGCGTGATGGTCGAAAACATGCTTGCGCGCGATGCGGAAGAAGGTATCGGTGCCTTTCTCGGCAAGCGGATGCCGGAGTGGAAGGAAGACTGACCTTCAGGCAAGCTTGAGGAGCAATGCGCCGAGCGCGATGACCGATGCGGCGGCGATGCGCCAGACGCTGACGCGCTCCTTGAGGAAGACAACGGAGATCACGACCGCGAAAAGGATCGATGTTTCCCGAAGCGCCGCGACCGTTGCGACCGGCGCTTTGGTCATCGCCCAGAGCGCCAGGCCGTAGGCGCCGAGCGATCCAGCCCCGCCGATCAGCCCGCGCCACCATTGCTGGCGGACATGCCGCAACACCGGTTTCACCCCGCGGCGAACAAACGCCCAGGCGAAAAGAAGCACGGGCGGCAGCAAAGCTATCCATAGCGTGTAGGAAATCGGGTTCCCGGAGAGCCGCGCCCCGATGCCGTCGACATAGGTGTAGCATGCGATCACGCAGGCATTGGCTACCGCGAGCAGGATCGCATACGCGCCACCCTTGCGGGATTCGAAGGCGAGCGTGAGCACGCCGGTGCAGATCGTCAGGATTCCGGCGACGGCGCCGCGGCTGAGTTCCTCACCGACAACGATGCTGCTCGTCGAGGCGACGATAAGCGGTGCGACGCCACGCATCAGCGGATAGACGAGACCGATGTCACCGGCGCGATAAGATGCCGCCACCAGCTGGAAATAGACGAACTGGAAGAGCGCCGAAACCAGGATCAAGGGCCACGCTTCGGATTTGGGGAGCGGCAGGAACGGCAGGAAAGGCACGGCCACGGCGGCCGCGCCGAGCGCCACCATGGCCGCATCCAGCGATTTTTCCGAACCGGCCTTGACGAGTGCGTTCCAGGTTGCGTGCAGAAGCGCCCCGAAGAGGACAAGGACGATAACATCAAGCGGCAAAATAGACCTCGGCGGGACGATGTGGAGCGCTCCGGATTTGTGGCGGCGAGCCGAGTGAAAAGCAATCGGATTCCGTCAGGCGAAGGGAAATCTCCGGGCCGTTGTTGAAATGACCGATGATTCTGCCCGCTTCGGTTGACTTGTGGGCATGCGGGGCCAAGTATCCAGACGTGTGAATGATCCTTGGATATGCCAGCATGAATCATGATGCCTACCCGGACTACTATCTCGCCGACATCCTGAGCACGACGAAGACGATCGCCCTGGTCGGCGCTTCGCCAAAGACAGAGCGGCCTAGTCACCGCGTGATGGCATTTCTGTTGCGCAAGGGATATCGCGTGATTCCAGTCAATCCGGGCCAGGCCGGCAGGACGATCCTTGACCAGCCAGTCGTGGCGAGGCTCGCGGACATCAAGGAGCCTATCGACATGATCGACGTCTTCCGCGCCGCCCACGCGCTGCCCGCGCTCGTTGACGAAATCCTCGAGCTCCCATCCTTGCCGAAGGTGATATGGGGGCAACTGTCCGTGCGGGACGACACGGCCGCGGCCAAGGCGGAAGCGGCCGGGATCAAGGTCGTCATGGACCGCTGTCCCGCGATCGAGTATCCGCGCCTGATAGGCTGACGACCGGGGGTGCCCTGATCGCAGGCGCTCTGCCGATAAATCATGCAGCAATCAAAGTGCTTCAGTGGCCTTGCGGGTCTGATTCCGACGCGCGGCATTGGAGGTTTCAGGGAGAAACGAATGACGAAGGCCGGTCCGGGTTTCAGCACGCTTGCAATTCACGCCGGGGCCCAGCCCGATCCGACGACCGGCGCACGCGTGACGCCGATCTACCAGACGACGAGCTTCGTTTTCGACGACACAGATCACGCCGCTGCACTTTTCGGCTTGCAGCAGTTCGGCAACATTTACACGCGCATCATGAACCCGACGCAGGCAGTGCTGGAGGAGCGCGTCGCAGCGCTCGAGGGCGGCACTGCGGCACTTGCGGTCGCTTCGGGACATGCGGCGCAGCTTCTGGTCTTCCACACGATCATGCGGCCCGGCGACAATTTCGTCGCTGCGAAGCAGCTCTATGGCGGCTCCGCCAACCAGTTCGGCCATGCCTTCAAATCGTTCGACTGGCAGGTTCGCTGGGCGGACTGCGCGGATCCCGCAAGCTTCGATGCCAAAATCGATGAGCGAACCAAGGGGATCTTCATAGAAAGTCTCGCCAATCCCGGCGGCACTTTCGTCGATATCGCGGCAATCGCCGAGGTGGCGCGCCGGCATGGCTTGCCGTTGATCGTCGACAACACCATGGCGACTCCCTATCTGCTGCGGCCGTTGGAGCACGGCGCAGACATAGTCGTCCATTCACTCACCAAGTTCATCGGCGGCCACGGCAATTCGATGGGCGGCATAATCATCGATGGCGGCACCTTCGATTGGTCGAAATCGGGCAAATACCCGCTTCTTTCCGAGCCGCGCCCGGAATATGCCGGTGTCGTGCTGCACGAGGTCTTCGGCAACTTCGCCTTCGCCATCGCAGCGCGCGTTCTCGGCCTGCGCGATTTCGGGCCGGCGATCTCGCCGTTCAACGCCTTCATGATCCTGACTGGCATCGAGACGCTGCCGCTGAGGATGCAACGCCACTGCGACAATGCGCTGGCGGTCGCAAAGTGGCTGAAGGAACGCGACAAGGTATCTTGGGTTCGCTATTCCGGTCTCGAACATGATCCGAACAACGCGCTCCAGATGCGCTATTCTCCAAAGGGGGCGGGTGCCGTCTTTACCTTCGGCCTCAAGGGCGGCTTTGAGGCTGGAAAACGCTTCGTCGAGGGGCTCGAACTGTTCTCGCACCTCGCCAACATCGGTGACACGCGGTCGCTCGTTATCCACCCGGCATCGACCACGCATCGCCAGCTCACGCCGGAGCAGCAGGTCGCGGCCGGTGCCGGGCCCGACGTCATCCGCCTCTCGATCGGCATCGAGGACGTGGCCGACATCATCGCCGACCTTGAGCAATCCCTCGCAAAGATCTGAAACGCGATGCGGCCTTTCGGCCCCTTTGACATAGGTGTCCCATGAGCAATCTCCTGAAGTTCGATCCGTCTACCGTCGACGCGGAGGTTGGAGCGCCGGCGCCCGACCGGCTCATCGCTGGAAATCCCGAGTTTCGTACCTGGAACCTGGAGGAGGGGGACGGCGGCCTCTATGCGGGCATCTGGGAAGCGACGCCCGGAAAATGGAAGATCGTCTATGACGAATGGGAGTATTTCCACATCCTGTCCGGGCATTCGATCATAACCGAGGAGGGCGGAGAACCCGTCCATCTCAGGGCCGGCGACAGCCTGATGTTGAGACCCGGCTTCAAGGGGACCTGGGAAGTCGTTGAAACGACTCGCAAGGACTATGTAATCCGGCTTTGAAGGCTGATCCCCCCGGTCACCAGCCGCCGGTCGACGTGTTCCCCCCGATGTCGTTCGTCGGATCGTCGTTGCGGATCAGGCTCTCGGAACCGCCCTCGAGCCTGTTGTTGCGCACCACGTTGTTCTGCGCGAAATCGAGATTGCTGGCGCTGCTGCCGAAGGGATAGGCCGGATCCTTGAAGCAATAACTCCGGTTGCCGTTGCGCGAATTCAGCCAGACTGCCGGCTGCGCGAGGAACGACGATGTGAAACGGAAGGTGTTGCCGGTGATCTGGTTGTATTGTGGCTTCTGATGGCGGATCACGCCGCCCTCTCCACAATTCCGGTAGAGGAATATGCCGCCGTTTTCGGCATGCTGGAACGTGTTGTTGGTAATCCGGTTGTTCGCCGATCCGTCGACGGCGATCAACTCCCTCTTTTCGGTTGTGATCCCGAAGACGTTGTTGCTGATCGTGTTGTTGGCGGACTCGGCGTCGAGATAGACGGCGACGGAGGTTGACTTGCCGTTGATCCGCGAATTGACGAGCGCCGTATTCGTCACCCCGGGGCCGACGTAGAACGGAATGCCGCCGGGCGCGGTGAAGGTGACGTTCTCCAGGCGCACGTTCCTGGGGGCAGAAGCCTGGGCGAAGGCTGTATGGTCGGGGTTGCGCGAGGAGGCTTTCATCGTCGCGCCGTCGGCGTTCTCGCCAAGCCCGTAGATCCGGGCGAAACCTTTGATGTTGCAATTGCGTATGGTGACGTTCGTGGGGACGTCCCAGCTTCCGGACCCGGTCTGGCGGGAGCGAACGACCACCGCGGTTTTCTCCTTCCGCGAAGCGCCGGCGCTGACGTCGAGTGTCCCCCCGCCGCAATCGAGAACGGATCCGGAAGCGGCGCTTCCTTCGAAGACGATCGGATGGGTGACGACATCGGCCGACGACAGCCGAACGCTGCATTGCAGCGAAACGACAGCCGTTCCCGCCGCCTTGAGTCTCGACTGCACATCCGCGTCACAGGCCGGTTTTTCCGCTACGTTCTGTGCCGGCGGAACCGAGGGGCTTGTCGGCAGCGGAGCCGGATCGGCCGGTGTCGACGGTCCGGTCGGCGGGTCGGTGTCGGGTCGCTGCGCCGCGGGGTACCCCGGCGCATTCCTGAACGCGGCGTCGGCCACCATGGCAAGGTCGCTTTGGCAACTGCTCAGCATCAGGCCAGAAACGATCAGGCCGGATACGATCACGCTTGTGCACTTGTTTGGACGCATCGTCAGGCTCCATCGCCGCTCCGTCCGGACCGGAATAGGGCTTTATGGTTAACCGACCCTGAACGCCGCGACCTGCTACATCGGCGACCCCGCCGCCGCGGGCCTACCAGGCGACTTCCAGGCGCTCCAAGCCGTGGAAATGGAAGCTGTCCTTGACTTGCGGCTCGTGCTTGAGCCGCATGCCCGGCAGGCGGCGGAAAAGGATCGGCAGGGAAATGTTGAGCTCGAGCCGCGCCAGCGGCGCGCCGATGCAAAAGTGCAGGCCCGCACCAAACGAAACATTGGGGCCTTCGTCGCGATCCGGTTTGAATGTATCGGGTGCCGAGAACTTCCGCGGATCGACGTTGGCCGCGCCCAACATCAGTCCGATCTTGTCGCCCCTCTTGAGGGCGATGCCGTCGTCGAGCTCGATATCTGTCAGCGCATAGCGCTGGAAGATATGCAGCGGGGCCGCGAAGCGCAGGCATTCCTCGATGACCCGCTCCGTCGAAGCTTCACTTGCGAAAAGATCAGCCGGAGAAAGGCCCGATTGCAGGATCGTCCGCACCGCATTGCCGATCTGATGGACGGTTGCCTCATGGCCGGCATTCAGGAGCAGGACGGTCGTCGAGATCAGCTCGGCATCCGACAGTCGCTCTCCGTCCTTCTCCGAAGTGATCATATGCGTCAGCAGGTCATCGCCGGGGTTGGGTCGCTTTTCGGCGATGACGTCGGTGAGAAAGGTGGCGAAGTCGGCGGACGCCTGATTGGCGTCGAGCTCCGTTTCAAAGCTGGGATTGAAGACGTACATCCGGACCATGCGATGCGACCAGTCGAGAAGGCGAGGGGCCGCTTCGACGGGGATCCCGAGCATGCGCGCGATGATGGTCACCGGGATCGTCTCGGCATAGGTCTTCAGCAATTCCACCTCGCCGCTCTTCTCGAAGCTGTCGATGACGGCGTGCGAAAGCGCCTCGATCTCCGGTCTTAGCTGCTCGATCTGCCGCGAAACGAAAGCGCGGTTGACGAGCGTCCTCAGCCGCGTGTGTGCCGGCGGCTCCAGCTCCAGCAGCGAATGCGCCTCCAGCGCATCGAAATCCTTCAAATGCGGTTTCGGCTCGGGCATGCCCAGTTCGTCGCGCGTCGCGACATGCAGAATCTGGCGACCGAAACGGCGGTCTCGCAGCAGGCCGTTTACCTGATCATAGCCGGCAAAATACCATTGCTGCCGTTCCTCCCAGAAGAAGGCCGGACATTGCTCATGGAGAGCCGCATAGGCGGGAAGCGGATTGCGGAAGAAAGCCGGATCGCGAACGTCGAGCGAAACGCGGCGACTGGAACCGTCGATCGAAATACCGGGAACTTCGGGCATGACTCAACTCTTCAGGTATGGGTAGACTCGCTGCTTTATCTGCATCTCTATTGCTCCGGACGCGGGTGCCGCAAGCCTAATCGGTCGACGAATGTGCGGAGCAGGCGCTCCATGTGAGCCCGTGGTCAGGAAGCAATAAGATGCGTGGCCCGGACTTTTTCGGTGGCAGGGGCGGACCTATTTGAGCATGATGCGGCAGCAAGCAGGGAGCGGCATGGCAAAAATTCAGAACAGTTTATCCGCGGGCATTCTGGCGGCGATCCGCAGGCGACGGCCCACGGTGGTAGCGCGCGATGCGGCGGTGGACCGCGGGGACATCGTCATAGCCTCCTACAATATCCATAAATGCGTCGGTACCGATGGCCGATTTGATCCGGCACGCACGGCGCAGGTCATTAGCGAGATCGGTGCGGATATCGTGGCCCTGCAGGAAGCGGACCAGCGCTTCGGCGAACGGGCCGGCCTTCTCGACCTGGAACACCTGCGGCGCGAGGCGCATCTGGTTTCGGTGCCGATCTCACCCTTTTCAGCCAAGGGGCACGGCTGGCACGGCAACGTCCTCTTGCTGAGAGAGGGGGCGGTTTCCGACATCCGCCAGTTGAAGCTGCCCGGTGTCGAGCCGCGGGGCGCGCTGGTCGTCGATCTCGACCTCAAGGCCGGACCGCTGCGGGTGATCGCCGCCCACCTTGGACTGTTGCGCCACTCCCGAGCGCAGCAGGCCGAAGCGCTGTTGCGTGCCGCGGCCGATGGAGTCGGCCGACCGACCCTGCTTATCGGCGATCTCAACGAATGGCGGATGGGCAAGCGTTCATCGCTCAAGTTTCTGAGCCCGACCTTTGATCCATCGCATGCGACGGTCGCCAGTTTTCCGTCGCGTTTTCCGCTGCTGCCGCTCGATCGCGTGCTTGGCAATCCGCATCATCTGGTCACGTCCGTGGCAGTGCACGACTCGCCGCTCGCGCGTGTTGCCTCGGACCATCTGCCGGTAAAGGCATCGATTGACCTGAAGGCGGTTCAACACGGCGAAAGCGACCCGCGTCGCGCCGCGCTGATCGGGACGGATTCGGCTTAAAGCAGGCTGAGGCGGCGTGCGATGGTGTTTTGGATTACGGTCTTTCTTGCCATTTTGATTGCCCTCGCCGGTGCGGCGATCCTTTACATTTACGGGCGGTTTGGGCGTCGTCCCCAGGCACAGCCGTCCTTTGCGCTGCCGGTTGCCGAAAACGAAACGGCGATCGACCTGGATATCGGTCTGCTCCTGCTCGATAGCCCTCACCAAAGCGGGGTCGCGTTGATATCCGACAACATCGAGGCCTTTGTCGCGAGAGCACACTCCGCGCGACGAGCCGGGCGTAGCCTCGACCTGCAATATTATTACTGGAAGGACGACCTGACCGGGTTTCTGCTGACGCGCGAACTCGTCATGGCCGCCGACCGTGGCGTGCGTGTTCGGTTGCTGCTCGACGATATCAATGCGGGCATCCATGATCGCCTGTGCATCTCGCTTGATGCGCATCCGAATATCGATGTCCGCCTGTTCAATCCGAGCCGGGCGCGCACGGATCGCTTTCGCCGCGGCTTCGAGATGGCGATCCGCGCCTTTAGCGCTACGCGCCGCATGCACAACAAACTGTGGATAGCCGACGGCCGGTTGGCGATTGCCGGCGGACGCAACATTGGCGATGCCTATTTCGATGCGGCCGAACTCTCGAACTTTCGCGATCTGGATGTATGGTTGATCGGGCCGGTCG
Source organism: Sinorhizobium terangae (assembly GCF_009601505.1). Classification (GTDB taxonomy): domain Bacteria; phylum Pseudomonadota; class Alphaproteobacteria; order Rhizobiales; family Rhizobiaceae; genus Sinorhizobium; species Sinorhizobium terangae. Next base: position 66,578 of record NZ_WITC01000018.1, read on the forward strand.
TCGATCAGGCGACGGAGATGTTCGATCGCTATTGGAACAGCGCCTCCGTCCTGCCGATCGCGGCGCTGCGCACGCCGCGCAAGCAATTTCTGCCGGCGCTGCGTGAAGCGCTCGATGCGCTTGCCCGCACCCCCGCCGCACGCTTCTACCTGGAACAGGTCGACAAGGCTGCTGCTGAGAAGGGCTGTTTTCGGGGCAGCCGCCCGCTCCACCGGAGCGCCGATGTCCGCATTGCCTTCGATCCGCCCGAAAAGGCACTGATGCAAAAGCGCCAGAACTGGCTGCTGCGTGAACTCTTTCCGCTGATCAACGCCGCCAAGCGCGACCTGCGCATCATTTCCCCCTATTTCATCCCGGGCGCCGAGGGAACGCGCGAACTGACGGCACTTGCCGGGAAGGGCGCGAAGGTGGCCGTGCTGACCAATTCACTCGCGGCGACGGATGTCGCGGCCGTGCATGGCGGCTATGTGAAATATCGCAAAGGACTGCTGCGCGGCGGAATAGATCTCTTCGAGCTCAAGGAGCGCGGCGATTTCATCGATCGCCACCGCATGTCCCTCTTCGGCGCGCGCAATGCAAGCCTGCACACCAAGGCCTTCGTCATCGACGGGATGATCGGATATGTCGGCTCGATGAATTTCGATCCGCGTTCAGCGTCGCTGAATACGGAGATGGGAGTCGTATTTTCGGATGAAGCTTTGGCCAAAGAACTTCAATCGATATTCGATGACGAGACATTGCCCGAAATGAGTTATAGGCTGGCCTTGGAGAATGGCAGGCCGGTCTGGCGCGATCGCACGAGTGGAACGGAAAGATGGCTGCGGCGCGAGCCGGATGCTGGCGTTCTTCGGCGGTTGATCGCCGGCGCAATCCGCTTCTTGCCGCTGGAGTCCCAACTGTGAAACGCGGACGTTTCAGGCGCGATGGGATTTACCGATCGTTTACCGATGCATCTGCAATGCCTGTGAGCAAAGCGGCGCACACGGGGCGGTCGCGCCGGAAAAGTGTTCTACCGGCAAACGGGTGGGGAGCATTTAAGGCTTTGCGCAAGGATGGCCGCGACCAATAAGCCTATCGAATGTTCGCGACTTGAAGTGAAGGGCATTGACACTCTATGTAAGGACTGAGGCTAATCCGATGATTCCCGGCCCGCGAGGGATTGCGGTCCCGATTGATGAAGGTTCGATATGAGAAATCCAGTTGATACGGCCATGGCGCTGGTGCCGATGGTTGTTGAGCAGACCAACCGCGGCGAACGATCCTACGACATCTATTCGCGTCTGCTCAAGGAGCGGATCATCTTCCTGACGGGCCCGGTCGAAGATCAGATGGCGACGCTTGTCTGCGCCCAGCTGCTTTTCCTCGAGGCAGAAAATCCGAAGAAGGAAATCGCGCTCTACATCAATTCGCCGGGCGGCGTCGTGACGGCCGGCATGGCGATCTACGACACGATGCAGTTCATCAAGCCGGCTGTCTCGACGCTCTGCATCGGACAGGCGGCCTCCATGGGTTCGCTGCTGTTGGCGGCGGGTCACAAGGATATGCGTTTCGCGACGCCGAATTCACGCATCATGGTGCATCAGCCTTCGGGCGGCTTCCAGGGGCAGGCATCCGACATCGAGCGGCACGCAAGAGACATCCTGAAGATGAAACGCCGGCTGAACGAGGTCTATGTCAAGCACTGCGGACGGACCTATGAAGAGGTCGAACAGACGCTCGATCGCGACCATTTTATGAGTTCTGAGGAGGCTCTGGACTGGGGATTGATCGACAAGGTCATCACGTCGCGCGAGGCTGCCGAGGGCGCTGAACAGGCTTGATTTCAAGCTTTTGTGTCACGACCGATGTAATTGTGACACATTTGTAATTGCTAAGGGGCTTTATCGACAGGTTAAAGCCGTTAATATGAACCAAAGTGCCGTGTCTGAGTTTGGAAACACGGTGCTCGGGTTACGGCGGGAGAGTCGTTGCGGCCGAAATTCAGGTGATTTGCCTGGTACGGTGAGTACTCCCAAGAACCTTGCGATGGGTGGCAACCTTTTGCGCAAGGCGAATTGAGTGGTCCGGGATATCTTTCCGAAGGTGTCCGGCGTGCTGGAAGGAAGTGGAAATGAGCAAGGTCAGCGGTAGCAACGGCGGTGACTCGAAAAATACCCTCTATTGTTCGTTTTGCGGCAAGAGCCAGCATGAGGTTCGCAAGCTGATCGCTGGGCCGACCGTGTTCATCTGCGATGAATGCGTCGAACTCTGCATGGACATCATCCGCGAAGAGAACAAGACCTCGATGGTCAAGTCGCGCGATGGCGTGCCCACCCCGCAGGAAATCATCAAGGTTCTCGACGAATACGTCATCGGCCAGCAGCAGGCCAAGCGCATCCTGTCGGTCGCCGTCCACAACCACTACAAGCGCCTCGCGCATGCCGCGAAGAGCAGCGACGTGGAACTGGCGAAATCGAACATCATGCTCGTCGGCCCGACCGGCTGCGGCAAGACCTACCTGGCGCAGACGCTCGCCCGGATCATCGACGTTCCCTTCACCATGGCCGACGCGACGACCCTGACGGAAGCTGGCTATGTCGGTGAGGACGTCGAGAACATCATTCTGAAGTTGCTGCAGGCTGCCGACTACAATGTCGAACGCGCCCAGCGCGGCATCGTCTATATTGACGAGGTCGACAAGATTTCGCGCAAGTCGGACAATCCATCGATAACCCGCGACGTCTCGGGCGAAGGCGTGCAGCAGGCCCTGCTGAAGATCATGGAAGGCACCGTGGCGTCGGTGCCGCCGCAGGGCGGCCGCAAGCATCCGCAGCAGGAGTTCCTGCAGGTGGACACGACGAACATCCTCTTTATCTGCGGCGGAGCGTTCGCCGGCCTCGACAAGATCATTTCGGCCCGCGGTGAAAAGACGTCGATCGGCTTCGGCGCCACCGTCCGCGCTCCGGAAGATCGCCGCGTTGGCGAGGTATTGCGCGAGCTTGAGCCGGAAGATCTCGTCAAGTTCGGCCTGATCCCTGAGTTCATCGGCCGTCTGCCGGTCCTGGCGACGCTCGAGGACCTTGATGAGGATGCACTGATCCAGATTCTTTCGGAGCCGAAGAATGCCCTGGTCAAGCAGTATCAGCGTCTGTTCGAAATGGAGGACGTCGAACTGACCTTCCACGAGGACGCTCTGCGCGAGATCGCTCGACGCGCCATCGTGCGCAAGACCGGTGCCCGCGGCCTGCGCTCGATCATGGAAAAGATCCTGCTCGACACGATGTTCGAACTGCCGACGCTCGAAGGCGTTCGCGAGGTCGTGATCTCGGACGAGGTGGTCAAGGGAACCGCGCGGCCGCTCTACATCTACTCGGAGCGGTCCGAGGAGAAGACCAACGTTTCGGCCTAGTTGCTCTCTTTCACGATTGTTTGAAAAGCCCGCCGCGCGCGGGCTTTTTCATTTCGTGCACATAGCTGTTGAGATGGGGTCGCAGCCCGTTCGATTTAATGAAACTGTGGTTGCTAAAGTGCAGTAACAACGCGATGATGCGACGATTCAGTGAAGGCCCGTTTGCTGCCTGTCGTTGATGTTTCGACGTCCTTTCGCAAGGCCCGCAACAGCGTCCGAGCGTAAGGACTGGGAACTGTCCATGAAAGGGAGACTGCGCCGTACCTTGAAAAGGCCGCTCTTGCACTCCACTTTCGTGAAGAAAAAATGACAGCCGGGAGTGCCATAGGGCTCCCGGGAACGGGCCCGAAAACGGGACGGAAAGGAAATGACATGACGAACAAAACGTCCTCGGCGACTGAAAGCGCGACTTATCCGGTTCTGCCGCTGCGCGACATCGTAGTCTTCCCGCACATGATCGTGCCGCTCTTCGTCGGGCGGGAGAAGTCGATCCGTGCGTTGGAAGAGGTCATGGGCACCGACAAGCAGATCATGCTTGCTACCCAGATCAACGCCACCGACGACGATCCGGAACCTTCCGCCATCTATCATGTCGGAACTATCGCCAATGTGCTGCAACTGCTGAAGCTTCCCGACGGAACGGTCAAGGTTCTCGTCGAAGGCCGCGCGCGTGCGGAGATTGATCGCTATACGCAGCGCGAGGAGTTCTACGAAGCGCAGGCCCATGTGCTCCACGAGCCGGAGGAAGATCCGGTCGAGATCGAAGCGCTGAGCCGGTCGGTGGTGTCCGAGTTTGAGAGCTACGTAAAGCTCAACAAGAAGATTTCTCCCGAGGTCGTCGGCGTCGCAAGCCAGATCGAAGACTATTCGAAGCTTGCCGACACGGTCGCATCGCACCTATCCATCAAGATCGTCGAAAAGCAGGAGATGCTGGAGACGACGAGCGTCAAGATGCGCCTCGAGAAGGCGCTCGGCTTCATGGAAGGCGAGATTTCGGTCCTGCAGGTCGAAAAGCGCATCCGTTCGCGCGTCAAGCGCCAGATGGAGAAGACCCAGCGCGAGTACTACCTCAACGAACAGATGAAGGCGATCCAGAAGGAGCTTGGCGACAGCGAGGACGGCCGCGACGAGATGGCCGAAATCGAAGAGCGCATTGCCAAGACCAAGCTCTCCAAGGAAGCGCGCGAGAAAGCTGATGCGGAACTGAAGAAGCTGCGCCAGATGAGCCCGATGTCGGCTGAAGCGACCGTCGTGCGCAATTATCTGGATTGGCTGCTCGGCATGCCGTGGGGCAGGAAGTCGAAGATCAAGACCGACCTCAACCACGCCGAGAAGGTGCTCGATGCCGACCACTTCGGCTTGGACAAGGTCAAGGAACGCATCGTCGAGTACCTGGCGGTACAGGCGCGCTCCGCGAAGATCAAAGGCCCGATCCTGTGCCTCGTCGGCCCGCCCGGCGTCGGTAAGACCTCGCTCGCCAAGTCGATCGCGAAGGCAACCGGCCGCGAATATATTCGCATGGCGCTCGGCGGCGTTCGCGACGAGGCTGAGATCCGCGGCCACCGCCGGACCTACATCGGTTCGATGCCCGGCAAGGTCGTCCAGTCGATGAAAAAGGCTAAGAAGTCCAACCCGCTCTTCCTGCTCGACGAGATCGACAAGATGGGCCAGGACTTCCGCGGCGACCCGTCCTCGGCGCTTCTCGAAGTGCTCGATCCGGAACAGAACTCGACTTTCATGGATCACTACCTGGAAGTCGAATATGACCTCTCGAACGTGATGTTCATCACCACCGCGAATACGCTGAATATTCCGGCGCCGCTGATGGACCGCATGGAGGTGATCCGGATTGCCGGTTACACCGAAGAGGAGAAGCTGGAAATCGCGAAGCGGCACCTGCTGCCGAAGGCGATACGCGACCACGCGTTGCAGCCGAAGGAATTTTCGGTGACCGACGATGCGCTGATGGCTGTCATCCAGACCTATACGCGTGAGGCCGGCGTCCGTAATTTCGAGCGCGAACTGATGAAGCTCGCCCGCAAGGCTGTGACCGAGATCCTCAAGGGCAAGTCCAAGAAGGTCGAAGTGACGGCGCAAAACATCGCCGACTATCTCGGTGTGCCGCGGTTCCGCCACGGCGAGGCCGAGCGCGACGATCAGGTCGGCGTGGTCACGGGCTTGGCCTGGACCGAGGTCGGCGGCGAATTGCTGACGATCGAAGGGGTCATGATGCCCGGCAAGGGCCGCATGACGGTGACCGGCAACCTGCGCGACGTGATGAAGGAATCGATTTCGGCGGCGGCTTCCTATGTCCGTTCGCGTGCGATCGATTTCGGCATCGAACCGCCGCTTTTCGACAAGCGTGACATCCACGTGCACTTGCCCGAGGGTGCGACGCCGAAGGACGGCCCGTCGGCGGGTGTTGCAATGGCAACCGCCATAGTCTCGGTGATGACCGGTATACCGATCTCCAAGGATGTCGCGATGACCGGCGAGATCACCTTGCGCGGTCGTGTGCTGCCGATCGGCGGCCTGAAGGAGAAGCTGTTGGCAGCTCTGCGCGGCGGCATCAAAAAGGTGCTGATCCCCGAGGAGAACGCCAAGGATCTCGCCGAGATCCCGGACAATGTGAAGAACAACCTCGAGATCATCCCGGTTTCGCGGATGGGCGAGGTGCTCGAACATGCCCTGACGCGTCGCCCAGAACCGATCGAATGGGACCCGGAGAAGCAGCCGTCGCCGGTCGCAGCTGTCGATTCGCAGGACGAAGCAGGCGCTTCGATAGCGCACTGATCAAGCCCCGGAAGGGGCGGGGGACTGTGTCCCGCTTGCGCCCCTCGCCAGAAAAACAAGAAAGACCGGCACTTTGCCGGTCTTTTTTGTTGTAAAAACTGTCCGCAAGCCTTGCATTCCAAGGGATTAGGCGCAATTGGGAATGGCAAGACGTGGGCGATGCGCAAGCCGCCCCGGCTTAACAAGACAGTCGTTTCGAACCAATTGAAAGGGGTGGAAACATGAACAAAAATGAGCTCGTGTCTGCCGTTGCTGAGAAGGCCGGACTTTCCAAGACCGATGCGTCTTCTGCAGTCGATGCAGTTTTCGAGACCATCCAGGCTGAACTGAAGAACGGTGGCGACATCCGCCTCGTCGGTTTCGGCAACTTCTCCGTGACCCGCCGCGAAGCCTCGAAGGGCCGCAACCCGTCCACGGGCGCGGAAGTTGACATCCCGGCCCGCAACGTGCCGAAGTTCACGGCCGGCAAGGGCCTCAAGGACGCTGTCAACTAATCTGGTGTTTGCGGGTTCCAGAGCCCGAGTAAACTTCTCATTGCACCCTGTCTTGCCGTTTCCCTTGTGAGAACATAGGCAGCAGAGAGGTTCATGTTTCATCTGCCGCGGCGCCGCTTTGATGGCGGAGGCAAGCAAGCAGATCAATTGGGGCCCGGTTCGTCCGGGCCTCTTTTCGTTGCTGCCCGCCGTGTCATTGAGCTGTTACACGACGGTTGCAAAAGCCTCCCATCCGGCGCGTAAAACGATCAGCGATTCCGGATGCCAACAGCGGCACAGCGCAGGGGCTATTTGCCATGTGTCGCGATACGGAGGGACACATGAAGACATTTTCAATCACCACAGCATTGGCGGCGGCGCTCGCCGCATCGACGGCAACAGCCGTGCACGCGGAACAGGTTTTCAACCGCGTCGCATCCTTTGCCGTCGCGGACAATCTGCCGGAAGGTGCGGATCGCAAAGCCCCGACCTCGGCCGAAATCATAACGGCAAGCGAAGACAGCAAGACGCTCATCTATTCCGACAGCCCCGGAAAGCGCATTGGCTTCATCGACATCACCGATGCCAGGGCACCGAAGTCGGGCGGCATCGTGTCTTTCGATGGCGAGCCGACTTCGGTTGCCGTCGCTGGCCCGAAGGCGCTGGTTGCCGTCAACACGCGCGAAAGCTTTACGAAGCCCTCCGGCCTCGTTGCTGTCGTCGATCTCGCGACGAAAAAGATCGATGCGACCTGCGACCTCGGCGGCCAGCCGGACTCGATTGCGATCAACAAGGACAAGACGCTCGCCGCGATCGCGATCGAAAACGAGCGCGACGAGGAGGTGAACGACGGGCAGATTCCGCAGATGCCGGCCGGCGATCTGGTGATCCTCTCGTTGAAGGATGGTGTCGCCGATTGCTCAAGCATCAAGCACGTGGCGCTGACCGGTCTCGCCGAGATAGCCGGCGAAGACCCCGAGCCGGAATTCGTCGCCTTCAACGGCAAGGACGAAATTGCGCTGACGCTGCAGGAAAACAACCACATCGTCATCATCGACGGCAAAACCGCTGCCGTGAAGACACATTTCTCGGCCGGCACGGTCGATCTGAAGAACATCGACACGAAGCGCGACGGTGCCATCTCGTTCATCGGCGAGCAGACCGGCCGCAAGCGCGAGCCGGATGCGGTGAAATGGCTCGACGATAGCCGCCTGGTCGTTGCCAACGAGGGCGACTACGAGGGTGGGGCCCGCGGGTTCACGATCTTCGACACGACCGGCAAGGTTCTCTACGAGTCGGGCGCCAGATTCGAGCACGGGATCGCGGCAATCGGTCACTATCCCGAAAAACGTTCGTCGGCGAAGGGGGTCGAGCCGGAAGGCATGGAACAGGCGCAGTACGGCGAAGACAAGCTCTTCTTCCTGCTCTCCGAGCGGGCATCGATCGTCGGCGTCTACAAGGACACCGGCGCCGAGCCGGAACTGCTGCAACTCCTTCCGTCTGGAATTGGGCCCGAGGGCGCGGTTGCCATCCCGGGCCGCAACTTGTTTGCGACCGCGAACGAGACCGATCTTGTCGAGGACGGCGGCGCGCGGGCGCATGTCATGATCTATGAACGGAGCGATGGGAAGGCAGCCTATCCGCAGATACGCTCCGCGGACAAGGATGGCATGCCGATCGGCTTCGGCGCACTTTCGGGTCTGGCACCTGTCGCGGACAAGCCGGGCTTCCTGCAGGCGGTCAACGATTCCGTCTTCTCTTCGCAGCCGACGATTTTCACGATCGATGCGACGCAGCAGCCGGCGCTGATCACCGAGGCGCTGCCGATCACCCGTAACGGCGCTCCCGCGCAGAAGCTCGACATCGAAGGCGTCGCCAATGACGGCGAAGGTGGCTTCTGGCTCGCCTCCGAAGGCGATGCGGACAAGCTCTACAGCCACGCGCTCTTCCACGTGAACAAGAAGGGCGAGATCAAGCAGGAGGTCGCGATTCCGGCGGAGCTGCGCGCAAACGAGACCCGCTATGGCTTCGAGGGCATTGCGACGATCGGCAAAGGGGACGACCAGGTCCTTTGGATGGCAGTCCAGCGTGAATGGAAGGATGACGAGAAGGGCTTCGTCAAACTCGTCTCCTACAAGCCGGCAAGCAAGGAGTGGGGCGCCGTGCGTTATCCGCTCGACAAGTCGGAAGAAGGCTGGGTCGGCCTTTCCGAACTCGCCGTTCATGGCGACTATGCCTATGTCATCGAGCGCGACAACCAGATCGGGCAAGCGGCCAAGCTGAAAAAGCTCTACCGCGTCGCGCTTGCCGACCTGAAGCCGGCTGCACTCGGAGGCGAGCTGCCGGTCGTCAAGAAGGAAGAGGTGCGGGATCTCATTCCGGACCTCAAGGCGCTGAACGGCTACGTCGTCGACAAGGTCGAGGGCTTCACAGTCGACGCCGCCGGAAACGGCTATGTCGTCACGGACAACGATGGCGTCGACGACTCCTCCGGCGAAACCCTGTTCTTCTCCATCGGCGCCATCGACGCGACGTAAGCGCAGACGCTTACTGCATGTTTCCTTAAATCGCCGCCGATTTAAGGATAAAAACATGCAGCAAGTCAAAGTTCTAGAGCATCTTATCCGCTTTCGGTGCATCCACCCGAAAGCGGGATGCTCTAGAGAAACGGAAGGGGCCAGGACATGATGTCCCGGCCCCTTCTGATTCTACGGAGTCGTGTGCAGTCTAGCGCGCGACGGCGACCTCTGCCCCCTCGGCCTCTTCCTTGCGCCTGCGGATTTCGTCGGTCTTTTCCACCAGCTTGCTGACGATGTCGTAAAGCTGGTCGAGTTGCTCGTCGTCGAGCGCCGAGAAGATCTCCTCGATAAGCTGCTTGCGTGGATGTTCGGCTGCTTCGAGCACGACCCGGCCGGTTTCGGTGATCGAGACGATCTTTGCGCGGCGGTCCTCCGGATCAGGCTTCCTCATCACCAGGCGGTCGCGCTCCAGTCCGTCGATCGCCTCAGTGACGGTCCTTGGCGCGAAATTAAGCGCGCAGGCGATATCCGTGGATCGGCAAGGGCCGAGCTTGCTCAGAAAGAACAGGAACTTGCTTCGGGCAAGCGATACGCCTTCCTCCGTCATCGACTCGTTCACCAATCGATGAACGCGATGATAAAGTTCGAACAGCCTGTCGGAAACTTCGAATGTCTTCTTCATGACCTTTATAGTTACATCTTGAGGTGCCATGTCAAATGGCAGTAACACTATTGATAGTTACAATTGAGACATTTGTCGACAAAAACCTCCTAATTCTTAAGGCGTCCTTGTTCAGCAGAAAGAAACGGCCCCGTTTTCGAGGGGTGTTTGTGCGGTCAGCGTGATCACCTGTGGTCGACCGGCCGGGCGCCATTGACGGGCGAGGCAGCGTCGGGCCATGGTCGGCCATGCCCTTCCGCTTCGTCCACACCGCAGACCTCCACCTCGATTCGCCCTTGCGCAGCCTGGCTCTCAGAAATGGGGAGCTCGCCGATCTCGTGCGCGGAGCCACCCGTAGCGCACTGACAAGCATCGTCGATCTATGTATCGCCGAAAGCGTCGACGCTCTGTTGGTCGCGGGCGACCTCTATGACGGTAGCCAGACCTCCATGAACACCGCGCTGTTCCTCGCCGGTGAACTGCGTCGCCTGGACGAGGCCGGCATCCGGACGTTCGTTATTCGCGGCAACCATGACGCCCAGTCCCAGGTAACGCGCGAGCTGACGTTGCCGCCGTCGGTTCACGTCTTCCAGGGGCGAAGCAAGCCGATCATTGCCAAGACACTGGCAAGCGGCAGAACAGTCCATGTTCACGGGGTGAGCTTCGCCAATCCGCATGCACCGGAAAGCCTGCTGCCGTCGTTTCATCCGCCGGTCGCCGACGCGATCAACATCGGCATGCTGCACACGAGCCTCTCCGGCTCGCCGGGACATGATCGCTACGCGCCCTGCAGCGTCGCCGACCTGCAACGGCACGGTTTCGACTATTGGGCGCTCGGCCATGTCCACCAGCGCCAGGTGCACAGCGAACTGCCTTTCATTGTCATGCCGGGCATGCCGCAGGGCCGCGACATCAACGAGGCGGGTGCCAAAGGCGTGACCGTCGTCACGATCGACGATGACGGCTGTGTGGAAATAGAGGAGCGGCCGATCGGTCTGGCCGTGTTCGAACGGCTGTCCGTGGATGTAACGGGCGCGGCGGAGTGGCGCGACGTGCTGGATTTGGGGGCGCGTGCACTGACCCGCCTTCGACACGAGATATCGGCGGAGAACCTCATCTTGCGTCTATCGCTGACGGGCACCACCCCGCTTGCCTGGCGCCTGAGAAGGGATGCGGATCTCTTGCAAACCGAGCTCACGAACATTTCTGCCGGGTTGAGGGGATGCTGGGTTGAAAAAATCGACCTTCTCTGCCGGGAGCCGCGAGCGCAGGACGATCGGCCGTCCCGGGAGCCGGTGGAGGAACTTGCCTTCCTCGTCGAACATGAAGTCCTGCCGGCCTTCGGTTTTCGTGAACAACTAAAGGCTGTCGCTGAAGAACTCCTGCAGCATCTCCCGCCTGAGTTGCGGCAGACGGTGGCGTCCGATGAAGATTCGCTTGAAGAGCTGGTGATGAATGCCAGCCTCATGGGGAGTGCGGATGTGCTGGCGCATCTCCACGGCGCCGCCGCCAAGGGTGGCGGCTGATGCGGCTTCAGCAACTCGATCTTGTACGCTACGGAAAATTCACCGCGCGCAGCCTCGATTTCGGCGATGCCAAACCCGGGCAACCGGACTTTCATCTGGTTTACGGTCCGAACGAGGCCGGCAAGTCGACCCTGTTTTCCGGTTTCCTCGATCTGCTTTTCGGGATCGAGCGACTCAGCCCCTATGGTTTTCTGCACCCCTATCAGACAATGCGCGTCGGTGGCGTCGTGGAAACCGGCGGCCGGCGGCATCACGCCTATCGCATCAAGCGCAACGCAAACAGCCTGGTCGGCCCTGACGAGCAGCCGGTGCCGGACAATCTCTTTTCGGCCGCCCTCGGGTCTATCGATCGCGCAACCTACCGCATGATGTTTTCGCTGGACGATGACAGCATCGAAGAGGGCGGCGAAAGCATCCTCAAGAGCGAGGGCGAGCTTGGTTCGCTGCTGTTTTCCGCGAGTTCCGGCCTGCCGGACAGCAGTGCCGTATTGGCGACGTTGCGGGCCGAGGCAGATGCCTTCTACAAGCCGCAAGGGCGCAAGCACGAACTTGCCGAACTGAGGGCGGCACTGGACGCGCTGAAGGCAGAGCGTAGCGCGATCGATATCAACGCTCGCGAATACGCGTCGCTTCGCAAGGCGCTGGCAGGTGCCCGTGAGCGCCATGACAGCGCGTCGGCGCACCGCGCGGAACTCCGCGTTGGGCGGGACCGGACACGCGCGCAGCTCGACTGCATGCCGCTTCTCGGTCGGCTTCGCGGCGTGCGGGAAGAGCTCGCCCGCCAGGAAGCGCTACCGCTGCCCCCTTCGGAGTGGTGGAGCGACCTGCCGGCGCTCCGCAAAACGGAAACGGAAATCGCCGCCCGGTTTTCGCAACTGAACGAGGAATTGCGCCGCCGACGCGAGGAACTGGGGGGCCTGCCTCTGGACGAGCTGGCGCTGACGTTTGCTGAGCGGTTTGACATGCTCCGTGAAACCGCGCTCGACGCCCGCTATCTCACGGCAGCGCGCGACATGCCGTCACGCATCGAGGAGCTTGCCGTTACGTCAGCCGGCATCGAAGCTTGTCTCATCCGCCTCGGCCAAAAGGACCATCCCGATCCTGCTGCTCTTCTCCTGCCCGCGGCAGCCGGCGCGCGGCTGCAGGATCTCGTCCGGCGTCACGCGACGCTCGCCGAGCGGCTTTCATCTGCGCGCGAGGAGGTCGGGAAAGCGAAGCGGCAGTGGCAGGAGGCCGAGCGGGACCTTGGCCGACACGATGGAAGCGCGAGAGACCTCTGCCATCTCGCGGAACGCCTGCGGCTGGCGCGGCAGAACGATTGCCTGCTTCGACAAGAAGCGGCAGGCCGGGAGATCGATCGGCTGGAGGCGGAGCTTTCCGACAAGCTCTGCGGGTTACGGCCGTTCGAGGGAAGCGCGGACGAGCTTGCGGCGGTCTGTGTCCCGGCGCCTGGTATGGTCGAGGCTTGGCGGGCGGAAGCGGCATCGCTTGGGGAGCGGCGGTTGCGTCTTGATGCCAGGATCGCGGACGAAAGCGAACGCCAGGCCGGTGACGAAGCGCGTCTTGCGGCGCTCAACTCTTTCGGCGGCACCCTAGACGAAGCGGCCGCGAGCGAACTGCGGCTGCGGCGCGATCTTGCCTGGCAGGAGCATAGGCTGCGGCTGGATCGCGGGACTGCGAGCGCCTTCGAGACGCTGCTGAAAGAGGACGACCAAGCAATCGCGTTGCGGTTGGGGCAGGCGGAAAGGGTAGCAGAGCTGCGCGGCCTGAGATGCACGATAACGGAACGGCGCGCCCGCCTGTGCGAGCTTGAAGCGCAACGACGAGTGGCCGTCAGCGAACGTGCGGAATTGGACGCGGCGGTTGCCCGGGCCGCGAGCGCCTGCGGTTTACCCAACGGCATGCTGTTACCGCAGCTGGAGGCCTGGTTGGCGACACGTGCCGCTGCGCTCGAAACACGGGCGGCTTTGCGCGCGACCCGTCTGCAACACGAGCGGGCGGCCAGCGAGGAAGCGACAATCGTTCGTGCACTGCAGGACGAGCTTGCACGGATTGGCGTGACAGGGAATTTGCCGGAGCGTCTCGACGGCATGCTCGCCGTTACGGAGCGCGTCGTTTCCGAGGCGCAAGCGGCTGCCGCCGCCCATCGGACTGCTGTCGAACAGCATCGGCGGGCCTCGGAAGCGCTGGAAAACCGCGAGACCACGCTCGAGAACGCAGAGGCAGAAATGGCCGCGTGGCAACGTGAATGGCACGAGGCGCTAGCAGGGACATGGCTTGCCGGGACTTGGCTCGCCGGGCAAGTCGAGCAGCCTAATCCGCAAGAGATCGGGCCAATGCTTGCGGTCCTGCAGGACTTTGACAAGCTGATGCAGCGCAAAGCCGATCTCGATCATCGAATCTCCGGCATGCGCAAGGATCAGGTCGCGTTCCGCGAGGCGGTTTCAAATTTGGCCGAAGCGTTCGGGTTGCTGGAGCCGGGCGATGATCCCTTGGTGATCTTTGCCGCCATGCGCAACCGGATTGCTATCGCTGATCAGCAGCAAGAGCGCCGCAAGGCGGCCCTTGCCAGCATCGAACGGATGGAAGAGGACCTGCAAAGGCTGCACGCCGAAGAGCAGCTTCATATGTGCGCAAAACAGGCCATGCTCGACTTCTTTGGCTGCGCCACGCTTGATGAAGCCGGCGCTTGCCTCGACGCGGTGCGCGAGCAGCAGAGGTTGCGGCAAAGGCTCGCCGAACTCGACGACGATCTTGTCACGCGGCTCGGCGTGGCCACATGCGCTGAGGCCGAGGCGATGCTGGCAGCGGTCGACGAGACGGCACTGCGGCACGAACTCGCGAGGTTGGAAGAAGCAATTGAGGCCGCTGATCGTGATGTCAGCGAATTGCATGCGGAGGTGCGGACCCGGGAAAAGGCGCTTGCGGACGTCGAAGGCGGAGACAGGGCCGCCGATTTGGAGCAGCGGCGCCGAACGCTGCTTCTCGACATCGAGAACAAGGCGATCGGCTATTTGCGATTGAGGGCAGGGGTGATCGCGGCGGAGCAGGCGCTACGGCTGTTTCGAGAGCGCCACCGCAGCGCCATGATGCAACGAGCCTCGCGGATGTTCATGCAGATCAGCGGCGGCGAATATTCCGGCCTCTCCACCCATGCGGACAAGGGGCAGGAATTCCTGATCGCCAATGTCGCTTCGGGCGGGTCGAAGCTCGCCGGCGATCTTTCGAAGGGCACGCGGTTCCAACTCTATCTCGCACTTCGAATCGCCGGCTATCACGAGGTCGCCGCCGCCCGGGAAGCGCTGCCGTTTATCGCCGACGACATCATGGAAACTTTCGACGACGATCGCGCCGGTCGTGCCTTCGGATTGATGGCGGACATGGCACGCGTCGGACAGGTGATCTATCTTACCCATCACGAACACCTTTGCGACGTCGCGCGGTACGCTTGTCCGTCAGTAACCATTCACAGGCTGTAACGAAGCGCGGGCTACACGCTGGCTTCGTACTTTGGATCTGCAAACGGAGGACCTACGAATGGAAATCATCGAATGTGGATCGCGGCCCTCGGCGCGGGGCGCGACAGAGTATTTCACCGGATCGGTGCGGCAGGACCCGGTGCTCGAGGCACCCCAGCCGGCGCGCGTTCGCGTCGTTACGGTGACGTTCGAGCCTGGCGCACGGACGGCGTGGCACACGCATCCGCTTGGCCAGACCCTGATCGTGACGGCGGGTCGTGGGCTGGCACAAAGCTGGGGCGGGGAGCGGCGCGAAATTCGCGCGGGCGACGTCGTGTGGTTTCCGCCGGGCGAAAAACACTGGCACGGCGCCGGGCCGGATACGGCGATGACACATATCGCCATCCAGGAAGCGCTCGACGGCAAGGTGGTGGATTGGCTCGAACACGTGACGGTCGAGCAGTACAGCGGAGCGTGACGGGGCGACGCGGTTTTAGGGGTGTATGCCGCTGTGTCGCTTCGTTTTCGGATAGAATGGTGGGCGATGAGAGACTCGAACTCCCGACATCCTCGGTGTAAACGAGGCGCTCTACCAACTGAGCTAATCGCCCTCTCGCGTTTCGAACAAGTGTGTCCGCCGCGTCGGTGGGCGTGATCTATGCGCAACCGGGAAAAACCGCAAGAGCATTTGCAAGGTTTTTTCGATTTTTTTTGTGAACGCGAGTTTCGCACCGAAGTGTATTGCCATCGCTTGTGGACAACTTCGCGCGGTTGGGAGGTTGTCGTGTTGGGAACGCATGGATGTCGGGTGGCGGGCTGCCCAATGGTGTCTCGGTTGGTGCCTGATTCCGTGTCGCCAAGCGGGCTGTGGATCAAAATCCGTTCCGTCACGGATTTGTCTTCAAACACGCTTGACACCCAAATGCGAACCGCTTAGTTAGCCGCTCATCGAACGGCAGGGCCGCTTTGATGCGGGGCGAACGAAAGTCGCTCCGGCCTAGTCAAGATGATGCGGGTGTAGCTCAGTCGGTTAGAGTGCCGGCCTGTCACGCCGGAGGTCGCGGGTTCGAGCCCCGTCACTCGCGCCA
>NZ_WITC01000019.1 GCF_009601505.1 Sinorhizobium terangae
GCATCGTGCTTTCCGAAAATCGGGTCCGATTTTCGGGCCGATGTGCTAGAGCGGGATGAGCTTACGTGCGTTCGCGCCGCCGCTCTATCTGTTTGTTTTTGCGGCATTTGTGTGACGTCAGGTGATTCCACCTGACTGCACAATGCTCTAGTGATTGATCGCCTTGACGATTTCCTCGGTGACCTTCTTGGCGTCGCCCAAGAGCATCATCGTGCCGTCCTTGTAGAACAGCGTGTTGTCGATGCCGGCATAGCCGGAGCCGAGCGAACGTTTGACGAACAGGCAGGTCTTGGCCTTGTCGACGTCGAGGATCGGCATGCCATAGATCGGCGAGGTCTTGTCGTCGCGCGCCGCCGGGTTGGTGACGTCGTTGGCGCCGATGACATAGGCGACATCCGCCTGGGCAAATTCCGAGTTGATGTCTTCCAGCTCGAACACCTCGTCATAGGGCACGCTTGCCTCGGCAAGGAGCACGTTCATATGGCCCGGCATGCGACCGGCGACCGGATGGATGGCATATTTGACCTCGACGCCATTCTCCTTGAGCTTGTCGGCGAGCTCGCGCAGCGCATGCTGCGCCTGCGCCACGGCCATGCCGTAGCCCGGCACGATGATCACTTTCGAGGCGTTCTGCATCAGGAAGGCGGCGTCGTCGGCCGAACCCTGCTTGACGGTCCGCTGGATGCCGTCGTCGCCGCCGGTGGCCGCCGTCTCGCCGCCGAAACCGCCGAGGATCACCGAGATGAACGAGCGGTTCATGCCCTTGCACATGATGTAGGAGAGGATCGCACCCGACGAGCCGACCAGCGCGCCGGTGATGATCAGCGCCAGGTTGCCGAGCGTGAAGCCGATGCCGGCGGCCGCCCAGCCGGAGTAGGAGTTGAGCATCGAGACGACGACCGGCATGTCGGCGCCGCCGATGGGGATGATGATCAGGACGCCGAAGATGAGCGACAGAAGAACGATCGCCCAGAAGTCGAAATGACTTTCGGTCAGCGCCAGGCCGACGATGAAGAAGACGACGAGCGCGACCAGCGCGATGTTGATCGCATGGCGATAGGGCAACAGGATCGGCTTGCCCGACATGCGGCCATCGAGCTTCAGGAAGGCGATGACGGAGCCGGTGAAGGTGATCGCACCGATTGCGACGCCAAGCGCCATCTCGACGAGTGCCTGGGCGTGGATCGCACCGATTTCGCCGATGCCGAAGGAGGACGGCGCATAAAGCGCGCCGGCGGCGACCAGCACCGCGGCAAGGCCGACGAGCGAGTGGAAGCCGGCGACGAGCTGCGGCATCGCCGTCATCGGGATGCGCTTGGCGATATAGGCGCCGGCGCCGCCGCCGAGCGCGAGCCCGAGCACGATCAGCAGAAAGCCGCCGATCGAAGGCATGGCGAGCAGGAGCGTCGTAGCGATGGCGATGCCCATGCCGACCATGCCGTAGGCATTGCCCCGGCGGCTGGTGGTCGGATGCGACAGGCCGCGCAGCGCCATGATGAACAGGACGCCGGAGACGAGATAGAGGAAGGCTGCGAAGTTAGCGTTCATCGGCCCGCCTCACTTGTCTTTTTTCTTGTACATGGCGAGCATGCGCTGGGTGACGAGAAAGCCGCCGAAGATGTTGACCGAGGCAAGCACCAGCGCGACGAAGCCGAAGCCGGTGGCAAGGCCCGAGGCCGAGATGCCGACCGCGAGCAGCGCACCGACGACGATCACCGACGAGATCGCATTGGTCACCGCCATCAGCGGCGTGTGCAGGGCTGGCGTCACCGACCAGACGACGTAGTAGCCGACGAAGATCGCCAACACGAAGATTGCCAGGCGAAAGACGAAGGGATCGATCGCGCCGCCCGTGGCACCATGCGCCACCGCGCCGGCCGCATCCGGCACATATTCGGCCGCGGTCCTGACCGCTTCGACCGCCCGGTCGAGATCGGTCAATGCCTTGTCGAGAAGTTCGTTCGCCATTACTTGTCCCCCTCTTTCGCGCCGCCGAAGGCCGGATGCACCACGGCGCCGCCGTGGGTCAGCGCCGTCGCCTTGACCAGCTCGTCCTCCATGTTGAGCGCCAGTGCCTTCGTCTCCTTGGAGACCATCGTTTCCAGGAACGTGACGAGGTTCTTGGCATAAAGCAGCGAGGCGGAAGCGGCGATACGACCCGGGACGTTCAGGTGGCCGACAACCTTGATGCCTCCGACCTCGACGACCTTTCCGGCTTCCGCGCCCTCGACATTGCCGCCGCGCTCGACGGCGAGGTCGACGACGATCGAGCCGGGCTTCATGGAATCGAGCATCTCGCGGGTCACGAGCCGCGGTGCCGGGCGGCCCGGAATCAGCGCCGTGGTGATGACGATGTCCTGCTTGGCGATATGGTCGGCGACGAGTGCGGCCTGCTTGGCCTGGTAGGCCTTCGACATTTCCTTGGCGTAACCGCCAGCGGTCTCGGCCGCCTTGAACTCCTCGTCCTCGACGGCGATGAACTTGGCGCCGAGCGAGGCGACCTGTTCCTTGGCCGCCGGGCGGACGTCTGTGGCCGAGACGACCGCACCGAGGCGCCGCGCGGTGGCGATCGCCTGCAGCCCGGCGACGCCGGCGCCCATGACGAAAACCTTCGCCGCCGGCACCGTGCCAGCCGCCGTCATCATCATCGGCAGCGCCCGGTCGTATTCATAGGCTGCATCGATCACCGCCTGATAGCCGGCAAGGTTCGCCTGGGAGGAAAGCACGTCCATCGACTGCGCCCGGGTGATGCGCGGCATCAGTTCCATTGCGAAGGCCGTGAGTCCGGCCTCCGCCATCGCCGCGACCGCCCCGTCGTTGCCGTAGGGATCCATGATGGCGATGACCATCGCGCCGGACTTGTAGCCGGCGATCTCCTCCGCCGTCGGCCGCCGCACCTTGAGCACCACGTCGGCGCCCTTGGCATCCGCCGACGAGCCGATGCGGGCGCCGGCCTTCTCGTATTCCGAATCGGGGATACGCGACCTGAGGCCCGCGCCCGCCTCGACGACGACGTCGAAGCCCAGCGACTTCAGTTTCTTGACGCTTTCGACCGAACCCGCGACGCGCCCTTCATGCGCGTCCGTTTCCTTCGCGATAAAAACAATCTCGCTCACAAGTCCCCTCCCGACTCACAGTCGAGCCGGAGCGGACCGCGAGCATCTTGTTCGACTGCTGGAGCGACTGGCCTCGCGGCGGGCCGCATCCATGGTGACAGGCACTCTTCCGTCGAAGGCAGGCGCCGCCTGCCGTCGTAAACGCTCCTCACGCGGTGAGGTAATGCCGGATTGCCTCCGACGGCCGAAGACGGGGCACCCTCCTGCCCCGCATTCAGCAAGAAATGTCAGAGAAACCGGTTAACGAAGAAGGAAGAAACCGGCCACGTTGAGGATGATCAGCAGCACGAGCGAGCTGAAGAAGCCCATTGTTGTGAAAAAGGCTGCAGCCATCGCAATCAGCATCGTGGCGCAAAACAGCGTGCCGAATTTCGTCGCGTTCAGGAAGAGGTTGTAGGTCTTCTCATGCTCGGAATAGTCCATCGGAGCGCCCGTTTCGACCGGTCCCGAATGATGCTCTGCCATCGTCCAATTCTCCCAGAATGCCGCGGCGCGGCCAGTGGCCACGTCCGCCTTTCAACCTTGATGCACGAACGGAGCCGCCTGCCAAGCGAGTAAGCAGACAGTCCTTTAGCTCCGCATACACAATGCGAAAGCCATGCGCAACGAAAACTCGCCCGCGGGGACTGCGGCATAAACGATATCCCGTTTGCGCCCTTCCGTTGGTTGCGGCCGACGCACCTAGCGCATCGGCCCGAAAATCGGACCCGATTTTCGGAAAGCACGATGCGTGGAATCAAAGAGTTACAGCGTCCTTTGTGCGTCCTGAAGGACGCACGGCGCTGTAATGCATGTCACCCAAAAGTGTGCAGCGGTCTTGGGACAACGACATGCATAAAAGCAATGACCTGGACCGCGGCGCGTTTGATCAGGCGCGCAAAGGACGCTGCGGCATTCTAAATTGCCGCATGTTTTATCCTTAAATCGGGTACGATTTAGGAAAACATGCGGTGGTCATCCGCGCGTTGATGCACGGGAGTAAGCGCGGCCGTAGCTGCTTTGCGCAAATCGCGCGGTGGGCAGGATCGTCAGCGGTGCGAACGGCACTTCGCTGCGGTCCGCAAACATCATCCGGCGCTCGAACGGTTCGGAATCGAAAACCGGAAAGCGGTCGAGGATCGAGGGGCGCTGTCCACGAACCCGCGCGACCAAGAGGGCGCCGTCGGCATTGTAGACGCCGAGATTTTCCCGGCACGCCACAACCGTCTCCGAGGCAAAGATGCGCTTGTAGAAGGCCGTATGACGCGGCCGGCACGCCGTCAGGCAGCGGTCGGCGGAAAAGTATTCACAGGCCATGGCAACCGGCCTCAGCGTCAGATAGGGCAGCGCCCGCATCTCGTCGCCGATCACCTCGGGATCCACGGCGAGCCGGCCGGGATCGATCAGAACCATGCCCGCATCGAGAAAGGTATCGATCTCCGGACCGAAGATGATTCCGGACGTGCTTGCCCGATGGTCCGGCGTGACATGGTGGACCCGCACCGTGCTGACCAGGTTCTCGTCAAGGTAGATACCGAAGACATAGGCGTGGCTGTCGAAGTCGAGGTCGTCTATCAACGTCGATCCCGTCAGCTCCATGAGGTTGACGGCCTTGTAGGCCTTGTATCGGAGCCGCGCGATGTCTTCCATGTCCTCGCCGGTTTCGACGCGCCTGTATTCGACGCGGTCGAGCAGCTGCATCAGCTTCTCGGAAAAAGTTCCAGGCTCCGCCTGGCGCCCATCAGCACCCATAAGTTTACCCCCATAGTTAACAAAGGGTTAACCTATTGACGGCTGATGAGCTGGCAACCACAAAATGATACAGACTGCACTTAACCTTTTGTTAACCTTAACAGAAGGTTAAATTTTATGGTGAATCCGGCGCTTGAGGGTGACTCAGAGCAAGATGAAGGAAAGTGTGCGCGGTTTTCCGTCGGCATCCCGCTCAACTTATTGGAATCGATCACGATGAAAGCCTGATGCGGGGCGAAGCGGCGGAAGAGACTCCTGCCCTGCGGAAAACGGCAGGCGGGTCGTCAGGCGATGCGCTGGCTGGACGACTTGGTGGTTCGTTTCCGTGCACCTTGCTTGCACAGGGCGTCGATCGCGGAGGCCGGCATCGGCGCTGCGAAGACAAAACCCTGTATCAGATCGGCGCAGTTGAATTCGTTGATTAGCTGGAGCTGGTCCGCTGTCTCTACCCCTTCGACGACCGTCTTCAGGCCGAGCGCGCGGGCAAGATTGACGGTTCCGCGCAAGAGCTTGAAGCGCCGCGCGTCTTCGCGAATGTTGCGGACGAAAGACCGGTCAATCTTGATGATACCGGCAGGCAGCGTATCGAGATAGCTGAGGCTCGAATAACCGGTGCCGAAATCGTCTATGGCGATGGTTATGCCTCGCTCGTGCAGGTCGCTGAGAATGCCTTGAACCTTGGCCGGCTCGTCCATCAGGCAGCTTTCCGTCACCTCGAGGTGCAGCCGCGCCGGATCCAGCCCCGTTTCCTTGAGCGCCTCGGTGACCATCGAGACGATCTCGTCGCCCCTGAGATCGAGGACCGAGAGATTGACCGACACAGACATGTCCGACGGCCAGTTCGTGCAGTCCCTGCACGCCTGCCTTAAAACATAACGGGTGATGTGGGTCACTAGACCCATTTCTTCGGCAAGCTGAATGAACACATTCGGCGGGACAGGCCCGCGCTCGGGATGCGTCCAACGCGCCAATGCCTCACAGCATTCGATCCGCGATCCATCCGGCGTGAACATTGGCTGGTAGGACAGGCTCAGGCCATTTGCATTGAGTGCCTCGCGCAGATCGCTCTTGAGCTTCTGGCGGTCGAGATAGCGGGCGTCCATCTCGCTTTCGAAGGCCGTGCAGCCCCCCTTGTTCCTTGCCTTGGTTTCCGAGAGCGCCAGGTCCGCCTTGATCTGCAGGTCTTCGAACCGGAAATCGCCACTCGGCACGATGACGAAACCGGCGCTCATGGTCATATTGAATGTGAAACCGCCAGCAACGTAAACGCCGCGCAGCCCGGCATGCACGGCGCGGATCCGTTGCTCCAGATCGGAGGCATCTGCCCTGTTGGGGAAGAAGACCACGAATTCGTCGCCCATCAGGCGGGCGGCTATCGCATCGTCGCCGGTCAGGGACTTCAGGCGTTCGGCGACCGCCTGAAGTAATTTGTCGCCGACCACATGCCCTCGCGTATCGTTGACATGCTTGAATTCCGCCACGTCGATAAGGAGAAAGCCTATGTTGCGCCCGTGCCCGCCGTTGGCAGCCATGGCATGGTGGGCAAGTTCGGCAAAATAGTCCCGGCTCGGCAGGCCTGTCAGCGTGTCGAAGCGTACCATCTGCAGGATCTTCTTTTCCGCCTGCACACGCGCGGTCACATCCTCGAAGGTCAACACGATCTCGCCGTTCTCGCGGCGATTTGCCGAAAATTCGAGGAAGCGGTCTTGTGACGTCGAAATCAGCGCGCGCGAGTGCTTTCCCTCGATCAGCAGGTCGAGCTGTCGCGCAATCGTCTCCTTGTTCTCCGTGCCGAGCGCCATGCGGTCGGCCGCTTGTTCAAGGACTTCGCTGAGCAGGCGCTCCTTGAGAACGGCCTTGTCGCCAAGGCCGAGGAGTTCGCAGGCGCGTTCGTTCGCGACCACGATGCGATGGTCGCCGTCGAGCATGAAGAGCCCATGCGTCATATTGTTGAGCGCGGCGTCGAACTGCCCGGCGATTGTCGAGATTTCCCGTGCGGCGAGGACATTCTCGTAAAGAAAGGCGCGCACATTGTTTGCCATCGTCCAGGTGGTCAGGATGAACGGCAGTATCAGCACCGCCAGGACGAGCATGTAGGGATCCCGCAAGGTCAAGAGACCGATCACGATCGGCAGGCAGGCCGACGATGACAACAAGAGAACCGCCCGCTCGGAACCATAGTTCCGGCCGACGAGCGAAATCATCGATGCCAGCGTCACCGAAATGCACGCAAGTTCCGCGAAGGAATCCTGACTGATGACGATTGCATATCCGCAGGCAATGCCGCAGGTCAGCGTCACGCTGACGCCGCCGACGATGTACCGGTTTTCCCATTTTCTGACCATCGCGTTGTCGGCGTCGGAAAAGTCCTGCCGGTCGAACCGGGTCATGTCGAGATTGCGGAGCGCCCAAACGACGACAATGGTCGCGGCGCAGATCAGATAGAAGGGATCGGAGGTCTTGAGAAAGACAAGCAGGAAGGTCACGACGTGCGACAGCATGCCGATTACCAGCGTCCGGCGATGTTCATAGAGCGAACTCACAGACGACAGGTAAACATCTGTCGGAAGAGCGCCCCGTTCATTGGGCATCATGAACCAAGCTCCGGGTTTGCCGGATTGTTAGAGTCGAGGACTTAACGAAAGATTTCGTCTAAACCCCCGAAAGATCTATCGAATTGCCAGACAGTAGCAAAACGGCACTGGGCTACGCGCACCGATTCAACCCAATATTGCAGAAGACTCGTAATAATAGCCGCATTATACAACCACGCATAGGTATTTCTACGCCGGGAAACTCGGACTGCGACTTGGACATTTCTTCAATTGAGGCAGGCGCCCCCGGCCGTTTTCCGGATGAGATGGTTACCCGACCTTGAACAAATCCCCTTAATTCCTTCCACCTTCTTACCTTAGCCTGCCAGAAAAGCCCAGTCACCGGTAGCGGATCGTCGAGCGCGAATCTCGCAGTTGACTTTCACCGATATCTGGCTGCAAGGCTTTCGGAACGGAAACGGAGATTGATGATGTCGAAACCTGTCGTTGCGATCCCTTGCGATTTTCGCGAATTCGACGGCAATGTCTGGCATGTTGCCGCAAATCAATATGTGCGCGCGGCCGTCGAAGGCGCCGGCGTCATGCCGTTTCTCATTCCGGCACTCGAAACCGGTAATGACATCGACGAGATCCTCGACCGTGTGGATGGCGTTCTCGCCAGCGGGGCACGCTCCAATGTCCACCCTTCGCTGTATGGAAGGCAAGCGACGGATGCCGACGGTCCGTTCGATCCCGGCCGTGATGCCACCAGCCTGCCGTTGATCCGCCGTGCGCTTGATCGCGGCGTTCCGCTGTTTGCGATCTGCCGCGGCATTCAGGAGCTCAATGTGGCGCTTGGCGGCACGCTCGCGACCGAAATTCAGGACCAGCCCGGTATCTGGGATCATCGCAAGCCGGACGTGCCCGAACTCGACATCGCCTACGGCATTCGCCAGGATGTGATCGTCAAGGAAGGAAGCTGCCTGGCGCCCGTTCTCGGCGCCGGCCGTATCAGGGTCAACTCGCTGCACCGGCAGGCAATCGCCGCGACCGCGCCGCGCCTCGCCGTCGAAGCGGTTGCCGATGACGGCACGATCGAGGCGGTGTCGGTCATCGGCGCCAAAGCCTTCGCGGTCGGCGTGCAATGGCATCCGGAATATTGGGTCAGAACCGACGCGCCTTCCGCCTCGCTTTTCAAGGCCTTCGGCGATGCGGTGCGTGCCTATAGAGAGGCAAAGGGCTGAACTTCACCCTTTGCGCCGGAACGGTGTTTCAACGACCGGCGTAAGGGCCTCTCCCGTCGAAAACCAGGCCTTCAGATTGTCGACGACGAGATCGGACATCGCATTGCGGGTTGCCACCGAAGCGGAGGCCACATGCGGCAGAAGCGATACGTTCGGAAGGGTCAGCAATGCCTCCGGCACGTGGGGTTCATTTTCGAAGACGTCGAGCCCCGCCCCGGCGATGACGCCATTCTGAAGAGCGGCAACGAGCGCCGCCTCGTCCACGGTCGAGCCGCGGCCGACATTGATCAGCACACCCTCAGGCCCGAGCGCGGCCAGGATGTCGGCGTTGACGGCCTTGAGCGTGCTTGGCGTGCCCGGCACGATCACGATCATCGTGTCGACGGCTTCGGCGAGGCTCTTGAGGCTCGAATGATAGGCATAGGCAAGCCCCTCGCGCGGCGAGCGCGTGTGGTAGGCGATCGGAACAGCGAAGGCCTCCAGCCTCCTGGCGATCGCAAGGCCGATCCGCCCGAGGCCGAAAAGTCCAACCTTGCGCCCCCGGAGCGAAAGCGGCGATAGAGGAAACGCCCCTTCCCGCACCCAGCGGCCCTGCCGCAGCCATTGCTCGGCCTGCGGCAGGCGCCGCAGCGTATTGAGGAGCAGTCCGACCGCCGTGTCGGCAACTTCTTCGGTCAGGACATCGGGCGTATTGGTGACGACGATCCCTCGTGCCGCCGCCCGGGCGACATCAACCCCGTCATAGCCAACGCCGAAATTGCCGATGATCTCGAGGCGGGGTAACGCATCCATCAGCTCCACCGGCAGGCGGCCGGAAACCGCCACGCCGGCGACGTCCGCCATCTCCGGCGTCACCAGTTCCACATCGGCCCGCTCGATGCGCACGGTCTCGAACATTTCCGGAAGCCGGTCGAGAATGCGCTGGTTGATCTTGCCGGGCACGAGAATTCTGGGGCGAGCCTCCGACATCGTTACTCCTTTCGGGAGATGCGCTCAGGCGGTCACGCGTAGCGGGCCGGTCGACTGGCGAATGCGCATCTCCGGCTTTATCAAATGGATTCCATCCGGCTCATGGCTGCCGGAAAGTTTGTCGAGCAGCGCTCGCGCAGCGCTGCGGCCGACATCGGCCTGGCCGTTCCAGACAGTCGTCAGCGCCGGGGTCGCGATCGAGGCTTCCTCGAGATCGTCGTAGCCCGTGACCGAGATGTCGACGCCCGGCACGAGCCCGGCGCGGGCAATGCCGTTCATCATACCGATTGCCACCAGGTCGTTCCAGCAGACGACTGCCGTGGGCTTTTGCGGCAGCGACAAGAGATGCACCGCCGCCTCGAACCCGCCCTGCTTGGAGCGCGGCCCGGGAATGCGCAAGTCCGGATCGACCTGGATATTCGCCTTGCGCAGCGCGTTTACATAACCCTGGTAGCGATCACGGCCGGTCGACGTCTGGTCGGTGCCGCCGACCATCGCGATGCAGCGGTGGCCAAGGCCGATCAGGTGATTGGTCGCAAGCGAAATGCCATAGGCGTCGTCGCCACGGAAAATCGGCACGTCGAGTCCTTCGATCGACCGGGCGATCAGGATCGCCGGCATGCCGTTGTCCTCGGCAAGCTGGATGTCCTCCGGGGGAGTGCCGATCGCCGGCGACATGATGACACCGTCGCCGCCAAGCTGCAGCAGCGTCTCGATGAAGTCGCGCTGCTTCTCGACGGAATCGTAATGGTTGGAGAGGATGAAGGTCTGCTTGTCGCGATCGAGTTCCGCCTCGATCGCCTTGAGGATTTCCCCGTAGAACGGGTTCATGATGTCGTGCACGACGACACCGATGATGCCGGACCGCGACGTTCTCAAGCTCGCGGCGCGACGATTGTAGATATAGCCGAGCGCGCGTGCCTGTTCCTTGATCTTGTCGCGGGTTACGGTCGCCACCAGTGGGCTGTCACGCAATGCCAGGGATACTGTCGCCGTCGAAAGGCCGAGTGTTTCCGCGATTGTCGAAAGCTTGACCTTTTGCGCCACTATGTCCCCCCGAATTCACCGATCTCTTCAGCCCGTTTTAAATCCTCTTTAAACTGTTTAAATGATCGCCGCAATCAGGAAGTGTCACCCCACAGCGCCGCGCGTCTTACCAGACGCGCAAAGGACGCTGTAGCCTTTGAATTGCTGCATGTTGTTGTCCTTTAATCGGCTACGATTAAAGGCGACATGCAGTAGCGGCATGGGATCAATCGGGCGCTCTCGCCGCTTGCAGATTGCTGTCGACGGCTCTCAGCAGCTTCAGGAGGGTACGCACCTGCTTGTCGGTCAAACCTCGCGTGGCGAGCTTTTCGGAATGCTGACCGGCCTCCGCAATGGTCTGCAGCCGTTCGCGCCCGGGCACGGTCAGATAGACCTTGGTCAATCGCGCATCTTCCTCGTCCGGCCGGCGTTCGAGGAAGCCTTGCGCCTCCATGCGGCCGATGGTGCGTGTCATTGTCGGCGCCTTGACACCCAGCTTTGCAGCGAGCGCCCCTGCCGTCAGGCCGTCGGTCTCGGCCAGCGCGAGCATGACGCCGTCCTGCCCCGCATAGAGGCCGCTTTCGACGAGATTGCGGGAGAGTACGGTGCGCATCGAGCGCGCCGCCTGTACAAGAACCGAAGCAAGATCATGCGGCTCGACAGCAAGCTCGTCCCTCTTCTTGCCGTTCTTGCCCTTCTTTTCGGCCTTGCTCTTCTTGCCCATTGGACCTCCCGCCGAATCCCGTACACGATTTTATAGCAATACAGCTTGTGATTACGAACTGTATGACTCAAATAACAATTTTACGACAGAAGGGATGGAGAACCGAAGAGAAATGTCGATGCCCGAGCCCAACTGGAACGATAACTGCGCCGATCTCGCACCTTCCGAGCGGCGGCAGTGGATCGCGGTGCTGCCGCTCGGCGCGCATGAGCAGCATGGGCCGCATCTTCCGTTCGAAACCGACCGGCTGATTGCCGAGGGCATCGTTCGGCGCGTCTCACCCGCGCTACCCGCGGACATCCCTGTAACGTTCCTGCCGGTCGAGCCCGTCGGCTACTCAATCGAACATATGGATGTGGCCGGCACGCGAACGCTTGCCTTTGAGGAAGCGATCGGCCGCTGGCTCGGGATCGCCGAAAATCTCCGTAACCTCGGCATCCGCAAATTCGTCATGCTGAACGCCCACGGCGGCAACTCACCGCTGATGACGATCGTCGCGACGGAGGCGCGGGTGCGCTTCGGCATGCTCGCGGTCGCGACGAGCTGGACGCGTTTCGGGCAGCCGGAGGGCTGGATCAGCGCCGAGGACAAGGCGCTCGACATCCACGGAGGCGATATCGAGACGTCGGTGATGCTGGCGCTCCACCCCGACAAGGTGGATATGACGCGCGCCGCCCGGTTCCCTTCCCGCCAGAGCGACTTTATCGCCCGGTTCACGCATTTGCGCGCCTATGGCCCGCATGCATTCGGTTGGAAAATGTCGGACCTCAATCAACAAGGCGTCGCGGGCGATGCCGGCGCCGCGACCGCCGCGCGCGGCGAAGTCCTTCTTGCACACGCGGTGAAGGGCATCATCGAGCTGCTCGAGGATGTAAACGCCTTCGACGTCGACGAACTTTCCTGATCGGCGAATGGCGGATCGGTTCCGCGCAGCGAATTCGACGGCCGCCATTTGCGCAACGTCGCTTCATCTCCTATATGAGGACGCGACATTGATGCCCGCGGCGCATCGCCAATCCTCGAGGCTCCCATGACCGAAACATCCACGCAGAAGCCGATCCCCGTCACCGTGCTCACGGGTTATCTCGGCGCCGGCAAGACGACGCTCCTCAACCGTATCCTCAGCGAGAATCACGGCCGCAAGTATGCGGTGATCGTCAACGAATTCGGCGAAATCGGCATCGACAACGACCTGATCGTCGAGTCGGACGAGGAAATCTACGAGATGAACAACGGCTGCGTCTGCTGCACCGTGCGCGGCGACCTGATCCGTGTCGTCGAAGGGCTGATGCGCCGCCCGGGCCGTTTCGATGCGATCATCGTCGAGACCACCGGCCTTGCCGATCCGGTTCCGGTCGCCCAGACCTTCTTCATGGACGACGACGTGCGCGCCAAGACCGAGCTTGATGCCGTGGTGGCACTGGTCGATGCCAAGCACCTGCCGTTGCGTCTCAAGGACAGCCGCGAAGCCGAGGACCAGATCGCCTTCGCCGATGTCGTGCTCTTGAACAAGACCGACCTCGTGACGCCGGAAGAGCTGGAGCGGATCGAGGCAACAGTGCGCATCATCAATCCGTCCGCGCGCATCTACCGCACGCAGCGCTCCGAGATCGACCTGACCAAGGTGCTCGACCAGGGCGCCTTCAATCTCGAAAGGGCGCTCGAAAACGATCCGCACTTCCTCGATCAGGACGAGCACGACGATCACGTCTGCGGTCCCGAGTGCGATCACGATCACGATCATCATCATGATCATGACCATGACCACCACCACCATCACCACGACCATGGGCCGTCACCCATTCATGACGTGACGGTGCAGTCGATCTCGCTGCGCGGCGGCGAGATGAACCCCGACCGCTTCTTCCCGTGGATCCAGAAGATCACCCAGACCGATGGTCCGAATATCCTGCGCCTCAAAGGCATCATCGCTTTTGCCGGCGATGCCGAGCGCTACGTGGTCCAGGGCGTGCACATGATCATCGAGGGCGACCACCAGCGCGCCTGGAAGGACGGCGAGAAACGCGAGACCCGGCTCGTCTTCATCGGCCGCGATCTTGACCGCGAGAAGCTCGAGCGCACCTTCAAGGCCTGCGAGGTCCAGGCATGATCCCCGATAAGATCATGCTGAAACAAGAGAGCCTGGCTAACTGATGCCCACAGTCGCTCCGCTCGATCTCGAAGGCCACGTCGTCGGCGTGGCCTTCCTCAAGGACATACCCTTCTTCGCCGAAGCCTCCGGCGCCATCCATCACCTCGATCATGGTCACAAGACCATCGATGCCCATGACGGCCTTCTCTCGCTCGACCATGACGAAGCGAGTGACAGCCTCCTGACCGGCGGCGAGGACGGCAAGGTCATGCGGATCTCCGCCGACGGCGCTATAAGCCTCGTCGCCCAAGCGCCGCGCAAATGGATATCGCAGGTTGCGGCCGGACCTCAGGGCGCCGTCGCCTACGCCTATGGCAAGACGACCCATGTTCGCCTGGCCGACGGCAAGACAAAGGATTTTCCCGAAGAGCGCACTGTCGAGGGCATAGCCTTTGCCCCCAAGGGCCTGCGCATCGCCGTTGCCCGGTACAACGGCGTGTCCATGCATTGGGTGGCGATCGCCGGTCAGCCGGCCGACCTCGAATGGAAGGGCGCCCATACCGGCGTCACCTTTTCCCCCGACGGCCGTTTCGTCGTCACCTCCATGCAGGAAAACGCGCTGCACGGCTGGAAGCTCGATGCCAAGGCGGGAGCCGAAGCGCGCCACATGCGCATGACCGGCTATCCGGCCAAGGTGAAGTCGCTGTCCTGGTCCGCCAAGGGCAAGTGGCTTGCATCTTCCGGCGCGCCGGCGGCGATCGTATGGCCGTTCCAGGGTAAGGACGGCCCGATGGGCAAAGCCCCGCTAGAGCTCGGCACGCGCGGCAACATCATGGTGACGACCGTCGCCTGCCATCCGGCCGAGGACATCGTGGCTATCGGCTACGAAGACGGCATGATCCTCGCTGCCCGCTTCGCCGACAGCAAGGAAGTGCTGCTGCGCCGACCCGGCAACGGTGCGATCACCGCCATGGCCTGGAGCAGGAACGGCCGCCAGCTCGCCTTCGGTTCCGCGGCCGGCGACTGCGGCGTCGTGGATCTTGCTGGGTAGGCGATCTCGCCTCCCGCATTTTGACGAGATGTCACCCCATCGCCACCCCCTCCCCACAAGGGGGAGGGCTTGGCGCTGCGATCACCTGCCAAATCGAACCCCTCCGCTTGCCGCAACGCGGGTAAGCCACTCCTCCCTTTTTGGGGAGGGGTGTCCAAGCCTCACCACTCAAGTTCCAGATGCGGCCGGCCGTCTGAGGTCTTTTCGACCGTCCGTCCGGTCTCGTCTATCGTGGCCGTTACCCTCTGGCGGAACGCCGAGAAACTTTCGAACGTGACAACGTCGACCGGCTCATCGAACTTGAACGTCAGGCGATAGCGCCCCGGCCCAGCGCTTATCGCGTGAACCGAGAGGATTTCCGCTTCGAAGGCTTGGCCGAGATAGTGGCCTTTCACCCGCGAACCCAGCATCCACGGATTGAAGGGCGGGCGGTTGCCGACGGCTGCGTGAAGCGTATTCCAGTCGCGGTAGCCGTACTGGGCGGCGACGAGTTCGAGCGATCTGGAGTGGCTGATCGCCTCGCCCTCCGCTGCAAGCCGGGACCGCAAGCGCCTTGCCTGGTCCTTCAGCGCATCGAGTGCGGGGAGCGTCGGTTTTCCATGCGTCATGACAGGGTCTCCTGTTGCGGCATGCAATTTTGAGGATGGGTGCCCGCATTGCCATCGGTTCGCATGCCGTTTCGGCGTGACCGTGTCGAAAAGAGGGACTTCACCAAAGCTTCAGCTCGCGGACGGCTGGGGCCCTCACCCGCCGCCTGCTTATGCGAGACCGTCAGAGCTGTCAAACGAAGAAGCATCGGCGCCTCAATTAGCCTCTCCCCCGCAAGCAGCATGGAGGGACGTCCCCCTCCCGCCGAGTCGGCGAAGGCAGCGCCGCGAGTGCCTTCTCCCTCACTTGCAGGAAGAAGGCACCCGCCAGGCGGATAAAGAGCCAAACGGCAACGGCCTACCCGTGCATGACCAGCCGATGCTTGCGCGCACGTCAAAGCTGTGGGAGGAGTTATCATATCGAGGGAGGGCACCATGAGCGACTTCACCATTCTTGCATTCGCGCTCGTTGCTTTCATCGGCATCGCGACTCCGGGTCCAACCGTGCTTCTCGCGCTTACCAATGGCTCACGCTATGGCGTAAAACGCGCGACGGCAGGCATGATCGGCGCAGTCCTGTCGGATTTCGTGCTGATCGGTGCCGTGGCGCTCGGTCTCGGTGCGCTCTTGGCCGCGTCCGAATTCTGGTTCACGGTCGTCAAATGGCTGGGTGCAGCTTATCTCGCTTTCCTGGGCGTCATGCTGCTGCGCTCCCACGGCATGCTGGAAATTGCCACCGAGCGGGAGAGCCAGGGCGGCGTCGCCACAACGCGCACCATCGTCCTCAAGAGTTTCCTTGTCGCGGTCACCAACCCCAAGGGCTATCTGTTTTTCTCGGCCTTCCTGCCGCAGTTCATCGAGCCTGCACTGCCGCAGGCATCGCAATACACTGTTCTCGCCATCGTCTTCGCTTCGATCGATTTTGCGGTGATGTTCGCTTATGCGCTGATCGGCTCCCAAGCGGTTCGTTTCCTGAAACGCTCCGGAGCGATCTGGCTCGACCGTGTCTGCGGCGGCGCACTGCTGGCGCTGGCCGGCTCGCTGGCATTCTATCGGCGCGTCACCACCTGACATGCGTGCAGAAAGGAAAACGGGATGATCGGGTATACGATGGTCGGAACGACGGATCTGAGGCGGGCCGAGCGATTTTACGATCCGTTGATGGCCCTGATCGACCAGGAGCGCTGCTATTGCGACGAACAGGTTACCTCCTGGGGGCGGAGGGATAACGACAGGGCTCCGCGCTTCTTCACGGGCTATCCTTTCAACGGCGAGGCGGCGACCGTCGGCAATGGCGTAATGACCTCGTTTCTTGTCGAAACGGCGGATGTCATAGATCGCCTTTTCCGGATTGCGCTAGAAAATGGCGGCAGCAGCGAAGGCGAACCTGGCTTTCGCCCGCAATATGGCGAGGGCTTTTATGCGGCCTATGTGCGCGATCCCGACGGCAACAAGCTTGCCTTCGTCTGCTACGACGCAAGGAGCTGAGAAACTGATCTCACAAAAGATTACAGCGCCCCGGCGCCATTCCGGCGTAGGAGCGCTGTTGGTTGTCCGCCTCCGCAGGGTTGGAGGCGGCGAAGTCAGGCGGCGCGCCTGAGCGGCGGCAGGGCGAGCTTGCGGCCGCTCGCGACCAGCATTCCGGCCGCACCATCGAGCCAGCCGTCCTTGAGCTCGAGCGCCAGGAAGCGGTTCCGCTCGAACGGTCCCGGCATGACAAGATGCTGTGCCCGCTCGGCGAAGAAGCCGAACCGCTCGTAGTAGGCGGCGTCGCCGACGAGCAGGATCGCTCCGTGCCCGCGGTTCTTGGCCTCCTGAATTGCCGCGCGCATCAGCATGCCGCCGATGCCCCTGCCCTCGTGCGCCGGATCGACAGCAAGCGGACCGAGCAGAAGCGCTGGCACGCCATGGCCCTCCCGGTCGACACCCGCCTCGACATTCCAGAGACGCACCGTCCCGATCACATGACCATCCTCGTCGCGTGCGACAAGCGCAAGTCCCTCGGCCGGAACGCGGCCGCGGCGCAGCTTTTCCGACGACTTCCGGCGACGATCCGGCCCCATGGCACGGTCGAGCAGGTTTTCACGCGCGACGACGTCGCCCGGGTTTTCGGAGTCGATCACAAAGGTGGACGGCGCGAAGAACGCGCGCATGGCATCAACAACAGCGGCCATCGGGGCCTCCCGTCATCAAAACCGCTTCAGGCGGACCGGATAAGAATTGTGAAATCGCCGCTCCCGCGGTTGGCGGGAGCAGGCAGGATCAGATCACATAGGCCTTCAGCGGCTCGAAGCCGTTAAAGGCGACGGCCGAGTAGGTGGTCGTGTAGGCGCCCGTGCCCTCGATCAGAATTTCGTCGCCGATCGTCAGCGAGATCGGCAGCGGATACATGTTCTTCTCATAGAGCACGTCGGCCGAGTCGCAGGTCGGGCCGGCAAGCACACAGGGCTCCATCTGATCGGCGTCGCGAGCGGTGCGGATCGGGTAGCGGATCGCCTCGTCCATCGTTTCCGCGAGACCGCCGAACTTGCCGATGTCGAGAAAGACCCAGCGGTGATTGTCGTTGTCCGACTTCTTCGAGACGAGAACGACTTCCGCCTTGATCACGCCCGCATTGCCGACCATGCCGCGGCCCGGCTCGATGATCGTCTCCGGAATGTTGTTGCCGAAGTGCTTCTTCAGCGCACCGAAGATCGCCTGGCCGTAAGCTTCCGCCGACGGCACGTCCCTGAGGTACTTCGTCGGGAAGCCGCCGCCCATGTTGACCATCTTGAGTTCGATGCCCTGCTTGGCGAGCTGCACGAAGACGCGCTTGGCATCGGCAAGCGCCGAATCCCAGGCATCGAGCTTCGTCATCTGCGAGCCGACGTGGAACGAGACGCCATAGGAGACGAGGCCGAGCTGATGGGCGTAGACGAGCACGTCGACGGCCATCTGCGGTACGCAGCCGAACTTGCGCGACAGCGGCCACTCGGCGCCCTCGCCATCCGTCAGCACGCGGCAGAAGACACGGGCGCCGGGAGCGGCACGAGCCACCTTTTCGACTTCTTCATGGCTGTCGACCGCGAAAAGGGACACGCCCAGCGCATAAGCGCGGGCAATATCGCGCTCCTTCTTGATGGTGTTGCCATAAGAAATGCGTTGGGCGGTCGCACCGGCATCAAGCGCCATTTCGATTTCGGCGACGGACGCGCAATCGAAATTGGAGCCGAGACCGGCGAGAAGGCGCAGGATCTCCGGCGCCGGGTTGGCCTTGACGGCATAATAGATCGAGCTGTCGGGCAGCGCGTGGCGGAAGGCCTTGAAATTGTCGCGCACGACGTCGAGGTCGACAACGAGGCACGGGCCTTCCGGTCGTCGGGTGTTCAGGAAGTCGATGATGCGTGCAGTGGTCATAGCCATATTCCCCAGATCCATTAGACTCCACAACTGTGGAGGACAAAGGGCATACGCGCGCCTGCTCTGGAACCAGCCGGTGGAGACCCCGGAACCATGCATGCGCTCGATGCGCGAAACGGTGAATCGAAGCCCGCCAAGGCTAAGATTCGTCTTTGTCTGCCATGGATTGGAGGGAATATCCCAACCGCACTTCCGGCAATGAAGGTGTGCCTCTTCAGTAACCCCGGCTGTTGGAAAGCCGGCAGACACCAGAAAGGCCCGCACCGTCGTTGCTTCAAGATGTCCTCGCATTTCCCGGTTGGCCGGAATAGCGACTGGAGGGGTTAGTTCCAGGTACCTTACCGATTTCCTCACCTTATTCGAGGGTCGGCGGACACCCACAGGCACGTGCGACTTTGGGCAAGGGGTAGGTAAGAAAAAACACTGTCGTAATCAAGAGTTTTTTGCGTTCCGCGGTTGAATTTTTTCCGAAGCCGACGACATTGTCGGTGTTCACCTTCACTGAACAATCAGACAGGCCGGGAAAAATGCGCCAAGCCTTTGAAGTTAAAAGAAGTTCCTCCGGGTACACCGAGCGACGGCGCTGAGAAACCGTGCACCGGTTCGAGCGCGGGCGAGGCGGCGTTATTCATGATCCTTCGACAGGCGAGCGATTGCGGCCGAATCAGCCCGGCGAACAGACGAAAGAAAATCAGCCATGGACACCTTGACCCGTATCCGTGCCTTCATCGACGTCGTGGACGCGGAAGGCTTTTCCGCCGCCGCCCGGCGCGTCGGAAAATCCAAGGCGCTCCTGTCGAAATATGTGCGTGAACTCGAAGACGAGCTCGGCGCCCTTCTGCTCAACCGCACGACGCGGCAATTCTCCCTGACCGAGGCCGGCCACACCTACTATCGCACGGCCTCCGAGATCCTGAAGGAGATCGACAACCTCGCCGATCTCGTGCGCGCCAACAATTCCGACCTGCGCGGCCGGCTGCGCATCACTGTGCCCAGGACATTCGTGGATGCGGATATTGGCCAGTCGCTGATCGATTTCGGCAAGCAACATCCCGAATTGTCGCTCGAAATCGTCTCTGACGACCGCTTCATCGATTTAGTGGAAGAAGGCTTCGATGTGGCGATCCGCATCACGCGGCTCGAGGATTCGACGCTGATCGCGCGCAAGCTCGATGACTTTCAGGTGCTGCTCTGCGCCTCGCCGGACTTCGTGGAGAAGATCGGTCCGCTCAAGCATCCGACCGAGCTTTCGAAAATCTCCTGCATTCTCGACACCAATGGCCGGTCCTATTCGAACTGGCGCTTCGTCGAGCCGGACGGTTCGCCCTTTACGGTGCCGGTGGGAGGACCGATCGAGGTCAACAGCCCGCTTGCCTCCGCGCGTGCCGCGGTGACCGGTCTCGGGGTAGCCCCGGTGCCCGATTTCATCGCCCGGCCGAAGATCCAGTCCGGCGAGCTGGTGACGTTGTTCGATGACTTCTTGCCCAAAGACCGCGGCATCTACGCGATCTACCCGCATCGGCGCTATCTGCCGGCGAAGGTCCGCACCTTCGTCGATTTCCTGCACGGCTGGTTCCGCGCGCGATGAGCATGCCGGGTGCCGCGCCGCAAGTCCCAATTCCGTCCCATTTGCAGTACATTTCGAAGGCGATTCGCGCGGCTCAGGCCGAAAAGGATTCCATTCTCATGAAAACTAAATGCCTCGTCATGGCCGGCCTTGCCACGCTCCTCGCGCCCGCCCTGGCTGTCGCGCATCCGCACATTTTCGCCGAAGCGCGGCTGGAGATCGTTTCCGACGACAAGGGCGAGATCGGTGAATTGCGCAATGTCTGGCGCTTCGACGAGCTGTTTTCCGCAAGTGTCGTGCTCGACTTCGACAAGAACTCGAACGCGACCCTCGACCCGGACGAACTCAAGGAGGTTGGCCAGACGGTTCTCGAGTCCCTTTCGGAATACAATTACTACACGACGATCTTCGACAACGGCAAATCGGTGAAGGTGTCGAAGCCGGACAGCATTACCGTCGACTACAAGGATAACCAGCTCCTGATGATGTTTGCGGTCAAGCCGGCCGAAGCGATGCCGCTCAAGGGCAAGCTCTCCTTCGGCGTCTACGACCCGACCATGTACACCGCGATGGACTTCCCGACCGACGACGATCTCACGGTCGTCGGCGAGAAGATCGAGGCTTGCGAGCATCAGGTGGTCAGGCCGGATCCCGACGAAGTGCTCGCCGAAAACAAGGACACGCTGACCGACGCCTTCTGGAACGACCCGACGGGCACCGACATGTCGAAGCTTTTTGCAACCAGGATCGAGGTCAAATGCTGAACGCACGCAAGATTGGCGGACCGCTGACGGCCGCGCTCTTCCTGGCGGCCCTTTCCGCAACAGCGGCCGCGGCGCAATCGCCGCTCGGCATCGGCACCGCCGAACCGTCGGTCCAGACAACGGGTTTCCTCGGCAGCTTCTTTGCCTGGGTCAACATGGAGCAACAGAGCTTCTACCGGCTGCTCACAGGCACGCTCAAGGGCATGCGCGAGAACCCGTGGCAACTCTGGTCGCTGATCGGCCTCTCCTTCGCCTATGGCGTCTTCCATGCGGCGGGTCCCGGGCATGGCAAGGCGGTGATTTCCTCCTACATGATCGCCAACGAGACGGAACTTCGCCGCGGCGTCGTCCTCTCCTTTCTCTCCTCGATCCTGCAGGGCGTGGTGGCGATCCTCCTCATCGGCGCCGTCTATCTCCTGTTGCGGGGCTCGTCGATCAGCATGACGGATGCCACCCGCTCGCTTGAGATCGCAAGTTACGCGCTGATCGCGGCGTTCGGAGGTTGGCTGGTCTTTCGCAAGCTGCGTTCGATGACGCGGCCCGCTCTTGCTGCAGCCAGCGACGCGCAGGCGGAGCACGGCCATCACCACGATCACCATGACCATGGCGATCATCACCACCATCATCACGCACACGCTGCCGGCGAGGTCTGCGCGACCTGCGGCCACGCGCATGCGCCGGACCCGGCCATGCTGAAGGGTGATCGTTTTGCGCTGAGCGAAGCCTGGTCGGCGATCGTCGCGGTCGGCCTGCGTCCCTGCTCCGGCGCCTTGATCGTGCTCTCCTTCGCGCTTTTGAACGGGCTCTATCTCGGTGGCGTTCTCTCGGTCTTCGCCATGTCGATCGGCACGGCCATTACCGTCTCTATCCTCGCGACCATGGCCGTCACCGCCAAGAGCTTCGCGCTCCGCTACGCCTCGAGCGGTTCGGCCGCGGCACGCATTTCCAACGGCATCGAGATCGCCGGCGCCGCGATGGTGCTGGTGCTTGGACTTGTGCTGCTGGGCGCTGCGCTTCAGGGATAGAGCGAGTCCAAGACTTGCCCAACTGCCAAGACTACAGCGCCGCGCGTCCAGCTAGACGCGCATAGTTGCTATTCCCCGCGCCGGCGCTGATGGCGGGCGCGGAGCCAGAAAATCAGGAAGAAGCCGAGGACGAAGAGAGCGCCGAAGGCAGCGGCAAGCCATGGCGAAATATCGCCCAGCCAAAGCATGATCGACGGCAGGGCGAAGAAGCCAACGGCGACGACGGCAAGAATGACCGCCGCCGCGATTGCGGCGGATCTTTCCTTTTTCTCAGGCGGTTTCAAGCTCGCTCCTTTGCCACTAGATCTGCGCGAATAGCCTCGAGGCGCCGCTTCTGACGGCCGTCACCGTCGAAGTTCTCGGGCAACAGCCAGGCTTCGAATGCGGCCTTGATGAGCGGCCATTCGCCGTCAATGATCGAGAACCAGGCGGTGTCACGGTTGGCGTGCTTCGAAATCATGTGCTGGCGGAAAATGCCTTCGAAGGTAAAACCGAGGCGCGCCGCCGTAGTGCGGCTCGGCTGATTCTCGCTGTGGCATTTCCATTCGTAGCGGCGATAGCCCAGGTCCTCGAAAACATGCCTGGCCATCAGATAGTGCGCCTCCGTTGATAGCGGCGAACGCGCCATGGCCGGCCCGTGAGCCACACCGCCGACTTCCACGACGCCATTGGCCGGGTCCGCCCGCATGTAATTTGCCATGCCGACAACCTTGCCGGTCGCCTTGTCGCGAAAGACCTCTGTGATCCAACCGGATTTTTCCTGGACCGCGCTCAGCCAAGCGTCGAAATCTTCGACGCCGGAAAAATCGTCCTGGGTGAAATATTTCAGGAGCGGGTTGATCGCCATGCCGCCGAAGGCGTCGTGCCAGAGCGCTTCGAGATGTGCCGCCCGATCATACGGCTCCAGCCTGACATATCGCCCCTCGATAAGAACCGGCTGCGGCGCCGGACATCCCTTCCAATTGGCAAGATCACGCATCGATTGCTCCCGCGTTTTCATTTGCCCTTCGCAATAGGACAGACGCCTGGCCGTTACAAATTCAAACTGGTGATGGACCCATGCAGCGGAACGAATAAGGCGGGAGCGAACTCCCCAGTGTTCTCAGTCACGCGCCGCCGGATCAGGCGGGGACCTTGGCCCCCGAAACGGTTGCCTCGATGTGATCGACGAGCGCATCGGGAAGCCCGAGACGGCCGGCGAGCAGATCGAGATAGCCGCGTTCCGCCCGGCTCTCCGGCTCGATCGCGAGGCGCGACGCGGTGTAGATCTCCACGCGCTGCTCCTCCGTCGTGGCGGCGGCAACGATCGCATCGAGATCAACTGGATTGGCGAGTTCCGCCTCGAGGAAGGCGGCCGCATCGGCGGAGAGTCCGGAAACCGACAGCTTGTCCATGATGCGGCCGCGCTCGGCCTCGTCGATATGGCCGTCGGCACGCGAGGCGGCGATCATGGCACGCACCAGGATCAGGGCAAAATCGTTGCTCACGGCTCCCGGCGCCGTGAAGCCGGAGTCGGACGGCGGCGACAGGAGCTCCGGTGTCGACCGTGCAGCCGGTTCGGCGGCCGGCGCCTGGCCGGCCTGATAGTTCTTGTAGGCCTGGTAGCCAAGCCCGGCGATCGCCGCGAGACCGCCCAGCACCGCAGCATTGCCTGCGAGCTGACGACCGGATTTCGTGCCGAGGAGGACAGCAGCGATCGCGCCGGTCGCAAGCGGATTATCCCTGGCAAGCTTAGTCACTTGATCCGCGCGATCGCGCACCGTACCGCCGGCGCCCGGCACCTGCGAACCCAAAAACTGGTCCAGCAACTTCTTCGCGTCGAACATGGCTTCGCTCCTCTTCGGTTATCCCGCGACGGCAAAGCAAGAAAGCGCTCTCCCGCACCCGCGTCGTTGTCGGCGGATTGAGACATAGGAACGTGGCGAGGAAAATACAAATTGACGTTGAAGATGAACAAGCCGGGCAAACGCCCGGCTGGTGCACACCTGCTGCATGTTTCCTTAAATCGCCCCCGATTCAAGGATAAGAACATGCAGCAATTCAAAGTGCTACAGCGTCCTTTGCGCGTCTGGTAAGGACGCGCCGCGCTGTAGGTAACCCGCAAAATTTACCCCTTGAGACCATAGGCTTCGGCGGCAAGCTTGGTGATGCCGGCCCAATCGCCTTTCGCCACCAGTTCCTTCGGTGCCACCCAGGAACCGCCGACGCAGACGACGTTCGGCAGCGAAAGATAATCGCGGGCGTTGCCAAGCGAGATGCCGCCGGTCGGGCAGAACAAGGTGCCGGCGAGCGGCGAGGACAGCGACTTCAGATAGGCGGCACCTCCGGCCTGCTCGGCCGGGAAGAACTTCATCACCTGATAGCCCTCCTCGCGCAGCCCCATGACCTCGCTCGCCGTCGCCGCCCCTGGCAAGAGCGGCACTTCGTGATCATTGGCAACATCGATCAGCTCCTGGGTCGTGCCGGGACTGACGATGAACTGCGATCCCGCCTCCACGGCCTGTTCGAACTGTGCGGCATCGAGAATCGTGCCCGCACCGGCGACGGCACCCTCGACCTCGGCGGCGACCGCGCGGATCGCATCCAGCGCCGCCTGCGTGCGCAGCGTGATCTCGATCGCCTTGAGGCCGCCGGCGACAAGTGCACGCGCCAAAGGCACGGCGGTTGCGGCATCGTCGATGACCAGGACCGGGACCACCGGTTGCAGCTTGAGGATGGAGAGAAGCTTGTCGGTTTTCGCGCTCATGCCGGTCACCCTTTAAAACGATTGAATGTTGCGTTTCGCATACTCCCCCCGGCCGTCCTTGTCGAGACCGAAGGTCGTGAACACACCCTCGCCATATAGTAGCGGAAAATAAAATGTAATCGACCACAGCAAGATGGCTTGAGCCTTGGCAATAAAGCGATAATTTATCCGCGGTCCACCTCTCGATATGGCGGGAAATCCATGGCGAAGGAGATAGAACGCAAGTTCCTGGTCGCGTCCAGCGGTTGGAAGGAACATGCGGACAAGGGCATAAAACTCCAGCAGGCCTACGTCGTCACCATGGAAGACCGCTCCGTGCGCGTGCGAATCCATGGCAGCAAATGGGCCCGACTGACCATCAAGATCGGCAAGTCGGCGCTGGTTCGGAACGAATACGAATACGATCTGCCCATGGATGACGCCCGCGAACTGCTGACCCAGGCGGTCGGCATCGTCATCGAGAAGCGGCGCTACCGCGTGCCGCACAAGGGTTTCACCTGGGAAATCGACGTCTACGAAGGGGCGCTCCAAGGCCTCGTCGTTGCCGAGGTCGAGATGAAGCGCGAAACGGATCTGCCCGCGCTGCCGCCATGGCTGGGGCGCGAGATTACGGGAGACCGCCGCTATTCCAACCAGGCGCTTGCCACAGAGGGGCTGCTGGAAGCGCAATCATGAGTTATGCCTTCAATCCTGGCCGCCCCTTCACCGAGGACTTTCGGGCCGTTGGGGTCGAGCAGATTGAGCGGGCGGTGGCGGTGCTCGAGCACCAGCCGCAAGGCGTTCACGAGGCAATTCACGACGCCCGCAAGAACTTCAAGCGCCTGCGCTCACTCTACCGTCTGGTCGCTTGCGACGCGCCACTTTTCCAGAGACAGGAAAACGCCCGCATACGCGCCATGGGGCGGAATCTTTCGACCGTCCGAGATGCCGCCGCACTCGTGGAGAACATCAATTATCTGCGCGGGCAGACGAATAGCGACGAACAGGCTGCGGCCCTCGACCGGATCTACACCATTCTGGCGGAGCGCCGCGACCGGATTGCCGAGACCGAGGCGGACATAGAGGGCAAGATTGCCGCGACGATTGCCAACTGCAAGGAGGCGCTTGCTGCCCTCGCACAGGTTTCCTTCGATGACGGCAAACGAAAATCCGTCGCCCGACTGAAGAAGGGCTGGAAGCGCACGCTGAAGCGCGCCTCGCGCGCGAGAGCAGCCTGCGAAGCGGACACCGATGCCGCGCTTTTCCACGAGCTGCGCAAGCGAACTCAGGACTACCGCTTGCAACTGGCACTGATGCGGGCCGCCTGGCCGTCGGCACTGGAGGCAAAGAGGGCAGAAGCCAAGGCGCTCGTCGACGTGCTCGGGCATCTGAACGACCTCGCCACGTTGACATCGCTC
This sequence comes from Sinorhizobium terangae, assembly GCF_009601505.1. GTDB lineage: Bacteria > Pseudomonadota > Alphaproteobacteria > Rhizobiales > Rhizobiaceae > Sinorhizobium > Sinorhizobium terangae. The sequence goes on from NZ_WITC01000019.1 coordinate 25,973, forward strand.
GTCAACGAGGAACCGGGACTTGCCGGCAGCAGCCAAAACCAGGCGCACCTCATTTCCGCGGTCATCACGCGGGAAGAGGCGCTGAGGGCGGAGGCACGGCAACGGGCGGCGGCTGTCTTCCAAGATAAGCCGAAGAACGAAAGCCGGACAATTGCGCTGCTCTGGCGTGAAGCCGGGCAGTAGAGCCGGCGGGGATCGTTATTCCGCGCCGCCAGCCGGACAATTCGGCGCGGGCCAGCGCGATTGCGCTTGACGCGTGAAAGCTGTATTGGCGAGCCCATGACCGACATATCCACGACCCCTCGCCCGGAGACACAAGGCCAGTTTCTGGTGGCAGCGCTTTACCATTTCGTTTCTTTCCCGCGCTTCGCCGATTTCCGCGAACCGTTGCAGGCGGTCTGCGAGGCCAATGGCGTGAAGGGCACGCTGCTCGTCGCGCATGAGGGCATCAACGGTACGATTGCCGGCTCCGACGAGGGCATTGCCGCAGTGCTCGCCTATCTGCGCGCCCAGCCGGAATTGACCCGCCTTGAACACAAGGAAAGCCGCGCATCGGCGATGCCCTTCCTGCGGATGAAGGTGCGGCTCAAGAAAGAGATCGTCACCATGGGCGTCGAAAACATCGACCCCAACAAAGTGGTCGGCACCTATATCGAGCCGAAGGATTGGAACGCGCTGATCTCCGACCCGGACACGCTGGTGATTGACACGCGCAACGACTACGAGACGGCGATCGGCCTTTTCCGCGGCGCCGTCGACCCGAAGACGAAGACCTTCCGCGAGTTTCCGGATTGGGTGCGCAACAACACCGGCCTGCACAACAAGCCGAAGATCGCGATGTACTGCACCGGCGGCATCCGCTGCGAGAAAGCGACCGCCTTCATGAAGGAGCAGGGCTTCGAAGAGGTCTACCATCTGAAGGGCGGCATCCTCAAATATCTCGAGGAGATCCCCGAGGAGCAGAGCCTCTGGGACGGAGCCTGCTTCGTTTTCGACGAGCGCGTTTCCGTGACCCACGGCCTCGCAGAAGGCGAGCACACGCTCTGCCACGCCTGCCGCCAGCCCCTGACGCCGGAAGACCTGTTGTCTCCCCTTCACGAGGAGGGCGTCTCCTGCATCCATTGTCATGAGATCCGCACCGACGAGGACCGCGAGCGCTATCGCGAGCGGCAGAAGCAGATCGCGCTGGCGAAAAAACGCGGCGAGCGGCATCTCGGAAGCTGAGGCGGCGGCAAAGGCAGGAACGCAGGTGTAGATACCCCTCTTCTGCCCTGCCGCTCAGCAATCACTCCTCGCGCCAAATCATTCCGGCAGCGTCTCGTACTCGTCCACGCGAACGGCGGACCGATCCCAATCCGGTCGACTGCGGGTGAAGACCGCGTTGGTGGGCTCAAACAATGACATATCGTCGAGCGTGCCGGCATAGACCGTCCAACGGTCGGCACCGGACGAGAAGATCTGGCTGCCGCAGGTGGGGCAGAAGTGGCGGATCGTCACATTGCCGTTTTCGGCGAGCTTCTCGTAGGCGCTGAGCTCGCCGGTGACCTCGACGTCGGCGCGCGAGAAGATCATATAGCAGCAGTGTCCGGTACCCGTGGCCCGTTGGCAGTCGCGGCAATGGCAGAAGCCGGAGTAGATCGGCGAGCCCCTGGCTTCGTACCGTACCGCGCCGCAGAGGCACCCACCCTTCATCGCGCTCATGGCATGTCCCCCTCAAACTGCCTACTGCATGCTTCCTGAAATCGGAGCCGATTTCAGGGCAAAAACATGCAACAATTCAAAGTGCTACCGCATCCTTGGTGCGCCTGAAAAGACGCACGGCGGTGCAGAGGATAGCGAAGCGGTTCTTGCGGTCAAAGAAAAACCGCGCGCCGTGTTGCAGCGCGCGGTCCATGTCTGCGTTCAGCGCACAGGCTTACCAGCTCGGGATCAGCGCACCCTTGAAAGTATCGACGATGAAGGCCTTGACGCTGTCGTCGTGATAGGATTCGACGAGCGTCTTCACCCAGGGTGCATCCTTATCCGCGGCGCGCACCGCAATGACGTTGGCATAAGGAGACTTCTCGCTTTCGATGGCGATGGCGTCCTCCTTCGGATGAAGGTCAGCCTCGAGCGCGTAGTTGGTGTTGATCACGGCCGCGTCGACATCGGCGAGCGAGCGCGGGAGCTGGGCCGCATCGAGCTCGGCGAACTGGATGTTCTTCGGATTTTCCGTCACGTCGGCCGGGGTGGCCTTCAGGCCGACATCCGGATTGACCTTAATGAGGCCCTTCGACGCGAGAACCAGGAGCGCGCGGCCGCCATTGGTCGGATCGTTCGGGATTGCGATCGTCGCACCGTCCGCCAGCTCATCGAGGCTCTTTACCTTGTTCGAGTAGACGCCCATCGGCGTGGTGATGGTCAGGCCCACGCTGACGATATCGTAGCCCCGATCGGCGATCTGGTTGTCGAGATAGGGCTGATGCTGGAAGGAATTGGCATTGAGCTCGCCATCCGCGAGTGCCTGGTTCGGAACCACATAGTCGGAGAATTCGAGGATCTCGATGTCGAGGCCCTTGGGGGCGGCGACTTCCTTCACTTTCTCCATTATCTGGGCATGCTCGCCCGGGGTGACGCCGACCTTGATGGTCTCCGCAAGCGCGGTGCCGGCCGCAAGGGCGGCGAAGGCCGCGGCTAGAATGAGCTTTTTCATGGAAGTCTCCTTGTTGATGTTTGATGTCTTGGGAGAGGATCAGTTCTTGCGGCTGCGTTTGTCGAAGCGGCGGGCGAGGCGGTCCCCCGCGCTCTGCACCAGTTGTACGAGCACGATCAGCACGACGACAACGACCAGCATCACGTCCGGCCTGAAGCGCTGATAGCCGTAGCGGATGCCGAGATCGCCGAGACCGCCGCCGCCAACAGCCCCGACCATTGCCGAATAGCCGATGAGGCTGACGATGGTCATGGTAAGGGCCAGCGTCAGCGCCGGCCGGGCCTCGGCCAGAAGCACCTTGAAGACGATCTGGGTCGGGGTCGCGCCCATGGCGCGGGCGGCCTCGATCAGCCCCTTGTCGATGTCGCGGATTGCCGCCTCGACCAGCCGCGCGAAGAACGGAATGGTCGCGATGGTCAACGGCACGATCGCCGCCTTCGTCCCGATCGACGTGCCGGTGACGAGACGCGTGAAGGGGATGATCGCAACGACCAGGATGATGAAGGGCGTCGAGCGCGTGGCGTTGACGATGAGCCCGGCAATGCGGTTGATGTTGGGCGCCGGAAACAGCTCGCCCTTGCCGCTGGTCGCAAGGAAAATGCCGATCGGCAGGCCGATCAGCGAGCCGATCAGGCCGGCGATCGCCACCATGCGCAGCGTGTCGAACGTGGCCTTGGCGATGAGGAGCAGAAGATCAGGCGACATAGCCGAGCACCTCCGTGACCAGTCCGTTCTCGGTAAAGAAGCGTTCCGCCCTTCCCGACGTCTCGGCATCCGCCGCATAGGCGACCACGAGCGAGCCATAGGGCTTGCCGCCGATTTCGTCGATCGTTCCGGCAATGATATTGACCTCGGCACCGACCGACTTGATGAGCTGGGAAACCAGCGGCCGTTCCGCCGTCGCGCCGAAGAAGGTGAGGCGCACCACCGCACGATCGCCAGCACTCGCGGCCGGCTTCAGCCCACGCGCGACCGCATCCGGCAACTTCGAGCCGGGCAGGCCGGAGAGAAGCGCCCGCGTCGTCTCGTGCTTCGGATGAGTGAAGACATCGAAAGTATGGCCGCGTTCGACGATCTCGCCCTTGTCGATAACGGCCACATCGGAGGTTACGGCTTTCACCACTTCCATCTCATGGGTGATGAGGAGCACGGTCAGTCCCAGTTCGGCGTTGATGCGCTTCAACAGCTCGAGGATGGACTGCGTCGTTTCCGGGTCAAGCGCCGATGTCGCCTCGTCCGAAAGCAGCAGCTTCGGCTCGGTCGCAAGCGCACGGGCAATGCCGATGCGCTGTTTCTGGCCGCCCGAGAGTTCGGCCGGGTAGCGAGCGTGCTTGTCGGCGAGACCGACGAGGTCGAGAAGCGGCCGCACGCGCGCTTCGATGGCGCGGCGATCCACACCGGCAATCTCCAGCGGCAGGGCGACATTGCCGAAAACAGTGCGCGAGGAGAGCAGGTTGAAGTGCTGGAAGATCATACCGACCGAACGCCGGAGATTGCGCAAGCCCGCCTCGTCAAGCGCACCGACATCGACGCCATCGACGAGCACCTTGCCGCTCGACGGCTTCTCGAGGCCGTTCACCAGCCGGATCAGCGTCGATTTGCCAGCACCGGAGCGGCCGATAATGCCGGTAATGGAGCCTAGCCCGACGTCGAGGTCGACATTGTTGAGCGCGGTAAAGGCGCCACTTTCGCCGGACGCCGCAAAACGCTTGGAGACGCCCTGGAAGGCGACCGAGACGTCATCGGACGAAGGCTTGGGAACGGAAACGATCATAGTCCGGTCACCCCCGAAGGAGGGAACTTGGCGATAGGATGAGGATACATGAAAGCTCTCGGAGGTTCGAAATTCTTGTCCCTGGCGTTGCCGGGACGGAAAATGCGTCGGGACGGACGAGCGCGGTTTTTTCCCGCACCTCACTTAATCAGGCCGACATTCGACAACGCATTCGAAACACTGAGCAACTCTCTATCATCAGGCAACCGGTCAGTTCAACGCCGTTGCGAGCATGGCTGCCATGCCGCGCAATCTACATTTCTTATGGCTTTTGTCCGGCCGCTTTCACAGGCAAATTTTTCCGAAACGACAGGGCTGCGCGCAAAAGGTTGCTCTTTTGAGAAGAGGTCGAGGTTCGCCGCCGCTCCGCCCGATCGCAACCTCACGCGCCCTTGTGGTTGCCCTTCGGGAACTGTTCTGCCAGTTCCTTATACCAGTGGCCGCTCTTCTTGACCGTGCGGACCTGCGTCTCGTAGTCGACATGGACGATACCGAAACGCATCCGGTAGCCCTCGGCCCATTCGAAATTGTCCATCAGGCTCCAGGCAAAATAGCCGCGCATCGGATAGCCCTTGGCGATCAGATCGGCGGTGACCGACAGGTGGTCGGAGATGTAATCGAGCCGTGGCTGATCATCGACGACGCCGTTCTCGACACCCATGTTATAGCAGGCGCCGTTCTCGGTGATGTAGCAGTCGGGCAGCGTGTAGCGGGCATTGAGCGTTTCGACAAGCGCGCCGAGCGCCGGGGCATAGACTTCCCAGCCAATATCCGTCTTCACGTCGCTGACCGGCTTGGCATTGACCGTTGCCGGATATTCTGCACCCTCGGACGGGTCATCGGAAACCCGCATCGGCGTGTAATAGTTGAGGCCCCACCAATCGAGCGGCTGCGAGATCGTTGCCATGTCGCCGTCTTCCGTCAGCGGCATACGATCGCCAAGCGCCGATAGGAAGCCTTCGGGATACTCACCCTTGAAGATCGGGCCGAAGAAGACGCCGTTGTGGAAGTCGAAAGCACGTTCGGCCGCGGCCTTGTCCTTGTCGCTGGTGCCGCCGGGATAGACCGAATGAGCGTTGATGACGATGCCCGTCGGCAGGTTCGATCTCTCGGAACGGATCGCCTCGACGCCAAGGCCGTGGGCGAGATTGGTGAAATGGAGCGCGGCGAGCGCTGCATCCATGTTGCGCTCACCCGGCGCATGAACGCCATAGAGATGGCTGAGCCAAACCGAGCACCAGGGCTCGTTGAAGGTGGCGACCGCATCGAGCCTGTCGCCGAGGCGGGCGATCACGGTCTTGGCATAGCGCTGGTAGGCGTAGGCGGTCGTGCGCGCCGTCCAGCCGCCGTCGCCCATTAGCGCGAGCGGCAGGTCCCAATGGTAAAGCGTCGCGAAGGCCTTGATGCCGCGCGTCTTCAGACCGTCGACAAGCCGGTCGTAGAAATCGAGTCCCTTCTCGTTGATCGGTCCGGTGCCTTCCGGAATGATGCGTGGCCAAGCGATCGAGAAGCGGTAGGCCTCGACGCCCAGGCTCTTGATAAGGTCGAGATCTTCTCCCAACCGATTGTAATGATCGCAAGCAACGTCGCCGTTGTGGCGCTCGAAGACGCGGCCCGGCATGTTGGAGAAGGCATCCCAGATGGATGGCTTGCGTCCGTCCGCCTTGCTGGCGCCCTCGATCTGGAAGGAGGCGGTTGCTACTCCGAAGACAAAGTCACCGGGAAAGCGCTCTGCCAGCTTCTTGGCTTCGATCATTGTTCAGCCTCGTGGTCTGCGCAGCCGTGCGCCGAAACCGGCGCTGCTGCACTTCATCGGGTAGAGCGGGGCCGATGGAAAACCGCACGCGCTTTTCCTTGATCCAGCTCTCGTTTTCGAAGGTGGCCTAAACCCACACCAGCAAATGTCAACCCGCGAAAGGGGCAGGTTCCCCCCGCCCCTGACTTTGCCAGCCGACGTCAGACTTTGATCCAGGCGCCGTTGCGCTTCGAGGACTGCACGCAGGCATCGACGAAGACCATACCTTTCATGCCGTCGTCGATCGTCGGATAGGTGACGGCCGCATCGACCTTCTCGCCCTTGCGCTTGGCGAAAATCGCCCGTGCGGCTTCCGAGTAGATATTGGCGAAACCTTCGAGGTACCCTTCCGGATGGCCGGAGGGGATGCGCGAAACGCGGGCGGCGGCCGGGCCCGCCCCGGCGCCGGCGCGCGTCAGCAGGCGTTTCGGTTCACCAAACGGCGTGTACCAGAGATAGTTCGGATCCTTCTGCGTCCATTCGAGGCCGCCCTTGGTGCCGTAGACACGCACCATCAGGCCGTTCTCATGGCCGGGCGCTACCTGGCTGCACCAGAGCAAGCCCTTGGCGCGCGCGCCGTCCTTCGCCTTGAAACGCATCATCACATGGGCATTGTCGTCCAGTTGGCGTCCACCGACGAAGCTGTCGAGATCCGCGGAAAGTTCCTCGAGTTCGAGACCGGAAACGAAGCAGCCAAGGTTATAGGCATGGGTGCCGATGTCGCCGGTGGAGCCGCCGGCGCCGGAGCGGGCCGGATCGGTTCGCCAGGCCGCCTGCTTCTGGCCCGACTGCTCGATATTCTCGGTCAGCCAGTCCTGCGGATACTCCATCTGCACGAGCCGGACCGCGCCAATATCGCCGTTCGCCACCATTTCGCGCGCCTGGCGCACCATCGGATAGCCGGTATAGTTGTGCGTCAGCACGAATAGCGCATCACTTTCGTCCGCCGCCTTCTTGAGCTTTTTCGCATCGGCAAGGGTGGAAGTCAGTGGCTTGTCGCAAATGACGTGGATGCCGCGCTTCAGGAACTCCTTCGCGGCAGCGTAGTGGACATGGTTCGGGGTCACGATTGCAACCGCCTCGATACCGTCCTTGAGCTTCGCCTCTCGGATCGCCATCTCCTTGAAATCCGAATAGACGCGCTTCGGATCGAGGCCCAGTTCACGGCCGGAGGCTTGCGCCTTTTCCGGCGTCGACGACAGCGCGCCGGCCACCAACTCATAATGATCATCAAGCCTTGCCGCGATGCGGTGGACCGCGCCGATAAAGGCGCCGGAACCGCCGCCAACCATGCCGAGCCGGATGCGCTTTTGACGACTTTCCGTGCTGCTTCCCTCAATTGCCATTCTGTTTTCCTCTCCTGACCAGATTTGCTGTCGGGGATGCCCCCTCTGCCCTGCCGGGCATCTCCCCCACAAAGGGGGGAGATGAATCGCGGCGCTGCCGCGCCAAGCCCTCCCCCTTGTGGGGAGGGGTGGGGGAGGGGTCTTGTTTCCTCAGATCCCCAACATCCGCCGGTTCGCCGCCTCGTCCGTTCCGCTGTCGGCGAAATCGTCGAAAGCCTTTTCCGTGACGCGGATGATGTGCGCCTTGACGAACTCAGCGCCTTCCCGTGCGCCGTCTTCCGGATGCTTCAGGCAGCACTCCCACTCGACGACGGCCCAGCCGGCAAAATCATTGGCGGCCATCTTCGAGAAGACCGCGCCGAAATCGACCTGGCCATCGCCAAGCGAGCGGAAGCGGCCGGCGCGCTTCACCCAGCCCTGATAGCCGCCATAGACACCCTGCCGGCCGGTGGGATTGAACTCCGCGTCCTTGACGTGGAACATGCGGATCCGGTCCTTGTAGATGTCGATATTGTCGAGATAGTCCAGGCACTGCAGCACGTAGTGCGACGGATCGTAGAGCATGCAGGCGCGGGCGTGGTTGCCGGTACGTTCCAGAAACATCTCGTAGGTGATGCCGTCGTGGAGGTCCTCGCCCGGGTGAATTTCGTAGCAGACATCGACGCCGCAATCCTCGGCATGATCGAGGATCGGCTTCCATCGCCGGGCAAGCTCGTCGAAGGCGGCCTCAACGAGACCCGCGGGACGCTGCGGCCAGGGATAGACGAAGGGCCAGGCAAGCGCCCCGGAGAAACTCGCCATGGCATTCAGGCCGAGATTGCACGACGCCGTCAGCGCCATCTTCACCTGTTCCACCGCCCATTGCTGGCGCGCCTTCGGGTTGCCACGCACTTCCGGCGCGGCAAAGCCGTCGAAAGCCTCGTCATAGGCCGGGTGCACGGCGACCAACTGGCCCTGCAGATGGGTCGAGAGCTCGGTGATCTCGACGCCGTTGTCGCGCGCCTTTCCGGCGACCTCGTCGCAATAGGTCTTGGACTCGGCAGCCTTCCTCAGGTCGAACAGCCGTCCGTCCCAGCTTGGGATCTGCACGCCCTTGTAGCCGCAGTCGGCCGCCCATTTGGTAATCGAGTCCCAGGAATTGAACGGAGCCGTGTCACCGGCGAACTGCGCAAGAAAAAGCCCTGGGCCCTTGATGGTCTTCATCCCGATTTTCCTCCCTAGATCACGATTCCGGCCCGCATGACCGGTTGCTGGAAAAGGTGCGGCCGCACCCAATTTTCGCGATTGCTGATAGACCTGAAACGTTGCAGGAGGCAGAAGCTAACAGATTTTTCACGAGGGGCAATCCCGCTTCTCCATATCGTGCAAGCCGCATTTTCGGTCCTCGCCAAAGCGCATGGCCATGTATTCGAGTGAGAAGGTGGGCGCTCCGCAACAGGAGCGCCCATCGCTTGCAGCGGTCAGACGTAGCGGTTGACCACGTTCTCGAGGAGTTCCTGCTTGCCCGACTTCGGCTGTGGATTGAGGTCGGCCTTCAGCACCCAGGCCTCGATCTCGTCGAGCGAGAAACCGCCGTCGAGCATCTTCTTGGCCTCCGGCACGTTCCAGCCGGCATAGCGCTTTTCAAGCGGCGCCGAGAGCGCCTTGTCCTCGATCATCTTCGCCGCCGCCTTGAGACCGCGCGCGCAACAATCCATGCCGCCGATATGGCCGATCAGCAGGTCTTCCGGATCAAGCGACTGACGGCGGAGCTTAGCATCGAAATTGGTGCCGCCGGTCTTGAAGCCGCCGCCCGCGAGCACGTGGTAGTAAGCAAGCGCCATTTCCGGAACGTTGTTCGGGAACTGGTCGGTATCCCAGCCGGACTGGTAGTCGTTGCGGTTCATGTCGATCGAGCCGAAGATACCGAGCGCGTTGGCGAGCGCCAGCTCATGCTCGAAGGAGTGGCCGGCCAGAATCGCGTGGCCCTGCTCGATATTGACCTTCACCTCGTTCTCGAGGCCGTACTTCTTCAGGAAGCCATAGACCGTGGCGACGTCGAAATCGTACTGGTGCTTCGTCGGCTCCTGCGGCTTCGGCTCGATCAAGATCGTACCCTTGAAGCCGATCTTGTGCTTGTACTCGACCACCAGGTTGACGAAGCGGCCGAGCTGGTCGAGTTCGCGCTTGAGATCGGTGTTAAGCAGCGTCTCGTAGCCTTCGCGTCCGCCCCAGAGAACATAGTTCTCGCCGCCGAGTTTCTGCGTCGCGTCGATGCAGGTCTTCACCGTTGCTGCGGCAAAGGCGAAAACGTCCGGATCCGGATTGGTCGCCGCACCCGACATGTAGCGCCGGTTCGAGAAGAGGTTCGCCGTGCCCCAGAGCAGCTTGACGCCGGTTTCGGTCTGCTTCTTCGCGAAATGGTCGACGATCTCGTTGAGGTTGCTGGTGTTCTCGGCGAAGTTTTTGCCCTCCGGTCGCACGTCCGCGTCGTGGAAGCAGTAAAACGGCACGCCGAGAAGCTGGAAGAACTCGAAGGCGACGTCGGCCTTCAGCTTCGCCGCATCCATCGTGTCCTTGAACCAGGGACGCTCGAATGTCTGGCCGCCGAAGGGATCGCCGCCCGGCCAGACGAAGGTGTGCCAATAGGCGACGGCAAAGCGAAGGTGATCCTCCATGCGCTTGCCGAGAACGATTTCGTCCGGATTGTAGTGGCGGAAGGCGAGCGGATTGCTGCTCTCCGGCCCCTCATATTTGATCTTCGCGATATCGCCGAAAAATCCCGTGCTCACGACCTTGCTCCTCTCATGGATGATGGATCGCCGGCGCCAAGCGGCCCCGGCCATTACGTGGAAGGTAATTGGTTTCATTCCCTCGATCGCCGACAGTCGGCCCATCGAAACGCAAACCGAAGGGAAAATTCCGATGCACGACCTCGATCACATTGCCGAAGCCTATATTGCCGCCTGGAACGAGACCGATGCCGCAAAGCGCGGCCCGCTCGTCGAAAGGGCGTTCACGCCGGAGATCGGCTATCGCGACCCGGTCATGCAGGGTGAGGGCCATGAGGCGATCAGTACGCTTATTGCCGGCGTGCAACACCAGTTCCCCGGCTTCCGCTTCGCCCTCAAGGGCAAACCGGACGGGTTCGCCGACACGATCCGCTTTTCCTGGACACTCGGGCCGAACGGAACCTCCGTCATCGAGGGCACGGATTTCGGCCTCATCGAGGATGGCCGGCTGAAACTGGTGACCGGCTTCCTCGACAAGATCCCGGCGCAATAGGCGAGACTTGACCTGACACGCGACTTTGGCGGCGCACCCGTGCGCCGCTCGGTCGCTGCCGGATGTGCCGCGGCTGATCATAGCGTCGCATCCCTGATCGCCGGATAGAGGCGACGATAACGCTGATAGGCATCCTCATAGGCCGAAACCAACGACGCTTCCGGCGCGATTGTTTCGGCCGTTGCCGGTGCGAAGCAGGTTGCGACAGGATCGGCGCCGGTCGCAGCGATGAGCCCGAGCCGCGCGGCACCGAAAGCCGCACCGAAATCGCCGTCCGCCGGCAGGTCGACCGGCAGGCTGAGCGCCGTTGCGATCGACTTCAGCCAGTAGCGTGAGCGCGAACCGCCGCCGATCGCGGTCACGCGCTGGAGCTTCGTGCCGGCCGCGCGGAGCGCCTCCAGGCTGTCGCGGATGGCGAAGGAGACGCCTTCGAGCACCGCCTGCGTCAGCACCGCACGCGAGCTTTCGTGGCCGAGTCCCGCAAAGGCGCCGCGGATCGCCGCATCATTGTGTGGCGTGCGCTCGCCGGAAAGATAGGGAAGGAACGTGACGGAGCCGGGCGCTTTCAGGACGTCGCCGAGTTCACTGGTGAGTTCTGCGGCACTCTTGCCGGTGACGCCCGAATGCCAGTTGAGCGCATCGGTCGCCGAGAGGATGACACCCATCTGGTGCCAGGTGTTCGGCAGCGCGTGGCAGAAGGCATGGACTGCGCTTTCCGGATTGGGAAGGTAGCTCGCATTGGCGGCGAAAAGCACGCCGGAAGTGCCGAGCGACACGAACGCTTGCCCCTCGGCGACCGTGCCCATGCCACAGGCAGAGGCCGCATTGTCGCCGGCGCCGCCGGCAACGACGACTCCCGCGCCCATACCCCAGCGGCTCGCAAGCTCCGGCCGGAGCGAGCCGGAGCTGTCCGTGCCCTCGACGAGATCCGGCATCTGCCGTTCTTCGAGATGGGTCGCCGCCAGGAGGCTCTCCGACCATTTGCGCTGACCCGTGTCGAGCCAGGATGTGCCGGCGGAATCGGACATTTCCGACATATGTTCGCCGGTCAGCCACAGGCGGAGATAATCCTTGGGGAGCAGGACCCAGCGCACCTTGGTGAAAATTTCCGGCTCGTTCTCGCGCACCCAGGCGAGCTTCGGAGCGGTGAAACCCGGAAAAACGATATTGCCGGTCAGGGCACGGAACTGCGGGTCGCTGTCGAGGACCGCGGCCTGGCGGAAGCTGCGGGTATCGTTCCACAGAATGCAGGGACGAAGCACCGCGTCATTCTCGTCGAGCAGCGTCGCGCCGTGCATCTGGCCGGAGAGGCCGATGCCGCGGACGGCGGCAAGCGCGTCCGGATGCGCCGTCTTGAGGCCGGCAATCGCCTCCTCCGTGGCGCGGATCCAGTCGGCCGGATCCTGCTCCGACCAGCCGGGATGCGGCCGGGAAACGTTGAGCGCTCCCGATGCCGAGCCGATGATCTTCTGCTCGCCATCGATCAGCATCGCCTTGACACCGGACGTGCCGAGATCCAGTCCGAGATACATGGGTGTCCTCCTATGCCTGCTCGATCGGCAGGTTGTCCTTCAGGAAAATGTCGATGCGGATGCGTTCCTGCGCCTCGATCACGGCGAGCCCGTCGGCCTTGGCCTTCAGAACGCGGATCGCGCTTCTCACCTCGTGCCCGGCATCCTGGTTGAGCACGGCGTCGATCGTGCCGGAGCTAAGCGCGGCGCGGCTGTGCGGCGTCAGCTCGTGGGCGATGGTGCAGATCGTCTTGCTCTTGCCGGTCTGCTCGAGCGCAGCGACGAGACCGCGATTGCCGGCACCGAGGCTGTAGATGCCCGCCAGATCCGGCTCGCGCTCGATAAGCGCGCGCACCAGCTTTTCGACGAGGACCGGATCATCCTGTCCCTCGATCACCGGAAGCAGCTGGCGCGCCGGAAATTCCTCGGCCATGACGGCGCTGAAACCCTCCAGCCGCTCGCGATGGTCGCGCACGAGCATCGAGCCAGCCAGCACGGCGATCGGACCCGCACGGCCACCGGTAAAGCGGCCCATCAAGGTTCCGGCCGTGCGTCCAGCCGCAATGTTGTCGACGCCGGCAAAATGGTCGCGTCCCGATCCCGGCAGGTCCGACACGAGCGTTACGACCGTAATGCCGGTGTCCCGCAGTTGCTTCACCGCTTCGGCCACCTCGGGCGCGTCGACGGCGACGACCGCAATCCCGGCCGGCCGGCGCTGATGCGCCTCCCATAGCGCCTGCACGAGGGCCTGCGCGTCAAAGGCCGGCACGGGAAGAATGGTGATCTGCGTTCGCTCTGAAGCGGACCGCGCCATTGCGGCACGCACCTCGCCCTCGAGACCGCGCATGAAGGAATTATCGCCCTCCGGCAGGATGAATACGAGGGGGTAGTTACGACCCTTGGCGAGGTTGGCGGCGGCGACGTCGCGCACATAGCCGAGCGTGGCAATCGCGCGCTCGACCTTGTCACGCGTGACGCTTCTCACACCGGGGCGATTGTTGAGAACCCGGTCGACCGTCGCCAGGCTGACGCCCGCTTTCGCTGCGATATCGTGAACCGTTGGTCGCATCCCTTCCTCCCCGGGAACCCCTTAGAGGAATTTTTGATGTACGTAAATCAAAAAGTCAGAGCCCGTGGACGAAACCGGATCTGCCATCTTCCGGCGGAGGTTTTTTTAGCTGGAACGTTTGCTGAAGGCGCGGGTGAAAACGATGCGGCCAGCCTCGCCCTGAGCTTCGCCGAAAGCGACGTCCATGAAGGCGTCCGTGATGCGAACGACGGCAAAGCCGCCGAGATAGGCCGCCTTCGGCTTGAAAAGATCGATCCCGTCGGCGCGGTACGCCATGACCAGGTTATGTTCATGCCCGTGGAAGAGGCCGACAACGTTGTAGCCCTTTAGCACGTCGAGTAACGTCTGGCGCTGCTCCGGGCCCCACCAATGAGGTCTCCCCTCTCCCCGATCATCGAAGGCCTCCGCCGTCGTGTCCCAGACCTCCGTTGAAAACGGGTCCCAGCCATAATGCTGGAACAGCACGACCGGCCGGCCATCGGCGGCGTAGTATGCAAGGTCCCCCTTGAGCCAGCCGAGGCCGCTCACCGCGCCCTTGTTCTCGTCGCCGCCGAAGCGCTGCAGTTGGACCAGATGGAGGCCACCCCAGTCCCAGGAATAGTTGTCCGACAACGGATCGTAATTCGTCACCGGCACGGGCGGCTTGTAGAACACGGTCTGGCGGTGGGTAAGCTCCACATAATCGCGCAGCTCCTGACGGTACCAGTCGACGTTCGGAGGCGGGCCGTCCTGGTCGAGATCGTGGTTCCCGAGCCCGACATAGGCGGGAAAGTGAATGTGCTGCGGACCCGGACCTTGCTCGTACCGGCTCTGGAACTGCTGCAGCTGCCGTCCCTCGCGCGGCTGGCGAACCTGACCGCCGCCATCGTCGGTGATGTCCCCGCCGAGAACAAGGCCGAGCGGGCGGCCGATTTTCTGCCCGGCACTAGCGAGGCCGCTTGGCTCCCCGTCGATCGTCGCCGGCCAGTTCTGCACGGAAATTGCGTTGAGCGCCGCGACATGGCGCAAGAGGCTGGCGTCGGTCTTGCCCTCCGCCTCGCAGTCCGGCGCCAGCCCTTCGGTGGAAACGATGCAGGCGTGGATGTCTGCGGAGAAGAGAAAGGTGGCGTCGACCGGGGGCCACGCGTTGGCTGCACGGATACGAGCGCCGATCGACAGACCCGCGCCTGCAGCTGCCGCGAGAAAGGTGCGCCGGGACAGACCGCAGCAATCCGGATTGCTCACGCTGAACACCTCCCGCAGCGAAGTCCCGCTTCCGGCACGACCGGAATTGGATAGCCCATCAGCCTCATCCGCCATGGAGTGTGCAGTACGCGATGCGGCACGTAAAGCGCGCCGCATGTACCGTCAGTGGCCGCTGCCGCCGGGGCCGGCGCCCTGCGGCTTGCTGATCATCATGACGCCGATGATCAGCGACAGGAACAGCACCGTCAGGATCACGAAGACGTCGACAAAGGACAGGATCACCGCCTGCTTCTGAACCATCGCCGCCAGTTGCTTGATCGCGATCGTCGCTCCATCGAGGCCATGCGCAGTAAAATTCGAGGCCATGTTGCGGAGCTGCTCGACCGCCTCCGGGTTGCCCCACTGGATGTGCTCGGCAAGCCGGGCATAGTGGAAATCCTGGCGCTGCGTCAGGATGGTGTTGATGACCGCAAGGCCGACGGCGCCGCCGAGGTTGCGCGTCAGGTTATAGAGGCCGGACGCATTGCGTATGCGGGCGGGCGGCAGCGTGCCGAGCGCGATGTTGTTGATCGGCACCATGCAGAGCATCAGCGAGCAGCCGCGCAGGATCTGCGGCACGAGCAGTTCCCAGAAATCCCAGTCGGCGGTCAATTGGCTCATCGTCCAAGTGCCGGCCGCAAAGCCGGCAAAGCCGACGGTCATCAGCACCCGCGGGTCGAGTCGACCCGAAAGAAAGCCGGCGACCGGCGCCGTGAAGAACATTGCAAGGCCGGAGACGAACATGGTCTCGCCGATCATCAGCGAATCGTAGCCGCGGATGCGCCCGAGATAGAGCGGGTAGAGATAGGTAAGACCATAAAGGCCGATGCCCATGACGAAGGAGAAGAGCGAGCCGAAGGCGAAGTTGCGATTGCTGAAAGCCCTGAGATCGACCACCGGGAACTCGACCTTGAAGGCGCGGTAGAAGAACACGGCGGCAGCAAGCGCTGCGGCAACCGCGCCGATAACGATATGGTCGTCATTGAACCAGTCGTTGGCATTGCCCTCCTCCAGCACATATTCGAGCGAGCCGAGGAAAACCGCCATGGAGATGAGCCCCCACCAGTCGAACTTCTTCATCAGCCCCAGCTCGGGCTTGTCGAAGTCGATGAAGGTCCACGTGAGCGTCGCGACGATGATGCCGGGAATGACGTTGACAAGGAACAGCCAATGCCAGGAGAAGGCGTGGCTGAGATAGCCGCCGACCGTCGGCCCGATGGTGGGCGCAAGCGTTGCGATGAGGCCGATGATCGGCGACACGACATTGCGCTTCGACGGCGGGAAGATCGTGAAAGCGGCGGCGAAGACCGATGGGATCATGCCGCCGCCAATAAAGCCCTGGATCGCCCGATAGACGATCATCTGGTCGATATTGGTGGCGGTCGCCGCAAGTGCGCTCGATGCGGTGAACCCGGCCGCGGCGACGGAAAACAGCACCCGCGTCGAGACGATGCGGGCGAGCGTGCCCGACAACGGGATCATGATGACTTCGGCGATGAGATAGGCGGTCTGCACCCAGCCGATCTCGTCCGATCCGGCCGAAAGGCCGGCCTGGATCTCGGCGAGCGAGGCCGACACGATCTGAATGTCGAGGATCGCCATGAACATGCCGACCACCATCGCAAAGAAGGCGATCAGCCGTCTCGGGTCCATATGTTCCTCGGCTCTGGGCGCGCTTGCTGCGACCGAGCCTGCCGTTGCCGTTGCGGTCATCTCCGCCACTCCTCGTCCGCTATGCGGCCTTACTTTGCTGCAGCCACTTTCGACTGATCGGGCGCCGTGCGGGTATCGACGTCGACGACGACACTCAAGCCCGCGCGCAAATGCCCTTCGGCCAGCACGTCGGCTGGGATTTTGATGCGCACCGGAACGCGCTGGATGACCTTGGTGAAGTTGCCGGTCGCATTTTCCGCAGGCAGCAGCGAGAAGACCGAGCCGGATGCCGGCGCAATCGAGGCGACCGTGCCTTCGATCGGATGTTCGTCATAGGCGTCGACATGGATCTGGACCTTGGAGCCCGGCACCAGATGCGCAATCTGCGTTTCCTTGAAGTTGGCATCGATGTAGAGCTGGTCCACCGGAACGAGGGCCGCGAGACGCTGTCCTGCCGAAACGAGATCGCCGACCTGAACCGCAACATTGCCGACGACGCCGTCATAGGGTGCCTTGAGCACCGTGAAGCCCAGATCGCGATTAGCCTTGTCGCGCGCGAGCTCCAGCGAACGGATCGTGCTTTCCGCTTCGGTGCGTTGCGCCTCGAGCACGGTGATATTCGCCTTGGCCGCAGCGATGTTGGCTTCGGCACCGGCGAGATTTGCGCGCGCCTGATCGAGCGCGACATCGGCATTGTCGCGTGAGGCGACGGTACCGACGGCCTTGGACTGGAGATCGCTGGCGCGCTTCTGCGTCAGTTCGGCGCCGCGGACGGTTGCCTCAAACGCTGTCTTCTGGGCTTCGGCCTGGCTGAGGCTCGCCTTGGCCCCGGCAATCTGCGCATCGAAGCGGCTGAGCGCCAGCTTCTGCGTGGCGATCTGCGCCTCGGCCTGCTCCGCAGCGATGCGATAGTCGCCGTCATCGAGCGTAACCAGCGGATCACCGGCCTTCACATGCTGGTTGGCGACCACGTCGACCTTGGCGACATAGCCGGACACCTTCGGCGAGATCGTCGCGATATCGCCCTCGATATAGGCGTCATCGGTCGAAACCATGAACCGCCCGTTGGTCCACCAGTCAGAGCCGTACCAGGCACCGGCGGCGAGCAGCGCCAGCCCCAGAACCGGCAGCACCGGCTTGCGGCGTTTCTTCTGCGGCGCGGCAACGTCGGCGGCCGGTTTCTCCGCGACCGATGGGGCCTCGCTTGCGGGCGCGGGAGCCTCGGCCTCCCGAGTCTCCACGACTTCAAAATCATCGCCGACAGGACGGACACGGGCAGCGCTGGAGGTGCTGGTAGCGGACATAGGACACCGGTTTTTGCTGGGATTGAACTGAACCGTTCGGTTCGATTGCACTTGACATAATGCCTTTTGCGCCGCATATCAAGAGGCAATCGAACTGGTCGGTTCGATTACTTGCAAATGGCAAAGAAAAATGTGCGGGCCCCTCCTCGCCCCTTGTCTTTGTTCGAATCGGCCGTGTTTATGGTTTTGGATGGAATTCATCTAAGATCATCTTGATGAAAGGAGTGGAAACGTTCGGCAGCCATGACGTCAGCGAAAAGCCTACAGCAGGAAAAATCCCTGCAGGATCAGCAACTACACCCTTCGAGCGGTGGGCGGCACGCCGCCGGCGAGGATCCGGCCAAACGCGAGCAAATCCTTGAGGGCGCAAAACGCGTTTTCATGAGGAGCAACTTCGACGCTGCCAGCATGAACGATATCACCCGCGAGGCAGGCGTTTCGAAGGGTACGCTCTACGTCTATTTCGAGAACAAGGAAGACCTGTTCGAGGCGCTGATCGCGCGCGAGCGCAGCCTCATCGTCGACAGCGTCAAGCAGTTTCTGAACGACAACGCGCCGCTTGAAGACGCGCTGCATGATTTCGGAGTGACACTCGTGACGAGCATGACGTCCGACTACACGATCCGGGCCATGCGCACTGTGCTCAGCGTGACGGATCGGATGCCGCGGCTGGCGCAGCGCTTCTTCACTGCGACACCGGAGAACGGCTACACGGTCCTGAAAACTTATCTCGACCAGCAGGTCGAGGCCGGCACGCTGTCGATCGATGACACGGAAATAGCCGCGAAACAGTTCATCGAACTGTCCTCGGCGGGAATCTTCAAGGGTCGCCTCTTCGGCATGTGCGAAGCACCCTCGGCCGACCGGATCGAGAAGAACGTCAGATCGGCTATCCATGTGTTCCTGGCCGCCTACGGTCGGAAAACGAACGCCGACTAAATCGGCTACCATCAAGGAAGCATGCAGTAGCTGCGCTTCGCGCAGCACCACCATTCTCTGCCAATCGAGCAATTGCGATCAAACGCGGCTGGCAGTGAGGCCGTATGACGTGCATGTCGACACTGCGTGATTCCTCAAATCGGAATCGATTTGCGGACAAATCATGCAGCGACTCAAAGTGCTACAGCGACCTTTGCGCGTCTCACAAGACGCGCGGCGCTGTAAGGGAGTGAGCATGAGTGCCATCGGCAGGGCGATCTGGTTCATCGAGAGCCATTTCGCGGAGGACATTTCGCTGGATGAAATCGCCGAGGCCGCGGGCCTATCGCGCTACCATCTGTCACGCATCTTCGGGCTTTCGACCGGGCGCTCGATCAGCGCCTATATCCGCGGCCGACGCCTCAGCGGCGCCGCTGAGGCGCTTGCCAATGGCACATCCAGCATTCTCGAAGTGGCCCTCGACGCGGGCTATGGCTCGCACGAGGCTTTCACCCGTGCCTTTCGCGAGCAGTTCGGCGTGACACCTGAGTCCGTCCGAAAGCAAGGGCACGTCCGGAATGTCGAACTGATGGAGCCTATCAGGATGGACGACGCACGCACCTTGAAGATCGAACCGCCGCGTTTCGAGGAGAGCCCCGGGCTTCTCCTCGCCGGTCTCGCTGAAACCTATGCCTATAATCGCACCGAAGGCATCCCTTCGCTCTGGCAGCGCTTCAACGCCCATTTCGGCAATGTGCCCGGCCAGCGCGGCAATATCGCCTATGGCGTTTGCACCCAGTCGGACGGCGAGGCCGGTCGCTTTCGCTACATGGCCGCGGTGGAAGTCGACGATACGGACGGCCTGCCAGCCGGCTTCACCGTTCTGAAGCTGCCCAGGCAGCGCTATGCCGTATTTCTCCACAAAGGCCACATATCGGCGATCTCCACGACCGCCCATCACATTTTCGGGTCGTGGTTTGCGGAATCCGGGCTGGAGCACGGCCAGCTTCCGGACCTGATGGAAAAATATGACGAGCGCTTCGATCCCCGCACGGGGATGGGCGTCGTCGAAATGTGGGTGCCGATAAAACAGTAAACGGTAAAACGCAGCCGCGAAAAGGCACCGGCGCTTGCCACTCCGGCGAAGGTCCTTAAATACTCCGGCGAATCCTGGGCGACGCGCCCAGAGCGGGGCGAGGAGAACTGAACGCAGTTTCCTCGCCCTCTAGTTTGCCAGAACCGATCATGTTGAATGATTTGGTCGTTTCGACCAAGATCGTCTTGATCAAGGAGAGGAAAGATCGCCGATGCAGGAAATCCTGACGCTCGCCCAAAGCCCCGAGGCTTGGGTCGCTCTGATCACGCTCATTGTCATGGAGGTCGTGCTCGGCATCGACAACTTGATCTTCATTTCTATCCTCACGAACAAGCTTCCCCCCCAAAACCGCGTCAGCGCCCGCCGCATCGGCATCGGCCTTGCACTGATCATGCGCCTGGCGCTGCTCGGCACCGTTGCCTGGATCGTGCAATTAACCGAGCCGGTCTTCGAGGCCCTCGGCCACGCCTTCTCCTGGAAGGACATGATCCTGCTTGCTGGCGGTCTCTTTCTCGTCTGGAAGGCGACCAAGGAGATCCACCACAATGTTGATCCCAGCGATCATGGCGAGGACTTCATCGCTTCTTCGGCGATCAACGGCTTTGCTGCAGCGATCGGCCAGATCCTTCTGCTTGACCTCGTCTTCTCGGTCGACAGCATCATCACCGCCGTCGGCATGACCCCGCATCTGCCGATCATGGTCGCTGCGGTGATCGTCGCCGTCACTGTCATGCTGCTCGCGGCGACGCCGCTTGCCAACTTCATCGAAAGAAACCCGACGATCGTGATGCTGGCGCTTGCATTCCTGCTGATGATCGGCACCACGCTGATGGCCGAGGGCATGGGCTTCCACGTTCCGAAGGGCTACGTCTACGCCGCCATGGCGTTCTCGGCCCTCGTCGAGATGCTGAACATGATGGCACGCAACGCCCGGCTGAGAAGGCAGCAGGCGAAGAAGCTGCACTAAAGCAAGTCCAGAAAAGTGCGTAGCGGTTTCCGTCTGGACAGCCGCACCCGAAGCGGCAAATGAAGAGGCCTGCATTCGGCGAATGCAGGCCTCTCTGACTGCGGGAGACAAGTGAGGATACGAACCGGACGGGTTGGGAGTTCGACTACCGTTTTCGTTGGTTGCGGGAAGAAACCGGAAAAATTCCCGCATTCTCCACTTCCGTCGCGTCCGGTTGACACGGTCCGAGTCCTCGATTGATCAAACGCTTAACGACCGTGAACGTTCCAACAAAATGACCTTGTCCACTTTCCGTTGACATGCAGGGCTTTCTATGGTCTCACGCCAGCCGACTGGAATTGCCCGCCGATACCGCTGGTGCGGCACCCTTGTGGGCCTTTCCTTCCCATAAAATGCGCGGCCATAAGCCGGAAGTGCACTCCGGCAGGGCCCAAAAGCACGTCGAAACGGGCAAAGACCATGGCAGATCCAGCAGTCCGGGTGCGCATTGCACCCTCTCCCACCGGCGAACCGCATGTCGGCACAGCCTATATTGCGCTGTTCAACTATCTCTTCGCAAAGAAGCACGGCGGCGAGTTCATCCTGCGCATCGAGGACACCGACGCGACGCGCTCGACGCCGGAGTTCGAACAGAAGGTGCTCGACGCGCTGAAATGGTGTGGGCTGAAGTGGTCGGAAGGCCCCGATATCGGCGGCCCCTACGGTCCCTATCGCCAGAGCGACCGCAAGGACATCTACAAGCCCTATGTCGAGAAGATCGTCGAGAATGGCCACGGCTTCCGCTGCTTCTGCACGCCCGAGCGGCTGGAGCAGATGCGCGAGGCGCAGCGCGCCGCCGGCAAGCCGCCGAAATATGACGGGCTCTGCCTCAGCCTCTCGGCCGAGGAAGTGACGTCGCGCGTGGCCGCCGGCGAGCCTCATGTCGTGCGCATGAAGATCCCGACCGAAGGCTCGTGCAAGTTCCACGACGGTGTCTATGGCGACGTCGAGATTCCGTGGGACGCGATCGACATGCAGGTTCTGCTTAAGGCGGACGGCATGCCAACCTATCACATGGCAAACGTCGTCGACGACCATCTGATGAAGATCACCCACGTCGCGCGCGGCGAGGAATGGCTCGCCTCGGTGCCGAAGCACATCCTGATCTATCAGTATCTCGGCCTCGAACCGCCGAAGTTCATGCACCTGTCGCTGATGCGCAATGCCGACAAGTCGAAGCTGTCGAAGCGCAAGAACCCGACATCGATCTCCTACTACACGGCGCTCGGCTACCTGCCGGAAGCGGTGATGAACTTCCTTGGCCTGTTCTTCATCCAGATCGCCGAAGGCGAAGAACTGCTGACGATGGACGAACTGGCGGAAAAGTTCGATCCGGAAAACCTTTCCAAGGCTGGCGCGATCTTCGACATCCAGAAGCTCGACTGGCTGAACGCGCGCTGGATCCGCGAGAAGCTTTCCGAGGAAGATTTTGCCGCACGGGTCGTCGCCTGGGCGGCTGAAAACGACCGCCTCAAGGAGGGCCTGAAGCTCGCCCAGTCGCGTATCTCGAAGCTCGGCGAACTTCCCGACCTCGCGGCCTTCCTGTTCAAGTCGGATCTCGGCCTGCAGCCGGCGGCTTTTGCCGGTGTGAAGGCCTCGCCGGAAGAACTGCTCGAGATCCTCAATACCGTTCAGCCGGATCTTGAAAAGATCCTCGAATGGAACAAGGAATCGATCGAAGCGGAACTGCGCGCGATCGCCGAGCGCATGGGCAAGAAGCTGAAGGCCATCGTCGCGCCGCTCTTCGTCGCCGTGTCGGGCTCGCAGCGCTCGCTGCCGCTGTTCGATTCGATGGAACTGCTTGGCCGCGCTGTCGTGCGCCAGCGTCTGAAGGTCGCGGCCCAGGTGGTCGCATCGATGGCGGGCAGCGGAAAGTAAGGACAGGACCATGAACGAGAAGACAGCAACGGCCAGCCTTTCCTCCGACGCTACGGAAGTGCGCGCACAGAAGCTGAAGCTCCTGCGCGAGCAGATCGGCGACGTCTATCCGGCGCATTTCCACCGGACGATGACCAATGCGGAACTCGCGAAGAAATATGATGACCTCGAGCCGGACACCGAAACGCAGGACGTCGTGACCGTCGCCGGCCGCGTCTTTTCCTCGCGCAACTCCGGCATGTTCATGGATATCCATGACGCTTCCGGCAAGATCCAGATTTTCTCGCACAAGGACACGACCCCGGAGGACGCGCGGACGCTGCTGCCGATGATCGACATCGGCGATATCATCGGCGTTACGGGCATCGTCCGCCGGACCAAGCGCGGCGAGCTGACGATCAACGCGAAATCGATCACGATGCTGACCAAGTCGCTTCTGCCCATGCCGGAGAAGTGGCATGGACTCTCCGACATCGAGTTGCGCTACCGCAAGCGCCATCTCGACATCATGACCAATGAGGAGTCGAAGCTCCGATTCCAGCAGCGCAGCCGGATCGTATCCGGAATCCGCCGTTTCATGGAAAACGACGGCTTCATGGAAGTCGAGACGCCGATGCTGCATTCGGTCTATGGCGGCGCCACCGCCGAGCCGTTCAAGACGCATCACAACACGCTGAAGTTAGACATGTTCCTGCGCATCGCGCCGGAACTCTACCTGAAGCGCACGCTGGTCTCGGGGCTGACCGACAAGGTCTTCGAAATCAACCGCAACTTCCGCAACGAAGGCGTCTCCACCCGGCACAATCCGGAATTCACCATGATGGAGTGCTATTGGGCCTATGCCGACTACGAGGACGTGATGGACCTCGTCGAGCGGCTGTTCGCCGAACTGGCGCTCCTGGTCCACGGCAAGACGGAGTTCACCTACGGAGAGAAGGAAATCTCCTTCAAGGGTCCGTTCCGCCGCGTGCCCATGCCGGACGCCGTCAAGGAGGTGACCGGCATCGACTTCCTGGCGATGAATACCGACGAGGAAGCGCGGTCCGCCGCGCGCGCGGCCGGCTTCGAGGTCGAAAAGGACTGGACCTGGGGCGAGTGCCTCGCCTTCGTCTTCGAGGAAAAGGTCGAGCCGACGCTGATCCAGCCGGCCCACGTCACCCACTTCCCGAAGGACATCTCGCCCTTCGCCAAGGAAGTGCCGGGCGAGCCGCGCCTCGTCGAGCGTTTCGAGACCTATTGCAACACCTGGGAACTCGGCAATGCCTTTTCGGAACTCAACGATCCGGAAGAGCAGCGCGCCCGCATGGTCGAGCAGCTTGAACAGGCACATGCACGCGGCGAGAAGGCAAAACAGCTCGACGACGAATTCCTCGATGCGATCGACCAGGGCATGCCACCAGCCGGAGGCTTGGGCATCGGCGTCGACCGCCTGATCATGCTTCTGACCAATGCGCCATCGATCCGCGACGTGATCCTGTTCCCGGCCCGACGCCATAAGGCTGATTGAGCCACGCGAACAAACACACAAAAGCATAAAGCCCGCCTTCATCCGGCGGGCTTTATGCTTTTGTCGCGACGGATTGCCTTAATGGCCGGCGGGCGCCTCGGCGCTCTCGATGGTTTGCTCGGCGGCTTCGTCAGCCTCCGCGCTTTCCGTCGCTGCCGACGGATCGATGCAGAGCGAACGATCCTCCATGGCGCTCATCAGCGCACGCACTTGGTCAAGCTCAAGCCGAACGGTCTTGCCGTGGAACATGCCGGAAGCGTTTGCGGCCCCGTCATTGTAGGAAGCGCGAAACGGATCCTCCATTCCCTTGACGCTCTGTGGGCCGGGGGCAAAAAGAACCTCGGCGCCAATCGCCGCACCCCGCACAGCAGCCCGCTCCTCCGGTCCGGCCGCGTCGAGCACGACGACCTGATAGAGGTCGGCCTTCTCCTTCTGCGACAGCGCGCTGACCACGCGTAGCGCCGTCCGGATGCGATCCGGTCCGCTAGCCCTGTCGGTCTTTACATGCATCCTGACCCAGCGTTGTCCCTGATGATCGAGCTTCAGTGTCCGGATTGTCGTGCATTCGAGCCCGGATGGGGGCGGCTCGGCAATTCGGGCCATGAGCCTGTCGCGGCCGACATAGACGGCGGCGCCACCGGAGGCTGCGGATACGCTGAGCGCGGCGGACAGGATGACCACCAGCTTTTTGGAAGGACGAAATCTGCTGAAAATAGCCTTCACCTGCGGCTCCGCTGTCGTCTTCAAAATCGCAAAGAAAAGCCCGCAGGCCGTTGCCACGATAGGTCAACGACCTTTCGGAAAGTTTAAGTCCGTTCAGCGGGATAAGAAGAATGCGTGATCCGGATCACCGGTTTGCATCCTGTGTGGCTGCGGAACTCTGGCCGAACTGCCACGATCCTCCCACGGGGACAGTCATGGCGACTGATCGCACGCGGGTCTTGCTCTGGCGCCGGGCTCAATTAAAAGGGATGCCGCAAATTCTTCGTGTGAGGGGCCGGCCGCATCGTGGCGCGTCTGCGGCGTTCCCACCCTCCTGATCCCACTTCAAAAAAAGAAAAGAAGAACACATGCACAAGGTTATTTTCGATACGGACCCCGGCGTCGACGACGCGATGGCGCTTCTCTTCCTGCATCGGCACCCGGACATCGATCTCATCGGCATCACCTCCGTTTTCGGCAATGCCTCGGTTGAGACGACGACGCGCAACGCGCTTTTCCTGAAGCAGGCGTGGAACATCGCAGCGCCGGTCGCCAAGGGGCTTGGCGAAACCTTCAATCACGGTCGCCCCCATGTCGGCTGGCCGACGGGCATTCATGGCGAAGATGGGCTTGGCAACATCGACGTGCCGGAAACGATCGACCTGCCGCTCGACCCCCGTCCGGCGCATCGTTTCATCATCGATACGGTGCGCACCAATCCCGGCGAAGTGACGCTCGTCGCCGTCGGGCGGATGACCAATCTGGCGCTGGCATTGCGCGACGATCCGGAAATCGCCGGGCTGGTCAAGGATGTCGTGATCATGGGCGGCGCTTTCGACGTTCCCGGCAACATCACGCCGGCGGCGGAAGCCAATATCCATGGCGACCCGGAAGCCGCCGACGTGGTGATGACGGCGCCGTGGCCCGTCACCGTCATCGGTCTCGATGTGACCACGCGGACGGTGATGACACGGGCCATGCTGGTCGATATCGCCGAGCGCGGCGGAGCGCCGGCCAGACTCCTGTCCGACATCTCGCAGTTCTACATCACCTTCTACGAGCAGCATGTCGATGACGGCATGATCGTCCATGACAGCTGCGCCTGCGCCTATGTCGTTGCGCCGGACCTGTTCCGCACCCGCAGCGGCTCGGTGCGCGTCATCTGCGGTGGCATCGCCGACGGCCAGACGATCCAAAAACCGGATGCGCGGCTGTTTCCGCCGAGCCCCTGGGACGGCCTTCCGAGCCAGAAGGTCTGCACCGGCATCGACGCCGAGGGCGTGCTGAAGCTGATCGCCGACACGCTGTCGTTGAGCCACTGAGGCACGGGCGGCGAAAATGTTGTCCGCATAGCTGGCAGACACGCATCTGCCGGCTATCTTTGACTGCATGAGACCGGACAACCTGCTCTATCCTGCCCCCAAGGGCCTCTACTGCGAACGCGGCGAATTCTACATCGACCCAGTTCAACCGGTCGAACGGGCGCTGATCACGCACGGGCATGCCGACCATGCCCGCGCAGGCCATGCCCATGTGCTCGCGACGCGCGAGACGCTGGACATCATGCGCATCCGCTACGGCGATGGCTTTTGCGGTGCGAGCCAGATCGCTCCCCTTGGAGAAACGATCACCGTCAACGGCGTGACCGTCCGTTTTCATCCGGCCGGCCATGTGCTCGGCTCGGCGCAGATCGCCGTCGAGGCGAATGGAACGCGGATCGTCGTCTCCGGCGACTATAAACGGCGGCCGGACCGGACCTGCCGGGCTTTCGAGCCCGTTCCCTGCGACGTTTTCATCACCGAGGCGACCTTCGGCCTCCCGGTCTTTCGCCATCCGGATGACGGCGCCGAAATCGCCCGGCTGCTGATGTCGCTAAGGCAGTTTCCGGAGCGCGCCCACATGGTCGGCGCCTATGCACTCGGCAAGGCGCAGAGGGTCATCGCCCTCCTGCGTCAGCAGGGCTATGACGAGCCCATCCATATCCATGGGGCGCTCGCCAGGCTGTGCGAATACTATCAGAACGAGGGCATCAACCTCGGCGAGATCCGACCTGCGACACTGGCCGGCGAGAGCCGGCGGGATTTCGCTGGCGCCATCGTTATCGGCCCGCCCTCGGCCTTTGCTGATCGCTGGGCGCGGCGCTTCGCCGATCCCCTCGCTGTCTTCGCCTCAGGCTGGATGCTCATCCGCCAGCGTGCCAAGCAACGCGGCGTCGAACTGCCCCTCGTCATATCCGACCACTGCGACTGGGCCGAACTCACGGGAACGATACGCGAGATCGCGCCGGCCGAAGTCTGGGTGACACACGGCCGGGAGGAAGCTCTGGTGCGCTGGTGCGAATTGCAGGGCATTCCGGCGCGTCCCCTCCACCTCGTCGGCTACGACGACGAGGGAGAGTGAGAACCATGAAGGTCTTCGCCGAACTGCTCGACCGGCTGGTTCTGACGCCGCAGCGAAATGCCAAGATCCGTCTGCTTGCGGACTATTTTCGCGAGGCCGGCGACCCGAGCCGCGGTTACGCCCTGGCCGCGATCGCCGGAACGCTCACGCTCAACACTGTCAAGCCCCAACTGATCCGCGACCTCCTGCTCGAGCGCATGGACGAGGTGCTGTTTCGCTATTCCTATGATTATGTTGGCGATCTCGCGGAGACCGTCTCGCTGGTCTGGGAGCCACCTGAGGAGCGCGTTGCAGCCGATATTCCGCTCGGAGAGGTCGTCGAGCGGCTGCAGATGGCGGGCCGGTCCGAGGTGCGATCGCTGGTCCGCGACATGCTCGATCAACTCGACACATCGGGCCGCTTCGCCTTTCTGAAGCTCGTGACCGGAGGCCTCAGGATCGGCGTTTCGGCACGGCTGGCGAAACAGGCGCTGGCGGAAATGGGCGGCAGGGATGTCAGCGAGATAGACACCCTTTGGCACGGATTGACGCCGCCCTATCTGCCGCTTTTTCTCTGGCTCAGCGGTGAAGCGGACATGCCGGTCCTGACAACGCCGGCAGTGTTTCATGCCGTCATGCTCGCCACACCGGTCGGCGAAGGCGACCTCGAAGGGCTGGATCCGGCGGACTTCGCGGCCGAGTGGAAATGGGATGGTATCCGTGTTCAGCTGGCGAATATCGGCGGCGTGCGGCGGCTCTATTCGCGCAGCGGTGACGAGATTTCCGGCGCCTTTCCCGAAATCCTCGACGCGGCCGACTTCACCGGCGTCATCGACGGCGAACTGCTGGTCGGCGGAACGGCCCGCAGCAACCAGGCGACCGGCACTTTCGCCGACCTGCAGCAGCGCCTGAACCGCAAGACCGTCAATCGCAAGCTGCTCGAGGATTATCCCGCCTTCATTCGCGGCTATGACATCCTCTTTTCCGGCGAACGGGACATTCGGGCCGAACCGTTCCAGGCGCGCCGCCAGGCCCTCGGCAGGCTGATCGACGCGGCATCTCCCCAGCATTTCGACCTCTCCCCGCTCGTCCCGTTCTCCACCTGGGAGGAGCTCGATCGGCTTCGCTCGAACCCGCCGGACCCGGTCATCGAAGGCGTCATGCTGAAGCGGCTGGACTCTGCCTATGTCGCCGGCCGGGCGAAGGGGCCCTGGTTCAAGTGGAAGCGGGAGCCCTTCAACATCGACGCCGTGCTGATGTATGCGCAACGCGGCCACGGCAAACGCTCGAGCTATTATTCCGACTTCACCTTCGGCGTGTGGACGGAGAGCGACGGGCAAACAGTCCTGGTTCCAGTCGGAAAGGCCTATTTCGGCTTCACCGATGCCGAACTCGAAATTCTCGACCGCTTCGTCCGCGACAATACGGTCGAGCGCTTCGGTCCGGTACGTGCGGTGCGCGCCGAGCCCGATTCCGGTTTCGTCGTCGAGGTCGCTTTCGAAGGCCTGAACCGTTCCACCCGGCACAAGTCGGGGGTGGCGATGCGCTTTCCGCGCATTGCCCGCCTCCGCGCGGACAAGTTGCCGCGGGACGCCGACAGGCTCGAAACATTGCAGGCGATGATCGAGATGAAGGGACCGCGCTGACGAGCAACGAGGCGTGGCAAAAGCGCAAGAATCGACCGATCCAAGGCAAGAAATTTTAAGAAGAATTTGTAATCATTCCGCGGTACTTCGCCGTATGCACCGTTCTGGGATGACCTTGTGACAGATAAACGTGCCGTTAACCACAGAGAATCCTGGTTCTCTCGGGTTTTGACACCGAGCTATCTACCGACGTTCATCGCGACCTTTGTCGTCGTGATCGCGGGATTCCTTGCCGATAACCAGAATCTGGTCATCTCCGAAGCACGCGAGCGCGCGCAGGTGGCGGACGAGCTCAATCCGATACGCTCGCGGATCGAATCCAGCATCAATGGCAATATCCAGCTCGTTCGCGGCCTGATTGGCACGATCGCCACCGAACCCGATATGCGGCAAGAGCGCTTCGGTAAGCTTGCCCGCAGCATCTTCACCGAACGGTCGCAGCTTCGCCACGTTGCAGCCGCCCCGGATCTGGTCGTGTCGATGATCTATCCGACAGCCGGCAACGAAGGGGTCATCGGGCTCGACTACCGCAAGAACGAAAGTCAGCGCGCCGCAGTGATGCGCGTCAGGGAAACCGGCCAGATGGTGCTGGCCGGTCCGGTCGACCTCGTCCAGGGCGGCAAGGGATTGATCGGCCGGTTTCCGGTGTCGACCGATTTCGGCGGCGGCAGCAACCACTTCTGGGGCGTCGTTTCGGCGGTGATCGATATCGACCGCCTTTACCGCGACAGCGGCCTGGTCTCGTCGACACTCGGCATCGACATCGCGATAGCCGGTCGCGACGGCCTGGGACGCCAGGGAGCGGTCTTCTTCGGCGATCCCGCGGTCTTCAGTCAGGCCCCTGTCGAGATGAGCGTATCCCTCCCCGGAGGTTCTTGGAGCATCGCGGCAATCCCCAAGGGCGGCTGGCCGACGACGCCCGCCAACGCCTGGCAGATCCGCCTCCTGATCGTGATCGGCGGCTTGATGATCGTCGTCCCCATGCTCTTCACGGGCCGGCTCATGGCCGAGCGTCAGAGGAACATTCGCGCCCTGAAGCAAAGCAAGGATCAGCTTCAGGAACTTTCCCGTCGACTGAAGATCGCGCTCGACACGTCCGAGATCGGTATCTGGGAACTCGATATCGAGAGCGGAAAATTGCTGTGGGACAGCCGGACGAAGGATCTTTACGGCATCGGAAAATTGACGCGCGAAACTTACGCAGGCTGGAAGGATACGCTGCACCCGGACGACTTGGCGCGCGCCGAGGAGGAATTTGCCGAAGCGCTTGCCACCGGCGGCGCCTACAATTCCGAGTTCCGCATATGTCTCGCCGACGGCGAGGTCCGTCATATCCGGGCGATCGGCTCTACCTATGCCGGCGCGGATGGGCGCAGGAAGATCGTCGGCGTCAACTGGGACGTGACGGCCGATTTCGAAACGAGGGCAACGCTTTCGGAGGCCAAGCGGCTCGCCGAGGCCCATAGCACCGAACTGGAAGCCGCGCGCCATCGCATGGAGTTCAATGCGCTGCACGACCCGCTCACCGGTCTGCCGAACCGCCGCTTCCTCGATCAGATCCTCGCCGACCGAAGCCAGCATTTCGATGACCGAGCGAAGCTCAGCATCTTTCACATGGATCTCGACCGCTTCAAGCAGATCAACGACACGCTCGGCCATGCTGCCGGCGACGAAATCCTGAGGCATGCGGCTGAACTGTTGCGCCGGAATGCGCGCGAAGGTGACTTCGTCGCCCGCATCGGCGGCGACGAATTCGTAATCATCCGACAGAGCCATGGCCGCGACGAGGACGCCGCGCTTGCGTCACGTGTCGTCGAAGCGATGAGCGTGCCGGTCCGCTACAAGGATCAGGAATGCCGGATCGGCGTCAGCATCGGTATTGCCGCCCAGTCGCTCGCGGGAGACGAGCTTTCTCAGATTCTGGTCAACGCCGACATCGCGCTTTATGAGGCCAAGCGCCGCGGGCGCAACAGGCACGAGACCTTCACGGGCGCACTGAAGACGGCGGTGTTCCAGACGAAGCAGACCGCCGACGAAATTCTTCGCGGTCTCGAGCGCAATGAATTCATCGCCTATTTCCAACCGCAATTCTGCCCGAACTCCCTCGACGTCATCGGCGTCGAAGCGCTGGTGCGGTGGGACCACCCGACCAAGGGGCTGCTCGGCCCGCACGCCTTCCTCAGGACGGCGGAAGATATCAACGTCGTCGCCTCGATCGACCAGAAGGTCCTGGAACAGGCGCTGTTCCAGATCTGGAGGTGGGAAGCAAACGGAATCCATATCCCGAAGGTCTCGGTCAATCTCTCCTATCCTCGGCTGCGCGACGACAGCCTGATCGAGCGCCTCAAGCAGATGCGGATACCGGCAGGGCGGCTTTCCTTCGAACTGCTCGAATCGATCTCCTTCGACGAAAACGACGTGACGGTGCTTTCGAATATCGAGCGCATCAAGGAACTGGGCATCGAGATCGAAATCGACGATTTCGGGACCGGCTACGCCTCCATTCTCAGCCTGACGAAACTGACGCCGCGCCGGCTGAAGATCGATCGTCAGCTGATCCTGCCGATCCTGACCTCGCCCGCGCAGCGGCGCCTCGTCGAATCGATCATCGACATCGGCACCTCGCTCGGCATCGAGGTGATCGCCGAGGGCGTCGAGACGCTGGAGCATGCCCGCATCCTCAAGGATTTGGGCTGCCACGGTCTGCAGGGTTATGCCTTCGCCCGGCCGATGAATGCCAACGATCTCGCGACCTTCGTTTTCGAACGCCGTTGGCAGGCCGCGTAGCACCTGAGACAAGTTATCCAACCGTAGCGTTTTTCTTCCTGAACGACTTGGCAGTCGGCCGGAAAAAAGTCATAAAAACACATGCCTTTGCCGCTTCGCGGATTGTCCGGGCATCGTTTGCGGTGGTCGCTTTTGAGCGCCACTTCCGGGACCCCCGGTCCCACTCTCCAGCATACCCAACGAGGGGAACGGAACGATAGAATACGCGGGGAAATTGCTGCCTGTTTTCATTCTCGCGCCTTTTGCGGGAAGCCTCATCGCAATCTTCTTTCCGTCCGATCAACGCGGTGCCACGGCCTGGTTCGCCGGTGCGATCGCCCTTGTCTGCTTTCTGGTGACCGCGGGCCTATATCCCTTCGTCGCCTCGGGCGGGGTGCTGCACTATCGGCTCGACTGGATCCCTGAACTCGGGCTCAACTTCACGCTGCGGATGGACGGTTTCGCCTGGCTGTTTTCGGCGCTGATCACGGCGATCGGCGTTCTCGTCGTCCTTTATGCCCGCTATTACATGGCTGCCGAGGACCCGGTCCCGCGCTTCTTCGCGCTGTTCCTCGCCTTCATGGCATCGATGCTCGGCGTCGTGCTTTCCGGCAACCTCATCCTGCTTGCGGTATTCTGGGAATTGACGAGCATCGTCTCCTTCCTGCTCATCGGCTACTGGCACCACAATGCCCACGCCCGCGACGGCGCGCGCATAGCGCTGACTATGACCGGCATGGGTGGGCTTTGCATGCTGGTCGGATTGCTGATCATGGGCCGGATCGTCGGGAGCTACGACCTCGATGTCGTGCTCGCCTCGGGCGATACGATCCGCAACCACCCGCTTTACCTGACCGTCCTCATCCTTCTGCTGCTTGGCGCGCTCACGAAGAGCGCGCAGTTTCCCTTTCATTTCTGGCTGCCGCACGCGATGGCTGCGCCGACGCCGGTCTCGGCCTATCTGCATTCGGCAACCATGGTGAAGGCCGGCGTCTTCCTGCTCGCGCGGCTCTGGCCGGTGATGGCCGGCACAGAGGCCTGGTTCTGGATCGTGGGGCTGGCCGGTCTCACGACCCTCTTGCTCGGCGCCTATTTCGCGATCTTCCAGCAGGATCTGAAGGGGCTCCTCGCCTATTCGACGATCAGTCATCTGGGGCTCATCACCGTGCTCTTGAGCCTCGGCAGCCCGCTCGCGGCCGTCGCCGCGGTCTTCCACATCGTAAACCACGCCACCTTCAAGGCGTCGCTGTTCATGGCGGCCGGCATCATCGACCACGAAACCGGCACGCGCGACATGCGAAGGCTGAGCGGTCTCTTCCACTACATGCCGATCACCGCCACGCTTGCCATGGTGGCGAGCGCGGCAATGGCCGGCGTACCGCTGCTCAACGGCTTTCTTTCCAAGGAGATGTTCTTCGCCGAGGCGATCGAGACGCACCTCATCAACACACTCGATACGGTAACACCCTATGTCGCGACGATCGCGAGCATGTTTGCCGTCACCTATTCCCTCCGCTTCATTCATGGCGTCTTCTACGGTCCCCTGCCGAAGGACCTATCCAAGAAACCGCACGAGCCGCCGCGCTGGATGCGCGCGCCCGTGGACTTCCTCGTGCTTGCCTGCCTCGTCGTCGGCATCATTCCCGCCCAGACGATTGGTCCGTTTCTGCATACGGCCGTCGTTTCGATCCTCGGCGATCGCACGCCGCAGTATAGCCTTGCTGTCTGGCACGGCTTGAACGTCCCGCTGATCATGAGCTTCGTGGCACTTTCGGGCGGGGTCGGCCTCTATTTCCTGATGCGCTCCTACCTTGCGACCAGCGTCGAGGGGCCGCCTGTCTTCCGCCTGCTCCAGGGCCAGCGCATCTTCGAACGCGTGCTGGTGACGCTTTCATGGAAGTGGGCACGCTCGCTGGAGCAGAGCCTCGGCACGCGCCGCCTGCAGCCGCAGATGGGCTTCGTCGTCGTCCTTGCGCTCGTCGCGGGCGCGTCGCCGCTTTTGCTCGGCGGTTTCAAGCTTCCACCCCTGGTCATACACGGCATCGATCCGGCCTTCGCCGTGCTCTGGGTGATCGGCATCGCCTGTGCCGTCGGATCGGCCTATCAGGCGAAGTTTCATCGGTTGGCATCGCTCGTGCTGCTTGGCGGCGCGGGCCTCGTCACCTGCATCACCTTCGTCTGGCTCTCCGCACCCGACCTCGCGGTGACCCAGCTTCTCGTCGAAATCGTCACCACCGTGCTCATCCTGCTCGGATTGCGCTGGCTGCCGAAGCGCATCAAGCAGCCGGAGGATACGGAGGATCTTCCATTCCGCATCCGTCTCAGGCGCCTGCGCGACTTCATTCTCGCGATCCTGGCCGGCGGCGGCATGATGCTCATCGCCTACACGGTCATGACGCGGCCGCTGCCCGACACCATCGCCAGCTATTTCCTCGAGCGCGCCTACACGGAAGGCGGCGGCACCAATGTCGTCAACGTCATCCTCGTCGATTTCCGCGGCTTCGACACGCTTGGCGAGATCGCAGTGCTCTGCATCGTCGCCTTGACCGTCTTTGCGCTTCTCTTGCGTTTCCGTCCGCAGGCCGACAGCCTGGAGACCCCAGAGCAGCAGCGGGTGCAGAATGCATTCGATGACGATCATCCGGATCGGGCAGCCGGCGACAGTGTTGCCGAGTATCTCTTCGTGCCCTCCGTCATAATGCGCTGGATGTTCCCCATCACCGGACTGCTGGCCGCCTATCTCTTCCTGCGCGGACACGATCTGCCGGGCGGCGGCTTTGCCGCCGGCATCGCCATGTCGATCGGCTTCATCCTGCAATATATGTCCGGCGGCACCCGCTGGGTCGAGGAGCGGTTGCGCATCCATCCGCTGCGCTGGATGAGCATCGGCCTTCTGGTGGCAGTCGCGACCGGTGCCGGATCGTGGCTCTTCGGCTACCCGTTCCTGACCTCGCACGCACAATATGCGACCTTGCCGATCGTCGGCAAATTTCCGCTGGCAAGCGCCATCCTGTTCGATCTCGGCGTCTTTTCGCTGGTTCTCGGCGCCACGGTGCTGATCCTCATTGCGCTTGCCCACCAATCCGTCCGCGCGCCGCGCGCCCACATGCGGGCAGCGCGCGCCGAAAAGGAGGGGATCCGGTAATGGAACTCATCCTCTCCGCAGGGATTGGTGCGCTGACCGCGTCAGGCGTTTACTTGTTGCTGAGGCCGCGAACCTACCAGGTCATCATCGGCCTCTCGCTGCTCTCCTATGCCGTCAATCTCTTCATCTTCGGCATGGGGAAGTTGCGCGTGAACGCGCCGCCGGTGCTTAATCCGGCCGGCGCCGGCGACCTTGCCACCTATACGGATCCCGTCCCGCAGGCGCTGGTGCTCACCGCGATCGTCATCGGCTTTGCGATGACGGCGCTCTTCCTCGTCGTGCTGCTCGCCTCGCGCGGCTTCACCGGAACCGACCACGTCGACGGAAGGGAGCAGCGCCATGACTGATTGGCTGCAGCACCTTCTGATCCTGCCGATCCTGCTGCCGCTCGCCGTCGGTGCGGCCTTGATCCCGATCGACGAGCGCAATCGGATGCTGAAAGGGGTGTTCGGATTCGGCTCGACGTTCGTCGTCTTCGTTCTCGCCTTGGCCCTCATGCGCATCGCCGCGAACGCTGGCAATCTACCCGGGACGGGCATTTATCAGCTTGGCAACTGGCCGGCGCCCTTCGGCATCGTTCTCGTGCTCGACAGGTTGTCCGCCCTGATGCTCTGCCTGACGGCAGGTCTGGCCCTTGCCGCCCAGGTCTATTCCATGGCGCGCTGGCACACGGCCGGCCACCATTTCCATTCGCTGTTCCAGCTTCTCATCGCCGGTCTCAACGGTGCCTTTCTGACGGGCGATATCTTCAATCTCTTCGTGTTCTTCGAGATGATGCTGGCGGCATCCTACGGCCTGCTGCTGCATGGCTCCGGCCCCATGCGCGTCAAGGCTGGATTGCACTATATCGCGGTCAATCTTGCCGCCTCGTCGCTGTTCCTGATCGGCGTGAGCCTGATCTATGGCGTCACCGGCACGCTCAACATGGCCGACCTCGCCGCCAAGCTCGCAACACTTACGCCCGAAAACCGGCAGTTCGTCGAAGCCGGCGCCGCGATCCTCGGCATCGCCTTCCTCGTCAAGGCCGGCATGTGGCCGCTGAGCTTCTGGCTGCCGCCGGCCTACGCGGCCGCGACGCCGCCGGTCGCCGCAGTCTTTGCCATTTTGACCAAGGTCGGCATCTACGTCATCGTCCGCCTGCACTTCCTCGTTTTCGGTGCCGCCGCCGGAGCCTCGGCGGGCTTCGGCCAGGACTGGCTCGTTGCAGGCGGCATGCTGACGATTGCTTTCGGCGCAATCGGCGTGCTCGCCTCACAGGCGATGGGCAGGCTCGCCGGCTACTCGGTGCTCGTCTCCTCCGGAACGCTGCTTGCGGCGATCGGCCTCGGCCATGCGGGGATGCTCGCCGGCGCTCTCTTCTATCTCGTCAGCTCGACCCTCACGATCTCCGCCTTCTTCCTGCTCATCGAACTCGTCGAGCGCGGACGCGACGCCGGCGCCGACGTTCTGGCGGTGACGATGGAAGCCTATGGCGACTTCGATGAGGATGAAGAAGAGGAGGAGGTCGGCGTCGCGATACCGGGCACAATGGCCGTTCTCGGCCTCTGCTTCTGTCTCTGTGCCGTGCTTCTTTCCGGCCTGCCACCCCTGTCGGGCTTCGTCGCCAAGTTCGCGATCCTGCGCGGCCTCTTCGACATGCCGGGCGCCGATCTGGCGACGGCTATGTCTGCCGCCGATTGGACCTATGTTGTGCTTCTCATCCTGTCGGGGCTTGCCGCCATGATCGCGATGAACCGCATCGGCATCCGCACCTTCTGGGCCTCGATCGAAGGCACTGTGCCGCGGGTCTTCGTCATCGAGATCACGCCCGTTCTCGTTCTGCTTGCCGCCTGTATCTTCCTCAGCCTTCAGGCCGGCCCCGCCATGCGCTACATGCAGGCCACCGCCGACGATCTGCTCAACCCGTTGTTCCAGAGCGAGCGCATTCTTTCCGCGCCAAGGGCGGGAGGGCAATAGAATGCGCACTTGGTTCCCCTATCCGCTGCTGTCGCTCGCCCTGCTCATTATGTGGTTGCTCTTGAACCAGTCGCTGGCGCCTGGGTCGATACTGATCGGACTCGTGCTCGGCATGGCGCTCGGCTGGGTGACGCTCAAGCTGCATCCGGCAAGATCGCGTCTGCACCGCATCGGACGCGTGGCTGGCTTCGCTGTTGAGGTCATCGCCGACATCGTCCGCTCGAACATCGCCGTTGCTTCGATCATCCTGCGTGCCGGCCGTGTGCCCGCAATTGCCGGCTTTCTGACCGTCGACCTCGATCTTGAAGACGAGAACGCTCTCGCGCTCTTGGCCTGCATCATGACGGCGACCCCGGGGACGGCATGGCTCGAATACGACCGCCACCGGAAGACCTTGCTTTTCCATGTGCTGGACTTGCAGAACGAGGAAGTGTGGCTGGGGACCGTCAAGCGTTACGAAGCGGCGTTGAAGGAGATATTCCATGACTGAGCTCGCGATCACTTGGTCGGTCCTGCTTTCCCAGGTCATGCTCGGCCTGGCGATGGCCTGCGCGCTTTATCGCATCGCAAGAGGGCCGCGAGCACAGGACAGGATCCTCGCGCTCGACACGCTCTACATCAACGCGATGCTGATGCTGCTCTCCTTCGGCATCCGCAGTGCGAACACGATCTATTTCGAGACCGCCCTGATCATAGCCCTGATCGGCTTCGTCTCTTCGATCGCCTTTGCGAAATTCCTGATGCGGGGCGAGGTGATCGAATGAGCCGTCTGACCGACCTGCCGACCTGGGCCGCCGTCTTCGTCTGCGGCCTGCTGCTTTTCGGCGCGGCGATGGCGCTGATCGGTTCGCTCGGCCTGCTGCGCCTTTCCAATTTCTACGAACGGCTGCACGCCCCGACAATTGCGACCAGCGGCGGCACCATCCTGATCTGCCTGGCGTCGATGCTCTGCTTCGCCGTGCTGCAAAGCCGCTGGATCTTCCACGAACTGCTGATCATCTTCTTCGTCACCGTGACGACGCCGGTGACGCTGGCGCTGCTCGGCCAGGCGGCGCTCTACCGCGACCGCTTCGAAGAACAGGACGGGGTTCCGCGCAAGCACAAGCCGGAAGGCGAGAAGGCACCGACTGATCGAGTGGAATAAGTTGAAGATGCGGGCGGAAAGCCGCACACGCTTTTCCTCACCCCGCTCTATTCGCGACCGCGAAACCGGCGCTGGTAGGCAGGGTCGTAGAGGGAACTTTCGCGGAAGTCCGCGGCTTCGAGGCCGGGGCCGACGAAGATCAGTGCCGTGCGTTCGATCGGCTCGAGCGCGACCCTGGCGGCGATGTCAGCGAGGGTGCCGCGCAGGACCCGTTCGTCCGGCCACGACGCCTTGACGACGATCGCAACCGGGCAATCGGCACCGTAGAGCGGCGTCAACTCCTCGACGACCCGGTCGAGCGCATGGATCGCGAGGTGGATCGCCAGCGTCGAGCCGGTGGCACCAAAAGCGGAGAGCGTCTCGCTGTTCGGCATCGGCGAGGCGCGACCGGAAACGCGGGTCAATACCAGGCTTTGCGCCACGGCCGGAATTGTCAGTTCCCGGCCGAGCGTTGCGGCGGCGGCCGCAAAAGCCGGCACACCGGGCGTCATGGTATAGGCGATGCCATGCTTCTCGAGCCGGCGGATCTGTTCGGCGACCGCGCTCCAAACGGAAAGATCGCCCGAATGCAGTCGAGCCACGTCCTCGCCGGCCTCTGCGGCGCGAACATATTCCGCTTCGATCTCATCGAGCGACATCGGCGCCGTATCGACGATGCGGGCGCCGGGTGGGCAATACTGCAGAAGCTCGGGCGACACGATGGAGCCGGCATAGAGGCAGACCGGGCAGCGGCCGATCAGGTCCCTGCCCCTGACCGTGATCAGGTCTGCCGCACCCGGGCCCGCGCCGATGAAATGAACCGTCATATCCAATCCTCTTAGAAATTCGCTCAGGGCTTGATCCACGACCATTGTGTGACCGGCATCGCCGGCCGCCAGCCGGTCATCGTTCCGACCGGGGAGGCCCGGGCAATATCGATCCGGATCAGCGAGCCGCCGAGCCGCGCATGCTGTGCGATGAGGACGGCTTCCATTTCCGTCGTCACCGCATTTGCCACCAGCCTTCCACCGGGGCCGAGTGCAGCGATCGCGGCATCCATCACGCCCGGCTCGCTGCCGCCGCCGCCAATGAAGACGACGTCCGGCGGCGCGAGGCCACGAAGCGCCCCCGGCGCCTCACCCTCGACTATCGCCAGCCCTGGCACGCCGAAGCGCGCCGCATTGCGGCCGATACGCGCCGCACGCTCGGGCGACGCCTCGATGGCGATAGCGCGCATCGCCGGGTCCACCAGCATCCATTCGATGGCGATGGAGCCGGAACCGGCGCCTATATCCCACAGCAACTCACCCTTGCGCGGCGCCAGCGCCGAGAGCGTCAACGCGCGCACCTCGCGCTTGGTGATCTGTCCGTCATGCTCGAACAGGGCATCGTCGAGGCCGGCAGCAAGCGGCAATACCCGCGCTTTGGCATCGGCAACGACTTCAATGGCGCAGACGTTCAGGGAATGCAGGTCTTCGAGAGCGAAGCTCGATGCGATCTGCCGCGATATACGTTCGCGTTCGCCGCCCAGCGCCTCCAGAACGATAAACTGGGATTGACCAAATCCGCTGTCGCAAAGGAGCCCGGCAAGCGCCTTCGGACCACCCTCGTCCGAGGTCAACGCCAAGACACGAGCGCCCGGCTGCAGGTGCGGCCGGATGAGATCGAGCGGCCGCCCATGCAGTGAAACCGTCGCCACGTCCTGCAATGCCCAGCCGAGCCGTGATGCCGCAAGGCTGAAGGAGGATGGCGCAGGAATGGTGCGCATTTCGCCAGTATCGATCCGGCGAGCAAGCGTGGCACCGACGCCGAACAGGAAAGGATCGCCCGAAGCGAGCACGACGACGGCGCTGCCCCGCCTTGCAACGATCGCCTCGACGGATTTTTCGAAGGGGCTCTGCCAGGCTTGGCGCTCGCCCGTTATCAGGGAGGCCGCAAGATCGAGATGCCGGGCACCGCCGAAGACGACCGGCGCGGTCGCAATCAGCCGCTTGGCCTCGTCGCCGAGACCCGCTACACCATCCTCACCGATACCGATGATCACCAACCAGGGGGCGACGATGGCCGAAGCGCTGTTCGACATGTCAGCCATGGACAGACCTCGCATTCTGATCCTCGGCGGCACAACCGAGGCGCGGCAGCTCGCCGAGCGTCTTGCGGCCGATTCTGGCTATGATGCGGTCATCTCGCTCGCAGGCCGCACCGCCGACCCGCGCCCGCAACCGCTGCCGACCCGAGTCGGCGGTTTCGGCGGCGCCGAGGGTCTGGCCGCCTTCCTGAAGGCGGAGAACGTTGCGCTGCTGATCGATGCGACGCATCCCTTCGCCGCCCGTATTTCCCACAATGCCGCCGCGGCGGCGGAAGCAACCGGAACGCCAATTTTCGCGCTCCGCCGCCCTGCCTGGGAGCTTGAACACGGAGATCGCTGGACGCGCGTCGACAGCGTGGCCGAGGCCGTGTCCGCACTCGGTGGAGCGCCGCGTCGTGTCTTCCTGGCAATCGGCCGGCAGGAGGCATTCCACTTCGAGAAGGCGCCGCACCACAAGTACGTCGTTCGCAGCGTTGACCCGGTGACGCCGCCGCTCGCCCTGCCGGACGTCACCGCCATTCTCGCCTGCGGTCCTTTCGCGGAAGCGGACGAGATCGACCTCTTCAAGGAGCATGGCATCAACATCGTCGTCGCCAAGAACAGCGGCGGCACCGCGACCTATGGCAAGATCGCCGCGGCGCGCAAGCTCGGTATCGAGGTGATCATGGTCGAGCGCCACAAGCCCGCCGACGTGCCGTCGGTCGGCGATTGCGATGAAGCGCTCGAACGCATCCATCAGCGGCTTTCCCCGGTAAAGGACCGTGGCGTGTAGACGAGATCTGGCTTGCCGTCGCGCGGCACGATGCGCGTTTCCGGAGAGCCAATGATCACGCAGGTCGCCATGTCGGCGCGGTTGGCATCGGCCTCGCCGAGCGGCATTACCGTGAGGCGCTCATCCGGTCGGCCCGCCGCGCGGCCGAAGATGACCGGCACGTGAGGAGGCAGGACCTGTCGCAAGATGGCGAAAGCCTCTCCGAGCTGCCAGGGCCTCGCCTTGCTGATCGGATTGTAGAGCGCAATCACAAACCCGGCCTCGGCGGCAAATCGCAGCCT
Source organism: Sinorhizobium terangae (assembly GCF_009601505.1). GTDB lineage: Bacteria > Pseudomonadota > Alphaproteobacteria > Rhizobiales > Rhizobiaceae > Sinorhizobium > Sinorhizobium terangae. The sequence goes on from NZ_WITC01000019.1 coordinate 66,869, forward strand.
TTTCGTGATCACCTCCCAGGGCTTCAGATTGTCGGAAAGCGACATGGCGCAGAAATCATGGCCGAGCGGCGCACCGATACGGGCAGCGACCGCGAGCATCGCGGTCACGCCGGGCGTAATCACGAGATCGACCTTGCGCCATTCCGCCGGCCCCTTGTCGATCGCCTCGCAGACGGCGGCCGCCATGGCGAAGATGCCCGGATCGCCACCCGAAACGACGCAGACGTCCGCGCCCGCTGCGGCGCGGGCAAGCGCCGCCTGGGCGCGGTCCAGCTCCTCGCGATTGTCGGAGGCGATGCGGTGTTGGTCGGCCCTAAGGTCAAGACGATCGAGATAGGGACCATAGCCGAAGAACTCGGTCGCAGCGGAAATCGCCTCGCGGGTCTCCGGCGTCATCTGCGCCGGATTGCCGGGCCCGGTGCCGACGATGAAAAGCCTGCCGGTCATCGCCTGTCCTCCCGGGGCCTATCCTCCCAACCGGGGACGAGCACCAGCGAGAAATAGGGCGCCTCGTCGTCCGGCTTCTCGCCAAGCGGGATCATCGCGGAATTCTTCATCGTGCCGCGTTCGACATAGACGGCGGCATCGAGCTTCCCGGCGGCGGCAAGCGCCCGGCGGATCTTTGGCAGGTTGCGGCCAACCTTCATGATCACCGCGGCCTCGGTATCGGCAAGGCGGCGCTGAAGCTCACCCTCGCCCATCGTGCCGGGCAGAACGGACAGGACGTCGTCGCCCTGGACGAGCGGCAATCCCGCAAGCGACCAGCAGCCGGACATGGCAGTGATGCCCGGAATGACCTCGGCCGGGAAGCGGCCCGCGAGCCGCACATGCAGGTGCATGTAGGATCCATAGAAGAGCGGATCGCCCTCGCTGAGCACCGCGACCGTGCGCCCGGCCAGAAGATGTGCAGCAACTGCCTCGGCGGACTGGTTATAGAAATCGGTGATCTGGCTCTTGTAGACGCCGTCGTCCTTGTCGATCTCCGTCGTTACCGGATAGTAGAGCGGCAGCTCGACCATGCCCGGCTTCAGCAAGCCCTCGACCACCGCACGGCCGTTGCCGTTGCGTCCCGCCTTGGCGAAATAGGCGACGACATCCGCCTCGCCGAGAGCCCGCACCGCCTTCACCGTCAGAAGCTCGGGATCACCGGGGCCTGTGCCGACACCAATCAATCTGCCCATCTCGACCGCGCTCACAGGCCCGGCCTCGCGAGCGAATTGAGGGCCGCCGCTGTCATGGCGCTGCCGCCAAGACGGCCGCGCACGATCGCGAACGGAACGCCATAGGAATTTTCGGCGAGCGCGTCCTTCGATTCCGCCGCACCGACGAAGCCGACCGGCATGCCGAGGATTGCTGCCGGCTTCGGCGCGCCGTCGCGCAGCATTTCAAGCAGGTAGAAGAGCGCCGTCGGCGCATTGCCGATCGCAACGATGGAGCCGCCCATCCGTTCGCCCCAGAGTTTCAGCGCCGCCGCCGAACGCGTGTTACCGATCTCGGCCGCAAGCGTGACGGTACGCGGATCGCGCAGCGTGCAGATGACGTCGTTGCCGGCCGGCAGCCGCGCCCGCGTCACGCCATGCGCCACCATTTCCGCGTCGCAGAAGATCGGCGCGCCGTTTTTCAGCGCCGTGCGCGCGGCGGAAACGAAGTCCGGCGAAAAGACGAATTGGCGCGCGGCCTCGACCGAGCCGCAGGCATGCACCATGCGCACGGCGAGATCGGCCTCCTCCTCGGAAAAGCCGGAAAGATCGGCCTCGGCCCGGATGATCGCAAAGGAACGCTCATAGATGGCGTTGCCATCGCGGATATAGTCGTAGTCCGGCATTTCTATCCCTGTTCAAACGCGGCGGCAATGCGCGCGGCCCCGAGCCGTGTAAGACAGGACCGCGCCGATTCGCCAGCGTCTTTGTTTTTCCGCACCAGCGCACCAAGGTGCGCGAAGGCGGATCCTATTCCATTCGCATCCGTGTAGGCGCTCGGCGCGATGGAAGCAGTACCATTTACGACAAGCCCATATCCTGATGGCGCACCGACAAGCGTCAGTTCCGCAGACGACGGTCGAGCGCATCCTTTGGGGCAGCCGGAGAGATGCGCGGTCAACGAGCCGTCGAGCAGCTCGGGTGCTGCCTCGACCATCAACCGTGCGACGGCTTTGGTCTCCATCATTGCGGATGCGCAGGCGCCAGTCCCGGCGCAGGTGGCGATATGGTTGCGCCGATCGTCGGAGGCAATGCGGAAGCCCAGCGACAACGCCAGGCGCTGCACTTTCGCTGCGGCTTCACGATCGAGTCCGAGCACGAAAAACCCGTGCCCCGGTGCCAGCCTTATCTCGGCCGCTCCCAGTTCCTCGGCTTTGCGCAGAAAGGCTGTCAGGCCGGCCGCATCGGCCTGGGCAAAGGCAAGGCCCACGCCAAGGACGGTGGTGCCGTCGGCAAGGGTGTGCAGGCCGGCAACCGGCACGGCCGGTTCCATTACCAGGGTCGATGTCCCCGGCGAACGCGCTCCGCCCGCCAAGTCGTCCTTGACCACGTCCACATCGAGGTCACGGCCACGCGCCGCGTCACCCGTGGCGGCGAGCCTGCGGAGAACGGCGAGGAGCCCGGGAACGGCTTCGCGCTGATCGAGCAGTGCGACCGGCCGCGCCGCGCGCGCCGTTCCGCCGAGCGAAAGCAGCCAGGCCACGCCGTCATCCGATTTCACCGCCTTCAAACGAAGGTCGGCAACGATATCGTCGAGATGAAAGCGGCCGCCGCCGTCGACGATGATCGAGAGCTTCGGCGCGAGCTTGAGAGGCGGATTGTGCGCGGCGATCGCTTCACGCAAGGCCAGCGCGAGCGGACGGGGATCGCTGGTCTCGTCCGTATCGACCCCGGCAAGCGGCGGCGTTTCGATCGCAACACCTGCGGCAACCGCAATGCCCGCTTCGCCGATTGCCGACGCCAGGCTGGAGACGCTCGCTGCGGTTAGGCCCCGGACCTGCAGATTGCCCCGCGCGGTCACTTCCAGAATGCCATTACCGAAGCGCTCGGCGGCGACGGCAAGCGCCCGCAGTTCCGCGGGCGTCAAGCTGCCGGTCGCGGGCCGCAGCCGAACCAGCAATCCGTCGCCGGTCTGCATCGGTTTCGCAAGCGACGGACAGGTGCCCCGCCGCATGGATGCATCGGCCGCGTCTGGTCTGGGCGTGGCACAACTTGTCATCGCTTTGGTCAATCCTCCCGGCAACAGGCAATGGTCCCCGCCACTTTCGATGGACGCTATATCACAGGCGAGCGCTTTGAGAGAGATCAAAGGGCGAGTGATATTGCATCGAGGCTGGCGGCGAACTTGCCTCTACTCGTCGAAATCGGCACCTTTGCGCAGCAGGTAGATATCCATGATCCAGCCGATGCGCTGCCGCGCCTCGGCACGCACCCTGAGGATCTCCTCCTTCACATCCGCAAGACGGCCGGAGATGACGATTTCGTCCGGCGTGCCGAGATAGGCACCCCAGTAGATTTCGGCATCCGGGTCGTCGATGTTCTGAAACGCCTGCTCCCCGTCGAGCATGACCACCGCCGTTTCGCTTTTATCCGGAAAACTTTCGGCAAGCCGCCGGCCGGTGGTGACCTCAACCGGCTTGCCGACGAGATTGAGCGGGATGCGGTGGCTGGCGCAGAGCGCCTGAAGACTGGTGATGCCGGGAACGACTTCGAAATCGAAAGCGACGTGCCCTCGCCCCTTGACGCGCTCCACGATGCGGATCGTGCTGTCGTAAAGCATCGGATCGCCCCAGACCAGGAAGGCACCGGTCTGCCCTTCGCCGAGTTCGCCGAGCAGCAGTGCCTCATAGATCGCAGCAATGCTTTCGTGCCAATCGTCGACGCTGCCGCTATAGCTCCGCCCCTCGGTCTGGCGTACCGGCACGGCAAACTCGACCGTGCGGCTGTCGCTTCTGGTCACATAGCGCGCGCAGATCTCACGGCGAACCTCGGCAAGCTCGGTCTTCTTCGCTCCCTTGGTCGGGATGAAGAGCACGTCAGCCTTGTTGAGGGCGTTGATGGCCTGAATGGTCACGTGTTCGGGATTGCCCGCGCCGATGCCGATAATCAGGATATGCCGCATGTTCTTCCGCCTCGCGCTGCGCCTTGTCGGGCAGTCTTTGGCTGATCGGAGGCAATGGCGCAAGGTTTGTGAGCGACAGGCGTCGGTGGGACCGCGTCAAGACTGGATCAGTCAACTCAGGGACCGTCGGCAATCTCCGGCTTCTCCGGCAACCGCCAGTCAATTGGATCGAACCCCTTGGAAACGAGAAAATCATTCGCCTTCGAGAAATGCCGGCAGCCGAGAAAGCCCGAATGAGCCGACAGCGGTGAAGGGTGCGCCGCCTTCAGCACGAGATGCCGCGATTGATCGACAAAGGCTGCCTTTCTTTGCGCGTAGGAGCCCCACAGCATGAAGACGACGGGGTGCTGCTGCTCGTTGACCACCCGGATGACGGCGTCGGTGAAGCGCTCCCAGCCTTTGCCCTGATGCGATGCCGCACGGCCTCGCTCGACCGTCAAAACAGCGTTCAGGAGCAGAACGCCCTGGCGCGCCCAGCTTTCGAGGAAGCCATGGCGCGCCGGCGGGATGCCGAGGTCGTCCTGAAGCTCCTTGTAGATGTTGACGAGCGACGGCGGTATGCGCACGCCGGGGCGCACACTGAAGCAAAGCCCGTGCGCCTGGCCATCGCCGTGATAGGGATCCTGCCCGAGGATAACGACGCGCACCTTATCGAGCGGGGTCAGGTCGAGTGCCCGGAAATATTCGCTGCCCTTGGGAAAGATCTGCCGGCCCTGCCCTTTCTCGTCCAGCAGGAACCGTTTGAGATCGGCCATATAGGTGTGACGGAATTCCGGCGCCAGCGCGGTCTTCCAGGTCTCTTCCAGCCTGATCGTCGCATCCATGGGCATGTCCCTCGCTTATCTTTCGCTCAGGAATTTAGCCCCGCGAACGGCCATCGCAAGCACTGCCGCGATGTTCGCCGCCTCGGTTCACTGTTTTTGATTATCCTCGCGGGGAAGCATTGTATTTATTCGTATATAGCGCTAACCAAAACAGCGAAGCGTTATATTCTCAAAAATATCACGAACGACTGGAGGCCACGGATGAGGGGACGGAGAGATTGGCTCGCGGGTTTGGGGCTCAATGCCCTGGCGCTGGCGCTGGGCCTCGCTCTGGCGGGTGCGGTTCTCGCTCCGGCACGTGCGGCAGAAAAGGTGACGGTCTTCGCCGCCGCAAGCCTGAAGAACGCGCTCGACGAGATAAATGCCGAATGGCAAAAGGAAACCGGCAAGGAGACCACGGCCTCGTATGCGGCAAGCTCGGCCCTTGCGAAGCAGATCGAACAGGGCGCGCCCGCGGACGTCTTCATTTCGGCCGATCTCGCGTGGATGGACTATCTTGCCGACAAGAAGCTGATCAAAACGGATACCCGCACCAACCTGCTCGGCAACCGCCTCGTCCTCGTTTCCGCAAAGCCCGATTCGGCAGTCGTCGATATCAAGCCCGGTTTCGACCTCGCTGCTCTCATCGGCGACGGCCGCCTGGCGATGGGCGCTGTCGATACGGTTCCGGCCGGCAAATATGGCAAGGCGGCACTGGAAAAACTGGGGCTCTGGCCAGCCGTCGAACAGAAGATAGCGGGCGCGGAGAGCGTACGCGCCGCACTTCTCCTGGTTTCGCGCGGCGAGGCTCCCTATGGCATCGTCTACCAGACGGATGCGGCCGCCGATCCGGGCGTCAAGGTGGTCGGCACCTTCCCGGAGGACAGTCATCCGCCGATCGTCTATCCGATCGCCATCACCACCGACAGCAGGAGCGCCGACGCTGCCGCCTATATCGACTTCGTCAAGTCGGCCAAGGCCGCAGCGCTTTTCGAAGCCCAGGGCTTCACGGTGCTTAAATAGCTGATGCGACACTCTGCGGAATGCGCAAACGCCCGCTGAAATCATTATCGATTCACGGATAAGATCGGGTAGGCGTTCAAAGTGCCGCGGGTCGGAAAGGATCTACAGCGCAGAGTGCGGAGGAAATTGGCGTTTGGATTGGTGGATGACATTGAACCATGCGGAGTGGACGGCGGTCCAACTGAGCCTGCGCGTCGCCACCGTCGCGATGTTGTGCAGCCTGCCGCCGGCACTGCTCGCCGCCATGGTGCTCGCGCGCGGACGCTTCTGGGGCAAGTCGATCCTGAACGGCATCGTGCATATGCCGCTCGTCCTGCCGCCGGTGGTCACTGGCTTCGTCCTGCTGCTCCTCTTCGGTCGTCGAGGGCCGATCGGCGCCTTCCTTGCCGAAAATTTCGGCATCGTCTTCTCGTTTCGCTGGACGGGTGCCGCGCTTGCCTGCGCGGTCATGGGCTTTCCTTTGATGGTGCGCAGCATCCGGCTGTCGATCGAGGCGGTCGACCGCAAGCTCGAGGACGCCGCGGCCACGCTCGGCGCCGGGCCGGCATGGGTGTTCGTGACAGTTACATTGCCGCTGATCCTCCCTGGCATTATTGCCGGCATGATCCTCTCCTTCGCCAAGGCGATGGGCGAGTTCGGAGCGACGATCACCTTCGTCTCCAACATCCCGGGCGAGACGCAGACGCTCTCCTCGGCGATCTACGCCTTCACGCAAGTTCCGGGCGGCGACGCCGGAGCGATGCGCCTCGCCGTCATCTCGGTCGTCATCTCGATGACGGCATTGATGCTGTCGGAGCTTTTCGCTGCAGTCGCGGCAAAACGGTCGGTGGCGGCATGAGTCTCAAGGTCGAAGCCCGCCACCGGATCGGCGATTTTACAATCGACGCCGCATTCACGTCCGACGACAGCGTCACGGCGCTTTTCGGCCGCTCGGGGTCGGGCAAGACCTCGCTTATAAACATCATCGCCGGACTTCTTCGTCCCGATGTCGGCCGGATCGTGCTCGACAGCGATGTGATCGCAGACAGCGGAAAGCGGATATTCACGCCAATCCACCGGCGTCGCTTCGGTTATGTATTCCAGGAAGCCCGGCTTTTTCCGCATTTGAGCGTCCGCGGAAACCTGACCTATGGGCGCTGGTTTTCCAGCGCCCCAAAGTCCGCCCCAGAATTCGGGCGGATCGTGGAAATGCTTGGCATCGACCATCTGCTGGATCGTCGTCCCTCGACGCTTTCCGGCGGAGAACGCCAGCGCGTCGCCGTCGGCCGTGCGCTGCTCTCCTCCCCCCGTCTCCTGTTGATGGACGAACCGCTCGCCGCGCTCGACGAGGCGCGAAAGGCGGAGATCCTGCCCTATCTCGAGCGGCTGCGCGATGAAACCAGAATTCCGATCGTCTATGTCAGCCACTCGGTCGCGGAAGTCGCCCGATTGGCCGAACGCGTCATCGTGATCGAGAACGGCCGGGTCCAGGCGTCGGGCGACACGGCCATCATCCTGAGCCAGCCGGCGGCGGTGCATGCGATGGACTGGCGCGAGGCAGGTGCGCTGCTCGAAGGCGTGGTCGAGAGCCACGACAGCGCGCACAGTCTGACGATAGTCCGGGCGGGCGAATGTCTCGTACGCGTGCCGCAACTCTTCGTTCCGCCGGGCCACGGCGTTCGCCTGCATATCGCAGCGCGCGATGTGATGCTTGCCACCATGCGCCCTGAAGGCATCAGCGCACTCAACGTGTTCGAGGGAACAGTCATCGATCTGTCGCCCGATGAAAAAGGCAGCATCGACGTTCGCGTGCAGTGTGGTGGTAATGTCATTCTCGCCCGTATCACCGTCCTGTCGCGCGATGCGCTCCAGCTTGCGCCCGGGAAATCAGTGCACGCGATCGTCAAGACGGTGGCGCTCGACCATTAAGCGCGGGCGTGGCTCACTCGTGCCGAGCCGTTTCCTCTGCGGAAACAGCATTGCGGTCGCGAACGGCCTCAAGCCAGTCAAGATCGTCCCTGATTGCTGCGCAAGCCTTTGCTTCCATCGCCCGGAAGCGCTGGATCAGCGTCTCTCCGAAAGGGGTGACAGCGGCACCGCCGCCCTGTTTGCCGCCGCGCTGCGATTCCACCGAAGGCTCCTTGAACATCCGGTTCAAGGCATCAACGAGCAGCCAGGCGCGCCGGTAGGACATGTCCATCGCACGCCCGGCGGCGGAAATCGAACCGGTTTCACGGATGAGTTCCAGGAGCATGATCTTGCCACGCCCTAGGCGGTCGCCGGGCGGAAAATCGATACGCAGGACCGGGTGGAGTTTATAGTCTTCGTCACGCATGCCGCGAGCATAGAGTCTCGGCCAACGTTCTGGAAGTCCAGCCGCACGGTACGTTCTAATGCATGTCGCCCAAGAGTGTGCAGCGGCTTTGGGACGACGACATGCACAAAAAGCAATGACCTAAAGCGCGTCGCATGAGTCCGATTGAACGCGACGCGCTTTAGAGGCTCATGCCGCCGTCGATCACATGCACCTGTCCGGTGGTATAGGCGGAGATATCGCTGCCGAGATAGACGGCGAGCGCCGCGATCTCCTCAGGCGTTCCGAGCCGGCCCATCGGCTGGCGGGCAATAAAGGCGGCGCGCGCCTGCTCGTAATTGCCCTGCGCCCTCATCCGCTCCTCGAGCGACGGGGATTGAACCGTGCCCGGCGCAATGGCGTTGCAGCGGATGCCTTTGCCGATGAAATCGGTCGCCACAGATTTGGTGAGCCCCACGACCGCCGCCTTGCTGGCCGAATAGACGAAGCGGTTCGGGACACCCATCGGCACGCCCGCCACGGAGGACATGTTGATGATCGAGCCGCCGCCTTTTTCGATCATGCCGGGCAGAAAGGCGCGGATCATCCGGAACATCGATTTCACATTCAGGTCGAAGGCAAAGTCGTAGTCTTTCTCGCTTGCCTCGAGGATCGTGCCGGCATGGACGAAACCGGCGCAGTTGAAGAGAACGTCGATGGTGCCGGTACGCGCTGCAAAGCCTACGACCGCCTCTTCGCTGAGCACGTCGAGCTTCGCCACCTCGATCCCTAGGGTCGCGAGTTCGGCGAGCTTTTCCTCATTGATGTCGGTCGCCACTACCGAGGCGCCCTCACGGCTGAAAGCCTCGGCCGCCGCGCGGCCGATGCCCTGCGCCGCCGCCGTAATCACCGCTCGCTTGCCCGCCAGAAGTCCGCCCATGTTTCCCTCCTCATCCGTGCTTGCACTCGCCGGCGCTCCGGCCTATCTGATGCCCGCCAAGAGACATCGGAGCGCGCCGATCTGTCAAGCAAGCAATCGTATTTTTATCGAAAAAAGACAGAACAGCCGCGTGTTAGTCCGGTAGATGTCAGTCTGTTGGGCGAGTGCCCCAGGTGCTCTGCGTTCCTGTGGCAATTGCGCATCGCAGCCAGCTAATTGGTCGCACGATCTTGATAGGGAGCGAGGAAGGGTGCAGCGATTGCTGGACCATCACCATACCACTTAATCCAAGAGCCACTTATGCCCGGTCCCGTTCTCGATCCTGTCGCCACCGACAATTCTCTGCCTCCGAAAGCCGAGGTCGTCATTGTCGGCGGCGGCATCATCGGCGTCAGCACCGCGCTCTTCCTCGCCCAACGCGGCGTTCAAGTCGTGCTCTGCGAGAAAGGCATCCTCGGCGGCGAACAATCGAGCCGCAACTGGGGTTGGGTGCGCGTCATGGGCCGCGACCGCCGCGAGATCCCGCTTGCCATGGCGGCACTGAAGATCTGGGATACGCTCGATGCGCGTGTCTGCGGCGAAACCGGATTTCGCCGCAGCGGGATCTTGTATGTTTCGGAAAACGAACGGGATATCGCCAATCGGGACGCCTGGCTGGCGCATGCCAGGCATCACGGAGTCGACAGCCGCCAGATCGGCCCGGATGAAACGCAGTCGAGGATGGCCGGAGCAATCACCCGCTACAAAGGCGCGCTCTTTACGCCGAGCGACGGCCGGGCCGAGCCGCAGAAGGCGGTGCCGGCGATCGCCGCAGGCGCGAGGCGCGCCGGGGCGCATATCGTCACAAGCTGCGCCGTGCGCGGGGTCGAGAGAAGCGGCGGCCGGATCAGCGCCGTCATCACGGAAAAGGGCCGCATCGAAACCGCGACGGTCGTTCTTGCCGGCGGTGCCTGGTCTCGGCTCTTTTGCAAGGGGCTCGGAATCCGGCTACCGCAACTGAAGGTGCGCAACACCGTGCTCAGAACGGCGCCGGTCGACGGCGGACCCGAGGGCGCTGGCGCGACAGCGACCTATGCCTACCGCAAGCGGCTCGACGGCGGCTATACCATCGCCGACGGCGGCGCCAACCTGCATCCAATCGTTCCGGACAGTTTCGCGTTCTTTCGAGAATTTCAGCCTGCGCGAAAGGCCGAGGGCGAGGCCGTTCAGGTTGGCTTGAGCGCGCAGAGCTGGCGCGAGCTCTTCGAGATCACATCCGTGCCGCTCGACCGCCCCGGCGCCTTCGAACGCCACCGGATCCTCGACCCCCGGCCCGACCCGCGCTCTGCATTAACGGCGTTCGAGCAAGCAAGAAAGGTCTTCCCGGCACTCCGACAGACCGCACCGCTGCAGATCTGGGCCGGGCTCATCGATGTCACGCCCGATGCCGTGCCGGTCATTTCCGCTGCCGAAAGCGTCCCTGGACTGACGATCGCAACCGGGTTTTCCGGCCATGGCTTCGGGATCGGCCCCGGCGCCGGTCACCTCGTCGCCGATCTCGTCACGGGAGATCAGCCCATCGTCGATCCTTCGCATTTCCGACTCTCGCGTTTTTCCGACGGCACGCCGCTCGAGATCGCGCCGCCGGTCTGAAGGCGCGCTTTCGAGGCCGATCACTGAGCCGGCTGCGAAAGAAAATTTCTCGCAACCGTGACTGCTGCCTGTTTCCGGTCGCGCATCCGGGACGCAATGGCAGTATTCTGTCTTTCTTCAAACGGCGGCCGGCAGATACCGCGAAAACCCTTCATCTCCCCCTGAACTCATGGCAGTCTGTCAGCATGTATCCCCTTGGGAGAACGGGGATTGAGACGGCAATTGGCAGCGTTGGGCGGAGGAGTATGCTATGACGCGAGATCGTTGCCGTCCCATGCCATGAGACCGGCAACGCCGTTTCCCCGAAGCATTGATTTGCGTGCGATGCGCAATCCGGAAGGGAGGCCGGAATCCGCATGGATGAATTCAGCCGCTTGAGTTTGCATGTCCCCGAACCGGCCGTCCGGCCGGGCGGCCAGCCCGATTTCTCCAACGTCAAGATACCCAAGGCCGGCTCCGTGCCTCGCCCCGAAGTGGACGTCGCGCCGGAAGAGATCAGGGACCTCGCCTTTTCGATCATCCGCGTGCTCAACCGCGATGGCGAAGCCGTCGGGCCCTGGGCAGGCCTTCTGTCCGATGAGGAACTGCTGACCGGCCTCAGGCATATGATGACGCTGCGCGCCTTCGACGCGCGCATGCTGATGGCGCAGCGCCAGGGCAAGACGTCCTTCTATATGCAGCATCTTGGCGAGGAGGCCGTAAGCTGCGCCTTCCGCAGAGCCCTTCGCAAGGGCGACATGAATTTCCCGACCTATCGACAGGCCGGTCTTCTCATCGCCGACGATTACCCCATGGTCGAGATGATGAACCAGATCTTCTCGAACGAGAGCGATCCGTGCCACGGGCGCCAGCTACCGGTGATGTACACCTCCAAGGAGCATGGCTTCTTCACGATTTCCGGCAATCTCGCCACCCAATATGTCCAGGCGGTCGGCTGGGCCATGGCCTCGGCGATCAAGAACGACACGCGCATCGCCGCTGGCTGGATCGGTGACGGCTCGACCGCGGAGTCGGACTTCCATTCCGCGCTCGTCTTCGCATCCACTTACCGGGCGCCAGTCATCCTCAATATCGTCAACAATCAGTGGGCGATTTCGACCTTCCAGGGCATCGCCCGCGGCGGCTCGGGCACCTTTGCGGCGCGGGGCTTGGGCTTCGGCATTCCGGCGTTGCGCGTCGACGGCAACGACTATCTCGCCGTCTACGCGGTTGCGCGCTGGGCGGCGGAGCGGGCGCGACGCAATCTCGGGCCAACGCTGATCGAATACGTGACCTACCGTGTCGGCGCGCACTCCACGTCCGACGACCCGAGCGCCTATCGCCCGAAGACGGAATCGGAAGCCTGGCCGCTCGGCGATCCGGTGCTGAGATTGAAGAAGCACCTGATCGTCCGAGGCGCGTGGTCGGAAGAGCGTCACGCCCAGGCGGAAGCCGAAATCATGGACGAGGTGATCCAGGCACAGAAGCAGGCGGAAAGCCACGGCACGCTGCATGCCGGCGGCAAGCCGTCCGTACGCGATATCTTCGAGGGGGTTTACGCCGAGATGCCGCCGCACATCCGCCGCCAGCGGCAAAAGGCAGGGTATTGACATGGCCAGAATGACAATGATCGAAGCGGTGCGCAGCGCCATGGACGTCTCAATGGCGCGCGATGAGAACGTCGTCGTATTCGGCGAGGACGTCGGCTATTTCGGCGGCGTTTTCCGCTGCACCCAAGGGCTTCAGGCAAAGTACGGCAAGACCCGCTGCTTCGACGCGCCGATCAGCGAATCCGGCATCGTCGGTACCGCGATCGGCATGGCCGCCTACGGGCTGAAACCCTGCGTCGAAATCCAGTTTGCCGACTACATGTATCCGGCCTACGACCAGATTACCCAGGAGGCGGCACGCATTCGTTACCGCTCGAACGGTGACTTCACCTGCCCGATCGTCCTGCGCATGCCGACCGGCGGCGGCATCTTCGGCGGCCAGACCCACAGCCAGAGCCCGGAAGCGCTTTTCACCCATGTCTGCGGCCTGAAGGTCATCGTTCCGTCGAACCCTTACGACGCCAAGGGGTTGCTGATTTCGGCGATCGAGGATCCCGATCCGGTGATGTTCCTGGAGCCGAAGCGGCTCTACAACGGCCCTTTCGACGGCCACCACGAACGTGCAGTGACACCCTGGTCGAAACATGAGCTCGGCGACGTTCCGGAGGGGCACTATACGATCCCGATCGGCAAGGCCGAAATCCGACGCAAGGGTTCGGCCGTGACGGTGGTCGCCTATGGCACCATGGTGCATGTCGCGCTCGCCGCCGCCGAAGAAACCGGGATCGACGCGGAAGTGATCGACCTTCGCAGCCTGCTGCCGCTCGACCTCGATACGATCGTGCAGTCCGTCACCAAGACAGGACGCTGCGTCGTCGTGCACGAGGCGACGCTGACATCCGGCTTTGGCGCTGAGCTCGTGTCTCTCGTGCAGGAGCATTGCTTCTATCATCTGGAAGCCCCTGTCATACGGGTCACCGGTTGGGACACACCCTACCCGCACGCTCAGGAATGGGACTATTTCCCCGGCCCCGCGCGCGTCGGCCGCGCGCTCACCGAAGTGATGGAGGCCTGACGATGGGCGAGTTTATCCTGAAGATGCCCGATGTCGGCGAAGGTGTGGCCGAGGCCGAGCTTGTCGAATGGCACGTGAAGCCCGGCGATCCCGTGCGCGAGGACATGGTGCTCGCCGCGGTCATGACCGACAAGGCGACCGTCGAGATCCCCTCGCCGGTCACCGGCAAGGTTTTGTGGCTGGGCGCTGAAATCGGCGACACGGTCGCGGTCAAGGCGCCGCTCGTCCGGATCGAGACCGCTGGCGAAGACGGCGGACCACAACCGGATAGCGTTCCGGAGGCGCTTGCCGAAGCCGTTCTCGACGAACCGGTCGCCGTCTCTGCCCCGCCCCCGGAAAAGGCACCGCCAAAGCCCGAAAAGACCGAGCCAAGGCCGGCACCGGCGCCGCGCGAGGCGCTGGACTTTTCCAGGAAACCGCTCGCCTCGCCGGCCGTCCGGCTCCGCGCGAAGGACAGCGGTGTCGACCTTCGGCAGGTAACCGGCACCGGTCCTGCCGGGCGGATCACCCATGACGATCTCGATCTCTTTTTGAGCCGCGGCGCCCAGCCCGCGCCGGCGATCACCGGTCTCGTCCGCAAGACGGCGGTGGAGGAAATCAAGGTCACCGGCCTCAGGCGCCGCATCGCCGAGAAGATGACGCTGTCCACCTCGCGCATTCCCCACATCACCTATGTGGAGGAAATGGACATGACGGCGCTTGAAGACCTGCGCGCGACGATGAACCGCGACCGCAAGCCCGATCAGCCAAAGCTGACGGTCCTGCCCTTCCTGATGCGGGCTCTGGTCAAGACCATCGCCGAGCAGCCGGGCGTCAACGCCACCTTCGACGATGGCGCCGGCGTCATTCATCGGCATGCCGCCGTTCACATCGGTATCGCCACCCAGACCCCTGCCGGCCTTACCGTCCCGGTCGTGCGCCATGCCGAGGCGCGCGGAATCTGGGACTGCGCTGCGGAGCTGAACAGGCTGGCGGATGCCGCCCGCACAGGCACCGCGACCCGCGACGAGCTGACCGGCTCGACAATTACCATCTCTTCCCTCGGCGCCCTTGGCGGCATCGCCTCAACGCCGGTCATCAACCATCCGGAGGTGGCGATTGTCGGGGTCAACAAGATCGCCATCCGTCCTGTCTGGGACGGGACGCAATTCGTTCCGCGCAAGATCATGAATCTTTCGTCGAGCTTCGACCACCGCGTCATCGACGGCTGGGATGCCGCGACCTTCGTCCAGCGGCTGAAGACGCTGCTCGAGACGCCGGCGCTGATTTTCGTGGAAGGATGATGCGATCATGAAGGATATCTCCTGCAAGCTCCTGGTGCTTGGTGCCGGTCCCGGCGGCTATGTCTGCGCCATCCGCGCCGGCCAACTCGGCGTCGACACCGTGATCGTCGAAAAGGCAAAGGCCGGCGGTACCTGCCTCAATGTCGGCTGCATCCCCTCGAAGGCGCTGATCCACGCCGCGGAGGAATTTCACAAACTCCGCGCAGCAGAGTCCGGCAAGAGCCCGCTCGGACTTTCGCTGAGCGCGCCGGCAATCGACCTCGCGCGCACCGTCGCCTGGAAGGACGGCATTGTCGGACGGTTGAACGGCGGCGTCACGGGCCTGTTGAAGAAGGCGGGCGTCAAGGCGGTTGTCGGCGAGGCACGCTTCGTCGACGGCAAGACCGTGGACGTCGAGACCGAGACCGGCCTGCAGCGCATTCGCGCCGAGGCGGTCGTCATCGCCACGGGCTCGGCGCCGGTCGAACTGCCCGAGTTGCCCTTCGGCGAGAAGGTTATCTCCTCGACCGGTGCGCTGGCGCTGAAAACGGTTCCCGATACGTTGGCGGTCATCGGCGGCGGCTATATCGGCCTCGAACTCGGCATCGCTTTCGCCAAGCTCGGCTCGAAGGTCACCGTGCTCGAAGCCATGGAGCGTGTCCTGCCGCAATACGACGCGGATCTTTCGAAGCCGGTGATGAAGCGCCTCGGCGAACTCGGCATCGACGTTTTCACGCGCACTGCCGCCAAACGGCTCTCAGCCGATGGCCGCGGGCTGCTCGCGGAAGAAAACGGCCGGCCTTTCGAGGTGCCTGCCGAAAAGGTGCTCGTGACCGTCGGCCGCAGGCCCGTCACGGAAGGATGGGGCATCGAGGAGATCGATCTCGATCTCGCCGGGAGGTTCATCCGCATCGACGATCAGTGCCGCACCTCGATGCGCGGCATCTACGCGATCGGCGACGTCACCGGTGAGCCGATGCTCGCCCATCGCGCCATGGCGCAGGGCGAGATGGTGGCCGAGATCGTTGCCGGACATAAGCGGAGTTGGGATAAGCATTGCATCCCGGCCGTCTGCTTCACCGATCCGGAGATCGTCAGTGCCGGCCTTTCACCGGACGAGGCGCGCGCGACCGGCGTCGAGATCAAGATCGGCCAGTTTCCCTTCCAGGCGAACGGCCGCGCCATGACGACGCTTTCCGAGGACGGGTTCGTCCGCGTCGTCGCACGCGCCGACAACCACCTCGTCCTCGGCATCCACGCGGTCGGCCACGGCGTCTCGGAACTCTCGGCGACCTTCGCGCTGGCGATCGAGATGGGCGCGCGCCTTGAGGACATCGCCGGCACCATCCACGCGCATCCGACGCAATCGGAGGCGTTCCAGGAAGCAGCCTTCAAGGGATTGGGGCACGCGCTGCATATTTGAGAGGCGCCTCCTATCATTACGCGTTGGCGCGCCTGAAAAAGACCCCTCCCCAACCCTCCAAGGGGGAGGGGCTTAGATGCCGCGTCCGCTCACTCCATTTTGACGATTCGTTCGCTCGACATTTCCAGGTGTCCATAGTCGGTTGCAGCGGGCTCCAAGCCCCTCCCCCTTGTGGGGAAGGGTTGGGGAAGAGTCTTTTTCCGCGCTACTGCAGCAGTTCCAGCCCGACCGCCGTCGCCTCGCCTCCGCCGATGCAGAGCGAGGCGATGCCGCGTTTGACGCCGTTGGCGCGCATCGCATGAAGCAGGGTTACGACGATACGGGCGCCAGAGGCGCCGATCGGGTGGCCGAGTGCACAGGCGCCGCCGTGGATGTTGACGATGTCGTCGGAGAGGCCGAGATCGCGGATCGCCGCCATGGCGACGACGGCGAAGGCCTCGTTGATCTCGTAGAGACCGACACTCGCTTTCTCCCAGTTGAGCTTGTCGATGAGCTTCTCGATGGCGCCGATCGGTGCGGTCGTGAACCAGGCCGGCTCCTGCGCGTGGCCGGCATGGCCGGCAACGATCGCGAGCGGTGTCAGTCCTCGCCTTTCCGCTTCGCTCGCGCGCATCAGGATCAGGGCGGCGGCGCCGTCGGAGATGGAGGAGGAATTGGCAGCCGTGACGCTGCCGCCGTCGCGGAAGGCGGGTTTCAGCTTCGGTATCTTCGCCGGATCGGCCTTCGTCGGCCCCTCATCCCGGTCGAGATTGGCACTGCCGCGTTTGCCGCCATCGACGACTGCCACAAGTTCGCCGGCAAAGGACTTCTCTTCCGCCGCCTTCAGCGCCCTTTCGAGAGAACGAAGGGCGAAGCCGTCCTGATCGGCCCGGGAGAATTGGTAATGCTGCGCAGTATCCTCGGCATAGGTTCCCATCAACCGACCGGAATAGGCGTCCTCCAGCCCGTCGAGGAACATGTGGTCCTTGACCTCGCCGTGACCCAGTCGGAAGCCACCACGGGCCTTGGGCAGCAGATAGGGGGCGTTGGTCATCGACTCCATGCCGCCGGCGGCGATCACCGACGCACTGCCGGAGAGAAGCGCATCGTGGCCGAGCATCAGCGCCTTCATGCCCGAGCCGCAGACCTTCGAGACCGTGGTCGAGGGCGTTTCCTTTCCAAGGCCGGCGCCAATGGCCGCCTGGCGAGCGGGGTTCTGGCCGATGCCGGCCGGCAAGACATTGCCCATCAAGACTTCGTCGACCGCATCGAGCGCGGCACGTTCGAGCGCCGCCTTCAAGGCGATGGCGCCGAGTTCCGGTGCCGCCAGGTCCTTCAATCCTCCCTGAAAGGCACCCATCGGCGTGCGCGCCGCCGACACGATAACAACTGGATCGCGATTGCTCATCTTCGTCCTCCCGAATGGAGAGCGCCGTTTCTGGCCCTCATCCCGCTGCCGCGACCTTCTCCCCGCTCGCGGGGAGAAGGGGCATGCCGCGCCGCTCCCCCTCCCGCCTGCGGGAAGAGAGCTAGGGTGAGGAGCAAGCGCCCTCAGCCCCAGGCGTGCGCGTCAGCGTAATCTGAGAGCGACTATAGCCGCGGAAAACGGCGAAGCAACAGCGGTAGTCGCCGGCTGCGTCAACCCATCCGCTCCGACGCATAGCTCCCCGGGCTCGGCGGGAAGACGACGA
>NZ_WITC01000002.1 GCF_009601505.1 Sinorhizobium terangae
CCCTTGGCAAAGAAACCCCTCCCGGCCCTTTGGGCCACCCTCCCCACTAGGGGGAGGGAGAACGGCGGCTGGCTTACCGCCCGCCGATCACGCCGATATAGTCGGAAACCCAGCGGTGGTAGGGCACGCATTCGCCCTGGCTCTCGCACTTCGTCACCGGCGTCTTCCAGAACTTGACCTTGTCGAAATCCTCGTAGCCGTTGGTCTTGCAGCCTGCGTCGGTCAAAAGTTCATTGCCCTTACAGGCGGCGCCGACCGAGGGGTTCGCGCCGAACCAGGCGGAAACGTCGCCCTGCACCTTCGGCGAAAGCGTATGCTCCATCCACATGTAGGCGCAGTTCGGGTGCGCGCTGTCGGCGTGCAGCATGGTCGTATCCGCCCAGCCCGTCACCCCTTCTTCCGGGATGACCGAGGCGATCGGCAGCTTCTCGGCTTCCATCAGGTTGACCTGGAACGGCCAGGAGCCGGAAGCGACGACGCCTTCGTTCTTGAAATCGTCGATCTGGATCATCGCGTCGTGCCAGTAGCGGCCGACGAGGGTGCGCTGGGTGCGAAGCAGGTCGAGCGCGGCCTTGTACTGGTCCTCGTTGAGCTCGTAGGGATCCTTGATGCCGAGATCGGGCTTGTGTGCCATCAGGTAGTTGGCAGCATCGGCGACGTGGATCGGGCCGTCATAGGCCTGGACGCGGCCCTTGTTGGACTTGCCGTCAGGCAGCGTCATTTCCTCGAAGACGACGTTCCAGCTCTTGGGCGCTTCGCCCTTGAACGCATCCTTGTTGTACATCAGCACGTTCGGGCCCCAGACATAGGGGGTGCCGTAGTGGACGCCGGCGACCGTGTGCCACGGCGCATTCTGCATGCGCTCGTCGATCGTCTTCCAGCTCGGGATGAGGTCGGTGTTGATCGGCTGAACGCGCTTGCCGGCGACGAGGCGCAGGGAGGCATCACCAGAGGCAGTGACGAGGTCGAAGCCGCCTTCGTTCATGAGCGCGACCATTTCATCCGAGGTGGCTGCGGTCTTGACGCTGACCTTGCAGCCTGTCTGTTTCTCGAAGTCGGTGACCCAGTCGTAGTTCTTGTCGGTTTCGCCGCGCTCGATGTATCCGGCCCAGGCGACGATCGACAGCTCCCCTTCGCCCTTGCCCAACTCCTTCAGCGGCTCCTGCGCGAGCGCAGGGGCGACGAGTGCCAGCGAAAGAGTAAGCGCCGTGCAGGATTTCAAGATCTGCTTCATCGGAAGTCTCCCCAGTTTATGCCGCGTTCTGCAGCTTTGTTCCCGGATCGAAGCGTGCCTTGATTTCTCCGCATTCGCAAATTCATTAATCAGAATGTCGCTATCGCTTTTTCCGATACCGTAGTGCTAAAACGGCTTTCCGTGCGCATTTCCCAGGCCGAGCACAACCTTAGCGGGGGCGGGCGCTGCGAAGGGCTTCGGCGATTCCGACAAAATCGCGTGCCGATTGCGGCAGGCTGGAGCCTTTGCGCCAGACCATGCCGACCTGCACCACCGGCAGGGCACCGGATACGTCGCGGCTTTCGATCCGGTCGCCTTCGAGCGACCAGGGGCGATAGACGAGATCGGGCAACAGCGCGATCCCGGCGCCGGTCGCGACCAGGCTTCTGACCGCCTCCACGGAGCGGGTGCGGAAGGCGACGTGCGGGCGAGCGCCAAGCGCCGTCAGGAGCTTGCCGGTGTTCTCCTCGATTTCGTCCACAGTCAGCATGATCAGCGGCTCCTTGGCGATGTCGTCGACCGAGATGATGTCGGCGCTGACGAGCGGATGGCCGATCGGAAGCCAGACGCGATAAGGCGAGGTTTCGAGGATTTCGGCCTGCAGCGCCATGCGGTCGCGCAGGTTGGAGATCACCATCACGGCGACGTCGAGTTCGCCGCCGATCAACAGATGTTCGAGATAGGAGCCGTTGTCCTCGATCGCGCTCACCTCGACGCCGGGACAGGCACGACGGTAACGGGCGAGCAGGTCGGAGAGAACATAGCCTGCGACAAGCGAGGTAACGCCCAGATTGAGCTTGCCGCCGAGTTCCTCGCGGCTGTCGGAAAAACTGCGTCGCGCATCGGAAACGTCGGCCAGGATCTTTGTTGCGTGGCGCAGGAACTGGTGGCCGTTGTGGGTGATCGACAGACCGCGCGGATGGCGGTCGAAAAGTTCGACGCCGAGGTCGGTCTCGAGTTCCTTGATCGCTTCGGTAATCGACGACTGCGAAATCGAAAGGTTCTGCGCCGCGCGGGTGACGGAGCCCTGCTCGGCGACGGCGATGAAATACTGCAATTGCCGGAGTGTGAATGCCATGAACGGACTTAACACCGGGCAGCGACCCGATGGCAAGCGAGGCAGTGAGGCTGCGCCATGCCGTGCCGCATTTTGTCGTGCGCGAGGAGATGCCGATGGTAAGGTCTCTGCTACAGCGCCGTGCGTCCTCTCAGACGCTGTAGCACTTTGAATTGCGGCATGTTTCCTTCAATCGGGAGAGCAGGATGGATTCGAAGACACCGCGACCAATGCCGACTGAGCCGAGCATTCTTGCCTTTCACGAACGCTGTGAGGCATTCTATCCTGCCGATGCGGTCAACGCCTCGATTGAGCAGCAGCGCCAGTGGTACGATGCGCTTTGCGCCGAATTCGATGCACCGTCTCCGGCAGGACTGATACGGCGGGACGAGCAGGTCGGCGGCCGCATCCCGCTTCGACGTTATCGCCCGGCCGAGGTGGCTACCGAAACGTGCATTTTTTACATCCATGGCGGCGGTTCCGTCGTCGGCTCGCTCGACAGCCATGATGCGATCTGTGCGGAGCTTGCGCATGGCGCGCGGGCGGAACTCGTCTCCGTGGACTACCGGCTTGCGCCGGAACACGTCTGGCCGGCGGCGTTCGATGACTGCTATGAGGTGTTGCAGAGGCTGCTTGCGGGACGCAGTCCAGTGGTTGTCGCAGGCGACAGTGCAGGTGGCAATCTCACGGCGGGCATCGTGCTCAAGGCGAAGGCCGAAGGGCTTTCCGGTATTATCGGCCAAGTGCTGATCTATCCGGCTCTTGGCGGCGATCTTGTCAGCGGCTCCTATATGGAGATGGCCGAGGCGCCTGGTCTCACGACGGCCGACGTAGCTTATTACCGCGACACCCTGAAGGCGCCGGCGGACAATCCTTTCGCCCATCCGCTGAAGGCTGGCGATCTTTCCGGCTCGCCGCCGGCCTATATTACTGCAGCGAATTTCGATCCCTTGCGCGATGATGCGCGGAATTATGCGGCACGGCTCGCGCAGGCCGGCGTCGATGTCACCTACCGTGAAGAGCCGCAGATGATCCATGCGTGGCTCCGGGCCCGGCACATGAGTCCGGGCGCAGAAGAAGGCTTTCTCCACCTCGTCCACGGCGTGGCGCGGTTGGTCGGGACAAGGTGAGGGCCCCGTGAGCGGAGTAACCGATCTCGCCCGCCTTCTGGCGGAGATGAACCCGATCCTGCGGGAAGGCGAATATGTCTACTGCACCGTTCAGGACGATACGGCGTCCGCGCTTGCGCTGGAACCGATCGGCACCTTTCGCGAGGCGGAAGGCCTGACGCTCATTCTCGAACGGTCGCGCGCGGAAGCGGCCGGGCTTTCCTATGGTCCCGTCCTGCGGCTCATCACGCTCAGCGTGCACTCCGCGCTCGAGGCCGTGGGCTGACGGCAGCGGTATCGGCCGCTCTCACCCGCGAGGGCGTTAGCGCCAATGTGGTAGCGGCCTATTATCATGATCACGTCTTTGTTCCGGCCGCCGATGCGGAGCGGGCGGTGGCAGCGTTGCAGGGATTGAGTGGGACATAGGTGGTCCGTGGGTGGACCTGCCCCTTACCCTAGCCCTCTCTCCGCGAGGGGACGCCGTCGCGGGTCCCGCCTTCCATGTCACCATCGGCCAGCCTTCGCTACAGGCGAAGAAGGGGAAGCTTGGCCCCGCGGGTCCCTTCGCCCCGCCTGCGGGGAGAAGGTCGCGGCAGCGGGATGAGGGGCCGCACAGCCCCGACGCGCGCCGGTCGCTCACATGAAATCTCGCCGAATGCGCTTTTCGAATGTCTTTTCGAAAATCTTCTCATCGCCCTCGAAAGCCTCGACCTTGGCCGAAGTGATCCATTCGGTCTCAGTGCAGGCCAAGCGAGCCGTCGAGGCCGTCTTCACCACCTGATCGCCGCGCCGCGCAATGCAGGTCCAGGTGGAAACGCCCGTCATCGAATGCGGATCACCGGGCGCGATCGACCAGGTTTCGTCGCGGATGTCCTGCGTCGCGTTGCCGGTGCCGGGATGCTCGACGAGGCCGGTATCCTCATAGATCCGGTAGTGAGTCACGCCCTTCGTCATGTCGCGTTCGACCGTGCGGCGCGTTTGGGCCGGTGAATGCTCGATGTAGTGGGGCAGCGGATTTGGATCGGCCGGCTGCGGAACGACGACCTCGCGATGGTCGCCGAGAAGCGGCAGAGAGAGCGACAGGCTGGCCGTGTCGATCGTCAGGCCCGGATCGGTCGGCGGCGGCAGGATCATCGGCCAGTAGGACGTCGACAGCGACAGGCGGATGCGGTGGCCGGCGCGGAAGCGATAGCCACAGGCGTCGAGCACCATAGTGACGCGCGTCCTGCGGTTCTTCTCCATAGGCTGCGGCGTCGCATTGCTGTGGCGATGGGCGAGATTGAGCACGCCGAAGGCGACGCGCGTCGCGGTGCCGTCGGGATGAATATCGACGATACGGGCAACGAGGTTCGCGGTCTCGGCGCTGCAGGACACGTCGAGACTGAGTACCGGCTGCCCGAGATAATCCTGCGCTTCGAGTAGCGGCTGCGTTTCGAAGGTGAGCGATCCAGCGTCATCGATGCGTTGGTCGCCCGCCATTTCGGCATCCGGTTTCAGTGTGAAATATTCGCCGGAGGCTGTGCCGGTATCGAGCGGTGAGCGGAGATACACATCGCCGATGCCCTTCGCCGCCGAGGCGCCAGCTGTCAGGCTGCCGTCGCCGGCGATGGCAAACTTGCGCATTTCCGGCGTCGTCCAAACGTCCTTGGCGACCCATCGCCCTGGGTCTTCATTTCGCCTGAGCGCAGGCCTCGGTCCATCCAGAATGTAGGCGCGCATTTGCGGCACATGTTCCGCGTCATTTTTCTCATCCCTGAGCCAGCGGTTCCACCAGCGGATCGCCTCGCTGTGGAAATCTGCGCGCGGCTTCGGCCAGGCGAAATGCGGATATTTGTGCACCCAGGGCCCGATCAGAGCCTTGGCCTTACTGCCGAGGCCCTCGACGGCCTTGATGGGCGTGTTGCGGTAACCGTCGGCCCATCCCGCGATCACCAGTGCAGGGATCGGGAAGCCCTCGAAATCCTCGCAAATCGAGCCATGGCGCCAGAAATCATCGCGGCGCTGGTGCTCGAGCCACTCCTCCAGGAAGAAGGGTTCGTTTTCGAGCCGCTCCAGCCACATTTCCCTCCAGCGTTCGCCGACAAGCTCGGGATCCGGCGAGCGTGATTGATAGGCGAGCATGGTCGCCGCCCAGGAGAGCTGCGCCGAGAGATGGCAGCCGTTCTTGTAATGGATGTCGTCGTTGTAGCGGTCGACGGTCGAGGCGATCGAGATGACCGCTTTGAGCGCCGGCGGCTTCAGGGCCGCCACCTGCAGGCAATTGAAGCCGCCCCAGGAAATGCCCATCATCCCGACCTTGCCGTTTGACCACGGCTGCGACGCGATCCATTCGATGATCTCGCAGCCGTCGGAAAGCTCGCGCGGCGTATATTCCCCGTCGATCACGCCTTCGGATTCGCCCGAGCCGCGGATGTCGACGCGCACGCCGGCAATGCCTGCAGCCGCAAAGACCGGATAGGTGGATTCGTCGCGGGCACACGTTCCATCGCGCTTGCGATAGGGCAGATATTCGAGAACGGCCGGCACGGGATTCTGCTCCGTGCCCTCCGGCATCCAGACGCGCGCGGCAAGCCGCGTCCCGTCCTTGAGCGTGATCCATTCGTTCTCGAGGACGGTAAAGTTGCGATCGGCCATTGTGTACCTCCCGATCCATTTGCGACGATTGACATGCAGGATGCGGGCGGAAAAACCGCCCACACTTTTCCTCGTTCCGCTTTGGGGTGGGATACGCTCACGTGCGTTCGCGCCACCGCCCCATCTGTTTGTTTAGCCGCATTTGTGCGACGTCAGGTGATTCCACCTGCCTGCAAAATACTTTAGCTGTCGAACCAGACGCGGCTTCCGACATAGCCGTTCGAAAGGTCGTTGCCGATGTCGTGCACGAAGCCCTTCAGCGAGGCGGAGGCGGCATTCACGTAGTCGTTGAAGACGGGCAGGATCAGGCCGCCTTCGTCGCGTACCATGATTGCCATCGTATGATAGAGTTCCTTGCGCTTGGCTTCGTCAAGTTCGGAGCGTGCCTGCAAGAGCAGTTTGTCAAAATCCTCGCGCTTGAAGCGCGTGTCGTTCCATTCCGCGCTCGAGAGATAGGAAGTGGAATAGCGAGAGTCCTGCGTCGGCCGCCCGCCCCAGTAAGAGGCGCAGAACGGCTGGACGTTCCAGACATTTGTCCAATACCCATCCTCCGGCTCGCGCCTGACTTCTAGCTCGATGCCCGCCTTGCGGGCGCTTTCCTGGAAGAGCACCGCCGCGTCGACCGCGCCTGGGAATGCGGCATCGGATGTACGCAGCAGGATCGGCCGGTCATGGCCGGATTTCTTGTAGTGGAAGGCCGCTTTATCCGGATCGTAGACGCGCTGCTCGATACCCGTCGGCGCCAGCGCGTAGTTCTCGTTGACCGGATAGTCGTTGCCGAGCTTGCCGTAGCCACCAACGGCGCGATCCAGGATGCCTTGCCGATCGATCGCATATTTCAGCGCGAGCCTCAGATCGTTGTTGTCGAAGGGCGCCGTGTCGCAATGCATCAGGAAGCTGTAGAAGCCCTTGCCTGGCGTCTGAAGGATCTGAACGCGAGGCGCGCGCTTGAGAAGCGAGACGGTCTTCGGGTCGACGTTGTTGATGAAATGCACTTGGCCAGACGAAAGCGCCGCGATGCGCGCCGAGTTGTCGTTCATGACGATGATCTCGACGCTGTCGACAAAGCCGCGATCGGAGCGCCAGTCGGCGGTGTTCTTTTCGAAGGTCGCGCGGATGCCGGCCTCGTAGCTGATGAGCTTGTACGGGCCCGTTCCGATCGGCGAGGCAGGATTTTCGACGCCGCCGCCCGGCTGGATGATCAGGTGGTAATCGGTCAGCAGCAGAGGCAAGTCCGCATTGCCTTCCGAGAGCGTCAGAACGAGATCGCCGGCCTTTTCCTCGATCGTCTTGATCGATCGCATCAGTCCGAGGGCGCCCGACTTGGAGCCCTCGTCAGAGTGCCGCTTCAACGTCGCGACGACGTCAGCGACCGTCAGCTTGCTGCCGTCATGGAAGGCGATGTCGTTACGGATTTTGAAAGTCCAGACCGAAGCATCTGCGGAAGGCTCCCAGGAAGAGGCGATCGAGGGCAGGGGCGCTCCGGTAACCGGATCGGATTCGACGAGCTTGTCGCCCCAGAGATGGCCGATCACGAAGGACACGGAGCCGGTATAGGCGGCCGGATCGAGGGAGTCCGTCGTCGCGCCGCCCTTGAGGCCGAGTTTCAGGTGACCACCGCGTTTCGGCTCCTGTGCCTGCGCTGCGCCCGCTATCATTGTGCCGCCGAGGCCGGCGGCGAGACCCAGCGCCGCAGTCCCTGCAAGGAAGCCGCGGCGGTTGATGCCAGTCGGGACGATAAGGCCGTCGGGACGCTTCGTGAATTCCGTCATTTCAGAGTTCCCCTTGTGTGTTTGTTCGATGGAAGCCTAGCGCCTGCCTCACGCGACACAATTTCGCGACTTGACGCTGATTTACGCTAGTTTACGCTCCTCGATATCAAGAGGTCAGGAGGCCGATGTGGAGCAGGACGATGCATTCGTCACCAATTTGCGTTTCGCCTGCGCGACCCGGCGCTCGATCTCGCAGATTTGCCGCGAAATCGGTATCAATCGTCAGCAGTTTAATCGCTACATCAGCGGCGAGGCGCGGCCGTCGGCACACAATGTCGCGCGGATCGCGGCGTTCTTCGGGCTTTCGACGCAGGATTTTTCGCTGTCGCCGAGGCTGTTCGAAGCGCGGATGACACGGCCCGAGCGCCATCGCCTGGAAGCGGGGCAACTCCTTGAAGGATTTCCGGGCGATGCCGCGGCCCTCCGCCGCCATCTCGGCTACTACCAGACCTATCATCTTTCGCTCTCCTGGCCTGGCTTCATCGTCTGTTCCTGTGCGCATATCTACGAGGAAGGCGGCTCGATCCGGGTGAAATCGATCGAGCGCATTCGCGATGCGGCAAACGAGATCCAGCAGTTTTCGAAATATGTCGGCCTTGTCACCTTCTGGCGAAACCGCATCTTCATTGCCGAGCGTACCGTGGGGCACGCGTCAATGCTGGCGCAGACAATCCTAATGCCGTTCGAGGTGCACCAACGGGTCTATCTGCGCGGCACCACGATGGGGGTCTCGTGGCGGAAGGAGAACCTGCCTTATGCCTCGCGCATGATCTGGCGGCATCTCGGGCAGGGTCCGGACAAGCGTCAGATGCTTTCGCGCTGCGGGCTGCTTCCCTTCGGATCACGGCATTTGCCGTCTGCAGTCAGACGCTTTCTGGAGACGCGGGAGGCCGAAGTGCTGACCATACCGGCGGAGTACTAGAGTCGGCGA
Organism: Sinorhizobium terangae; assembly: GCF_009601505.1. Taxonomy (GTDB): domain Bacteria; phylum Pseudomonadota; class Alphaproteobacteria; order Rhizobiales; family Rhizobiaceae; genus Sinorhizobium; species Sinorhizobium terangae. Next base: position 8,738 of record NZ_WITC01000002.1, read on the forward strand.
CGCCGGTCTCTCTCTCCCCGAGTTCAGGGAGAGAAAACGCATCAATTGCCGGCGCTCTCCATGCGCCGCGTCTTCAGTACCTTTTCCAGCCAGCCGATTTCCATCTCCGGCACCGACTTCAAGAGCAGGTCGGTGTAGTCGTCAAAGGGTGGCGAGAGCACCTTCGACTTCGGTCCGAAGCGCACCAGGCGACCGCGGTGCATGACCGCGACACTGTCGGCGATGGCTCGCACGATGGCGATGTCGTGGGTGATAAAGACATAGGAAACAGCGGTTTCCTCCTGAAGCCTGAGAAGCAGATTCAGGATGCCTTCGGCCACCAGCGGATCGAGCGCCGAGGTCGGCTCGTCGCAGAGGATGAGCTCCGGCTTGGCGGCAAGCGCGCGGGCGATCGCGACGCGCTGTTTCTGGCCGCCGGAAAGCTCGGCCGGGTAGCGGTCGAGGAAGCGCGATCCCATCTCGATCTGGTCGAGCAGTTCCCTGACGCGTTCGGTCTTCTTGGCGCCGTGCATGCCGAAATAGAAGGAGAGCGGCCTGCCGATGATGTCGCGCACCGTCTGGCGCGGGTTCATCGCCGTGTCTGCCATCTGATAGATCATCTGGATGCGGCGTAGTTCATCGCGCGTCCGGCCCTTCAAAGCCTTCGGCAGCTCTTTGCCCTCGAAGGTGATCCGGCCCTCGCTCGGCGGCAGGAGCCCGGTGATGACGCGCGCGAGCGTCGACTTGCCGGAACCGGATTCGCCGACGATTGCCAGTGTCTGGCCCTTCGGCAGGTGCATCGACACGTCGTGCAGCACCTTGAAACCACTGCCGTAGGCGGCATGGACATGCTCGATCTTGAGAAGCGTACCGGATTGGTCCGCCGCTTCGTCGCGCTTCGTCTGGCGGACGCTGACGAGGGCGCGAGTATAGTCTTCCTTCGGAGCTTCGATCACCTGCTTGGTGGTGCCGTATTCGACGGTCTTGCCGTGGCGCAGCACCATGATGTCGTCGGAAATCTGCGCGACGACGGCGAGATCGTGGGTGATGTAGAGTGCCGCCGTATGCGTTTCTTCGATGGCGTGCTTGATCGCGGCAAGCACGTCGATCTGGGTGGTGACGTCAAGCGCCGTGGTCGGTTCGTCGAAGACGATCAGTTCGGGGTTGGGGCAGAGCGCCATCGCCGTCATGGCGCGCTGCAATTGGCCGCCCGACACCTGGTGCGGATAGCGATCACCAAAGGTTTCCGGATTGGGAAGGCCGAGCACCCGGAAGAGATAAAGCGCGCGTTGCTTTGCCTCGTCGCGGCTCATGAGGCCATGGCGAAGCGAGGCTTCGATGACCTGGTCGCCGAGCTTGTGGGCGGGGTTGAAGGCGGCTGCTGCGGATTGCGCCACATAGCAGACCTGAGCGCCGCGCACCGTGTTGATGCCGGAACGGCCGAGCTTCAGGATGTCGCGGCCATTGAGCAGCACCTCGCCGCCGATAATGCGGCAGCCGCCGCGGCCGTAGGCGAGTGCCGAGAGGCCGATCGTCGACTTGCCGGCGCCGGACTCGCCGATGAGACCGAGCACCTTGCCCTTCTGCAGGTCGAAAGACACGCCTTCCACCAGGGTCACGACCTTGGGCGGTTCGCCCGGCGGATAGCTCGTCGCCTCGATCTTCAGGTTTTTGACGGAAAGAAGCTCAGGCATCGCCGCGCCCTCCTTTCAGGCTCGAGGTCCGCTTCATCAGCCAGTCGACGACGAGGTTTACGCAGATGGCGAGGGTCGCGATCGCCGCACCCGGCACGAGCGCCGCCGAAATGCCGAAGATGATGCCGTCCTTGTTGTCCTTGACCATGCCGCCCCAGTCCGCGGCCGGCGGCTGGATGCCGAGGCCAAGGAAGGAGAGGGTGGAGAGGAAGAGGATCGAAAAGGCGAAGCGCAGGCCGAATTCGGCCAAGAGCGGCGACAGCGTATTCGGCAGGATCTCGCGGAAAATGATCCATAGCGAGCCTTCGCCGCGCAGCCGTGCCGCCTCGACGAATTCCATCACCGCCACGTCGAGCGCGACCGCACGGCCGATGCGGAAGACGCGGGTGGAATCGAGCACTGCCATCACGAGGATAAGGATCCAGAGATGCTGCGGCAGCACCGCGAGCACGACGAGAGCGAAGATCAGCGTCGGGATCGCCATCATCAGATCGTTGAAGCGCGAGAAGAGCTGGTCGACGAAACCGCCCATGACCGCCGCGGCAAAGCTCAAGATCATGCCGAGCGAGAAGGAGAGTACGGTTGCCGCCAGCGCCACGAAGATGGTGGTGCGGGCGCCATAGATCAGGCGCGAGAGCAGGTCGCGCCCGAGGTTGTCGGTGCCGAGCAGAAAGTCGCCGCCGGCCGGAAGCCAGATATCGCCGACGACGTCCCGCTCGCCATAGGGCGCGATGACCGGTGCGAAAATCGCGCAGAGAATGGCGATCGCGATGCCCGCGATGCCTATCCAGGCGCTCAAGGGGATGGATCTCAGGTTCATCGCGGGTGCCTCAGTCTCGGGTTGGCGAGAATGGCGAGAATGTCTGCCGCCATGTTGAGGAAGATGTAGAAGGCCGCAAAGATCAGGCCGCAGGCCTGGACGACCGGCATGTCGCGCACGGTCACGGCATCCACCATATATTGCCCCATGCCCGGATAGACGAAGACCACTTCGACCACGACGACGCCGACGACCAGATAGGCCAGATTCAGCGCGATGACGTTAATGACCGGGGCCACGGCGTTGGGCGCGGCGTGGCGGGCGATGATGCGGAAGGTGCCGAGCCCCTTGAGCTCGGCGGTCTCGACATAGGCCGACGACATGACGTTCAGGATCGCCGCCCGCGTCATGCGCATCATATGGGCGAGAACAACGAGAACGAGGGTTGCGACCGGAAGCGCGATCGCCGAGAGCCGTTCGGTGAAGCTCATGCTGTCATAGACCGTCGCCGGGAAGGTGGCGACGCCCCATTTGACCGCGAAGAACATGATCAGCAGATAGCCGATGAAGAACTCCGGCAGCGAGATCGCCGCGAGCGATATCACGTTGATGATCTTGTCTGGCATCCGGTTTCGGAACTGCACGGCCAGCATGCCGAGCCCGACTGCGAGCGGCACGGAGATGAGCGCGGCGAAGAAGGCGAGGAACAGCGAATTGCCGAGCCGATTGCCGATCTGCTCGCTGACCGAATTCTTGCTGGCCCACGAGGTGCCGAAATCACCCTTGACGGCGCCGCCAAGCCAATTGAGGTAGCGTTCGCTCCAGGGCCGGTCGAGGCCGAGGTCCTTGCGGATGTTTTCGACCGCCTGCGGTGTCGCCGACTGGCCGAGATAGGTGGTGGCGAAGTCGCCGGGCAGCGCCTCGATGCCGCCGAAGATCATCAGCGAAACGGCGAAAAGCAATCCAACACTCAAGCCGAGGCGCTGAAGGATCAGCGCCGCGAGAGGACGGCGAAAGACGAAACGCCGCCAGAAGCTGCCACCGATCTCGCCATCGGCGCCGGTGGGGTTTGGTTTCGCTGGCACTCCGGAAAGGTCGGCAGACCGCGGCTGTTCACCCGCGGTCCCATCCGTCAGAACCGGACCAGTCATTGGTCCGCTTTCCGTCATCATGCGTCGAGCCAAACGCGGGTTGCGACGTAGCCGTTCGACATGTCGTTGCCGATGTCGTGGACATAACCCTTCACCTGCTTGGTAGAGGCGTTCACGAAATCGTTGAACATCGGCAGGATCAGGCCGCCTTCGTCGCGCACCATCATCGCCATGGTGCGGTACATGTCCTTACGCTTGGCCTCGTCCAGTTCGGAGCGGGCTTCGAGCAGGATCTTGTCGAAGTCCGGACGCTGGAAGCGGGTGTCGTTCCAGTCGGCATTCGAGAGGTACGCGGTCGAATACATCTGGTCCTGCGTCGGGCGGCCGCCCCAGTAGGAGGTCGAGAAGGGCTGGACGTTCCAGACGTTGGTCCAGTACCCGTCGCCCGGCTCGCGCTTGACCTCGATCTCGATGCCGGCCTTCTTGGCGCTCTCCTGATAGAGAACGGCGGCATCGACGGCCCCCGGGAAGGCGACGTCGGACGTGCGCAACAGCACCGGACCCGAATGGCCGGACTTCTTGTAGTGGAAGGCGGCCTTGTCCGGATCATAGGCGCGCTGTTCGATGCCTTCCGGGAAAAGGGCATAGGTATCGTTGATCGGGAAGTCGTTGCCGACCTTGCCGTAGCCGCCGAGGATACGCTGCACCATCGTCTCGCGGTCCATCGCGTATTTCAGCGCCATGCGCAGGTCGTTGTTGTCGAACGGCGCGGTGTTGCAATGCATGATGAAGACGTAGTGGCCGCGACCAGAGGTGTTGAGAATCTCAACGGTGGGTGCCCGCTTCAGAAGGCTGACGGTCTTCGGATCGACACGGTTGATATAGTGTACCTGACCGGAGGAAAGCGCCGCGATACGCGCGGTCGCGTCATTCATCGCGATCAGTTCGATCGAATCCACATAGCCGCGGTCCGTACGCCAGTCGTCGGTGTTCTTTTCGAAAGTGGCGCGAACGCCCGGTTCGAAGCTCGCCACCTTGTACGGGCCGGTGCCGATCATCGCGTCGGGATTGTCGAGGCCGCCGTTCGGCTGGATGATGAGGTGGTAATCGGAAAGCAGCAGCGGCAGGTCGGCATTGCCCTCCGTCAACGTGAGCACCAGCTTGCCGCCGTCCGCCTTGATTTCCTTGATCGACTTCATCACACCCAGTGCACCCGATTCCGATTTGTCGTCGGTGTGACGCTGCAGGGTCTTGATCACGTCGTCGACGGTCAACTCCTTACCGTCATGGAACTTGACGCCCTTGCGAATCGTAAAAGTCCAGGTCGCCGCGTCGGCGGAAGGTTCCCAGGATTCAGCAAGCGCCGGCACCGGCGCACCGGTCGTCGGATGGCTCTCGACGAGCATGTCGCCCCAGTTGCGGCCGACGACAAACATGAATTGCGAGAGAGCTTTTGCCGGATCCCTCGAGTCGGTCGCAGCTGCGCCTTCGAGGCCGAGCTTCAGGTGCCCGCCGCGCTTCGGCTCCTGCGCCGCCGCACTGGTTGCGAAAAGCGTTCCGGCGGTCGAGGCGGCGATACCGAAAGCGGCCGCGCGCCCGAGAAACTCACGCCGGTTCATTTTGCCCAGCATGACCTGTCGTGTCAGATAGTCTTTGTAATCGCTCATTCCCCTGTTCCCTTCTTTCAGTCGGCATTCGCCGTTCGTTGTGATTGGTAGAGACTTTTGCGTATCGTCCGAAATGGCTTCGAAGCCAGCTTGCCCGTGATGTCGTCTCGTTTCTCCTCCCTTTGCGATCTACGGCGGGCGATACAGACTGTTCCGATGCATAAGGCTAGTCGCTCGGAGCAGGCTTGTAACGTCCTAAATTCCAAATCTTTTCCATAAGCTTGGCCTATGGACGAACCCTTTGCCGCATGCACCGTTCCTTGCGGCGCGCCACGTCGATTGCCGGTTCTCGCCGGCTGAAAGTCACGCGGCCATTGCGGCGTATCGTCTCAGCGCCCCTTCCAGACGGGATCGCGCTTCTCGGCGAAGGCGCGTGCTCCTTCGAGCTGGTCTTCGCTCGAATAGAGGATATCGACCGTCTTGAACTGGCGGCGGGTGATTTTGTTCATCGTCGTCTGGAAATCGCGGCCTTCCGCCTCGCGCACCACTTCCTTGATGGCGGCGTAGACGAGCGGTGGCCCGCTTTCGAGCAGGCGGGCGAGTTCCCAGGCACGCTCCATCAGCCGGTTGGCCGGCAGAACTTCGTTGACGAAGCCCCAGCGGTTTGCCTCGGTGACGTCGAGCCAGCGGCCGGTCAACAGCATGTCCATGGCGATGTGGTAGGGAATGCGCTTCGGCAATTTAATCGAAGCGGCATCCGCGACGGTGCCGGAGCGGATTTCGGGCAGCGCGAAGGTCGCGTGCTCGGCAGCAAGGATGAGGTCGGTCGAAAGCGCAATCTCCAGACCGCCGCCGCAACAGATGCCGTTGACGGCCGCGATGATCGGCTTGTTGAGGTCGCGCAGTTCCTGGATCCCGCCGAAACCACCGACGCCATAGTCGCCGTCGACGGCGTCACCATCGGCGGCCGCCTTGAGGTCCCAGCCGGGGCAGAAGAATTTTTCGCCAGCACCGGTGATGATCGCCACGCGCAAGGCGGGGTCGTCGCGGAACTCGCGGAAGATTTCGCCCATGATCCGGCTGGTCTTCAGATCGATGGCATTGGCCTTCGGCCGGTCGATCGTGACTTCAAGAATGCCGCCTTTGCGGCGGGTGAGGATCGGTCCGGTCATAGGCGTCATTTCCTCCGGCGGATCAAGGCGTCAGCGGCGATGGCTCCTTGGCCTTCCGGTAACACCATAACAGGATTGATATCGAGTTCATCGAGTTTGGAAGCGTTTGCAACGACATAAGATGCCGCAGCGGCGACAGTCCTGGTCAGAGCCGCGACATCGCCCCTCGGACCGCCGCGATAGCCGCCGAGCAGCTTCCTGACCTTGAGACTGTCGATCGCCTCCGAAATCGCTTTCTCGGTGGTCGGAAGCGTCAGGATCGCCGAATCATCGAGCAATTCCACGAGGATTCCGCCTGCGCCGGTGGTGAGCACCGGGCCGGCAACGGGATCGCGCATTGCCCCGATGATGAGTTCCGCCACAGGCTTGGCGACCATCTTTTCCACAAGATAGCCCGAAGCGACCGCGGCCATCGCCGTCGCGGCGGCATAGACCTCGTCTCGGCTCGCGAGGTTTAGCTTGACCGCGCCCACTTCGGTCTTGTGGGCGACGCCGAGGCCTTTGAGCACCACCGGGAAGCCGAGGGCTTCGGCGGCATCTGCCGCTTCTTCGGCCGTGGCGGCCGTTTTGCCCCGGGGAGCCTCAACGCCAGCTTCGAGAAGCTCCGCCTTGGCCTCCGCCTCGGTCAACGTGACGGCATCGCCCGCTTCGCCGCGGACCTTGAGGAGGGGCGGCGGAGCAGGTCTCGCCCAGCTGGCGCCGATCTCAGCTGCAGTCTCCGCAGCGGCGAGCGCTTCGTCGATGCCGAAGAAGGGAACGACGCCCGCAGCCATCAGCGACAGGGCGGTTTCTTCCGGCATGTTCTCGCCGAGGCTCGCGACGATGCCCGCGACAGCGCCGGTGGCCTCAGCCGAAGCGATGACCGCCTCGCAGGTCGTCACCCAGTCGGCGGCGTCGCAACGGTCGAGACGCGGGAAGTCGAGCACGATCAGGTTCAGGGCATAACCGCCCCTCATCATCGCGGTGAAGGCGGCCGTCTGCTTGTCACGGTTGCCCCAGACGAAGGTGTGGTAGTCGAGCGGATTGGCGATCGTCACCATCTCGCCGAGACTTTCCTTCAGCGGCTGGCGCTGCTCCTCGAGCAATGGCCGGAAGTTGACCCGGCGACGGACGCCCGCATCTGCCATCAGCGAGGCCTCGCCGCCAGAGCAGCTCATCGAGGAAATGTCGGCGCTCGCAAGCGGGCCGTGAAGATGCAGGAGTTTCAGCGTTTCGAGGAGCTCGGGCAGCGTGTCGACCCGGCCGATGCCGAGGCGGGCAAGCAGTGCCGAAGAGACGCGGTCGTTGCCGGCGAGCGAGGCGGTGTGGGAGACGGTCGCAAGTTGCGCGGCCTCCGACTTGCCGACCTTCAGCGTCACGACGGGTTTGCGCAGGTCCCGCGCGCGGATCGCCAGTCGTTCCAGCGCCTCGATGCTGTCGAAGCCCTCGATGTGGAGGCCGACGGCGGTGACGCGCGGGTCCTCGAGCACAGCGCAGGCGATGTCGGAGAGCCCGGTCTGCGCCTGGTTGCCGGCGGTCATGACATAGGCGAGCGGCAGCCCGCGCGTCTGCATGGAGATGTTGCAGGCGATATTCGAGGACTGCGTGAGGATCGCCACGCCGCGCTCGACGCGCAGCATGCCGTGCTGGTCCGGCCAGAGCAGGGCGCCGTCGAGCATGTTGATGAAGCCATAGCAATTAGGCCCGACGATCGGCATGTCGCCGGCGGCGGCAACGAGCGCCTCCTGCATATCGTTGCCGTCGGCAAGCTCGCCGGCTGCCTCTCGGAAGCCCGAAGCATAGCAGACGGCGCCGCCGGCGCCGCGTGCTGCCAGATCGCGGATGATCTCGATCGTCAGCGCCCGGTTGACGCCGACGAAGGAGGCGTCCGGCGCATCCGGCAGGTCCGCCACCGAGCGATAGCAGCGGCGGCCGAGAATCTCGTCTTCGCGCGGGTGGACCGGCCAGATCTCGCCGGCAAAGCCCATCTTGTCGCATTGTTCGATGACGCGACGCGCCTCCTTGCCGCCGAAGACGGCGATGGAGTGCGGGCGGATCAGCCGGTCGAGGGAGCGGGGAGGGGTGGTCATTCCGGCGCTCCGCTGCCGAAAAATGCCGCTCGTTGTTCTCTGGGTGCGGGAAAGACCCCTCGCCAACCCCTCCCCACAAGGGGGAGGGGCTTAGCCGCGGCGCCGCTTTGCCCAATTCGCCGGCGCGGCGAGAGGCCCCTGTTCGGGAAGGCCGCGGAGGGTGCGGCGGGGTAGCCCCTCCCCCTTGTGGGGAGGGGTTGGGGAGGGGTCTTAACCCGCAGCAAATGAAGAAAATCCGCCATCGCTCAAGCCCCCAGCGGCCGCAAGAGGTCGCGGCTGATGATGTAGCGCTGGATCTCCGAGGTGCCGTCCCAGATGCGCTCGACGCGGGCGTCGCGCCAGAAGCGGGCGAGCGGCAGGTCGTCCATCAGCCCCATGCCGCCATAGATCTGGATCGCCTCGTCGGTGACGCGCGCGAGCATTTCGGTGGCATAGACCTTTGCCGAGGCGATCTCCCGGTTTGACGGCAGGCCCTGATCGAGCCGCCAGGCGGCAGACAGCGTCAGCAGGTCGGCCGCGTCGATCTCGGTGATCATGTCGGCGAGCTTGAAGGAGACGCCCTGGTTGGCCCCGATCGGCTTGCCGAACTGCTTGCGCTCGGCGGCGTAGGAAAGCGCATAGTCGAAGGCGCGCCGCGCCCGCCCGACCGAGGTGGCGGCGACCGTCAGGCGCGTGGCGTAGAGCCATTCATTGGCGATATCGAAGCCCTTGTGCACCTCGCCGAGGATCTGCGAGGAGGGCAGGCGGCAGTCATCGAAGGTGAGGATGCAGTTCTTGTAGCCGCGATGCGAGACGGAGTTGTAGCCGTCGCGGATCTGGAAACCCGGCGTGCCGCGATCGACGAGGAAGCAAGTGATTTTCTTCTTCGGGCCGCGCGGCGTCTGTTCCTCGCCGGTGGCGATGAAGACGATGACGAAGTCGGCGATGTCGGCGTGACTGATAAAGTGCTTCGTGCCGTTGACGATCCAGTCGTCGCCATCCTGTCTCGCGAAGCATTTCATGCCGCGCACGTCGGAGCCGGCGTCCGGCTCGGTCATGGCGAGCGCGTCGAATTTTTCGCCCTTGACGGCCGGCAGCAGGTAACGCTCGCGCTGTTCGTCATTGCAGGCCATCAGGATGCCGGAGGGGCGGCCGAAGAAAACAGTCAGTCCCATCGAGCCACGACCAAGCTCGCGCTCGACGAGCGTGAACGTCAGGTGATCAAGGCCGGCACCGCCGACCTCTTCGGGGAAATTGCAGGCGAAGAAGCCGAGCTCCTTGCACTTGCGGGCAATTTCCTGGCCGAGTTCGCGCGGCACGGTGCCAGTGCGCTCGACCTCGTTTTCGTGCGGATAGATCTCGGTCTCGACAAAGTTGCGGACCGTGTCGACGATCATCTGCTGTTCTTCGGACAGTGCGAAATTCATTGCTCTCCCTCGTATTCTTTTGTCCGCCTGCCTGGGCCGATCTCCTCATCGGCCTGCGGCGTGCTTGGCTATTTGCCCCTCACCCTGACCCTCTCCCCGCAAGCGGGGAGAGGGGACTGGGAGCATGCCGCGAGTCCCTTCTCCCCGCAGGCGGGGAGAAGGTGCCGGCAGGCGGATGAGGGGCAAATCATCCGCCTCATCACCTTCACCGCTTCTGTCCAACGTGCCGCCCGGCGCCTTCTGGCACCTCAAGCTTCGCATGCCCTTCCGCAATCGGCTTCAACTTCGTCAGCACTTCCGTCGGCGCCGGTACGGATTTGCTGGCCTTCGCGTCGACGTGCAGCATCATCTGCTCGGCGGTCGCGATCACCTCGCCCGATGCGGCGTCGTGGATCCTGGTGAAGAATTGAACCCGCTTCTCGTCGGAGGCGAGGAGCTGCAGCGTCGTATAGAGCTCCTGACCGAGCTTGGCCTCGCCCAGATGGCGGATATGCGTTTCGACGGTGTAGTAGCTATGGCCGGCCTCGACATAGGCGAAATCGACACCGAGCAGCCGCAACAGCGCATCAGACGTGTCGCCGAAAAGCTGCAGGTAGCGGTGCTCGGTCATGTGGCCATTGTAGTCGACCCAGGCGGCATTGACCTTGGTATCGATGAGGCGCAGCGGACCGGAGGCGTCATGGGTTTTCGCCTGGTTGCCGCCCTTGGCCCAAAGACGCTTTTCGAAATCGGCGAGCAGTTTGCCGGCGCCCCAGCCTTCGCCGCCGTTGCTGGCTTTCAACGCATGCATGATGCCGACGAGGTTTTCGTCGCGGATGCGTTCAAGTTCGCGGATCGAGCGGCCGGCGGCTTGTGCGTCCGACTGCGACCCGATCTTTTCGACGAGCGCATCGTCGAGGTCGACGACATCGGTGAATTTGGTCCAGGGCCATTTGAGGCAGGGGCCGAACTGGGCGAGGAAATGGCGCATGCCTGCTTCACCGCCGGCGATGCGATAGGTCTCGAACAGGCCCATCTGCGCCCAGCGCATGCCGAAGGAATAGCGCATGACATTGTCGAGCGTTTCGGTGTCGCAGATATCGTCCTGGATCAGCCAGAGAGCCTCGCGCCAGAGAGCCTCGAGGAGACGGTCGCCGACGAAGGCCTCGATCTCCTTGGCTATGACGACGCCCTTCATGCCGATTTCGGCAACGCCTTCCTCGGCCCGCTTGATCGTCGCCGCCGAGGTCTTCTTGCCGCCGACGAGTTCGACCAGTGGCAAGAGATAGACAGGGTTATAGGGATGCGCCACGAACATGCGTTCGGGGTATTTCATGTCGGCCTGCAGGTCCGAGGGCAGGAGGCCGGAGGTCGACGAACCGATGAGCGCGTCGGGGCGGGCGAAGGCGTCGATCTCGGTGATCACGCCGCGCTTCAACTCCAGCCGCTCGGGAACGCTTTCCTGAATCCAGTCAACGCCTTCGACCGCCTGCTCAATGCTTTTGCAGAAGGTAAGCTTGCCGCGCGGCGGCAGCGGCGCCATGGTCAGCATGCCATAGGCCTTCTCGGCATTGGCCATGACCTCGCCGATGATGCGCTCGGCTTCCGGATGCGGGTCGAAGATGTTGACGTCGATGCCGGCAAGCGCGAAACGCGCCGCCCAGGCCCCGCCGATGACGCCGCCGCCGACGCAGGCGGCCTTGGTGATGATGCTCATTCCCTCTCCATCCAACTGTTGCCGCGGAACCCCTCTCGGCCCTGCGGGCCACCCTCCCAATGAGGGAGGGATGAGCGGCTCCGGATCCTGTACATCCCACTCTGGCAGCTATTCTGCCGCTTCGCCGGCGCCTTGATGCAAACACTTCCACGGACACAGACGTTTCGGTGGGAGTTCGGCGGCGCCGCACGTTAAGCCCTTCCCCTTGTGGGGAGGGTTGGGAGGGGTCTTCTTATCTCTTCGTCAGCTTAAGCTTTTCGCGGACCTCCTTAGGCCCGATAATCTTCGCACCCATACCCTCGATGACGGAGACCGCCTTTTCGACGAGCTGGCCATTGGTCGCGAGCTGGCCCTTGCCGACATAGAGGTTGTCTTCAAGGCCGACGCGGACGTTGCCGCCGGCAAGGATCGCCGCGGCCGGATAGGCGAGCGCATTGCGGCCGATCGAGAAGGCAGAAAAAGTCCAGTTCGAGGGCACGTTGTTGACCATCGCCATGAAGGTGTTGAGGTCGTCCGGCGCGCCCCATGGAATGCCCATGCAGAGCTGGATCAGCACAGGGTCCTCGATCAGGCCTTCCTCGGCGAGCTGCTTGGCGAACCAGAGATGGCCGGTATCGAAGGCCTCGATCTCGGGGCGCACGCCAAGTGCTGTCATCTGGCGCGCCATCTCGCGCAGCATCGACGGCGTGTTGGTCATGACGTAGTCGCCGAGCGAGAAGTTCATCGTGCCGCAGTCGAGCGTGCAGATCTCGGGCAGGCATTCGGCGACATGGGCAACACGCTCGGTGGCGCCGGCCATGTCGGTGCCCTTCTCGTTGACGGGGAAGGGGCTTTCGACATTGCCGAAAACGAGGTCCCCTCCCATGCCGGCGGTCAGGTTGAGTACGATGTCGATGTCGGCGGAGCGGATGCGGTCGGTCACCTCCTTGTAGAGGTCGAGGCGACGGGCGGGTGCGCCGGTCTCCGGATCGCGGACGTGGCAATGGACGATCGCCGCACCAGCCTTGGCGGCCTCGACTGCGGCTTCCGCAATCTGCTTTGGTGTAATCGGGACGTGGCTGGATTTGGAAACGGTGTCTCCCGAACCGGTGACGGCGCAGGTGATGAATACCTCGCGGTTCATGCTGAGCGGCATTGCTGTCTCCCTTTTTGTTGGGAGCTATTACGAGGCAGAAAGGCCGCCATTGCTTTTCATTATCGGTTCTACGCTATACATTATCGGCAGTATGAGGAGGAAGTTTTGCCATGGACGAGATCGTTACGCAGGCGCAGCATATCGATTTGCTGGTGCTGCCGGAGACGAACCTGATCCTCGTCGCTTCCGTCATCGAGCCGCTACGTGCCGCCAACCGGATTGCCGGGCGGGCGCTCTATACCTGGACGATCTTCAGCCCGAACGGCGAGGCGATCGAGACCAAGAGCGGCATTCCGATTCCAGTCTCCGGTCCCTTCCGGCCGCAGCGGGAGACGGCGCCGCTTTTCGTGCTTTCGAGCTACAACTGGGAGCGCAGTGCCACCTCGCAACTCAAGATGCTGCTGTCGCAGACGGCGCGGCATCGGGAAGTCATGGCGGGAATCGAATCCGGCTCGTGGCTGCTTGCCGAGACCAGCCTACTCGACAACTTTTCCGTCACCACCCACTGGGAGGATTTTGAGGATTTCGCCGCCGCCTATCCGCATGTGACTATGGTGCGCGAGCGTTTCGTCATCGACGGCAAGCGGATTACCACCGGAGGCTCGCTGCCGACGCTCGACCTGATGCTGGAATTGATCCGCCGGGCGCATGGCTATTCGCTGGCGCTAGAGGTCTCGCGCCTCTTCATCTACGAGCAGGAACGCACGCGCGGCGATCTGCTGCAGGTTCCGGCGATCGGCAACATGCGGATTCTCGATGCCCGGGTCGGCGCGGCGGTGAAGCTGATGGAGGAGACCGTCGAGGCGCCGCTGACGCTCGCGCGGCTCGCACGCCGAGTCGGTGTCAGCGCCCGGCATCTACAGGACCTCTTCAAGGATACGATGGGCGTTGCTCCGCATGAGCACTATCTCGCTCTCCGTCTCAATGCCGCGCGCCGCAAGGTGATCGAGACGCGAATGGAGTTCGCCGATATCGCCGCGATCACCGGCTTCAACTCATCATCCTCGTTCTCGCGCAGCTACCGCGCGCACTACCGCGAAAGCCCCAGCGAAACGCGCCGGCGACTGAAGCTCAAGAGTTGATTCAAAAGTTTCAGACGAAGATTCAATCGCCGACGGATCGGCGAATCGAATCAGCAGCTTCGTGCAACCTCGTTAGAAGACGATTCAGGTCCGCGCCGTGCCCGTCTTCATCATCCGGAAGATGGCTTCGCCAGCCTGGGCCCAAAGCGCCTTTCTGGGCCAGACGAGGGTGAGGGATTGTTTGTATCGGGGCGCGAGGCGGATCATCGCGGGCGGGCGATGGACTCGGGAGAGCGAGCTTTCCGGCAATATCGAGAGGTAGCCATGGTGGCTGACGAGATTGATGATCACAGGGATCGAGTCTACATCGATCAGGGTCAGGCGCCGCCGCTCGCTTTCGCTCAGCGTATCTTCCAGAAAACGCGTCGCCTCGCGCCTCAGTCCGCTCTTGGCACTCGGCATTGCGATCGGGGAGGCGCACAGCAGGCGCGCGAAGTCGCCGTCCATTTCGGAAAGTATCGCCGCGGCGCCAGCGAGCGCCAGTGGCGTTTCCGATACGAGCCGGCCATCGAATTCGCTGGGGAAGTCGGCGACGTCGAGGAGTGCGGCGTCAAAGCGCCGGCTCTTCAGCCCGGCGATGAGTTCGTCCGCCGTGGTGCTTGAAATGAACAGGTGCTGACGGGGGCGGGAAGCATGCCAGGCGGCCGTCAGCGCCGCCAGCATGCGCGCGATCTCGCTCTCGGGGCCGAGCGGCATCACCGCACCGAGACGCCATGTCGTCGCGTCGCGGCGAAAACGGTCGTCCGACGCGCGCGTCAGGCGTCCCCAGCATTGAAGCAGTTTTTCCGCAAGAGGGATGGCGGCAAGCGCTTCTTCTGTACAGACCACCCCGTGATGGGCGCGCTCGAACAGTGGATATCCGAGGTGGCGTTCGAGGTCCGCCATCTGGCGGGTCAGTTGGGGTTGGCCGAGGGCGAGCATCCGTGCGACCGAGCGAATGCTGCCGTTGCGGGCGATCTTCACGAAACGGTCGAGCGCCGCCAGGCTGACGGGCGGGATCGGGCCAGGCGCAGGGCTCCCGAGGCGGCTGGCGAGAAGCGTTGCGGTTTCCGCCGCCTCCGCGATGTCGGCGATGCGCGCCTGCGCCTCTAGCGTCGGCACGAGCATGGCGCCCTCGCGGCGAAGCAGCGGCACTGAAATTGTCTGCTCGAAGCGCCGGACGGCGGCGCTGACGCTCGACGGCGGGCGCCTGCAGAGCTTCGCCGCACGTCGTATGCCACCTTCCCGCAGCGTCGCGTCAACAAGGACGATCGTCGCAATATCCACGAACCTACCCGCGCCTTGACCAGCGATGCCGATCGATCTGTTCGAGTTTCGGCATCATTCGTTCCGAATTTGGGATATACCACGCATCGGCACTGTGCGCATAGCATGCTCGCAAAAGAGGTTTCGTTTCAACATGCTGCAATCGGTCAAGACCATCGTCCTGTGCGGAAAACCGCTCGACTTCGGGCTCCTCGAAGAGATCGGCTCCGGGCTGGCGCGACCGGTCGCGGATGATGCCGGCATGGAGCGGGTGGCCGCTACGCACAAGGTTGTTGCCGACCGCGTCGCGATGGGCCTGCCGGTCTATGGCTCGAACACCGGCGTCGGCTCGATGAAGGACCGGCTATGGACGGCGGACGACCTCGCCGAATTCAACACTTCGCTCGTGCGCGCCCATCACTTCGGCACTGGCGAATTCTTTGCCGCGCCGATCATCCGCAAGGCGATCGCCATCCGGGTCAACACCGCGATGCGCGGGCACACGGGATGCAGCCCGGAACTTATCGATGCCTTCGTCGCGCTTCTCGAGCGGGGCATCGTCCCGGCCGTGCGCCGTCATGGCTCGATGGGCTGCGCCGATATCGGCCTGATGGGCCAGGTTGCCTCCGTTCTGACGGGCGTCGGCGAGGCCTATTACAACGGCCAGCTGATGACGGCGGAGTCGGCGCTGACGGAGGCGGGGCTCACCCCCTTCGTCATGCGGGCGCGCGATGCGCTCGCCGCGCTGAGTGTCAACGCCATCTCCTACGCGGCGGCGGGCGACGTCCTGCGCGAGGCGGCGTCAGCGATCCGCGTCCTGCTCGTGACTGGCGTCATGTCGTCTCGCGCGCTCGGCGCCTCGGCCGATCCTTGGCTGGTGGCGGCGACGCTTTCGACGCGCGGCGAGGCACTCGTCGGATCCTGGCTCTACGGCCAGTCGGGCATGGCGGATTGGCCCTTGCCGACGGCGATCCACGATCCGCTAAGTCTGCGCATGACCGCCCAGGTCTTCGGCGCCGTCGTCGACACGCTGCTGGTGGCCGCTGGCCGGCTTGTCGAGGCAACCTATCTCTCGGACGACAATCCCGTGGTGCTCGGCGGCCAGGTGCATTCATCCGGCGCGTCGCTGCCGCTGACGACGACGCTCTATATCGAGGCGGCGCAGATTGCCTTTTCGCATGTGGCGCGCAATGTACTGAACCGCTGCATCCTGCTTTCGAACGGCGGAAGGCGCAATCTCTCGGTCAATCTCGTTGCCCCCGGGGAGGTCGCCACCGGGCTCGGGCCGCTGATGAAGCTCGCGGTCGAACTCTACATGCGTGTCCAGTCGCTTGCCGTACCCTTGTCTGCGCAGTCGATCGTCGTTGCGGGCGGACTGGAGGAAGAGGCGACCTTCCTGCCGCTGATCGTCGAACGCATGGAGGCGCAGGTTCGCGACCTCCGGCAACTGGCGGCGATCGAGGCGATGCTGTCGGCACAAGCCATCGATCTCGTCGGCGACGAACCAAAAGGCGTCGTCAGGCTCGCCTATGATCGCACCCGCTCGGTCAGCCCGATCTATCTCAAGGACCGGCCGCTCTCGAAGGAGATCGAAGCGCTGCAGGCGGCGTTCACCGACCATGACCTGTTGCGCGCCTTCGTCGAGTCTGCGCCGATGCCGGAATTCGACGATTTCTTCGCGTTGTCCAAATGAACTGGCAAAATGAACGGGAAGGGAAGAGCAATGTCCGACTTCGATCTCGTTCTGAAGGGCACCGTCGTACTGCCGCATCGCGTCGTCGAAGGCGGACATGTGGCGGTGCGAGACGGCAAGGTGGTGCATGTCGGGCAGGGAGCAGCCCCGTCGGCACGAGAACGGCACGAGCTCGGCAGGGCGCTGATCCTCCCCGGTGCGATCGATGCCCAGGTGCATTCGTTGTCGCAGAAGAACCAGGAGGATTTCATCTGGTCGACACGCTCGGCTGCCGCCGGCGGCGTGACGACGATCGTCGACATGCCCTTTGACGAGGGCAATCTCGTCTGCTCGGCGGAAGCGGTCAGACGGAAGATCGCCCATGCGAGCCCGCAGGCCCGCGTCGATTTTGCGCTCTACGGTACCATCGATCCCGAGGAGGGGGCGTTGCGGATTGGCGAGATGGTGGAGGCCGGTGTTGCCGCCTTCAAGTTCTCGACGTTTGGAACGGACCCGAAACGGTTCCCGCGAATTCCCGCTGGATTGTTGGAGGAGTGCTTCCGGGCGATCGCCCCGACAGGACTGACCGCCGGCGTTCACAATGAGGATGACGAGGCGGTACGGGCCGCGATCGATAAGGTCAAGGCCGCCGGCATCAGCGACTATCGGGCCCACGGTCTTTCGCGGCCGCCGCTGACCGAGCTTCTTGCGACCAACCAGATCTATGAGACGGGTGCCGCAACCGGCTGTCCAGCGCATGTGGTGCATTGCTCGCTTGGCCGCGGCTACGAAATCGCGGCTGCCTATCGGGCGCAGGGCCATGCCGCGACGATCGAGTGCTGCATTCATTATCTCACTTTGGACGAGGAGAACGACGTCCGCCGCCTCGGCGGCAAGGCCAAGATCAACCCGCCGATCCGCCCGCGCGCGGAGGTTGAAAAACTCTGGCGGCATGTGGCTGACGGCAATGTGACGCTGGTTTCGACCGATCATGTGAGCTGGTCGGAGGATCGCAAGACCAATCCGGATATGCTTGCCAATGCGTCCGGTGTGCCGGGCCTTGAGGTGATGGTGCCGCTGTTCGTCAAGGGTGCGCTGGAGCGCGGCATTCCGCTGACGCGCGCCGCTGAGCTTATGGCGCTCAACCCCGCGCGGCATTTCCGAATCAACCACTGCAAGGGAGCGCTCGAAGCCGGCAAGGATGCCGATATTATCGTCATGACGCCGGAATCCTATGTCTATGATGCGGCGACAAGCGGTAACAATGTCGTCGGCTGGTCGCCCTATAACGGCATTCGCCTGCCGTGGCGGGTCTCCGCCACCTATCT
Source organism: Sinorhizobium terangae (assembly GCF_009601505.1). Classification (GTDB taxonomy): domain Bacteria; phylum Pseudomonadota; class Alphaproteobacteria; order Rhizobiales; family Rhizobiaceae; genus Sinorhizobium; species Sinorhizobium terangae. The sequence goes on from NZ_WITC01000002.1 coordinate 26,674, forward strand.
GCGCGGACGCCTCGTCTGTGATGGCAGTCGGGTCGTCGCGGAGCCGGGCACCGGTGCCTTCGTGCGGCCGTTGCCGAGCCTGCCGCTTCGGGAGCCGCGGCAATGACCGCATCGCAAACCAATCTGCCGGTCGATGCGCGCCGCATCGCCGATATCGTCAGGGGCCTGGAGCGCATAACCGAGCCCGACCACCCCTACACCCGCCGCGCCTTCACGCCGCTATTTCTCGAAGGTCGCGCCTTCCTCGAAGAACGGTTCAGCGCCGCGGGTCTCGATACGAGGATCGATGCGGCCGGCAACCTCATCGGCCGGCGCAAGGGTCGCAAACCGGCGCTCGGCACGATCATGCTCGGCTCGCATTCCGATACGGTGCCTGAAGGCGGCCGCTTCGACGGGATCGCCGGCGTTGCGGCGGCGCTCGAAGTGGCGCGATCCCTTTCTGACGCCGGTATCGAGCTCGACCATGATCTGGAGATCGTCGATTTCCTTGCCGAGGAGGTGTCGATCTTTGGCGTTTCCTGCGTCGGCAGCCGCGGCATGGCGGGGGTCGTTCCGGATGGCTGGCTGAGCCGTGCGCACGACGAGCTGACGCTCCGCCAAGGCATCGTCAAAGTAGGCGGTGATCCTTCCCGTCTGCCTTCGTCCAAGCGCTCCGACGTCAAGGCCTTCCTGGAGCTGCATATCGAGCAGGGGCCGGTGCTCGAGGCCGAGCGCCTGGATATCGGCGTGGTGACGGCGATCTCCGGGATTACCCGCATCGAGATCATCGTCGAGGGGCAGGCGGATCATGCGGGCACGACCCCGATGGGGCGCCGCCGCGATGCGCTTGTCGCCGCCTCGCGGCTTGTGCTGGAGATCGAGAAGCTCGGCTTTGCCCATGCGGCAGGCGAGGGGCACTTCACCGCGACCGTCGGCGAATTCGAAATCGAGCCGAATGCCGCCAATGTCGTGCCCTCGCGGGCGCGGCTCTTGATCGATGCCCGCGCCGAGTTGCGGCCGCAGATGGACGTGTTCATCGCGGAGGTCGAAGCGCTTGCCGCACGCATCGCCGAGGAGGTCGGTGTCACAATCACGCCGAAGGTGATCTCCGACAATCACCCGACACCTGGCGATCCATTGGTTCTCGCGACGCTGGAAGCGGCCTGCGGGCGCGTCGGCGCGCGGCATCGACTCATGGCTTCTGGCGCCGGGCACGACACGGCTTGGATGGGCCGGATAACGAGATCCGCGATGATCTTCATTCCCTGTCGCGATGGCCGGTCGCATGCGCCCGAGGAATGGGCGGAAAACGACGATATCGCGCTTGGCGCGGCGGTGCTGCTCGAGGCAGTGCTCCGGCTCGACGGACAATTGCAGGAGAAGACGTAGATGGGCCGAATATTGACGGAAAAGGATGTCGAGGCGGCAGTCAAGGGCGGCTCCGTCTACGCGGCGGGCGGTGGCGGCTGGGCGGATCACGGGCGAATGCTGGGGCTTGCGGCGGTCTCGATCGGCAAGCCGGAGTTGGTCTCGATCAACGAGCTGGAGCCGGACGATTGGGTGGCGACCGCCGCTGCAATCGGCGCGCCGGCCTCCACCACGCCGTGGGAGATGCGCGGTGTCGATTACGTGAAGGCGGTTGAACTGCTGCAGGAGGCGCTCGGCGAAAAGCTTACTGGCCTGATCATCGGGCAGAACGGCAAGTCCTCGACGCTGAATGGCTGGCTGCCCTCGGCGATCCTCGGCACCAAGGTGGTTGATGCCGTCGGCGATATCCGCGCCCATCCGACAGGCGACATGGGATCGATCGGTCTCGCCGGTTCGCCTGAACCGATGATCCAGACGGCGGTTGGGGGAAACCGCGAGGAAAACCGCTATATCGAACTCGTGGTCCGGGGTGCAACGGCCAAGGTGTCGCCGATCCTGAGGACCGCTGCGGACATGTCAGGCGGCTTTATCGCCTCCTGCCGCAATCCTGTCCACGCGTCCTACGTCAAGGCCAATGCCGCGCTCGGCGGCATCTCCATGGCGCTGACTCTGGGCGAGGCGATTATCGCTGCGGAAGGCAAGGGCGGCAGTGCCGTCATCGATGCAATCGCAAACACCACCAACGGCTCCATTCTTGCCGAGGGAACCATCACCGACAAAACCGTCGTCTATACCAAGGAAGCCTTCGATATCGGCACTGTTACGCTCGGGAAGGGCGATGACTCAACGATACTCCATGTGATGAACGAATACATGGCCGTGGAAACGCCGGACGGCACTCGCCTTGCAACCTTCCCGGATGTCATCACCACGCTGTCTCCGGAAGGCGAACCCTTGAGCGTCGGGCAGTTGCAGGTGGGCATGACGGTCTTCGTGCTGCATGTGCCGAAGTCGGTGATCCCGCTCGCCTCCAGTGTGCTCGACCCGTCCGTCTATCCGCCGGTCGAAAAGGCGATGGGGATCGAGATTGCACGCTACGCCTTGGCGGGGAAGCGTTGACGGGAGGGCGATGTGGCGCGCGATCCGGGGCTTGAGGAACTGGTGAGGCAAGACCTCGGCGATCGGCCGGGGCTTTCGGAAAAGCCGATGTTCGGTGGTCTGGCCTTTCTCGTGAACGGCAATCTGCTCTGCGGCGCCCGCGAGGATGGAATGCTGGTGCGGCTTGGCAAGGGCAATGACGATTGGGCCTTGGCGCTGCCCGGCATCGTGCAGATGGTGATGGGCGAGCGCCGGATGCACGGCTGGGTGCGCGCCAGCGCGGAGTCCTATGGCGACGACGCCTTGCGCCAGCGCCTGCTGGATGCGGCGCTCGCCTTCGTCGAAGCTTTGCCGCCGAAGTGAATGAAGGAGGGCGCAGCTTGCCCCTCACCCTAGCCCTCTCCCCGCTCGCGGGGAGAGGGAACGGCCGCACCGGTTGCCGCAAGTGCCGGCGGACGCGATGGCCACGATGTCCCCTCTCCCCGCAAGCGGGGAGAGGGTTAGGGTGAGGGGCAAATTCTGCGTCCACGCAACAAAGGACGACCACAATGCCCAAATCCAATCCCCGTCATCCGAACTTTCCGATTCCCGGCGGGCCGGAGCTGCGCGCCAGGGGCTGGCGGCAGGAGGCGCTGCTACGGCTGCTCGAGAACGTCCTTTCGGTCGGCGAGGACCCGGATAATCTCGTCGTTTACGCGGCGCTGGGCAAGGCGGCGCGCAACTGGCCGTCACACCGAGCGATCGTCAAGGCGCTCATCGAGATGGACGAGGACCAGACGCTGGTCATCCAGTCCGGCAAGCCCGTCGGCCTGTTGAAGACCCATGCCAAGGCACCGCTCGTCATCATGGCCAACTGCAACATCGTCGGCCAATGGGCGAAGGCGGAGGTCTTTTACGAACTGCAACGCAAGGGGCTGATCTGCTGGGGCGGGCTGACGGCGGGCGCCTGGCAATATATCGGTAGCCAGGGGGTGATCCAAGGCACCTACGAGATCTTCATGCGGATTGGCGAGCGCCGCTTCGGCGGCGATCTTTCCGGCCGTTTCGTGCTGACCGCGGGTCTCGGCGGCATGGGCGGCGCGCAACCGCTCGCCGGCCGCATGGCGGGTGCGGCCATCCTCTGCGTCGACATCGATCCCGAGCGGGCAAAGAAGCGCCAGCAGGTCGGCTATCTTCAGGAGATCGCGCCCGACCTCGACGCGGCGCTCGCGATGATCGACGCGGCGGTCAAGGAGAAGCGGGCGCTGTCCGTAGGGCTCATTGGCAACGCGGCGGAAATCTATCCGGAGATCGCCCGGCGCGGCATCGTGCCCGACGTTGTCACCGACCAGACCTCGGCTCATGATCTCGTTTATGGCTATGTGCCGAAGGGCATGAGCCTCGACCAGGTGCGGTCGCTGCGCGAAGACGGGCAGGGGCAGCTGATGGCGGCGAGCCGCGCCTCGATCGTCGAGCATGTGAAGGCCATGCTCGACTTCCAGAAAGAGGGCGCGGAAGTCTTCGATAACGGCAACCTGATCCGCACGCAGGCGCGGGAAGGGGGTGTTGCCAACGCCTTCGATATTCCGATCTTCACCGAGGCCTATCTGCGGCCGCTCTTTGCCCGCGCGATCGGCCCGTTCCGCTGGATGGCGCTTTCCGGCGAGGCGAGCGACATCGCCGTGATCGACGACCTGCTCCTTGAAATGTTCCCGGACAATCGCATCATCACCAACTGGATCCGGCTTGCGCGGCAGCACATTCCCTTCGAGGGTCTGCCGGCGCGCATCGCCTGGCTCGGCCACGGCGAACGCACGGCGCTTGCACGGCGCGTCAATCAACTGGTCGCAAGCGGCGAGCTCAAGGGGCCCGTCGCCTTCTCGCGGGACCATCTCGACGCTGGCGCAATGGCGCATCCGAATATCATGACCGAGCGGATGAAAGACGGGTCGGATGCGATCGCCGACTGGCCACTGCTCGACGCGATGCTGCTCTGTTCTTCGATGGCCGATCTCGTCGTCGTCCATTCGGGCGGAGGCGGCTATGCCGGTTACATGACGAGCTGCGGGGTGACGGTCGTTGCAGACGGCACGAAGGCCGCCGACGAGCGGCTCGACCACGCGCTGACTAACGACACGTCACTCGGAGTCATCCGCTATGCGGATGCGGGCTACGACGAGTCCTTCGAGGAAATCGCCGCAAAGGGCATCGGTCATGTGAAGGTCTGATGGTGCCTCGATGGCGTGTCAGACGACCGTCTCCCCGCCATCGACCACCAGAATCTGCCCGGTCATGTAGGACGACCGATCGGAGACGAGAAAGAGGATCGACTCGGCGATTTCGTCGACGCTCGCCCAACGGCCGAGCGGCACCTTCTCGCGGATATAGGCCTCGATCGCGCCGCGCCCGCCCATTTGCGCAATGAAGGGTTCGTTGAAGGGCGTATCCACCCAGCCGGGGCAGAGCGCATTCACACGCACACCGTATTTCGCATAGTCGCCGGCCATCTGGCGGGTCATGGCGATGACGGCGTGTTTCGTCGTCGTGTAGGCGATCATCTCGCGGTCGTAGAGAACTCCGGAGGACGAGGAGGTGTTGAGGATGACGCCGCGGCCCACCGCCTTCATCGATGGCATGACGAGGCGGGCGGCCATGAAATGGGCGCGGACGTTGAGGCTCCAGGAGCGATCGAAGCCCGCCACGTCGACGCCTTCGAGATCGCCGGCAACCTGGGCACCGGCGTGATTGTGCAGGATGTCGATCCGGCCGTGGCGGTAAAGCACGTCGGCAATGCCATCGGAAAGCGCCTGGTCGTCGGTCACGTCGATCGCCAGCGGCTCGGCGCTGCCTGCGGTGCCGGCGATCGCCGCGACGGTCGCTTCCGCGGCCTTCCGGCTGCGGTCGACAACCACGACATGGGCGCCTTCGCGCGCCATGATGGCAGCGCCTGCCTGACCGATGCCAGAGCCTGCTCCGGTGACGATCGCGACCCGGTCTTTCAGGATCATTGTTTCACTCCCCGGATTTGCTTTTCTTTTCGCGCATGAGAAGGCGCGCTGTCAGGATCAGGAGCAGCGAGGCGACCAATACCAGAGTCGCGATCGCGTTGATTTCCGGCGTCACGCCGCGGCGGATCGAGGCGAAGACATAGATCGGCAGGGTCGTCTTCGAGCCGGCGACGAAGAATGCGATGATGAAATCGTCGAAGGAGAAGGTGAAGGCGAGCAGGAAACCGGCGAGGATCGACGGCAGGATCTGCGGCAGCACGATCAGGCGGAAGGTGGTGAGCGGCGTCGCGTAGAGATCGCTCGACGCCTCGACGATGTCACGGCCGAGGCTCGCGATCCGCGCCTTGACGATCATCGTCACCAGCGCCATCGAGAAGAGCCCGTGGGCGGCGATGATCGAGCCGTAGCCGAGGCCGAGCTGCGGCGGCTGATCGCCTGGCCAGATCGTCGCGAGCGCGGGATTGACGAAGGAGAAGACGGCGACGAGCGCGACCAGCGTGGCGATGCCGATGACGACGCCCGGCACGACGATCGCCGCGGCGAACAAGGCGTCGAAGACGGCGCGTGTACGCATGCCGAGCCGCTCCATGCCGAGTGCTGCCATGGTGCCGAAGATGGCGGCGAGTGCGGCGCTGGTGAAGGCGATCATCAGGCTGTTTTCGAGCGCCGAGACCAGGAACGTGTTGCCAAGCGCCTTGCCGTACCAGGCGGTCGAGAAGCCGGTGAACTCGCTCGCATTGCGGCCGGCATTGAAGGAAAACAGCACGACCAGCGCGATCGGCGCGTAAAGAAAGAGATAGACGGAGGAGATGAAGGCGCGCATCAGACGAGGTCCACCTGTCTTGTGCCCGCGACCTTCCAGGCGATCCGCATCGCCACCATCAGCACCACGACGACGACGGCGACGAGGGTGACGGCGATCGCCGAGCCGAACGGCCAATTGCGCGATTGCAGGAAGAGATCGACAAGCGCATTGCCGATGAAGAAGACCTTGCCGCCGCCGAGAAGCTGCGGGATCAGGTACTCGCCGAGGAGCAGGATGGTGACGAGCGCGACGCCGGTCATCACACCGGGTAGCGAAAGCGGCAAGGTGACGCCGAAGAAGGTGGAGACCGGTTTGGCGCCGAGATCGGCGGAGGCCTCCAAGAGCCGGCGGTCGAGCTTTTCCAGGCTCACATAGATCGGCATGATCATCAGCGGCAGATAGCCATAAACGATGCCGAGCAGCACGGCGCCGGGCGTGTTGAGCATCCGCACGTCCTCGATGCCGATCATCGAGAGCAGATTGGGAATGCCGCGCGAACCGAGGATGTACATCCAGGCATAGGTGCGCACGAGCAGGCTCGTCCAGAACGGCACGACCACCAGCGAAACGAGGATGAGGCGATAGCGCGGGTTCGCCCGGACGGCGAGATAATAGGCGACGGGATAGGCGACCAGCAGGCAGAGCATGGCGCCGGCGGGTGCAAGCACCAGCGTGTTCCAGAACGCCGCTGCCCGCGTCGGCAGGTTGGCGAACTGGGCGAAGGTGAAGGCGGCCTGATACCCGCCCTCCGGCGCGCGTTCGCCAAAGGCAAAGACGAGCATGGCGATGAAGGGGAGCACGAGAAAGACGCAGAGCCATGCCGCCGCCGGCGCAACCAGCGCCGCCGTCACCAGGTTCCTCTTCGTGTTCATTGCCGCTCGCATGAAGTTCGGTCCGTCAAAATGCACTTAGATCGAAGGCCCTCATCCGGCCTGCCGGGCCACCTTCTCCCCGCAAGCGGGGCGAAGGTGACTCGTGGCGCCCGCTTCGTTCCCTCTCGCCCATGGCGAAGAGGAGAAGGGGACGAATGGCACGAATGGCACTAGCTTGTCCCCTCTCCCCGCTGGCGGGGAGAGGGATAGGGTGAGGGGCGAATCTCGGAATCACGCCGACTTGAAACGCGCCATCAGCTCGGCGCGGCCGGGATCGGTGAGCGTCACGGCGGCGCCGAATTCGAGCGGCGTGAGCGCCGCCTCGTCCGGATAGACGATCTTGTTCGAAGTGACGTCGGCCGGCAGAAGTTTCAGGACGCGGCTGTCGGTCGTCGGCGCGCCGTTGGCAATGTGCTCCTTGACGGCGTTTTCCGGCGTCATCAGGTAGTTGAGCAGCGCGTAGCCGGCGGCCTTGTTGGCCGCACTCTTCGGGATGGCGTAGAAATCCGACCAGATCTCGCCGCCGTCCTTGCCGAGCACGAATTGGATTTCCGGCATGTCGCGGTTGAGCTGCGCGCCGTCATTGGTCCAGCACATGGTCATCCAGGCGTCGGTCGCCCGCATCGACGGCTGGTAGTCGCTGTTGATCGCATAGAGGTGGGGCTTCACCTTGATCAGCAGTTCCTCGGCCTTGGCGAGTTCGTCCGGCTTGACGGAGTTGAAGGAAAACCCAAGCGAGACCAGCGCATTGCCGATGGTGGTGAGCTGGTAGTCGTGCACCATGGCGCGGCCGTCCGCCTCGGTCATCGCCACGTCGAAGAACTCCTTCCAGCTCGTGACCGGGGTCTTGATCTTGCTGGAGTTCACTGCGATGCCGGTCGTGCCCCAGTTCTTCGGCACGGCATAGGTCTTGCCGTCGACGATACCCTCGTTGGTGAAGCGGGCGTTTTCGGTCGAGGCGTCGTACTTCGGCAGCTTCGACATATCGAGCTCGTCGATCAGGCCGAGCTTCACATAGGTCGAGATCGTGTAGTTCGTCGGGACGAAGAGATCCCATCCGGTGCCGCCCGCCTGGAGCTTCGCCAGCATTTCCTCGTTCGAGCCGAAAACGTTGACCTCGACGGCAACGCCGGTTGCGGCCGTAAAGGCCTCGAAGGTGGCGGGATCGTGATAGTTCGGCCAGGTCGCGATCGACATTTGCGTGCCGAGGTCGCCGGCGAAGGCCGTGGAATTGAAGAGGCCAGGCTGGCGCGCGAAGACGGCGGCTGCAAGGCCGAGACCGGTCACGCCGAGGAAGTGGCGGCGCGTAACCGAGCCGCGCTTCAGGCGCATCAGCTCGTCGGCAAGCTTTTCGGCAGTAATCGGGGCATTCTCTCTGTACCACTTGTTCATGATGCTGTTCCCTTATCGTTGACGTGCAGTGATGGCAGCAGGTCCGGCGGTTCAGGCCGGGAAGACGTGAAGCGCGTTGGGATCGAAGGCGAGCCCGATTCTTTCGCCGGGCTCCGCGAGATCGCTTTCGTTGAGGCTCCGGCGGTCGGCGGTCACCAGAAAGTCGCCGAGGCCGTCGACCTCGACGGAATATTCGACTGACGAGCCCAGGAAGATGCGGTGGGTGACTGTGCCCTGAAGCGTCGCCGCGCCATCGCGGACGAGGCTGATCGCTTCCGGGCGGAGTGCAACCATGGCCGCGCCGAGTGTGCCGTTGGCGCTCGCGGGTTTCGCAAGGCCGACGCCGTTCGCCAGCCGGATCGAATTCGTGCCCGCGTCGACGGTGGCGGCGATGCGGTTGGTCTTGCCGACGAAGTCGGCGACGAAGAGGCTCGCTGGATGGTCGTAGATCTCCTGCGGCGGACCGATCTGGACGATACGGCCGGTGCTCATGACACAAACGAGGTCGCTCATCGATAGCGCCTCTTCCTGGTCGTGGGTGACCAACACGAAGGTGATGCCGAGTTCGCGCTGCAGGCTCTGGAGCTCGATCTGCATGGCCGTCCGCAGCTTCTTGTCGAGGGCGGCCAGCGGCTCGTCGAGAAGCAGCACCTTCGGCTTGTTGACGATAGCGCGGGCGAGCGCCACGCGCTGCTGCTGGCCACCAGACATTTCGTGGATGCGGCGCTTGCCGAAGCCGCCGAGGCGCACCATCTCCAACGCCTCCTGTGCCCGACGGGCGATTTCCGTAGCGGCGATGCGTGGGCGCATCTGCTTCAAGCCATAGGCGACGTTCTGCTCGACATCGAGATGCGGGAACAGTGCATATTGCTGGAACACCATGTTGACCGGCCGGCGATAGGCGGGCACGCCGTTCATCGGCTGACCGCCGACATAGACCGTGCCCTCGCTCGGTTGCTCGAAGCCGCCGATCATGCGCAGGCAGGTAGTCTTGCCGCAGCCGGAAGGGCCAAGCAGCGCCACGAACGCGCCTTTCGGCACTGCGAGGTTGATGTCCGAGACGGCCGTCACGCTGCCATAGCGTTTGGCGACCGAACGGAATTCGATGTCGTTCGTCGAAGCGGATGTCACGTCTGTTCCCTGCGGTTGTTCTTCGAGGATGTGGCACTCCTGGCCCCATCTTCCACCGTCATTGCCAAGCAGCCTAGTCAAATGCGGTGGCGCTGGTATATACCCCAAGAGAGGTATTTCAACCCGGATTGCCCTGTGGAAGGAGTATACCCTGAAGCGGCAAAAACGGGCGGGGAGTGCGATTTGAGTATCGACCTCGATGGACTTTTTCAGGCGCTGGCACCCTTGGTCGACGGCGTGCCGATGAAGGATCAAGCCGTCGGTGGCGCATTTCGTCGGCTGATGTCGACCCTGATGAACTTCGATTATGTCGTCGTCTTCGCCTATCGCGGCAAGGAGCGCCCGATCGATCTCTACAGCACCTTCGACGCGAAGGATCACGTTCTCTTCGTCAGCCTCTATCAGGCCGGGCCCTATCTGCTCGACCCCTTCTATCACGCCGCATGCGCGCCGAAGCCCGGCGTCTGGCGGATGCGGGAACTGGCGCCGGACCGCTTTTTCTCCAGCGAATACTACCGCACCTACTACGTCCAGACCGGGCTTGCGGAGGAGATCGGCTTTTTCGTCCCGATCAGCGGTGAGATCACTGTCGTCCTCTCGTTGATGCGACGCGAGGCGACCGGCACCTTCAGCGCAGCGGAATTTGCTTTGCTCAGGAGGGCCGAGCCCTTGGTGGCGGCGCTTGTACGCCACCACTGGGCCGATCTCGGCCGCCGCTTCGACGCGGCGCTGGCGAAGACGGGGCGAGGCCGGCGGAAGGCGACGCATCCGCCCGCCGACGGCGTCTGGCAACACCTGAACCTGACCGAAAGGGAGGCGGCGATCATCGAACTGGTGCTTCAGGGGCATTCGTCGGAATCAATTGGCCTGAAGCTCGGCATCTCGACGGGCACCGTCAAGGTTCACCGGCGCAACGTCTATCGCAAGCTCGGCATCTCCTCTCAGACCCAGCTTCTTTCGCTCTACCTCAGGAATCTCGGCCAGTAAGGCCTGGGGCGAGGAGCTGGTTTCGGTTCCCGTCTCGACGTTGCGGCCTTGACTGCCTTCCGGTGAATATTTGAGGATGCGCGCATTTCCTTCTGCATCTTTCCTTAAACCGGAGCGGTTTAAGGAAAGATGCAGCAACTCAAAGTGCTACAGCGACCTTCGTGCGTCTGAAAAGCCGCACGGCGGTGTAGAAGAGCCGGAGCGTTCGATGTCCGAGATCCCGCAACACAAGCCGCCTTCGGTTGCTCATCATGTCGCCAGAATGAGCGGGCGGGATCCGCACGAGGGACATCGCGTCGCGACACCGTTGGAGTTGCTCTTCGACCTGACCTTCGTGATCGCCTTCAGTCTTGCTGCCGCACAGCTCGCGCATCTCCTGGCTGAGGGGCACTTCAAGGCCGGGCTGATTGGCTTCGGTTTCGCGAGCTTCGCGATCTGCTGGGCCTGGGTGAATTTTTCCTGGTTCGCTTCGGCCTACGATACCGACGACTGGGTGTTTCGCTGCGTAACGATGGTGCAGATGGTCGGCGTGCTCATACTCGCCATCGGGCTGCCGCCGATGTTCGAGTCGATCGACAAGGGCGAAAATCTGAATAACGGCGTCATGGTGCTCGGTTATGTCGTGATGCGGGTCGCCATGGTGTTCCAGTGGCTGAGGGCGGCGCGCGAGGATCCGCTCCGCCGCAAGGCCTGCACCACCTATGCGGCGGCGGTCTCGATCGCCCAGATCGGCTGGATCGTGCTGATCTTCATCGATTTCTCCCTGCTCGTCACCTTCGTGTTCGTCGTCGTGCTGACCCTGGTCGAAATGGCCGGGCCGGTGATTGCGGAGTCGCTGCAGGGTGGTACCCCCTGGCACGCGCACCATATTGCCGAGCGCTACGGCCTGCTTGCGATCATCGCACTCGGTGAAGGCGTGGTTGGAACCGTCGCTTCCGTGACGGCCGTCGTCGAGGGAAGCGGCTGGAATGTCGATGTCGCCCTTGTCTGCATCGCCGGCACCGGACTGACCTTCGGCATGTGGTGGATCTATTTCACGCTCCCGAGCGCAGAAATCCTTCACAAGTTTCGCAAGCGCGCCTTCGTCTGGGGCTATGGGCACATGGTGATCTTCGCCGCCATCATCGCGACGGGTGCGGGACTGCACGTCGCTGCCTACTACATCGAGCATAAGGCACATATCTCGTCCGTGGCGGCGGTGATGACGGTCGCCGTTCCCGTTGCGGTCTACATAGGCTTGATCTACGCCATGTACGTCTATCTGGTCAGGGCGATGGAGCGTCGCCACGTCTGGCAGTTCTGCGCCACGGTCCTCGTGCTGGCCGCATCGGTGGGGGCGGCGATGGCGGGCATCGACATGGCGGTCTGCCTTATCATCCTGATGTTCGCGCCGGTGATCACCGTCATCGGTTACGAACGCGCCGGCCATCGCCATAAGGCGCGTGCACTCGAACGCGCGTTCGGTGGCGGGCAGGGCGCGCATTGAGGTCCTGCTTCGGCGTGCAATTGCCGAGTCGCATCAAGGCTTTGCGAGAGACGCCTGTAGATTCGATTCAAGCGCTTCACGAGGTGATTCAATTCGCTCCGGCGTTATGGGCATAGCCGATCACCACGTCTTGCTAAGCTTCAGCGTGAAGGTCCGGCTTTCGCCGTAACCGCAGGTCAAGAGTCCCTGGCATCCCTTGACATATTCCTTGTCGAAGAGGTTGGCGACGTTGAGGGAGGCGGCCCAATCGTTCTTCTCGTATCGGATCGCAGCATCGACGAGCGTGGCGTCTGGCACCTTCTTCGTGTTTTCTGCATCGGCCCAGGATTCGCCCTGGTAACGGACGCCGGCGCCGAGACTCACGCCTTCGAGGGCGCCGCTGGTCACCGTGTAGTCGAGCCACAGCGCAGCCTGCGTTTCGGGTATGAGATAGGGCGACTTGCCGAGCTGCGACGGATTGGTGTCTTCGGTGATCTCGAGATCGGTATAGCTGAAAGCGGAGATGACCTTCCAGTTTTCATCAAGGTTGACTTTGCCTTCAAGCTCGATCCCGCGGGAGCGCACCTCGCCGCGTTGGGTGGAGAGCCCAAGGATGGGCTCAGTCACCTGGACGTTCTGCTTGGTGATCTCGAAGATGGATGCGGTGAACAACCCGTCGATGAACGTCGGCTCGTATTTGATCCCCGCTTCGTACTGGTAGCCCTCTTCGGGCTTCAGTGGCACCAAAGTCGTGACAGCAGGATCAGGGTTGGAGTCGCGTGAACCCACGAGAGGGTTGAAGAAGGTCGCGACACTCACATAGGGCGTGAAGCCGTTGTCGAACTCGTAAGCGAGGCCGGCCCGGCCGCTGAGCGCGCCGTCATCATATCTGAAGTTGGAAGCTCCGGCCCAGGCTGTCGCGCCGTTCTTGAGGTCGGTGTCGACATAGTCGTAGCGCCCATTGAGCGTTACGAGCCAGCCGTCGCCGAAGCGCACCTGGTCCTGGGCATAGATGCCGATCTGCTGTTGCGTGAAGATCTGGTTGATATAGACGGCCGTCGGCCCCTGGGGCGCACCATAGACCGGATCGGTGGGGCTGATCGGTGTAGCGCCTCCCGACGCTCCGATATGGTCGAGCCGGTAGTATTTGTAGTCGAGCCCGGCGAGGAAAGTGTGATTCGTTGCGCCGAGATCGAAATCCGTCTCCGCCCGGTTGTCGATCGAGAAGCTGCCGACTTTCGATGTCGCCTCGAAGCCGATGCGGTTCAGAAGGTAGTCCGGACCGATGGGCTCGACATTGCCGAAGCCCGGACCGACATAGCCGTAGGGGTATGGGTACCGCTCGTGCTTGTGCAGGTGGGCGTAACGCGCGTTCTGGCTAAAGGTCCAGCCATTGTCGAAATCGTGCTTGAACTCATAGCCGAGCATCTGCTGGGCGTAGGTTCCCTCGTCGATATCGGGTTCGCCGAAGTAGGCATTCCGGTCGATCTTGCCGAATGGGGCGTCGACCACCGTTCCGACATAGGGCAGGAAGCCGTTGCCGACATGGACCTGGTCGAGCCCTTGCAGCAGACCGAATACCGTCAGGCTGGTCGCGTCGTCCGGGGCATAGGTTACTTGCGGCAGGATGAAGCCCCGCAGGTCTTCGGAGAAATCCGAGTAATTGTCGCCGCCGGCGATCTTGCCGGTCAGGCGGTAGCGAACGGTTCCGTCTTCGGTCAGCCGGTCATTGACGTCAAAGCCGGTGAAGGCGTTGCCATCGCTGTTGATGCCGATTTCCGTGTAGTAGAGCGGTTCGTCGAGCGGCCGCTTGCTGATCAGATTGATGATGCCGCCCGGATTGGCGCCGCCATAGAGCACGGAGGCAGGCCCCTTCAGCACCTCGATCCGCTCCAGCATGAAGGGATCGATCTGGAAATTGCCGAAGGCGTAACTGAAGAGGGAGAGGCCGTCGAGAAAGACGCCGGTCTGCGCCGCATCGAAGCCGCGGATGTAGAACCAGTCCGTATCGGCGTCGACGCCGAAGGGCGCGGCCATGACGCCGGGCGTATAGCGCAAGGCTTCATCGACCTTGTTGACCACGGCGCGATCGTCCAGTTCCTCGCGACCGACGACCGAGACCGACTGCGGGATTTCGGTCAGCGGCGTCGCGGTCTTCGATCCCGTCGCGGTTGCCTCGGCCACGTAGCCGTCGACCGGGCCTGTTGCGCCGCCGTTCCCCGACGCTCCGCCTTCGACCACCAGTTTGTCAAGCTGGGTGGCGCTGCCGCCCTGCGCCTGCGCCGCTCCGGCGACCAGCAGTACCGCAAATGCCACGCCGCCCGCCAAGACGTCCTTCAAGCGGACCCCGTTGCCATTGTTCTGCATCGTATCTCTTGCCCCGAAATCGGCCCTGCCGCGCTTCACCCCCGAAGAACGCGACCTGGACAGTCGTCCCATTAATAAGATGAGTATTTATCTCAAGTATTTCGACCGGGCTTGTCCGGATCCGGGAAAATTGAACGATCCTGGGCAAATTTCCGCATTGCACCAGGCGGTCGGCGGAGCCGTTTTCAGGAGAGACGGCTCTTTTTCCAAAGCGCCGGCGTCGTGCCGACCGTCTTCCTGAAGACGCGGGTGAAATGTGCCTGATCCGCAAAGCCACTTTCGGCCGCCACAGTCGTCAGCGACCGGTCGTCCTTGATCAGCATTTCCTTGGCGCGTTCGATCCGGGCGTTTGTCTGCCACTGGTGCGGCGCCATGCCGGTCGATGCCTTGAAGGCGTGGCTGAAATGCGATTGCGACAGACCGGTAATGTTTGCCAGTTCTTCGAGCCGGATATTGCGGGCGATGTTTTCCCCGATGTAGTCCACCGCGCGGCGCAGCTGCCAGGCTGCCAACTGGCTGCGCTTGCGGCTCTCGCGCCTGTTGATCTTCATCAGGTCGATGAACAGCGCCAGCGTCAGTCCATCGCCGTAGAGGTCGTGCAGCGGCTGCGGATTGAGGCATTCGGCCGCGATCAATTCTGCGAGGTGGAGAAAACGAGGCTCCTGAAACATCAGCCGAGGCGTCTCGACCGCGCTGGGATCGAGATCTTCCATCAGACGTCGGCTGAGCGCATCGACGTTGAAGTGCAGGTCGAGATGCCGCAGGTACTGGATATCGACGACGTCGGTCCAGAGCTCCACGCCGGCCGGTATGTAGGAGAGGGCCTGCCGATGATAGTTCTGGACGGCGCTTCTGCCGTTCGAAGCGAGCTTGACGCGGCAATTGCCTCCGCCCCTGGCGTCGAGCACGATGAACAGGCGCGGATCTTCCGCGACGTAGTAGCCGCCCGCGTGAGGAATGCATTCGACGTCCCACACATCGGCAACAACACCATTCCAATGACGCCGGTGGAGTCCGCCTACGACAGAGAAACCGCTGATCTTGTTCTGCATGCGCGGCTGAAATGTCATTGTCACATCCCTGGCTCGCTGGGCCTTACGGCCCAACGAAGTGCATAATCTTTCGCTTTAGAGTCAAGTTTCGATATCGCAGTGCATCGGAATTTTCAATTGCGCCGACCACGCAGCAGGCATTCGAGCTTTGCAGGAAAAAAATGGGGCACGACCGGTACCGGTCGTGCCCCTCGACATGTTTGTTCGGACGGAGCCTCAGGCGTCGATCAAGGCCAGCTTGGCGCGGGCGTCGAGGATCTGGGCGCAGGCATTGGCGGCCTCTTCGCCTTTGATGACGAAATGATCACGGAAGAAGGCGATCAGCGGCGCGCTTTCCTGGAAATTATGCGGCGTGAGCACGGCGGAAAGGACCGGCACATCAGTGTCGAGTTGCACGCGCATCATGCCGTCGAGCACCGTGCCGGCGACGAAGTCGTGGCGGTAGATGCCGCCGTCGACCACGAAGGCCGTTCCGAGAATCGCGGAATAGCGGCCGGTCCTGGCAAGCGTCTGTGCATGCAGCGGGATTTCGAGAGCACCGGGGACGTCAAAGATCTCGACGTCAGCCGAGTTGCCGCCGAGCTTCGTCCACTGCGCGACGAAAGCATCGACGCAGCGATCGACGATGTCGGCATGCCAGCGGGCGCGGACAATTGCAATCCTGGCGGAGGGTTGGGAAAGAATGGTCATGGTCTCAAGCCTTTCAGGGTTTGGCGTTTTCCAATGATCCCGTCGGGCGAACATGCACGCGCGAAGAGCCCGAGAAGGGACTCCGCTCCTGCTTGCTCTCTTCCATCCGGACTGTAACCGTCGGCTCCGGAGTCTGACCGGATCTGCTGACCTTCGGATGCGTGGCAGCTTCCGAAGCGCTCGCGGGCTCCAGCCGCATGATCTTTTCGGATCGCTTGGCTGCTACCGCCGGTGGGGAATTTCGCCCCGCCCTGAGAACGCTTGCGACTATATAGGCCGGCAGGGCGCGGTCAAACGCGCGCTGCGACGGAAAAACGGGAAATCGCGACAGATTTTTCCAAGGCGGGCCCCTAGCCGGAACAAATCATTCTGGCGATCAGCGGGACCTATTCGCGGATGACGAGTAGATCCTTGGCGGCGAAGCGTAGCGTGACGTTTTCGCCGGAGACCGGCGGGGTGAGGCCCGGATCGTTGAACGTGTCGAATGAGATGATGTCGTTACCGACGCGCAATTTTGTGCGAATGACGGAGCCGAGGAAGCTCGTCGCGACGACCTCACCGATGAGGGCCGTGTCGCCCTTGGCGCCTTCGGCAATCGAGCCCGCTTCCGGGCGCAGCGCGAGCGAGATGCTGTCGCCACCCTTCATGCCGGCGACCGGCTCCTTCAGCGAAATCCGTTGACCGCCGATGGTGACGGCACCGCTTGCCGGATCCGCAACCTTGCCCTCGATGATGTTCAGCGTGCCGACGAAGGAGGCGACGAAACGGGTCGCCGGCGTGTTGTAGATCTCGAACGGAGTGCCGATCTGGTCGGCGTGTCCGGCATTCATGACGACGATGCGGTCGGAGATCGACAGCGCCTCTTCCTGGTCATGCGTCACGAAGACGGTGGTGATGCCGAGCTGCTGCTGGATCTGCCGGATTTCCTCGCGCAGCGAAACGCGGATCTTCGCGTCGAGGGCGGAGAGCGGTTCGTCGAGCAACAATACTTGCGGCTTGACGGCGAGGGCGCGGGCAAGCGCCACGCGTTGCTGCTGACCGCCGGACAATTGATAGGGGAAGCGGTCCGCCAGGTGCTCGAGCTTAATAAGCCCGAGCATCTGCTTCACCCGTTGATCAATTTCCGTTTTTTGAGCCCCCGCGACCTTGAGGCCGAAGGCGACATTGTCGTGCACGTTCATGTTCGGGAACAGTGCATAGGCCTGGAACACCATGCCGATGTTGCGCTGGTTTGGCTTCAGTGCGCCCTGGTCCTTGCCGTCGATCAGGACGGTGCCGCCCGAGGGAGTCTCGAAGCCGGCGATCATCCGCAGGATCGTGGTCTTGCCGCAACCCGAAGGGCCGAGAAAGGAAACGAACTCACCCTTGTTGATGCCCATGTTGAAGTTGTGCACGACCTGAACCGGGCCGAAGGACTTCTGGATATTGGTCAGTGTCAGGAATGCCATGTGATCAAGCCTTGGCCGGAGCGGATTTCTGGAAGCGGGACACGAGCTGGATCAGACCCATGCTGAGCCAGGTGATGGCGAATGCGATGACGGCGAGCGCCGAAGGCTCATAGGCCTTGTTGGCGCCGACGAGCTGCAGGTAGGGGCCGAAGGCCGGCCGGTTGAGCAGCGCCGCCATCGTGAATTCGCCCATGACGATAGCGAAGGTGATGAAGGAGCCAGACAGCACGCCGCTCATCACATTCGGGAAGATGCAGCGGAAGAGAATCGTCGGCCATTTGGCGCCGAGGCTCTCGGCCGCTTCCGTCAGCGTCCGGACATCGATCGCCCGCATCGCGGTATCCACGGCGCGGTACATGTAGGGGAGCGACAACGTCATATAGGAAAACATCAGGAGCGCGTTCGTCCCGGAAGTCGAGCCGGTCAGCGGTAGCACCGACGAGGAGTTATAAAGGCGCAGATAGCCAAAGACGATGACGATCGCCGGAATGACGAGCGGCAGCAGCGTGATGAATTCGACGACAGGCCGCACTTGCGGCAGGCGGAGCCGCACCCAGTAGGCGGTCGGCACGACGAGCAGCATGCCGAAGACGATGGTCAAAAACGCCATCAGCATCGAATAGCCGAAGGTCTCGCGAAACTGGATATCGGAGAAAACCGACTGATAGGCGTCGAAGGAATAGGCGCCGCGCCGCATGCGTAGCGAGAATTCCAGCGTGCCGAGCAGCGGAATAATGAAGTAGCCCGCTCCGATGGCGATGGCGATCCAGGCGCCGAGGCGTTGTGCTTTCATTTCTGCCACCGTTCGGCGCGCATTCGCAGCCAGATATAAAGAATGTTGGAAATGCCGGTGATGACGATCATGCCGAGCGCCAGCGCATAACCGAGGTTGGCGTTGTGCAGCACGTCGCCGCGGATCTGCGCATAGAGCAAGATCGGGACGATGTTGAGCGAACTGCCGGTCAGTGCGTAGGCCGTGGCGATGGCACCGAAGGCGTTGGCGAAGAGCAGCAGCGTCGTGCCGAGCAGGCTCGGCCAGAGGATCGGCAGGGCCACCATGCGCCAGTATTGCCAGGTCGAGGCGCCGAGGATCTCGGATGCCTCGCGCCATTCCTTCTTCATGCCGTCGAGCGCCGGCGTCAGGATCAGCACCATCAGCGGGATCTGGAAATACATGTAGGTGATGGTCAGGCCGAAGAAGCTCAGGAGGTTGAAGCCGGTCGAATAGAGATTGAAGCCGAACCAGTCGCGCAGGAAAACCGTGACGAGGCCCGTGCGGCCGAGCGTCGCGAGAAACGCGAATGCCAGCGGCACGCCGGCGAAGTTCGAGGCGACGCCGGAAAAGGTGAGAAGGCCGGAGCGGACCCAGGCGGGGACGCCGCCGAGCACGATCGCCCAGGCGAGGAAGAAACCGATCAGCGCGCCGCCGAGCGAGGAGGCGACCGAGACTCGGATGGAGATCCAGTAGGCAGAGAGAATCGAAGGCGTGAAGAGGTCGGCGATGTTCTTGAAAGTAAGTTCGCCCTCCGGCGTCAGGAAGGCGCCGGTCACGAGATAAAGCGTCGGGACGATCAGGAACATCAGCGCGAAAATCATGAACGGCGCGATGCCGAGCCAGTCGATAATCGCCCGTTTGCTGATCCGAGGTGCTGCTATTGCTGTTGTCGTGGTCATCGCGTTTTGGCCGTCCCGGCATCAAGGGAAGCCTCCCCGCCGCGCGTGCGGAGGGGAGGCCGGTCTTGCAATTATTGTACGTTGGCGCCGACGACGGCGTCCCACTTGGTGGTGATTGCCGTCTTGCCGGCTTCCTGCTCTTCGAGCGTCGGGAAGACGGCCTTTTCATAGGCCGCTGCCGGCGGCAGCTTGTCGAGCATTTCCTGCGGGATCTTGCCGTTCTTGGCGAGATCGTTGAAGCGGATCGGGTGGCAATAGCCCTTCAGCCAGCCGAGCTGACCTTCGTCGGAATAGAGGTATTCCATCCAGAGCTTGGCAGCATTCGGATGCGGTGCGAAGGCCGAGATAGCCTGGACGTAGACGCCGGCGACGACGCCCGAAGCCGGAACGACGACTTCGACCGGCGGGTTGCCGTTCAGGCTGTCGCGCCAGGAGAGACCGTTATAGTCCCAGGCGATGATGATCGGGGTGGAGCCTTGGGCGAGCGAGGCCGACTTGCCGATGACCGGAACGAAGTTGCCTGCCTTGTTGACCTCGCCGAAGAAGCCGAGGCCAGCCTCTCCAGCCTTGGCGGCATCCGTCTCACCGGCGGAAAGGCCGGCGGCATAGACGGCCTGCACGGCTTGGTTGGACGCGCGCGGATCGCCGGCAAGGGCGACCGAGTTTGCATAGTCCGACTTCTTGAGGTCGGCCCAGTCCTTCGGCACGTCCTTGACGATGTCGGTGTTCACCACGAACGAGAGAACGCCGTAATAGTCGCCGTACCAGTAGCCGTCGGCGTCCTTGGCGCTATCCGGGATCGAGTCCCAGGTCGAGACCTTGTAGGGCTGGATCAGGCCTTCGGCCTTTGCCGACGGGCCGAAGGAGAGGCCGACGTCGATCACGTCGGGCGCCTGCGGGCCGGTGTTGCCCTTGTTGGCCTTGATGGCTTCGATTTCGTCGCCCGAACCGGCGTCCGGGTTCAGTTCGTTGACTTCGATGCCGTACTTGGCCTTGAAGCCGGCAATGACGTCGCCATAACCGCACCAGTTGTGCGGAAGCGCGATCGTGGTCAGCGTGCCTTCCTTCTTGGCGGCGGCGATAAGCTCCTCGCTCGGCTCGGCGACGGCGATCGCCGACGTTGCGAGCAGCATGGCGGTGGAAAGCGAGAGCAGGCGTTGAGTCTTTGAAATCACTGACGTTCTCCTTATGTGCTTTCGTTCGTTGTAATTTCGGCGATGCTGTTAATGAGGCGCGATGAAACCTGTGTGACAGGCTCTGTCCCGTTCGCGCCATGCGTGTCGGTCGCTGGACGGCGGTCGCTCCGATTTGCACAGCAGCCGCTGGTATCCTGTGAAGGCTGGTCCATAAACAGCCGGTTCCTCCCTAGACCGGCCTGCGGAAGATGCGTGTCGAATCGAACAGGCCTTCAAGCATCTTCATCCGGTCCCGTGTCTCGTCCCAGTTCG
This sequence comes from Sinorhizobium terangae, assembly GCF_009601505.1. Lineage (GTDB taxonomy): Bacteria > Pseudomonadota > Alphaproteobacteria > Rhizobiales > Rhizobiaceae > Sinorhizobium > Sinorhizobium terangae. The sequence continues at coordinate 47,437 of NZ_WITC01000002.1, forward strand.
TGTTCTGCACGGCTTCGATCAGCGCCTCGACGAGAAAGAGAAGCATGACCGAACTATCCCAGGCCGAGGGCGCCTCGATCTGTACGCGGAAGACTTTGGAAGAGGATTTGGCGACCGGTGAACCCCACTGGTCCGTGACGAGAACGATTTCGACCCCCCGATCTCGGGCGAAGCGGGCAAGCGTTTCCATCTCCTGTTCGTACCGGCGGATATCGAACAGGATCAGAACGTCGCCCTGCTTCATGTCCAGGACGTAGTGCGGCCAGGAGCTCGGGTTGGCGGCAATCTGGGTGACGCCGGTGCGGATGACCTGGAGATGGGTGAAGAAGTAGTCCGCAATCGATCGGGTGATGCGCCCGCCTGCGAGATAGATATTGCGCTTGCAATCGGCGATCAGGGTGGCGGTTTGGTCGAATTCGCGCGGTTCTATTTGGGACAGCGTCTGGCGCATATTTCCCATGACCGCATCGGCGAACCGGTTGAGTGTGTGCGTGCCAGGGGCGCTCGCGGACCAACGATCGTGCTTGGCGATCGGATTGGAGATCGTCGCCTCGAGTTCCTGGTGGAGCCTTGTCTGAAAGTCCGGAAATCCGCGGAAACCTAGCTTCTGAACCATACGTGCCACGGTTGGCGTCGAAACGCCGGCGTTCTCGGCGACCGTGGTGATCGAGCCGAGTCCGGAGACGGGATAGTTGTCGAGAAGTGTTTCCGCCAATCGCTTCTCGGCGCGCGTCAGCGCCGGGAAATGTGCGTTGATCACATCCGACACCGTCATGGATGCCGCTTTGCTGGTCAATGTCGTTGCCCCTGAACTGGTCTGCGCCAGCTTGTGACGAATTAAACATCGCTGTCACAATCGGAGTCAATCGGCTTTTTGAAGAGATCGTTTCAGATTTTCGTTGACACTCCCTGATTCGTGAAGAATTCTCTTCATTAAGATCGTCTGACGAGGCAATTTGGGGGTGCCGGTTTTGACGGGGCTTTTGACGCAGGCAGAGGGCGATCCGGTCGCCATCGACAATGCCGACGGGAAGGGAGACTTCCTCTTCGTCTGCGAGCACGCGTCGCGCGTCCTGCCGGAGCGCCTGGGGACGCTCGGCCTTTCAAAAGAAGCACTGGAGAGCCACATCGCCTGGGACCCTGGCGCGCTGGCGGTGGCGAGGCATCTTGCCGCGAGGCTCGACGGGACACTCATCCATCAACGCTTTTCGCGCCTCGCCTATGACTGCAACCGGCCACCCGAGTCCGACGCGGCAATGCCGGCCATCAGCGAAATCTACGAGGTGCCGGGCAACAGGGTGATGTCGGCCGCAGAGCGGCAGGCGAGGGTGGAGGAGATCTATCTGCCGTTTCGCGATGCCGTGGCGCGGTTCGTGTGCGAGCGCAAGGCCGCCGGGCGGCGCGTCGTCCTTGTCACCATGCATAGTTTCACGCCCGTCTATTTCGGCAACCCGCGCGCTGTCGAAATCGGCATCCTGCACGATGCCGACAGCCGGCTTGCCGACCGCATGCTTGAGATCGCGACGGACGGGGAGGTCGCCTACGACATCCGCCGCAATGAGCCCTATGGGCCAGCGGACGGCGTAACGCACAGTCTGGTGGAGTACGGCGTGCGAAACGGACTGCCGAACGTGATGATCGAGATCAGAAACGATCTCATTCGCGACGAGATCAGCCAAAGGGTCATGGCTGATTATCTGGAGGGGCTGCTCGCAAAGAGCGCGGCCGCCCTTCCGGCACAATAAAAAGACCCTGGGGAGCGGCAAAGCCGCGGTCCCGTTCCGATGCGAACGGTGTGATGGGCCTCCTGCAATGGCGCGCGAGGTCGAGGAGAAACAGGGGATAGAAGATGTCAGACTATACCGATGTCGATAAGAAGCAGGACATGCAGGTCCTGCATTCGATGGGCTACGCCCAGGAGCTCGAGCGGCGCATGAGCCAGTTCTCGAACTTCGCCGTATCGTTCTCAATCATTTGCATTCTGTCGGGCGGCATCAACTCGTTGGCGCAGGCGACCTCCGGCGCCGGTGGCGCCTCGATCGGCATCGGCTGGCCGCTCGGCTGCTTCATCTCGCTCGTCTTCGCCGTTGCCATGGCGCAGATCGGCTCGGCCTATCCGACGGCCGGCGGTCTCTATCATTGGGGCTCGATTCTCGGCAACCGCTTCACCGGCTGGCTGACCGCCTGGTTCAACCTGCTCGGTCTCGTTACAGTTCTCGGCGCCATCAACGTCGGCACCTATTACTTCTTCATGGGCTCGTTCGGGACACCCTATTTCGGCCTCGAAGACACGACGACGACACGCATCGTCTTCCTCGCGATCATCACCGGCCTGCAGGCGCTCGTGAACCACATGGGTATCGGGCTGACGGCGAAGCTTACCGACTTCTCGGGCTATCTGATCTTCGCGACCTCGATTCTGCTGGCCGTCGTTTGCCTCGCAGTCGCCGACAGTTACGAAATCGGCAGGCTCTTCACCTTCGCGAACTATTCCGGCGAGGCCGGCGGCAGCGTCTGGCCGGAGACATCGGGGACCTGGGTGTTCCTGCTTGGCCTGCTTCTGCCGATCTACACGATCACTGGCTACGACGCTTCGGCGCATACGTCGGAGGAAACGGTGAAGGCTGCGCATTCCGTGCCGCGCGGCATGGTTTCGTCGGTGCTCTGGTCGGCGCTTTTTGGTTACATCATGTTGTGCGCCTTCGTGCTGATGATCCCGAATATGGACGAGGCCGCCAAGCAAGGATGGAACGTCTTCTTCTGGGCGATGGACGCACAGGTGCATCCGATCATCAAGGACATCCTCTATCTCGCCATCTTCGTCAGCCAGTGGCTGTGCGGCCTGGCGACGGTGACTTCGGTTTCGCGCATGATCTTCGCCTTCTCGCGTGACGGCGGCCTGCCAGCCTCGAAGGCGCTCGCCAAGGTCAGCCCGACCTACCGTACGCCGGTTGCGGCGATCTGGACCGGGTCGATCCTTGCCGTGCTCTTCGTCTGGGGATCGTCGCTCGTCTCGATCGGCGATACACCTGTCTACACGATCGTCGTCTCGTGCACGGTCATCTTCCTGTTCTTCTCCTTCGCGATCCCGATCACGCTCGGCTTTTTTGCCTGGGGAACATCGAAGTGGGACAAAATGGGGCCGTGGAACCTCGGCGAAGGCATATTCAAGCTCTTCGCCGTCCTGTCGATCATCGCGATGGTGCTGATCTTCGTGCTCGGCATTCAGCCGCCGAACGATTGGGCGCTTTACATCACCGTCGGCTTCCTGATCGTAACCGGCATTGTCTGGTTCGGCTTCGAGAGCCGCCGGTTCCGTGGGCCGCCGATCGGCGAAGAAGTTGCGCGCCGCCAGGCCGAAATCGCCGCAGCCGAAAAGGCTGTCGGGGAAGCTTGATCAAACAACAAGAGGGCGGGGCCGCGGCTGCGGCTTCCGCCTCATTTTTGCGGCCACGGGAACGGCCGCACCGAAACATGGGATGGTGCTTTCATGAGCTATTCGTTCGAGGAACTGAAAGAGGATGTTGCCGCCGGCCGCATCGACACGGTGCTTGCCTGCCAGGTAGACATGCAGGGGCGCCTGATGGGCAAGCGCTTCCATGCGGAATATTTCGTCGAAAGCGCGTGGAAGGAAACGCATAGCTGCAACTATCTGCTTGCGACCGACATCGAGATGGAGACCGTCTCCGGCTACAAGGCGACAAGCTGGGAGAAGGGCTATGGCGACTATACGATGAGGCCGGATCTCGCGACGCTTCGGCGCATTCCGTGGCTCGAAGGCACGGCGCTGGTGCTCTGCGACGTGCTCGACCACCACACGCACGAAGAGGTGCCGCATTCGCCCCGGGCCATCCTCAAGAAGCAGATCGGACGGCTGGAGGCGATGGGCCTAAAGGCCTTCATGGCGAGCGAGCTGGAATTCTTCCTCTTCGACCAATCCTATGACGATGCGCGCCAGTCCGGCTATCGCGACCTGCAGCTCGCCAGCGGCTACAATGAGGACTATCACATCTTCCAGACGACCAAGGAAGAGGACGTGATGCGGGCGATCCGCAACGGTCTCCAGGGGGCCGGCATTCCGGTCGAAAATTCCAAGGGCGAGGCCTCGGCCGGCCAGGAGGAAATCAACGTCCGCTATGCCGATGCGCTGACCATGGCCGACCGCCATGCGATCATCAAGAACGGCTGCAAGGAAATCGCCTGGCAGCGCGGCAAGGCCATCACCTTCCTCGCTAAGTGGAACTATTCGGCTGCCGGCTCTTCCTCGCATATCCACCAGTCGCTCTGGAGTGCCGAGGGCGAGACGCCGCTCTTCTTCGACAAGAGCGCGCATTACGGCATGTCGGAACTGATGCGGCACTACGTGGCTGGTCTTCTGACCCATGCGAGCGAGATCACCTATTTCCTGGCGCCTTACATCAATTCCTACAAGCGCTTCATGGCGGGCACATTCGCGCCGACCAAGGCGATCTGGAGCAAGGACAACCGTACCGCCGGCTATCGCCTCTGCGGCGAGGACACCAAGGCGATCCGCATCGAATGCCGCGTCGGCGGTTCCGACCTCAACCCGTACCTTGCCTTTGCCGCATTGATCGCCGCCGGCATTTCCGGCATCGAGGGCAAGATGGAACTCGAAGCGCCGTTCGTCGGCGATGCCTATCACGGCACGGATATACGCGAGATCCCGCACACGCTGAGGGACGCAACCGAGGCGCTGACCGGTTCGAAGATGCTGCGCGCCGCCTTCGGCGACGACGTCATCGACCATTATACCCGCGCGGCACGCTGGGAGCAGGAGGAATATGACCGGCGGGTGACCGACTGGGAGGTCGCACGCGGTTTCGAAAGAGCGTAAATGTGACCCCTCCCCAACCCCTTCCCACAAGGGGAGGGGCTCCTTTGCCGCGTCCCTTTCGGTAGCCCGAAACGTCCCCACTCGTGGAGACGTTGGGTTGGGCGAAAGCGATGCCGTCAGCAAGCCCCTTGGGGAGGGGAAACTGGCGGGGAAAGTTTTAATTAGGCAGAAACAGGATGACGATCATGACGATGATCAAATGCATTTCCCCGGTTAACGGCGAGGTCTACGCCGAGCGCCCCGCGATGCCGCTGGAACTCGCCAGACAGGCCGTGGCCCACGCGCGTCTGGCCCAGAAAAGCTGGGCGAAGCGCCCGATCGAGGAGCGCGTTCAGCTCGTGCTCGCGGGCGTCGCGCGGCTCAACGAGATGGTCGACGAGGTCGTGCCCGAGCTCGCCTGGCAGATGGGCCGGCCGGTGCGCTATGGCGGCGAGTTCAGGGGTTTCAACGAGCGTTCGAACTATGTCGCCTCTATCGCCGCCGATGCGCTGAAGCCAATCATTGTCGAAGAGAGCGAACGCTTCGAGCGGCGCATCGAGCGCGAGCCGCATGGCGTCGTCTTCGTCATCGCGCCTTGGAACTACCCTTACATGACGGCGATCAACACGGTCGCCCCGGCGCTGATGGCCGGCAACACGGTCATCATCAAGCATGCGAGCCAGACGATCCTGGTCGGCGAACGCATGGTGCGCGCCTTCATCGAGGCGGGCGTGCCGGCGGACGTGTTCCAGAACCTATTCCTCGATCACGACACGACGGCGGCGCTGATAGCGGCCAAGAGCTTCGACTTCATCAATTTCACCGGCTCAGTCGAAGGGGGGCGCTCGATCGAACGCGCCGCAGCCGGTACCTTCACCGGCCTTGGCCTCGAGCTTGGGGGCAAGGATCCGGGCTATGTAATGGAAGATGCGGACCTTGATGCGGCTGTCGACACGCTGATGGACGGCGCAACCTACAATTCCGGTCAGTGCTGCTGCGGCATCGAGCGCATCTATGTGCATGAATCGCTTTACAACGCCTTCGTCGAGAAATCGGTCGCGTGGGTTTCCAACTACAAACTCGGCAATCCGCTCGATCCGGAGACGACGCTAGGGCCCATGGCCAACAAGCGCTTTGCTGCAACCGTGCGCCACCAGATCGCCGATGCCGTTTCCAAGGGCGCCAAGACGCTGATCGATCCCAAGCTTTTCCCGCAGGATGACGGCGGCGCCTATCTCGCGCCGCAGGTCCTCGTCGATGTTGATCACTCGATGGAATTCATGCGGGAGGAAACCTTCGGGCCGGCGGTCGGCATCATGAAGGTGAAGAACGACGCCGAGGCGATCGAGCTGATGAACGATTGCCAGTATGGCCTCACCGTTTCGCTCTGGACGAAGGATGCCGACCGCGCGTCGCGCATCGGCCGCGACCTTGAAACCGGCACTGTCTTCATGAACCGCGCCGATTATCTCGATCCGGCGCTCTGCTGGACGGGGGTCAAGGAAACGGGCCGCGGCGGCTCGCTCTCGATCCTCGGCTTCCACAACCTTACCCGTCCGAAATCCTATCACCTGAAGAAAGCAACCGCATGACCATCACCGCCAACTGGAGCTATCCGACCGCCGTCAAGTTCGGCGCCGGCCGAATCAAGGAGCTTGCCGACCATTGCAAGGCGCTCGGCATGAAAAAGCCGCTGCTCGTAACCGACCGTGGCCTTGCGCCGATGGCGATCACGCAGAATGCGCTCGATATCCTCGAGGCTGGCGGCCTTGGCCGCGCCATCTTTGCGGACGTCGACCCGAATCCGAACGACAAGAACCTGGAAGCCGGCGTGAAGGCATTCAAGGACGGCGGCCATGACGGCGTCGTTGCCTTCGGCGGCGGTTCCGGCCTCGATCTCGGCAAATGCGTCGCCTTCATGGTCGGCCAGACGCGGCCGGTCTGGGATTTCGAGGATATCGGCGACTGGTGGACGCGCGCGAGCGTGGAAGGGATTGCTCCGATCGTCGCTGTTCCGACGACGGCCGGCACTGGTTCGGAAGTGGGGCGCGCCAGCGTCATCACCAATTCGGCGAGTCACGTGAAGAAGGTGATCTTCCACCCGAAGTTCCTGCCGGGAGTGACGATCTGCGATCCGGAGCTGACGGTCGGCATGCCCAAGGTCATCACGGCCGGTACCGGCATGGATGCCTTCGCCCACTGCCTGGAGGCCTATTCCTCGCCCTTCTACCATCCGATGTCGGCGGGCATTGCGCTCGAAGGCATGCGGCTCGTCAAGGAATACCTGCCGCGCGCCTACAAGGACGGCACAGATATCGAAGCGCGCGCCAACATGATGAGTGCCGCAGCGATGGGTGCGGTCGCGTTCCAGAAAGGACTCGGCGCGATCCATTCGCTCTCCCATCCGGTCGGCGCGATCTACAACACCCATCACGGCATGACCAATGCCGTCGTAATGCCGCCGGTGCTGCGCTTCAACCGCCCGGCAATCGAGGACAAGATCGCCCGCGCTGCCGCCTATCTCGGCATCGCCGGCGGTTTCGACGGTTTCTACGACTACGTGCTGAAGCTGCGCGAAGAACTCGGCGTGCCGGACAAGCTTTCCGTGCTCGGCGTCGGCACCGACCGCATCGATGAAATGGCGGAAATGGCGATCGTCGACCCGACTGCCGGCGGCAACCCGGTGGAACTGACCCTCGACGCGGCGAAAAAACTGTTCAGAGAAAGCATCTGAGCCGGAATCGCGTTAATTTTTCCGAAGCCCGGAGAGCCTTAGTTTTCCGGGCTTTTCATTTCCTTGCCTTCGGTTCTCAGATCCGCGGTTAATCTTTGCCTGCCAAAAATTTCCATTTCGTTAACCATGTTCTGAAAGGCTCTGTTAAGGGCGCCGTCGATGCTTCGAGCGGGGCTTTGAAACAATGACGGAATGAGGTGGAAGATGGCGGTCATCACATTTGCCAACGCAAAAGGCGGCGCCGGCAAGACGACGGCGGCATTGATCCTGTCGACGGAACTGGCGAGACAGGGCAACAGGGTGGTGGTGCTCGACGCGGATCCACAGCGCTGGATCACGCGCTGGTCGGAAGTTTCCGGCCGTGTCGCCAATCTCGAAGTGATTTCGCACATCACACCAGCTTCGCTGCCCTGCCATATCCGCGAACTGAAGGACGAGGTCGATTTCATCGTCATCGATCTCGCCGGAGCCAAGGATGCAATCGTCGCACTGGCGCTCGGCCTTTCCGATCAGGTGCTGATCCCGGTCCAAGGGTGCGCGATGGACGCGCAGGGCGCCGTCCAGATCCTGGAACTGATCCGCCACATCGAACAAAAGGCGACGGTTCGCATCAAGCATTCAGTCGTGCTCACGCGCGTCAACTCGCTGGTGACCACACGTGCGCTCCAGACCATCAAGACGCTGCTTGCGTCGCGCGGCGTTGCGATGCTCGAAACGCCGATCGTCGAACGCGCCGCCTACCGCGAGATTTTCGAATGCGGCGGAACGCTGCAGACGATGGACGCCGGCCGCGTCAGCAATCTCGACAAAGCGCGCGAGAATGCGCTTGCGCTCGCTCAGGAGGTTCTGGCGCTGCTGCCCGTTCGCTATCAGCGGTCCTGGGCTGCGCGGGTGCCGTCCTGGGCGCAATTGCGCGCCGCGTAGTCAGCGTTCCCGCCCTGCGCCGAATGGCTGGCAAGCGGAGGCTTCCTTAGATCCCGGCGCACGTGGACGAGGCGAGCTCGATCTTCGGCGCAATACGCACCGGCACCGCCGAGCAGGCGACCGGCCTCCAGGAGGTCATAGCAGAAATGGGTGCTCTTCAAAAACGCCGATCGACGAAGTGCTTTGCCTGCGCGCCGGCGTGATAAAACGCCGATTTTACGGTCCGCCACGGATCGGGCGTAATCGGCGTTTCTGAAAGCGGGATTGCCGAGTCGTCGCCCATCACGTGGCCGGCGAGCGCACGCCCGAAGACAGTTCCTGGCGCAATGCCGCGGCCATTGTAGCCGCTCACCGAAACGACGTTTGGCGCGAGCAGGTGCATGGCGGGCAGGTTGTTGGTCGTCATGCCGATGCTGCCGTCCCACCAGTACTCGAAGCGGAAATCGCCGATATAGGGGAAGAGCTTGCGCAACGAGCGGGCTGCGAAGGCGCGATGCGTGCCCTCCGCGATGGCGTCGAGGCGGCCGATCGAACCGAAGATCAGCCGGTTCTGCTGGTCCATGCGAAAGGAGGTCATCACGAGCCCGGTGTCCCAGGTACCCTGACGCTCCGGCAGGATTCGTGCTGCGACCTTTTCGGGAAGCGGATTGGTGGCGAACTGGAAATAGGGGAGGATCGTCAATTCCTGCGTATGCGCCTTCCACGGCGCGTCGGGAACGAGCCCGCCATAGGCGTTGGTCGCCAGAATGACATGGCGGGCGATAATGGTACCCCGGCCGGCCTTCAGTTTCCACAGATCCCCCTGGCGTGTGGCGGCAACGAGCGGAGTATCGGTAAAGATGCTCGCGCCGGCCGCGAGCGCTGCACGGGCCAGTCCCCTCGCGTAGGCGAGCGGCTGGATCGTTCCGGCGCGGCGGTCGAGGAGGGCGCCGGCAAAGCCCTCGGCGCCGGAAACCACATGCGTCTTGTCGGCCGAGAGGACTTCGACGGGCGCGCCGCGCTTCTTCCACTGCGCCTCGCGATCCTTAATGTCCTTGAGTCCTTCGGCACCGACAGCCATGTGGAGCGTGCCGTTGCGCACGGCTTCGCACTGCATGTCGTGTTTCGCGACCAGATCGTAGACCAGCGACGGACCGTCGCCGAGTTCCTTCAACAAGCGGTTTCCTGCGTCAGCGCCGAGAGTTGCGACGAGATCGTCCGGCTTTACCCACATGCCGGCATTGACGAGACCGACGTTGCGCCCGGAGCCGCCGAAGCCGATCATCCGCGCTTCGACCACGGTTGCCTTCACGCCCTTTTCCGCAAGATGCAGCGCGGCGGAGAGACCGGTAAAGCCGCCGCCGATGATCGCTACGTCGGTGCTCAGGTCGCCGGTCAGCGGACCGGTTTCAGGCGCGGCCGGTGCCGTCGCATGCCAGAGGTTGGGGAGAGCACGCTCCGTTGCCATTGCGGACATTCCTTTGTCTTCGAAGCGGGACAAGAAGGGCCGCAAACCCATCATATCCTGCACCGATTGATCGTGATGGAAAACTTTTCGCCAGTGATAGAACCATTGTCACAAAGTTTTTCATGACAATGTTTCATGAGGTCATGAAGACGTGCAATGCCGGCTGGCCGCCGCAAAATGCGATCAGGAAATCGCCTGCTTGCGCACTCTTGGAGGGCCGCTTCCGGATGGGATCACGAGGGAGGAGAGCATGCCCTTCGCCGGGCAGGCTCCAGGATCAATCGACGAACTCGACCGTCACGCCCTTGCTCACCATCTTGCCGAGTTCGGTCGCATCCCAGTTGGTGAGGCGAATGCAGCCGTGGCTTTGGGTCTTGCCGATTTTCGACGGGTCGGGGGTACCGTGAATGCCGTAAGTCGGCTTCGACAGTGCGATCCAGACCGTGCCGACTGGCCCGTTCGGTCCGGGCTGCAGGGTTAGAATCTTGTCGTTCGCGCCCTGCTGGAAGTTGATCCTCGGATTGTAGGTATAGCCCGGATCGAAGGCGATCCGCTCGACCGAAACGATGCCGGACGGGGAGGGCGTGTCCGACGAGCCGATCGTAGAAGGATAAGCGGCAATGAGCTTGTCGGCCTCATCGTAGGCGAGCACCTGCTTGCGACCCTTGTCGGCCACGATCCGCGCGACCTTGCCCGCCTTGTTCGGGCCTGGATTGATCACCTTGATAATCGTACCCGGAATGGAAAAATCGACGCCGGGATTGAGTTCGCGCAGGTAGTTCTCGTCCATGTGGAACTTCTCGCCGAGCATCTCGACTGTGGACGTGAAGGAGAGATGCGGAAGCATCGCCTTGTGGGCATAGTCTTCCGGGATCGCCGCGACATAAGGCCCGGCCGCGTCGGTAGCGGTGATCGTGTAGGTGGTGATCGGCAGGCCGCCGTTGAAACGCAGCCGTTCGAGAATGTCCTCGGTGTTGTTCGGATCAAGCGTCTCGCCGGTCGCCTGCTGCCAGGCTTCGATGGCCTTGGTGACGTTCGAGCCCATCTTGCCGTCGATCACGCCCGGCGAGAAGCCCTCGCGGTCGAGAAACACCTGCAGCGCGGTGATTTCCGCACGCGATTTGCCCTTCACCGAGATCGCCGGCGGCATCGGCTGTCTAAGCGGCTCGTCATATCGCGGATCGTAGGCCGCCTGCTCGCTGCCGTCCATGAGGCCGGGCAGGTTGTCTCGCAACTCCTCGCGCTCGACAGGGGCCGGTTCGCGGTAGTCCGGGACCGTGCCCGTAAACTCACCGGGCTCGGAATAGCCGTAGCCGCGGTCTTGGTAGCCATCGTCGCGGTAGCCATAGCCGTCGTTCGAATAGACATCGACGTCGCTTTGCCGGCGGCGGGCCCTGCCGTAGCCGTCCGACGGCATCACTGTCGCGACGATATTGCCCCAGGGATCGACGAGGACGGTGCGGCCGCGGTGGTCGCGCATGGCGCGCACCTCGTCCCGTCCCGGCATGTAGTCGAGAATTTCGCCGTTCGGGGTAACCAGGATGACATCGCCACCGCCGCGGGAATAGCCTTCCTGCGCGGAGGCAGGTGCAAGCTCCACGATCAAGAGGCCGGCTGCGGCGAGAAGCGAGAGACCGGTGCGGGTCGCAGTCGTCACGATAGAACCTGTTTTCATGATGATTGATCCGGGCGGTACATGCCGATTTGGACGTTAATGTGAAAAAAGTGAATCCATCGTGAACGGTTGGTTAAAATTCATCCTGACCGATCCGTTAAACCCTAGTAGATCGGTCTGGCGTCGGTTTCAACAGGGGAGAATGAGGCGGACAAGGCGCCTGAGATGTTCCTTGCCGTTGTTCCTCCTCCGTCTCTGTCGGTAACGCCCTCGAAGCCCGATTGTTCAGCCGGAAATTATCATGCTCGGAGCGTTTTGCTTTGCCTTATCATGCATTTGCACGTGCGCGTGATTCGCATGCGCCAGCCGGAGCAATCTATGGAAACGACCTTGTGCAGCACGCGTGACGGCGTCTCTGGCCACCTCCTGTTCGACCGCTCGTCGGCGCTCGACATCGCTGCCTTCGTGTTCGATGGCACCGACCTTTCTCCGGGTCTGGCCATTCCGTCCGATGGCGACCACAGGATCGATCATGCGCTCGCCGGCTTTCTCTTTACCTGCGGTCCCGATCACATCCGCCATCCCGAGGCCGTCGAAGGCCGCGACGACGGAAGGCGCTATCCTCTGCACGGTTCGCTTGCAGGCACACCCGTCATCCGGGCGGAGATGTCCGCCGATGGCACTCGCTGCCAGGCTCTGACCGAGGTGGATCTCGCCTCTGGCGGCAAGGCCGCCGTCGAACGTCGGTGGTCTGTGGCCGAAAACGGGCAAGGCGTGGTGCTTGAGGACCGCGTAACAAACGTCGGCGACTCGGCCTTCGCGCCGATGATGATGTATCACATGAATATCGGTGGCCGGCTGCTCGGCCGCGAAACGCGTATTGTCACCCCGTCACTCGAAAGCGGATTGATCGGCTGGCAGTTCGGCGAGGGCGAGAGCGCCCATTTCTGTATTCCGGCGCATCACGAGGACGGCTGGTCGGAGGTTTCGTTGACGCCGTTGCCGGGGCTTGGCGGGCGGCGGCTTGCCGTTCGGTTCCGCGTGGACACGTTGCCGTTTTTGCAGATGTGGCGCTGCCAGCGCGGCGGTGCCAATGTCATCAGCATCGAACCGGCGTCGCATCGCCTTGCAAAGCGGGTGGAACTGGCCACATCGGGCGAACTCGGCGTCATCGAGCCCGGCCAGTCGCGCAGTTATGCGCTCGCCTTCACGGTGACCTGATCGGCCGCAATAGCTAGTGCGGGCTGCAGGAGGAAACACCTTCCTCACTCCGCTCTTGCGATTGACGCCGCCTGACGCCGGGCCTAAATCAGGGCAACACCGTTCAGAGGAAGCATCATCATGGACATTCGCCAGATCAACGATGAATACTCGGTCTCCGGCCAGATCACGGTCGAGGACCTCGACGAGATCAAGGCGCTCGGGTTCAAGTCCATCGTCTGCCACCGCCCGGATTTTGAGACCCCCGATCAGCCGACCTTCGATGCGATCGCCGCGCGCGCCGCCGAGCTGGGTCTGGAGATCACGCACATTCCCGTCGGTCCGATGGGCGTGACCGCCGACGCGGTGACCCGCATGGTCGATGCGCTCGACGAGTTCCAGCGCCCGATGCTCGGCTATTGCCGTTCCGGCGCTCGCTCTACCGCAGTCTATCAGCAAACGCTGCATATCCGCAGCTGACAAGGTTTGCCGCCTGCCGAGCGAACCGCTGCGATACCCCTCTCTGCCCTGCCGGGCATCTCCCCCACAAGGGGGGAGATCGGCGCGATGCGGGCTCCCTGCCTCATTTGTCCGCCCGCGTTGGTTTCATTGCGGAAAATGCCGCACCTGCCTCTTCAACTGATCAATTCGTGCGCAGTGCGACGTTTGCGAACTGCGAAAGCGTTGAAGCATGCCAATCTCCCCCCTTGTGGGGGAGATGCCCGGCAGGGCAGAGGGGGG
>NZ_WITC01000020.1 GCF_009601505.1 Sinorhizobium terangae
CGGCATTATCGAGAACTTCGCCGAACTGAAGGATGAACTTGCTGCGTCGGGTGTCGAGTTCCGCACCGATACCGATACGGAAGTCGTGGCGCATCTCCTGGCGAAATACCATCGCGACGGCATGGGGCGGCGCGAAGCGATGCACGCGATGCTGAAGCGCGTGACCGGGGCCTATGCACTGGCAGTGCTCTTCGAGGATGATCCGTCGACGATCATGGCGGCGCGAAACGGGCCGCCGCTCGCGATCGGTCATGGCGACGGTGAAATGTTCCTGGGGTCGGATGCGATCGCCTTGGCGCCGTTCACCAATGAAATCACCTATCTGATCGATGGCGATTGGGCCGTTATCGGCAAGAGCGGCGCACACATCTTCGACGTTGACGGCAATGTCGTCACGCGGCCGCGTCAGATTTCGATGGCTGCGGCCTATTTGGTCGACAAGGGCAATCATCGCCATTTCATGGAGAAGGAAATCTACGAGCAGCCGGAGGTCATCTCTCACGCGCTCGGCCACTACATCAACTTCATCGAAAACCGCGTGACGGCTGTTTCCGATGCCATCGATTTCGCCAAGGTGCCGAGCCTTGCGCTTTCGGCCTGCGGCACCGCCTACCTCGCCGGGTTGATCGGAAAGTACTGGTTCGAGCGCTATGCGCGCTTGCCGGTTGAAATCGATGTCGCTTCAGAGTTCCGCTATCGCGAGATCCCGCTCTCGCCGCAATCGGCCGCTCTCTTCATTTCGCAGTCGGGCGAAACCGCCGATACGCTGGCATCGCTCAGGTACTGCAAGGAACACGGCCTGAAGATTGGTGCCGTCGTCAACACCCGCGAATCGACGATCGCGCGGGAATCCGACGCCGTCTTCCCCATCCTCGCCGGTCCGGAGATCGGCGTCGCATCGACCAAGGCCTTCACCTGCCAGCTCGCCGTGCTCGCCGCGCTTGCCGTCGGCGCCGGCCGGGCGCGTGGCACGGTCAGCGAGCAGGAAGAGCAGGCGCTGGTGAAAAGCCTTGCCGAGATGCCGCGTATCATGGGCCAGGTGTTGAACAGCATCCAGCCTAAAATCGAGCTTCTGTCGCGCGAACTGTCGAAGTGCCGTGACGTGCTCTATCTCGGCCGCGGCACCAGCTTCCCGCTGGCGATGGAAGGTGCGCTGAAGCTCAAGGAGATCTCCTACATCCACGCGGAAGGCTATGCGGCCGGCGAGCTGAAGCATGGGCCGATCGCGCTGATCGACGAAAACATGCCGGTCATCGTCATCGCGCCGCACGACCGCTTCTTCGACAAGACGGTCTCGAACATGCAGGAAGTTGCCGCTCGTGGCGGGCGCATCATTCTTATCACGGACGAGATGGGCGCTGCCGCGTCGAAGCTCGACACGATGCATACGATCGTGTTGCCGAACGTCGACGAGGTCATCGCGCCGATGATCTTCGCGTTGCCGATCCAGCTTCTTGCCTATCACACGGCCGTCTTCATGGGCACCGATGTCGATCAGCCGCGTAACCTGGCCAAGTCGGTAACCGTCGAATGAT
>NZ_WITC01000021.1 GCF_009601505.1 Sinorhizobium terangae
CTTCCGGCTTCGGAAGCGTCTCGCGGATCTCGTCGATTTTGCCGACAGCCGGGCCGACGCCGAGAATGTCCTTGGCGTCAGCAAGGGTGTCGTCGGTCACGACCCCGTCCTTCGTGAAACTCTCGAGTGCTTCGCGGAGCGCTTCATCGCTCAAGGCCGGATCGGTCGGAACAGCATCCGGGCCGTTCTCAGCCTCGAACTCGGCATAGGCCGTCGCATAGGCGGAAACGGCCGCCATGCGAGGATCCTTGGAGTTCAGATAGGCGTGATAGTTCCGGTTCAGCGAACTGAGATTTGCTGTGTCGGAAGTGGTGGCCTCCAACTCGGTGACCGTCACTGTTTCCGTATCTACGGCCTCTGCGGCCTCCGGATCGGTCGTGCCAGGCTCGAGCTCCGGATCGGTAACTTCCGGCTTCGGAAGCGTCTCGCGGATCTCGTCGATTTTGCCGACAGCGGGGCCGACACCGAGAATGTCCTTGGCGTCAGCAAGGGTGTCGTCGGTCACGACGCCGTCCTTCGTAAAACTCTCGAGCGCTTCGCGGAGTGCTTCATCGCTCAAGGCCGGATCGGTCGGAACAGCGTCCGGGCCGTTCTCAGCCTCGAACTCTGCATAGGCGATAGCATAGGCGGAAATGGCCGCCATGCGGGGGTCCTTGGAGTTCAAATAGGCACGATAGTTCCGGTTCAGCGAACTGAGCTTTGCCGTGTCGGAAACGGTGTTCTCCGGCGTGGTTGTGGTCACCGTTTCCGTGGTCACGGCCTTGGCCGCCTTGACGGGCGAGCCGGTTTTCTTGTGTGTGCCAACGGATTTTTGCTTCGACGTACCGTGATTACCGCTGCTTTTCTGGCTCGTCCCTGACGTTCCCGATTTGGACGTTCCCGATTTGCCGGAACTGGAATGCGAGCTGCCGTGGCCGCCACCACTTCCGCCCCCGTGGCCGCCGCCGTTGCCGCCTCCCCCGCCGTTCCCACCGCCATTGCCGCCCTTGGCAAAAGCAGCAGTCGGTGCGCCGAAAGTAACGGCTGCAACAGGAGCGACGGCAAGCGCCAGCGCTACGAAGCTTCGTCCGATTGTCTTGGAAATGGTCATGAACTTCTCCATGTCTTTTGTTGTGCGGCCTGCCGCCGATGGCGCTGATCGAACCACATTCGAATTGGTGCAACGTTAACTTGCGCCGCTGGAGCATGCCACCGTCCCCGGACCATTGCTTCCGTGGATCAGACTTAGGTCCGATCAGCCCGCCATCAAAAGTCCGATGGACTTTGACCGTGATCACGTGGCATTGACCGGTCGCCCGGACGCATTACTTTTACCGGCGCGACTGCGACCGATGTCCGGCCATTTTGTTGAGCGCATAAATCCGAGATTCCCTTGCGTGCCAGTAACCTGATCAAACGATGGAACGCACAGCCGCTGGCGAGGCAGTTCCTGCTGATCGGCGGCATTGTTGCAGCCTCCGCCATGCTCGTGGTCGGCGCTTTCGTCACCAGCCTCATCGAAGGCGCCGTCACCCGAAACTCGGCAGCGACGACTGCACTCTACGTCGACAGCGTGATTGCGCCGCTCTTGCCCGACATGCAGACGACCCAGGTTCTCGATGACACGGTTGCGCGCGCGCTCAACGAGACGCTTGGGCAAGGAGCTCTCGGAAATCGGTTGCTGGCCTTTCGCCTGTGGCGCTCCGACGGCACCATTCTCTACTCGAACGAAGAGAACATGGTCGGTCGGCGTTTCGAGCTCGGCGATGAGTTGAAAACGGCATTCAGCGGCGAGATGGTGGCTCAGTTCAAGCCGGCCGAGGACACCGCGGACGAAACGAACCAAGGCGCGAGCAAGCCGCTGCTCGAGATCTACAACCCTGTGCTTCAACCGTGGTCCGGGCAGGTCGTCGCCGTTTCGGAATTCCATGAAATCGCCCACGATTTCGAGCTCAGCCTCAGTCAGGCCCGTTTTCTGACCTGGCTCGCCGTCGCGGGTTTCACGCTTGCCTTCTTCATCATGCTCTCGGCGATCGTCATGCGCGGCAGCAGAACCATCGAGAAGCAGCGTCACGCCCTTCGCCAGCGTGTAGACGAGCTTTCGGCCCTGCTCTCGCAGAACGAGGCCCTGCGTGGGCGCCTGCAGCAAGCTTCGCAACGCGCAACGGCGTTGAACGAGAACATGCTGCGGCGGATAGGTGCTGATTTGCACGACGGCCCGGCGCAGCTCGTCGCCTTCGCCTCGTTGCGGCTGGACAGCACCAAATTGGTCAGCGCCTCGACTTCGGCGACGGTGCGTGAACAGGAAATCACGGCCATCAAGGCAAGCCTCGACGAGGCGATGCAGGAGATCAGGACGATATGCAGCGGACTGGTCCTGCCGCAGATCGAGACGGCCAGCCTGCCAGAACTCCTGGGGCGCGTCGTCCGCGCTCATGAAGAACGAACCGGATCGACTGTCGAGCTGTCGCTGTCCGATCCGCCCGAGCGCCTTTCCCCGTCCGCAAAGATATGCATATACCGCTTCGTGCAGGAGACGCTCAACAATGCTTACCGCCACGGCGGCGGTGTCGGGCAACGCGTGGTGCAGAGCACGGAAGGCGACAGGATCTGGATCGCGGTTGCCGACGGCGGAGCCGGTTTTGATCCCAATGACATTCGGCCGACAAGCCTCGGTCTTGCCGGGTTGAGGGAACGGATAGAGAGTCTGGGTGGCACATTTGAGATCGACGGCGCCGGCCCCGGCACGATTATTAGGATGTCACTCGGCATCGAGGAGATTGGACAGCCATGATTGCAGCGATACGCGTGGCAGTAATCGACGATCACCCTCTGTTCAGAGAGGGCGTGACGCGAAGTCTTTCGGAGATCGACGGGTTTGAGATCGTTGCAGAGGGAAGCTCGCGCGACGACGCGCTGAGAATCGCCCAGAACCTCTCTCCCGACGTCATGCTGCTGGATATCTCCATGCCGGGAGGCGGACTGAACGCGATTCCGCTCATCCTTGAATTGGTACCGCTGCAGAAGATCGTGATGCTCACCGTGTCCGAGGCCGGTGACGACGTCACGGCGGCTCTCAATGGCGGCGCCAAGGGTTATGTCCTGAAGGGGATCGGATCGAGGGCGCTGGCGGACGTCATAAAGACGGTGGCCTCAGGCGAGAGCTATGTCGCTCCGACGCTCTCTGCCAAGCTGCTCTCGAATCCTTCGGCGGCCACTGTGAGCAAATCCGACCTCATCGCGGAACTGACCGCGCGGGAGCACGAGGTTCTGCGCCTCGTGGCCTCCGGCATGAGCAACAAGCAGGTCGCAAGAAAGCTCGATCTCCAGGAGAAGACCGTCAAGCACCACATGACACAGATCATGACGAAACTTGGCGCCGCCAACCGGACAGAAGCGGCGATGGTGCTGCGCGACGCTATCGACGGTCGCTCCGGCTAAGCCGAAGCTCCGGTTCCAAGAACCGGAGCGCGCCGCTTTCTCGACGAAAGCGCTCTAATCAACGAAGGCTTGAAGCCGCTTTTCATCTGCAGAGGTTGCTCGCCGGTTGACGATCGTACGCCCGCGTGAGTCCTTCATGATGTAACGGCCGCCCCTGATCTCCTCGCTTATTCCGTCGGAATGGCGAACACTCAACCCCGAGCCGTTGTCTCGAACAGTCGTGCTCTTTCCGCTCGGCCCGGTCGAAGCGTTGGTCGACCGGCTATTGCCCGAGCCGCCGCCCTTTCCGTTGCCACCGCCGTTCCCGTTGCCACCGCCGTTTCCATTTCCGCCGCCGTTGCCGTTGCCACCGCCGTTGCCATTTCCGCCGCCGTTGCCATTTCCGCCGCTGTTGCCGTTTCCATTTCCTCCTCCGTTGCCATTCTTGGCCAAGGCGGATTGGGAAGCGATATCAAGCGTTGATCCGGACACCGTGACCTTGTACGGGAGGGCCGCGATAGCGAAGCCGATCGACGCGGTACACAACACGGTGATGAACTTTCGACGCTCCATCATTTCAGCCCTTCAGTAACTTCCATCGGTGCCTCGCCCAACCGACCATACATAGCTGGGAAATGTTCGCGGGAACCATCCCGTCTCAAGGCGGTTCGCGGCCTCCGTCGACGCAACAAGCCCCGAGCGAAAGAGGCCCGGAGCGGAAGCACCCTAAAATCATTGCGCACGCTTCGGTCCCGCCGTCAACTCTGGGCGCCAAGAACCCCGGCCGCCCCGGACTTTTAACTGTGTCCGCTCAGACATTCGTCCGGTCGGGTTAGGACCAAGGTCTGAGGCGATAGGGTCCGCGTGCGAAGGCGGATACATTCGCGATGCTTTGAGAACAGAAAGCGAACGGGGGTCTTGCCCGCATCTCTCATCCTTGCCTGCGACGCGTTACCGATCCGGAGACGGCCGCCGATCCCGCGACACGAGAAAGACGCGAAGGATGTGGTGGATGACCACGAAAGGGACCTCGAAGCCCAGCGAGAAAGCGACAAGGCTCAATCACTGTCCGGTTCCTCGCCGTGGGCATCCCGCAACTGGGACACCAGTTCCGAAGACATCTGCATAAACGCATCGATCGAAGGCAACGCCCGTCGCTCCTTGAGGCAGGCCGCAAACGAGCGCGTGCACGGGCTGTATCGTGCGATCGACAAGGTGCGGAGCCTCTGGTCTCGCGAGAACTCGAAATTCGAGATGATGCCGAGGCCCAATCCAGCCGCCGTCGCCTCGAGCACGGAGTCGCGCGGCAATTCCATGACGACGTTCGGGCGGATGCTGTTTGCGGCGAGGACCTCCTCGAGCGCACGCCGCGTCATCGAACCTTTCTCGCGCATGATGAGCCGCTGACCATCGAGTTCCTCGATGTTGACCTGACTACGATGCGCCCAAGGGTGTGAGACGGGAACGGCGATGACAACTTCGTGCTTGCCGAGACAGACGAGATCCAGACGCGGATCGCTGTAGTCGCTGCCGATGATGCCGACATCGACTTCGTAATTCAGCAGCTTCTGGTATATGGAGTCGGAGTTGGCGCTCTCCACAGTCACATGCATGAGCGGATAGCGGTCGATGTATTTGGACAACTGCTTCATCACGAAGAAGGGGCCGACCGTACCGATGTGAAGTCGACCAGCGAACTGGTTGCCGACGGTATTCAGCAGCGAATGCGCCCGCTCTTCCAGGGAAAATATCTGCCTGGCGACCGTGAGCAGCGCCTCGCCTGCATCGGTCAGAGTGAGGTCGTTCGGCCCGCGCACGAAGAGCTGAAGATTATAGGTCTCCTCCAGTGCCTTCACCTGGGTCGTGACGGTCGGCTGGCCTATGCAAAGCAGTTCGGCCGCCTTGGTGAAGCTCAGCTCGCGCGCAACCGCGTAAAACGAGCGCAGCTGGTTAAAGTTGACGTAGTTTATTCTGTTTCTTGTAATCGTTTCGCCTGCCGGCACAATCTCCCCCCATGCCAACCATCCCTTCAATCACTCGAGCTATAGCCGAGTTCGCGGAAAGAAGATCCATTAGAATTGTGTAATGATTCAGTCCAGTGAGGTCGAACAGGGCTGCATCGTGTCCCGCAGCATTCAGCTCGCCGGTGAAGAGCGCCGCCTGCCGGAGAAAACCGAGGGTTTCGTCCGCACCGACGAAAACACGATACTGGCCCGTCGGCAGTTCATGGCCTATCGGACTGAGCCTTGCGGCCCTACGGATTGTCAGTTTGAGCGCCTTGTTGAGACTGGTGCCGACCAGCGGTCGTACGTCGAAGATGCCGCTGATCGGCACCATGCCCGCGAAGGGAACGGACGCGACGACGGGATCCGCCGAGGCATGCATGCCTGCCCAGATCGAAAGGTGCCCGCCGGCCGAATGTCCGGTGGTCAGAAACGACGACGGCGGCGATCCGGTCTGTCGAGTGAGCGCCGCGAAAATCGCCGGCAGACACGATCTCGCAGTGCCGGCGATCGCTTCGAGCGGCATTTCGGGCGCGAGCGGGTAGTTCGGCAATGCGACCGAAAAACCTCGCGCCAGGAGCGACCTTGCGACAAAACTAAAGCGCTGCTTATCCAGGCTCTGCCAATAGCCGCCATGGAAGAATACCGCCAGGGGCGCATGGTTTTCGCCAGGAAAGAGGTCGAAGGTCATGCGCGGATGACGCCCATAGGGCAGATCGAACAGGCAGAATGCGTCTCTCCGCATCCGCTCGCTCTCTTTATCGTAGAGCGCATAGACATCGCTGCGCTCCGGATGGCGATCGCGAAAAATGTAATCGGGTTCGTCCAGCCGTGCCACGCCAGCCGTCCTACTCGAACATCACGACGCTTCGCACCGAGACGCCGTTTCGCATGAGTTCGAAGCCTTCATTGACCTGCCTGAGGGCCAAGCGGTGGGTAATCTGCCTGTCGATGTCGATTTCGCCTTGCATGAAGCGATCGATCAGCGCGGGCAGTTCGCTTCGTCCCTTTATCCCGCCGAAATAGCTGCCGAGGATAGACTTTCCGTAACGCACCTGCACGGGGGGAAACGACAATTCGGCACCCGCCGGCTCTACACCGAGCAGCACGCTGGTCCCCCAGGCCGGCTTGCAGCAATCCAGAGACTGCCGCATGACCTTAAGCAAGCCGGTGCATTCGAAGGCGACATCGACACCACCTCCTGTCAGGTCCCGGATCGCGGCTACCGGATCGGCTACCTCCTCACCGGGGACGATTAAGTCGGTCATCCCGTAGATCTTTGCGAGTTCGGTCTTGTTGCGGCTGATATCGATGCCGATGATGCGAGAGGCACCCGCGATTCTTGCGCCCTGTATGATGTTCACGCCGATGCCGCCGAGTCCGAACACTGCGACAGCGTCCCCTTCGCGCACATGCGCGAGCGCGGCACCGACGCCCGTCGTCACGCCACAGCCGAACAGACAGACTTTGTCGAGCGGCGCATCCTTTCGTATGTTTGCCAGCGCAATTTCCGGCACGACCGTATAGCGCGAAAGCGTAGACGTCCCCATGAAGTGATGGATCGGTTCCTGTCCACGCCGAAAGCGAGGCGACCCGTTCGGCAGGACGCCGCGATCCCGCGTTGGCTTGATGGTCCAGCAAAGATTGGTCCGCTTCGAACGGCACATGCTGCATTCGCCGCATTCGGGGCCGTAGAGCGGGATAACGTGATCGCCGGGCACCAGGCTCGTCACGCCGTTGCCGACTTCCACCACACGGCCTGCACCTTCATGGCCCGGTATCAGCGGATAGACACTGCTCGCATTGATACCCTCAAGGGCAGTCAGGTCGGTGTGACAGAGCCCGCTTGCCACGATCTCGACGAGCACCTCTCCCGTTTGAGGGCCATCGACGGTCACCGTATCGACTTCGAGCGGCTCATTGGGCGCCACGCAGATCGCCGCTTGCGAATTGATCATGTTCCATTCACCTCAGGCATCGGCAGGTTCGCAGGCGGCCAGGAATCCGGCGCCGCGCAATTCGTCGCGGCCCGCTACGGCGCCGCCGCGGAACAGGTTCTGGGCCTTTCGAAAGGCTTTTCCGGCATTGATACCGAATAGCCCTCTCATCCTTCCGTCCACCACGAAACAGGCGAGATAGCCGCTTTCGCCAGCGACGCCCTGCTCGTAGATTTCCGCTTTCGGCTCGAGCAGCCCGGCGATCTGGTATCGGCGCTCGAACTGGTCGGTCCAGAAATACGGCACGGAGGCTTCGTTCGGCGGCTGATTGCATATCGCTCTCGCCGCGTTGGACGCCATTTCCTCGGCATTCATCCAGGATTCGAGCCGCCAGCGGCGGTCGTAGTGAGGGTTCCGGTGCGAGGCGACATCGCCGATCGCATAGACGTCCGGATCACTTGTGCGGCAGTGATCGTCGACCACGATACCGTTATCAACGTGCAATCCCGCTGACCGGGCGAGCGCGTCGTTCGGTGTGCCGCCAATACCGACGAGGACGAGATCAGGGTGGATCGTCTCGCCGCTTCGCAACGTTATGGAGATCCGCTCGGGCGTCTGGACGATTTCGTCCATGGCCTCATTACAGAGTATCTTGATGCCGGCGCTCTCATGACGTTCGGTTATCAGATTGGCCATGCGCGCCGGCAGAACACGTCCGAGCGGTTGCGGCGCAGCTTCAATGACGGTCACCTCGGCGCCCAGTTTGCGGGCACTCGCGGCCACTTCGAGGCCAATGAAGCCGGCTCCTACAATCAAAAGCTTGGCACCCGTCTTGATGGCGTCTCTGAGCGCCCGCGCCTCCTCGAGCTTGTGGAGATAGCAGACGCGCGAACCAAGCACATCCAGCATGGGCAGCCGGCGCGGGGTCAGCCCCGTCGCGAGGACCAGCTTGCCATAGCCGATCTGCCTTTCGTCGGCGAGACATACTGTGCCGTTGCGCAGATCAATGGACCGGACGACTTGGCCCGCCACATGCTCGATAGCGAGCGCCGCCAGCATGTCGCGGTCGATCACGAACGAGGGTGAAGGCTCGACCTCTTCGACCAGCACCGCTTTGGAAAGCGGCGGCCGTTCATAGGGAAGGCAGGGCTCGTCGCCGACGAGAATAATATTGCCCTGCCAGCCGAAATGCCTCAGTCGTTCGGCGCATCGGCCGCCGGCATGTCCGGCTCCGACGATCACGACGGGAAGATTTGAACGTGTCATGCCGCCCGCCGTGCTTCACGCTGGAGGCGGAGCACCTCGCCAAGGATCTCCCGGTGGACCTGGATATAGCCCTTGCTGACGTGCTTGAGGTGCGGCTCGACGTGGTCGTGCAGCTTGCCCAACGCATGGAACGGCACGGAGGACGCAAGATGATGCTCGGCGTGAAAAGGCATGTTCCAGTACAGCTGTCGGATAATGGGATTGACCAAAGTCGTTCTGGTATTGGCGAGAAGATCGGGGCTCTCGTCCGCGCCGGTATGCTCCGCCATGCGGATCGCACGCAGAACCGGCTCCCCGATAACCCGAGGGAAAAACCAGTAGATGAGAGCGATCGGGCTTGCGAAATAGACCGAGACGGCGGCGATGGCCACGTAGAGCAGGACCAGCAGTCGGATTTCGAGAGATACCTGCCCCCGCACCGATGCGGGCAGGAACGTCCTTTCTTCCTCGTTGTAATTGCCCGTGGAGCCGCGGACCAGTGTGCCGACAAGCTTCGGCCAGAACGACGCGCCGAGAATCATCGAGAAATATTCCCTCAAGCTCGTCGGGAACGGCACGATATCCGGATCACGTTCGTCGTGCTGCGTGTAAGTGTGGTGCGCCGCGTGCCGGTACTTGAAGTAGAGGAATGGGCGCATGGTGATCGCGCCGATCGCGAATCCGACGACATGGTTGAGCCAGCGGGACCGGAAGGCGGTGCCATGCGAGCATTCGTGCAACGGCGCAAACATCAATACGATGACCGTTCCGTAGAGCAGCATCGCGGGCACCTGCAGCCAAGGATTACCCGAAGTGAAGTAAATGAGAGACGCTGTCGCCGCCAGGGCGAGAACATGTACGGCAAGATTATAAAGTCCGGGACCATTCGTTCGCACGCGCAATTCCTTGAGTTTTTCGCGAGAGACGACTTCCGGTCCCGTCAGTGGCCAGATATTACTTCCAACGCCGCCGATGCCAGCGTAACTAGCTGAAGAATTTCCTTCCATGATGTCCTCTACCTCAGAGTTATATTCGTCTTATTCTACCGGTTGATCTGCGGCGGGAAAAATTCATTGTACCGATAGGGTCATTGACTTGGCGCTAGGGCCCGGGCAGGCCCAAGGGAGTGTTCCTGCCCGGGCGACGCGGTTCGTCGCTTACGCGAAGAACCGCTGTGTAATGGCCTCGGCCGAAAACTCGGATCGTTGGAACTCACCGGTGATGCGGCCGCGGCTCATAACGATGATGCGGTCGCAGACATGCAGCATTTCCTGCAGCTCCGTCGTCAGGAGGATGAGCGCCTTGCCTTCTTCGGCCAAAGTCTGCAAGGCATCCCAGATTTCAGCCTTCGCGCCGATGTCCACTCCGCGGGTCGGGTCCTCGGCGATGACGATCCCACTCTTTCTGGCGATCCATTTGCCGATGACGATCTTTTGCTGATTACCGCCCGAAAGCTGGGAGGCCTTCTGCGAAAGTCCGCTCACTTTGATGGAAAGCAGCCTGACCAGATCCGATGCGAGGCGGCGGACCTGTCTCCGGCGAAGCACACCGCACTTTCCGACGGAGCCGAGGGTGGTCATCGACGCGTTGTCCGCGACATTCATCCCCAGAACGAGGCCCTCGTTTTTCCGGTCCGCCGGCATATAGGCAACGCCCAGCCGTATCGCGTCATGCGGAGTTTTCAGCTTCACCGCAGCGTTTCCGATGACAATCCTGCCGCCATCGGTTTCCGTCGCGCCAAACAGAGCCTGGGCGACGGCCTCGCGATTGCAACCGAGCAGCCCGGCTACCCCCAATATCTCGCCCTTCCTGAGTTCGAAGGAGATATCCCGGAACTTCCCCGCCTTGGACAGGCCGTCGACCTTGAGCAGCATCTCTCCGAGCCGACGGGGCCGATAGGCGCTGTATGCGTCGGTGCTGGCCTTGCCAACCATGTGGGAGACCAGTACCGGCTCGGTCAAACCCGCCGCAGGAAGCACCGTTACGACGCGGCCGTCCCTCAGAACCGTGATGCGGTCCGAAATTTCCAGCACCTCATTGAGGCGATGGGACACATAGACGATCCCCAGGCCGCGCGATTTCAGCATTTTGACGATGCCGAGCAGATGCGCCACCTGGTCGTCGTTGAGCGAGGCGGTCGGTTCGTCAAGCACGATCACCTTAGGTTCGGTTGCTAGCGCCCGGCAGATCTCGACGATCTGCTGTTCGTTGAGGCTGAGCGTCCCCAGCTTCCGGTTCGGTTCGATACGCACACCGATGGTTTCGAGCAGTTTGCTCGCCTTGCGATTCATCGTTGCACGGTCGATCGTGCCAAGGCTACCGCGCGGCTCGCGCCCCAGAAACATATTCTGTGCAACAGTGAGATTCGGGCAGAGAACGAGCTCCTGATGGACCATTGCCAGATGATGATCGATTGCGATGCTAGGCGTGGCGAGCGTGACCTGCCGGCCGTCGATCAGGATCTGGCCCTCGTTCGGTTGCTGCAGTCCATTCATACAGGACAGCAGCGTCGATTTCCCCGCGCCGTTTTCACCGACGAGCGCGTGGACTTCCCCGGCCTTGAGGTCAAAGGAGACGTTCGATAGGGCCCGGACGCCCGGAAAGCTCTTGCTGAGATTGCGAAGCTCGAGAATTGGCGCGCTGTTTTCCATGACCTCAGCTCACCGAATATTTCTCAAGCAGACTGCGGTGTCGGTCCATCGAGCCAACCAGGCTCTGATAGACAGCGCGCCACTCCTCGAAGAAATCGACGTAGCGACGGTTCGCGACGGGATCGGGATCGATCGTTTCCTTAATCTTCACGATATCGGCGAGCGGCGTGACCGGGTCGGAATATATTCCGGCGGCCACAGCAGCCAGAACAGCGTCGCCGATCGGGGCCGCCTCTCCGATATCCGGCACCTTCAGCGGCCGGTTGACCACATTCGCGGTGATCTGGTTCCAGAACCGGCTCTTGGTCGGCCCGCCATTCAGAACGAGCGTGTCGATTTTGGCGCCGGCCGCCTCGGCGATGCGGAAGTTGGAGAGGAGATCGAACGCGACACCTTCGATCAGCGCACGGATCATCGTCGCCCGCGTCGTGGTCGGCTGGACACCGAAGAAGACGCCGGTGGCCCTGCTGTTCCAGTTGGGCGCCAGCGAATTGCCGAGATAGGGCAGGTAGAGCAGTCCATTCGAGCATGCCGGTACGTGCTTTGCCTGTTCCGTGAAAAGATCGAATACGTTCTGGCCCATGCGCTCGGCTAGACGGAACTCGGCATCGCCGAACTGGTCCCGGAACCACTTGAGAGAGGCTCCGGTGAACGCCATCGGAGCGTCGAACATCGTCAAGCCTGGCAGCACGTGCGGCCATTTCAGGATACGGTATTCGTCCACCGTCTGTTCGGTCGGGATCATGATGCCGAGATTTGATCCCGTCCCCATCGAATAGAAAGCCTCGCCGGCCTTGGTGACGCCGACGCCGAGCGCCGCCGAGCTGATGTCGGTGCCGCCTGCGGCCACGACTGTCCCCGGACGCAGGCCGGTCTCCTCGGCGGCCTTGCTGGTGATCTCGCCGACGACTTCGTGCGACCTGTAGAGCCTGGGGAACTTCTCGATCGGGATTCCGATCGCGTTGGCGACCGCGGGGTTCCAGGCCTCCTTCTGGTATTCATAGGCATAGGCGAGGCCGGCATCGCCGGTATTCATCGTGAAATTGCCGCACATCCGGTAGGTGCAATATCCGGCGGGCGACAGGAACTTGTGGGTCGCGGCAAAAACATGCGGTTCATGCTTGGCGATCCAGAGCGCCTTCGGGTCGATGAACCAGGGCGCGACGCGATTGCCATTGTTGCGGTTGATCTCCTTCTCGCCGATCGTATTGCGGATGTCGCTGCATTCCTCCTCGGAACGCGAATCCATCCAGATCATCGCGGGGCGGAGCGGCCTGCCCTTGTCGTTGACCGGAAGCGTGACGCCGACGAGCCCCGAAATTGCCACACCGGCGATCTGGTCGGCGAAATTGCCCTGCTCGAGACATTGCCGTATCGACGAAGTGACGGCCTGCCAATAGTTGTCTGCCTCCTGCTCCGCCCAGCCCGGCTTGGGATGGAAAAGCGGATGTTCCTGCGATCCGAAGGCCACTACCCTCCCCGTCTGCGTGTCGAGCACGCAGGCCTTCACATTGGTGGTGCCTATGTCGATTCCGAGTGTGAAATGCCTAGCCAAAAAACTTCCTCCCATGCCAGACGATTTTCGTAACTAAAGCGCGTCGCGTTTAAACGGCCTCATGCAATGCGCTTTAGGTCTTTGTTTTCATGCATGTCGTTGTCCCAGAACCGCTGCACACTTTTGGGCGACATGCATTAGTTTTTGTGGTTAAGGCGGGTCAGGCTCACCGCCAGGACCAATACTGCTCCGATTGCGAGGTTCTGGTACCACGTCGGCACGCCCCATATGGCCAGCAGGTTGAGCCCCGCGGAAAAGCCTATGGCTGCAGTCAACACGCGCCAAAGTGATCCCGTACCGCCCGCGAGCGCCACGCCTCCGAGTACTGCAATCGCAATCGCAGTCAGCTCATAGCCCTGCGCGAGCGCCGCCTCGACCGACTTCAGCCGCGCGGTGAAAACCAACCCGGCCACCGCCGCGAACAGCCCGCTCAACGCGAAGGACGCCACGATGTATCTGTTCGTCTTGATGCCGGAATAGAGCGTCGCGGTCTCGTTGCCGCCGATCGCGAACAGCCGATTCCCGGCCACAGTTCTAGACAGGAAGGCATCGGCGAACAGGACCAGGACCACGAGAAGCGTGAAGCTGACGGGTACGCCGAGCCAGAGCTGGTCACTCAGCCAATTGAAGAACGCGCCCTTGAGATAGAACGGTGCGCCGTTGGTGGCGAGGTAGCTCAGGCCGCGCAGCGCCGTCAGCGATACGAGGGTCATGATGAAGGACGCCACCTTGAAATAGGCGACGCCGATTCCGTTGAGCGCGCCGATCGCAGTGCCGGTCAGTAACGAGATGACGACGAAGATCAGAGGCGATCCTGCGAACGTATTGCCCTTCACGATCCACCGCAATCCCAGCTCGCGACCTATCCAGGATGTAACCACGACAGCGATGATCACCGAGAAAACCATGTTCGCAGCGACCGACAGGTCGATCCGGCCGGTGACCAGGACGATGGTCATTCCGGTTGCCAGCATTCCGACGAGGGCAGCGTTGCGCAACAGGTTCTGGATGTTGAGCGCCGAGAGATAATGCGGCGACGTCAGCGCCCCGAGGACCAGGATCGACAGGACGAGCCACAGCATCGGCTCTCTGATGATTTGCGCGGGTCCGGAGGCCCGAACGGCCGGCGCAGATGTTGTTTCGGCAATGATCACTTCACGAACCTCCGATTGCGCATGCCGGGCACGACGACGACAAGGATCACAAGTGCGGTGACGACCTGTTGCATGTAGAAACTGACACCCATCTGGTTGAGCAGGTTGTTGACGACTCCGATGATGAGCGTCGCGACGAGCGTCCCGAACACCGAGCCGGTGCCGCCTGCAAGCGCCGCGCCGCCGAGGACGGTGACGGCCAGAACCTTGAGCTCAAGACCGGGAAAGGCAGCAGGATTGATGTAACCGAGCCTTGCGCTCTCGATGAGTCCGGTGATCGCGGCACAGAGGCCACAGAATGCGAAGACCACGATCTTCACGCGATCGATCCTGATGCCTGACAGCAGTGCGGCGCGGGCATTGCCACCCGTAGCGTAGAGCTTGCGGCCGAAGGTCGAATTTCTCGTCATGAAAACGCAGGCGAGCGCCATGACAGCGAGAAGCAGAATCGGCACCGGGATGCCGAGGAGTGCCCCGCGCCCGAACCACATATATTCCGCGATCTTCTCCGGATAGGTCGCCTGACCCGCCGAGAAGATGTTGGCGAGCGCGCTCGCGATCCCCAGCATCGCGAGCGTCGAGATCAGGGATGAAACACCGAGCTTCGCTACGAAGATCCCGTTGACGAGCCCAAGACCGAGACCGCAAAGCAGTGTGGCGCCAATGATCAAGGCGGGGGACCCGGTGGGCAGCAGCAAGCCGCCGATGACGATGGAAAGCACGGCGACGCCGGCCACCGAGAGATCGATTTCCCCAGTTATGACGACCATCGTCATCCCGAAAGCCAGAATCCCGATTCCTGCAACGGCAGTGAGCACCACGCGCAGGTTTTCCGGTGACAGGAAGCCGGGATAAAGGATCTGGCCTGCGACGACCAGCACGCCAAGGACGACGATGCGGCTGAGATCGCCGATCTCAGGCAGGAAACGCATCTGCGCCCACCCGCCAGCTGCATTGATGGAGGACTTCTCTTCTATGATGGTCATTGAACGATCCAGTCGGAATGTCTGGCGGTCGCACCGCAGCCGATGAAGGCTGCGGGGCCACGGTCTTGAAGACAGATCACCAATCAGTTGACGGCGGGTCCGTAGGCATAGGGCCATTCGTCCGGGGTCATCGTCTCCACCCCTTCGATGACCATCTTGGTCTTGGTGATCATCGGCAGATTGGGTGTCATGATCAGCTTGGGCGGAGCCTCATTGAGACCCTCCTTCGCGCCGATGTGCTTGATGACGGCGCGGATGCCGATATCGCCGATCAGCGGCGTGTAGGGCGAGACCATGTCGATGTTGCCGTCGGCGATCTCCTTCAGAACTTCCTTCGCGTCGTCGTTGGCGAGGATGATGATCTTCTTCCCGTCGGGCGCGGAATTCAGCCGTTTTGCCTCGCGGATCGCGTCGAGAGCACCCATTGCCTCCTCGCCGCCCGTATTGAAACTGACGGAAATGTCGTTGAAGGCCTGCAAGGCATCCGCAGTCGACTGGAATGCCAGCGTTCGCTGACTGTTGGTATGGTAGTTGCCCTGGATGCTGAAACCGTCGACATTGCCGATCACCTCAAGGAAGGCACCCGTCCGGATCGAGTCCGCCGTGCTGCCGAGATCCTTGCGGTTGAGGACGATGTTGCCGGCCTTCAGTACCTCTTTGAGATAGAGGCCCTCCTGCAGGCCATTGGCGTAGAAGTTGCCGAGAACTTCGGAACTGATCTTTTCCGACGAGGTCCGGCGGTCGACGCTGACGACCGGAATGCCGGCGTCGATGGCACGGTCGACCGGCGGCCCCATCGGCGCTTCACGCGACGGCCAGAGCACAATTCCATCATATTTCTTGGCAACCCAGGTATCGATGACCTGGCCCATCTTGTTGTCGTCGAATTCGGCGTCGATCACCTCGATCTCCACATTCGGATGGCGGGCGGCCTCCCATGCGGCGGTATCGGCAAGGCTGATCAGCCAGGGATGGTTGAACCCATGGAAGACGAAGCCGATCTTGTAGGTCTTTTTGGGATCGAGTACCGGTCCCTCGGGAAGCGGAATGTAGTCGGTGAAGGGCGCCTTGATCTCGAGCTTGCTGTAGGGGCCGCTGAAGGTGGCCCCCATGCCTGGCTTCCAGACGAAGCCATCGGCGAGCCCGCCCACCGGATAGGCGTCGAGATAATCGCGGAAACCATCTTTTTCAAAGAGTTCACTGACGCTCTTGTTGCTCATTCCTTCCTTGGCGTGCTCGGAATAGGACGCGATCAGGCCATTCAGCACGTCGTGGACGCCCTCCGCGTGGGCCTGGGCGGTCAGACAGCCCTGGGTTGCCGCGAAGACAGCGACGCTCATCACGCCACCGATGGCGGCGCGCCTTGTGAATTTCAGCATTATTTCCTCCCATGATTGGACAAGATTGTCCTATTCGGTCGCGCCATTTCCTCCGGGCACGAACCGAACTCCCCCAACGTGTCGTCTAGTCGACCAACACGTAGACCTGACCGTTCTCAATCTTAGTCTTGAAGGTTTTCAGGTTCTTGGTGACGGGTGGCGAAAGCGCGGCACCCGTGCGAATGTTGAACAGCCCCTGATGCAGGGGACACTCGACGGTGTCGCCATCGATGTATCCTTCGGACATGAAGGCATGCTCGTGCGTGCAAATTCCGGAAGTCGCATAGAACTCGCCGGACAGGTTATAGACGGCGATGCATCTTCCCTTGTGGGTAAACCGCATTGCATCCTCCGATGCCAACGCGCTCGCCTCTACCACCATGACCCACTCAGCGGCGGTTACGCTGGTATTCTCCTCACTCATAACATTCTTTCACTTATCTTCGCTTCGTCAGCAGTTTAGGTTCGCTCCAATCTTTTTGACGACTTGATAAATCTCAAATTCATTCTTTGAATGGGGTCATTGGCGACTGCAGTCGGTTCCCGAATTCGCTGCCTTGGTGCACAAGGAGCGCGTGTGGAGACCTTGCTGTTCAGCACGTGGCAGATGGCTAACCTTTACCAGCATCTTTTGGATGATGTTCGCGTCGCGGTGCCCCCAACGGCCAGCTCGCAGCAATCGCGGGACCAATGGCAATCGCCAAGGGACGAAGGGGTCGCGCGAGGAAATGGGAGTCTCGGCGTGTTTTCAGATGACTTGTTCTTTCGCAACGGGCAAAACTTGACACGTACCGTCTGGATCCGCCGATGAATCCACCCAGTCCCGCCCGGTCCTATAAGGCGGCCAGTCCTTAAGCTTTACAGTCGGGGGTATGGAGATTTGAAGTGTCCTCGCGGAGGGCGATTGAGTTGCACTGAACGGCTATTCAGGCCGGAAGACAGAAACTGTTAATCCTGTCGTTTTACGTCGCGTTCTCACATTTTCCCTATACGTTGAGTTGTATCAAGGGACGGACGAAAACGTGGCGCTCGCAATTCAGACATCTTCTCCCGCCTCCGTCAGTCGTGCGGATCTGATCGAGAGGCTTTCGCTCGCACATGCCCGAATCGAGGCCTCTTTCATCGAAGGTGGTGCAACGCTGGTCGCGGTGATGGAAATGATCACCGGTCTCATCGACACGCTTGATCGCTTCACCCGCATGCTCGATGGCGAGACGACCGCTGCGACCATCACTGGGCTCCAGAGGACTGTCGCCGACCTCGCCAACCTGCCAGATCTCGCGGCCTCCCGTCAGGCCGCCTTTGATGAGATTTCGCAGCGCTGCGCCGACGCCTTCCGGCACGTCGAGGAGATGCGCGAGACCTTCCGCTATCTGAAGGTCTTCGCGACGACGGTGAAGATCACGGGGGCAAGCATCGCCGAGTTTGCCGACTTCGCCGACGAGATTCGCGAGCGCATCCACTCCGGCGCAGAGGAAATCAACTATTTCGCCGCGAAGCTTGACCGGATGCGCGGCGAGCTGGCCGCCGCTAGGAATTTCTCCGCCGGCATTCGCGACGAGTTCCGCGTAACGATTCCGGAAATCGTCGCCAATCTCGACGAAAACGCGCGGCGCCTGAAGGCGCAGCACGAGAGGATGGCCGCACTGGCCGCCGAGGTGAAAACTGTCGCTCAGGCGGTCCAGGGCAAAATCGCCACCACGCTTTCCGCGTTGCAGATCGGCGATATCACCCGGCAACGCATCGAACATGTCCTGAGCAGTTTCCTCCATCTCGACGCGTTCCTTTCGTCCGCGGACGGTCAAGGTCTCGTCACGGTTGAGGTAAGTGGCGTTGAGGCAACCATTTTCCATCTGGCCCATGCGCAGCTCGACGTAACGCTGGCCGACTTCCGACAGAAATGCGCAAGCATTTTTGCCACGATCGCCTCCTTCAGCGCCGATGCCTCCCGCATTCTGGCGCTGCGTGACGATATTGCCGGCTACCGCGGGGATCCTGACGCAAGCATCCTCAAGGCGATGGAGTACGATATCGGCCATGCCTGCGACCTGGTTTCCCGCGTCGAAGGCCGCAGCCAGGATTCGACCGCGCTCGTCGGCTCAGTCACCGGTGCAGTCCAATCCCTTATCGCCTCGATCGAGACGATCCGCTCGATCAAGACCGACATCCACTACATGGCACTGAACTCTAACCTGCGTTGCTCGCGACTGGGCGACGAGGGGCGCTCCGTCAACGTCGTCAGCGGGGAATTGCGCACCTTCGCCGGCAGGCTCGAAACCCCGGCGGACGAGGTCGTCGACGACATGCGCCGGGTCGAGCGCGCGGCGGAAACGCTGGGCTCTGGCCCGAGGAGCGACCTGTCGAACTTCGGCACGCCGCTCGCCGAGGCCCGCGGGGCCGTCGCCTCGGTGCTGGAGGAGATGAATAGCAGCCTTGCCGCCCTCGGCGCCGAAGGCGACGCCGTTTTCGGGCGCATCGCGGCTGCTGTCCGCACGCTCGATTTCGAAAACAATCTAGGCGAGGTCCTGGACGGCTGCGTGGCGATCGCCGCCGAGCTGGCCGGCGCATCGGAGCCGCCCGCGCCCATTCCTGCGGCGGAAAGCCTCCGCCAGCGCATCTATGCCGACTACACGATGGCGCAGGAGCGCGATATCCACCGCGGCATTTTCCCCTCGGCCGTGCTCGACGCCATGCCGCAACCGACGGTGGGCGCCTCGCAGAGCGACGAGGACCTCTTCGAAGACGCGCTATTTTGATGACATCGGCGTCAGGCGGCCGCCGCCTGCGCCTGGTGGTCGTCCTCTGCTGCGACGTAGGATAGCGGACGAGCCGGCACAAGAGCCAGCATCTCGTCGGCAAAACGCTCCGCATTGTCGATCGCCTTTTCGAGATTGCTGACCCGGTTGCGATCCATCCGATGCAGGAACGTCCTGCATTCGAACATGTCGCGATAGGCGGCGCGCTCGATGATCGGCGTGTCGAGCATGCGCACGTGCCGTTCGGCCAACAGCGTCTTTACAGCTTGGAGCGCCCTTGTCGTGACCATCGAGTTGACGCGCGAAAGGAGCACGGAGTGCGGGATGCGGATATTCGCTCTGCGGTCGAGGTAGTTCAGGAGCTCCAGGACCTGCGCGCCGCCCTGCGCGTCCATCGAACTGCCCTGGATCGGGATCAGCACATGGTCCGAGAGACCGAGCGCGGTTGCAAGCAGCGGCGATTGCGCCCCCGGCAGGTCGACGATGACATGATCGCTTATCGGTCGATATTCCGCGATCGTCCGCGGCAGCGAGGCAGGCGTCACATAGGTCGCGACCGTGAGAGTGTCGGTCGCCTCGACGCCGTCGAACCAGCGCGAAATCCAACGCTGTGGATCCGTATCGATGATCGAGACACGATGCCCCCGTCGGACAAGCTCTGTCGCCAGAAGCAGCACTGCCGTCGTCTTCCCGGCGCCGCCCTTGGTATTCGCGAAAGTGATGACGGGCATGGCGAAACCTCGTGCTGGCCTGCGGAGCTGATCATCGCTCGTGCGCTGCACCGGTTGCATGGTGCGGAGCCATCTTCGGGATTTATGGTTAACGGCCCGTAAAAGAGGCGAAACCTTCGCTACCGGCGGCGGTCTTCCGCCAGAATTTCAGGCGCGATCTGGTGAAGCGGCACGATGCGATCGACCCCGCCGCGTGCGATCGCCTCCTTCGGCATGCCGAAGACGATGGAGGTGGCCTCGTCCTGGGCAACCGTGTAGGCGCCGGCCTGATGCATCTCCAGAATGCCGCGCGCGCCATCGTCACCCATGCCCGTCATGATGACCGCCATGGCGTTCGCGCCAGCCGCACGCGCGGCGGAACGGAAGAGCACGTCCACGGACGGGCGGTGCCGCGATACCAGGGGACCGCTGCGCACCGAGACGTGGTAACGGGCTCCCTGTCTTTCAAGCAGCACGTGCCGGTCGCCGGGCGCAATCAGCACATGACCCCTGAGCACCGGGTCGCCGTCTGCCGCTTCCTTGACATCGACCTCGCACAGGCCGTTCAGGCGCTGCGCAAAGGCGGCGGTAAACCGCTCCGGCATGTGCTGCACGATGACGATGCCCGGTGAATTGACCGGCAGTCTTTCCAGCATCTCGCGCAGCGCCTCGGTGCCTCCGGTCGATGCGCCGACGCAGACCACCATCTCCGTGGTCCTTGCCATCGCTTTGCCGGAAGGCGGGGGAAGCATTGCGTCCGCGGTGAGTTTCTCGGTTGGACCCGAGGCGGCGGCCGAATACGCCATGGCCGGCCGTCCTCGCAAGCGGGCATGCGCCGCCCCTTTGACGACCTCGCAAATGCGCGTCGCCTGCTCGGCGAGATAGTCCGCAACACCGATCCGCGGCTTCAGGATCACGTCGACGGCACCCGCCTCTATCGCCTGCATAAGCGTTTCCGTCCCCTCTTCGGTCAGCGACGAACACATGACCACGGGAATCGGCCGCTGCGCCATCAGCATGCGCAGGAAGGTGATCCCATCCATGCGCGGCATCTCGACGTCGAGGGTGATGACGTCCGGGATCTCCTCTTGGATCCGCCGCGCGGCCATGAAGGGATCCGAGGCCGCCCCCATGACCTCGATGTCGGGGTCGGTTTGAAGCACAGAGGCCAGTGTCTGCCGCACGCTTGCGGAATCGTCGATGATGAGAACGCGGATTTTCTTCGCTGCCACGTCTCACTCCCTGACGAAGATGGTGTTGGCGAGCTGCCGCAACGGGAGTTCCATAGCGGCGATCGACTCCGAATGGCCGATGAAGAGATAGCCGCCGGGCAGCAGGCATTCGCAAACCTGTTGCAGCACGTGCAATTGCGTCTTCTTGTCGAAGTAGATCAGCACGTTCCGACAGAAGATCATGTGCATCGGGTCGCCGATCTTGTAGACCGGGTCCATGAGATTGAGCCGCATGAAGCCCACGTGCGAGCGCAGCCGTGGGGAGATGCGCACGACGCGACGGCTCGCATCCTTGGCCTGCATGACGTAGCGGTGCATCATGTCGGGCGGCACCGGATCGACCATTTCGGCCGGGTAGACGCCCCGGCGTGCCCGTTCCAACACGTCCGTCGACAGATCGGTCGCGAGAATGGAATAATCCGGCCCGCCCGCGTCCCGCCGGTAGTCCTCCAACACCATGGCCATGGTGTAGGGTTCGGCCCCGACGGAACAGGCCGAGCTCCAGGCGCGTATCTTGCGCATTCCCTTCTCATGCAACGCCGGAAGCGCGACGTCGCGCATGTAGTCGAAATGATTGGGCTCGCGGAAGAAATCCGTCTTGTTGGTGGTCACCGCATCGATGAGAAGAACCGCTTCGTGCGCCAGTCCGTTGCGATCGAAGAGGAAGTCGCAATAGTCGTCGAAGGTCGAAATGCCGGTGGCCCGCAGCCGGCGGCGCAGACGCCCCTCGAGCATGGTGATCTTTGTCTGCGGCATCTTGATGCCGCTGTAGTCGAAGATATAGGTCGCCAACCGCTTGAAGTTGCGCTGGCTCAAGCGGTCATCATAGGGAAATGCCTGTGCAACAGCCACGGGTCTGCACCGTCACGCTACCGCCTGCGCGCCGCCCGCCACCGAGGCGAGCGCCGACCCGCTGTCGGAGAAGAGGCGGGCGAGGTCGATAATGACGACGAAGCCGCCCTCCCGCCGAACCACGCCCTGGATATAATCCGAGCGCCAGCGAACGCCGATATCGGGCGCACCCTCGATGCTGTCATGACGGAACGGCGTGACCTCGAACACCTTGTCCGCGACTAGGCCGAGGGCGAGCACCTTGTTCCCGAGCGGAATGTCGAGCACAAGGATGCGGGTATGCGGCGTCCGCATCGCCTTCGGCATGTCGAGCTTGAGCCGGAGGTCGATCACCGGCACGCCCTGCCCGCGCACGTCTCTCAAGCCCAGAAGATAATGAGGCCCGTGCGGGATCTTGAACGGCTCCTCGTAGTCGAGGATCTCACGGACCGCCTCGACTGGGACTGCGAAGACTTCCTCGCCGAGACTGAAGGTGACGAATTGCGATTCTGAGGCGTTGCGGCTCATGGTCATGCGCTCTGCCTGAAATCCGCATCCTCGTCGTCAGGGCCGCCCATGGACATGTCGAGGGCGAAGCCCTTCGCGCGCGCCTGCTGGGCGGCGACGCTCTGGCCGGCGACGGGCTTGCGTACCGTCGTGCGCGCCGGGGCCGCTTGCATTGCAACAGGCTTTGCCACAAACTGCTGGCGCACATGGCCGTTTTCCACCCGGAAGAAGGCGATGGATGCCTGGAGTTCCTCCGCCTGGGCGGCGAGTTCCTCCGAAGTCGCCGACATCTCTTCCGAAGCGCCGGCGTTTTGCTGGGTCACCTTGTCGAGCTGCTGGATCGCCTCGTTGATCTGGGCGGCGCCGATGTCCTGCTCGCGGCAGGCGGCGGAGATTTCCGCGACCAGTTCGGCCGTCTTGCGAATATCGGGGACCAGGCGGTTCAGCATGTCGCCGGCATCGGTCGCGACCTGGACGGTCTCGCCGGAGAGCGCGCTGATCTCGGCCGCTGCAGCCTGCGAGCGCTCGGCGAGCTTGCGGACTTCCGAGGCGACGACCGCGAAGCCCTTGCCGTGTTCGCCGGCGCGTGCAGCCTCGACGGCGGCGTTGAGCGCGAGCAGGTCGGTCTGGCGGGCGATCTCCTGAACGATCGAGATCTTCTCAGCGATCGTCCGCATGGCGCCGACGGCGCGGCCGACGGCTTCACCGCTCGCTTCGGCATCCTTGGCCGACTGGCGGGCAATCTTTTCCGTCTGGGCGGCATTGTCGGCATTCTGCTTGATGTTCGCAGCCATCTCTTCCATCGAGGCAGAGGCTTCCTCCGCGGAAGACGCCTGCTCGGTTGCACCCTGCGAGAGCTGCTCCGAGCTCGAGGACAGTTCCTGGCTGCCGGAGGAGACGTTGCTCGAGGCGGCGAGCGCGTCCGCCACGACGCCGCGCAACCGCTCGATCATGCCGTTGACGTGGCCAAGCAGGTCGCCGATCTCGTCCTTCGTCGTGATCTCTGCCGTGCGCGTGAGATCGCCCTCGGCAACATTGCGCACCGCCGCGGTCGCGCGGGCGAGGCCGCGGCTGATCGTCAGCGAAATCCAGACGGCTGCAAACAGCGCGATGATGACGGCCGCGGCAGCGACGCCGATCATGATGCCGCGGGTCGAAGCGTAAAGGCTCTCGGTTTCCTTGTTCGCCTCGACAAGCTGCTGCCTGGACAGGACGACGAGTTCATCGACTGCCGCGTCCAGCCCGTTCGCAACCTCGCGCGCCTCGGTGACGGAGACTCTCAGCGCCTGATCGAGGGCACCCGACTGGACAAAGGCGCGGATGCGGTCGTCAGCCGCATTCGCATTTTCGGAGAGCTCCTTGATTTTCAGCCAGCGCGGCTTTCCCTGCTCGGTTGCAATGCCGAGCGCCGTTTCCAGCGCTTCCTTCAATTCGGCGCGTGCCGCATCGCCCTTGACGCGCGCCCCTTCGATTTCCTGCGGCGTCGTCGCGGCGATCATGTTTTTCTGCTGACGGATTGCTTGCAGTTGGGCGATGCTGATGTTCTGGACCAGTTCCAGGCGGGCGACCGGCCCCTGCGTCATCTCGGTCATCGCGTGGTTGAGCTGGCGGAGGCTCATCACGCCGTAGACTGCTGTCGCAATAAGCAGGAGGATCAGGAAGGCGAAGGCCATTCCCAGCTTGAGCTTGATCGTGAATTTCATGGTCGTCACCAATATCCTGTGTGGCTGTTGACGCTGGAGGTTTGACCCGGGCTGATGGGGCTCAAGTCCCCGTCCGGTCCGCCTGCGAAAGGAAGATCGCGTTAAGGTTCGGGATGATGATGAACTGCCCGTCGCGCTTGACGAGGCAGTCGATGTAATCGGGGCGCCAGCGCATACCGACGCTGGGCGGTGCTTCGCTTGCCGCTTTCGGAAGCGTCGTCACCTCGTAGACACGGTCAGTCCGAATGCCGATCAGCGTCGGCTCTCCGTCGATGGCCAGTTCGATCACGACGATGCGGCTGTCGATGGTGGCGGCCGCCGTTTCCATGCCGAAAGCGAGCCGGATATCGGCAAGCGGAATCACCTTGCCGCGAAAGTTGATGACGCTGCCGACGAACACCTTCGCGCCGGGAACACGGGTCTCGGGCAAGAGATCGAGGATTTCCTGCACGACCGTCGCCTTGATCGCGAAGGTCTCGCCATTGAGATTGAAGGTCAGTACGGCGAGTTCGTCCTCGCCACCCCAAGGGTTTTCAAAATCGGCTTTTGCCGGTGCGATGGTCATCCTGCCGCCCGCAATTGCGCCTCCTGTTGTTGCCCGACATTGACGAGATGGGTCACGTCCAGGATGAGGGCCACGCTTCCGTCACCGAGTATCGTCGCGCCGGAGAAGGTGACGACATCGTCATGGAGCTTCGACATCGACTTGATCACCGTCTGGTGGTCGCCGATGATCTGGTCCACCACGAGCCCGACGCGCTCGTTGCCGGTCGAGATGACCACCACCTTCTGGTGCGGATCGGGGGCGGTACCGGTGCGGAAAAGGTCCCGCAGCCGAAGGAAGGGCACGAGGCTGTCGCGCAGCGAGATGAAGCTGCGTCCGCGCGAGCGCAGATCGTCCTCCAGCGACAATTCGAGGCATTCCTCGACCGCGGAGAGCGGGATGACGTAACAGCCGGCGCCGACCCGGACGAGCAGCCCGTCGATGATCGCGAGCGTGAGCGGAATGCGGAGCGCGATTTCCGATCCTTGGCCCGGCTCGCTGCGGATATCGATGACGCCACGCAGCGCCTCCACTGTTTTCTTGACCACATCCATGCCCACGCCGCGGCCCGAAAGGTTGGTGACCTGCGCGGCCGTCGAGAAGCCCGGCTGAAAGATGAGCTGCAGCAGTTCCTGGTCCATGAGCTGCTGCCCCGCCTGAATGAGACCGGAGGCCTCCGCCTTGGCCCGGACCCGCTCGCGGTTCACGCCGCGGCCGTCGTCCTTGATGGTGATGACGACTTCGCCGCCCGACTGCCGTGCCGAAAGAATGATGCGCCCCACCCGATCCTTGCCGGCGGCGGCGCGCTCCTCGGGTGGCTCCAGCCCATGATCGATCGAGTTGCGCACGAGATGCACGAGTGGGTCGGCCAGCCGCTCGATCACGGTCTTGTCGACCTCCGTCGTCTCGCCCTCCGTTTCCAGTTCGATGAGCTTGCCGGTCTCCCGCGCAAGATCGTGCACAAGGCGGCGGAAGCGGCCGAACAGGCTGCCGACCGGCACCATGCGGAGCACCATCATCGTGTCGCGCAACTCGCCCGAGAGCCGCTCCACATCCTCCGAAACCGAGCGCAGGTGGATGTCGGCGCTGGAATTGGCAAGCTGCGAGAGCCGCGACTGGGCGATCACCAGTTCGCCCACCCGGTCCATCAGCTCATCGAGGCGTTCGGCCGGCACGCGCACATTCTCGGTTGCCTTGCCTTGCTTTGCCTCGGGCGAGACGGTGGCCGGCACGGCCTTGGCGGTAATCTCGGGAGCAGTTTGCAAACGCACGGCTTCATCGGTCGGGGCGTGCGGCCTCGGCCGCGATCCCGCGTCCGGCGCGGACGCGAGGGGCTCAAGATGAAGCTCCATCTCGTCCATCACGAAGATGAAGACATCTTCGATGGCCGAACGCGGCTCGGCAGTGGTAAGCGTGACGTGCCAGGAGAGATGGAGATCGAGCGGTTCCAGTCGGTCGAGGCCCGGCACTGCCGAAGAATCGACCCTGACGGTGCAGTCGCCGAGCTCGCGCAGTTCGTCGAGCAGCGCCAACGGATTGGTTCCGTTTGCCATCGCATTGGCCGGCAGGCGGAACCGCATGTTCCAGCTCGTGGCCTCTCTTTCCGCAAGCTGGCGCAGGGCCGGCTCGAGCGGCGGCATCACGACGAGGGCACGTCCGGCCTGGGCGCCGACCGCTGCGTGGAGTTTCGCAAGCAGGCAATTGCCCGTCTCCTCGTGGTCGCCCGCCGGACGTTCCACCAGGGCCTTCATGTGGTCCTGCGCCTCCAGGACGCAAGCGACAAGCTCGGCGCTGGCCGGCACCTCGCCCTTGCGCACCCGGTCGAAGGCCGTCTCGCAGTGATGGGTGAAGGCGGCAAGCGCCTCGAAGCCGAACATCGCGCCCGAGCCCTTCAGCGTGTGCAGCCCGCGGAACACGGCATCGATCTGGTTCTGGTCGGAAAGATTATCGAGAAGATCGAGCAGTCCGCTCTCGATCTGTTCGAAAAGCTCGGCCGCTTCCGTCCTGAAGACCTGGATCGGGTCCAGTGTTGTCATCTGCCGAGCACCTTCCGCGCGATCTTGACGAGCTGTTCAGGGTCGAAGGGCTTGGTGATCCAGCCGGTGGCACCGGCCGCCTTGGCGCGGGTCTTCATCTCGGCGTCGGATTCGGTGGTCAGGAAGATGATCGGGACGCCGGCATGGGCCGGCGAGCGGCGCAGTGCCTCGATCATCGCGAGGCCGTTCATGTTCGGCATGTTGAGGTCGGTAACGATCATGTCGAACTGCCCGGCCTGCGCCTTGCTCAACCCGTCTAGGCCGTCAACAGCCTCCGTCACCCGGAAGCCGGCACCGGTCAGCGCTACCCTCGTGGTCAGCCGGATGCTCGCGGAATCGTCGACGGTGAGAATATGGGCACTCATTGTTGTTCCTTCCGATGAAACCAAAATTCGCGGTCCTCAGGGTTCATCTTCGTGAGAAAGCCACCGCGCTCCAGCGTCGAAAGGAGAGCGCCTTCGGCCGGCCGGCTGAGGCCGAAGGCGCGACCTAGGGTGGCAGCGTAGCGCCGAGTGGCCTCTACGAGTTGAACGAAGCTGAGGTCGACCTCGGCGTTCGCGGGCACGGTGATCGCCAGCCTTCCGGCCTTCTCGAAAGCAGAGAGAAGTTCATCGCGAAGTGCGCCGCCGTGGCGTATCGTCAGCGCTGGTGGAAGCTCCAGCTTTTGGGTGATTTCCGCATCCGGATCGGTCATAGGTGACGGTTCCAAGTTCAGTCGTTACATGCGACATTGCCGGCGCTCGGACAGCATTTCCTCTACGCCGCCTCATGCGACGGTGATTGCCAACAGGACACCTGGTCGGCGGTTGGGTCGACCGTCGGGGAAGACAACTTCTGCTGCCAATACAAATTGTATATCCGACATGGCGAGACCCTGAAGAGAGCTCGCCTGCTGGACAAGAATTGCTCCTCCCTCGCGCACCGGAATAAGTGCACATAGTCGGACGATCGCGCGCGGAGAGCACAACGTCTTTCAAAATCAACTATTTACAAGGACAGGACCGTTCGCCCAGCGGTTCCACATCATGTGGAGGGGGTGGCGATATCGCTTTTGAATAAACTCGCGACTCGACCACGTTTGGTTGCAACACGTTTGCGTGCAACTGCTTAATACACACTTAACGCCTAGCCCGTCCTCCCATTTTTTTGCTTGACTGACCTAGAGGCGCGCTCAGGTGACGGACGCGGTTCCCAATCGCCGCCCTGTACTGGTCGGTCGACCGGCGAGGTAAAGGTCCTCGGCATGAAGGCCGTCCAGCTCGCTTTTGAAAAAAGCTTCGAAATCCATTGTCACAGGCCCGACCTACGACCGCGTCGCCTCAACATGGAAATTGAGCAAGATGTCGACGCCGACGAACATTCCATCCGCCCAGTCGCCGATGTCGACCTTGTAGTCGATCCTGTTGAGTTTGACTGATCCGTCTGCGACCGGTGACGACCTGGTCGGGACGCACGCTTAGCTCTGTGACCCGTGGATTTTCGAGAACAAGACCACGCAAAAAGAGGTCGCGCGGCGGGTTTTGGAGTGTGGCCGACAAGTACAACCGGTGCGCAACTACGATAAGATGCTTGAGCGTTTCAAGTCCCCGAGGTCCTATGTCCCAAGTCGACTGGCTAAGCCATCTCTTGCAAATGATCACCATCACCGGCCAGCTGGAGGTCCGCTGCGCCTACGGTGCGCCATGGCGTGTGGCCTGGCCCCGGTCGGCGGCGCACGAGATTCCCTACCACGTCGTGCTCAAGGGCCGAGCCATTATCGAGAATCCAGAGACGAAGACGGCCAAGGAGCTGGTGGGCGGAGATATCGTGCTGTTGCCTCACGGGTCGGCGCACGTGCTGCACGATGGCAGCGGCCAGGCGCCGGGCCGTACCTACCAACGCCGGGGCTCCGCCGGATGGACGCTCAGTGAGAATGATGGACAGGGCGAGCATCTAGATCTGCTGTGTGGGCGATTTTTCATCGGGCCGCCTCATGATCGGCTGATCCGCAATTACCTACCCACGAATCTGGTGGTACGGGCCATGGACAGCCATGGTGAGGAGGGTATTGGGTCCGCTTCGAACCATCTGGCCAGTCTCGTAGAACTGATGCGGATGGAGTCCGCTGGCGACAAAGCGGGAGGACGCGCCATTCTCAACGCGCTTTCTTCGGCCCTGTTCACACTGGTACTGCGTGCTGCAAGCGAATCCGAGCAAGCCCCAGCAGGCCTGTTGGCACTGGCCGGCCATCCACGGCTGGCCCCGGCAATTTCAGCTTTGTTCGCCGATCCGACGCGGCCCTGGAAGTTGACCGATCTGGCCGACTTGTGCAGCATGTCACGCGCCACCTTCATGCGGCACTTTCAGGACAAGCTGGGACGCTCGGCCGCCGACCTATTGACGGACATCCGGATGAGCCTGGCCGCCAACGAGCTAAAGAAGCCGGCGATGACCACCGAGGCCGTGGCCGAGTCGGTCGGGTATCAATCCCTATCGGCATTTCGGCGTGTGTTCACCGAACGGATGGGGATGACGCCGGGGGAATGGCGCCGACTGGCACACCAGGGCGAGTAGACGCGCGATACCACAGCGCCTGGCACCGGTGGTGGAAGCAGGCATCATGCCGGCACACTTGGTGCCGGATTGGGAACTTCCCGCGCGCGGTCTGTATTTCGAGCAGCCGCAGCGCCAGCGCGACGAGGCGGTACGCTCCGCCACCTTTGGCGCCGCGGCGATAATCTACGCGGCCCGCTCGCTGGGTCTGGGTTCGACGCCGATGATCGGTTTCGACGACGTTGCGGTGCACCGCGAGTTCGGCCTGGCCGAGGACGAAGTGCCGGTCATGCTGTTGACCGTAGGGCCGGAGCGCGCTGGGAACTGGCCGCAGAAGCCGCGCCTGCCGGTGGCCGATGTGCTGGACTTCGCATAATCCTTTTTCAACTCAAGAACTTATGGAGATTGCAATGGCGAGAGCTGTAGCCTTAACGCCGGACCAGGTGCCGGCCGAATCGAAACCGACCCTCGATGCGTTCACCAAGAACATCGGG
Source organism: Sinorhizobium terangae (assembly GCF_009601505.1). GTDB lineage: Bacteria > Pseudomonadota > Alphaproteobacteria > Rhizobiales > Rhizobiaceae > Sinorhizobium > Sinorhizobium terangae. The sequence goes on from NZ_WITC01000021.1 coordinate 29,655, forward strand.
TTCACCCCAAATATGATGGCGACCTTTGCGGCGAGCCCGATCGCATTCAACGCGTGGGCGACCCTGCTTGGCTCCCTGAGCAAAACGCTCGACGTGAGAACACGCGATAGTATCGGCCTCGCTGTCTCCGAAGTGAACGGTTGCAACTATTGCCTGACGGTTCACAGCTTCACCGCCGAACATATGGCCAAGCTGCCGGCCGATGAAATCATACTGGCTCGGAAGGGCCATGCCAGCGACCCGAAGCGGGACGCCGCCGTCCAGTTCGCGCGCAGAGTCATCGAGACCCGAGGGCAGGTCACTGACGCCGATCTGAAAGCGGTCCGCGATGCCGGCTACACGGATGCGAACATCATCGAAATCGTCGCGCTGGTGGCCATGTACTCCCTGACGAACTTTTTCAATAACGTGTTCGATCCCGAGAAGGACTTTCCGGCCGTTACACCGGCCGGCTCGATCTGAACGCAATCTGCTCGCATCGATCATCTCGACGGTGCTCGGAGGTGCCATCTGATGCAAGCGTAACGCCAAAGCCCGGATGCACCCAGGAAAGAATCTTGGAAACGCGTCCGGGCTTTTCATATGAGCCGAAAAGTATAGGAGGAATAAAGTGACACTCAATCATCCAATTTTCACGCGCTGGCCGGCGCAGTACCCCGATCGGCTGCAACTCTTTTCCGCCCCGACGCCCAATGGGGTGAAGGTCGGCATCATGCTCGAGGAAACGGGCCTCGCCTACGAGCCGCACCGGATCGACATCATGGCGAACGAAAGCCACGACCCGGCCTTTCTCGCGCTCAACCCCAACGGCAAGATTCCCGCGATCTACGACCCCGACGGACCGGTCGGCACGCCGCTCGCGCTGTTCGAATCGGGCGCGATCCTCCTCTATCTTGCCGACAAGACGGGACAATTCATCTCGGCCGATCCGAACACCCGCTACGAAACGATCCAGTGGGTGATGTGGCAGATGGGCGGAGTCGGGCCGATGTTCGGCCAGGTCGGCTTCTTCAACAAATTCGCCGGCAAGGCCTACGAGGACAAGCGCCCGCGCGACCGCTACGCAACCGAATCAGCGCGACTGCTCGGAGTCCTCGATGAACGGCTTGCGGGTCGCGACTGGGTGATGGGCGCTGACTACAGCATCGCCGATATTTCGCTGCTCGGTTGGGTGCGCAACCTGATCGGCTTTTACGAAGCGCGCGAGCTCGTCGGCTTTGACCGCTTTCTTCATGTGCAGGCATGGCTCGACCGGGGCCTCGCGCGTCCGGCGGTGCAGCGCGGGCTGGAAGTGACGGCGGCCTAGAGGCTGTTAGGACTTGTGAGTCTTAAGGATTCAAAGGTTTGTGTGGAACTCCTTCGCAAGCCTTACATCTGGCGTATCCGATGAGGCGCTCCCAGCGCACCCCGATCGCCGAGCGTCTCAAGCGATCGGGTCCACTACCGGGCAGAACCGGTGGATATGAAAGTTTGCGCTTCTGCATTCCGCCTCCTATTTCTTTGGAACGATCTTCACGGTCGCCGCGTGGGCGCGGTCGCCGATCGTCGGCGCGAGGTAGGCACTCGCGGCGTATTTGGCACGGTAGGCCTCGTCGATACGGTCGTTGAGAGCACCGTCGACGGGTTCGAAAGTCACCTCCTTCGTGAGCACGGAAGGTACATTCTCTTTTCAAGTGTCCCTCGAGAGCAAACGGAGGCATTGCGGCCACCGCCTCGCGCCTATAGGTTTTCGGCCCATCGTTCATCGCTGAATTCTGGAGATCAAATCATGGCGAACGGCACAGTCAAATTCTTCAACAACGAGAAGGGGTTCGGCTTCATCACGCCCGAGAATGGTGGAAGCGACGTTTTCGTCCATATTTCCGCAGTGCAGGGTGGCACTCTGAGCGACGGACAGCGCGTCAGCTACGACTTGGGTCAGGATCGCAAGACCGGGAAATCCAAGGCAGAAAATGTCCGCGTGCTCTAATACATTCTCCGAGCGCCTGGCAGACGCTGGCGCTCGTACCTCCCTATCACGCTGATCCAGCGTCCTGACTGACTTCAGCGCCGCAGCAACCCTTGAAATCACGGTCTTGCAGGGAGTGGGTCCGCGGAGCGTGTTTGTCAGAGGCTCGCAATCGTAAGCGAGACTCGCCAATGCGTGCCGGGACGCGCGGCTGCGTATGATTAAGGCCGGCACCATCATCGTTCTCGACTAGCGCTCCATGGTCGATCGTACCGCGAAAAACCCTGCTCGGACCGCGCGGACATCAACGTCAGCAATTCGGCCAGCATCCCGGCCGACTTCGTCCCCTCCAACAAGGCAGAGGGTTTCGATACCAATAGCACGGTCACTTCATGCGACCGAACCTTGAACTCCCCTTTTGCTGGACGGGACCCTGGCAGCTACTAGTGCGATAAGGCGCCGCTGCCCGCGGGTCATCTCATCGGCACGCGCGTCCGCGGCTGCGCAACAGCCTCCGTATAGGGTCGGTGAAAAAGTGTGGCCTAGTGGGACGGGTTGGCGCATTGGTTTCCAAACAGCGCATCGTTCGATTTGTCGGCTGAAGTCCAATCGCCGACAACAAGACGTGCTTCCCGGACGACGAACCATGCTGAACTTCATCGCTTTCGCGCTTCGCACTTCGAGCTGGCGTCACACCGAAGCCGGCATGGTGAAAATGAGTGGGCCGATGCTCGGCGCCTTCGCCTCGACTGACAATCCGCTGGCCGTGATGCCGGCATGCCGGCGGAGACAGGGAAACCGAAGGCAATGTTCGTCGGCTGCAGCTTCCCCTCGCAAATCCGAGAGGAACGAGAAACCCAGTCGAGAACAGCCGGTTTGCATTCAATTCTACTATTCACCGATAATGTGATGTCTTCGGCACGACCGCCATGCTACGAGGCCTCTCAACAACACAATGAGATGGCCCAATGCTTCCCTGGATTCACCTTGATCGCGCGACCATTCCCGGTGATGTCGGCGAGCTGCGCCTGAAGCAGCGCGGTCGCGAATTTTCGATCATGCTCGGCTCGACGGAGCTCATGAACAGTAGGCTAAGCGGCTCGGAAGAGGCACTGGCAGCGCTTAGCTGCGAGCGGATTGCCGGCCGGAAAAACCCCAGCATGCTCGTCGGTGGCCTCGGCATGGGGTTTACATTGCGGGCCGCTCTGAACGTGCTTCCTCAAGACGCAAATGTCATTGTCGCCGAACTCGTTCCCGCTGTCGTCGAATGGGCGCGGGGACCTTTGGCAGATCTCCACGACGGCACACTCGACGATCCACGTGTCGATATCCATCTCGGTGACGTCGGCGCGCTCATCCGATCGAAGAAGGCGGCATTTGATGCGATTCTGCTTGATGTCGACAACGGCCCCGATGGACTGACGCGCACCTCCAACGACAATTTATATAGTCACGACGGTGTTCGGGCCGCCAAGGCTGCCCTCCGCCCGAACGGTGTGCTTGCCGTCTGGTCATCCGCGCCGGATCGCGCTTTCACGCGCCGATTGCGTGAGGTTGGCTTCGCTACCGACGAAGTGAGCGTGCGCGCCAACGGTAAGAACGGTGGTGCCCGCCACGTAGTGTGGATGGCGACCAGGCGCTAGCACCATCAAACGCATCAACTTGGTTCCCCAGCCGCTCGGGACATTACCGGAAGACGCTAACTGCCGATGAACTCGATAAACGCAATCGCCCCCAACGGCGCCGATCGTGAAAAAGCCTGGCTTAAGATCCTATCCGCCTATCGCAAGCCCCATCTTGGCCGAAGCACTTTCGAACTGGCCGTGACCCTCGTTCCGTTTGCTCTCCTGTGGGCCGGCGCATGGGCCTCGATGCACTTCGGTTTTTGGCTGGGCATGATCCTCATCATTCCTGCGGCGGGATTTCTCTTGCGCCTCTTCATGCTGCAACATGACTGCGGCCATGGCTCCTTCTTCGGCCGGCGCCGCTTGGATGACTGGACGGGCCGGGCAATCGGCGTGCTGACATTGACACCATACGACTACTGGCGTCGCGCCCATGCGGAACACCACGCCTCGGCCGGCAATCTCAACGAGCGGGGTGTCGGTGACATCACGACGCTCACGGTCGCGGAATATGAGAGGTCGACGCGCTGGCAACGGCTCGGCTACCGCCTTTATCGCCACCCACTCGTCATGTTCGGCATGGGCCCCGCCTGGCTCTTCATTTTCAAGCAAAGGCTGCCGTTCGGCATGATGAGGTCCGGAGCGCTGCCATGGATCTCGACGATGGCAACGAATGCCGCTATCGCCGCGCTCGCCGCCCTGCTTGTCTGGATAGCCGGCCCTGTTCCGTTCCTCGTGATCCATCTGCCGATCGTGCTCGTTGCCGGAGCGGCAGGTGTCTGGCTGTTCTACGTCCAGCACCAGTTCGAAGACACCCATTGGTCGAGGCCCCCGGAGTGGACGTTCCAGTACGCGGCCATATACGGTGCTTCGCACTACGACTTGCCCCAGCCTTTGCGTTGGCTAACCGGCAATATCGGGATACATCACATCCACCACCTCTCGAGCCGTGTTCCCTTCTACAGGCTTCCAGAGGTTCTGCGTGATTATCCTGAACTGGGAGACTTGGGACGCATCACGATCAAGGAGAGTCTCAGCTGCGTGAAGCTCATTCTGTGGGACGAAGCATCACAACAGTTGGTTTCGCTGCGGGAAGCAGAAGCGCGCCGCATCGCCAAATGAAATTGATCACAACCCCGGGCGCCGCCCTGGCGGGAGGGCCAGCGCTCCGGCCCAGAGACCGGTCGTAACGACCAGCGGGCCTTTGACAGCGCCGATTGCCTCCGCAACTATCCCTAGAAGACGCATTGCCAGCCAATCATTTCGGTATCGGCACGCCGTCCTCCAATGGCCTCTGCATTTACCTGCTTTATCCGGTTCAGATACCGAGAAGTCCTTACGGGGACTTCACGCTTTGAAATGAACGGTCACTTAAAATGACTTCCCATTACGGGTCAGTGCGGTCATGTGATTATCGAAGCTCGTCTGAGCCACCGCTCGACGACTAACGGACCAAAGAGCTGACTGCATGGAAAACCCGGTCGCATTGACTCGCATCGCCGAAAACAGCGTTTTTCGTAAAGGTGATGTTTTCGTCCTCTTCGGCGAACTATTCGGTCGCGGATATGCGACTGGCTTGCTCGACGAAGCCCGGCGGGCTGGAATGGAGATCGTGGGCATCACGGTCGGGCGGCGCGACGAGAACAACGCATTGCGGCCTCTGGACGCCGAGGAACTCTCTGCCGCCGAGGACCGACTGGGCGGCAGGATTATCAACATACCTCTTACGGCTGGCTTCGATCTCGACGCTCCGACAGGATGCCCCACTCCGACGGATCTCCTCGCAACAATGACGCTGGAGAGCTGGGAACATGACAGGCTCGACTGGGACTACATTGAGCAGTGCCGGGACATCGCCACTTCACGGTTCACGAATTCGCTTTCACAGGTGATGGCCGTTCTCGACGGAATGATTGCCGACGGCCGCAATGTCTTCTTCGCCCATACAATGGCCGGAGGCATCCCGAAAGCGAAGGTATTCCTGGTTGTTGCCAATCGAATCTACAAGGGACGTGGTCCCCGCCACATGTCGTCGCAAGCGCTGCTCGACAGCGATATGGGCAAGCTCACCCTGCAGAATTTCGACGAAGTCACCGCAATCACCTTTCGACATCTTATCGACTTCAGCGCGGCGATCCGTGAGCGCGTTGAGGCTTCGGGTGGTCAGGTGCGGTACACTGCCTACGGTTACCATGGAACTGCAATCCTGATTGACGGGAGCTATCGTTGGCAGACCTACACCAACTACACCCAAGGCTACGCCAAGATGCGGCTCGAAAGCATCGCGGAGGAAGCCTGGGCAGCGGGTGTCAAGGCAACCGTCTATAACTGTCCCGAAATCCGAACCAATTCGTCCGACGTATTTACGGGTATCGAACTTCCCCTGATACCGCTGCTACTCGCCTTGAAGAAAGAGAACGGTGGCCAATGGGCAGAGGACCAATGGCAGGCATGCCAACAGCTTCTGGCAGACGGTTTCACGATGAAGGATGTGTTCCAAAAAATTACCGATATGCAGGCCAACAAGGTCATGCGTCCGTTTTACGACTTCTCGGCGTGGCCCATGGCAAACAGCCAAGCACAGGCCGATCTGACCATCGGCACCTCCAACGAGATCACACAGATGCATCGGGACAGCAACGCGATGATCAGCGACCTCCTGAGTGCTCTCGTGGTGGAGGCGACCGGGCAGCTAATTTTTGGCGAGTCCTCAGATCCCTCCGGCCCCATCCAGTGGCTCAACCACGATATCGTGGCGCGCCGACTTAACGCTTCCCACCTGCAAAGGAAGTCTCCCGCGCCGTTGATCGCGCAAGGGGCGAAAGACTCTGAGCTTGAGTTGGCCTGACAGCCTCCCAATCTAGCTCGCTAGCCTCGGCGACTTAAGGGCGGCTTTCCCCTGCATGGTGGCCGTTCGTCCTAGATGTGGCGGGTCACCACTCAACACCCGCCTGAGAAGATCGATGGATGGCCGCTGATGCGACCTCCGCCCTCGGAAGCCGACTGTGCATCCAATCCCGTTCACGTCGAAAAAACGCGTGACAGGGCCTCGCGAGTACGATTTCTCGTGCAATGATCACAAGACTCGGTCCCTTGGCGTGGTGAGAACTACCTTCGCGGCGAGCCGTGCATGGGCCAATCGCGCACTTCTACAAGCCTCACACGACCCCTTGAAACGCCACCATTAAGGTGGCATGTGGGGCATGGAGAAGTCACGCCCGACCTACGATCTCGAGGCAATCAAGACAGCGCTCGGATCGGTCGAGACGCTTGCGATGACCTCAACCGCGCTACGAAATACCACAGCATTGGGATTCGACCGGGCGGGTGTTGTGGAAACGATCGCCGGGATCGAGCGGCGGATGTTTTATAAGTCGATGACGACCTTTGCGGATCATCGCGTTTGGCAGGACGTTTATCATGTGCCAGCACGCGGAATGGTTCTCTAGGTGAAGTTCCAAGCGGACGTCATCACCGAATTCGTGGTCATGTCTTTCAAGGAGAAATGAGCATGGCAGTATCGAAGAGGGATCTGCCCGACACGATGGTCTCCCCCGAGACCGGCAAGACGCTACGCCGCGGGGTGCGCCCCTTCGTGATCACCTATAAGGGCAAGAGCAAAACCATCGAACTTCCGGGATACTATCTGGAAAACGGTGACGAAGGCATTCATGTGGGTGACGACATGGCCGTTACCGACGCGGTCTTAAGGGCATTGGAGGAGGAGGTCGAAGGTATTCCCTCGCCTGCCACTATAAAACGAGTACGCAAGAAACTGAAACTGTCTCAGCGTGAGGCTGGCGTCCTGCTCAAGGTTGGGGAAAATGCCTTCGACAAGTACGAGCGGGGCTTGGTCGAGCCGAGCGGCCCGACCAGCCAGTTGTTACGTCTACTCGATCATCATCCCGAGCTGATCGAGGAACTCCGTCAAGGTGCCGCCTAGTCGCTCACAATGCCGGTGTGGAGCGACGCAGTTCCCGACGATACCTATGCGATCCTGTTAGCCCAGAACGTGAACATCTTCGCAACAAGCCGTGTGCAGGGCTTGTGAAGAACGGCTCGCTTCGACCCCTTGCTGACCTTCCCTCCGGAGAATTTGAAGGGGACGCCCTGGGGCTTAGCCGCCGTTCGGAGTGCTCAAGACGAACGACCGGTCTCGTGAAGGAAGCGGACGTCGGCCCCGATCGTTGAAGCCGACGAGGGCGCCAACGTCGAGCTTGGCGGAGCAGACACCCGACTTGCTTTATTGGGTGCAAAGCCGTAAGACCTGCATGTCGCGAAAAACGATGCCCGCATCGCTGGGCTTCGCGCGCACGCCGACCGTTTCGCGGTCGGCCAGCGGCTCCAACAGACAAGCCTGACCACAGGTTAGGCTCGCGATCTCGCGCTCCGTCGGCGCGGACCGCAAGACATGGAGCGCGGTATGCAGCATCCCATCACGATCGTCGGCGCAGGTTTGGGTGGCCTCACCCTGGCCCGCATTCTCCATCTCAATGGCATCGCCGCCGTGATCTACGAGGCAGAGGTATCGCCCAGCGCCCGCGCGCAGGGCGGGCTGCTCGACATGCATGAAGCTACCGGCCAGCATGCCCTAAGGGCGGCCGGTCTGTTCGAGCAGTTCGAGCGGCTCGTGCGTCCCAGCGAGGACGCGAAGCGCGTCGTCGATCGAGACGGCACAGTGCTGCTCGACAAGCCCGGTAATCCCTTCAGCAAGCGGCCGGAGGTGGACCGCGGTGAGCTGCGGAAGATGCTGATCGATGCCCTGCCGCAGGGCACGATCCATTGGGACCACAAGGTCGCGTCGGTGTCGTCGAGAGGCGACGGCCGAAACGAGCTCCGATTCGTCGACGGCACTGACGTGACCACGTCGCTGCTCGTAGGCGCCGATGGCGCGTGGTCGAGGGTGCAGCCGCTCCTGTCCGAGGCGAAGCCTGAATATACCGGCACCTGCTTCATCGAGACCCATCTGTCGGCGGACGATCCGCGCAGCGTCGCAAACGCTGAGATCATCGGCACTGGCACGCTGATGGCAGTGGCGCCGGGCAAGGGCATTCTGGCCCATCGCAACGCCGACGGCAGTGTTCACGTCTATGTTGCGATCAACAAGCCGGAAAGCTGGGCATCAAGCATTGACTTCACGGAGGCGCGCGCCGGTCTCGCCCGGGTCGCCGAGCAGTTCGACGGTTGGGCCGCGCCGCTGGTCGCGCTGATCACAAACACCGCTATCTCGCCCGTGATACGGCCGATCTACGCGCTGCCGGTCGACCACCGCTGGCGCCGCAGGCCAGGAGCGACGCTGCTCGGCGACGCCGCGCACCTAATGTCTCCCTTCGCTGGTGAAGGCGCCAACTTGGCGATGTATGACGCCGCTGAGCTGGCTCTTGCGATCACCGTCAAAAACGACAACGAAGCCGCCATCGCCGAATACGAACAGCGTCTGTTCCCTCGCAGCACCAGCGTTGCGCAAACCAGCGCGCAGAACCTCGCTCGGTTCTTCGGACCCGAGGCTCCTCAGAGCGTCGCCGAGCTCTTCAGCGCCTTGGGCTGAGATCCCAACTGCTCTTGCCAATCGCCCGTTGACCTGAATAGCAGACAGGCCGCGCGAATTGTTCAAGCTGACGAGCGAAAGACTGTCAGGAGCAGACGTCTGGGCAGCGACCGTCGAACGTTCGACAATGGCGCTTCCCGCCGGTTCAGGTTGACGGCAGCAATGTGAGGTTTCCTGAAGGTTTTTCGATGCGGGCCGCAGCGCGACGTTTGCCGCTGGCGTTGGGCGGCCCGCGTTGACAAACCTTGGAAGGAGGAAGCCGCGGAGGCTGGGTGGGACCTATGGGGAAAGCGCGGGGCCGCGGGCGTCTGTTGTGGACTTCGGCGCTGCCGACAGACGCAAAGGCGCCGACCCGAGGGTGTGGGAGGCGATGATCGGAAGCAGATCTGGCGGTCTCGTTGGTGCCGATTTCGACGCTTTTGCGATGCTCAGTGTTATTGGGCGCAAAGCGATCCGATCCCGGAATGCAGAGTGTTTTCGGGTCGGCTTTGGCCAATGTGACGGGCACCTTGTCATGCGGCCTGCTTTCTCGGTGGCGCCCGGGCTCTGGGTTTCTGACCGCGTCGGAAGATCTCGATGATGCGCATCGGGCCACCGCACTCGGGGCATGGCTGTCTCAGAGTGAGCGGGATCGTCTCAGCGCTTGGCGGATCATTGTGTTTGGCCGTTTCCGCTCCGAGCAGAGCGCGGATCTTTGCGACCTTGGTCTTGCGGCCCGCACTGGCGAGCAGGCCGTAATGGCGGATGCGGTGGAAACCGTCGGGCAGCACATGGAGCAGGAAGCGGCGGATGAACTCGTCGGTGGCCAGCCGCATCACCTTCTGACGGTCGCCGGTCTTGATCCGGTAGTCCTTCCAGCGGAAGGTGACGGTCTCGGCATCGGCGCTGATCAGACGGCTGTTGGAGATCGCCACCCGGTGGGTATAGCGGCTGAGATAGGCGAGCACCGCTTCGGGACCGCCGAACGGCGGCTTGGCATAGACGACCCATTCTGATTTGCGCACAGCCAGGCGGCGAACGCGTCAGCCTCTGCGAGAGCTGTCAGATCAGCGTAGAACCTCAGATCGCCGGCGCAATGCAGTGCCCGCAGCCCTGCGATAAACAACCGCCGGAACAGTCGCGACAGAACCCGCACCGGCAGGAAGAACCCGGGGCGGCATGAGATCCACCGCGTGCCATCCGGCGACAGCCCGCCGCCGGGCACGATGATGTGCACATGCGGGTGATGGATCAGCGCCGATCCCCAGGTGTGTAGCACGCTGGTCATGCCGATGTGCGCGCCAAGCTGCCGGGGATCGGCGGCGATAGTGCTCAGCGTCTCGGCCGATACCCGAAACAGCAGGTCGTAGACAGCTTTCTTGTTCCAGTAAGCGATCTGCGCGATCTCGGCCGGCAGGGTGAAGACCACGTGGAAATACTCGACCGACAGCAGGTCTTCGGCGCGGGCGGCCATCCAGTCGCGCGCCGCGGGGCCCTGGCACTTCGGACAGTGCCGGTTCTTGCAGGAATTATAGGCGATGTGGTTATGCCCGCACTTGGTGCAAGCCGCCACATGCCCGCCGAGCGCCTCGGTTCGGCAGGCTTCGATCGCCGCCATGACCTTGAGCTGGGTCAGGCTGACATGCCCGGCATTGGCTCGCCGCCACGCAGGCCCATAGGCTCGGAAGATGTCAGCGATCTCCAGCTTTTGCCGGGGCACCCCGGCGCGCGCTTCATTCCAGCCGACGCCTCAGGGTGAGATCCTCCAACTGCTTCAGGCGCTCGAACGGGCTGATGGTGTCGCGGATCAACTTGGTGGCGACGTGGGTGTAGCGGGCGGTGCTGCTCAGCTTGGCATGGCCGAGCAGAACCTGGATCACCCGCACGTCGGTGTTCGCCTCCAGCAGATGCGTGGCGAAGCTGTGGCGCAGGGTATGCAGCGTTGCGGGCTTGGCGATGCCCGCCATGTGCTTGGCCGCGGTGAAGGCCCGGTTGAGCTGGCGCGGCGAGATCGGATTGATCTTCGGCTTGCCGGGAAACAACCATCCCCGCGGACGCGCCTCCCGCCAGTAATCGCGCAGCAGATCCAGCAAGCCCGGCGATAGCATGGCCTTGCGATCCTTGCCGCCCTTGCCTTCTTCGACGTGGATCAGCATGCGCTCGCTGTCGATGTCAGTGACCTTGAGGTGGCACACCTCCGACGCCCGCAGCCCGGCGCCATAGCTGATGCTGAGCGCCGCCCGATACTTCAGCCCGGGCCCGGGAGCCGCGGCCAGCAGGTCGGCGACCTCCTCGACGCTCAAGACGACCGGCAGCTTCTGCGGTTTGCGTTGGAACTGCATGTACCGCTTCATCTCCTCGCGCCCGCAGGTGATCCCGAAAAAGAACCTGAGCGCGATGATCCGGACATTGAATGTCGAGGGCGTCACCCCGGCATTGGTCATGTGTAGCTGGTAGGCCCGCAACTCCTCCGGCGTCGCCGTGTCGGGTGAGCGCCCCAGAAAGGCCGCGAAATCCTTGATCGCCCGGATGTGGCCTTGCTGCGCCTTGTCGCCCATCCCGCGGATGCGCATGTCCTCGATCATCCGCTCACGCAGCGCGGTGGTCTTCTCCTCTGTCATCGGACCCTCCTGTCCATCAGATTGAGAAGTCTCAATCGTCAGGCCAGGAACCCGAGACACAAAGAACCGACGTCGATCAGGAAACGCACCGCCAGCCACAAGCGCCATTGCCGCGCGAGCGGCTTAGTCC
>NZ_WITC01000022.1 GCF_009601505.1 Sinorhizobium terangae
CCACGAGGACGAGCGTCTGAGCTATGGCGAGCTCAATGCGCGCGCCAATCGGCTGGCCCATCATCTGATCGGGCTCGGCGTGAAGCCCGGTGATAGCGTTGCGACAATGCTGGACCGCTCCGTCTCTCTTGTGGTGGCGCAGCTGGCGATCTTGAAGGCGGGGGGAGTGTATGTGCCGATCGATCGCGCTCTTCCATCTGCGCGACAAGAATGGCTGATTGCCGATTGTGCTGCACGCTTGGTGCTTAGCGAGAGTGACGATCGGGATCTGGTCAAGGCGACGATCCCTGTTTTGCCCATTGAGCCGCTGATAGCTGGAACCAAGTCCAGTGTCGATCTTGGCCTGGCATTGAGCGCCGACGCTGCCGCTTACGTGATGTACACGTCTGGCTCGACGGGCCTTCCCAAGGGAGTTGTGGTGCCTCATCGTGCTGTCAACCGGCTCGTGATCAGCAATGGATATGCGAAGATCGATGCCGGAGATCGTGTGGCATGGGCGAGTAATCCTGCCTTTGATGCCAGCACATTTGAAGTGTGGGCACCGCTGCTTAACGGTGGCTGCATTATTGCAATGGATGGCATAAATCCTGCGGATTTTGCCAAGGCACTTAAACAGCAGCGGGTGACAATACTTTTTCTAACGACAGCATTATTTAACCAATATACATCATTGATCGCGCCGACGTTAGCACGGCTTAAGTACCTCCTCTGCGGAGGCGAGCGCAATGATCTTCCCTCATTTCTAAAATTGCTGAGAGAAGAAGGTCCTGTACGTCTCATTCACTGCTACGGTCCGACGGAGACGACGACCTTCGCGACAGTCTGCGAGATCGCGAAATCTGTCGAGGACATGACCTCCATCCCGATCGGCCGTCCGATTGCGAACACGCGGGTGTATGTGCTGGACGCGCATGGTGGGCCTGTGCCGTTCGGGGCGGTGGGCGAGCTCTATATCGGCGGGGCGGGGGTGGCGCGCGGCTACCTCAACCGCCCGGAGCTGACGGCGGAGCGGTTTATGGCCGATCCGTTCAGCGATGAGCCAG
>NZ_WITC01000023.1 GCF_009601505.1 Sinorhizobium terangae
GGTACGCGATTGGAAACAACGACGAGACGGCCCATGCCGACCTCCTTTCCTGCAAGAAAATGGGTCAGGTGCTCAAATATTCAGGCGACCAACACATATTCAGGGAACCAATGCAGCGATGATACCGCGCAGAGCCTCGGCAGAGGGGACGGAGCCGAGCGCTTCGCTCGCAGGCGACGGCGGTCCGACACGGATCGAGTAGCCGCCGAGCCGGTTGGCCGTGCGAAACATCGCTTCGTCGGTCACGTCATCCCCGACGGCGATTGCGCGTCTCCCAGTAAAAGGTGGCTGCGCGAGAAACGCCTCGACTGCGTCGCCCTTGTCGGCACGGGCCGGACGGATTTCGATCACCATCTTGCCATGCTGGATCGTCCAGTTTGGCCCTGCTCTGATCAACGCCCGCTCGATCAGCGGTTCAAGCTGGAGTTTTCTGTCCGGCGCAAGCCGGTAGTGCGCGGCGACCGCCGCCCCCTTGTCCTCGATCACAACACCGGGCCAGTTAGCCGTATCGGCGACAAGATCGGCCTTCAGGCGCTCAAATTCCGACGTGTCGGCGGCTTTGTGCACGAGGCCGTCCGGATCGCGGCGCTCAGCACCATGAAGACCCGCAATTGGAAAAAGGAATGGCGAAAAAAGCTGTTCGGCGTAGCCAAGATCGCGACCGGTCACGAGTGCCAGAGCACCTCCGAGTTTTCTCGACAAGGCATCGAGGTTCGCAGGCAGCGAGGGCGGAACGACTACGGCGTCGGGCGTTTCGGCAAGATCAAGCAATGTACCATCGATATCGAGGAACAGAGCCCAGCCTTTGAGATCCGTTGAGAGAGCGGCGAGAACGAACTCCTCTGCTGATTCCGCGTTCGGTTTCGAGGCGCTGAGAAACTGCTTCCGATGTGACATGCCTCATATTTAGGTCAGAGCCCGCAATCGCCAACCCTGCGTTTCCATGAAGCGGACATTTGCTGTGCAAACGAACAGTACGCGAGGTGATGGAGCGGCCACGATAAACTGGGACCAAGGCGACGCCACCCATCGGCCGGACCTCTGGGGGCCTGCTGGGGCAACCTGCTTGCCACCCCTCAGGATTGCTGGGTCGGCCGCGCCGCTGGCGGACCCGTCACCGGTACCTTCACCGAAGTGAAGTTGCCACTACGAGCGCCGCAACAATCCCGCTATCGTCAAGTGGATTTCGGGCCAGTGTTCAAGTTCATCCCGATATCCTCGGAGTTAACAGGGCCTAACCCGAATGGGCCAATGGAGACGACGGACGCGGTGTGCTAGCCCGGGCCAGCCGTCTCGGACGGGGAGGAGGCGGTTAGAGGCCTGGCGCTTCTACCTAGCACGCTGGGCCTCACCTGGGCTGGCCACCCTGGGAAGCGTATCCTGTAGCCTCGGTCATTTTGCGAACGTTAGAGGGTCAGCGCTGCGCTCCACTTTGCATCGATCTCGTCGTCGGTTAGACCGAGCGCGGCGCCAACGGAGGCGATGAGCGGGTGCGTGCGATTGAAGGTGGTGGCGTATTCCCACTCGATCCGGGCGGTTTCGTTCTCATTGCCGTCTGGCATGGCGTCGATGACGGCGGACACCTGCGCCATTGTAAATCCGCCGTTGACAAGGCCGAGGCGGATCTGGCGGGAAGACAGCGCCGGCATATGGACGGACGGGGTCGGCGGGATCAGCTCCGGCACCCATTCGCTGCTGTCCCACTTGAAGATATACCCGGGGATATCAGCGGGAGGCGCCGTTTCGGTAGCGTAAGCCGGGATCAGATAAACGCCAGGCTCCAGAGGCTTTCGTCCGCCTCTGACGCGCCGGTGTATTCGAACGTGCTCGGATCGTAGTTGTGGACCGTAACCATGTCAGAGCCTCTTAGTATTTGATGCAGGCCAGAAGGGCGACGTTGCGCGGACGGATGTCTGTGCCGGACCCCGCTGCGCCTGATGTGAACGAAGCGATGTCTACCGTAGGCGCAACAGCTACATCGGTAACCACGGCGAGCTTTACGCCGACCGCAGGTGATTTGCTTCTGGCCTTTGCCGGGGCTCGCGCTGCCTCTGCCGACATACCCACGATTTCCGACACACTCGGCAACACGTGAGCCCGTCGACGGACTCGATCTGCTACGGCGTCGAAATCAAGGTGGCGGCGGTTGGCGGCGGGATAAGCGGTTCAGCTTCGATCGCGGAAGCAGGGGACACGGTCTCTTCTGCCTCAGCTCTCCCACTCAAGGGGACGCTTAGCAAGACCGAAGCATCCGACACGGTAGCGGCGACTGCGGCAATCGCTCTCCGGGTCTCGCTGGCTGCGACGGAGGCGTCGGACAGTGTCTCGACCTCAGCAAGTCTGAGGATAGCTGCTTCGGCTGCTATAGCTGAAAGCGGCGACACGCTCTCGGCGACGTCAACCATAGCGGCTGCCTCGCGCCCTGGTTCGGCCTCGATAATTGAGGCAGGCGACGCTCTCGCAAGCGCGGCGACACTGAGCCTCAAGGCTAATGCCGCCATTGCCGAAGACGGCGACACGCTCGCAACGACGGGCGGGCCGATCATCCAGGCGAGCGCCTCGCTTGCAGAGACAGGCGACACCGTTACTGCCCGCGCTGTTCCGCTGCTGGTCACAAGCCCGAGTGAGCGCACGGCAACGGTTCTCGCAGAGCAAAGGACGGCAGTCGTCGCCGCAGAGACGCGATCTGCCTCGGTGGCGGCAGAAACCAGGGCCGCATCCGTCAGAGCCGAAACCCGGCAAGCGGCGGCATAAGAGGACTCGACATGGCGCTGACGTGGCCCGCGATCAAAGACCCGAACGAGGTCAAGGATTACAGCCTCGATTGGGCGGCGCTTCTCGGCGCGTCCGATACGATCACAAGCTCCACATGGAGCATCGACGAGGGCTCCGGCCTTACGATCGACAGCGACAGCCACAACACGACCGAAACCACCCTATGGCTTTCTGCCGGGGCCGCAGGGACGAATTACAGCCCCGTCAACCGCATCGTGACCGCAGGCGGCAGGAAATACGACCAGACGGTCAGGCTGAAGGTGCGCGACAAATAGTCAACCGGCCTTCTTCAGCCCGGCGGCCTTTCTAAGGTCGTCATTCATGCGGCTTTGCCAGCCTCTGCCGGTAGCCTTGTAGTGCTCGACGACATCGGGATCCAGGCGGATGGTTACGGGTGTCTTGGTCGTGTCCCCCTTCGGGCGACCGCGGACGGCCTTCTCGATCTTCTCCGAGAGATCGGGGAAGACCTCCTTGAACGGGCGCGCCTGTTTCATCTCCTCCTCAGTCAGGGGAGGGTTGTCGGACACGGCGTCCCAGTCCTTTTTGGTGTAACCGCGCCCAGGTCGGAACTCTTCCTGGCGCTTGTATTTGATAGCCATCAGAGCAGGTTCCTTTCATCTTTCCGGGCCGGGCGCATGGATATGACAGACAGCGCCTCGGTCCCGAGGGTGACGAAGATCACGACGACCGTTCCGTCCTCAAGACGGCCGATAGCTTTCGAGCGGCCATTCTTCGCCGGGACGACGAGAGAGGCAAGGAAGAATTCGAGAGACAAGTCGGCGAAGTCGAGGCCGTGCTTCTCGATGTTGGCGATGCGCTTCGGTTCGTCCCAGATGATCTTCATAAATTGTACGTACAGAAAATCACCGGGGCAAGCAACGAAATAATGTATGTACGGAAATTATTTTTGTACGTACAGAATGGGAGGCGGCCCAATGGCTGAAGATACAGGCGAAAAGCCCCCGGCTCATCTGCGCGACGATCTGAAGTTTAAACCGGGTCAATCGGGCAACCCAGCGGGACAACCAAAGGGCGCGCGCTCAAAGTTGGGAGAGGCATTCCTAGAGGCGCTGCACGCTGATTTCAACAAGCACGGCGTTGCGGTCATTGCTGCTGTTCGCAGGAAGAAGCCGGAACAATATCTGCGTGTCGTCGCCTCGATCCTGCCGAAGGATTTGAACGTCAACATCAACAACCTGGAAAACCCGACGGATGACCAGCTTATCGAGCGCATCCGGGACCTCCACGATGCCATCGGACCTTTCCTCGCTGCTACGGGAACACGTGGTGCTGATGGAGGAGCTGGACCGGAGACGACGCACTAACCTGCTGGCGAAGTACCGGCCGTACAGGAAGCTAAGGGAGTTTCATGCGGCCGGTGCCGGTATCGCGAGCGGCTGTTTATGGCGGGCAACCAGTTGGGCAAGACGCTGGGGCAACGCGCAAGTGGTGGTTGGAGGGGTAACGCCATGAGGATCGTAGGCGGAACCGACGTCGGCGACGAGGCCGACGAAAGAGTCATTTGGGAAATCGAAAACCGTGTTCGTGAGATACTCGCGCGCGCTATGGCGCAAGGTTTTACCGATGTCGTCTTGATCGGCGCTAAACCCTGCTGCGGCTATGACGTGTGGTCAACATGGCCGACGTCTGAGTCAACCATGGGTGCCATCGAATACGGCAAGGCGCGGATTCTGGCGTGCACAGATGATGTAATTGTGCGCGAGGAAGATCAATGACGCTGCTGACCGCGATCAATGAAGCCTGCGACATCGTTTCGCTGTCCCAATTCGACAACGTCTATGGCTCCGACGAGCCGAACGCGCAAATTCGCCGATACCAGCATCATTGAAGCCTATGTAGATGCCTATCAGACGGAACAGAAGCGCCTGCGTGGCGATGCCCAAAGGGCGCGCGCAAGTGCGGAACGCCTCCTCTAAGAAGCCGACAGAAGACTATCCTGGAGACCACGCAAGAGCCAGCGAACGTAATAGAGATCCAGCCCAAGGCCGTGAAGCGGTTCCGCGAGAACATCGAGAGTTTGGCCCAGATCGTACGTGAAAAGGACGGCGAGCCATCGCCGGAAATTGCCGCCCCATTCCGACAGCTCGTCGCTGCGGTGGTGATCAATTCAACGGAAAAGGGCAGCCTTACGAAATCAATATCAAGGGCGCGAGCAGACCTGCATGCAAGGCACCAACCGGATAAAGGATGTGGTGATTGATCTGCAGGTTGCCGCGGCCCGCGCTGATGGCTTGCCCGCAGCCGAAGTGAGAGACGCACTCTTGGACGCGGCCGACATCGTCAGGACTCCGAAAATCATTCTCGATGTGAAAGAACCAGGCTAGGGCTCGGAGATTTCGAACACAGTTGCATCGTAGTCTCGTCCCCTGATCCCCTTGAACGACGGGTGCCGCAGCGCCCCGTCGTCGTTCCAGGCGCGGTATCCGATCTCAACTACGAGCGGGGTTAGCGGCCACCTCGGGGTTTGGCGGGGTAAAACGTCGACGCGCACCGGAACCACTTATCGACATCAGCGTTTGATTGCACACCCCAAAGGAGGCGGTGCTCAAGCCTAAGGAGGGCATGATGACCGATTACGATACTTCGCGCAGCGGCGATGTCGCAAAAGAAGAAACCGGAAATTTGATAGCGGCCAGCAAGGTCGAAGGTACCAATGTCTACAACACTCAGGGAGAGTCGCTGGGGTCAATCTACGACGTGATGATCGGTAAGAGGTCTGGACAGGTCGCCTATGCGGTCATGTCGTTTGGTGGCTTCTTGGGTATGGGCAACAGTTACCATCCAGTGCCTTGGCAAATGCTGGAATACGATGAGCGCCAAGGCGGGTATGTTGTAGATCTCGACCGGGACCGATTGGAGGACGCACCATATTTTGACGAAGGGACTACTCCCGATTGGTCGAGCCCGGAATACGGACGTGGCATTGACGAATACTACGGCGTGACGCGCTCGACGATGTAAGGCCCCCAAGGATAAAGACCATTCACGCCGAGTTGATCATCGCGCCGTGCCGCGGCGCGATGATCGTTCAATTCATCCATCATGGTTGCTATGTTGATAGGTCGAACACCCGCGTATGATCCGCCCTCTCAAAATGTTAGCCCACGGAAATGGCGATGCCTGAAAGCGAACAGCAGTACGAATTTTCTGTCTTCTGCGGCGAATTCGTCGATGATGATGTCATGGTCACAATCTGCATTTACCGCCCCACCGGCACAAACGGCGACTGGATGTTGGAGGTTGTCGACCAAGAAGGTTACTCGACCATCTGGGATGACCGATTTGCTACCGATCGCGATGCGTTCGAGGAATTTCTGGCGACCGTTAAGCGCGATGGAATTCGCAGCTTCCTCGAGCAATCAATCCACACCGTGCATTGACTTGCCGTTTTTCACGAGCCTGCCTCGCCCATTGGCTTCCTCTTCCAGCCGCTCGACGGCCGCCGCGATGTGCTCTGGCTGTTCGTGCTCAAGGCCAACCACCTCGTTCCGGGTCTCGCGCATTGACACGATGATTTCGTCAAGCTTGGCGTGGATTGCCGCCGTGTCACGGTAGCCTTGGATTAAAACGACGCTGGTGATCACTATTGCTGCGACTGACAGTGCATAGGTGACAACGTTTGTGAGACCGAAAGGCACCAAAGCGGTGCTGATAACCATTGCCGCAATTAAGAAATAGAAACCCGGAGGGCGAGAAAGAAAATCAGCCATTCGAAAAAGAAGTTGATCCACTATCGGTTCTCCCATGAATCGGTGCTCTCATTAACGCGTCAGGGGGAGATCTGGTTCGGACTAAGTATTTTCTGACGCATGCTCCCACCATCAGCCGCCTTTCTTATCCCCTTGGAATGACGGACGCCGCAGCTTCCGGTCAGCGGTCCAGGCGCGATACTCGACTTCTGCGACGGGCAGCGGTTGTGTGAAAGTCGCGCCCTTCGGCGCAGCGACTCCGCCGGCTTGCCGCTCTTCACTCGCGCAGGAAGGTCGATTAGTCCGGGCTTTTTATCTTATTGAGTCTTGTCTTTGTTAATTGCTGCCTTTCCGCTCGAGGCGCATGATCTCCTCATCAGCCGCGGTTGGAAATGGACGCCGCCTGCTGAGCGATGATTTCTCTTTCGCCCCGATTGAGGAGGTGGCGCGTTGTATCCGTCATACGGTACCAGATCCGACCCAATCATGCCGGCAGCGTTTACATTCCTGGATGAAGTCTTCAGGGAGATTCTTGCTGCCGAGAAAATAGCCCGCAATTGCCAAGAAGCTGAAACAATCGCCAGGCGACTATTCATCGGCTACCAATCCGGCATGCGCGACAGGAACCTGCTGATAGCGATGGCAAAGCGCATGAGATGACGGCTAGACTATTTCAATGCGGCCGCGGGTGAGTGGAACACTGCCACCACACCGCTCCTCTTCCCCCGGTGCCCGAGTTGGACGATCCGCTGTTGCTCAACCTATTTCCTCATTCATCGGTATCTCGGCACGTTTCCCCGCCGGCATACCAAAATTCAGAATCGGCGGAACCAATCCTCGATCCGTGTGTTCTCTCTGCCGACACTTGAAGCAGAGGTAATCCTATGAAATTTCTGATTATTGCGGCGGCAGCGCTGATGGGCGCTGTCACGGTCCCGGCGTTCGCGCAGACAGCATCTCCGTCAGGGGAAACTCCGGCTGTCGCCACTCCTGAGAGCAACAATCCGACCGCACCAGTGGAGGGCGCGAACAGCTTCACCGAAGATCAGGCTAAGGAGCGTATTGAAGAGGCCGGCTACACCGATGTGAAAGGGCTAAAGCTGGACGACAAGGGGGTTTGGCGCGCCACAGCGATGAAAAGCGGAAAGTCCGTTTCCGTCGCCCTCGATTACCAAGGTAACGTAACTGCGCTTTGAGCGCCAAGCGGGCCTAATCATTGAACACAGGAGTACAAGCATGAGAACCGTGTCTGGGCTTTTCGACGACTACGCCGACGCCCGCGGAGCCGTGAGCGAATTGGAAGCGGCCGGCATTCCGTCCGATGATATCAGCATAGTCGCAAACAATGCAGGAGAGCGTTACTCCGACGAAGCCTCCGGCGCCGCCGAAGGAGCGGGAACCGGGGCCGGGCTGGGTGCTACAGGCGGTGGCGCGATCGGTCTTCTGACTGGCCTTGGCCTGCTGGCAATTCCCGGCGTTGGACCCGTTGTTGCTGCCGGATGGCTTGCATCCACTGCCGCCGGAGCTGTTGCGGGCGCAGTGGCCGGCGGCGCCGCTGGCGGCATCATAGGGGCGCTGACAGACTCCGGCGTCCCGGAAGAAGAGGCCCATTTTTACGCTGAAGGCGTGCGTCGCGGCGGGACGCTCGTGACGGCACGTGTCGATGAGACGCTCGCACCTCAAGCGGCGGCGATCCTGGAGCGCAACAATTGGGTCGACCCAGTCGAACGTCGGCGCGCCTACGCTGCTCAGGGGTGGACACGCTTCGACGAAAACTTGGACCCGTACACATCGGAGGAGATTGAGCGCGAGCGTAACAGATACCGCATTTGACGTGTATGCCGGCCTCGCCATAAACCCCGCTTCGGCGGGGTTTTGCGAACTGCGTTCCTCATCTCCGGTGACTGGCTTGGGCTAAACTGATACACTCTGGCATCATCCGCCCGTTCCTTGATCCCCGTGAACGACGGACCGCGCAACTTTCCGTCGTCGGTCCAGGCGCGTCTGCCACCAGCCGCCCCGGCCGGAGCGGTAGGGCTTCTCGCGGTGCTTGGCGATGGTCCCTTCAAGGCCGTGCGCGCATTCGACCCGGAAAAACTCTTCGCCGTCGGCCTCCACCTCCTCCGATAGCCGAAACCACCCTTCCCTGCCCGCGACGAGCGGCTCGAGCAGACGCCGGCGCTCGCGGAGCGGCAGCAGACGTAGCTCGCGACCGTCGAGATAAAGGAGGTCGAATGCGTAGAGGACGATTGCGCCAGCTTCATGCGACCACGGTAGGCGGCCAAGAGCGCGCTGCAGCATTCCGAAGTCGGAAGGGCCCTTACCGTCGAGCACGACGGCCTCGCCGTCGAGGATGCCCGTTTCACGGCAAGCAGCCGCGCATCATCGGCAATCGAGGGAAAGCGCTCGGTCTAGTCATAGCCGCCGCGCGTGATGATCCGGCTCGATATGCACCGCAAGCCGGTAGCCATCTCATTTCACATCGAAGACCCAGTCCGGCCCTTTCGGCGGCTCGTCGACCAGCGAGGCGACACAGGGATCGACGCGCGCAGGCATTGACTAAACGGATGATGAGAACATATTGAGAACGCGACCAAGGCGAAGCGGCGCGCCATCCATGACATGTGGGATATCGACAACCTCAACCGAGGAGGACGACGCATGTCCGACGAACCCAAACTGAAATACCAGTGGCGCCAAACCTGGCCGGATGCCCCGAAACACTTTTCCGGGTACGACGGCAGCCGACATATCGCACACATCCACTGGTACCACATGGGGTGGTGGAATTGGTACATGACATGGAATCACGCAAAGAATGCCAACAGGTGGGCGCGCCCGAACGGACAGGCCGATTCCGCCAGGGAAGCCGCGATCGAAGCCGAGAAATGCTACGACGCCGTTCTGCGATGCGAATGGCCCGGCATGTTGCCAGAGGACCTGCAATGCATGCTCGAACGAGAGGAATGGCGCAAGGGATATAGAAAGCTCTGGGAGGAGGCCCTTGCGGAGAAAGGCTACGGCCCGGATGGCAAGCCTCTGAAAGAACCATTGATCAGCCGCAGGTGTTGACCCGACCTAGGGTGCAGAGACCATGGTCGACGCTCCCAAAATGAAAAAGCTGATCTGGGATTGCCAGAAGGAAATCGCCGAATACCTACCGCCAGAAAGCGGAATTTCGGAGCACCAGTTGCTGCAGAGGCTATTAACTCGGCTTGACGGCCAGCAGGCGAAAGAGGCGCTCGGCGATTATTGGCAGGGGCGTGGCAGGGTGACGATGATGGTGGGGCGGGCCGGGCCCCGCTCCTCAAGATCGCGAAATGGCGTAGCCCACAAATACAGAGAGCTGCAGAGGGTGTCGGTCCCTGCAGCTCCGATCGCGACGTATTCATCATAGCTTGGGCCTGCTCGCCCTGTTCCATCCAAGGGAACCGCTTCGAACGTCGCTCACCGTTATAGATAGTGAAAGCGCCAGCGCGATCAAGCACGTGCCGGCTGAATCGTCACAAACAGATTGGATGCGCCCCATCTGTAAGCATTTGCACAAGGGCAAGCTCATCGCGAATACCCTGTCGATACAAATGGAAGAGCATCTTACCAATCTCGACGCCTTCCTCGCTTTCCGGTTCCAATTCTTTGAATGAACAAGCGTGATTGTGAACACGTTGCAGCATCGACAACTCGCGCTCATCAATAACGAAATCGGAAAACAAGACCATCTCTTTGACCCTCCAATCAAAGCCTTGTTGATGATCAGACAGATGTTGGTGGGGCAGCGCGAATTTTCCAGTCCTCAGACAGCCTAAGCATAGGAAGACTTCGTGGACTCGTTGAGAGAGCTAATATTGGCCTGCATTCTTGCCGCCGTAGCCTGGCAGCCGGCATTCGCAGAAGACATTGTGGGCCGCGCCACCGTCATCGACGGCGACGTCGGCGCCTACCGGTGCGGCAAAGCGGCGGCGTTCGCGCTCGACCGGTTTCTCGCCGAATCCCGCCCCACTCGTTGCTCATCGCGCGCGACCGATATTCAGCGGTTCGTGGGCGTCTGTTTCCGCGCGGACGGTCGCGAGGTCAACAACTGGCTCGTCGGAAGCGGCAATGCTGTTGATTGGAGCCGCTATAGCAACGGCGCCTACGCGGATGCTCAGCAATCCGCACGGTCGAGCGGTGTCGGCGTTTGACGCGGCCATTTTGAGTTACCGTGCCGGGCGCGCGCAGAGCGCATAGGGCGCGAGACAGCCTGCTGAGGGGCCCTGCCGAAGTCAGAGACTTCGGACGGCTCTAGGCGAAGCCGCTTGGCGCCACACCTCGCCTATCGATTTTCAGGGAGTTTTGCAGGAAAAGTACCTTCCGTTCGGAAGGCCAACAATATCTCAGTATCCCGGGAAGATTACGCCAGTGTCCCTGCACGCGTAGGTAGTTGGAATGGTAGTGATGCGCGATAGGGAACAGACCGAGCGCGGTGCGGTTATATCCTGGTCATGAGCCGGGATAGCGCACATCCTCGATCGACCGATCGCACCTCAACCTATACGCTCGACGAATTTACCGCGACCTACGGCCTGAGTAGAAAGCGCGCCGAGGATCTCTACCGGCGCTTTGGCCCATCGAGATCGAAGCTCGACGTGCTGATGTCGGCGATTAGGCGTTTGTGAGGTTGCGCCGATTTGACCACGGTCACACCTTCGATTTCCGCCAACCAGCGGCCCAAGCCTCGAACTCCGAACAGAACCAGCGCTCTCCGTATTGCGGGCTGATTTTCGTCTGCGAGTAATACCGCTGGCCGGGAACATGGAAGATCCGCTCTCCGGTGTCGATGCTTACATTTCCCTTGATGTTGCAGGAGCCGCCTGTGCCGCCGCTCAGTGAGGCAATCAAGTCCGATGCTGTCATGCCGCCGGCCGCACCAACGGCTACCGCGCCGATCAACAGGCCTGGGAATGACAGGATCGACAGCCGCCTTGGACGCTGATAGCTCGAACGATAGCGCATTCCCCTCTCCGCGCAGGTTTCGCGCCATGACGGTAGAGAGGAACACACTTTAGCGAAAGCTGCACAAACGGGTTAGTTGCTGCTGACTGATTACCCGCCGGCGCGCTGCTGGTGTGGCGTAGGCGGCGACGACCAGCCATTGAGGACTGACGTGGTCACGCCGCCCACTGATGGCAGCGGCGATTGTGTCAGCAACGCCAATACCGGAGCCTAACACAGCAGCAAGGATCTGCGTGGCGTATGGCTTCACACCGGCGGCAAGTCCGCAACCTGGCCGGAGAACAGGAAGACTGTGGCAGGCGAGTGGAGAACCAATTTCCGGCCAAGTTCGCCTCTATGCCGGAAGTGCGGAAGGAGGCTGCTCGGCCGGTCTGATCAGCAGTTAGTGCGTGGTTTTGCACTCCCTTCAGGAGAGGCCCATGACCCCGACTACCGCCTTCATTGCCGAGCTTATTAGAGCAGCAAACGAGGCCGACCGACTATCTCCGTTCGAGGTCAAGCGGCTGCTCAATCGCTCGATCGCCGCAATAGGCGACATGCGCGAGCAAACCGGCATGCGAGGCAGAAACCGGACGAAGGATGTCGTGATCGATCTGCAGGTTGCCGCGGCGCGCGGCGATAGTCTTCCCGCGTCCGAGATTAGAGACGCACTCTTGGATGCGGCCGACATCATAAGAACGTTGAAGATTGTGTTGGATGGCAAGGAGTAGCGGGTGGAGCCCCATTCCTTCCGGCTGGCCACGAAACACTGCCAAGCTTCCCGACGCCCTTCTTCTCCCGAAGGAGATAATCAATGGGAACGAAAGACAGCAATGCAAGGCCTGAGCAGGCGAAGCCGAAAGGCGTCCATCAACCGGCGTCGCAGTAAGCATTTTGGAGGAGGAATCGATTGCACAACCTGCGGTCCAGCCTCCCCGCGCTACGGACACGAGCGAAAAGCCAAGGTACCCCGATTTCGCTGACCAAGAATTTTTTAGCGACCTTGTTTGGAAAAACGCCCACTTAGTGATGCTCGTATCGGCCACGCTCCTACTGTATTCGGCGTTCGCCTATCGGTCATCCGTTCCATGAGAGACTATTGCGAGGGTCGCCCTTCCTGCTCTCCCCCTGCGGACGCCTGGTCGTGTTGCGCGGTTGTTACGCAGTCGTCACAAACGACGGGACCAATATTCCATCTCGCCATTGACCACGGATGTAGTGGCAATGGCTGAAGGCGACGAAGGAAAATCGGGTTAACCCGGCCTTTTTGTTGCAGCCGAAGGCCAGTCAAAACCCGTCCGCAGGTGCGAAGAAACAGTTCACGTGATACTCATTCGGATGTAGGCAGATGTGGAAATCGCTGTCCCCGGATGGGATCTCGCCGCCATATGGTATCAGGAATCGATGCTCGGTCGTGACCAGGTGATGATCGCCGGGGTGGAGGACGACCGAAAAGCCAAGGCGACCTTTCTTGACAGTTCCGCCTGGGATTCTCTCGCAATCGCCACCAACGTCAGTGCCATTGCAGCATGCAGGCGGATAGGTCCACAGGCTGGCCCGATGGGCGTAGCCATCGTCGAACGTCGCCGACGCGATCAAAGCAAGAATTACCGATCTAAAAGGGGTCATTCGGCGGCTCCAATCGGAATGAGACACCTACGCCCTTACAAAGCGGCATTGTACGCAAATGCCGTGGTCAATCACATTAGCCCGTTTGGGTGACCCCCTAATCCTTGACTGCAACGTGCGCTGTGTGAGCATACAAGCTCCTGGCGGTAGTTGCGCGGAAAACAATGACTTTCGACGACGACGTTGAGATGGCGCTGGATCTCGCCTGCGAAGAACTCGAGATGACCCGGGCAGAGCTAATCCGCCTCATCTTTCGCGAATGGCTGGAGGGATACGGCTTTCTACCCCTCCACGACCTGGATGACGGTAGCAGCGCATAAGTGTCGGCGTTTACGGCAGCGCAGCGATCGACGTCGGCGGCGTCTGAGCGCCAAATTCCGGAGCGATAGCGATTAATGTTACCAGCACGAATACTGCCGCACCGATTCCAACGATCATCTCGGTTAGATCGAGGTTCATCATCGCCTCCCGGTGATGTCGACAAATATTGACGGTTCTATAGAACCGGCTCAACTTTAGGATTTTAGTCGGCGACACGTAACAGTGCGATGACAGTGGCTGCTCTACCCAGCCCCTTTCGCGCCCACGTCCATGTAGCGGCCAATTGACCGCAGATAGCTAACTATCTCCAGTTGGAGGATATCACGCTTGCCGTAGGTCTCCCCAATCTTCTCCAGCTTCGGCCGCGCCTTTTCCTGATCAGCCGACGACAGGCCGGCATCCCCTATTAAGCAACCGTCCACCTAACCTACACAACCGTAATTGGGCCGGGCATGTCCCGCGCGGTACCAGGGAACATTTTTCCCGGCTGCGCTATTCCGTCTCCTGTTAGGAGCGTAGCCATGCGCAAGCCAAATCCCGACCTGGCGAGGCGCATACGCAGCATGGTGTCAAAGGAGTCCAACACCGCCTTCCTCCGGTCTCTTCCTGTGTTCCAAGTCAAGCCGCTGCCCCGGAAGTTCGTCGATCTCCTGCAACAGTTGGATCATGAGGAAAATAATGCTGGGGAAGCTGAAAAGCCAAATCCGCCTTCAGGAACCAATTGAGAGCATTCGCGTTTAATAGCGTCGCATCCCTTATGCGACTGGAGAACGGAGCGGTGTCCTCGCCCCTCGCAGGACGCCGCTCTTTCTTTCGGTGACGAGGAAAACGTGGCTCCATTGTAGCGTGCCCGACTCACTGGTGGGAGGTCACCGACGCCGAAAATCCTTTGTGCGACATCTGCCTCTGACGGCGTCACCTGCCTTCGCTACCACCTGCTGGTCCCGCTTCGGCCGTCATCAACGGCCCGGCCCGTAGCCTCTGCGCAACCGCATTCGTACTTCTCCATGTAGTAGCGATAGAGACCGCCGGCGGTCCTCGGTCATGATGGAGGAAACATTCCTGAATTGCCGCTCGACTGCTGCTCTGACCTTGGTTTGCCGGCTGACGCCAATGAGCATCGACACTGTGCAGTATCCGAGAAGTCCGACAAAATCATCAACCAGCAGAGCAAGACCGGTTTCCTGATCCAAGAAACCTTGTCCGCCGAGTTCAGTCGAACTGCGCGGTCGAGCTGGGCACAAACAGCTTCCCGCAACTGTCCAAACGGTGCTCGGCCGGCGATCGCGTTGCGCTTGACGTAGCCAACGCCACGCTCGTCCTTCCCTTTCGTTCAAGCTCAGGGCTGCAGTTCATGCTGACACTCAATTCAAGGTCAGCCAAAGCCGTCACCGGCAACATCGCCTTTACGGTCCACGACATCGATCTCAGCGGCGAGTGCTGCTGCCAAAAAATTCAAGAAGCGCGACATTGAATGCCCGCCTCGATTCGATATTAACGATATGCCGGCCTGGCAACGACAGGTGCCGGCCCCGCTGAACGCGCAGGGAAATATCTTCCAGATCGGCTGGCGGACACACCGGATCGTCATCGCCGGAGACGGCCAGCAGAGGATTGGCGATCAGTCCGATGTCTTCCCGCAGGTCGGCTCCGGCCAAAGCCGCGCAGCAGCCGATATATCCATCGATCGAGGTCGCGACAAAACTGTCGAGCACCTTGCCGACACTCCGGGGTTCGACTGCGCTGAACCCCGGAGTGAACCAGCGCTCGACGGTGGCAGGGGTCAGTGCCGCAAGACCATTCTCCCGCACGGCGTCCATTCGCGTGGTCCAGCTTTCTGCGGTACCGATCTTCGCGGATGCCGCGCACACAGCGATCTTGCCGAAGCGCTCTCCGGCGTGGATACCTAGCCACTGCCCTGTGAGGCCGCCAATAGAAAGACCGCAGAAATGCACTCGCTCTATTTCCAGCGCATCGAGCAGCGCGAGCGCATCATTGCCGAGGTCGGACAGGCCGTATGGCGGCAGTGGAACGGAGGACCGGCCATGACCGCGGCGGTCATACCGCAGTATGCGGAAATAAGGCCGCAGTCCAGCCACCTGCGCGTCCCACATGTGCAGGTCGGTGCCGAGCGAATTGCAGAACATAAGCCATGGCTTGCCTTGGCACCCATCCTTGTCGCCGTCGATGCGGTAGTGGAGACGATGACTGGAAAGATCAAGAAAAGGCATGAATCAATACTCACGAACCGGATTGAAGAATGGGTTTCAGCAGCGCCGGGGCGAAACCGGCGCTGCCCGACATAGGGATGACCAGTGGTCTGGCACATGCGATCGGCCGTGCCCACTTACGCCGTGGCAAGCTGCACGGCGCTTGAGCGACGCGCGCTGCTTATCGCGAACACCAGCATGGCGAGGGCCGAGATCGCCGCCGGGATCGAGAAGATCAGGAAGTTCTGCTGAAGCGGAAATTCCTGTGCCAGAAGCACACCGCCCAAGGTCGGCCCGACGATCGCGCCGATGCGGCCGACGCCCGAGGCCCAGCCCAATCCCGTGGAGCGCACGGAGAGGTTATAAAGCTGGGCCACGCTGGCATAGAGCAGGATCTGCGTGCCAATCGTGGTGGCGCCGGCAACGAACACCATCAGGAACAGCAGCCCTGCGGGCAGATTGAAGCCGATCAGCGCGATCGATGCGGCAGCGGCAACGAAAAAGCTGACCACCACCTTCGGCAGACCGAACCGGTCGCCCAGCCAGCCGCCGGCGATCGCGCCGACCATGCCGCCGAAATTCAGCGAGAAGAGGCTGAGTAGGCTGGCTTTCTCCGCATAGCCGGCCTCCTGCAAGACTTTCGGCAACCAGGACGACAGCAGATAGACGAGCAGCAGGCAGCAGAAGAAGGCGACCCACAGCATGATTGTGCGCAGCGTGCGCTGATGACGGAAGAGCTCGAGGACCGATGCCGAGGCCCCCTCGGTCTCGGAGAAGACCAGCCTGTCGCCGTTGCCAAGAGGCGCGGAGGAATCAATCTTGCGGTAGATCCGCTTGGCCTGGTCCTGCTTGCCCTGGCGGATCAGGAAGCCGAGCGATTCCGGCAGTTTCCACAGGATGAACGGCAGCATCAACAACGGCAGTGCCGCCATGAAGAACATCGGCTTCCAGCCGTATTGCGGGATCATGCCGATGCCGAGGCCAGCCGCGACCATGCCGCCGACGGAATAGCCGGAGAACATGAGCGCGACCATGGTGCCGCGAAGGCGCCTCGGCGCATACTCGTTCATGAGGGCCACAGCGTTCGGCATCAGCCCGCCGCAGCCGAAGCCGGCGATGAAACGGAAAAGCTTGAACTCACCCGGCGAACCGGTAAGGCCGGTCAAGAGGGTGGAGACGGTAAACAGCATGAAGCTGATGGTAATGCCCTTCTTGCGTCCGATCCGGTCCGCAAGCGGACCGAAAACGAGAGCACCGAACATCATGCCGAACAGCGCCCATGCCTGCAAAGCGCCGGCCTCAGGCTTGCTCAGGCCCCATTCTCCTATCAGCGTCGGCAACACGGTGCCGGCTACGAAAACGTCGTAACCGTCGACAACCAGCAGCAAAGCGCAGAGAGCGACCACCGTCCACTGGAAGCGCCCGAAAGGCGAGCCGTCTATTGCTTCATTGACATCGATGTTGCGCATTACCACTCCTCCCCGAGTTGTTACGCATGGAACTGTGAGCTTTCAGCCGAGATCGCCCCCGGCGACCGGCAGCACGCTGCCGGTGATGTAGGACGCCTCCTCCGACGCCAGAAACAGGATCGGCGCGGCCTGTTCCTCGATGGTTCCGTACCGCTTCATGAAACTGGATTGCTTCACCTGGCTCACGACGTCGGCCATCCAGCCCTTTTCCGCCCCACTATCGCCGGCGGCGTTGCGGGGGATGCGGCGCGGCGGGGCCTCGGTACCGCCGGGCGCCGTGGCGACGACACGGATGTTCCGCCCGGCGAGCTCCATGGCGAGCGACTGGGTGATGGCGTTCACGCCGCCCTTCGCCGCCGAATAGGGGACACGGTGGATGCCGCGGGTGGCGTTCGACGACACATTGACGATCGTGCCGCCGCCGCGAGCGAAGAGATGCGGTAGAACGGCGTGGCAGCAGTAGAGCGTCGGCATCAGCGAGCGGCGGATTTCGGCGTTAATCTGCTGCGGTTCGAACTCAGCGTAGGGACGCATGCGGATCGCGCCGCCGACATTGTTGATCAGGATGTCGATGCCGCCGAACTTCTCGGCGGCAAATCGCATCGCCGCCGCCGCCCCCTCATAGGTTTCGAGGTCGGCGTTGAAGACCGCGGCGTTCATGCCGGCCTGCGCCGCTACCTCGGCGACGAAGTCGGCGCGGTCGACGAACAGGACCTGGCCGCCCTCCTCCGCTGCGCGGATCGCCACGGCTCGGCCGATGCCTTGCGCGGCACCCGTGACGACCAGTACCTTGCCGGCAAACCGATCGTGGAAGCGCGCCGCACTCATGCGGCCCTACCTTTCAGATCCTTCGCCACCGCATTGGGCGTGAACTTCTCGTAATGGAAGCTGTGAGGTTTCACCGCGTTGTCGTCGAAATAGGTACGCACGGCGTCGACCATCGGCGGCGGACCGCACAGATAAACGTCGACATCGCCACCATTGAGCACCTCGGCCGGCATATGCTGGGTGACCCAGCCCTTGCGCGGGTGGCTGGACGCCTCGTCGGCCACGACGGTACTGTAAGTGAAGTTGGCGAGCCGTTTTGCGTAAGCCTCGATCTCGTCGACGAGAACCAGGTCCAGATCCCGGGTCACGCCGTAGACGAGGTGAACCCGCTCTTGCGGATTCTCGCACGCCAGCACCTCGAGCATTGACAGGAACGGCGCAAGACCCGTGCCGCCGGCAAGGAACAGGAGCGGTCGCTCGACCTCCCTGAGATAGAAGCTGCCCAAGGGACCGGTCAGCTCGAGCTTCGTTCCGGTCTCGGCGCGCTCCAGCCAACTGCTCATGACGCCGCCCGGGATTTTCTTGATTAGGAAGCCGATGCGCCGTTCGCCGGGCGCCGTGCTGAAGGAATAGGAGCGGCTCTGGCCGCCGCCCGGCACGCCTATATTGACGTACTGACCGGGCAGGAACGCGGGTGCCTGGGCATCCACATCCAGTTCCAGCACGATCGCCGCATCGTTATGCGGCACAACATTGGCGACGGTGGCGGCGAAGGTCTGCTGCCCGGTCTTGCAGGCGACCGAGGTCGTGGGAACCGAGATGATGCAGTCGGAGGACGGCCGCATCTGGCAGGTCAGCACGAGGCCGCTCTCAGCCTCGTCGGCCGTCAGCGCATCGTCGATATAGTCGTCGCCGAGGTCGTAGCGACCGCTCTCGGCGCGGCACTTGCATGTGCCGCATACGCCGTCGGAACAATCCATCGGTAGGTTGATCTTGTTGCGGAAGGCGGCATCGAGAACCTTCTCGCTGTCCTTGCATTCGATGAAACGGGTAACGCCGTCCTCGAAGTTCAAAGCGATGCTGTAGCTGGCCATGGAACCCTCCTCATCAGTCCCTGTGCAGTCCGGCGGCGTCTGTCAGATGTGATAGACGTCGATCACCTGGCGGATGTAGTCGTTCTTCAACACGATCTTCTTGGCCGAGATCAGCAGGCGGTCGTCGCTCCTGCGCAGGGTGACGAACATGGTGCCGAAGAAGTGGTCGGTGACCTTGTAGCGGTGATTGAGCGTGTGGAAGTTGTAGCGAAGGTCGACCTCGTCGCCTCGGTTCTCCACGAACTCGACATTGGCCACGTTATGGCTGGTGCGCGGCTCCGGCGTCGAGGCGCCGGAACGCTCGGTCTTGATACGGAAGACCCGGTCTTCGAGGCCGTCGCGGTTCGGATAGTAGATCAGCGAGATCTGCGTCTGCGGATCTTCGGTGAGCTGGTCGTCATCGTCCCAGGCCGGCATCCAATAGGTCACGTCCGGCGCGTAGCAGGTAAGCCATTCGTCCCACTCGCGGTCGTCCAGAAGGCGCGCTTCCCGGTAAAGGAAGGCGCAGGCGGTTTCATAGGAAATACTCATGCGACCACTCCTTCCCTTTCGGCGGCCAGCGCCTGGCGCATCACCTTGGCCCAATATTCATGCTGGCGGACGAACAGCCCCTCGTCCTCGCTGCGTTCGCCGGATAGCAACGGCTTTATGCCCATCCTCTTCGCATTTTCGTCCGGACCGTCGATCCAGAGCGGCGCGCCCCGCGACAGGTCGTTCCAGGGCGCGGCCGTGCCGGCGTAGCCGGCCTGGCAGGCGCGGAACTCCTCCAGATCGTCGGCCGTGCCCATGCCGGAGACATTGAAGAAGTCCTCGTACTGGCGGATGCGCAGCGCCCGGTCCGCCGCACTTTCGCCCTTCGGCGCGAAACAGAAGATGCTGATTTCGGTCTTGTCGACGCTGATCGGACGCGTCACGCGTATCTGCGTGCTGAACTGGTCCATCAGGAACACATTCGGATAGATGCAGAGATTGCGGGTCTGGTTGACGATGAAATCCGCCTGCACGTCGCCGACACGGGTCCTGATCTCGTCCCGATGACTGAAGATCGGACGGACCTCGGGATTCATGGTGGTGGTCCACAAGAGGATATGGCCGTTCTCGAAGCCGTAGACACCCGCGATCGACCGGCTCCAGCCGCTGGCGTCAACCGACTTCGTGCCCTCCTCCTTGCGCCGTCCCATGGTCGCGGCATAGTTCCAGTACACTGAGCTGACGTGATAGCCGTCGCAGCCGTTTTCCATCTGCAACTTCCAGTTCCCGTCATAGACGTAGGACGAATTGCCCCGTAGCACTTCCAGCCCGTTCGGCGCCTGATCGACGATCTGGTCGATGATGACCTTCGTCTCCCCAAGGAAGTCCTCGAGCGACGCCACCTCCTCCTTGAGGCTGCCGAACAGGAAGCCGCGATAGCTTTCAAAACGCGGAACGCGCTTCAGGTCGTGCGAACCGTTCTGCGCGAACTGGGGCGGATACTGGGTCGTCTTCTCGTCCTTGACCTTGAGTAGTCTGCCGGTGTTGGAGAACGTCCAGCCGTGGAAGGGACAGGTGAAGCTGCCCTTGTTTCCGTGCTTGCGCCTGCACAGCATGGCGCCTCGGTGGGCGCAGGCATTGATGACCGCGTGCAGTTCCCCGTTCTTGTCACGGGTGACGACCACCGGCTGACGGCCGATATAGGTGGTGTAATAGTCGTTATTTCCCGGAATCTGGCTTTCATGGGCCAGATAGACCCAGTTGCTCTCGAAGATGTGTTTCATCTCCAAATCGAACAGGTCTTCGTTGGTGAAGATGTCGCGGCGGCAGCGGAATTTGCCGGTTTCCATGTCGTCCTGCACGGCAGTGGCGAGCAGATGATCGAGGTCCCGGGCTTTGTCGATAATCGCAGACATGACCTATCTCCCGCAAAGAGCGCGCTGGCTGGCGCAACCTTTGCAACTAAGTCGTTGATGACGATGGTTGGGGCTGGCGACCCCGATCGGGTCGTCGGCCTTGCCGCTCAGGCGGCCGCGCGCTTGCGCAGCTCGTTGATCTGGTTGTCGACGCCATTCACCATGGCCGTCAGATGAATGTCGAACCTGATCTCCGCAAACGGTCCACTCAGTCCGTTGGCCTTGATGCTTGCCTCGTCAGTCCGCTCGATGAGAGCTGGAACCAGACCGTCGCGCGTCGCATAGGCGAAGTCGTCGTTGACCAGCGGATCGCCCTCGATGTTGATCTGGGTTGTCAGCTTGCGATGGCCGTCGGCGCTGATGAAGAAGTGGATATGCGCCGGACGCTGGCCGTGGCGACCGAGCGCGAAAAGCAGTTGCTCGGTCGGGCTGCCTGGCGGCACGCCGTAGCCGTGCGGCACGATGCTCCGGAACTTGTAACAGCCATTTGCGTCGGCGATGATCGTGCGGCGCATGTTGAACGGCGCCTGCTTTCCCGTCGGATCGAAATGCGAGTAGAAACCGCGGGTATCGCAGTGCCAGACTTCGACCATGGCGCCCGGCAGCGGTCTGCCGTCGGCACGATAGACGGTGCCGTGCATGATGAGGGTGTGACCGTTCTCGTCGGTTCCGTCGTCCAGGCGGGCAAAGCCGTGTGAAACCGGCGCACCGGCGACATAGAGCGGCCCCTCGATCGTGCGCGGGGTCGGATTGTCGATGCCGAGGGCCTCGTCGATCGCGTCAAGACGCTCGTCGAGGAAATGGTCGAGACCGAGGCCGGGCGAGATCAGGCCGGCCTGGCCGGCCGCGCCGATCTCGTTGAGCCAGGCGATGCCGGTCCAGTATTCGTCGGGGGTGATGTCGAGATCGTCGATAGCTTTGAACAGGTCTGACATGATCCGGTGAACGATCTCTTTTACGCGCGCATTGCCGCCGGTCTTGTCCAAGCCGCTGAGGACCTTGAGAAAGTCCTGGATCTCCGGCTTGTCGAAAATCTTCACGTTCATGTTGATTCCTCCACTTGGACTGCTTTGAAACTGCGCCGGTTCCCGTCCTCCCGGGAGCACCGGTGACGACGGCATCAGCTGTCGTCCTCACGGATCGCGGAGGGATGCCGCAGAAGTGGCGTCACCTCGATGTCCATGAATTTGAATAGCGGAAGTCCCGAGAGAACCTCGTGCAATTCCGCATTGTCCTTGACGTCAAAGACGCTGTAGTTCGCGTACTGACCGGCGATCCGCCAGATATGCCGCCACTTGCCGCTGCGCTGCAGTTCCTGCGCGTAGGCTTTTTCCCGGGCAATGATCTCTGCCGCTGCGTCTGAGGGCAGATCATGGGGAATGCGAACGTCCATCCGTACATGAAACAGCATGATCTCACCCCACCACACGCAAGGTCGAAGCTTGCTTGCCGTCCCTGCGGAAACGATCGACGGCTTCCTCGGAAAGCATCACGCCGAGCCCGGGACCCGATGGCAATCGCAGCTCGAAGTTCTCGAAGCGCAGCGGCTCCTCCAGGAGTTCCTCGGTCAGAAGCAGCGGACCGAAGAACTCGGTGCCCCATTCCAGCTCCTTGACGGTTGCCATCAACTGAGAAGCGGCAATCGTGCCGATCGGCCCCTCCAGCATGGTGCCGCCGTAGACGCTGACGCCTGCAGCTTCCGCGATCGCGATCACCCGGGCGGCGGCAAACAACCCTCCCGCCTGCTCGATCTTGATCGAGAACACGTCGGCAGCCCGCGCAGTCGCGGCCTCAAGCGCGCTTTCCGGTCCAATCAGAACTTCGTCGGCCATGATGGCGATTGGGGAAGCCCGCCGCAGCCGGGCGAGCGCTGTGATCCCCGGCACCGGTTGTTCGACCAGCACGCAGCCGGCGTCAGCCAGAGCTTGGATGGCATTGCGCGCTTCCCGCTCCCGCCACGCCATGTTCACGTCGACCCGGATGGAAGCCAGGTCCGGTAGTGCCTTGCGGATCGCGCCCACATGGCGGACATCCTCTTCGATCGATTTCACGCCGATCTTCAGCTTGAAGTCCTTGTGGCGCTGCCGGCTGAGCATGGCTTGCGCCTCGTCGATGTCCTTGGCCGTGTCGCCGGAGGCGAGCGTCCAAGCGATCGGCAGGCTGTCGCGGCGCCGGCCACCGAGCAGTTCCGACATCGGCAGACCGAGGCGGCGCGCATGACAATCGAGCAGGGCCGCCTCGACCGCGCATTTGGCGAAGTGATTTCCCTTTACCGCTTTGACGACTACGTCCATGGCTGCCTGGATGCGCGTCGCGTCACGGCCGATCAGCAGCGGCGCGATATACTCGTCGATCGTCAATTTCATGCCTTCCGGGCTTTCAGCCCCGTAGGCGAGCCCGCCGATCGTCGTCCCCTCTCCGAGCCCTTCGAAGCCGTCGGAGCAGTGGACGCGGACGATGGTCATGCTCTGCCGGTTCATGGTGACCATCGACAGCCGATGCGGCCGGATGGTGGGCAGATCGAGTATAATTGTTTCGATCGCGCTGATGCGGATTGCCGTAGACACGAGGCTTTCCTCCCTTGATTACGAGGAAATTAGCGTCCACTTTAAAACCAGTCCAAAACTATAAAAGTTGAATTTGATACCTAAAAGGTATGCTCATGGAACTGAGGCAGCTGCGTTATTTTCTCGCCGTCGCGCGCGAGCGGAACTTCTCGCGTGCTGCAGAGATCCTGCATATTGCCCAGCCGCCCCTCAGCCGGCAGATACAGCAACTGGAAGACGAACTCGGCGTTCTGCTTATCGACCGCTCGAACCGACCGCTCGATTTGACGGAGGCTGGCCGCTTCTTCTACGAGCAGGCCGGACAGATCATTGCTCGCATCGAAAATATGCGCGAGCAGACGCGCAAGATCGGCTTATCTCGTCGGGAGCGCTACGTCATTGGCTGCGTCGGCTCGACGCTCTATGGCGGTATACCGGACCTCGTCCGCCGCATGCGCGAGCGCTGGCCGGATCTCGACATCGAGATCCGGGAAATGATGTCGACCGAGCAGGTCACCGCTCTCAAGGAGAGGCGGATCGATGTCGGCTTCGGCAGGGTCCGCTTCAACGACAGGGAAGTCGAGAGGCTGACGCTTCGGGAGGAACGACTGGTGGTCGCCTTTCCAAAGGGGCATCCAAAATCGCTCTCCACCGAACCGATCGGCCTTGCCGAACTGGAGGGGGAACCGCTGGTCGTCTATCCGTCTGCGCCGCGGCCGAGCTTTGCCGACGAGGTCCTCAACATGTTGAGCGAGCAAGGCATTTCTCCTGGCAGCGTGGAAGAGGTCCGTGAAATCCAGACGGCGCTGGGCATCGTGGCGGCCGGTATGAGCTTGTGCATCATTCCCACAGCCTCTCAGCGGCAAAGACCCGACGACGTCTGTTACCGCGTCATAAAAGATGAGAAGGCCACCTCGCCGATCATCATGAGCTTCCGGCGCGACGATGCAAAAGGAAGGATCGAAGAGATCAAGCAGCTCATTCGCGAGATGTACGCCGACAACCCGCCGTGGCTGCAACTGTCCAACGTGCAACTTGACGGGGCCTGAGTTTCCCTCGAATCTTCGGCCGC
Source organism: Sinorhizobium terangae (assembly GCF_009601505.1). Classification (GTDB taxonomy): domain Bacteria; phylum Pseudomonadota; class Alphaproteobacteria; order Rhizobiales; family Rhizobiaceae; genus Sinorhizobium; species Sinorhizobium terangae. The sequence goes on from NZ_WITC01000023.1 coordinate 24,452, forward strand.
ACTGCAGACAGCCAAAGATAGCCTCGTATGCGACCCTCTGGAACGCGAAAGATCGACCCAATGCGGAAGCTTCCCGGCAGCGCCAGCGATGTCCGGTGTTGGACGCGAGGCGGCCGCTGCACGAAAGGCCCTACGCAATTCACCCTGATCTCAGTTTACGTTTGAGCCCAAAGTAATCGGCATAACGGCGGATGTTGCGTCGAGCTACAGTCGGACTTTCAATTCGTATATAGTTGGACTGCTCGGGCTGAGCGTCGCGAGTGACATTGGAGGTAAGACGTGGAGCGCAGGCTGGCGACTATACTCGCGGCCGACGTTGTCGGTTACAGCCGGCTAATGGAGCTCGACGAGGAGCGTACCTATAGTGCACTGCGCGTTTGCCGGGCCGTCATCGAACGTCTGATTGAGATCCACGGCGGCAGGGTCTTCGGCGGTGCGGGCGACAGCCTAATTGCTGAGTTCGTCAGCCCTGTCGAGGCGGTGCGGGCTGCGTTTGAGGTCCAGCATAAACTCGCATCGATGTCGTTCGACCTTCCGGAAGGCCAGAGGATGCAGTACCGGATCGGGATCAATCTCGGCGACGTCATGATCGATCGCGAAGATCTTTTTGGCGACGGCGTCAACGTCGCCGCGCGCCTTGAGGCCCTCGCCGAGCCCGGCGGCATTTGCATATCGGGGAATGTTCATGAATGCGTAGACGGCGAATTGCGGTTCGGATTCGACGATCTCGGATTTCGAGAGCTCAAGAATATCATCCGGCCGATCCGGGTGTTTCAGGCGCGACTGAGCACAACCGCGCAGGCGAAGCTGCCGTCCCCGCCACCTTCGAGCAACAAGCCGTCGATTGCCGTCCTGCCTTTCGAAAATATGAGCGCAGATCCTGCCCAAGTCTATTTCAGCGACGGCATCACCGAGGACATCATTACGGAACTGGCCCGCTTCCAGCAGTTGCTCGTGATCGCGCGCCACTCCTCTTTTCATTACCGGGACAAAGCCGCCGATGTCCTGCGGATCGGAAGGGAACTGAATGCGCGGTACGTGGTTGAAGGGAGCGTTCGACGAAGCGGGGATCGAATTCGCATCTCGGCGCAGCTGATCGATACCGTCACAGGCACTCACGTCTGGGGCGAGCGCTACGATAGCAAATTGACAGAACTGTTCTCGGTTCAAGATGAGGTGACGAAAAGGATCGTCGCCGCCCTAGCTGTGCGCGTGGAGGAGGAGGATTGGGCGAAAGCCCGCCGCAAGCCCCCGGACAGCATGCGTGCTTACGACTTCTGGCTGCGCGGCAAACGCAGCCTCGATCTTTACACGCATGGGGGCAATCTCGAAGCACGCCAACTGTTTGAGAAAGCCCTGGAGACCGATCCGGATTACTCCCGCGCCCACGCAGGGCTAGCCGTTACCTATGATCGTGGCGGATTCTATTCGGCTTGGGATGTCGATCCGAAGGCGTCGCTTCAGAAGGCCGAGGACCATGCGAAGAAGGCTGTCTCCCTCGACGACACGGATCCCTTGCCGCACGTCGTTCTGGGCTGGGTGCATCTTGGACGCAGGGAATTTGACCAGGCCAAGGCGCACCTGGAGCGGGCCATGGCCATCAATCCTAACGACGCGGACACGCTGGCAAAATCGGCTCTGGTCCTGGCATGGTCCGGCGAGGGAGCAGCGGTCATCGATTTAGCGCAGGCCGCCATACGGCTCAATCCGCATTTTCCCAGCTGGTATCAGTGTTTTCTGGCCGGTTGTCATCTTTGCGCCGGGGAATATCCGGAGGCTGTTGCCATTTGGGAACGAATGCCGGATGCAACCCCGGAGACGCGAGCGATGTTAGCCGCGGCCTGCGTTATTGTCGGCAGGCTGGAAGACGCACGGCGGCATATGGCGGAGTTCATCCGGACATATCCGCAGCACTTTGCCGGCAGGCCGAGCGCGCGCCGCGTCAGGCGTCTGTTCGCATTTCGACACGAGGCCGATGTTGATCGCCTAATTCAGGCGATGTGTACGGCCGGACTCCCAAGATAAGTGACCGCGCGCTTTTGGCACTTCCGTCGCGTTCGTCGCAAGCGAAGGCAAGGCAGAAAACCACCCTCTGGAGCGCCCTCTGACGAACGTGAAAGATCGACCCAAAGACGACTTTCGTAGATCGAACTGTGGAAAACCGCTGTGCGCCGATCCTCAGTCGTTCGGCAATCAAACCGACCTATCAGGGTATATTGACCCTGAGCTACCCCGATGGCCAAGTTCGACGGAGAGCGACCGGCGGGGGCCTGCTCATCGAACCTGCGGCAACCGTGAGAACCGTGGTCAGTGCGAAACCGATACAGAATGCGGCTATGCGAAGCATCGATGTTTCCTCGAGTTCCAGAGTGTTGAAAGGGTGTCGCCTGTTCAGGCAGCCTTGTCGCGGCCAATCGCCTGGACCTTGTCCCAGACGCGTTCGGGCCGGGGAATCTCGAGGTCAAAAATGGTCTCAAACGTGTCCGCGAGATGGTCCGCGCTTGTGATGCGGTGTTCGCTAACACTGTTGGGCTTCACGGTGCGCAAGCAATCGTTCTGCAGGGCGACATAGCCGTCCGCGGTATGACGCAGGACTGCCAGCGCGTTTGTGAATGGCGACGCGGGGTCCCGGATCAACCAGGAATGCGTGCCGGCCATGGCCGCCTCATCGCTGTGATCGGCCCGGAAATCGAAGCTGTGTGCGATGCCATGCACATGATTGTTGAAGCGCAGCCAGCCGTCCTCCGTCGGCATAATCGAAAAATCGAAACCGCGCTGGCTGATCGGTCCGACAGCAAGCGGCACGGGTTCGACGATGGCGTCGGCGACGCCGACCTCGGCGAGATAGGGGCGGTCGAGATCGACACGCAGGGTCAGGTGATTGCCGATGGCGATGTCGCCCAGTTTTTCGCGGTCAACGCCGCCGCAAAGACGGGTCACCCGGAAACCGAGCGCATCAAGCACTGCGCCGAAGAGACCGTTCATCTCGTAGCACCAGCCGCCGCGCCTCCCCTCCACCATCTTGGCGAAGGCGGATGCCGGGGTGATCGAGGACGGCCATCCCATGAAGGCATCCAGCGCCTCCCAGGTGAAGGTCATGAGGTGAGCGCGGTGAAGTTTCGACAGGCCGTGAAGGTCGAGAGAAATCGGCCGGTCGACCCGGATCCTTGCGAGATACGTGTCCAATTGGCTGGCTGTCAGGGTCATTCCGATTTCGTTTGAAGGCGCGTGTGTCATCCTTCGGTCTCCTTTCGATGGACCGTTGTTGTTGTCGGTGCTGTATTTCGGGGGGCGATGTGTCGCCGGATCAGGCGACCTTGCGATCGTCGTCGGGCAGGAAGGTGAGGCCGAAATCCATTGCGACGGAGGCGATCTGCTCGGGCGTTTCGGGCTTGCAGAGCTCGATGATCGGAAAGAAGTTCTCGAACCCGCCCGGCGTCACGACGACCATGAGGCAGCCTTCCGTCTCTCCGATGTTCCTGAACCGATGCGGCACGCCGCGCGGCAGCGCGATGCAGCCCCCCTCTGCCAGCTCGACATAGTCGCCGGCACACCAGAAGCCAAAGCAACCGGACAGGACGCGGAAAAACTCGTCCTCGCGCTCGTGCACATGAAGCGGCGGACCTTCCCCGGGCGGCACGATGGCCTCGAGCATGCCCAGCGTGCCGCCTGTGTTGGAGGCCATCATGCGTATGACGTGTTTGCCGAACGCCGCTGCCGGCGTTCCATGGCCCGGCGGCGATACCGCCGCATAGGTGAATGTCTTCATGTCGGGTCTCCTTCTGCTTGAGGACACCCATCGATTACTTTGTGCTCCGTCTCATGATAAGAGCGATGAATTGACATTATTGAACGGATAATCGCTCTCATGAAAACGCTGGATCCGCTTGACGGGATTGCCGCCTTTCTAACTGTTTCGACGCATCTCAGCTTCACTAAGGCGGCGGACGAACTCGGCATGTCGCGTGCGACGGTGGGAGCCCAGGTCAGGCAGCTCGAGGATCGCCTCGGGATCCGCCTCTTCCAGAGATCGACGCGCAAGATCGCCCTTACCGAGGCGGGCGCGGCCTACCGGGAAGCCCTTTCGGGTATCCTGCCGCAGATAAGGGAGGCGGAACGGGCGGCAACCTCGTTCCAGAAGGAAGCCGTCGGGCGGTTGCGGGTATCCGCGCCGCCCGACCTCGGGCATCTGGTGATCGTGCCGGCGGTTTCGGAGTTCCTCAAGCTCAACCCGGCTGTGTCCCTGGAACTGGACCTGTCGCATCGGGCCGTGAACCTGGTCGAGGATGGCTTCGACCTTGCAATTCGAGGCCGCCTCGAGGTCGATATCAATCTTATCACCCGGCAACTGGCGACATCGTCAATCGTGATTTGCGCTTCGCCCGCCTATATTGCCGAACATGGTGCACCGGAGACGCCGCACGACCTCGCACACCATTCCTGTCTCCACTTCGCCGAACTAAGATGGGGGCGGATCTGGCCGTTCAGCAGGAACGGTGAGGAGTTTCGCATTCCAATCGTGCCTCGGCTGGAACTTAATCACAGCCTTGGCCTGCGCGACGCCGCCTTGCTGGGAGTCGGTATCGTCCTCCTGCCCGACTTTATCGTTGGCGAAGACCTCAGGCAGGGCCGGTTGATACGTCTTCTCCCCGATTGGCATATCAGCACGATACAGCTGCAAGCGGTCTATCCGGCCAATCGCCATATCGCGGTAAAGGTCCGACGCTTCGTCTCGTTCCTGGCAGGCAAACTGCGGTCGTAGACGAGGCGAAAACCCGCACTCCGGATGAATGTGAGAATGAGCAGCAGCGACAGGAGGCTCTCACGAACGTCTACTTTGCGTCTGGTAAGACGCGCGGCGCTGTAGTGCCCAAGTGTCCGCTTAGGGCCGCAGTATCACTTCGAGGAAGATTATCATCGGCCCGCTTGAGGTTAAGCGCTGCGGCTGTGGAGGGTGGCTTTCGGGAGGAAAGCTATGTCCAGTTGGAACTCCGGCCGCATCGTCGGTCAGAAGCCTCCATTGAAGCCGAAGGAGGTCTAGGCCATCCGAACTCGCCTCCAGATGCTGGGCGCGGTGCGTGACCTAGCGCTTTTCAATCTCGCTATCGACAGCGAATTGCGAGCTTGTGATCTCGTCGCGATCTCAGTTGCTGATGTGGCAATTTCCGGAAGGGTTCGCGACCGGGCGATCATTATCCAGAGGAAGACCAGCCGACCCGTGCAATTCGAACTGACCGACCAAACGCGGGAGGCTGTCGCTGCATGGATTGGAAGTCGCAGACTCGGTGAACGGGATTACTTGTTTCCCAGCCGCGTCCACGCATTGCCGCATCTCTCGACGCGGCAATATGGCAGGATCGTCGAGCGGTGGGTGTCGAGCATCGGACTTGACCCCAAGCGCTACGGCACGCACTCGATGAGGAGAACCAAGGCGGCGCACATTTACAAGAAGACCGGCAACCTGCGCGCCGTCCAGCTCTTGCTAGGCCACACAAAACTGGAGAGCACCGTGCAGGACCTCGGGATCGAGGTCGATGACGCCCTAGCCATCTCTGAACAAGTTGAGTTGTAGTGCTGAATTGCGGCGCTTCTCATTGAAGCGCCGCTCTTTGGCCCCGCTGAGGGCCAAAGTCGACCCGTTGCGGACTTCGGCAGCATTTACTCAGAATGGCTGGATCCCGAGCCGGAAGTGGCTATTGACCGCGACCCGCACATTTACCGGACATTTGCGCCCGTTCATTAATTTCGCGGCTTTCATTCATTTTTTCTCGAATGAGCCGATGTGCAACGCCAGCGCTTCCTCAAACGTCCGGAGCTACTGACGCGCCGTCGCAGTGCCGCTGCCATTCCCTTCCAATGTGGCGGCGATCTCGCGCTGAAGAGCTATATGGCGCTCGCCGCCCGCGACGGGCCTTTCCGCCGCTGGAAATCGCAACATCCGGGCGACAAATGAACAGCGGATGGCTGTGTTGGATCCAGTGTGAAGGCCGAACCCTACCCCTTGCCTTCAAGATGCTCGAGCAGGCTCTGCGCGAGCGGCGTCAGTTCCGTGTCGCTGCGGATGCAGAGCGACAAGCGACGCACCGCCCAATCCTCCGCCAGGCGTTTGACGGAGATCGGCATCGATTTCCGGCAGCGGCGTACGGCCGTCTCGGGCACGATGCCGACCCCGACCCCGGCGCTCGCCATCCGGCAAATATCGTCGAACCCGCGCAGCCGAATGCGCGGCCTGATCCGCAGACCGATGCGCGCCGCCTGCGCGTCAAGGTGATCCTGCAAGGCGCCTTCGCGCAGCGCTATGAAATGCTGACCGCGAAGATCGGCAAGGCGGACGTGTCGCATGGCCGCAAGGGCGTGGTCGCGTCCCGCCACCACGACGAGTCGGTCCGTCACGAAGGGGCGCAGCGTCAGTCCGGTTGTTTCCACCAGATCCGAGAGCACGCCAATTTCGGCGAAGCCGAGCGCGATACTGCGGGCGATGTCGGCGCTTTGGCGTTCCTTGAGCACAATATCGGCTTGCGGATGGGTGGCCAGCCAGGGCGCGAGCCGCGCGGGCAGGAACTCGGCCAACGCCGCTGTATTGGCCAGGAGGCGGACAGTGCCGCGCAGGTCTTTCGCTAACTGCCCGATCTCAGCGCGCATGCGAGCCATCTGGGAGAGGATCAGCCGCGCATGGTGCAGCAGCGCCTCGCCGGCTTCGGTCAGTGTCACGCCGCGCCGGCCGCGGTCCAGCAGCTTCACGCCGGCCAAGGTTTCCATCTCGCGCAGGCGTTCGCTGGCGGCAGGTAGCGACAATCCGGCCTCGACCGCGCCATGAGTGATGCTGCCGGCCTCGGCCACGGTGAGAAACAGGCGCAGGTCGGTCACATCGAAACGCATGGCGGCAGAATAATCGGGCGCAAGGCTTCGGTCTAGCCGAAGGCTGACTGCGGCACTTCCGCATTGTCTACGGCGCGTCAGACGGTATGACGGGGCATGACCGATCTGTCCATGCCCGTCCTGCTCGCGGCCGCCGCAACCTTCTTCGCCGCCGGCGTCGTCAAGGGCGTGACCGGCATGGGGTTGCCGACGGTGGCGATGGGAGTGCTTGGCGCGCTGATCTCGCCGCTCTCGGCGGCCAGCTTGCTGATCGTCCCGTCCTTCGTCACCAATGTCTGGCAGCTTCTGGCCGGTCCCGCCTTCGGTCCGCTCGTCCGCCGATTCTGGCCGATGATGCTGGCGATCTGCACCGGCACGATGCTGGGTGTGACATGGCTGACCAGCGGCGAGACCGAGGCGACCACCACCGCCCTCGGCGCCGCGCTCGTCACTTACGCCGGCTATTCCTTGCTGGGGTCCCAGATTCGCGTGCCCTGGCACTGGGAGCCATGGCTTTCGCCGCTGATCGGCGCGGTGACCGGCGTCGTGACGGGCGGCACAGGGATACTCGTCATACCGGCCGTGCCCTACTTGCAGGCACTCAGCCTTCCGCGGGACGATCTGGTGCAGGCGCTCGGGTTATCGTTTACTGTGTCGACCGTTGCACTCGCCGCGGCGCTTGGCGCACACGGCGCATTCGAACTCCAGGGACTGGCGCTCTCGGTACTGGCTCTTGGTCCTGCGCTGGCAGGCATGTGGGCTGGCCAGGCGCTGCGTGGGCGGATCAGCCCGGCTGCCTTTCGACGCCTGTTCCTTATCTGCTTGCTCCTGCTCGGAGCGGAAATGTCGATGAGATCGTTGGTGTGAAGGAACTCGAAGCGCCGTTCGGGCCAGAAAGCGGTCACTTGAAAGTCGATTCAGTGCAAATCAAAAATCGCCTGCTGGACCCCAAGAGAAGAACGGTCGAATCCTTCCCAGGAAAGCCATCAAAAGACGGGCATCATCGCAACGCGACGAAGTGGGTCGAGACGTTTAGCTTTTTCCGCCGCAAGGTTGGCGCTCAGGCGCTCCGGACATGCATCTCCCTCCACAATGTGGAATCCCAGTGACGTGTAGAACGGCGCGTTAAAGGGGGCGAGGCGATCCGTCGTTAGAGTTGCACCTTGGAGCTTTCTTGCACGGCCTTCGTCTAGCAGGGCTTTCATGATCTGCCTTCCTATGCCCCTTCTCTGCCAGCTTGGATGCACGTCCACTTCGCCAATGTGCAGGCAACCGTCCGCTATATACCCTCCGCCGTAGCCGACGGGGATGGCCTGCTCGTCGAATGCGGCGAATAGGAAGCCGGCATCGAGATATTGCTGCAGTTCGCCGTCACTGCTGGCCGCCGCTTCACCAGTCACGGCGCCCGCCCCGCGCAGGGTCTCGAATGAAGCTAGTTCTATCGTGCGTAATGCCGCAAAATGATCTCGGTTGGCTCTTCCTATACGGAAACTCACGTCGACCTCATCTACTTGGATTTCTGGTGCTCTACCCAACAGCGTTTTACTGATGCCGAGCTCGCGATCCAACGGTAGTTGCAACCTTTTCCCGGACGTCGAGAGTGAAGCGCGCACCTTCATTTCACTCCTCTTTGTTGGATTGCGTGGTCACCTCGCGGCAATTTCGAACGCCAAGTGATCGGGCTGGAGCGCGGTTAGCACCTCCACGGCGTTGAGGATTTCGCCGGGCGCGTGTGCTCCTGCATGGCTGAACTGCCGGCCGAGAAGACGCTCGACGACCTCGCAGACGAGCGGTGCGGTGAAGGCGTAAATGTCCTGTCCTCGGGCAACAGTCCGTCGACTGGCTCCTTCGCGCCTCGTAACGACTTCGACGACGAACTGTTGCGCTGAGCGCCCGGTCGGGTCCGCCGCCTTCGGAGCGGGCGTCGCCTTGTCGCGAATGTCGCTGAGAGCGACCGCGCTCAAATAGGTGTGGAGCTCTGTTGTCTTCACGTGCCGAGAGATCAGAACGATCTCGGAGAATGGCATTTCGCTGACGATCTGACTGCCCAGCCCGGACCCGAACTCCCAGTGCTTCTGCGCAGGCGGGAGAGCCAAGGGACTGAGGCGGCCCTCGGAGACAACCATGCGCGTTGCCTTGTTCCGTTCACCGGTAACGCGGGTGCCGCGCGTCGGGTGCCAGCTGTCGAGTCCGATGAAGATGTCGATCGTGTCCGCAGACGTCCAGCCTCCCAACGTGGCGGTGACCAGCAGGTCGGCGAACCCGCCGTAGAACCCCATACCGGGGATGACCGCAACTCCGGCTTGGCGGGCAGATTCATCGAAATTCTCAAGGGTCGTTCCGACGCTCGGTTGCTCGGCGCTGACATCAATATAGTGGATCCCTGACTTTACCGCTGCAGCGGCCAACGCATCGGCGGTATCGAGGAATGGCCCTGCGCAATTGATCACGGCCTCTGCGCCGGCCAATACCCGCATTAGCGACCCCTCATCGTCGACGGTCGCTGGGCGGCAGAGCACCTCCGGCTCGCGAAAGTTTGCCGCTGCGAACGCCTCGGCACTGCGGGCGATTGCGATCGGCCGAAGCCCACGGCGCAACAATTCCGCGACCACGAAGCGGCCGGTATGCCCTGTTGCTCCAAATACCGCTACCGTCCCAGCGGCTATCATCACATTCTCTGTCATTAATTCCTCCATGCTACAGACCTGTCTGTTGCAGAGAAGTACATACAGGTCTGTAGCGCGTCAAGACCTTCCGTGCTATATCTGCTGGACAAAGTGGAGGCCGAGCATGTCGAGAATTGCATCCATTCCTGTCGGCCACGGCGCCGACGTCCGCAACAGGATCCTCGAAACCGCGTCAGAGCTCTTCTACAAGCAAGGCGTTCGGGCGGTAGGTGTCGACCTGGTGGTCGAGAAAGCCGGCGTCGCGAAGACGAGCCTCTACCGTCATTTCGGCACGAAGGACGATCTCGTTGCCGCGTTCCTGGAGCGCGAAGATCAGGACTTCTGGGGCCAGTGGGATAGCGTGACAGCGCAACACCAAAACAACGCCAAGGCGCAGTTGGACGCCCATATGGGTTGGATTGGCGAACGTGTCGGAAGGCCGCACTATCGAGGCTGCCCACAGATCAACGTAGCCGCCGAGTTTCCTGAACCTGACCATCCCGCGCGCAAGATTGCCGAGGCCCATAAGCGCGAGATGCGGCGGCGGCTGAAAGTGATCGCGGAGCATCTCGACGTGGCTGCCCCTGATGAACTAGCGGGCCAGCTCGCGGTTCTGATAAACGGCGCCTTCGTCAGCTCACAAATTTTCGAGCCGGGCGAGGCCACGCCGCTGCTTCGGCGCGCGGCCGAAGCACTGATATCCGCTGGCGAGGCATCGAGGTCACGCTCGGGCCGACGGCAGTAACTCCGCCGCTTCGACGCGCGCCACGAGCAGCCGCCTATGCACCGGACCCCCGACTGCTTTCGACCAAAACCGCGACGGATGGGAACCGGGAAGATCGACCCCTGAGCCGGCATTCACCGATACCGTTCCTGAATTTTCGGTGATCGCCCCGTTGCGGATACTCTGACCACGAGGCACTCTGCCGCGGTGGAGGCCGTTCGCTGCATTCGGACCTCGGTGGAGCGCTCGCTTCGCCTCATGAATACCGACTACATTGACCTGCTTCTCATCCACAGACCCGACCCGTTCATAAACCACTTCGAGACCGGTGCGGTGCTGGATGCAATGGTCAAGGAAGGAAAGGTACGAGCTGTTGGAGTCTCGAATTTCCGGACCTGGGATTATGAATTGCTGCAGTCGGCGATGGCGACGCGATTGTCTGTAAATGAAATCGAATTAAGCTTGCTCGCTCGTGACGCGTTCACAAACGGTGACGTAGCCTTTTCCAACAGCGCCAAATTCCGCTGATGGCGTGGTCTCCTTTGGCGGGAGGTCGATTGATAAACGACGCTGATGAAGGCTTAGCATCTGCTCTTGATCGCGTTGCTCACACGTATGGCGTAGATCGTGCAGCAGTCGCTCTGGCGTGGCTGCTGGCGCACCCGGCGCAGATTCTCCCGGTGCTCGGCACCAACAATCTCGATCGTATCCGCAATCTCTCGAAGGCCGGACAAGTCAAGATCGACCGGATGACTTGGTTCACTCTCTACACGGCGGCAATGGGAGATGACGTTCCATGATTTGAGAGCATGCGTCAATGATGCATCGACGGCGCATGACGGTATGGTGGCGCATGGCGCACCGCGCCCGTTCAGCTCCCGTCGTCCGGCTTCCGCTCTTCACCCAGAGCGCATTCTTTCTTTCGTGTTCGTTAGCTCTAAAGTTGTTCGCCTCCTGCACATGTGTCTCGACCGACAGTTACATTCACCGATCTTTCGCGCTACCGGGATGTGGTCGCGGAGTCCCTATTAGAAGAGGTTCACACTATGTGGACCGACGTACGCTATTCTGTACCCTGTGTTCGCGCTGTGCTCGTGAACTCGTTCGCCTCGGCGAGATCTTTTCTGATGACGTCATCTTCCGAGAGAGAGACCTACTTGAGAGTGTGCAATGCCAAAAGCGGGGGAACTTACCCCATTTTCAGCATACTCGACAGAAGCCCTTTCAACTCAGGCTCTTGAACGCGCAATGCAGCTTCGGTCGGCGACAACCATTCGACTTTCCGCTGGTCGACTTCCGGGAATGTGCTGTCGACCTTGTCTACTTTCAGGGCGTGAACCTCCACGACGGTGGGTATCTTCTCGCCGTTATCGAGCGTCTTCAGGTACGTGTAATATCCCAACGGACGCTTCTTAGCCTTGCCGACCACACCGGCCTCTTCCCAGGCCTCACGCTCAGCAACCTGGTGAGATTTCAGCCCCTTGATGGGCCAGCCTTTCGGGACGGTCCAGCGACGCGAGTCACGGGTCGTTATCACGAGGACTTCTACGGAACCCTTGTCGCCCAGGCGATGGCAAAGCGCTCCAATCTGCTCGGCAGCGCCGTTCTTCATCATTGACCCTGCGAAGCTCGCAAGTCGCGTCAGGTGTCGTTCATTCTTCTTCATGGCGCAGCTCAATCGGCCTGAAACAGGGCTCGTCAAATTCTTGGGAAAGCAGTTGACGGACAATCTATGCCAATCTCTCTGCCCGGTCGACGGGACGCAAAAAATGAAAGCTGATGTATCAAGCGGAGCCAGGGAACCTTTCTGCCACTTGAACAGTTTATTGCGCATCGCTCCTGAACCACCCGTTTGGGGGCGAGGAGTATTGCCATTACTTCAGCGCCCGCCGATTGGCGGGCGCATTTTATTGTGTGAGCCTAAGACAGACCGGGATATCTTGACCTGATCAGAGCCTGAGTCGCGCGAAGTCTAGCGTGCTGCGCCTGCACGGATCCCTGTGGGAAACGGCCATTTCCGGGGCCTTGGAACGTTCCCAGCTCGCACAGGTCCAATATGACGGATTTGTGACAATCGACAACCGCATGGATCGCCGATGCTCGGCCTGTTTCGCAAGCTCCTCCCTCGTGAAGACCGGTTCTTCGATCTGTTCGAACAGCATTCGCGCACGGTCATGGCGGCCGCGGAGGCGCTGAACGCGCTGCTCGCTGGCGGACCGGACATCGAACGCCATTGCGATCGCATCGTCCAACTTGAGGACGAGGCCGACGCGATCACCCGAGAGGTCCTGCTGGCGGTGCGCCGCAGCTTCATCACGCCCTTCGACCGCGGCGACATCAAGGATCTCATCCAGTCGATGGACGATGCGATCGACATGATGCACAAGACGGTGAAGACCATCCGGCTCTATGAGCAGAAAAGCTTCGATCCCGGCATGCAGGCAATGGGCGTCGCGGTCGTCGAGGCCGCGCATCTCGTCGCCGAGGCCATTCCGCTCCTCAACCGGATCGGCGTCAACGCGCACCGCCTGAGCACGATCGCCGAGGAGGTGACCCGTGTCGAAGGCCGCTCCGACGAACTGCAGAGCAGGGCCTGAAGGACCTGTTCAAGCGGCATGGCAGCACCAATCCCATGGCCTATATCATCGGCAGCGAAATCTATGGCGAACTCGAAAAGGTCGTCGACCGCTTCGAGGATGTTGCCAACGAAATCAGCGGCATCGTGATCGAGAACGTCTGATGGACGCCACCCTCGCCTTCCCGCTGCTTGTGGGTCTCATCGGGGTTGCCCTGTTTTTCGATTTCCTGAACGGATTGCACGATGCAGCCAATTCGATCGCGACGATCGTCTCGACGCGGGTGCTGCGGCCGCAATATGCCGTCATGTGGGCGGCCTTCTTCAACTTCATCGCCTTCCTCTTCTTCGGTCTGCATGTGGCCGAGACGCTTGGGAAGGGCATCATCAATCCCGGCATCGTCACGCCGCAGGTCATCTTTGCGGCGCTGATTGGTGCGATCGTCTGGAACATCCTGACCTGGGTCTTCGGCATCCCGTCGAGCTCTTCGCACGCGCTCGTCGGTGGCCTCGTCGGCGCAGGCCTTGCCAAGGCCGGCTTCAGTTCCATCGTCTGGTCCGGCCTCCTGAAGACTGCCGGCGCCATTGTCATGTCACGGGGGATCGGCTTCGTGCTGGCTGTTTTGCTGGTGCTGATCGTCTCCTGGCTGTTCGTGCGCCAGACGCCATTCTCCGTCGACAACACCTTCCGAGGGCTGCAATTCGTGTCGGCCTCGCTTTATTCGCTCGGCCATGGCGGCAACGACGCGCAGAAGACCATGGGCATCATCGCCGTGCTCCTCTTTTCCCAAGGCTACCTCGGGCCGGAATTCCACGTGCCCTTCTGGGTGGTCCTCACCTGCCAGGCGGCAATTGCGCTCGGCACGCTTTTCGGGGGATGGAGCATCGTCCACACGATGGGATCGAAGATCACCAAGCTCAACCCGATGCAGGGCTTCTGTGCGCAGACCGGCGGCGCCATTACGCTTTTTGCCGCCACCTGGCTCGGCATTCCGGTCTCGACAACCCATACGATCACCGGCGCCATCATCGGCGTCGGCTCGGCCCGCGTCTCGGCCGTGCGGTGGGGCCTCGCCGGAAATATCGTCGTCGCCTGGGTAATCACGCTACCAGCGGCCGCGCTAATATCGGCCGTTTCCTACTATGCAGTCGATATAATAGGCTAGAGAGTCTCACGCGCCTTCTAGCGGCTCGGCGAGACAAATAGCTAGCTTTGTCCAACAGCTTAATCCCCACCGCCTTGCATCAAGTCGAACCGCAGCCGTCATGCCAGGCAAAACCATTCAACCGGTTCTTTTGTCGGCGCAGAGCAGCCATTTGGCACTTATGCTGCGAATTTCTGGATTCCACACCCATCCACGACGCTGATGAAGGCGAATTCTCGACCCGAAGCGGCATTTGAACGTGCGGTGCAGCTGGACGAAGGGAGGGGTAGCGCGAAGCGTCCGCTCCTGGTGCTTCTGCGACGATGGGAATGGGAAAGATCGACACTCTACGGGCGTTCGTTCGCCCGCCCCAACGGGATGATTGGGTCGCAATTCCATCTTCCAGGCTCAGACGCACATGGCTGTGAGGTCACCTCGTCACAACTGATCAGATGGAGTATTCTAGCCGTTCCGGCCATCGGATTGGACGTGGGGCCCACCCGGTGGTGGACGGTAGCACTCGACGCAAGCTGATCGCAGGGGGATTCTGGGTGGAGGGGCACGAGGCGGATGAATCAAGCGCCAGTCTCAGACAACAGGTCGAACTGCTGAAGCGAGAGCTTGACGAGACCCTCGAACAGCAGACGGCGACGAGCGAAATACTGCGGGTCATTCCGATCTCGACCAGCTCCGCGCAGCCCGTCTTCGATGCGATAGCGAAAAGCGCAGCGAGGCTATGCGCGGCAGAATTTTGCTTTGTGTTTCGGTTCGACGGCGAGCTCCTGCATTCCGTCGCCTATCACGGCATATCGCGCGAAGGCATTGAAGCGGCCCACGCCAGTTTCCCGCGGAAACCCTACAGGGGCTACGTAACGGGGCGAGCCGTTCTCAGCGGTGCCATAGAGCAGATTCCTGACGTATTTGCCGATCCTGAATACCAGTTGCTGCCGCTGGCGAAAATCGTGTCGTATCGCAGCTCGATCGGCGTGCCGTTGATGCTGACCGGGCGGGCGATCGGAGCGATCGGCGTCAGTCGACGTGAGGTCGGATATTTTCCAGAACGGCAGATTGAGCTCCTGCGAACATTCGCCGATCAGGCCGTGATCGCCATCGAGAACGTGAGTCGAGGTGTGGCACGGGTGGCTGTAGGTTGAGCAGATCTGTTTCCGCCCCTTTCGTCTGGCGGTGCCTTAGTGGCTCGACCGTGACTCCCGTTTCCACACCCCGCTCATCGAACCGGACGTGCAGATCTCCCGCATCCGGCTCTCGGACAAGATTTCACGCCTTCACCCACGGCACGCCGCGTCCGAGACGGGTCAGACGTACCAGCCCGAATTGCTGGTATAGTCACGCCACTTGTGCCGCCGTCATGATGTAGGCGTCGTGCTCCTAGGTGGACACGTGAGCGGTCGTGGCTTTCTTCGTTCGAGAGTCTGCCATTCCCCTCTGTCTTAGGAGCCGTTCCGACCGCGGAGATCGGGAACCCTTGCTATGGTCAAGATGTTTGACTTCCAAGGAGGTCCCCTATGGCTCACGCAGACAAGATGAAAAGGCTGATTGAAGATTGTCAGAGAGACATCGCCGCCTACCTGCCGCCCAATAGCGCCATCGCGCCGGAAGAGCTGCTCAACAGGCTGGTGGCCCGGCTCGAAGGCCGCCAGGCTGAGGAGGCATTGGCCGATGAATGGCAAAGCTGGTGGCCGAACGATGATGCTGACCGCAACATAGATCCACTCCGGGAAAGGTTATACCGGAAGTCGCTTGACACTGGCGAGTGTTGAACCGCAACTGTGCAAGCGAGGCGGTTGGCTTTCCTGGCTCCGTTCGGGCGGTCAAATCCATGGAACATCTTTTTGCCAAATGGTTCAGCAGCCGCGCATCCCGATGTCTCATTCGCGTTAGTGGACCGGAAATCGAAGTTGAAACCCGAGAGAGATGCCATGTCACAGGAAGCTCCGGAGGTCGAGTCTAACGAGTTACATGAGACAGAGGATGTCGAGCAGGCCGGCGCAATCTGCATCCGTCGCAGCAACGAGGCCACGTCGGAAGTCCTGCTCGTGGCGAGCCTCCGGCACGGCCGATGGGGATTGCCAAAAGGCCACATCGAAGAGCACGAGACTTCGAAATCGACGGCTGAGCGAGAGGCTTTCGAGGAGGCAGGCGTTATCGGCTCTGCTGACGCCCAACCGTTTGGCAGCTACCATTATTTCAAGGACAGCAGCACCAGGCGACATCGAGTGACCGTCCATATGATGAAAATGCGAGCAGTGGCCAACTCCTTTCCCGAAAAGACGATTCGCAAGACCAAGTGGTTTCCTGTCGATGAGGCTGCGAGGGCGGCCAGTCAGCCAGGCCTGCGGGCATTGCTGCTGAAACTAAGATAGGTCTGCCCTGACGCAATGGCGACATTGACGCAGCCTCACTGTCACGCCGTCGTCACGAACCGCGGCTAAACAACACCCACTCACCATTGACCACGGGGGTACTGGCAATGGCTGCGGGAAGGTCGGGTTAGCCCGGCCTTTTTAGTGATTCTTGCCATTGGCAGAGTGGTGGACGAGGAACTCAACTCCATCCGCCCCGTTCTTCTTCTCAAATCGGATGGAGTAGAACCATGACCACCAAAGACACCAACGCAAAACCGGAACAGGCGAGGCCTGCTGATGTCCATCAGCCTGCGGATCGAAAGAAGCAGGCTGATGAGGAGTCGATTGCGCCGCCGACCGTCCAGCCCCCCGGTGCCAAGGACAATAGCGAAAAGCCGGAAGTTAATCCTGTCACTGGCGGGGCCGCCTAATGGCTGCTCTGGTGATGTAATTGTTGAATTTATCAGCGATTTCGGAACAAAGGAGAACGTGATTCGGTTGACTCCCTCGGGTTACCTGAGGAGCAAACCATGGCAGTCGCGGGGCGAGCCCAATGGAAGGGCTATATCCGGTTTGGCGAAGTGACCGCGCCGGTGGCGCTCTACACCGCCACATCGACATCCGAGCGGATCTCGTTCCACACCGTGAACCGAGAAACGGGCAACCGGGTGCGGCGCGAATTCGTCGACAGTGCGACCGGCAAGCCGGTGCAGAAGGAAGATCAGGTCAAAGGCTACGAGCTCGACAACGACAGGTACGTGGTGCTCGAGCCGGAGGAAGTCGCCGCGGTGGTACCGGAGAGCGACAAAACCTTGCATGTCGAGGCGTTCATTTCCTGCGAGGACATCGACAAAGTCTATTTCGACCGGCCCTATTACCTGACGCCGGACAAGATGGGCGCGGAGGCATTCGCGCTGCTGCGCGACGGCATGCACAAGAAGAAGGTCGCTGCCATCGCCCAGACAGTTCTCTTCCGGCGGATGCGGACCGTGCTGCTCCGCACGCACGAGAAAGGTTTGATCGCCACGACACTGAACTTCGACTATGAAGTCCGAAGCGCCAAAGAGGCGTTCAAGGAAATCCCGGAAATCAAGATCAAGGGCGAGATGCTCGACCTCGCCAAGCACATCATCGGCACGAAGAAGGGCACCTTCTCGGCCGACGAGTTCGACGACCGGTATGAGGCCGCGCTTGCCGAACTGGTCAAGGCCAAGATGGAAGGCAAGACCCTGCCGAAACGCGCTCCTCCGAAAGTTTCGAAACCAAATGAATTGCTCGAAGCCCTGCGCCAGAGCGCCGGTGTCAAGGCTGCGGCCGAACCGAAGAGACGCGCCGGCAAGGCCGCGGCAAAAGGGAGAGCAAAAGTAACGCGGTCGGCCGCAGCGAAGGCGAAGACAAAGACCGCCGCGAAGAGCGCACCCGCTCAACGTCGCCGGGCAAGCTAAGTGAGGTGAACGATGGCACCCCCACGTCCATATTGGAAAGGCTATCTCAAGCTCTCGCTCGTCACCTGCCCTGTTTCGATGATGCCGGCGACCAGTGAGTCGGAGAAGGTCCGCTTTCACACCCTGAACCGGAAAACGAACAATCGCGTCGTCTCCAGATACGTCGACGCCGAGACCGGCAAGGTAGTCGATGAAGAAGACGAGGCGAAGGGGTACGAACGCGGCGAAAACGAGTTCCTGGTGATCGAGGACGAGGAACTGGAGAGTGTCGCGCTCGAAAGCGCCCGGACCATCGACATCGAAAAGTTCGTGCCGCGCAACACGATCGAATGGGTCTGGCTGGAAAAACCCCACTACCTGTCGCCGTCGGATGAGGTCGGCCACGAGGCGTTCAGCGTCATCCGCGACGCGATGGAAGCCGAGAAGGTCGTGGGCATATCCAGACTTGTCATTGGTCGGCGCGAGCGAGCTGTAATGTTGGAGCCACGCGGCAAAGGTATCGTCGTGTGGACTCTCCGTTATGGCGACGAGGTGAGGAAGCCGGAAAACTATTTTGACGACATCAGCGACGGCGACAATGATCCCAAGCTGATGAGCCTCGTTACATCGCTGATCGACGAACGGAGCAAACCCTGGAACCCGGACATGGTCCAGGATCCGGTACAGGAAAAACTCAAGGAGATAATCGAGAGCAAGCGCAAGTCAGCCAAGAAGGGCGCCAAGCCGAAAGGCAAGGATGAAGAGCCTGCCTACACCGGCAACGTGATCGACCTGATGTCGGCTCTGAAGAAGAGCCTCGAAAAGAAGTCGGGCGGCAAGAGTAAATAGGAGTTGGGACAACGAATTGGCGGGTTGGACCGGGCTCTGTCGGTAAGTTGCGACGGCCGCCAGTCGTGTGGGGACTGAAAACGAGGTGGGCCTATGCGGCCCCTCGCCGTTGATCCCTGTCTGACGGCGGCATGAACGCAAGAACACGATGGAGACCGTCCGCGACGATCTTCGGACGATGCTGCGTTGTAGATTCTGACAACGCCGGAGGAGATTGAACCGTGGCTAACAGCGGATTGGCAGCAGGCGCGCACCCTTCAACGGCCGTTGTCGGTTGACGCCATGACACTTTTGCCCGTTGAAGGGGAGCAGCAGGCATTTCTACTCTACCTACCCACTGCGTCACAAACAAAAGGCCCGGCGACCGGAAGTCTGCCGAGCCCGGTTACAGCGATCGCTCTGCTTGAGACATCGGCCGCTGGGACTTCGCCCGGTCTAAAGGTGATGTCGCTGGTGGCCTGATCCCTCGCGAGGCATGTTCCCTCATGTAACCGCCAGCAATATTGCCATAGCCACAACGGGTTAAGAAGTGGGACTTAGGTCCGATGCGCTCCCCAAAGGTCCCATTCACTTTCGAGCGGGGAACCACGCAAGGGGCACGGCATTTGGAATCTGTCGCTGTTAGCGATCCGAGGCCCATTGCGATGGTTGGGGGTTCGGCGAGGGACAGGAGGACCGCAATGTCCAAGCGCTCAGCAAGAAAAATTTCGCCAACGAAAGAGACCGAAGCCGTCCTTGTGGAGTAGGTCGTTTATGACTGGTGCAAAGTGCATCGAGTGGACCCTAAGAGCCATTTGGCAGTAATGCAGGGGCTGAGGGTTCTCTACATGATCCGCGAGTTTGATATGACGGATAAAGAGAAGCTTCTGGAGGAACTGCTGGACAGCGACGGACCTCGTGCTTCTTAGGCTAGCTCAGACTTCCCTGAAAGTCAGCAGAGAGCAACGCCCCAACTCGCCGGCGTGGCTCTATCTCTGTTCGCAATGACCGCACGTTCTATTTCTTCGCCAGATAATTCCATCACCTTCTCGCGGCTACGGCCCGCGTCACGGATCGCTTACAGCGCCTTCTGTCGCGTTACCTTCGCCGTCTTCATCAGATAGGCGACCTCATGCTCTTGCGTGGATACTCGTGAACGGTCGCAGCCTTCTTTCTTCGGATGGTCTGCCATTGGTTTATCTTCCGTCGTCTGAAGAATAGGAGCCGTTTCGGCTGCGGCAAGGCCGGGAATCGTTGAGATGCCAAGCCTAGCGAGCTTAGAGAGCTGTCATGCCGTTTTGCCCCTGGCTGCGCGGAACCAAGGTCACTGCCCGGAAGTTTTTGCTTCATCCAACGGGAGCAGCGCCATGGCAAAGCTAGAGTATGAGATAGTAGAGCACGACGGCGGGTGGGCGTACAAAGTCGATGACGTCTTTTCTGAAACCTTCCCAAGCCACGCCGATGCCCTTGCCGCAGCGGAAATTGCGGCAGGTCAGCATGAGCTTCCAGGTTCTACAGAAAATATCGAATTCCAGGACGCTGCTGGTAGCTGGCATGAAGAAGTCGCCTCGGGCCTCGATCGACCACGTACTGAAGTCGTCGATACGCCGGCCCTGCGTTACGCCGAACGCCGAACCCGCGTGCATCGCGGGACTTTCGGTACGTTTATGCTGCTTGCCGGAATTGGCTTTGCGGTTGGATACCTCCTTCGTCCTGCCCAACGGCGTTAGCTCGCTCCACCCTCGACCTCTTGACGATCTGCGGATGAGTCTGGCGGCCAACGAACTTAAGAAGAAACCAGCAATAAGCACTGAAGCGGTGGCCGAGACGGTGGGATATCAATCCATTTCCGCATTCCGGCATGTGTTCACTGATGACGCCGGGAGAATGGCGCCGACTGGCCAACAAGGGCGAGTAATCGTGCGACATAGATTCATGCGCGCAGCTTGATCCTTTCGCGCATCATATTGAGCTGATCCAGTCTCGATATTTGCACCCCCCAGCCGTAAATTGGGTTCCGTAATCACTTGATGAAGGAGCCACCCGATGAACTGGATCAGTATCGCCGCCAACCAACCCGCAACCGGCGTCACCGCCGGACCGTAACATGAGGCCTTCAGATGATTTTACCAACCAGCACGCTTCGCCAGATCGGCGACAGGATCATTGACAAATCAGCATCGCCCGACGACAGCGCCGTTCGAGAATGGCTCGGACCGGAGGCATTCAGGTATTGGGCCGAACTGCGGAATTGGATCGACGAATCCTATCCTGAAGTTTTCGCGCCGGACTGGCTCTATGGTGGCAAGAACCGCGGCTGGTCCTTGCGCTACAAGAAAACCAAGGCGTTCACCACCTTGGTGCCGGAATACCGGCGGTTTTCGGCTGTCGTGGTCATGGGCGGAGCAGAACGAGAAAAGTTTGAGCAGCGGCGTTATGTCTGGCGCCCGCAACTGGTCAAACTCTACGATGAAGCCAAAACATACATCGACGGGAAATGGCTGACCCTTGCCATCTCATCGGCAGATGATCTGCACGATGTATCCGAGCTTCTGGCGATGAAGCGCCCGTCACCATCGCGCGGTTGACTGTCACAGAAATCCTGGATTCGCGGTGCGGCGACTCCACGGAACGCGAGCGTCGATCTCACGACATCGCACACCAAGTCGCGATCAAGGTCGTCGCGGTAGCGAACCGATCGCCATATTCGTGCGGGATCGAAGGCTTTCCGCGCCTGTAATTTACACTGAACCAACGAATGTCTGAGGAGATTAATCCCATGAAAGCGATCGTAGCAACTGATCAAGCCGCGGGAACGGCCGGCATCAAGCTCGTGGAGCGGCCGGAACCGCAGGCGGCGATAAACGATGTCATCGTTGAAATTCATGCGTCGGGGTTCGTCCCGACCGAACTGACCTGGCCCTCCACCTGGGCCGATCGCGTCGGTCGCGGGCGAACACCATCGATTCCCGGGCATGAGCTGGCCGGGGTGGTCACCGCTCTAGGCTATGGTACGACGGGACTGTCGGTGGGGCAGCGTGTGTTCGGCCTCACGGACTGGTATCGCGACGGCACCCTGGCGGAGTATGTGGCTGTCGAGGCGCGCAACCTCGCACCGCTGCCGGGCGAGGTCGACTTTACGGTTGGAGCGAGCCTGCCGATCTCGGGCCTGACCGCATGGCAGGGACTGTTTCAGCACGGCCGCCTTCAAGCCGGCCAGAGCATCCTTGTACATGGTGCCGCCGGCGCAGTTGGCTCGATAGTAGTGCAGCTAGCGCGCGAGTTTGGCGCCTACGTCATTGGCACCGGACGCTCCGCCGACCGTCAGAAGGCACTCGAGTTCGGCGTGCAGGAGTTCCTGGATCTTGAAAACGATGTCCTCGAAGACGTGGGCGGCGTCGATCTGGTGTTCGATGTCATCGGCGGCGACATCGGGAACCGGTCCGCATGCCTGACACGAGCCGGAGGAACGCTGGTCTCTATCGTTGGCCCAGTCGAGGCGCGGCCCACCGACGGTCTGGCGATCGACTTCGTCGTCGAATCCGATCGTGCCCAACTGGGCGAAATCGTCCAGCGGGTACGGGACGGACGCCTACGGACGAACATCGGCAACGTCTCTAGACTCGATAACGCCATCGCCGCCTTCAACTCAACCGAGCGACGCACCGGGAAGACCATCATTCACATTCATCTATGAGAGACTTCGGGGATCTACACATCGAGCCATCGAATGGCGAACGCGGTCCTCGACTTGAGTCTTGATGGCCGGAGCAACACTCCGGCCGACACGCTAGCGAAATGCCTCTGGGACGCCCGCAGCTACGGGGCGGCCGCAACCGTGCTCTTGAGCGGATACGAACTGCAGACCAGGGATTTCAACAAAGCCGGTGTTGAGCCGGCCCTGAGAGCTTCGGCTATTTTCGTTTATTTCGTTTATTGCGTCTGCTTCGAATATAGCGTAGAAATGGGTTTCAAATGGCGGGTTAGCAAAATGACAGTTTCAGCAGCAGCCCAGGAACTGGGCGGGCGCCTGCCGTCGGCCTCCGAAAAGGCTGCCGCGAACCATCTGCGGAAGATACTGGCGGCTCATGCTACCGGCGACGCAAAATTGCGCGTGCTCGACGATGAGACGCAGCAGCCAACGGAGATTACCCTCACCCCAGCGCTGTCCGGTCTCCTGATGGAGCTGTTGCGTCATATCGGCAAAGGTGACGCGGTAACGCTCGTCCCCGTCAGCAAGATGCTGACGACCCAACAAGCGGCGGATGTTCTCAATGTATCGCGGCCATTCCTGATTTCCCTCCTCGATAAGGGCGAGATCGAGTACTCGCTTGTTGGTCGACATCGAAGGATTCAGGCCGATCATCTGTTCAAATACAAGAAGGAACGCGACGAGAAGCGGAGTAAGGCCCTTTCAGATCTTGCCGAGTTGGACGCGGAGCATCTGTAAGCTTATTCGCTAATCGCTTCACCGCCTTCGTAGACGCCTGCACGCTCGCAAGTGCACTAAAGCGAAACTTGCTGCTGACTCTTGCGGAAGCGGAATTTTTCCGCCTCCGCTGGTCCGTAATTATTCTTGATGAGACCCAGAAGGCCATCGAGAAGATCCTGGCCGATAAGGACGTCGCCGACGCCACCGTACGTGCATCGCGCGCAAGAGAAAGCATGGAGGCTGCATTCGAGGAAGCGATGGTCGTTGATTTTGATCAGTTTCTCTCCGCTTGCGAGGGTCTCCCCGACGAAAACGACGCGCATGTAGTTGCCGCTGCTCTGAAGACGAAAGGCCGCTGTAATCGTGACCGATAATCTGAGAGACTTCCCCGAGGAATTGCTCCGCCGGTTGAACCTTGAAGCGCGATCGGCCGATGCCTTTATCGGTGATACAATTGCCTTGGATACCGGCAGAGCGGTAGCAGCGATCAGGCGCATGAGAGAGCGCTTCAGGAAGCCGGAAAAAACCGCCGATGTCCTTCTTTTTGGATATGGAGGCAAACGGCCTTACGGAAATGTCGACCGCTGTTTGCTCCTGCTGGCGCCCGCCTTGAGGTCACCAACGCGGGACGCTTACGTTCTAAGGATAAATCTTGCATAGACGAGTAGAGCTGCAGAGGGTGTCGGTCCCTGCGGCTCCGGTCGCGAGGTATTTTTCGCTTAGCCGGGGGCTCAGTCGCCCTGTTCCATCCAAGGGAACTGCTTCGAACGTCGCCTGTAAGTAGCATAGGGGGCGCGGGTGGATTCAAGCGGCGCGGCCACTGATCGGCTCGCGCAGCTCATTTGGGAGCTCTGACCGCTTTGCCGCCGAGTGGAGACCTCGTGGAGCTTTCAAATCGCATAACCGCGGATGGTTTTGCCCATCTAACAGTCGAATGGTTTGCAGCTTTGCCGAATCACGTTGGCTCGTTAGAGGTTGTACAAGACCACGACGGATACGCTCTTGAAGACCATAGCAATCGACTTCGAAACTGCAAACGAACAGCGTGGCAGCGCCTGCTCTGTAGGCCTCGCCTGGATAGAGGATGGGCGGGTGGTGAGGATTGAGGAGCGGTTGATCCGACCGAAGGACATGCGCTTTTCCTCTTTCAATATCGCAGTTCACGGTATCCGGCCCGAGCACGTAGAAGACGCCGGCGAATTTCCCGAGGTGATGGACGAGTTCGCCGATGACTTCCGTGGCGCGACCATGATTGCGCATAACGCAGCCTTCGACTTCAGCGTCTGGCGATCATGTCTTGATCTCTACCGACGGAGCTATCCGCAACTGTCGTATCTGTGCTCGGTCAAGATGGCACAAAAGGTCTGGCCGCATCTCGGATCACATAGGCTCAACATCTTGGCCCGTCATCTCGGCCTGAGTTTTTCTCATCACAACGCCTCGGAAGACGCGGCCATCTGCGCCGAGGCGGCGATAGCCATCGCCCGGTCACTAGGCGTTTCGCATATCCGCGACATCCCGATGAAGATCGGCATGAGGGCCGGCCGATTGTTTTCAGGCGGCTATGCTGCCTGCACCTGCCGAAAGGCCTGATCAGGCAAAATCTCTGACGGGATCAACAGATGGGAATTGAAGACGAGTCGCAGCGGCGCGCTTCGCTCGACCTACACAGGCATAAACGCTTGAACACTCGAGCGCGTCCCCGGAGTCGTCGGGCGAACGGCTGAGTCTGTACCTTCGGTGCTGGGGTCGTTAATCGTCTATCGGCAGGTGGAATCCCCAAGGCAAATTCACCGCCCGCACCGGTTCATAATCTTCAAGCGGCGGGCGTGTCGCTTCGGCATTCACAGAAAGAGCCGCCAGCACAGCCTTCAGTGCGAGAGGACGATAGTGGTCAACGAGTTCCGACGGCTTGTCTTCGCTGTCAGGATTATCCGACATCGTGTTCTCCACGTCAGTTGCTAACTGTTTCCGGGTTTGAAAAGGGCACCAATTGACCGAGAGCGTCAACAATAGGGATCTTGTCCCGCCAGCATACGTGCGAGCATATGGCTGATACGGTCCTGCGCGCCGTAGGAAGGAGTAGAGGGTACGAAATCGCATGTTTCGAGTGGGCAGCCGTCAGGTCGCCCGATGAGGAAGCGGTGAGATGGCGGCCGGATTTGTGGCGCCGGGAGAATGCTAGCACGCAATCAAGGGGCCACATGTCACCGGACCGCAGTAGCGATGAGGCGAATGTGCTGCTGACGAACGCAGCCTCATGTCATCCAGGCTCTGCGCCCACCTTCAATCGACTTGTTTCGGGACTTGAAGCCTTGAGGTCGGAACATCGCCCCCGCCGCTCACGTTTATCACTCACTCCGGTCCAGTTCAGGTGAAGCGTCATACGGGAGGGTTGCGTGGGCAGATCCGCGAACGAGAAAGAAAACGGCGTGCTCCTCACGCATGGTGACGACGATCTGCCGTCAGTCACCGTCGATGACTACAATATCGAACTGCGAAGCTCCGACGGCTTTTTAGGTGACAAGGCCAACAAATATGCCTTCCAGGAAAAGCTCGAAGCCTGGCGCAAGCGCGTGCGCAAGGGGGGGACCGATCCACTCGGCAAGACGCCAACCGGCAACCTGTCGAAAAAGGAGA
The DNA here is from genome assembly GCF_009601505.1 of Sinorhizobium terangae. GTDB lineage: Bacteria > Pseudomonadota > Alphaproteobacteria > Rhizobiales > Rhizobiaceae > Sinorhizobium > Sinorhizobium terangae. Next base: position 50,110 of record NZ_WITC01000023.1, read on the forward strand.
TCGATGCCCTTCTCGTTGGCGACGACAAGGAGGCAGCCGCCCTGGTCATGGGAGCGGTTGACGATTTCGCAGACGAACTCGCCACTGTTCTCGACAGATTGCTGCACCAGAAGAGCTGGAAGAATACGGAACGCGTCGTGGTGGGCGGCGGCTTCAGTGAGCGCGTCGTAGGCGAATTGGCAATAGCCCGCGCGATGGTGCTGCTGAAGTCCAAGGGCACCGAGATTGAGCTCACGCCGATCGCTCACCACCCCGATGATGCAGGGCTTATCGGCGCCGTGCACCTCATCCCGTCCTGGATGCTGAAGGGGCACAAGGCGATCCTTGCCATCGATATTGGTGGCACAAATATTCGCGTGGGCATCGTCGAGATGCACCTGAAGGAAGAGGCGAACCTCTCGAAGGCCAAGGTCTGGAAGTCAGATATTTGGCGGCATGCGGACGACAAGCCCAGCCGGACCACGGCGATTGAACGTCTTATCTCCATGATCGAAAAACTTATCGACAAGGCGGACAAGGCAGATCTCGACCCGGCCCCCGTCATTGGCGTCGCCTGTCCTGGTTTGATCGACGCCGATGGATCGATCGTGCGCGGCGGTCAGAACCTGCCGGGCGGCAATTGGGAAAGCGAGCACTTCAATCTGCCCGCCGCGATCAAGGAGGCCATTCCGCAAATCGGCGACGACGAAACCTTCGTGATCATGCATAACGACGCCGTCGTCCAGGGCCTTTCGCAGGTATCTTCCATGCAGGATGTCTCCAGTTGGGGAGTTCTGACGATTGGCACCGGCCTCGGCAACGCCCATTTCACCAACAAGCGTGAACGCGATACCGATTGAGCTCCTGCATTTTTCCTTCAACCGTGCCCGATTTGAGGCGCACACAGATCATGGGGAGGACGGCGCAGATGAACCGGAATGGGCTCTATCTCATTATCGCAGTTCTTGCTGCCGTTGCGATCGGGCTCGGCATCTATGTCTACCGCGAAGAGAACAAGCCGGGCGTCGAGATCAGGATTGGTGAAGATGGTGTTTCGGTGGAGGAGAACTGACGGCAGTCCCGGCCGTTGAGGGACCGGCCCGTGCACAGGGCAGTGGAGGCGGTTTATGCGTGCCGTGTAGCGCCGATCTCGGCAACGAGCAAATCGATCGCCGCGAACACGTCCATCGGCTGCCAGTCTTTCGGATTGCGATAGCTCGGATAGAGCCCGAGCGTTGCCGCGGTGAGTTGATCGAGCGTCGGTCTCGCAGAGCCGCGGCGCGCCAAGGCCGCATCGGCCGCGCCGGTCGCCCGATCATCCGTCAGCCCCCATCCAGCGTAGAACGGCACGGCGTAGCAACGCACGGGTATCTTCCGCAGCAACGCATCGAAGCCGACCTGGCTCGAAACGGTCCAGACCTCATCGACGACGTCGAGTATCGAAGCGACCGACACGCGGTCGGCCAGGAGAACGACGCCCGCTGTTCTCGCCGCGCGCTCGGTCATATAGCCTTTGCGGTAACCGGCCATGACGTCCGGATGCGTGCGCACGACGCATTGCGCGCCACTTGCCAAGGCATCGTCGAGCATTCTGTCGAAGGAATGATGGCTCCCGAGCGCTCGCTCCACCGAGACGTCACCGAAGACCTGGTCGACAAGCAGAATACGCCTGCGCGTGCTCTGTTCGATCGACAGCGGGTTATGGGGCAGATTGTTGTATTTCGACAGTTTATGTTCGATCATCCTCTCGCGGATGCTCTCCCCAAAGCTGTCCCAGCCCCCTTTGGCCGCGGCGGCGATCAGCAGTTCCAGCCGCGACGCCTTCCCGCCGTCAACAGGAAGCGCCCGGTCATCCACGATGATCGAGACGGGGGCGGCACCATCCTTGCCAAGACCGACCGAGCGTAAGAAGCCGTCTTCAAGATGCCAATGCGGCAATCGCCGCAAGCGGGCAACGGCCATCGCACTTTTCGCCGGAATGCGCCCACCCCACGAGACTATTCCGTCGATCCCGGGAGAGAGCGTGGAGCCGAGGGGAATTCCGCCAAAATAGTGGCCGAGCCATGGGAACGCATTGCGGACAAAGAACGTCGCGCCAAGCCTGGTTCCCTCCGGCGGATACCAGACCTTGTCCGTCGCGCCCGGCAAGTTATCCACAGCTTTTAACACAAGCACCTCATCTCGGGCACCACATCTCAGGGCTGTACGGCGCCGATTGCTTCCTCACTTTACGCCCAAGAACCAGTTTAGACGCGAAAACGCAATGGCCTTGGTGGCTGCCGGCCTTTCTGACCGAATCGGTTTTCTGAAACAAGCCGGAGGCAGGGCTCCGGACACCATCCCAAGTGCCTCTGGCGTGTTCGATTTCGGCCCCGCGCCCTCAAACCTCAGACCATAGTCCCATGCCTCTCAGACTTAGTGCCGATACCCAGTTTTCAGCACTGCGGTAGTCTTTGTAACCTTGTGAAAAGGTTCGTGGAGTTTGTTGTGACGAAGATCTTGGTTGTGGCTATGTCGCTCGTAATGGTTGGCTTCTGGGGCTCTGTGGGCGTTCTGATTTACTCGCTGCTCACGTGATCCGATGGAGGCGTATGTCTTATTTACTGGCGGAACCAGCCGCGGCCCCCTATAGTTTCCCCTGGTAATGGAGGTTGCCAGAGGAGGATCACATGAGCGACACCACTTTCGGGTTTCTGATAGCGGCTGAATTATCAGCGTTATTTTGGGCCGCAGTGCTTATGACGGCCTTTTCGGCCTGGTGATCGCCCGCTCGGCTTCATCAATCCCCAATGCCCTGTGTGGCCACCGACGGCCACACGTTCGCGCTCGCAGTTCCCCTCCTCCGGCAGCTTTCCGCGTGCCGCGGCGGCAGAGCCCGGCGGCCGACCGGTGTGTTACCTCGGAGACTCGACTGTCCAATTCCGATGATGTTTCCATATCGTCGAAACTGTTCTTGGGATGCAGCCAGGGCTGAAAGAAGATGGTTTCCGATCGGCATGACAGGCGTTCGCGCCGCATTCAGATGATCAGGTTTTTCGGTGCGCTGTTGCTGCCGGTGATTTTGCTCGGCTCGGCGATCGCCGCGGCCGAGTGGATGGGAAACACGCTTTGAAACTTGTCGGCGCGCAGTGGGACCGTCTTCGAATTGTCACGAAAACCAGCGCATCCATTTGAGTAACACGCTCGCACACAGGTGGTAAGCCGTTTTGGCGAATGGCAGCTTTCCCGCTCTGGTGGTAAATATCGATCCAGCCGTTTGGAAAAGCTGACGGTCAGGGGCCTGCGCCGTCGATTACAAATCGCTGCAGGCCTCGCCCAACCTTTCCCCGTGGTTTCACCCACTCGACATCAGCGTCTTCCCGCCTATCCCGTGCACGTGAACCGAGTGCCGGGTGCGAGTCAGAGCGTGCCGGCCGTCGGCGAAATGCCGCGGCGTTCTTCCGCAAAAAATGCCCCCTACTCCTTCACGGCGCCCGTCATGGACGAAACATAGTAATCGACGAAGAACGAGTAGAGGATCACAACGGGCAACGAGCCGAACAGCGCTCCTGCCATCAGCGCGCCCCACTCGAACACGTCGCCACGCACGAGTTCGGTCAGTACGCCCACAGGAACGGTCTTGTTCTCCGAAGACTGAATGAATGTCAGTGCATAGATGAATTCGTTCCAGGAGAGCGTGAACGCGAAGATGCCCGCCGATATCAGCCCGGGCACGGCAAGCGGCAGGATGATCTTGACGAGGATCTGCCAGCGTGTCGCACCATCCACGAGCGCGCTCTCTTCGAGCTCGAACGGAATCGAGCGGAAATACCCCATAAGCAGCCAGGTGCAGAAGGGGATGAGGAAGGTCGGATAGGTGAAGACCAGCGCCAGCCTGGAATCGTAGATCCCGAACTTGAAGACTATGAAAGCGAGCGGAATGAAGAGGATCGACGGCGGCACCAGATAGGCGAGGAAGATCATCAGCCCGACTGGCCGCGAGCCGGTAAAGCGCACCCGCTCGATCGCGTAGGCTGCGAAGACCGAGGCCGCAAGCGAGAGGATCGTGGAGCCGACGGCGACGAGCATCGTGTTCCACAGCCAGCCTGGGTAGGAAGTCTCGAAGAACAGATACTTGATGTGGTCGAGCGTCGGGCCGACGACCCAGAACGGGCTGTAATTGGTGTAGTCGGTCAACTGGGCATTCGGCTTCACTGCGGTGATTGCCATCCAGTAGAACGGAAACAGAAGCACGAACACGAAGACCGCCATCGGCAGGTAGAGCACGACGATCCGGCGCGGGAGGCGGTTGAGGTAGCTCATGCCCTCCGCGTGGTCGGTAAGGACGTCGTCAGGGATTTTCGTGGTGGTGTTCAAGGCAAAACCTCCTGGATCACGATGATTTGGGGTCGTATCGACCCAAAATCATAAACGTGATCGATTCTAATAAGTTAGAGCGGGATGCGGGCGGAAAACCGCGCACACTTTTCCTCATCCCGCTCTAGTCCTGACCGCCCTGTTGCCATTTGCGGCGCTGCAGCCCGAAGAAGCTGAACATGATCGCAGCAAGCAGGAAGGGGATCATGGCCACGGCGATCGCCGCCCCTTCGCCAAGCTGACCGCCCGGAATGCCGCGCTGGAAGGAAAGCGTCGCCATCAGATGGGTCGCGTTCACCGGTCCGCCCTTGGTCAGCACGTAGATCAGCTGGAAATCGGTAAAGGTGAAGAGCACCGAGAAGGTCATGACGACGGCGATGATCGGCGTCAGCATCGGCAAGGTCACATAGCGAAAGCGTTGCCAGTTGGTGGCACCGTCGAGCGAGGCCGCCTCCTGCAGCGACGCCGGGATTGTCTGCAGCCCGGCGAGCAGCGAGATGGCGACGAAGGGAATGCCGCGCCAGACATTGGCGGCGATAACCGAAATCCGGGCGTTGGTCGGATCGCCGAGGAAGTTGATTGGTCCATCGATCAGCCCGAGCTGCATCAGCGACCAGGAAATGATCGAGAACTGCGAATCGTAGATCCACCAGAAGGCAAGTGCCGAAAGCACGGTCGGCACGACCCATGGAAGCAGCACGATCGCCCGGAAGAATGACTTGAACGGCAGGTTTTCGTTGAGCAGCAGGGCAAGCCACAGGCCAAGCACGAACTTCAGGATCGACGCGACCGAGGTGTAGAGCAGCGTGTTGAAGACCGAGAGCCAGAAAACCGCGTCCTCCGCAAGGAAGATATAGTTCTCAAGACCGATGAAAATGCCGTCGCGGCCGATGCGCGTGTCGGTGAAGCCGAGCCAGACGCCGAGCCCGAGCGGATAGGTGAGAAAGCAGACCAGGAACACGGCGGCCGGCAGCATGAACAGGAAACCAAGCACGTTGTTGTTCTGCATGAGCGAAGCCATGAAGGATGGCGGCTTTCCGGACGGTACGGTGGGCATCGAACTTCTCCGCGGGTGATCTCGCAGTTTACGCCGACAGGTTCCGCCGGCGCATTTCAGGCTTCGGGCGGCTCGCTCAAGAGCCGCCCGAAACTGGCTAGACGCGATAGTAACGGTTTGCCCGCCGTTCCGCCTCGGTGACAGCGTCCTCCGGCGTCATCTGCCCGGTCACGGCCGTGGCAAACATGTCGACCAGCACGTAGTCGGCCATGACGCCGGCCGAAGCATAACCGAGCGGCCCGGCATAGCCGTTCGGACGCAATGTTTCCGAAGCGCGCGCATAGGGCGCGTGGATCGGATCGGCGGTCCAGACGGGGTTGTCGGCGAAGGCCTTCAACGGCTGGCAGCAATAGGCGCTCGACCCCTCGATCCAGGCATTCATCTGGTCGGCTTCCATCATGAACTTGATGTATGCCTTGGCCGCTTCCGGATACTTGGTGTGGTTGAAGAGCAGCATCGAACTCGTCTGATGGAGCTCGACGCTCTGGCCGACCGGACCGATGGGGAAGTTGGTGGTGCGGATATCGGCCGCGAGCTCAGCCAGCGCCGGATCCTTCTTCGCCGCGTAATAGAGCGAAACACCGTTTGCCGTCAGCGACACCTGGCCGGCGAGGAAGGCGCGGTTGTTGTTGATGTCGAGCCAGCTTTCGGTGCCCGGGATAAAGGTCTCGTACAACTGTTTTGCGTAATTGATCGCAGCCAGTGTCTCAGGGCTGTTGATGGTGACCTTGCCGCTTTCGTCGACCATCTTGCCGCCGTGGCTCCAGAGCAGCCAATGGGCATAGTTGTTGCCGTCGCCGACGGCCTTGCCATGCGGGAAGCCGGCCGGCGTGCCTTTGGCTTTCAATGCCTTGCAGAGCTCGAGGAAGCCTGCCGTGTCCTTCGGAAACTCACTGAAGCCCGCCGCCTTCATGTGGCTGTCGCGATAACAGACGGCGTTGCCGATCGCCGTCAGCGGCATGGCGATGAACTGGCCGTCGCGGCTCGCGTAGCCCTTCAGGCCGTCGTACCAGCCACCATATTTGTTGCCGAGATAGTTCGCGAGCTCCGTCAGGTCGACGAGCTTGTCTGGATATTGGTGGGCATCGTCGAACCAGCACATCACCATGTCGGGACCGGAACCGACATTCGCCGCGACCGCGGCCTTCGGACGAATGTCTTCCCAGCTTTCCTTGTCGATGCGCACCTCGACGCCTGTCGCCTCGGTGAATTTCTTGGTGTTGGCGAGCCAAGCGTCCTCGTCGCCCTTGACGAAAGGTGTCCAGCGCAGAAGTCGCAGGGTTGCGCCTTCTTCCGGCTTGTAGCTCGGCTCGGCAGCCTGCGCGAAGGACGGGCGGATGCCGAGCGGCGAAAGACCCGCCACGCCGGCAAGGGCAGCCGAGGCTGCAAGGAAGTCACGTCTCTTTATTGGCATAATACTCCTCCTGGAAAAGCGGGAGCGCATCCTTCCGACATTCACCGTCCCGCTTGGCGAATGCGGCGGCAATGATGCCCAGCCCCTGCCGGACATCTCCGCGCGGTCAAGGCCGAGGCTCCTCTTTCCCTCGATTGCCTCGCCGCGCGGCATCAATCGACCAGGCGTCGTCCGCTCTCCGCGTCGAACAGGTGAACGTGGGCGGCATCGATCGACAGACGGATGGTGTCACCCGGCTTGGCATTCACCCTTTCGCGGAAGACGCAGGTGACATCGCTGCCTCCGAGCCGGACGATCATCTGCGTCTCGTAGCCGGTCGGCTCTATTACCACGATCTCGGCGGGCAGCCCGTTCGGGTCCAAGGCCATATATTCGGGCCGAAGCCCGTAGACGAGGTCATGTCCGATGGCGGCAGCGGCGGGGCGCGCGACCGGCAGCGCCGTTCCGTCCTCGGTGAGGAATGCGTTGCCGACGGTCGGATCGAGCCTGCCTTTGATCATGTTCATCGCCGGCGAGCCGATGAAGCCGGCGACGAACAGATTGACCGGGTTGTCATAGAGTTCGAGCGGCGCGCCAATCTGCTCGACGACGCCGTCATGCATGACGACGATCTTGTCGGCCATGGTCATCGCTTCGATCTGGTCGTGGGTGACATAGACGGTGGTGGTCTTCAGGCGCTGATGCAATTCCTTGATCTCGGCGCGCATGGCCACGCGCAGCTTCGCGTCAAGGTTCGACAGCGGCTCGTCGAAGAGAAACACCTGCGGATCGCGCACGATCGCCCGGCCCATTGCGACGCGCTGGCGCTGACCGCCGGAGAGTTGGCGCGGATAGCGGTCGAGCAGCTTCGACAGGCCGAGGATCTCCGCCGCCGCGCCGACGCGCTTGTCGATATCGGCCTTCGGTGAACCAGCGAGCATCAGCGAGAAGGCCATGTTGTCGGCGACCGTCATATGCGGATAGAGCGCATAATTCTGGAACACCATGGCGATGTCGCGGTCCTTCGGCGGCAGCGAATTGACGATGCGGTTGCCGATGCGGATTTCACCCGCGGAGATGTTTTCAAGTCCCGCCAGCATCCGCAGCAGCGTGGATTTTCCGCAACCGGAGGGGCCGACGAGAATGACGAACTCGCCGTCCTCGATTTCGATGTTCACGCCCTTGATTACGGGAAAGGCACCGAACGATTTCCTGACGTCCACAAAGTCCACGGCTGCCATAAGCGTTCCTCCCAATATCTGCCCATGCTGATCGCCTGCGTCCGGCCGTCCCCCTGCCCGTCGCAAGCGACCTCTTGGAATTCTCCTATCCGCGGCCGACTAACGGCATCTTCGTCGCCATGACGGTCATCGTCAGCACGTTGGCTGTCAGCGGCAGGCTCGCCATGTAGACGACGGCCTCGGCCACGTGCGCGACGGGAATGGTCGGTTCGGCTGCGATCTCTCCATTGGCCTGCAACACACCCGTGCTCATCTTCTCGGTCATATCGGTCGCAGCATTGCCGATGTCGATCTGGCCACAGGCGATGTCGTGCGCGCGCCCATCGAGCGCGATGGATTTCGTCAGCCCCGTGATCGCGTGTTTGGTCGCTGTATAGGGGGCGGAATTCGGCCTCGGCGTCGTCGCCGAAATGGAACCGTTGTTGATGATCCGTCCGCCACGCGGGTTTTGGCTTTTCATCAGCCGGAAGGCATGCTGGGTGCAGAGGAAGGCGCCGGTCAGGTTCGCCGAGACGATGTCGCTCCACTGCTCGAACGTCACATCCTCGAGCGGCACCGGCGGCACGTTCGTGCCGGCATTGTTGACCAGCAGGTCGAGCCGATCGAATTCGTCCCGGATCGCGCCGAATAGCGCAGCGACCTCAGCCGGGTTGCCGACGTCGCAGGTGATCGCCCGCACAGTGCCGCCGGTCTCCCGCGCGATTTCGTCGGCCGCGTCCTCAAGCACGTCAGGCCGGCGGCCGGTGATCACGAGGCTGTAGCCCTCGGCGCTCAAGGCTTTGGCGATCCCGCGACCGACGCCAGTACCGCCGCCGGTCACGAGCACGATCTTTCCTTCGCCCGATCTTTTCGCCTGCGCCATGTCAGATCCTCCCTCCGAGTTCGTCCTCGATATGGATCCGGATGATCTCGTCGAAATTGCTTTCCGCCGTGAAACCGAGCTCGCGCGCCCGCCGGGCATCAAAATCGGTGGGCCAGCCGGCAACGATCGAGGCGATGACGGGATCCGGTTCGCGGCGAATGAGGCGTGCCGCCTTCTCGCCGGCAACCCGCCGAAGCGCCTCGATCTCTTCGCCGACCAGTGCCGACAGGCCCGGCATGGTCAGGTTGCGCCGCGGCCCGATGCTCGCCGTGTCCATGCGCGCCGCATGCACGAAGAAACCGACGGCCGAACGCGGGCTTGCGAACCAGTGACGGACATTCTCGTCCACCGGCAATACCGCCTCCTGCCCGACCAGCGGCTCGCGCAGAATGTTGGAGAAAAACCCTGATGCCGCCTTGTTGGGCTTGCCGGGCCGAACGCAAATGGTCGGGAGGCGGATGCCGATGCCGTCGAAGATGCCTCGGCGCGTATAGTCGGCGAGCAGCAATTCGCAGATAGCCTTCTGCGTGCCGTAGCTCGTCAGCGGCGTCGTGAAAAACTCGTCCCCGATCTTTTCCGGGAAGGGCTGGCCGAAGACGGCAATCGACGAGGCAAAGATGACGCGCGGGAAATAGGGGCCGTTGCGGCCTTCGTGGCGGATCGCCTCGAAAAGCGAACGCGTACCGTCCAGATTGATGCTGTAGCCCTTGTCGAAATCGGCCTCCGCCTCGCCGGAAACGATCGCCGCCAGATGAAAGATGACATCCGGCCGCGACGCGATGAGCCGTTCTGCTCCGCCTTCGGACGACAGATCGACCGCCGGCGCCGTCGAAGTCGCGGAAAGTGTCGCGGGCACTGGTGCCTGGACCACGTCTACTAGCGTAAGCCGGGTGACCTCATAGCCGAGAGCGCCCGGCTCTGCGGCGAGCCTCTCGACCAGCTTGCGGCCGATCATTCCGGCCGCACCTATGACCATGACATGCATTCGCGGCGAACCTCCGTTTTAGGCCCGGGAAATTCCGGGTTCAGCGTGTCTTCCCACCCTTGCCTGCCGGCCTTTCCGCCCGCCCGTGTTCAGCGAGCAATTCCTTCGTTGTCTCGTAGATTCGCATGAGATGATGGCGAAACGCCGCGACGACGGCCTCGCGGTCGCGCCGGGCAAGCGCTGCCACGATCTCGCTGTGATCCTTGTAGCTGGCATCTATGGCGCCGGGTCGGGACATGGCGCTGCGCCGGTAATTCATCATGTAGGTGTAGAGATCGGTGACGAAGTCGGAGAGCAGCGGATTGCCGCAACCCCGATAGATCGCCACATGGAATTCACGGTCGCAGATCAGGAATCGCATGGCATCGTCGCCGCCGAGCCGCTGCGCTTCGAGCAGGCTCTCCAGCTTGCTGAGCGTGTCGTCGTCGATGTTCTCGGCGGCATCACCCACGACCTTCAGCTCGATATGGAGCCTTGCGGCATGAACCGCCTCGAGATCATAGCTGTCGATGGCATTCGGCGAGGCGATCGTGACGGTGACGTCGCTGAGGTCGACATTGGCAACCCGGCTGCGGCTGCCTTGCGAAACCTCGATGATCCCGCGTGCGGCAAGCATCTGGATGGCGCCGCGCACCGTCTCCCGGCTGACATGGAGCACGTTGGCGAGTTCGCGTTCGCCGGGAAGCTCGTCGCCCGGATGCAGCATGTTGGTCGCAACGAGAACCATCAGCTTGTCGGCAATCACGTCACGCGCCGTGCGGCGTTCGAGGCTCCGCCCGATCTTCGGCATTTGCGTGAGTATGGGACTGCCATTCACTGCGCCGCACCTCCAACTGATCCACTGGTTGGTCCACCGGATCAGTCATACGAATAGACTGCGCAAACGAAGGCATGGTCAAGGCAAGTTCGTCGCGGCACTGCATCAAAAATGCGCGCACCATTTTGTGCAACGCACGCAAGCAAGAAAAAATAGTCGAGAGGCCCGCTCGCTCTCACCAACTACCATCGAGTGATGTGCTATATAGATTGCAACTGACAAGGAGGTGGCTATGTCAACTTTCCGGAATGCAGTCGTCTCTTTGCCCGGCAAAGAGCGGATAGCGAAAACGCCGTTTGGTGCGAAGGTTGTTATCCATGCCACGGCCGCCGAGACTGGAGGTGCATTCGGAATGTGGGAGACCTTCACGCCTCCAGGTCATGGCCCGGCCCCTCACACGCACACACGAGAGACCGAAGTCTTTCGCGTGATCCGTGGCCTCTATCGTTTCCAATGCGGTGATGACGAGTTTGACGCGCCACCAGGAACCGTCGTGGTTCTGCCACCGCATGTGCGGCACGCTTGGCGAAACATCAGTGACGAACCCGGCCAAATGTTCGGTACCGTCATCCCGGGCGGTTTCGAGCAATTGTTTATCGATATCGATGCTTCTTGTGCCGACACTCCCGAGAAAATTGCCGTGATCGAAGCGCACCTGGGAATCGTCAACGATATGACTTTGGCTCTCGGACTCGCAGATCGGACTGTTGCTGACTGATCATCGAACGCCAAGGGTCAGCCCGCTGTCGCGAACCGAGAGTCTGGCGATCTTTTTGTCGTTCGTGTCAGGTTTGAGTCCCTGGCTCCCGGCTGACATCACCCGTGGTCATGCCCCTCATGCCCACCAAGCGATGGCAGGTCGAGCCCGAAGGTCTTGGCAAGATCGGCCACCTGCTCCGGGCTGAGATAGCGTGGATTGAGATTGCGCAGCAGCAGGTAGAGCTTTGCCGTTTCCTCCAATTCTTCGGTGACGAACACCGCAGCCTCAAGGCTGTCGCCCGCCACCACCGGACCATGATTGGCGAGCAAGACCGAGGAGTACTTGCCCGCAAGTCCGCGGATCGCATCGGCGACGGCCGGGTCGCCGGGTCGATAATAGGGCACGAGCGCCGTCTCACCGGCGCGCATGAGATAGTAAGGCGTCATCGGCGGCAGCGCGGTGCGCGGATCGATCTCCGGCAACATGGTGAGCGCCACCGCGTGGGTGGAATGCAGGTGCACGATCGCCCGGGCGCTGCCACGCGACTCATAGAGGGCGGAGTGAAGCGGGATTTCCTTCGTCGGCTTGTCGCCGGAGATGAGCCGGCCGGCTGCATCGAGCCGCGATATGCGGGCGGGGTCGAGGAAGCCGAGCGAGGCATTGGTCGGCGTTACCAGCCAGCCGCCATCGTCGAGCCGAAGCGATATGTTGCCGGAGGAGCCGGGCGTCAGGCCCCGTTCGAATAGGGATCGCCCGTAACGGCAGATTTCCTCACGCAGACGTGTCTCGGACATAGGCAAATCCTTTCAAATCAGGCGGTCGCGCCCTCGACCAGTTCGAATCCGAGATCAACGACCTGCGGTGGCGCGTTCGTGACCACCAGTTCCGCCGCTATCCGTCCAGTCGCGACGCGAGGCGTCCGTATGGTCGAGAGCGGCTGCGGCGTCACTCGGCCGATATCGAGGCCGTTATAACCGAAGATCGCCAGTTGTGAGGGAACCGAGATTCCGTGCGCCAGGCAGTGAAAATAGCCGCCGAGCGCCATGTCGTCGTTCGAAAAATAGACCGCGTCGAGGTCGCGACGCCTTGCCAGCAGCCGCTCCAGTCCCAGCCGCCCGCTTTCCACCGACGATCCGCCAGCGTAGATTTCCCGATCAGCAAGCGGAGCACCGGCCGCGCCGAGCGCTTCAGAAAGCCCGGCAAAGCGCTTGCCGGCGCGCGTGTCGCGATCAAGGTCGTGCCCAACATAGCCGATCCGACGATAGCCGCGCTTCAACAGGAACTCGGCGCTTGCACGCCCGGCAGCACGATTGGAATAGCCGACCGCGAGATCCAGCGCCGTGCCATCGAGATCGAGCAGTTCGACGACCCGGCAGCCGCTCGCGCGCAACATCTTCAGCGTGCGCTCGCTGTGTTCGAAGCCGGCAAGCATCACCGCCGTCGGCCGCCAGGCGAGCATTGCAGCGACGAGCGCCTCCTCGCGCTCGGGATCGTAGTCGGTGACGGAGAAGACGGCCTGATGCTGATTTTCCTCCAGCACAGTGCTCGCCCCGCGCAATACATCCGGAAAGACGATGTTGGAGAGCGACGGGATCACGAAGGCGACGAGCCGCGACCCGGCGGACGCGAGCGTGCCGGCGATGCGGTTCGGCACATAGCCGAGTCGTTCGACCGCTTCCATCACCCGGTCCCTCGTCTTCTTGGAAAACGAGCCGTGATCGCGCAAGACGCGCGACACGGTGCTCTCGCCGACGCCGGCGGCTTCCGCGACCTCGGCAAGCGTCACCGCCGGATGGTGCCTGAAATCCAAAGTCACATTCTCGCCTCCTGACAGCCTGCCATCCATCCCGAGCCCTGGTGCCGCTCGGCGCTCGAGATCTGTCGTTCGATTCAATAGATAACCCGAATATTTGGCAGCGCTACCATTTTTCATTTGGCAGCGCTGCCAAAATCCTATAGGGGAGAATGGCAGCGCTGCCAAACAGGCGCCGCGCCGCGCCGGGGTGGAGCAAGGGTCCCGGGAACCTAGAGGAGGAGGAAATCATGACGCTGCAAACGCAGGCGCCGGTCGCTGGCGCGCATCTCGAACGGACGGTCGAGGATCGCGCCTATACCAAGGTTTTCTGGAGAATCGTTCCATTCTTGATGCTCTGCTACGTGGTCGCCTATCTCGACCGCGTCAATGTCGGCTTTGCCAAGCTGCAAATGTCGAGCGAGCTTGGCCTGTCGGAAGCGGCCTATGGCATCGGCGCCGGCATTTTCTTCATCGGCTATTTTCTGTTCGAGGTGCCGAGCAACGTCATCCTGAACAAGGTCGGCGCCCGCGTATGGATCGCCCGTATCATGATCACGTGGGGCGTCATCTCCGCCGCTTTCATGTTCACGACGTCGGAAAGCGTGTTCTACGTCCTGCGTTTCCTGTTGGGTGTCGCCGAGGCCGGGTTTTTCCCTGGAATCATCCTCTATCTCACGACCTGGTACCCGGCGCATCGCCGCGCCAAGATCATCACCACCTTCATGTCGGCAATCCCGATCTCATCCATCTTCGGCAATCCCGATCTCATCCATCTTCGGCAATCCGCTTTCCGGCCTGCTGATGGATAGTTTCCATGGAACGCATGGCCTTTCCGGCTGGCAATGGATGTTCCTGATCGAGGCAGTTCCCGCGATCCTTTTCGGTATCGCCACCTTCTTCTATCTTGACGACACGATCGGCCATGCGAACTGGCTGACGAAGGAGGAAAAGAACGTGCTGGCGGCCAATATCGACGCCGAGAATCGGGTGAAATCGTCGAGCCCGCACAGCATCGCCGGAGCGCTGACCGATCGCCGCGTCTGGCTCATGTGCCTGATCTATTTCTGCTTCGTCCTCGGACAATACGGACTGAATTTTTGGATGCCGACGATCGTGAAGGCGACCGGGGTGACCGGAAACCTCAACATCGGTCTTATTTCCGCGATCCCCTATCTTTGCACCTTCGTCGTCATGCTCGTGCTCGGACGTTCTTCGGACCGTTTCCGCGAACGGCGCTGGCATCTCGTCGTCCCGGCAGTCATTGCTGCCGGCGGTTTCGTCGCGGCAACCGTAGCGACGAGCACCACCGTCGCGATCGTCTGCCTCTCGCTCGCTGCCGCAGGCGCCATAAGCTGCGCACCGCTCTTCTGGTCGCTGCCGACCGCCTTTCTCGCAGGGACCGGAGCTGCGGCCGGGATCGCCTGGATCAACTCGGTCGGCAACCTCGCAGGCTTCCTGGGACCGTTCCTGGTCGGTTATCTGAAGGACTTCACCGGCAACAACAGCGCGGGCATGTATTTCCTGGCCGCGGCTCTTATCGTCGGCGCGCTCGCCGTGCTGACGGTTCCTGCCAAGACCGTCAACCGCTAGAACCAATGACACTGTACCCCTCCGGCCTTTCCGGAGGGTCAACCCGACATCCGAGACTGGAGGATATCGTCATGACACTGCATGTTGAAAATCCCGGCCGCAGTGCCGTGGCCGCGGTGATCGGCCTCGGCTCGATGGGGTTCGGCATGGCGCAGGCGCTGAAGCGTGCGGGTCTCGCGGTCGTCGGCTACGACGTCGCTCCCGCCGCCGTCGCGCGCTTCATCGCGGAAGGCGGTCGCGGGGCGAGCACGCTCGGAGAGGCCGTTCGCGATGCCGACATCGTCGTTTCGGTGGTCGTCAACGCCGTACAGACCGAAGCCGTCCTGTTCGGCCCGGAGGGTATCGCAAGCGTCATGAAGCCCGGCGCCGTCTTCATTTCGTCTGCAACGATGGACCCGGCGATCGCGCGTGATCTCGCGCAGCGGGTCGAAGCGCTCGGTTTCCACTATCTCGACGCGCCGATCTCCGGTGGCGCTGCAAAAGCGGCGAAGGGCGAATTGACGATCATGGCGTCCGGGTCGGCACGAGCCTTCGCCGCGGCCCGCCCTGCCCTCGACGCGATGGCCGCCAAGGTGTACGAGCTCGGCGACGCCGCCGGTACCGGCGCGGCCTTCAAGATGATCAACCAACTCCTGGCCGGCGTGCACATCGCTGCCGCCTGCGAGGCCATCAGCTTCGCTGCCAAGCAGGACCTCAATCTCGAGAAAGTCTACGAGGTGATCACCGCCTCGGCCGGCAATTCCTGGATGTTCGAAAACCGCATCCCGCATGTGCTCGCGGGCGACTACACACCGCTCAGTGCCATCGAGATTTTCGTAAAAGACCTCGGCATCGTTCAGGATATGGCTCGCGCGGAGCGCTATCCGGTGCCGCTCGTGGCGGCTGCCTTGCAGATGTATCTCGCGGCTTCCGGCGCCGGCATGGGGCGCGACGACGACTCTTCGCTTGCGCGGCTCTATGCGCAGCTTTCCGGCGCGCAACTGCCAGGCACGATCAAGGCATAAGGACGACACCATGCCCCTTTTCGCCGCCAATCTGACGATGATGTTTACCGAGTGGTCTTTTCTCGACCGGTTCGACGCCGCAGCCGAGGCCGGTTTCACGGCCGTCGAATATCTCTTCCCCTATGACGTGCCGCCGGAGGCGATCGCCGAACGGCTTGCCCGCAACAACCTGCAACAGGCGCTGTTCAACCTGCCGCCAGGCGACTGGGCGGCGGGCGAGCGCGGGATTGCAGTCCTGCCGGGGCGTTTCGATGCGCTCAAAGCGGATATCGACCGGGGCTTGGAATATGCCGCGGCGACAGGCGTCAAGCGGCTGCATCTGATGGCAGGCCTCGCCGATCCGTCCGACAGCGAGACTGCGACCCGCTATCGCCGTTCGGTGGCCTACGCTGCCGAGCAGCTGGCTGAGAAGGAGATCGATCTCCTGATCGAGCCGATCAACGGCCGTAACATGCCGGGCTATTTCCTCAATGATTTCGGCGCCGCAGAGCGGCTGATCGCGGAGCTTGGACTTGCCAATCTGAAGCTTCAGTTCGACATCTACCATCGCCAGATCATGCACGGCGACGTCACGGTGGCACTCCGGCGCCTCATGCCGATCACCGGCCACATCCAGATCGCCAGCGTCCCTTCGCGCCATGAGCCGGACGGCGAAGAGCTGAATTATCCCTACCTGTTCGCAGAGATCGACCGGATCGGCTATGACGGTTTCGTCGGCTGCGAATATGCCCCGCGCGGCCGCACCCTCGACGGTCTCGACTGGTTCAAGCCGTATGCAAGGAGCTAACCGATGAGCATCCTTCTGGGATCGATCGCCGACGACTACACCGGCGCCTCAGACCTCGCCAATACGCTGACGAAGAACGGTCTCAGCACGGTGCAGACGGTCGGCATTCCCGATCCGTCGCTGCCGTTGCCGGATGTCGACGCGGTGGTCGTTTCGCTGAAGATCCGTTCAGTCGTGGCCGACGAGGCCGTCGTGGCTGCAAGCCGTGCCGAGCAATGGTTGCGCGATCGCGGTGCGGCCCATGTGCTCTACAAGATCTGCTCGACCTTCGATTCCACCGATGCCGGCAACATTGGCCCGGTCACGGAAGCGCTGAGGGATGCAGCGGGCGGCGGCGTGGTCCTGGTCACGCCCGCTTTCCCGGAAACCGGGCGCACCGTCTATCTCGGTCACCTTTTCGTCAATGGCCAGCCGCTCGACGAAAGCCCGCTCAAGGATCATCCTCTCAATCCCATGCGCGACGCCAATCTGATGCGCGTCCTGGCCCGCCAATCTCGCGGCCCCATTGGACTTATCGACTTGGCGACGGTAGCTACCGGGCCGGCCGCGGTGCGGGCGAGGATCGAAGCGCTTCGCGCAGAAGGCGCCACTGCGGCGATCGCGGACGCGATCTTCGAACGCGATCTTGAAATCCTCGGCGAGGCTCTACTCGATGCACCGGTGTCGACCGGCGCATCCGGCCTCGGTCTTGGACTCGCCCGCGCACTCGTGGGCTCCGGTCGCGTGCCGTCGAGGGTCGATACTACTGCCGATGCCGTTCGCCCCGTCGGCGGGCATGCAGCCGTCGTCGCCGGCAGTTGCTCCAGCGCCACCCTTCGCCAGCTTGCCATTGCCGAACAGGCAATGCCGGTCCTGAGGCTCGACCCCGAACGGTTGCTCACCGCCGCGCCTGACGAAATTTCAGCCGCGCTTTCCTGGGCAGGGGAGCGAATGGAGACAGGGCCGATCATCATTGCCGCCAGCACCACGCCGGATGCCGTTTCCGATCTTCAGTCGCGCTATGGACGCGAAATATCGGGGCGCGCAATCGAGGCAGCGACCGCAACGATCGCCGCCGAACTGGTGGCGCGCGGCGTCAGGCGCCTCATCGTTGCCGGCGGCGAAACCTCCGGCGCGACGGTCGACAGGCTGGGAATTCCGGCGTTCCTGATCGGCCCGGAGATCGCGCCCGGCGTGCCGGTTCTGCGGACGATCGGCAACTCACAAGGCGAGATGCTTATGGCGCTCAAATCCGGCAATTTCGGAGGCGACGACTTCTTCGCCACGGCGCTGGCGATGATGCGATAAAGGGGCGGCGAGGCCCCCTCGTCCACTCCCGCCGCCCCCTGCAGCATGCTTCCCCTCGATCGGAACCGATTGAAGGACGAAGACATGCAGCCATTCGAAATGCCCAAATCGCTTCACGGTTTTGGGCAATATGCATGAGCGCCATACCCGACTGATTGGATCGGGCCGACTCCGAGCCGCCCCGGGAATTAGAGGCCCTTCTCCTTCATGATCTGGCCGGCGTTCTCCTTCGTCACCTTCATCGTGTCGAGCGTCACAGTTTTTTCGACCTTTTCCCCGTTCAGGAACTTGATCGCCTGACGGAGCCCCTCGGCACCAGGTGTCGCATAGAGGAAGGTCGCGGTCAGTTCGCCATTATTGACCCAGGTCACGCCTTCACCCGGAAGGGCGTCGATGCCGATGAACTTGATGTCCTTCTCGCGGCCGGCGTCCTTCGCCGCGAGATAGGCGCCGTAGGCCATCGGATCGTTGTGGCCGTAGACGAGATCGATCTTCTCGTTGTTGCGGAGTGCCGTCGCCATGATGTTATAGGCCTGATCCTGCTTCCAATCGCCCGACTGCTGGTCGAGCAGGTTCTTGATGCCCGGCTCCTTGTCGGTGAATTCGTGGAAGCCGTCGTGCCTGTCGTGCGCCGGCTGCGTACCCATGCCGCCCCAGATCTCCACGACATTGCCCTGAGCCTTGCCCTTGCCGCCGAGAAGCTCGACCGCATATTCGCCCGCCGCCCGGCCGATCAGCTTGTTGTCGCCGCCGACGAACTGGGTGTACTGGTCGGTCTCGACGTTGCGGTCGAGAACGAAGACGGGGATCTTCGCGTCGATCGCCTGCTGGACGACGCCGGTGAGACCTGCCGATTCCTTCGGCGAAATAAGCAGGGCATCGACTTCCTGACGGATCAGGTTCTCGACGTCGGCAACCTGTTTTTCCGTCTTGTCCTCGCCATCCGTGACGATGAGCTCGACTTCCGGATGTTTCGCAGCTTCCGCGATGATGTCCTTGTTGAACTGCGCGCGCCACGGCTCGATGGTGGTCGCCTGGCTGAAGCCGATGCGCCACTTCTTGTCCTGGGCGAGTGCATCCTTGCCCGGCAAGAGGGCGGTGGTGGCCGCCAGAACGGCCGCAAAGGCCGCCAGTCTCATGATGTCACGACGTTTCATTCTTCCTTTCCTCCCATGGTTAGAGACAAGGTCTCTCTTGACGGCCGCTCCTCCGCGGCCGTTTCCCGTTGCGCCGGGCGGCGGCTTGTCAGCCGCAAATGGGCGAGCACATCGTAGGCGTTGCGCTCCTGGACGAGCACCGTACCGATGATGATCACGCCCTTCAGCACCAGCTGAAGATTAGAGTTGATGTTGTGGAGCTGCAGGATGTTGGAGAGCAGACCGAAGATCAGAACCCCGCAGAACGTGCCCGCGAGACTTCCGCGTCCACCCATCAAGCTCGTGCCGCCGATCACCACAGCCGCGATCGCGTCGAGCTCCAGCCCCGCGCCGGCATCCGGTTTTCCTTGCCGATACTGCGCCACATAGAGAACCGCGGCGATGCCGGCGAGCAGGCCCGAGATCGCGTAGGTGACGATCTTTACCCGCCCGGCATTGATGCCGGAAAGCCGCGCCGCCTCCTCGTTACCCCCGATCGCATAGACGTATCGGCCGAAGGGCGTGAAGCGCAGAACGACGCTATAAAGAATGATCGCGGCAATGAAGAAGATGCCCGGCATCGGTACGATGCCGAAGACGAGCTGGCGAAGCACGTCGAAATCCGCGGTGGCGTTGCTGCCGGTATAAACGGGCAGAACCGCGTTGTTCTGGCCGGCTGTCAGCCGGGCGATGCCAAGTGCCGTCACCATCATCGCCAGGGTGACGATGAACGGCTGCAGCCTGCCAACAACGATGATCACGCCGTTGATCGCGCCGAAAAGCAAGCCCACGGCGGGCGCGACCAAAAGAACCCCGAGCACCCCGAACTTCGTCTGCACCTGCGGCAGCAGGAAGCTCAAGACGAGGGCGCACAAGATGACGCCGCCCACCGCGGGCAGCAGCGTGCCGCGCGTCCGATCGAGTTGGACATCCCTGATATTGGCGACGCCAGCCCGCGTCTTTTCGATGTTGACGAAAATGAAGCGAACGACGACCGCGCCGACGAGCAGCGACGCCAATCCGACAGCCGGGATCCCGAGGAAAACGGCAGGCGTTTCGCCGGGCACGGTCAGAAGCATGGCGCAAACGACGCTGCAGATCGCCATCATCGAACCGACCGAGAGATCAATTCCGCCGGTCAAAATGACGGCCGTCATGCCGGTGGCGACAAGACCCGTCGTCGAAACCTGGCGCAGCACATCGAGAAGGTTGCCGGAAGAAAGAAAGATGTTTCTCCCCGACGAGGTCACCGGCGAGGAGAGAACGCCAATCAGGAAGATGGCGATCAGGCCCCAATAGAGTTTCGTCCGGGATAGTAGTCTCACAAATGTCATGCAACGGCCCTTCCAAGCGCGCCGCCCCGCGGCGCGGCGAGTTGCATGATGCGCTCCTCGCTCGCCTCCTCCCGGGAAATAAGCCCGGTCTGACGGCCTTCCGCCATTACCAGGATACGGTCTGCAAGATGCAAGAGTTCCGGCAACTCGGAGCTTACCACCACGATCGCCAGCCCCTCACTCGCGAGCGCGAAGATGAGGTCGTAGATCTCGCGTTTGGCGCCGACGTCGATGCCGCGTGTCGGCTCATCGAGCAGTAGCACCCGTGGCCCGGTGGCAAGCCACTTGCCGATCACCACCTTCTGCTGATTGCCGCCCGAGAGGGTCCCGGCCGTCTGGTCGATGCTGCCGCACCGCACGCCGAGCGTCTGGACGGCCTTCCGGCTCAGCACACTCTCCGCATCGAAGGACCGCAAACCGAAACGCGCCAGCCGACCGACCAGCGGCAGAGCCACGTTGTCGGTGATTGAATCATGGAGATGCAGCCCCTGGGTTTTGCGGTCTTCCGTCACCAGCGCGATGCCGAGGCGGCGGGCATCGAGCGGGGAACGAATGTCGACCGGCGTGCCATCGAGGCTGACCTCGCCGCCACGCCGACCATTGCTCGAACCGAAGATCGTTTCCAGGATCTCGGTGCGCCCCGCTCCAAGCAGCCCGCCGATACCGAAGATTTCGCCCGCGCTGACGTCGAAGCTCACAGCCTTCAGCACATCGCGCCAGCCGTGCCGGCTCGGCGTCGAAAGCGAGAGGCCGCGCACCGACAGCACGGGACCGCCTTGCGTCGATCGCTCGACGCGCTCCGCCTCGAGCAGGCCGCGCCCGACCATGGCGGCGATGACCGTCTCTTCGTCGAGCTCGGCCCTCGGCCGGGTCCAGACATGGCGGCCATCGCGAAAGACGGTGATGCGGTCGCTCAAGTGCATCACCTCATCGATGCGATGGGAAATATAGATGATCCCGACGCCGTCGGCCGCGAGCTGCCGCATGATCTTGAAGAGCCGCTGGCACTCGCCGGGTGAAAGCGCCGAAGTCGGTTCGTCCATGATAAGGATGCGCGCCTCAAGCGAGAGCGCCTTGGCAATCTCGACAAGCTGCTGCTCGCCGACTCTCAGCTGACCGACGCGGGCCTCGGGATCGAGGTCGATGCCAAGACGACGCAACAACACGCGCGATGCATCGAGGCTTGCCTTGCGATCGACGAAGAGGCCGGCGATCACCCGTTCACGGCCAAGAAAGATGTTGTCGGCGACGCGGAGCTCCGGAACGAGGTTCAGCTCCTGATGGATGATGGCGATCCCGGCCGCTTCGGCATCCCTGACGGTCGAGAAGCGCACCGGCGTACCATCGACCCGCACGAGACCGTCATAATCGGGATAAACGCCAGAAAGGATCTTCATCAGCGTCGATTTGCCGGCGCCGTTTTCGCCCATGAGGGCGTGGATCTCGCCGGCGCGCAGATCGAAACGCACGTCCTTGAGCGCGGCAATGCCGCCGAAGGATTTGGACACGCCTTCGGCGGTCAGAACGGTGCGCTGGGCATCGCTATGCGGACCAGAATGAGGCGAGATCGCATTATCATCGCGCATGACATTGGCGGCCTCCCCACCACCGATATCTCACGATCATTTTCGTATGTTTCCGAGAGCCTATTCTAAACGTTTCGAGTGTGTCAAGCGGCTATAAGTCCCACTGCAGCGCGGCTATTGCACAAATTCGCCGGCTCACATAAGGTTTTTCCAACCGTATTTCGAAACGTTTTGATCAAAGATGCAACGCCGCCGGTCACGAAAATCCACCGCACCCACGATGCTCGACGTGGCGAAGGCCGCGAGCGTTTCCGTGGCGACGGTTTCTGCGGTGATAAACGGGTCCGCTCCCGTCAGCCCCGAACTGCGCAGCCGCATCGAAGAGGCGATCCAGGTCATCGGCTACAAGCGCAACGCGATCGCCCGCAGTCTCAAGCTCGGCACCACCCGCACGGTCGGGCTGATGGTGGCCGACATCACCAACCCGTTCTTCACCGATGTCGTGGCAGTGATCCAGGATGTTCTCCATCGCGCCGGCTACGCGGTGATGCTCTGCTGCAACGACGAGGACGTCGGGATGCAGGATGAACAGATCGAGCTCCTGATCGATCGCAGCGTGGACGGCCTGATCATTGCGCCCGCGGGAGACGACGAGACCCTGAAGCGCATCCTGGCCAGCGCCAATCTTCCAACGGTGCTGATCGACCGGCTTTGCGACGGGATCGACACGGACGCCGTCGTGCTCGACAACCGCCGCGCCGTCCAGGACGCGACCGCCTATATGCTCGGCCTCGGCCATCGCCGCATCGGCTATATCTCAGGCTCGCTCGAGACGTCGACGGGACGAGAGCGCCTGGCCGGATATGAGGCCGCATTGGAAGCCGCCAAGCTGCCCTACGAGGAAGACCTCGTGCGGATCGGCAATTTCCGCGAGAAGGATGCCTACAAGGCGACGATGCAACTGCTCACGAGCGCCGAGAGACCGACGGCGATCTTTTCTGCCAACAACCTGATGGTCATCGGCGTGATGAAGGCGATCCGCGACATCGGTCTCAAGTGTCCGGAAGACGTCTCGGTCGCAAGCTTCGACGATTTCCCCTGGGCGGATGTTTTCCAGCCGCATCTGACGACGATCGCCCAGCCGGTTCAGGCGATCGGGGAGCAGGCGGCGCAACTCATCCTCGACCGTCTTTCCGGCAAGAGCCCGGCGACACCGCGCCGGCTTGTGCTGCAGGGCCGCCTGATGATCCGCGAGTCCTGCAGGCCGATCAGCCTGACACCGCGTGCGATCGCTTAGTGCCTGCCGCCTAAAAGCGCAGCGGTTCGGGCGCGGCAAACCCGAGAACCAGAGACACAAGGTGCATTCGCATTCACGCGATGCGCCTCAGCGCCATCAATCCTCGTGCAGCGCACGGGCAATCGGCGGGCCAACGGTAAGGTCGCGGAACTTTGCCGTAAAGCCTGCGCGTTCCGGGGAGCAGGCCATGACACCGATTTCCGCATCCGCGGCTGAAAACGGACAAAGCCGCGCCATCTGCCAGGGCGCGTCGCCGAAGCGGAACTGCACCCGCACCGCGTCGCCATGGCGCGTCAGCCGCACCTCGATCGCGTCGGATGGCGTTGCATCGTGGAGTGGAATGACCGACCAGTCCGAAACGCCGCGCGTGACGACGACGCTGAAATGCATCAGCCCATCGGTATATTCGATACCGCACTTGATCCAGTTCTCCTCATCGAGCCGCAGCATCAGACCGGCCTGGTCGTAGAGCTGCTCATAGACGCCCGTGATCGTGGCGGATGCGGTGAAATCGTCGGATACCGATCGGAGATAGGCGTGGCCGCTGTCGCGAACGAACCCGTAGAAGGTCTCGCGCCAGAAATCCGTATTGCCGTCCGTCGTGAGCGACAGCGCCTTTTCGTTGCCTTGCCAGCTTGACGGCTCGTTCAACCAGCGATGGTTTTCTCCCATTTTTGCCTTGCCCTCCCTTTATGTTCCGCGTCGACTTCAACGTCATATTGCGGGTTCGCCCTGCAAGCCATAGCGTAGGGGACATGGCGACGTCGAAGCTACAGGTCTATCGCAAGAAAAGGGATTTTTCGAAAACGTCGGAGCCGCCCGGCAGCCTTGCCGGCGAGAGCGGCAACCGCTTTGTCGTCCATAAACACCATGCGACGGCCGATCACTACGACCTGAGGCTTGAGGTGGGGGACGTGCTCAAAAGCTGGGCCGTCCCGAAAGGGCCATCGCTCAATCCGGCCGACAAGCGGCTCGCGGTCGAGACCGAGGATCATCCGCTGGAATACATCGACTTCGAGGGTGTCATCCCCGAGGGCGAGTATGGCGGCGGCCCGATGATCGTCTGGGACACGGGCGTCTGGGCGCCGATGGACGACATCGAGAAGAGCTTGCGCACGGGCGCCTTCAAGTTCCGCCTCGCCGGCGAAAAGCTCAATGGGGGCTGGATGCTGGCGCGGTTGAAAGCCAAGCCCGGCGAGGAAGACCAGCGCAACTGGCTCCTGTTCAAGGAACGCGACCTCGCTGCCGATGCCACTGTCGACATTCTCACCGCACGCCCAGAGAGCGTCAAATCCGGACGGCGCATCGAAGAACTGGTGGAGAAGCCGAAACCGCCAGCCAAACCTGTCAAGCCGGTCAAGCTCAATCCGGGCGCACTACCGGGCGCCGTCAAAGGTGCGGCACCCGCGCGCATCGAACCGCAGCTTGCGACGCCTGCCGACAGGCCTCCGGGTGGCGGCGCAATCGAGAGCGGCGACTGGTTGCATGAGATCAAGTTCGACGGCTACCGGACGATGGCGCACATCTCGGACGGTGAGGTGCGTCTTATCACCCGTGGCGGCCTCGACTGGACGAAGCGCTACGGCGATCTTCCGGAAGCCTTCCGCCGGCTGCCCTGCCGCGAGGCCGTTATCGACGGCGAAATCATCGTCCCTGACGACCAAGGAATCAGTCGCTTTTCCCTGTTGCAGGAGGCACTTTCGAGTGGCGCCGGTAACAAGCTTGTCTTCTACGCCTTCGATCTTCTCTATCTCGATGGCTGGAGTCTGCTGGCTACTCCGCTTGAAAAGCGCAAGGCGCTGCTCGCGAAATTGCTTTCCTCGCATGTATCGGGGCGCTCGGCCATCCAGTTCAGCGATCATGTCCCTGGCGACGGGCGAGCGCTTTACGACCGGGCGTCGGAATTGGGACTTGAAGGCATTATCTCCAAGCGAGCCTCGGCGCCCTACCAGAGCGGCCGATCGAAAACCTGGACCAAGACCAAGGCGCTCCAGCCGGACGACTTCGTGATTGCCGGATACACCACCTCGGAGGCGGCCGAGGGTCTCGCCGCGCTGGCACTCGGGGAATGGGTCGAGGGCGAACTGCAATACCGCGGCAAGGTCGGAACCGGCTTCGATGCGCACACGGCGCAAGAATTGCTCGCGCGGTTGGAGCCGCTTCGCGCCGGTGCGGCAAAACTCGAGGGTGCGCCAAAGGAGATCGTCTGGGTCCGCCCCGTGCTGTGGGCACATATCCATTATGGCAACCGCACGGCCGACAATGTGCTTCGCCATGCCGTGTTCAAGGGGCTTCGCGAAATCGAACTGTCGACGCCCGCCGCGCCGCAGCGAAAGCGGCTGATTTCGGACGCGGACCTCGCCAGCATTTCGATCACAAATCCGACGCGCCGCCTGTTCGGGAAGTCCGGCCCGACCAAGCTCGACATCGCCGTCTACTATGCGCTCGTCGGCGATTTCATGCTGCCGCATATTCTCAATCGCCCGGTCTCGCTTGTGCGCTGCCCGACGGGAAGGTCCCAGGATTGCTTCTTCCAACGTCACCCCTTCACCGGCATGCCGTCCTCGGTCGAAACCTTTCAATCAACCAACTCGGAAGGCGAGACGAAATCCTACCTTTCGGTGGGAGACGCCAAGGGATATCTCGCGCTGGCGCAATTCGGCGTCGTCGAGTTTCACACCTGGGGGACCGTCACCAAGCAGCTTGAAAAGGCTGACCGCATCGTCTTCGACCTCGACCCGGGCGAAGGCATCACCTGGCGCGAGGTGGTCGAGGCCGCCGTCCATGTGCGCGGCGAGCTGGAGGCGCTTAACCTCGTTCCCTTCGTCAAGACATCTGGCGGCAGGGGCGTGCACGTGGTCGTGCCGATCGTGCCGAAACTCAACTGGAAAAAGGTGCATCAGGCAACAAGCGCGATTGCGACCCGTCTGGCCGCGACCGCGCCCGAGGTGTTCACCACCACGATGGGCAAGGAAAACCGCGTCAAGCGAATCTTCATCGACTTCCATCGCAACGCGCGCGGCCACACGGCAGCCGCCCCCTACTCGCTTCGCGCGAGGACAAATCTACCGGCGTCAACCCCGGTAAGCTGGAGCGATCTCGAGTCTATCGACGCTCCGGAGGATTTGAACTATTCTTCGCTGCCTGGCCTCCTGGTCACGTCCGGCGATCCATGGGCGGAAATAGCTGCCTTCGCCAGGGATCTGCCGCAGTTGTCCGAGGCGGGGAAGTAGTTTCGTGTTGCCGCGCAGGAGACGATCATGGCGCCCAGGGCAAGTTGGAAAGGTTATCTCAGACTCAGTCTCGTAAGTTGTCCAGTCAGGCTCTACCCAGCCACCAGTTCAAGTGAACGCATTACCTTCAACCAGCTTCACAAGAAGACTCACAACCGGATCAACATGAAGCCGGTGGATCCGGAGCTCGGGCTTGTCGAACGGTCCGATCTGGTGAAGGGCTACGAATACGAAGACAAGAAATACATCATCATCGAGGACACCGATCTCGAAAGCGTCAAGATCGAATCCAACCACACGATGAACATCGAGGCCTTTGTCGACGAGGGGTCGGTCGACGTCATCTACCAGGATGCACCCTATTATCTCGCGCCCGACGGCGCGATGGCGGAAGAGACCTTCATCGTACTGCGCGAAGCTTTGCGCAAAACCGGCAAGCTGGCGATCGCCCGCCTCGTGCTCTCCAGTCGCGAACGGGTGATCACAATCGGTCCGCGCGAGACCGGCATGTTCGTCTGCACGCTCCGCAACCCGAACGAGGTGCGCGGCACGGCCGAATATTTCGGCAATATTCCGGTCGGAAACCCCGACCCTGAAATGCTGCAGCTGGCCGAAGCGCTCATCGAACAGAAGCTCACGACCTTCGATCCCAAGAATTACGAAGATCGCTATGAGATCGCTCTGATGCAGATGATCCGCGAGAAGCTCAAGGGCCACAAGCCGATCATCGCGGCAGCACCCGAGCGCGGTAACGTCATCAATCTCATGGATGCCTTGAAAGCGAGCCTCTCCCAGACGAAACCGCCGGCCAAGAGCAAGCCCAAGGCCGAGCCAGCGGCCAAACGAACTGCGAAGGCGGCAACGACCAGCGGCAAGCCGGCGGCCAAGAAAAAAGTCTGATGGCGGTTGCAGGGCAGACATTCGGCATCGTCGGCGCCCTTGCCGCGTTTCCTCGCCGATTGGCGGCGCGCGAGGTCGAACGGCAGTTCGGCCATCTGCGGCGCGGCATTACGCGCCAGACCTCGCACCTCGTCTTCGGCCGCAGCCTGCTTTCAACGGCGAGCGACGCGGAGATCGAAGCACGCTTCGACTCGGAAATACGCCAGAACAGACGTCCTCTCAGCGAGAACGGCTTTCTTCGGCTGCTGGGTCTGATGTCGACGCCGGAGGCATCGGCCTTGACGCGGCAGGCGCTCATCGATCAGTCGCGGCTTGCGGCCCGCACCTTCGACCTTCTTTCGCTGTTCGACGCCTTCGAGCATGACAGCGAACCCTATTCCTTCCGCGACCTGATCCTGGCCCGGAAATATGCCGGCCTGATCGACAGCGGCGCCACCTGGAGCGCGATCGCACGGTCAGTGCACCGCTCCGGCTCCGTGGCGGCGCTCACCGCGCTCTCGCTCCATCACGAGGGCGCGGACACGATTTACGCCCGCCGCGCCGAGGGCCTCAGCGAACTCGACGGGCAGTTGCTGTTCGATCTTGGAACGTCCAGCGATGCGGAGCTTGAAGACCTCTTCGCTGAGGCGGAAGCCGCAGAGGAGGACGGCTGCTACGACCAAGCGGCGGCATTCTATCAACGTTGCCTCGCCATCGACCCGACGGACTCCGTCGCCGCCTTCAACCGCGCAAATTGCCTCAAGGCAGCGGGCCGGCAGGTGGAAGCGGCGCATGATTACATCCGCGCGCTCAAACTGGACTCCAGCTTCGTCGAGGCGTGGTTCAATCTAGCCGGGCTCATGGGCGAACGCGGGCGGATCGACGCTGCGCGCCGGTACCTCAAAAAAGCCATCGAACTCGACGGCGACTATGCAGACGCTGTCTTCAACCTGGCGAAACTCGAATTCGACGCAGACAATCTCGCAGAGGCGCGCCACTGGTGGAGGCGCTATCTCGAGCTCGACAAGGATTCGGAGTGGGCACGGGCTGCCGAACGCGGCGTGCAGTTCGTCGACCTCCATCTCCTTCCAAGGAGCGCTGGCTGAGATGGGCGAAAAATTCCTGTTCGACGGACCGGAGGACGCCGCCGTCACCATCCTGCTGGCGCACGGCGCAGGCGCACCGATGGACTCGGCCTCGATGAGCGCGACCGCCAAAGCTCTTGCCGAGGCCGGCTTTCGCGTCGCCCGTTTTGAGTTCGGTTACATGGCGGCGCGTCGGACTTCGGAAGGCCGCAAGCCGCCACCCAGGGCAGAGACGCTGAAGCCGGAATACGAGGCCGCCGTCGCGGCGCTCGGCGCGACCGGCCCGCTCGTCATCGGCGGCAAGTCGATGGGAGGGCGGGTCGCCAGCATGATTGCCGACGGCCTTCACTCGGGCGGTAAAATCGCCGGGCTGCTCTGTCTCGGCTATCCGTTTCATCCGCCGGCCAAACCGGAGCAGCTTCGCACGAAGCATCTCGCAGACTTGAAGACGCCGACATTGATCTGCCAGGGGACACGCGACGAGTTCGGCACCCGCGACGACGTCGCCGGCTACAACCTCTCCGATGCGATCGAAATCCTGTGGCTCGAGGACGGCGACCACGACCTCAAACCGCGCAAGAGCGTGTCGGGCTTTTCGGCTGCCGACCATCTAAAAACGGTGTCCGAAACCGTTCGCGCCTGGGCCGATCGGCTGGTGCGCTGAGCACATGAAGATCGCGACCTTCAACATCAATGGCGTCAACCGGCGGCTCGAGAACCTGCTCGCCTGGCTCACCACGGCCGAACCCGATGTCGTCTGCCTGCAGGAACTCAAGGCCACGGACGGCCAATTCCCCAAGGCAGCAATCGAGGCGGCCGGCTATGGTGCGGTGTGGCGCGGACAGGCCACCTGGAACGGCGTCGCGATCCTCGCGCGCGATTGCGAGCCGATCCTGACCCGGGCGGAGTTGCCCGGCGACCCGTCCGATCCGCAGAGCCGATACATCGAAGCGGCCGTGAACGGCATTCTCATCACCTCGCTCTACGCCCCCAACGGCAATCCGCAGCCCGGACCGAAATTCGACTACAAACTGGCCTGGCATGAACGCCTGAGGCTGCATGCTGCCGAACTGCTGGCGACCGGTCTGCCGGTGGTGCTTGCTGGCGACTACAACGTGGTGCCCGAGCCGCGCGACATCTACCCGACCCGCTCCTACGACGAGAACGCGCTCGTACAACCCGAAAGCCGCGCCGCCTTCCGGCACCTACTCGACCAGGGCTGGCTCGACGCGCTCCGCAATATTTATCCGGAAGAACGGCTTTTCACGTTCTGGGACTACCGCCGGAACCGCTGGCAGCGCGACGCGGGCCTGCGTCTCGACCACGTTCTCTTGAGCCGGAAGCTCACACGCCGGCTCGCAGGTGCCGGCATCGACCGGGACGTGCGCGGCGTCGACGGCGCGAGCGACCACGCACCGGTGTGGATTACGTTGCGAGATTAATAGACCTCCTCCCCGTCCGAGGTCCACAAGGGGGGAGAAGGTGGCGGTAGCGGGATGGGCGGACCTTGCGCCCATCTCCCGAAGGCTAAAACCCGACGCGCCGCCGCGAGGCCATGACATAGAGCGCGCTTGAAAGTGTCGCGACAGCGCAATAGGTGATGGCGCCGAGCGGACCGAAGCCGTCCACGAAGAGACCGCCCAGGATGGCACCGCTGGCGATCCCGACCTGGAACGTGGCGACGATCAAGCCGCCGGTGCTTTCCGCATGGTCTGGCGCTGCGCGCACCATCCAGGTCTGCACGGCGACGGGCAACGCGCCGAAGGCGAAGCCCCAGAGGGTTACCGCAACGGCAGAAATCAGATCAATCGAACCGAGAGTCACAAGAGTCAGCGCCATCGCCGCGATGAGCAGGGTGCCAAGGGTCACAGCCGCGGTAATGCTCCGTTCGATAATGAAGCCGCCGGCGAGGTTGCCGAAAAAGCCGCCGATGCCGTAAGCAAGCAGGATCATCGATATCGCCTCGATGCCGAAGACAGGCACCCTCTCCAAGAAAGGACGAACGTAGGTGAAGCCAGCGAAGTGACCCGATACGAAGAGCATAACCGTGATGATACCGATGCGGATGCTCGGCTTGCGCATGAGGTCGAACAGAAGCCTGAGGCTCGGCACGGATTGCGGTGGCAGGCGCGGTATGCTCGCCATCTGGACGAGGAGCGTCACGAGACCGACCGCTGCGGCCATCAGGAAGGCGGCACGCCAGCCCCAGAGATCACCGATATAGGC
Organism: Sinorhizobium terangae; assembly: GCF_009601505.1. Taxonomy (GTDB): domain Bacteria; phylum Pseudomonadota; class Alphaproteobacteria; order Rhizobiales; family Rhizobiaceae; genus Sinorhizobium; species Sinorhizobium terangae. The sequence continues at coordinate 80,679 of NZ_WITC01000023.1, forward strand.
ACCGACGGGCGCTGCACAGACGGTCGCGACGGAGACGCCGGTGAAGACGATCGACATGGCGCGCGGCACGAGAGCCATCGGCACGAGACGCAGCGCGATCGCCGCCATCATCGACCAGAAGCCGCCGAGCCCGATGCCGAGGACGATCCGGGCGGCAAGGAGCATGGCGAGATTGGTGGCGAAGGCCGCGATCAGGCTGGAGGCGATCAGGGCCAGGGTGAATCCCCAAAGCACCAGCCGGCGATCGAGGCGGCGCGTGATAATCGCTATCGTCAAGCCCGCGACCGCGCCGACGACGGCGGTCGCGGTGACCGCCTGGCCCGCTGTACCTGTGCTGATGCCGAGATCGGCCGCCATCGGCGTTAGGATGCTGACCGGAAGGAACTCTGCGGTGACGAGGCCGAACACGCCGAGTGCAAGCGAGGCCACGCCAGCCCAGGCCGGATCGCTTCGTTCGTCGTTTTCCGGCATCAGTCCGGCATCCAGTGTTGTCGCTGATTCTGTCATGAGAGCGTCTCCGTTGTGTGTTTCGGTTAGATAAGACGTGACGCCCTGGACGTTCCATGCTAGAAATTCCGCAATGCTTGATCATTCGTCCAAAAATGACGCCTCCGCCTCCGAGGATTTCCTAACCGAGCTCTTGCGCGGACTGCGCCTCGACGGGGTTGATTACGTGCGTTGCGAATTGACCGCGCCCTGGGGCATCTCATTTCCGGCGCAGGAGACGGCGCGGTTCCATTTCATCTGCGGGGACTGCTGGTTGCGCGTTCCCGAAGGCGACTGGATCGAGTTGAAACGCGGTGATGCCGTGCTCTTGCCGCGCGGCGGCGAGCACGCATTGGCAAGTTCGCCGGACGAGAGATTGTCGCCGCTCACGGCCTATTCGGCCCAGGAGGTATGCGATTGCGTCTACAACGTCTGCAGTGGCGGGCGTGGTGCAACCACCATCCTTTTCTGCGGAACCCTGCGGTTCAACGTCGACGTGATGCACCCTCTCTTGCGGATGATGCCGGACGTGATGCGCATCGACGCGCTGACCGCCAGCGAACCGGCGATCCCGCATCTGCTTGACGCCATGGCGCGCGAGGTCGGCGCGAGCCGCGTCGGGTCGGGCGGCGTGCTGGCGCGGCTTGCCGACGTGCTGGCTGCACTGATCATCCGCTCTTGGGTGGAACACGGCTGCGGCAATACGAGCGGCTGGGTGGCCGCAGTCCGCCATCCGGCCATTGGCCGGGTGATCGCGGCCATGCATCTCGATCCGGAAAAGAACTGGACGGTCGATTCCCTCGCGAGACTCATGGGCGCTTCCCGCTCCGGCTTCGCACAACAGTTCGCCGCCGTCGTCGGCGAGACGCCGGCGCGCTATCTGGCGCAGGTGCGCATGCATCAGGCGCGCCAATGGCTAACCCGTGACCGTATGCGTATCTCCGTCGTGGCGAGGCGCCTGGGCTACGACTCCGAAGCCTCCTTCAGCCGCGCCTTCAAACGCGTCATCGGCGCACCCCCAAGCCACTATCGTGGCGTCGAGGCGTCGGATGCGCCGGCATTCGGCACGGCCGACGGGTGATCCCAACCTCCTTCCGCTGCATGCGAACGTGGGAAGCAGGAGCGGGCTCCTGCCTCCCTTCCAACTTGAGACGTCAACGAGCGACCCTGGAAGGTTGCGTTGCAAATTCTCGGGCGTCACTGCACAATTATTGTCCCATGGGATGCGCTTCGGCCGCCGCAGGTCGATCATTTAGCCTCACGCCGGCAGTTTGTCGGTGCTGGTACACGTGCAGCCGTGATTAGAAATCGCGACAATCGACGGTGTCATTTGGCGATGTGCGTCCAATCGTGCAGGATAACGAGGCCGGACAAAGCAAGGCACGGAGGCGACCAATGGCGAAAGTGAATGTGGGTTTCATCGGGCTCGGGCTGATGGGTCAGGGCATGGCGACGAACATCGTCAGAAAGGGCTGGCCACTTGCGGTGATGGCGCATCGCAACCGGGCGCCGGTCGAAGCGCTCCTCGCCAAGGGCGCGATGGAAGTCAAAACGCCGCGCGAAATGGCCGAACGATGCGACATCATCGTTCTCTGCGTCACCGGCTCGCCGGAGGTGCTGTCGGTCGTCGAGGGTGCGGACGGCATCGCGGCCGCGGGCAAGCCGCTCACGATCATCGACTGCTCTACCTCCGATCCCTCCGTCACCCTGAAGCTCGCCGAGGATCTGGCCGAAAAAGGGACCACGCTCCTCGACGCGCCGCTCAGCCGCACGCCGGCCGATGCCGCCGCCGGCACGCTCGATGTCATGATCGGCGGCGCTGACGACGATGTGCGGCGTGTCTGGCCGGTGCTCGAATGCTTCGCCGGACGCATCGTTCACACCGGCCCGACCGGCACCGGCCACACCATGAAGCTCCTCAACAACTTTTTGGCGATGGGCTACGCCGCGCTCTATTCCGAGGCCTTGATGCTCGGACGGAAGGCAGGTCTCACCCCTGAAGTCTTCGACAGCGTCATCCGCGGCGGGCGGATGGATTGCCCGTTCTACCAGACATTCTTCCGCTGGGTACTGGAGCGCGACCCGAATGCGCACAAATTCGCCATCCGCAACGCCTTCAAGGACATGAGCTATCTCGCGGCCTTCGCCAACGCGTCCGGCGCCGCCAACCCGATCGGCGCCGCTGTCCGCAATTCCTTCGCCCAAGCCGTCGGCGCTGGTCGCGGCGAAGACTATGTGCCGATGCTGTCCGATTTCATCGCGAAGGCGAACGGGATCAAGTAGTCGCACAGCGAACCGAGGAGTTGCGTCGTGAACTATGCCCACCGCCTAGCGTACCGTGCTCCGTGGACCTAACCCTTCATCCTATTCGTTGCTCCAACCCTTTAACATTAGAAGTCGCTCGCCTTGACCGGATTAGAACCAGGACAGGTCGGCCCCATGAGCCAGGCGGCAGGGTCCACCCCGGGATGGAAGGAGCGCATCGCAGCAGCATTCGAGGTCGAATTCAAGAAGTGGTTGGTCGCGGAATTTCCCGTATCGCCTGCGCCATGTGGGAAGGCGAGAAAACCGCACGTTGTTTTCCGCTCGCGTTCCGCGCTCTAGCCTGATAAAATCAATCGTGAGGCGCACTGGAACCGGGCGCTCCGCTCTATACTGTATAGATACATTGATGGCCGTTAGGCGCCAGATTCTTATTTTAGCTTTATTATATTGGATCAACATTTTTATTGGTCGGTATTGCGAATACCGCCTCAGAGAGGCGAAGATGATAATAGATGTCATTGGATATTCTAGAGAATTTGAGAACATTCGGGAAAATTGGAACAGGGTATATCTTTCGGATCCAGAATCGCATCCTTTACTCTCCTGGACCTGGCTGAACGAATACTTGTCACGCCAAGAACGATGGTTCATTCTGGCCTTGCGGCAGGAGCAGACTGACCATCGCTATGAGGCTTTTCTGCCGCTGGAGGTCACGACTCTCCAGGATGGTGACACGGGGCTTTTCTCAGACCAGCTTCTGATGATCGGCAATCGCGACGGCGGCGCGAGTGGCTTCCTCTGCATGCCCGGCCTGGAGAACGAGGCGGCAGACGCCTTCGTCGGCTTTCTCATGAGCGAGAGTTGGACGAGCATGCGGTTCGAGCTTCGCGAGCCCTCTTCCGCCAGGCTCGAACAATTGCTGCAGGCGTTTCCCGGTGGGCCGCTTGCCCGAATCTCCGAGGATCGAGCGGGAGGCGAGCTGGGCAAGGATCCGGTTCACAGCGTGCTTATCAGAACCCGGACGGGCCGAAACCTGCATGACAGGCTGAACCGCCGCAGCGTCGGCTTCGTGTTCGAGAGGGCAATGGCGCTGCATGTCGAGGGCACGCTCGACGCGGCGGAAGCGGGATATCGTCAAGTGATCCGCACCGTCCCCGGCCATGTGCAAGCCCGCTACGCACTTGCGCAGCTTTGCAGCGACAGGGGCGACCACGCCGAGGCGGAATATCTCTATCGCTGGCTGTTATCGGCGCTTCCCGACGCCGACGAAATCCTTCATCGGCTTGGCGACACGCAGATGGAGCAGGGCTTCTATCGCGAGGCAAGCAAAACCTTCGAGAAACTCGTTGGGCGGTACCCCCATCGGGGCATCATGCGCTATAAGCTCGCAGTCACGCTTCTGGCCGCCGGCCGCAGGGATGCCGCCAGCGCAACCTTTCTCAGTTTCGACGGGATCGCGTCCGACGACTCGGACCACATTCGCTGCAAGCTGAAGGCACGCGAGGTCCTGCGCCGCCTGGAACCCGTCTGCGGCATCGAGCAGCAACCGGAGGTGCACCAGCAGCCGATTTCCGTGTCGACCTGCCCGCTGTTCGGCTACTCGGATCCGGTCCCCGTGCCTTCGGCGCGCGTACAGACATTTGCGCCGTGGTTGCTCGAGCCTTCTCTTCCCAGCGGCGCCTGGGTGCACCTGCACGCCCGATCGTGCGAGCACCACTGCAAGAGCTCGAGGCTGAAGCATTGATGCTTGTCGCCAACAGCAAGCTTGCGGCTGATGCGCTCCGCGGTCTTCGATGGACTGCGAGATCGTCGAGCAGCGCCAGATGGTCCATCGACGACCGTTTCGCGCCGCCATAGCTCACGCCGAGTATCCTGTGCTCGCGGGGCTCCGAAACGCCTGGACGGAAAGTGCCGTCCATATCCCGGCGGTCGACCGTTGAAAAGTATGCCAGGCAAGCGCCATCAGCCGCCGGTATTTTTGGCAGCAAGTGCCACGACGCGGTGCGACTCAGGCAGCTTCTTACCGGGTTTGGATAGTCTTTTCTGCTTTAGGAAGAGGTTCTTTGAACTCTCTCTGTGCCAAGAAGGTCGCGAAGCGAATTCTTCGGCATCGGCTTTGCCAAATGGAAACCCTGCAATTCGTCGCAGCCAAGATTGCGCAGGATCTCGCTCTGCTCCTCGGTCTCCACGCCCTCAGCCGTCGTGCGCAGGCCCTTCGCATGCGCGACGCCAACGATGGACTGCACGATCGCCACGCCACCATCGGGCTGGTCAAATGCTTGGACGAAAGAGCGATCTATCTTTATCCGATCGACCTCCAGGCGCTGCAATCGGCCAAATGAAGAGAAGCCCGTTCCGAAATCGTCAAGTGCGAACTTCACGCCGAACTCGCGCAGTGCCGTGATGTTTTTTTCGCAGATGCCGGCTTCGTCGAGGAGAGCAGTTTCGGTGATCTCAAGCTCCAGTCTCGACGGCTCAATCCCGAACTGCCGCAGCAGCGAGAAAACTTGAGCAGCGTAATGTCGCTGTCCAAGCTCGACCGCGGAGACATTCACTGCAATATCGAGGTCGGGAAACTCACGCGCGGTGGAACAGGCTTCCTTCAGTACGAAAGCGCCTAGCCGATCGATAAGGCCCGAAGTCTCCGCAAGCGGAACGAAGACTTCCGGCGCTATTGCGCCTTTGTTCGGGTGCCGCCAGCGAATGAGAGCTTCAAGCGAGCTTATCTCTTGGGACGCAGCGGAATAGACCGGTTGGTAGAAGACTTCGAGCTGATTGCCAGCTTCCAGCGCCGCTCGCAAATCTTGTTCCAGATCCCGCCTTGTCCTGATCAGTTCGTCCATGTGGGGGCCAAAGATTGCGTACCGGTTCCGCCCGGATGTTTTGGCGTGATAAAGCGCGATATCGGCCTTGCGCGTGATCTCTACTGGATCGGCAGCATTCCCTTTCGCAACCGCCACACCAATCGAGAGCCCGATGAGAACGGGCTGTCCGTCTATCTCGAAAGGTCTACGGATCGCAGCGATCAGAGAGTCGCAGAGATTCTCCACCTCGTCCTGGCGCGAGTGCTCGACCACGATGGTAAATTCATCGCCACCAATCCTGGAAATAACTGCAGCAGCGGGGGCGGTTTCCCTCAGTCGTTTCGCGACTTCGATCATCAGCCGATCGCCGACGGGATGGCCGAGCGTATCATTCACTTGCTTAAAGCGGTCGAGGTCGAGATACAGAAGTGCATTTGTCTGGTCGGCTGCCGAAGCGGCGACCACACCCGCCAGCAACTGATTGAAAGACGCGCGGTTCGCGAGGCCGGTCAACGGATCGTGAAGCGCCAGGTGGTTGAGCTCAGCTTGACTTTGCTGCAGGCGTCTCGACCGCTTCCGCAGTATCATGCTCAGCACGCCCGTGAGTGCGAAAAGACAGAATGCGGCGACCAGAAGGACCGGTGCCGTGGCTTTCGCCACGTCGGCACCGGGTCTGAACGGCAGCCAGGAGAAATATCCGATCGTTTCACCAGACGACGACACGATCGGCGCATAGGATCGCTCCTGGCCAAGGTTTGGCACAACAGAAAAGCGCACATCTTCAAAAACATATTCCTCACCCAGACGGGTAAGGAAATCGCCATCAAGGAAACGGACGGCTACGTGAAGAAACTCCCCGCCGGGCTCCTGCACGATATTGCCGCTGTCCGACACTATCGGCTTCACGCTGACTATCGCCGGCCGGCCGCCGAGACGAACCAAATCGCTCTCCCCGATCGACAGCACCTGTTCGCTTATTCCTGCCTCGTCGCCTACTGCGAGCCTCTTCTGCAACTTGGCAATGAGCGGCATTGCCTCGGGTGCTATGTTCTTGAAAGCGTTCTGCTCGTCGGCCTCTCCGACGAGGAACGCGTATAACGGCCTACGATCCGGGCTGATCACGAATGCGCCGTCATGTCGGAAATAGCTGTGCATCCAGCTACCGAGGTTGGAGTCGATCCACTCACGATCCCATTCCTTCGATACTTTCCTGACCGCATCATCCCAGACGGTGACACTCTCCTGATCGTGGGCGATGCTGTATTGCATCTTGGAAATGACAAGCTCGATGAGCTGCTGCTGGCGTTCGACTGCGACAGCGTCGGACTGCTGAGTTGACCAACGGACGGCCAAATATACGCCACCCATCAGAGTCATCGCGACTAACAAAGGCAGCATCGACTTGAAAACCGCGATGTTGCCAACCGAGAATCTCATTGGCGCTCCTCCCAGGACGCTTTCTTATTGATTGGCTCAATGCTTTCCAAGCGCCGTAAGCTCCTGCATGGGTCTAAATTTTGACGCATGAATTGGTCGGGAGCTGGCGCGGAGTTCCTGTTGCGGGTTGCCGGGAGTGCAAGCGGCTACGATCGAGCGCAGGGTCGACCTAGCGTGGAGAGCTTACGTGAGGGGCCGAGCGGCCGCTATCGCGGTAGTCTACGGCTTTCGGAATAACATGGCATGGGCACTTTGCGGCAGAGCGACCCATCGAGGTCAAGAGCAGCCATCTGTTTGCCTTAGCTACAGAGCAAACGAAGCGCATCCGCTCTCACGATGTCGACGGTCCTTGCATCTCTTAACGCTATGACACTTTTGTCTTTCAGTTTGGACACGACGCGCGATACCGTCTCGATTGTGAGCCCGAGATAATCGGCAATGTCTTGCCGCGACATCGGCAATCTGAGCTCCCGAATGCCTCCCTGCCGGTCTGATAGATCCAATAGGAAGGCCGCGATGCGTTCCATTGCACATTGCCTGCCAAGGACCAGAAGGTGCTCTTGAGCGCGTGCCATGCCGGTCAAGGCAAGGGCGAGAAGTTCTCCTGAATGCTCCTGCATCAGACGCCGGCCGAAAGCTGCCAATCTTGTTTCGGTGATCGCTTCAGCAAAGAAGCGGTGCTTGGTGCCCGCTTCAAAGCCGAACATTTCCCCTGCAATGTGAAAGAATACGACCTGTCGCCGCCCGTCCGAAGCAGGCGGTAAACACGCACGGCTCCAGTGACGACCTGATGGCATTTTTCAGCGGCATCGCCGTGACCATAGATCTCTCGACCGGCCGTCCTTTGTGCGTTCATTTGAACGCGCGGCGCTCTAGAACATCAAATGCCTGCGCGTCTTCACTTCCGGCTAGGTCCGCCACGGTTGCCAGTTGCATTTTCACACTCTACCTTGCCAAAGACTACGAGGCAGTGCGTGTGCGCCCAAAAGCGCGCAGCAACAGGTTTACAGAAACCGCGACCCTGTCGATGTCGGGAATGTCCCGGGAATACCGCCCGGTATAGAGCTTGATGATCATCTTGTCGCGCTCGAACCCGTGTAGATCGAAATGGAGATGGAGGTAATAACGCCGCTCGTCGCCAGAGCGCGTGATGTCCCCTCGCCTCTGGGTCACTTGCTTAAGATCGGTCTCAAGCGGCGCGAAGCCTTCAAGATTGAGCATGACGCGAGTCGACTTGAGCCTGGTCTCGGCAGGAACCGCGACTACCGCCTTGTCGAGCGACAGACTGACCAGGCGCCCTGCTACGCCCTCAACCGCAACCGCCTCGTCGAGTTTGAAGGCCTGAAGGAGGCGCCGCGGCTTCTCGAAACAGATCAGCGAGGCGATGACGAGCACGACGATGTTGATCCCGGACCAGAAAGCCGCGATCGTCGAAAAGGTGCCGCGCGTGTGCGCGGTTTCCGGAACGATGTTGATCAGGAGGCCGAGTGCGGTCACGACGATGAAGCCCGCGATCCAGGTGAACGTATAAGCGTCGAAAGCGCTCTCCTCGTTGCCGCTGCCTTTGGGGGTCACCTTGAAGGGCTTGCCGAACGGCCGCGCAAGGCTTGAAAGAACCGTTGGCAGCATGCGGAAGGTGGCAAAAGTGCCGACCGCGGTGGAGACGAGCGGCAGGTAGCGGGTTGGTGTGATCCACAACATCAGCAGGAAATAGGCGGCCAGCACTGGTACCTGATTGGAAACATAGTCAGTGACGTTCGTAAAATAGAGCGGCAGGGCGCCGAACCAGAGGTAGACGATTGGCACCACGAGTACGCTAAAGCGCACCAGATATTGCACAAGCCAGGACATCGGCAGAAACATGATCCGCTGGAAGAGCGATAGTCCAGGCCCGCGCACCGGGCCATTATGCAGGTAGAGCGTCTGAATGCCGCCTTGGCACCAGCGTTCGCGTTGAACGAAATAGCCGGCCAGGTTCTCGGCCGCCAGGCCCATTGACAGCCGCTCGTTGAGGTAGCGGGTCTTGTAACCCTTGTTCAGCATCGAAAGCGTCGTTAGCAGGTCCTCAGTGATCGACTCGGTCGGGAAGCCTCCAATCGCATCAATCGCCTTGCGACGAGCGATAGAACAGGAGCCGCAGCAGAAACTCACATCCCAACCATCGCGGCTTGGCGCGATCTCATCGAAGAACAGGCGCTGTTCGTCCGGCCAAACGCTCTCCAGGCCAAGGTTGGACTGCACCGGATCGACGTTGAAGAAATGCTGCGGTGTCTGCACGATACCGATCGTCTCGTCCGAGAAGAACGGCAATGTCCGTCTGAGAAAGTTGCGATAGGGCACGAAATCCGCGTCGAACACAGCGATGAAATCGCCGGAACTGACACGCAAGCCGTTGTTCATGTTGCCGGCTTTGGCATGGGCATTGTCGTTTCGCGTCACATGGATCGCGCCGCGCCCTTCGCAGAAGGTCCGGAGCCAAGCACGGCGACCGTCGTCGAGCACATAGACGGTGAGCTTGTCCTTTGGATAGTCGAGCGCCAGCGCCCCGACGATCGTCCTTTCCAGGACGTCCAGAGGCTCGTTGTAGGTTGGTATGAAAACGTCGACAGTCGGTAGGTCGCTTTCACTTCGCGCGAAGAACACGCGTTCGAGTTGGTTCGCCTCGATGCTGCGATCGACATAACGGCTCATCAGGATGAGGAACAGCACCACTTCCGAAAAGGCGAGGACTTCGATGATGAACACAAACCAGACCCAGTAGAAGTTGGCGCCATCATTGGGATAGGGAAGAACGGTCTCAAAAAAACGCCAGGCCAGATACCGCAGGGCAACCATAGCAACGAAGACACAGGTGATCGCCCGCGCCCACGTCCGGTGGCGCGACCAGTTGGACGGCCCGATGAGAAAGAAGGCGATGACCAGGAAGGTCGGAGCGAGCGTTAGAAGAGACTGAACCACAGGCCTTTGATCCATTGCGTGATCCGGAGGTTGTGTTTGGCGATGCGCACCTGCACTGTCCGTCCCACCTGGCAGAAATTGGCGAAGTCCGTATTAAGAGCCGAAGGCTCTAGCATGATGCGGATCCGGGCGTTGCGCTCCTCAGTTTCCGGCTCGTTGGCGGCAAGAGAGTCCTTTTCTATGACAGCCGACGAGCCCTTGAGCGCTTGCACCTGTCCCTTGAAGACTTCGCCGCGTCCCAAGAGTCGAACCTCCGCCTCGCGGCCGGGATAGATCTCGTCGTAATCGACTTCGGGAACGAGAATGTCGACGAACAGCTCGCGACAATCGAGAACGCGCAACATCTCATTGTTCAGCACGACGTTGGAGCCGCCGACAACACTCCTTGCCCAGATCACGCCATCGAAAGGAGACGGGACAGTCGCCGATTCGAGGCTGCGAACACGCTTCTCCTCTTCGATCATTTGCTGTTCGGTCTGGTTTGCCCGCGTCCTATTCTCGGCAATGCGGGTATTGAGATCATTGATGCGAACAATCACCTCGTCCTGGCGCTGGCGGGAGTAAGGCACATCGTTCTGGCCGTCCACGACGACGAATATGCCCTGGCGCACAGCGTCGAGGCGTTGCTGCAGCAATTCCACCGTCAGATTGCTGATCTCGAGCTCGCCGCCGGTGGCGGCTCCGGCGGCCTCGGCCGCCTCAACCATCTTACGGGTGAAGATTCCTTTCGACTCCAGCTCTTGCCGGCGGTCGAGATCGACCTTTGCCACCACATCCTGGGCGCGCGATACCTCGACACGCTTCCGCAGAATCCGCAGCTCCCGTTCCAGGCTGGAAATAGTGGCGCTCTGGAAGACCGAGAGCCGTTCGGCAAGCTGGTCGCGCAGCCTCACAAGCTCGTCGCGCTCGCGCTCCAGCGCCGTGGCGCGATCGAGGGCGGTTCGGTATTCGGCGCGCAGCGACGCCAGAACGGTCCGGTTGACGCGTTCATTGCGAATTGTGGCGAGAGTTTCGCCCTCCGCCACCGGCGTTCCGATCCGGGGCGGCGCCCCAGTGATCTCGCCGTCAATCGGCGCATTTAGGGTTGCGAAGCGCGCGTTGACGGTCCCATCCAGGCTGGTAAGGCCGGTTAATCCAGGCAACAACACGGCGGCAGCGAGTATCAGGAGTAGAATGCCAACTGTAATGCGCGTGATGCGATTGTTTAGGATCATCTGGACCGCCCTTGCCTGCTGCCTGGCAGCGTAGACGGGGAAAATGCTACCGTGTTATTGACACAACCACGCACCGCGATTCTGCCAATGCTCAGCGGATACTCGCCTCCTCGCTCTACGCCTCAGCGGCTTATCTTTTCATCGGCGCGTGATAGCGAAACAACCCTTAAAATTGAGTGTTTCAATAGCAAATCTGTGAAAAGCGCAGTTGATTCGCTAGCCGGGCGGCATTGACCACGACATCTTCCTCGATAAGGTGAATGAGCGATTGCTTTGAAAGCGAACTCTCGATCGACGGCTCGATTAGCAACGGGTAACGGAGAGCAAAAAATGCCCGACGCGGATGCGACGATGTCTGCTTCATCTTCCGCTGAGAGCTACGATCTCGCCAAGGCTGATGAGCTCGTTTCTTTGTACGACGAGAGCTTCCATCTCGTCGACTGTTCGGCAGAACACAGGAAAGCATATGCCGTCGACTCGCTTGTCGAGACCACGCTCTGGCACATCTATCCTGAGCTACTGGCGTCCGGCCCGCGCTCCGCCGTCGAATTCGTCGTTGCAAGCGGACTGCCGCGAACCGTCGAGATAGCCGATGCGGCGTCCGGAAATCGTCGCACACTCATCATCTTCCGCAGTGCTCACGGTATCGGGATCTTTGAAGCGGAAAGAAGCTACCACCAGACATCCAGTCAAAGAGAGAGCGATCGAGCACTCCTGTTGCACCAGGCAACTCACGATGTCTTGACCGGACTGCCAAACCGCCGACGGTTCAGCGATCAGTTGCGAGCCGCCCTGCCCGTACCGAGCGGCGCCAAGCTGGCGCTCATGCAGATCGATCTCGACGACTTCAAACCGATCAATGATACGCTCGGCCACGGCGCCGGCGACACCGTTCTCAAAATGGCGGCGGAACGGATCCGGGGCGTGCTCAAGGAGCGTGAGCTCGCCTATCGGCTGGCCGGCGATGAATTCGCCGTCATCCAGTGGAGGCTCGACCAGCCCAAAGAGGCGGAGCGTCTCGCCGAGGCCATCGTCAACGCCTTCAAGGAGCCCTTCACCGTCGACGGCATCAGCCTGTTTGTCGGCGCGAGCGTCGGTATTGCCATCGCCCCGGCGGACGGAAACGAAATCGAACAGCTGATGAAAGCGGCCGACATCGCGCTCTATGCCGCAAAGAAGGATGGGCGGGGCCGGGCAAGGACATTCACCCGTTCGATGCTGATCGTGCTGGAGCAGCGCGAGATGCTGCGTCGCAGCCTGCGCACCGCCCTTCAGGAGGGGCAGTTCTTCATCGAATACCAGCCCTTCGTGAAACCCCGCTCGTCGGTCGTTGGCTTCGAAGCGCTGTTGCGGTGGCGCCATCCGCTGATCGGCATCATCCCTCCGAGCGTGTTCATTCCCATGGCGGAGGCGGACGGTCTCATGAGCGAGATCGGCCAGTGGATGCTGGAACAGGCCTGCCGGGCCGCCATGACCTGGCCCTCTTACTTCACCGTCGCGGTCAACCTGTCGCCGGCGGAATTCTTGCATGAGGGTCTCACCGATCGCGTCGCGCTGGTCCTCGATCTGACCGGGATCCGCGCCGACCGCCTCGAACTGGAAGTCACCGAATCGGTGCTGCTCGAACGCACCATCAACAATCTCGACACCCTCAACACCTTGAATTTGCTTGGCGTTCAGATTTCCCTCGATGATTTCGGCACCTATTATTCCTCGCTCAGTTATCTCAAGAACTTCCCGTTCGATACGATCAAGATCGACCAGTATTTCATCAAGGATCTTGAGCATGACGAGAAGAGCCAGACGATCGTCAGGTCAATAATCGCGCTCTCGCACGGCCTTGGCATGGACGTCACCGCCGAGGGTGTGGAGACGGAAGGACAGGCCGCCTGGCTTCAGAAGGAGGGCTGCGACCGACTGCACGGCTACTTCTTGGGCTTCCCGATCCCTGCCGAAGCAATCGGCGAATTCTTGCGCAAGTCGGCGGCCCTGCCCATGGTGGGGGCTCTCAGGACCTGACGAGGCTCGAAGTGGCCAGAGAGTCTGGTCATCGCAGCCGGTCGGATATAGTCATGGGAGTAAGCGAATCAGGATTCGCTCATGCAGTCGGAGAAAGCAGCATGAACGCAGCCCAAAGGCAGCCGGCGGAAGCAAAGTTCGAACCCCTGCTCCAGTTCGAGATGGAGATGGGCACGTTCCTGTCCGATTGGCACCATTGCGATCAGCTGTCCAACTTCATGGCGCGGATGATAAGCCACAACCGGACGGACCCCGTACGACACTCGAATTTTTTCTCCTCCGCGCTCAACGAGCTGCTGGAGGTTTCGTTTCGAGGCGGCTCACCGGAGGGCCGCATCGGCTGCTTGGTCTTTCGCCAGGGTCCCAAGGAGCGCGTGAAGCTCTCCTTCCCATGCTCGCCCACCCAGCGACGGTTCTTCCGCGAGGCGGTCGCGAGAACCCACAAGGGCGACGCATACGCGCGCTATCTGGACGCTATTTCAACCGATCTCGCACCAAGCCGGGAGATTGTTCTCCTGGACCTGGCGATCAATTTCGACGCCGAGATTAGTCTGGAAGAGGATGACCCGCCGTCGATATCGATCATTGTGGATCTCCCGCTTGAAGGAATTGTAAGTTGAGTACGGCAGTTCTTGCGGCGCCCTTCCAGGCAGTGTTCGACGCCAATAGTCAAGAGTTCTCCCTTGTCGGCGTCATTCGGCCGCGCTCCGTCGACGAGATCGCTCACAGCATTACGGAGTTCCGCAGAGCAATCGACGAGGCGCGCGGCGTCCTCTACATCAATGTAAAGCGCCTCGCGCAGATGAACAATACGGCCTTCCACGCCTTTTCCCGGGTTGTTCTGGATGCCTGCCGCACGCGCTCGGATATCCGCTTCGTCGTCGTCACGTCGAGCGTCGTCGGCTGGACCGAACGCATGTTCCGCCATCTCGGCAAGATCGAACCGCAGATCACCGTCGAGGTCTATGATTCGAAATTCTATCCCGGTCAAAGTTTCGTCGAGGATACGAGCTTCATTCCCATCCTCCGCGCGCAGACGAAAATGACCTGGCGCCACGAGCGCACCATCCTGCCGCGCCACGGCATGCGGCCCGGCATCGCCATGGCCGACATCTGCTGCGGCATCGGCGATTTCGCCGTGCTCGCGCAGAAGGAGTTTCAGCCGGCGCGGATCGTCGCCCTCGACCACTCGAAGCCGAGCCTCGCCTATGCCCGCGAGGTGGCGGCGGAGTTCGGCGTGACGGGTATCGAATATACCTACGGCGACGCGTCGGAGATGCTACTCGAGGACAACCAGTTCGACTTCGTGACCTGCCGGCATTCGCTGCAGATCTTCAATCAGCCGGAGCTGCTTCTCAAGGAGCTCTATCGGATCGTGAAGCCGGGCGGCCGCGTCTACATCACCAACGAGAAGAACTCGCACTGCCTCGGCGAGCCACGGGCGCAAAGCATCCAATGGACCTACAATGAGCTCGCGAGGCTTTTGAGCCATTTCGAGATGGATGTGGAACTAGGGCCAAAGGGCCGCCGCTATCTCGCCGACGCCGGATTCGACGACATCCTGGTCGAATCCTTCATGATCACCAATCTGGACGGTGACCCACAGGATTTCGCCGACGTCATCGCCGGCTGGGAGAAGATGTTTGCGGCAATGGCGGCGAGACACGGCGAAGCACCCGAATTCATCGACCGTTTTCGCCAGGGCTTCCGGGATCACATCTTCGCGGCACTGCATCCGAAGGGCTATGCAGGCTGGCCGATCTGGGCAGCGTCCGGGCGCAAACCACTATGAGCGAAAGCAATGTCCAACGTCCCCGGTTCGGTTTGAGATCCTTTCGCGCCAAGTTCGTGCTGGTCGTCGGCAGCGCCGTGCTCTTCGACCTCCTGGTAACAGGCGGCCTGGCGCTCTGGAACGTTCAAAGATTGTCGCGCGACGCGACGACGGAGGTCGGGCAGGGCCTGCAAAAGGCAAACGAAGATTACATGCTCACCTACGCGGAATCGACGGCCGCGCGGGTTGATCTTCTGATCGGCCAGGTTCACGCCGACGTCGCCACGCTCGCCGGCGTGCTCCAGGCGCAGATCGACCGCCCCGTGCGCAGGTCCGAGATCGGAGAGGCACTGGCGCGGCACGCACCGGAATCCGTTACCGTGGCTTACGATCCCAAAGGTGGGTGGGCGCAGAACCTTCCGGGACCGCTCTCGAGCGTCAGCGTTTGGAGCTATCTCCTTGGCCCCGATCACCGGCCGCTACCCGAGGTGCAGACCGACATCGAGAACAGCGCCGTTCTCGATCTGGTTGCTCCCGCCCTGCTTGCGCACGGCCGCTCCAAACTGCAGATGTACTACGTCGGACCAAAGGAGCGGCCGATCTTGCGGATGGCACCCTATGCCGATCAGGCTCGGACGTTCGACCGTCTCTACCCCGGTCACAACGAGGCCAACTTCTGGAACTTCTTCTTCCCCGGCCTCTACGAGTCCTGGGAGGGATGGGCAAAGGATCCGAGCCTCAGGCCCGTTTCAGCCGATACCACGCAAACGGCACCTTATACGGATGCCG
Source organism: Sinorhizobium terangae (assembly GCF_009601505.1). GTDB lineage: Bacteria > Pseudomonadota > Alphaproteobacteria > Rhizobiales > Rhizobiaceae > Sinorhizobium > Sinorhizobium terangae. The sequence continues at coordinate 96,422 of NZ_WITC01000023.1, forward strand.
CCACGGGGAAACTGATCGTCAGTTTCTTCCAACCGCTCTGGACGCGCGACCGCAAGGGTGTCGCCGGAGCGGCCGGGACCGATATCACGCTCGATCAGCTGGCCGAGGTTGTCGAAAGCGTCAAAGTCGGCGGCAGCGGGTTCGGTTTCCTCGCCATGTCCGACGGCAACGTGCTTGCCATCAACGGCGTAGGAGAAAAGGTCATCGGCCTGCAACGGTCGAGCGAGACCGGCAGCCAGGGTGTCACCGGCCTTAATCGTTCGCTGCGCCAAAGCGTGCAGCCGGCGATCGCGCAACTGCCGCTCGGCGCTGACGGCGCGATACAGCGCGTGCTGCTCGACGAGGACGGCGAGAAGGTGCCCTATCTCATTCTCCTGAAGCAGCTCGAGCCGGAGAATTTCTGGGTATCCGGCCCCGTTCGCCGCGAAACCATGTCGCTCGGCATCGTCGTGCCCGAGCGCGAAATCTACGCCTCGCTGTTTGCGGCGCAGGCCGGAATTTCCGAGGCGGCGAACCGGATCCTGATCTATCAGGCCCTCGCTTTGCTCGCTTCGTTGCTCTTCGTTATCACCGCCGTGTTCGGCATATCCAAGCGCGTTACCCGCGGCATCAGCGCCCTTGCCGGCGCGGCAACGAGGATCGAGGCCAAGGACTATTCGGTCCGGGTTCCGATCTCCACGCGCGACGAAGTCGGCGAAGCCGGCATCGCCTTCAACCGCATGGCGGAAGAAATCAGCTACCACACCGAGAACCTCGAAAACCTTGTGACCGAGCGCACGAAACAGCTCGAGGACGCGAACCACCAGATTTCGGCGCTGAACACCCAGTTGCGCAGCGAGAACCTACGCCTCGGCGCGGAACTCGCGGTCGCCCGGCAGATCCAGATGATGGTGCTGCCCAAGGCCGGCGAACTCGAGGAAATTTCCGACGTGGAGATTGCCGCCTACATGCGGCCCGCCGACGAAGTCGGTGGCGACTATTATGACGTCCTGAGGGACGGCGAGCGGCTGAAGATCGGCATCGGCGACGTCACCGGCCACGGCCTGGAAAGCGGCGTGCTGATGCTGATGGTCCAATCGGTTGCACGCGCGTTGCAGGAGGCCGGCGACATGCATCCGTCGCAATTCCTCAACCGGGTCAATCGCGCTATCTACAAGAATATCGTCCGGACCAACACCGACAAGCATCTCTCGCTTGCCTTCCTGGACTACGACGGCGCGCGCCTGACGCTCTCTGGCCAGCACGAAGAGCTGATCGTGGTCAGAAATCTTGGAAACGTGGAGCGGATAGACACACTCGACCTTGGGCTGCCGATCGGGTTGGAGCCGGACATATCGCCCTTCGTGGCGACACGCGACATCAATTTTGGCCACGGCGACATGATCATTCTGCACACCGACGGCGTAACCGAGGCAGAGAACAGGAACGGCGAGCTCTTTGGTATCGAAAGGCTTTGCGAGAGTGCGCGTCGTCACTACGGCCAAAGCGCCGAGGATGTCAAAACCGGAATCATCGACGATCTGATGGCACATATAGGCACCCAGAAAATCCATGACGATATCACGCTGGTGGTGATGAGGCACAGGTAATCAGATGACGACCTTATACGGACTGGAGGACCTCGCGATCGGCACGGGCGAAGATGTGACGAGACTTCGTCTCTTCGATGGCCCCCTGGATCTCAGTTGGAAACACTGCGCAATCACGTCGGATTTCGTCGCCGAGTTCGTCGCGTCGCGATATAGAACCTCCCGCAGCCTTTACAAGGAAGTACGGCATAATGTCGGCTACCTGACCAACGAACTCATTGAAAACGCGGTTAAGTTCCGCACGTCCGGCGAAATCGTCGTCGAAGCGTCGATTGCGACCAATGCTTTTCGGGCAAAGGTCTCCAATTTCATCAACGGGGATACGGCCGACCGCTTCCAGCACCTGCTTTCGGAAATCACCGCGGGCGATCCGGGCGAGCTTCTCATAGAGCGGATAGAAGCGAATGCCACAGGCTCCGGCGCAGGCTCCGGGCTTGGACTTCTGACCCTCATGAGCGATTATGGTGCTCACTTCGCGTGGGTTTTTGGCACCCGCGTGCAGAACAGCGAGATCCCGCTGGAAACCTATGCCTCAATTTCAGTCCCCGATCTCTCGAACTGATGGGCAGCGAAGACATGGAAATCAAGGAAGACGAGTATCGCGTTTGGTTGGAAGGCAAGGACATCTATTTCTATGGGAGCATGCGCCTGCCTAGCACCGAGGCCTACGCGCCGATCTTTTCCTTGGTGATGAGCGTGCTAGAGTCCGATCCGGATCGCATGACCGTTGATCTGACGGGACTGCAGTTTCTCAATTCATCCGGAATCAACCTTCTGGCAAAACTCACGATCGAAGCGCGCAAGCGGCCGAATATCCAATTCACCGTCCGCGGAAGCTCGGAGTATCCCTGGCAATCGAAGTCTCTGCCAAACCTCAAGAAACTGCATCCCGGCGTCGATCTCAGGCTGACCTGAAGGCTGGGTCCGAAGGAAATGCTGCCGGGCTCGCGCTCCACGTTCTTCCCCGCGTTGCTGCGGCGTCCACTGCGCGCCGCACCACGTGGCTTGATCCTCAACTTGAAGGCTTCGCATCGTCGGAATCGCGCGGCCTGCTTAAGCACGGAGGTTAACGCGGGCCCCGGCGCACGTAGTGACACACTCCGTCACCGAATGCGTTCGCTGCCGGGGTTGCTTACGTCAAGGTTCCTGAGCCATGGCAGCGGCCGCTTGAATTCGACCCCGATCTCGCACGCGTTCTGCCAGGCTATCCATCCGGACGCGCAAACGTGTTCCGGAATGAAGAGCAGTTGAACCTCTGGTCCGGTTGATATCGGCGTACTGAATCGCAGTCGAGCACCTTTGGAATTGATATCTACGATAAGACATTCGATTCCAAGCCCTCCCGCACCCTCTTGCAGAAGGCGCGCGCGCTTTAGAGACTTCCGTCTCGTGAGGCGGCGGAGTTCGGCATTAGGCATAATAACTTCCTTTGATGAAACCTGCTGCGGTGCTTTTACTCGATCAGCGCTATTTGCTGGTTTGCCAGGAGCTTCCTGGTGCCCGCGCTATCGCAGGCCGACTGCATCGTTGAATTCCCGCTGAACGTAATCTTATCGGCGATGACTTGCGTACAGCCGTTCGTCGTTGCGGAATTCCCCTTGTAATCGAGCGAAGACGCCGGCGTATAGACCGCCCCGGTCAGGACCGAGTTCGACGTCCCGTTGATGGCATGGCTCACTGCCGTCTGGCTGCGGCTGCCGAAGAAGAGAATTCCGGAATAGGGTCCGGATGTCGGGGCCTTCAAATCGAGGGTGACGTTCCCTTTGAGATCCAATCGAGCGTCGTTTGCGAAATAGAAGGTCACACCGCTGTAACCGTTCACTGGAGCGCCTACCTGCAGCCGGGCTGCCGAGGTGGCCGTCGGGTTACCGCCGTTCGCGGTAAACGTGCCGCCAGTTACGATATACAGGCCCGGTTCGAACTCGACTGTTCCTTTCACGTCCAGCCCGTTGGGAAAGCACCTGACCCTGACCCCGCTGGGATGCATCTGTGTCGTTTTCACAACCGTCAGCTGGCCCGGATTGCCGATATTCCTGTTGCCGGAGTCGCAGGCGAAGCCGGGCCACGGGTACGGCTCGGGTACGCTCGCATACGGGTCGATGCTTGCAGGCGCGTTCTCGTGAACCGTGTCGCATTTGTTCAACCTCAGGCCCAGCGTCGCCACCGCTCCACCGACTGCGTGGACGCAGTCCGCACTCATCGATGCGGATCCGGCCATGAGAAACGAATCTGAAGCGCTCGAATTCGATGCCACATCGCAACCGCTTAGGTCCACCGAAGCCGAGCCGGAGACCGTTACGGCGCCCGATTTTGTCTTCGAGAGGGCAAGCACGCAGGCCGTCGACCCCCCCTCCACCTGTGCAACCGCGCGCGCACGCATCGTGACGGGTTGACCGGAAAAGATGGACGAAAACAGCCGCGAACGCGTCTCCGTCAGGACGACTTCAAGCCTGTCCTGAGTCCCGGCACTTGCGGTCGGTGACGAAGATGGGCTTATCGCCAGCGTGCCGGCCGCCGGCGAGTAGCCGCTTTTGGAGGCGATCAGTGTTGCCGTGGCCTCGAGCGCAGGCCTTTGATCCCCTGCGCGCAGACGCCCCGCGGCCGCATGCGCAGCAACGTCTGCGGCATGCTGCAGCTTACGCTGTTTCAGATACCAGAAGCCGGTCTCCGCGCCGAGGCCCATGGCTCCGACGAGAACGGGAAACGTGACCGCCGCGATAACGGCGACCGTGCCACCTTCATCCGTCAGGAATCGAAGCGCACCCGCCCGCTGCCGCGTCGATCGTCGCGCAGAGATCACGTCGTTTCTTTCGCTCATTCGCATGCCCAGTTGTCTAAGGTTTCGGGGCCGGACGATACAACCCACTGCGATGCTTAGCGATTCGGCCGGTTGGTCTAGTCCGGCCCGTAAGCACTTCCCTGGCCTGCTTAGGCCATCAGGTCGAATGGTCATTGCGCGGCTCAGGGGGCACATTTCACGGGACTAAACGGCTCCAGATTCCCGCAAAGGCACCTAAGATGATTTCGACATTCGCAGCTTCGCTCGCATTCTTCCTCTTCGCCGGAATGATGACCTATGCCGGCGTCAGGGACGTGACGACCATGACCATATCGAACCGCCTCGTGCTTGCGCTGGCCGTCTCCTTTGCGCTTCTCGCGCCCGCCGCAGGGCTGGGGGTAGCCACGATCTCGTCGAGCATTCTCCTTGCCTCCGGCGTCCTGGTCTCGACCTTCGTGCTCTTTTCCTTCGGCTGGATCGGCGGCGGCGACGCAAAGCTCTTGCCTGTGGCCGTCCTCTGGCTCGGGCCAGGCCTCGCGCTCGACTTCCTCCTTTACACGGCCCTGATCGGGGCGGCGCTGACGCTTGGCCTCCTTCAATTCCGGCGCATGCCCCTGCCGGTGGTCCTGAAGAAGACGCCCTGGTCCGCGCGCCTGCACGCCCCCGACACGGGTGTCCCCTACGGGGCGGCGATGGCGCCTGCGGCGCTCCTGCTGCTGCCGCAAAGCCATTGGTTCTCGGCCCTTCTCTGAACGGCGGCAGCCCGACCCCTTACCGATCGATAGAGGTCTAACCAATGATCCGTTTTGCTATTCTCCTGCTCGCGCTGGCAGCTGGCGGCGCTGCCTCCTGGTTGGCGCTCGGCGCCGCAGACCAGCCGGCAGTCGCGGCCGCACAAGTGCAAGAAGCCCCTTCGCAGGAAGTGCTCGTCGCGTCTGCGGAGCTCAAGCGCGGGACGGTTCTGGAAGACGGTCATGTGCGGTGGCAGGCATGGGAGGGGGAGATCCCTCCTGTGTTCATCAGCCGCAGCTCGCGCCCGGATGCCATCGCATCTCTGGCGGGGTCGCTGGCCCTGGGCGACTTCGTTGCCGGAGAGCCTATCCGTCAAGACAAGGTCGCCCAGCGTGGCGCCGGCTTCCTTTCCAGCATGCTGCCTTCAGGGAAACGGGCGATAGCTGTCCGCGTGACTGCGGAAAGCACGGCCGGCGGGTTCATCCTGCCCAACGACCATGTCGACGTCGTCCATACCGTCGCTCGCTCGGGCTCGGGAAATGAGGGCGATGTCGTCAGCCGCGCCATCCTCTCCAACATACGCGTACTCGCGGTCGACCAGACGGTTTCGGAAGGGGCAGACGGGACCTCGGTCATCGGCAAGACCGCGACGCTCGAAGCGGATCCCCAGCAAATCGCAACGATCGCGGCGGCGGAAGCTTCCGGCACGGTCTCGCTCGCGCTCCGGCCGTTGGTCGACAATCACGAACCATCGGTCGTTGAGACCGAAGGACATCGTCGCGGCGTGGTCCGCGTCATCAGTGGCGGCCGGACCTCAATGATTGAAGTTCCCTCCCGCTCCGGCGGAAGCTGATTTTTTCAAGGAAGTTTCGAACCAATGAAACAGCTCGACAACACGACCTGCGAAACCTCCCCGGCGGCGTCGGCACTGCCGCCGATCCCGAAGGTCGACATCGCCGTCTTCTGCCGATCCGAGGAGGTGACGCAGGCAGTCCGTGTGGCGGCATCCGACCGTCGCATGGCGCGCGCCACTGTGACGATAAAGACCGGAGGAATAAGCGAAGCCACAGCGCACTACGGTGGCGTCATCTCGCCGAACCTCGTGGTCGTGGAAAACGATGACATCGAAGTCCGGCTGATGGCGGCGCTGGAGGGCCTAGCCATGGAGTGCGTCACGGGTACCAAGGTCATCGTAATAGGCCGTTCCAACGACGTCGGGCTCTATAAGAAGCTCATGGATGCCGGCGTGAGCGACTATCTCATCGCGCCGCTCGATCCCATGGATTTCGTCGCGGCAGTGCATCGCTGCTTTCGTAGCCCGGTCGAGGAGAAGCTCGGGCGTATTGTCGCCTTTGTCGGCGCCAAAGGCGGAACCGGATCCTCGACGCTCGCGCACAACGTTGCCTATGCAATGTCCAAGCGCGTGGATGCAGATGTGCTCTTGGCCGATCTCGACCTCCAATCCGGTACCCTGGACCTGAACTTCGATATCGAGGCGAGCCAGGGCATGGTCGATGTTCTGCAGAGCCCCGACCGCTTGGACGAGGTGCTGTTGCGCCGTCTCGCGGTGCACCATACGGATCGCCTGCATCTCCTGCCGGCGCCCGCGAACCTCGACAAGTTCGTCAGCCTCGGCGAGGACGAGGTCGACCACCTTCTCGGCGTCGCTCGCTCGAGTTCCTGGCATCTTGTCGTCGACCTCCCGCATATCTGGACCGGTTGGACGCGCAAGATCCTGCTCGAAGCGGATGAAATCGTCATTACGGCGACCCCGGATCTCGCCAGCATGCGCAATGCGAAGAACCTGATCGACTTCTTGAGGAGGGCGCGGCCGAACGATCCGCTGCCGAGGCTGGTGCTTAACAAGACCGAGACGCCGAAGCTTGCCGAGATCAAGCCGAAGGACTTCGTCGCTGCGGTCCGGCTCGAGGAGAGCGTGTCCGTTCCCTTCGATCCGAAGCTATTCGGTGCCGCGGCTAACAATGGCCGGTTGGTGATCGATCAGGCACCCGGGTCTGCGGCGGGCGGGGCAATCGCCGCCCTGGCGTGGCGCGTGAGCGGAACAAGGGAGAGACGAGCCGATCGGAGCGGGTTGAAGGCGCTGCTGCAATCGGTCCTCAAGCGCGGCAAATCGAATGGGCCATCGGCACTGCGCAAGAAAGCAGGCGAACTCAACGCGTCGCAGGCAGGCGCCTCGGCGACCGAATTTGCCCTCATAGCGCCGGTGCTCGCCCTCGCTCTTGTCGCAATGGCCGATGTCGGGTTTGCGCTTTACGAACGGATGACGATCGACCATGCGCTGCGCGCCGGCGCGCAAGCTGCCATGGCAGACCCCGGGCCGACGCAAGTCCAGAAGGTGATGCAGTCCACGTTGGCCAAAAGCGCGCTGCTGGCCAATGCCACCGTGTCAGCGGTGAAGCGCTACTGCGCCTGCCCAGAAGATACAGACGTCGATCCGGACACGGCGCCGCAATGCGGAACGAGCCTTTGCGCCAATGCAGCGGCGCCGTTCATCTACTACCGCTTGGCAGCGACGAAGAGCTATCAGCCTATGTCGCTGCCCGAGGTGCTCCCCACGTTTGAACTCAACTCCACCATGCAGGTGCAGGTCCGATGACGTCGCCTCGACCGGGCCTGCGGTCCCTGTGGCGCAGCGAAGCCGGCGCGACGGCGGTGGAATTCGCACTCGTGTGCCTGCCGCTGCTGCTGCTCCTTCTCGGCGTGATGGAATTTGGCCGCGTCTTTTACGTACGCAACGATCTCTCGCACGCCGCCGACATTGCTGCGCGCAAGGTGCTCATCCGGCAGATTGCCCGCGATGCCCCTGACAGCGAAGCGCAAACCAAGCTGGAGAGCGCGGTGCGAGAGAGTTTCCACAGCGGCGATTCCTCGCGGCTTCAAGTCGTCACCGGGAAGGAAACGGTGGACGGCATCGATTTTCGCGTTTTGTCGATCCAGTACCCCTTCACCTTCGTGCTGCCTGGATTGGGGGAAAGCTCTTTCAACCTTCAGCTTTCGCGGCGCATTCCGATCCAGTGATCATTCAAGGACTGCCAGCGCCTGTGGGATTGGCGTCTTCACCGGACTGCGGCGCAGTGCTCTGAGATTGCGGAGCGCTCTGTTCGCCGGATTGAACCGGATCGCAGCGACTAGTACAGCTATATGTTGTCCTACCCGTGCCCTCGTCGACGGTGACCAAGCGGCCGCCTGCGGCCACTACGTCAACGATGACATTGGCGACCTCGGCGCCATCCGCGCCCATGACGATGAGGTTTGTCGAACCGGGCGCCTTGCCGGTCAGAATGACAGTTTTGTCATCGCTGAGAGTCGCCTGCGCGACGCCCGGATTGCCAATGACGAGCGTGCTCGCGGGCCGGGTCAGCAGGAGCGTTCTGGCGAAATCCACGATCACCTTGACGACACCCTCGGTCTGGCGGGTCGGCTGCAGTGTGGTGGCCGCTGGGGGGACATTTTCCGCAGCCTGCGCCGCGCCAAGGGCGGCGCAGGTCGCGACCGCTAGAACAAGCCATCCGGCGCCGATGCGCATTGGAATCACTCCCATCGGTTGCTCCCGATATCTCAACGGATGGATGTGTCATCCGTTCCAACAAGACTGGCAAAGCATGGAACTAGTGCAATGCCGACGATCGGACTAGGCCAACCGGCCGAGGCGTTCGCGGGCGGCCATCGGCCATCAGGCTGAATGGATCGAGAGGGTTAATAAAGTCTATATGAGGGCCACACAGCAAGCGGGAAACGAGGCAGAACCTGGCCCGGCCCTGTGATGCCGAACTTGGCGTCGGCGCAACCTCAAACCACTGAAGGACCCCGAACCATGAAGAATCTTCTTGTCCGCTTTGCCCGCAACGAATCCGGCGCGACCGCGATCGAATATGGCCTGATTGCCGGTCTCATCTCCGTCGTCATTATCGGTGTGGTCACGACTATCGGCACTGACCTGGCTGCGAAGTTCACTTCCATCGCCAACGCGCTCTGAGCGTTTCCAGCAACTGGACGCCGGTCGGCAAGCGAAGCGGAGGGCATCGCCTTCCGCTTTCGCGTTTAACGATCTCAAACATCTCAATCTCGACAAACAAGAGCGATAACGATGTTCGGCAAGAAATCCATCTTGGAGGAGCGAGTTCCTGAAACTCCGGCGCAGGCAGCGGCAGAAAGCGAACCGCAAGCCGCGCCGGCAATAGTCCCGGCTCCACGGGCGGTCGAAAATCCGGCCGCCGTGAAGTCAGAAAAAGCTGAACAATATTATGCTCTGAAGAAGGAAATCTTCAGCGCGCTCATCGCCACGATCGACGTGGCGGTGCTCTCGACCATGGATGGCGAGCAAGCGCGCAAGGAAATTGGCGCGATCATCAACGACATCGTCGCGGCGAAGAAGGCCGGCATTTCCATGGCCGAGCAGAACGACCTTCTCAACGACATCTGCAACGACATTCTGGGCTACGGCCCTCTTGAGCCTTTGCTCGCACGCGACGACATCGCCGACATCATGGTGAATGGCGCGAACCAGGTCTTCATCGAAGTGGCCGGTCGGGTGCAGCAAACGGGTATTCGCTTCCGCGACAACGAGCAGCTCCTGAACATCTGCCAGCGCATCGTCAGCCAGGTCGGCCGACGCGTCGATGAGTCGAGCCCGATCTGCGACGCACGTCTGGCGGACGGTTCGCGCGTCAACGTCATCGCACCGCCGCTTGCCATCGATGGCCCCAGCCTGACGATCCGCAAATTCAAGAAGGAAAAACTGACGCTCGACCAGCTGGTGCGTTTCGGCTCGATCTCGCGCGAAGGCGCCGAGATCCTCAAGATCATCGGCCGCGTGCGCTGCAATATCCTCATCTCCGGCGGCACGGGCTCGGGAAAGACGACGCTGCTCAATTGCCTTACCGGCTATATCGACGACGGCGAACGCATCATCACCTGCGAAGACGCAGCAGAGCTGCAATTGCAGCAGCCGCACGTCGTACGCCTCGAAACCCGCCCGCCCAATATCGAAGGTCAAGGTGAAATCACGATGCGCGCGCTCGTCAAGAACTGCCTGCGCATGCGTCCGGAGCGGATCATCGTCGGCGAGGTGCGCGGGCCGGAGGCCTTCGATTTGCTTCAGGCGATGAACACCGGCCATGACGGTTCGATGGGAACACTGCACGCCAACTCGCCGCGCGAGGCGCTCTCCCGCATCGAGGCGATGATCACCATGGGCGGGCATTCGCTGCCCGGCAAGGCAATTCGGGAGATGCTTGTTTCGTCCGTCGACGTGATCGTCCAGGCGGCGCGCCTTCGTGATGGCTCCCGCCGCATCACCCACATCACCGAAGTGCTCGGCATGGAAGGCGACGTGATCACAACCCAGGACCTCTTCGTCTACGAAATGGTTGGTGAGGACGAAAAGGGCAACATCATCGGACGGCATCGCTCGACCGGGATCGGCCGCCCGGCATTTTGGGACCGCGCCCGCTATTTCGGTGAGGAGGCCCGTCTTGCCGCCGCCCTCGACGCAGCGGAATTGAAAGCGGCTGCATAGCCAAGATCAACACAGGTGCACGGCAAATGCTGTCTTCGCTACTGCTTCCCGCGATTGTCTTTCTGTTGGCGTCCAGCAGCGTTGCCGGCGTGATGGTCGTCGCCTTCTACCCCCGCGTGGTCAAGGCAAGCGCCTATCGCCACAGGTTCGAACGCATTGCTGCCGTGCCAGAACGTCAGCGGGGCAAGCGCCCGGAAGAGGATGTCCGCGACCGTCGGCGTTCGGTGGAAAAGACGTTGCGCGAGATCGAAGCCAAGCACGAGGCGAACGCCCGCAAGGGCCGCAAACCAGCCTTGGCGGGCAGGATACGCCAAGCCGGCCTGCAATGGTCGACGAAAACTTATTCTCTCATCAGCGCCGCTGCGGCTCTGGTCACCTGGGGCGTGATGCTCTTCCTGGGCTTTGGCATGCTGGTCGCTGGTGGGTTCGCGATAGCCGGTGGGTTGCTGCTGCCGCACGTCTATGTGAATGCGAAGCGCAAGTCGCGCTTTGCGCGTTTCGCTTCCGAGTTTCCGAATGCCGTCGATGTTATCGTGCGAGGGCTCAAAGCGGGCTTGCCCATGCCCGATTGCCTGAGGGTGATCGCAGCGGAAGCACAGGAGCCGGTCAAAGGCGAGTTCGTCACCATTGCACAGGACCAGACGCTCGGCATTCCGGTCGATGAAGCGGTGCAGCGCATGTGCGAACGGATACCGCTGCCCGAAGCCAATTTCTTTGCCATCGTCATCGCCATTCAAACGCGGACCGGCGGAAGCCTCGCCGAAGCGCTCGGAAACCTCTCCAAGGTGCTGCGGGAGCGGAAGAAGATGAAAGCCAAGATCAAGGCTATGAGCGCTGAGGCAAAGTCTTCCGCCGGCATCATCGGTGCGCTGCCGTTTTTCGTCGCCGGCGCCGTGTACCTGACGAGTCCGGATTACATGGCGCTGTTGTTCACGACGCTGACGGGCAAGCTCGTCCTTGCGGGTTGCGGGCTTTGGATGAGCGCGGGCATTTTCGTCATGCGCAAAATGATCAACTTCGACTTCTGAGAAACAAGATGAGCCTCGGCCTCTATATTCCCGATCCGGAACAGCTATCTGCGTTGATGGCAGGGCTCTCCGCCTTTTGCGCGGTCGTCGTCGTTTCCTGGCCCTATGTCTTTCGGGACACGTTGGCAGATCGTATGAAAAAGGTGGAGAGCGAACGCGAACGTATCCGCCAGAAAGAGCGTTCCCGGCTTGGCACCGAGAAGAGTGCAGCGTCGCTGCGCGTCGAGCCGAAACGGCTGTTCCAGGCGATCGTCGATCGCTTCAATCTTGCCAAGCAGGCGGAGGACGGGGAAATCGTCCGCAAACTGAACATGGCCGGCTATCGCGGCCACGCGGCGATCACGGCCTTTCTGGCGGTAAGGCTGATTGCGCCGATCGTGATCTTCGCAGCCGCACTGTTCTATATCCTGCTGATCATTCGCCCGGAGGCGCCGCTGCCTCTGGTCCTGGGCATGGCCGCCGGTGTCGGTTCGCTCGGCTATTACGCGCCGGCGATCTTCATCAAGAACAGGATCACCAAGCGGCAGCAGGCGATCCGCCGATCATGGCCGGAGGCGCTGGACCTCCTGTTGATCACCGTCGAATCCGGTATGGGCATCGAAAGCGCCTTCCGGAAAGTGGGCGAGGAGATCGGTGCGCAGTCACCGGAGATCGCGGAGGAAATCCTCCTCACCACGGCGGAGCTTTCCTACCTGCAGGACCGCCGGCAGGCCTTCGAGAACCTGGGGCACAGAACGGGCGCTGAGGGCGTGCGCGCGGTCGTGACCAGCCTTATCCAGGCGGAAAAATACGGCACGCCCCTCGGTCAGGCGCTCCGCGTGATGGCCCAGGAGAACCGAGACATGCGCATGAGCGAGGCGGAAAAAAAAGCGGCTGCCCTTCCGCCGAAGCTCACGGTGCCGATGATCGTCTTCTTCCTGCCTGTGCTCTTCGCCGTGATTATCACGCCGGCGGCGATCCAGATCATGAATATGTAGGACGCGGATGAATGACGTGGTCGGGCGACCATAACAGCCGTTCCTGAGTTCGCCCGACGTATTGAGGTATTCGCCCGGGCAGAGTTGGGGGGCGAGAGCGGCGCTGCACGAGGTTCGGCGTGCAGCGCCGCAACTGACTCCGGCATTCTCAATCCACTTTAGCTAGCGAGAGCGGTAATCTTCCGCGCGATCTCTTCAACCGGCAGGACGAAATCGACGAGGCCGGCGCTGATCGCCGATTTCGGCATTCCGAAGACGATCGAGCTCTTCTCATCCTGAGCGATCACCTTTCCGCCCGCCACATGCAGCGCCCGAAGACCCTCGGTACCGTCATCGCCCATCCCCGTCAGAATGACCGCGAGGGACTCAGCCCTGAAGGAGCGGGCGATCGAGCCGAAGAGATAGGACCCCGAGGGCTTGAAACCCTGGATGGGAGCCTCGTCCACGACGCGCAGGCGCGATTTGCCCGAGACGCCGAGCTGATGGCCATCCGGAGCGAGATAAACCGTCCCGGGTCTCAGTCGTTCGCCGTTCGCTCCAACCTTCACCTTAAGCGCAACCATTGAATCGAGGGATGCGGCAACACCGTCGATGAAGCCATTTGACATATGCTGCACGATGAGAATGGGCGCGGGAAAATCGGCGGGCAAGTCCTTCAATATCGAACGGATCGCTGCCGGCCCGCCGGTGGAGGCGGCGATGGCCACAATGCCGATCGGCGAGCTGGCGACCGGTCGCGCAGCGCCTTCGGCCGGCAGATCTCCGCTTGTCTTCTTGCGCCACTGGCGAACGACCTTGACCTGTGCCATGGCCTTGATCGTGGAGAGGAATTTGTCGATTGCAGCTTGTTCGAGGGACGCGTCGGATGCGGTCGGCGCCGGGATGACCGCGAGCGCGCCCGCGTCGAGTGCGCGCGCGGACAAGGCGCCCAATTGCGAACCGTCTTGATATGACACCATCACGACTGGCGTCGGCGCGGTGATCATGATCTCCCTGACGGTTTCGGCAGTGTCGTTGTCGCGGAGCTCCACTGCGACGATGTCCGGCAAAAGTTTGCCGGTTATCCTTACCGCGTCCTTGCCGCTTCTTGCGACACCCACGAGCTCCACTGCAGGGTCGCTCCCAGCCGCCTTGTTGACGAGTTGTTCAAGGCCGGGCGTCGACGTCGCAAGTAGAATACGTGTCATCCCTCGTCCTCACACAACCCGGCGCATCGTTTCCAGGAAATGCTGCGCATCGAACTGGTCCTTCCTGAGATAGGCATTTGCGCCGGCACGCAGCCCTTGTATCTTGTCTTCAAGCGTTTCCCGGCCGGTCACGAGGACAACGGGCGTGTCGGGGAAACGCTCCGATCGACGAATGGCCTTGGTGAGTTCGAAGCCGTTCATGGCCGGCATATCGACGTCCGCGACAACCATGTCGGCGCCGCGGTCACGAAGCACGTCCAATGCTTGCTTGCCATTGCTCGCCATCGCGACATCGTAGCCTGCGCCCTCCAGGATGAGTTTCACCAACGTCCGCACGTATTTTGAATCGTCGACGACGAGCACCTTGCGACGCGCTGCCGGAACCGGTTGGAGGACGCGCGCGCGGCCTGGTGATCGTGTCTTGGCGGCGGTCTCGGCGATCACTGCGATGTTCAGGAGGAGCGCGATACGCCCGTCAGGCAGCACCATGCCGGCGCTATAGCGACGAACCTTCGCAAGCCGCGGGCCGAGCGGGCGTGCGAGAAGCTCCCGCTCGCCGATAACGGCATCGACGAGTACCGCTACGGGCCCGCCCGGAGCGTCGACCACGACTGCCGGCAAGGCCTGCCAGGCAGCGCTGCGCCCCGGTCGCATCCCGAGCCAATCGGCAAGATCCACAAAGGGCATCGGACCGGAAGGGGCGCTGACGACGCACCTCTCCTCAGACATTGCGAAGTCTTGCGCGTGAATGCGTATCACCCGCCAGACCGAGGCAGTATCAATCGCAAACACATGCTCCCCAGCGATGACTTCCAGTGCGCGAACCGTCGCCAGCGTCAGGGGCAGCGTGAGGGTGAAGGCGGCACCTCCTGTCGGCACCTGCGACACCTCCGCTGTGCCACGCAGCCTTTCAACATTGCGCTTGACGATATCGAGGCCTATCCCGCGTCCCGATAAGCTGGTGACCGTCGCGGACGTCGAGACGCCAGGCTCGAAGACATGCCGCAGGAGCGCCGCTTCGTCATTCACTTCTGGCAGATGTTCGCCCGCTGCCTTGCTGAGGAAGGCTACATCCAGACCGCAGCCGTCATCCTCGACACGCACCTGCATCCGGTCTCCAAAGATGGCGGCCGCGATCAGGACTTTGCCCTTTTCCGGTTTTCCCGCTGCCCGGCGCTCCTCCGGCGGCAGGATGCCATGCGCGACCGCATTGCGCACGAGATGGCGCAGCGCGTCCTGCAGCCCCGAAAGGATGGAGCGGTCGATCTCGATCTCTCCGCCCTTGATTTCCAGTTCTGCCAACTTCCCCGATGCCGCCGCCATGTCCCGCACGATGCGGTCGAGTCCCTTGCAGGCCTCCGCAAAAGGCTGCGTGCGCGCGTGTCGCACTTCGTGGTCAAGTGCCGTCGCGGCACTGTGCATCACCCTCACGTCCTGGCGCAGCGATGTGGCAAGCTGACGCAGTCCGTTCTCAATGCTAGCCGCCTGAGCAGCGAACTCGGGGCCGACCCCACGCAGTTTCCGCGCCTGCTCCCTCAGCAAGGACGCCTCCTCGGCGTGGCGCCGTATAGTCCCGTTGAAGGACAGTAATTCGCCGCTTCTGTAGAGAAGGGTATCCAGTCGATCGGCGGTGACGCGCATTGAGCCGTCGGTATCGCTAGAGCGAACCGGCACCTTCAAACCCCCGTAAGGTGGACCGGACTTCGGCTTGTCGCCGCGGTGATCCGTTCTTCTCGCTACAGCGGCCTTCAGCGCATCGATTACGCTCTCACCATGCGTCGGCGGAGGGGTTTCGCCGGCCTCCAGGAACTGAGCCGCATCCCTGATTGCGTCTGCGGCCGACAGAAGCAGATCCAGTTTGGTTTTTTCGAGCACGATCTGCTCATTCAACGTGATGGAGAGTATCTCTTCCATCCAGTGACAAATCGCTTCTACTCCCCGCACCCGGAGCAGCCCGGCCGCTCCCTTGAGGCTATGCGCCGTCCGTAGAAGCTGCTCCTGCAGGCGGAGCTTCTCATCGGCCTCGCCGGTGTCCTCAATGGCGAGCAAAGCCTGCTCCATGTCGGATGCACGTTCCCCCACCTCCTGGATGAACATGTGCAGCAGTTCCCGGTGGAATTCTTCGGGTTTCGTCATGTCAGTTGCCATGGTCAGCGAGCATTTCCTTCAGCCTCGAGCCCAACTCGTTGAGATCTTTCGCGGCCTCCTCCGCCTGCCGGATCGCCGAGAGATTCTGGCTGCTCGCCTGCTCGATGTAATGCATCGCGTCGTGAATATGCTTCATGCCCGCTTTTTGCTGGCCCGCTGAAGCGGCGATCTGGGCGACCGAGCGCGCCGAGTCGGCAACGATCGACTCGAGCTGCCGGATCGTTTCGCCCGCTTCGTTCACCGTCTCGAGGGCGCGACTGACACTCTTCGTGCCATCCTCGGCGCCAATCACCGCCGCGTTCGTCGCTTTTTGGATCTCCATCAGAATTCGACGGACCCGGGTGGTCGCGGACTTCGACTGGTCAGCAAGTGTCCTGATCTCACTGGCGACGACACTGAAACCTCTTCCGTGCTCGCCGGCGCGCGACGCCTCGATGGCAGCATTCAGCGCCAACAGGTTCGTCTGGTCCGCGATTTCGGCGACGACCGAGACGATCTCGCCGATTTCCAGGCTGTTTTCCGCCAAGGAAAGAATGTCTCCGGCAATCGCTTCCGTGCGTGCGCTCACCGTATGCATCACCTGCACCGTATCATCGAGCGCTCTGCGGCCTTCATTGCTGATCTTGACGGCCTGGTCATAGGAGGTCGCAACCTGTTGCGCACGCTGCGCCGCCTGCTCGGACGTCTGCAGTACCTCATCGACGCTTGTAACTGTTTGGGCGACGGCCGACGATTGCTCACGCATGCCTTCGACCTGTTGGGTGGTTCCGGCGAGGATCTCGGCGGCGGACGACGAAAGGTGTTGCGCCGTTTCCGAGATCATGACGAGTAGTTCTTCAAGCCTCTCCCTGCCGCTTCGTTCACTGTCGATCATTCCAGCTAGCCTTGCGGTCATGGCATTGAAGGAACCCCCGAGAATTGCGAGCTCGTCGGTGCCTTCCACAGGGGCCTTCTGCGCCAGGTCACCGGCAGCGATCTTTTCGGCCAAACTGGCGAGCGCGCGAGTACGCCGCACAAGGCGACGCGTGACGCGCAGTACGTGGAGGAGCATCAGAACCGCGAGAACCGAAAAACCAAGCTGCAACACCTGCGAGCGCTGGAGCCGCGCGACTCCCGCCTGCTCGATTTGGCTGATCAATTCGTCTATTCGCGCGGCAAAGGTCCTGACCTTTGGGTCGAGCTCATTCAATGCGGCGTGATCGATCGGCGCATTGGCGATGGCTCTTTCCAGAGCGGGCCTCACCTCCCCCCGCCATTGTTGCCGGGCTCGTTCAAGCTGCGTGAGGGCGGCAGGATCGGTCGTCGCTTCCAGCCCCAATGTTTCGTCACCAGTGACCAGGCTCGTAAGCATCCGCTCGTTGCGGTCCATGAGGCCACGCAATTCGTCGGCAGCGGCGGCGCGAGCGGGGCCGTCCGCTCGTTCCAAGCGCCCGGCTGCATAGATCATCTGGTAGGCGACACGCTCCTTGCCGAGCGAAGACGTCGCAGCAAGATCGGCCCGCACCCGTTCCAGGGCAAAAAAGCTGGATCCAGCAAGCAGGGCCGCTGCGGCTACGAACAGCAGCATCGCCAACGCCAATGCGCCATTGAGGCTATTCGCTAGTCGAGGACTCATGGATATCGGTCCTTACCGTCTCGTCGTCGGCGATGATCTGCACATCCTCAAGAAAGAATTGGCGGTCGTTCAATAGAATGTAGCCGTCCACAATGACCGTTCCGGCCTGCGTCGTTCCGCGATACCAAGCTTTATCGCCGGGACCGGCCGTTGCCGTGCCGATTTTCTCCGAGGGAAGCATCAATATCGCCGGCGCGGCGTCAGACAGGATCAAGAACTCAGGGTGCGTCTCTCCGCATACGATCGCCCAGTCATTGGCCGCGCCGGCTCGTCGGGGGAGGTCGAGCAGTCCGCATAGATCGAAGACGGGAAGCAACTGGCCGCGCAAATCATGGATGCCATAGGCATGCGGGGGCATACCAGGAAGCGGACTGACGCGTGGCTTCGAAACGATTTCGCAAACGTAGCGAATTTCCAGGGCAAACTCGCGATCCGCTAGCATGAAGGTCACAAGGCCTACCGCCTGCTCTTCACTCAGCCCGGCGAACGCATCGCCGGCCGATCGTGATGTTTGCTCATTCGGCGCGCCCGGATCTTGTTGTGCCGTTTCCAAAAGCGCCTCCGTCTGCTCTATCGCCGCCGCCATGCGCCTTCTGACGGCAGTCCAGTCGACCGGGCGAGCGGCGGGCCGGGAGGGTGTCGTCATGGGCCTTCGCTCCCTGGACTTTGCCGGATCTTGCCGATTTCCCGCTGCGCACGCTCCGCGAGATGTCCGGCCGTCGTCTCGGGCATCAGGGAGACGCGTTCCTGCGGCGGACGAGAGATGCAAATCAGGCGCACGTTTTCGAAGCTTCGGAGGGCCGCTTGCGGGTCGCTGTCTTTGAGACAGGCACCGAGAAAGAATTGCGCGGCTGCCAGAGTGCTGTCCAGATAGACCACGCGTCGCAGCGCCGCGGCAGCCGCGGCGGTTTCTTCGTTGGCCATCTGAGAGAGCGCGTGGAGGAAATGTAGCTCCGCCGAGAGCGGGTGGCTTTCCGTCGCTTGCGCAGCAAGCCGCGCGGCTTCGCGAGTCTCACCCATATCGAAATGCGAGCGGATTTGCCGGGCAATAGCCTTGAAGGTTTGGTCGCCGAGCTCTTTTCGCGCATCGCCAACACAAGCTCGAACAGGCGGCACGTGCGCGACAGGTTTTTTGGTCTGACCGTGCACGGAGGTCGCACATGAGATGGAACTCCTGGTCGCGTGTGGATGGGCTATGATGCGCCGATAGACAACACCGGCAGGTGTGACCGAAGTCTCGAATGGTGCGTATTTCCACAAAGGTGGATCGGCGGGTGCCGTCAACAGCCAGCCTCCATCGGCGAGGCAGGCGAGTAGCTGACGCGCAATCCGGGGCACCGCGATCGCGTCGAGATGGACGAGCACGTTGCGGCAAAGGATCAAATCGAAGTCAGCCAATTGCTTTTCCGGCGCCGGAAGCTCGTCTGTACCAAGGTTCAGGTGAGCGAACTCGACCCGCCGGCGCAGTCGTTCGTGCAGTCGAAATCCTTCATCGCATGAGGTGAAATGGCGTTTTCTTTGCTTGTGATCCGTATTCCTCAAGGACCATTCGCCATATTCGGCCGCCTTCGCGATGGCGAGCGCCCTCCTGGAGATGTCGGCTGCACTTATTCGAACATCCCCCAAAAGACCTTCCTCGTCGCAGAGAATGGCAAGGGAGTAGGGCTCCTCACCCGTTGCACAGCCAAGGCTCCAGATCCGGACGGGAGAGCCATCGGACTGCCGTCGCCGCAGTTCGGGAAGGATTGTTTGCCGTATAAGCTGGAATTGATCTGGACCCCGAAAGAAATGCGTTTCTCCGACCGTGATCGCAGCGACCGCATCGTCGGTCAATTCCGCGTCCAGCCCCAGCCGATCGAGAAACAACCGGCTGTCGCCAATCCCACGCCGCACCATGAGCCGAGCGATCGCCGAAGCGACGTACCCTTTTCGGGAGGCTGGAAGACTGAGGCCGACCCTGTAGGCAACCTGTTCAGCGAAGTTTGAGGACGGCGCGTGTCCTGTCACCGGACACCCCCTTGCTCATTTGCCGGGCAGGCGCGAAGCGGGGGGCGGGATATGCTAGCTGTCGAAGCATGCTGGCGCATTTCGTTCCACATTCGTTTCCGTTGTTGTCGTCATTACGTCTTGGCATGCATTTACGCTACTCATCCGGATGGCTTAGACGGCGGCCTGTCCGACCGGACTATGTCGGCCTAGCTTTCGGTCATGGGCAACAGGCGCGCCCCTGCGGCGGCCGCCTCCTGGCGGTTCCTGACCCGCAGACTGCGGAAGAGTGCTGCCATATGGATCTTCACGGTACCCTCGCCGAGGTTCAGCTTGCGGGCGATTTCCTTGTTCGAGAGCCCCTGCACAAGGAGCAGGAGAACCTCGCGCTGCCTTGGCGTGAGGAACTCGATCGTGCGATGGCTCCGCTCGTCCTGGTTTCCGCGGACGAGCGGAGGGACACCTGCTTCTTCGGGAGGGGAGGCGCGGCCCGCGATCGAAGGCGGCACATAAACTGCGCCGTTGAGAACGGCGCCTAGTGCTTCGGCAAGCTCGGTCGCCCCGAGGCCCTTTGGCACATAGCCGTTTATGCCGGCCGTGAGGGCGGACAATATGTCCGATCGACGGGACGATGCCGAAACCACAACGACCTTCAGTTCGGGGTGAACATCGCGTACGGCAGCGAGGCTGGCTGCACTCTGCATCCCCGGCATCGCCAAATCGAACAACGCCAACAATATGTCGCCGCGCCCACTGAGTCTTTCAACGGCTTCATCGAGCGACCCTGCATCGATGATCTCCGTGAATTGCAGTTTGCTCTTCAGGATGAAGCCGAGCGCGATCCGGAAGAATTCATCATCATCGGCAATAAGTGCGACGCGTGAGGCATTCATTACCTTGTCCTCGCCGGTTGTCTGGCGCTTGCGGGCCATCGATTCGGCTCGCCGGCGGTTCCGCAACTAACGATCGTCCCGGCGAATGCGTTCCCGTGTATTGCGCGTCAACGCGCAGTAGTACTGAGATTATGCCACACACGTACCACGATGCGTAGGGCTAGATGCTCCTGATTGGCCCACAAAGCAGTCGCAACGCATGCTGTGCGGCCCCTTCAAAGCGAGCCGTCCTCGATCAACCTGGAAATTTCCCCTGCGGGCACGGGGCGCGAAAAAATATAGCCCTGAACCTCATGGAAACCTTCCGCATTCGCGATCGCCAGTTGATCCTCGGTCTCGATGCCCTCGATCGTCGTGGTCATCCCAAGGCTCCGGCCAAGCCCGGCGACGGCTCTCACGATTGCAAGCGATTCCTTCCCGTGCGGAAGGTCGCGGACAAAGGCTTGATCCACCTTGATCTTGTCGAAGGGAAAGGTTCTGAGGTAGCCAAGCGACGAATAGCCCGTTCCGAAATCGTCCATTGCGATTTTTACACCGAGGCTCCGCAAGTCGTGGAGCACTTGGACATTGTGCTCACTCTCGTCCAGCAGGACCGATTCGGTGATCTCCAATTGCAGGCGCGCGGGATTAAGCCCGGAAGACGAGAGAGCATCGGCCACTGCCTTGACGAGATTGCGATGTTTGAACTGGACCGGAGAGAGGTTGACTGCGATGCTTACATGCTCCGGCCATAGTGAGGCTTCGCGGCAGGCTTCAGCGAGTATCCACTCACCAATCGTCACGATCAATGCGGTTTCTTCTGCAATAGGGACGAACTCTGAAGGAGCAATCATCCCTCTTTCCGGATTGCGCCACCTCAATAGCGCTTCGCATCCCGTTACACGCCGTGATTTTAAGCTGATCAGCGGCTGGTAGAACAGCTCGAATTCGTTCCTTTCGAGGGCGCCCCTAAGTGCAATCTTCATCTTCTGGTGCGCCTGAAGTTGCGCGTGCATAGCCACATCGAAGCGCCTGTAAGTCCCCCGACCGCTTGACTTGGCGTTATAGAGGGCTATGTCGGCGGCCTTGATCAATTCGTCCGCCGAAGTCCCGTCATCCGGCGCAAAAGCAATCCCGACGCTCGCTCCGACAGTCGCGCTCACACCCTCAATGACGAACGGCTCGGAAAGGGTGTCGATTATCCGTTGGGCGACGCGAAAGGCCTCTTCATGGGTCCTTGCTGCCAAGTATATGATAGCAAACTCGTCACCCCCGAGGCGGGCGACAATGTCCGTTGCTCTCACAGACTCGACGAGTCGCGAAGATACCTGGCGCAACAAAGCGTCGCCGGCCGGATGCCCAAGAGTGTCGTTGATTGCCTTGAACCCATCGAGATCCAGGCACAGCACCGCCATGCGCTGGGACGCGTGCCTCTCGCTTAGCGCCCGATCGAAGGATTCGCGGAAGAACATCCGGTTTGAAAGCCCGGTAAGCATGTCGTGCCTTGCCATGTGGGCTAGCTGCTTCTGGGCCTGAAGCTTATCTTCCTCTGCTCGACGGCGCTCGGTTATGTCTCGACAGAAAATAGAGATGCCGTCTTGCGTCGGGGACGCGCTGGCCTCGATCCATGTGTCGAGCGACGGCAAGTAATCTTCAAAGAAGGACCGAACGCGCCGACTCATGACTTCCTGGCAGTGCTTGGCAAAATTCCCCTCGATCTCTTTGGGGAACAGCTTCCAGAAGACTTGTCCGAGCGCCTCGTCCCCGATGTTGAGAAGTCGCTTCACGTTCTCATTCAAGTAGCGAATTCGCCATCCGGCATCTAGGAGCATGACGCTATCCATGGTGCTATCGAGAACCGACGATAGCTGATCGGCCGCGGCCTCGGCCCTCCTGTGCGCGCGAATGATTTCCTCGCTGGCGCGCTTGGCGTCGGTGATGTCGCGCCAGATCGTAAGCATTCGGACTGGCTTTCCTTCACTTCCCATGATGGGGGCCGCGATCACGTCCATGCATCTTTGCGCGCCCTCGGCATCGCGCACCGTGATCTCGAAGCGGGCCGTCTCCCCGGCTCTGACTTTTGCCCAACCCTCTAGAACCCTTTGTGCGTCCGCGTCGCTGCCGATAACGTCCCATGTCGTTTTCGTAAGCGGATCCCCCTCCGCGTGGCCGAAGATCCGCCGACCGGCCTTGTTCATAAGCAGCGGCTTTCCGTCCAGATCGAGTACGCGTACACAGTCGGGGCTGCTGTCGAAAATGCTTCTGATGAAGGCCTGCGATTCCTGTTGCGCGATCTCAGCGGCTCGGCGTTCCGTGATGTCGAGGACCGAGCCTACATATCCCAGAAATGTTCCATCGTCGGCAAAGCGAGGTTGGCCGACATCGATCACCCACGCCCACCTGCCATCGGCTCGCCGCAAGCGGTACTCGCTGCGGACCGGCTCCTTACCTGTTGCTGCGTGGAAGAATGTTTCTTGCACTTTCTCCCGGTCATCGGGATGGATCACATCCACCCAGCCGAAACCAAGGGCCTCGGCTTCCGTTTGGCCGGTGGTCTCAAGCCAGAGGCGATTGAAGAAACTCGTGTCGCCCGAAGGGTCCGCTACCCAGATCATCACCGGTGCGTCGTCGGCGATCGCCCGGAAACGCGCCTCGCTTTCGCGTAGAGCCTCGACGGCGCGGCGAATATCGTCGACATCCTCAAGGACGCCATACCAGCGCGCAATTTCTCCAGCGCCGTTGCGCTTGGCCACCGCGCGGCCTCGGAACCAGCGGTAATGACCAGTTGCGGTCAAAAGCCGATATTCGACATCGAGGGGTTCGCCACTTGAAAGAGAGCGTTGCCACTGCGTGTGAACCATGGCGGCGTCCCGCGGATGCACGGCTTTTGCCCATCCACGTCCGAGCGTCTCCTTCTCGCCCAATCCGGTAAATTCGGTCCATCGCGGGCCTACTTCCAACACCTCGCCCTTCGCGTCAGCCGTCCAAGGAACCTGGGGATGCAAGTCTACGAGCGACCGATAGTGCTCTTCGCTGGCGCGCAGTGTTGCTTCGGTCTTACGAAGATGTGTGATTTCGACGATGGCGGCGACCAGGAATTTCTCTTCCTTCGCGCCAATCGGTATGCGCACGCAGCGCTTCTTGGTCAGCAGCGTCCGCGTGACGCCGTCTGGCGTGGTGATTTGCTCTTCGAGCTGACAGTCCTCGCCGGTGGAAAGGACCGCTCTGTCAAGCGCAACAATCCGATGGGCTTCCTCGCTTGGCAAAAAATCATAGTCGGTGCGTCCGAGGAGTTCATCGCGAGTTCTGCCCATAAGCCCGCATGCTTCGCTGTTTATGAAGACAAATCTCGACGCCTCGTCTTTGACGATCACCGGTTCGGCAATGCCATCGATAAGATACTGAAAGAAGTCATGGGACCTCTTCGGCGAACGTTCGGGAATCGGAGCGTTCATGCCACGGCTCTTCGACTGACGGCGGCAGGCCCCTTCCGCTGCAGTCGAGCCCCGCCTGGTTGTACTATCTGGACTAACTGATCTCGACCACAAGTAGTTCCCGTACGGCGGTCGTCAAGCCTAGCGATTGTGCCGGCGGACCGTTCGTGGCTAGGACCATTGCGAGCAGGATCGGCAAGGCGTGAGGCAGCGACGTCGCAAAAAACAGTCAGAGATTGCGTGTGAAATGCGCAGCCACTCTTGTCGGTAGAGCCGAAATGGGCGACCGTGCGCTTCGCGTAAGGGGCACCGAGTCGGGTTGGGGGGGAAGAATTAAGGTGCGGCTTTGCCGCCGGGCGGTGGACAACGAGCGGAGGCTGGAGCGGAAATGCTGAGCAGAATGAGCAAGGGGTTGGCGCGAGCCGGAACCCTTCCGGCATTGACGGCGGTGGTAGGCGCCTGCACTTTATCGAGCCCCTATTTCATCGGTCGGGCGGACGCTCAGGAAGAATTCGTGAGCCTCACGGGCACCGTGGAGCAGGTGACGTTGGCGCCGAACGACACGATCACGATCAGGACTGGAAAGTCCTTCGGCGACCTTGTGATCGGCAGCGCCGAGTTGATCGACGTCGTGCCGCTCTCCGAGAGGTCGCTGTTCATCCGCGGCAAGCAGACGGGGTCCACAAACATCTCCGTCTATGACGACAACAAGGCGCTGATAGGCGTCATCGACATCCGCGTCGCCAGCGACTTCAGCGAGGTTGCGGCGGCGATCCGATCCGCTGCACCTTCAGCGCGGATTCGGGTGTTCAATTCCAACGATCGCATTCGCCTGACCGGCACCGTGCGTGACGCCGTGGAATTACAGCGCGTGCTGGAGATCGCCCAGTCCTATTCCGATCAGCCGGTGCTGAACCAGTTGCGCGTCAGCGATTCCCAGCAGGTCATGCTGGAGGTGCGCGTGATCGAGGCTTCCCGCCAGACGGGACGCGACCTCGGCATCGGTTGGTCCGGCCAGGGCAAGAACGGTATCGGCAAGGCAACGACCAGCCAGGGTATCGCTGTCGATGATGACGGAAACCTTGTCCGCACACTCGGAGATGCCGCGGGGGCGGCGACCGGCATGCAGCCCTTCGGGCAGCTGATCGCCAAGGTGCTGGAGATTGCCGGCGGCCGGATCGACGTCGTCATCAATGCGCTGGAGCAGAAGGGCCTGGTGCGCCGGCTGGCGCAGCCGAACCTGATCGCCATGAGCGGCGAGACCGCAAGCTTCCACGCCGGCGGCGAGGTGCCGATCCAGACGACGGTTGCCAATGGCGCGACGGTCGCGACCGAAACCGATTACCGGCCTTTCGGCGTCAGGCTCACCTTCACGCCGGTGGTGCTCGACAGCGGGCTCATCAGTCTCAAGATCGAGCCGGAAGTCTCCGAGCTCGACACCTCGATCAACGTCAACGGCAATCCCGGCTTCATCTCGCGCGCGGCGAAGACAACGGTGGCGCTGCGCGACGGCCAGAGCTTCGCCATGGCCGGGTTGCTGCAGTCGATCAATGCCAAGGACGTTCAACAATTGCCGTGGGTGTCGCAGGTTCCGGTGATCGGCGCGCTGTTCCGCTCGACGAGCTTCCTGAAGCGGGAGTCCGATCTCGTCATCAT
>NZ_WITC01000024.1 GCF_009601505.1 Sinorhizobium terangae
ATGTCGCCGGTGCGGATGCCCTTGTCGAGCACGTTGGCGATCGCCTTTTCGAGGTTGTCGGCTTCCTTCACGAGGTTGAAGGAATAGCGCAGGCACATGGCGAAGGAGGCGATCATGGCGATCGGGTTGGCAATGCCCTTGCCGGCAATGTCCGGTGCCGAGCCGTGCACGGGCTCGTAGAGCGCCTTGCGCTTGCCGGTCTTCGGATCCGGCGCGCCGAGCGAGGCGGAGGGCAGCATGCCGAGCGAGCCCGTCAGCATGGCGGCGACGTCGGACAGCATGTCGCCGAACAGATTGTCGGTGACGATCACGTCGAACTGCTTCGGCTGGCGCACCAGCTGCATGCCGCCGGCATCCGCCAGCATATGCTCCAGTTGCACATCGGCATATTTCGCCTTGTGCGTTTCGGTCACGACCTGGTTCCAGAGCACGCCCGATTTCATCACATTGCGCTTTTCCATCGAGCAGACACGGTTCTTGCGCGTGCGTGCGAGCTCGAAGGCGACGCCGGCGATGCGCTCGATCTCGTAGGTGTCGTAGACCTGCGTGTCGTTGCCATCCCACTTCGGTCCGCCGACAGCGCCGAAGAGCACGGCATCGGCGGCAAGCGATCTCAAGGTTCGCTTTGCCGCCGTCCACGTCGATGGCAAGCGTTCGAAACGCTGACGCCGAGGCGGCGAACGATATCGAGCAGCGGGAGATGATGTTCTCCAGGTTGCCGCTCTCGACGGTGTAGCGCATCGCGTCGCTCATGCGGCGACCTTCGGCCAGGGCCGCTGCTGCGGACGCAGGCTCTCGAAGGCCCGCGCGAGACGCAGGACGCCGATGTCGTCAAACGGTTGGCCGATGATCTGCAGCCCGATCGGCAATCCGTTGGCGGCATAGCCGCAGTTGATCGAGATCGCCGGCTGCCCGCCCATGTTCGCCGCGACGGTGAAGGCAATGTGCTCGAACGGTTTCTGCGGGTCGTTTATCGGCGAGGCCCATTCGGCGGGAAAGGATGGCGTCGGTGCCGTCGGCGACAGGATGAAATCAAACCCCGTCAGCCCCGCGTGAAGGGCGTTGCGCATGCTTTCGATCTGGGTGAAGCCGGTATAGACGTCGCGGCCGGAGAAGTCCTTGGCCGTTTCGATCCAGTCGAAGATATAGGGCAGGATCTGCGCCTGCTGTTCCGGCGCCAAGCGCGACACGTCTTCCCAGCCGCGCGCCCGCCAGAAGCGGTCGAGACCATCGATCATTTCGCGGGTGAGGAACGGCGCGACGGGCTCGAGGATTGCACCGGCGTCGGCAAAGAGCTTTGCCGCCTGCTTGACCGCCTGCTCGGTTTCTTCACTGACAGTTTGGCCGAAGCCGGCCTCGAGCCAGAGGCCGATCTTCAGGCCTTTCACGTCACGGGCAAGGTCGAGCCAAGGGATATCGGCATAGGGCAGGGCCATGGTGTCGCGGGCATCCGGCTTCGAAAGCACCGACATGTAGAGCGCCGTGTCGGCCACGGTGCGGGTCATCGGCCCGGCCACACGACCGATGAAGGCCGGATTGATCGGGATTCGGCCCGCGGATGGTTTCAGACCAACGACGCCGCACCAGCCGGCCGGCAGCCGAATCGAGCCGCCGATATCGGTGCCGATGTGGAGCGGGCCGTAACCGGCTGCCGCAGCCACTCCCGCTCCGGCGCTCGATCCGCCGGGACTGGCTGAGAGGTCCCATGGATTGCGGGCCAGCTTGTGGAAACTGGAAAGGCCGGAGGAGAGCATGCCGTAATCCGGCATGGTGGTCTTGGCCAAAATGATGCCGCCCGCCTCGCGGGTGCGCGCTGCCGGCGGCGCGTCGGCGGCGGCCGGCACCAGCGGCACGGCAGCGCAGCCAAGCGGCACGGGCGTGCCTTTCGTGGCGATGTTCTCCTTGATCGTCACCGGCGCACCATCGATCGCGCCCAGAGGCTCGCCCTCCGCCCACCGTGCTTCGGATGCCTTCGCCGCCTTGCGTGCTTCGTCGGGATCATAGGCCCACAGCGCATTGAGTTTCGGCTCCAAGGCATCGATGCGCGCGATGACGGCCTCAACGACCTCGACAGGAGAGAGCTTTCGCAGGCGGTAAGCCTCGACAAGGTCGACAGCGGAGAAATCGGCGAGATCGGACATGGGCGAAAATTCCTTCAATGAGAGCAATGCCGCGAGAGGTGTGAAACGGTTTTCCGTCCGGAATTGCGCAATTTCAAAGAGTTAGATCATCTCACTGTTCCTGTGAGACAATGGAACGATCTAGGTAAAGTGACAGCGGGCGGACCAAGCCGGCGTCACCGGCTTGGCTATGGGTGTTTGGGTCAGACAGATATCCTGCCTGCGCTGACAGATGGCGGCATAGGCGCAGCCGACGGTGGTGGTGGCGGTGTGGACGGGCGGTTGAGTCGGCGTCTCCGACCGGAACCGCTTGCGGCGCCCGGAGAAGGGCCTGGGCACGGCGGCGACAAGCGCCTGCGTGTAGGGGGTGACGGGGGTTGTCGAATACGTCGTCCGTCGGTCGTTGTTCCACGATCCGGCCGAGATGCATGACAGCGACCCGGTCGGTGATGGCGCGGACGACGCCGAGATCGTGGCTGATGAACAGATAGGAGAGGCCGAGTTTCTCTTGCAGGTCCATCATCAGCTTCAAGACCTGCGCCTGGATCGACACATCGAGCGCCGAAACCGGCTCGTCGGCAACGATCAGCGCCGGTCGGGTGATCAGCGCGCGGGCAATGGCAATGCGCTGACGCTGACCGCCGGAGAACTCGTGCGGATATTTGTCGGCCGAAGCCAGCGGCAGGTCAACGGCGTCCAGCACTTCCGCAACGCGCCGGTTGCGCTCGGCGATGCTCGTCCCGCGCTCCAGCGAAACGATCGGCTCGGCGATGATCGTTCGCACCATATGGCGCGGGTCGAGCGAGCCGTAGGGATCCTAGCATGCGCGTCTTGCACGGCGTCAACATCGAGCTTTCCGCGGGTCAAATGCTTTGTTTCGAAAAGATCCGCGGGCGCGGCAGGTGGTATTCGCGCACCAGATCGGTAGCCTTGGCATCGTGGGGAAAGCGGCTCGGGCAAATCGACTCTTGCCCGCGCCGTGATGGGACTGGAGACGGGCGTCGCTTGCCACTGATGTTCGGTTGGTGACTGCCTGTTCGGCAAGGCTGAATGGAGGAACTCCTGCTCGTTCGTGCGGCAGGGTTGTGCCTTTGTCCGAGCAACTGCCGCGCCAAACCAGAACCATTGAAAAACATTAAGACACCAACACAGCAGTCTCTGATGTCCGACGTATTGTCAAGAAGCAGACAAGGAAGTTGACAAATGCTTAGGATCAGAAACCCGCAAGGTCAGAAGTTTCCCGGTTGGTATGGCGCTTGCTTGTTCACGGCATCGTCTCCGACCGCTTGCGAGAGCGGGCAGCTAGTCTGGTAAAATGAACGAAAGAAGCAGCTATGCCTCGAACTGACGTAGAGCGAGTCGTCAACGATCTAGGGAAAAGGCAGTCTGCTTGAAAGGGTCAAACCAAGTGCTACAGGTCTGGCGTCGATTGTAGAGATCGGAAAATGCCTCGACTAAACATCACGCATGACGAGTTAGACGTTACATCCGGTTGGACCGCTGCCAGAAGTCAGCTAGGTCAGAACAGCGGCCTCCAGCTCCCACAATAATGACTAAACCTGTATTCCTGCAATCAAAGTTAAGAATAGGATAGCGCTATGATTGTGCGTAGCCTGAACGATGTTGAAGCGACCGACCACTTCGTCGAGTGGGGCAATGGTACTAGCCACCGCCTCTTGACGGATAAGGACGGCATGGGCTTTAGCATCTGTCACACCGTTGTGCGCGCTAACACCGTCTCGCTGCTGCAATACCGTAATCATCTCGAAGCCTGCTACTGCATCGCAGGAGAGGGTGAGGTCGAGGACATGGACGGTAATGTCTTCCCCATCCGCAAGGGCGACATCTATGTGCTTGACAAGCATGACAAGCATATTCTGCGCGGGGGCCGCGACAAGGACCTGATCCTCGTCAGTATCTTCAACCCGCCCCTCAACGGAACCGAGCGCCACAAGCTCAACGACCCGGCAGGCTCAGGATATTGATCAAGGCGAATAAACGCCAGATCTCATATTAACGGCGCTCATTGCGAGGAATATTCACCTTAGCGGCCCAACACCATTCGCACCGCACGGGCGAAGAACCTCAGCGGAAAAATGTGTCGTTGTCTTGGTCATTCGGCCCGCTTTCTCAGAAGTCGGAGCATCCGGGCGAACTCGGCGCGGTTTAGTCACATGCGAAGATTTGGGAAGATTTGGAAGGTCGTCGCCTAAAGCAGATCCTGGGTCGATGAATCGAATGTGAAGTGACGATGATCTGCCACTTGTAGGCGAAGCGAGGAATTGGCCCCATTCTCATTTTGTCGGACACGAGAGGCCGCGAATACTGTCCTGATCAATGATGTCGCAGCGGACATGCTACCCGGGGGCACGGCCGGATACCTCGGCCGCCTCCACTGCCCTGAATTGCGAAGGAGGCGGTGAAACACCCGGTAAGATATTGCGTCACCATGTGGCTCCGCACGGGATTTTGTCCTGTCTCGAGGCGACATTGGCCGCCGCGTCGAATGAAAGACGAAAGAAGCCAGCTACGTCTCCTTGTCCAGAGCGTTCGTTGAGAAGTAAGCGGTTGCGCTGTTTGGATCAAGTTGGGTCCAAAACTGAAGATGCACCGCCCGGCGATCCACCGGGAGAGCCGCTGGACTCAATCAACTCATTCATCCGAATATCAGGGGCTTACCCGACAAAACGACAAAACGGTGAGGCCGGGCTGGAAAAATCACTTTGAAATTCCAGGGTCGCTTTCTTTGCCGGGAATACATGGCCGAGATTCCGGAACACTTGTGCCGACTGACAGCGATCGATGGGACGATGTCCGACGATGTGGGATACGTGACATAGCAGTGTCATGGCTATCGTATTGATTGAGAACGATTTCACCTTAGGCACGATATATGCAGTCCTCTTGAAAGGCGCATAGACAGAGGAGAAGTCGTCCAATGATCACGCTCACCGAAACTCAGACGAGGGTGGCAACTGCGATACTGCCGTCGACAATATTTGGGCGTGGGAGCTTGGTGCGGATACTAGGCAGGTCGAGCTCAGCGCAAGAGTTTCGCTCCAGTCAATGCACGCCAGATTACACAAACGATTGCACGGCCCGAGCAGATCCGACCCAGTGTGACCGATTACGTGGGTCGGCGCGTAGGGCGGGAACCGCGCAACTTCGTGGGTGAGTGCGGGAGGGATGAAGATGGCATATCGGTCTTCTCCGGTGCGCGGCCGTGGCTGCGAACGCGATCAGGATAGGCATCCTGCAGCACCATCGATCTCCTCCACCGTCTTTGTTGGCGGTGGTACGCTTGCAATCCGCTGCGCTCAGCTGGCAATGGCGATGGGCCACGTCATTGGTGCGGCCCTGTGTGACGACGCCATCTTCGCAGAGTGGGCGGCTCGCGCTAATATCCCGTGCAGGGAAAGCGTTGAAGAGCTCTGCTCTTTTTTGGAGGCTGAGCCGGTAGATTGGATTTTCTCCATCGCCAATCCCTTCATATTGCCACCGGACGTGTTTGGGCGAGCGCGTCGAGGTGCTTTCAATTACCACGACGGTCCATTGCCGCGATATGCGGGAACGCAGGCAGCGTCTTGGGCGCTGCTGGCGCAAGAGACCGAATATGCCATCACGTGGCATCGGATCGATGATGGTGTTAATACGGGTGACGTCGTGGTTCAGCGCCAAGTGCTGATTACGCCGAACGATACGGCGTGGAGCCTGAATCTTAAGTGTCATGAAGCCGCGATTGAGGGCTTCCGCGACCTCTTAACTGGCCTTGAGAAGGGGAAGCTTACGGCCTATCCGCAGGTGCTGGTGGACAGAAGTTATTTTCCGAGCCGCCGGCGCCCAGATGCGGCAGGCTGTCTGCGATGGGACCGCTCCGCGCAAGATCTGTCAGCGATGACGCGTGCCTTAAACTTTGGGCCATATCATCCCAATCCAATGTGTCTGCCCAAGGTTCTCATTGGCGATGAGGTTGTCACAGTCAGACGCCTGGAGGTGTTGGCTCGACCCTCGGACGTTCCGGCAGGTCGCCTGCTTGAAGTCCACTCCAGCCATTGGCGTGTGGCGACGGGTACAGAGAATGTCGATGTTTGCTTTGGCGAGCCCGATGGGGAGGTGCTGGACGCGCGAGCCCTCGCCAGGCGCTCCAATCTGGATGAAGGTGATCGCCTTCCGATCTTGAGCGATGAACAGGCGCGCAGCATAACTGTCACCCATGAATTGCTGGCGCCTTCAGAGGATTTTTGGCGACAGCGGCTAAAGCAGCTTCGAACATTGCAGCTTCCTTTTCCGTCGTCGCCCGTGGCTCAAGCGCCGCTCGGATGGCAGTCGAGTTCGTGGTTCATTGCAAGTGCTTTGGCTAGACTGTCGCCACTCGATCGCACGGAATACTTGGTAACGGCTTGGCTGATCTATCTCGCCCGCATTACGGGAGAAACAGAGTTTCAATTGGGGTGGACGCCGGCGCCGCAAGCTTCGCGAGCCGGCTTGCCAGCGGTGGAGGCCCTGATCGCTTCTGTCGTGCCAATGGAAAACACCATTGATCCAGCCCAAGATTTTGCAGCAGTGCGCAGGGCAGTGGCGGCCGAATGGCATCGGCTGAAGGAGCACGATAGCTTTGCCCGGGATCTTATCGCGCGCTGCCCGACCTTGCGGCCCGTGAAGGCGCTACGGTCGCGCCGGCCTTGGCCGATTGGCATCACGATTACCGCAAATAGCTATTCTGCCGCTGGCGATCTGCCGTCGAGCCAAAGCGCTGGGGCACCCCAATGCGGTGAGGTGCTGACATTTGAGGTTTGCGCTGTGGATGGGAGCTTCCGCTGGCATTTTGATGCCAATCGATTGGCAGCCAAGCAGATCGATCGCATGACGCAGCATCTGCAAAATCTCTTGAGTGGTGTGATCGCCGATGCCGCGCAGCCGGTCGGCCGCATCGACATCCTGCCGGCCGACG
>NZ_WITC01000025.1 GCF_009601505.1 Sinorhizobium terangae
CTTCGGCCTTCGGCTTGTTTTCCTTCGTCACCTTGATGCAGTGGAAGGGAATGTCGTGGTTGACGACCACCTTCTGGTAGTCGAAGTGGTTGGAGACGACGCCGACGATGTCGATCGGCAGTGCGCCGATCTTCCAGCGGTAGAGCAGGTCGTTGAGGCAATGGCCGAAACGCGACACCATCAACAGCACTTTCATGCGCTCTTCGGAATCGCGGATTTCCATCGTCATCTTGAAGCGCTCTATAACCGGTGCAAAGCCTTCGCGCAGTTCCTCGAGCTTCGCGCCATCCTGGCTGATGAAGGTGAGTCGCATGAAAAAGAGGCCCGTTTCGAGATCGTCGAACTGCGAGCTGTCGCTGATGTAACAGCCTTTTTCCGCGAGAAAACCGGTGACGGCGGCGACGATGCCGCGGGTGGATTTGCAGGTGACGGTCAGCACATAGCTTTTCATCGATGGGTCTCTCGCTCTAGAGGTGTTTCCGGCGCGCCCTTAGACGGGCAGTGACGCGAAAACTAGCGTGACGATTTCAGGCTCGCCAATCCATTCGCGACATCGGCTGGACGGAACAGGCCACGGCGAGCCATGCCGGAAAGCTCTGCTTGCGAGAGGTGAGGCTCGTAGGCCAGAGCGCGGGATGGCCTAGGACTTCACCCTATCAGGATGTGCACTCGCGAAAGCCTCGATCTCGGCGCACCGCGCGTCGATGGCGACGATCCTTGGGCAAGCGGAAAGATCGACGCCCCAGCGCCGCGCGTTGTAGACCTGGGGTACAAGGCAAAAATCCGCCATGGTCGGCCGATCGCCGTGGCAGAACTCGCCGGTAGAGGGGCGATCGAGCATGCGCTCGAAGGCAGCAAGGCCCTCGCCGATGAACTTGTGCATCCAGGCGCGTCGCGCGGCTTCGCCATCCTCGGCACTGGCCATCACGTAACCGATCACCCCGAGATTGCAGACGGGATGGATATCCATGGCGATGGCATAGGACAGCGCACGCACCCGCTGTCGGCCGATCGCGTCAGCAGGCAGGAAGCCGCTGCCTTCCCTCGTCTCCGCCAGATACTCGATGATCGCGAGTGACTGAGTAAAACGTTCGCCGTCGATATCGAGCACCGGCACCAGGCCCTGCGGATTGCGTGCCAGATGGTCCGGCCCGCGATGGGCCTTGGCGATGAGATCGACCGGAACGGAGGCGTAGGGCTCGCCGAGCTGATTGAGCGCGATCCTCAGGCGATAGCTCGCCGACGAGCGCCAGTAGTCGTAAAGAATGGTTTCCTCCGCCACCTTTGCCTCCGATCCAATCAGTTTCGCGCGCTGTCAGACGCGATCGTATTTCTCGACCGTCTGTTCGATGGCGCCGAAGATCGAATGGCCAGCGGCATCCTTCATCTCGATCCGGACCACGTCACCAAATTTGAGGAAGTGTGTTTTCGGCGCACCGCTGTCGATCGTCTCGATCATGCGGATCTCGGCGATGCAGGAGTAGCCGGCCCCGCCTTCCGCGACCGGCTTGCCCGGCCCGCCATCGAGCTTGTTGGAAACAGTGCCGGAACCGATGATCGTGCCGGCCGAAAGTGGCCGGGTGCAGGCCGCATGCGCGATCAATTGCGGGAAGTCGAAGGTCATGTCGACGCCGGCATTGGCACGACCGAAGGGCTTGCCGTTGAGGTCGACACGAAGCGGCAGGTGCAGCTTGCCCCCATCCCAGGCATCGCCCAGTTCGTCGGGCGTTACCGCGACCGGCGAGAAGGCGGACGACGGTTTCGACTGGTAGAAGCCGAAGCCCTTGGCGAGTTCCGCAGGGATGAGGCCGCGCAGCGAAACGTCGTTGACAAGCATGACTAGGCGGATCGCCCGCCGGGCTTCTTCGAGGCCCGCCCCCATCGGGACGTCATCGACGACGACGGCGACTTCCCCTTCCATGTCGATGCCCCACGCTTCGTCCGCCATCGTGATCGGATCGCGCGGTCCGAGAAAGCTGTCGGAGCCGCCCTGATAGATCAGCGGATCGGTCCAGAAGCTCGCCGGCATCTCGGCATTGCGCGCCTTCCTGACAAGCTCGACATGATTGACATAGGCCGAACCGTCGGCCCACTGATACGCCCGCGGCAAGGGCGAGGTCGCATCATGCTCGTGAAAGCGCATGGTCGGCTGGGACCCAGTCTCGATGCCTTCCGCGACGCGTGCAAGCCGTGGCCCGGCATGCGCCCAATCATCGAGTGCCGCCTGCAGCGTGCGGGCGATATGGCCGACCTCGGAGCAACGGGTCAGGTCTTTCGAGACCACGACGAGCTTGCCGTCGCGGGTGGAGTCTTTCAGCGTCGCGAGTTTCATGGACTGGTGTTTCCCGGTGTGTTCTGTTGACCCGCGCCGGATGGCGCAGATCAGTGCACCATGTCACGGTTCTTCGCCGGATGTCACTTGATTCCGGGCGTGCCGTCGAATTTCCGTTCGAGGCCGGACCAGCAGTCGATGTAACCGTGCTGCAGGGTGTCGAGCTCCGCGGCGAACTTGGTCAATTGCTGCGGGAAGCGGGTCTCGAACATGAAGGCCATGGTGTTGTCGAGCTTCACCGGCTTCAGCTCTCCGTTCGATGCCTTCTCGAAGCCGGTGAAGTCCGGCCCGTGCGGCAGCATCATGTTGTGCAGGCTCATGCCGCCCGGCACGAAGCCTTCCTCCTTCGCGTCGTAGCGCCCATAGATCAGCCCCATGAACTCGCTCATGATGTTGCGGTGATACCAGGGCGGGCGGAAGGTGTGCTCGGCGACCAGCCAGCGCGGCGGGAAGATGACGAAATCGACATTGGCCGTGCCCTCCTCGCCCGATGGCGCCGTCAGCACGGTGAAGATCGACGGATCCGGGTGGTCGAACAGGATTGCGCCGACCGGTGAGAAGGTCTTGAGGTCGTATTTATAGGGCGCGTAGTTGCCGTGCCAGGCGACGACGTCGAGCGGCGAATGGTCGATCTCGGTGACATGGAAGGAGCCACACCATTTCACATGGACGCGGCAGGGTATTTCCTTGTCTTCGTAGGCGGCGACCGGCGTCTTGAAATCGCGCGGATTGGCAAGGCAGTTGGCGCCGATCGGCCCGCGATCCGGCAGCGTGAACTTCGCGCCGTAGTTTTCGCAAATGTAGCCGCGCCAGAGCTTTTCATCGCTCAGCCGAGTGACCTTGAACATCGTCCCGCGCGGTACGATGCAGATTTCCGCCGGTTCAACGTCCATCTTGCCGAGTTCGGTGAAGACGCGGATGGCGCCGGTTTCCGGCACGATCAGCAACTCGCCGTCGGCATTGAAGAAATAGTCGTCGACCATATCGGCATTGAAGGCGTAGCTATGCGCCGCCATCCCCGCCTGCGTCAAGACATCGCCGGCGGTGGTCATGGTCCGGATACCTTCGAGGAAGTTCAGTTTTTCCGTAGGCATCGGCAACGGGCTCCAGCGCAGCTGCCCGAGCGCCAGCGAATGCTCGGCAATATGCGGCGCGGTCTTCCAATGCGGATAGTCGATCTTCTTGAAGCGTCCGGTATGCCGGACGCTCGGACGAATGCGGTAGAGCCAGGAGCGCTCATTGGTGCCCCGCGGCGCGGTGAACGGAGAACCGGAAAGCTGCTCTGCGTATAGCCCATATTCGCATTTCTGCGGGCTGTTCTGGCCTTGAGGCAGGGCGCCCGGCAAGCTTTCGGTCTCGAAATCGTTGCCAAATCCGGGCATGTAGGAGAGCGCCCGTTCCGCAGCCGTGCCGGCTTCGCGTTGCTTTTCCGCCTTTTCCAACATGGCTTGCACCTCCTCTTATCGTCGCTATATTGGTTACAATCGTAACTATTGATTTTGTAACTATCAAGGAAGGAAGCGATGGCGCGGGATGAGTTCGAACTGGAGAGCTTCCTGCCGTATCGGCTCAACCGGGCGGCGGAATTCATCGCCCTGCGCTTTGCCGCGCAGTACAAGGCGCGCTATCAGCTTTCCCGTCCCGAATGGCGAACGCTCGCCGCACTCGGGAGTTCCGGCCACAGCATGACGGCGACCGAGATCGGCGCGCATTCCACCATGCACAAGACGAAGGTGAGCCGTGCCGTGTTCAGCCTCGAACAGCGCCGCTGGCTGAAGCGCGAGGAGGACGGTCGCGACCGCCGGTTCGAGCATCTGGCGCTGACGCCGGCAGGTGAGCAGGCCTACAAGGAACTGACCAAGCTCGCCAGCCGCTATCAGGCCGAACTGCTTTCGATGCTCGGAACGGAAGACATGAAGGCGCTTTCCGCGGGCTTGCGTGCAGTCGAACGAGCGATGAGGAAATCGGTTGCGCCATAAGACGGCTAACCCTTCACCCGCTCCGGTATCGGCAGCCCTTCGAAACTCTTCAGCGTTTCGAGCACGATCGACGTCTTTACGTGCTGGACGCTGTCGTGCGGCAGCAGCACGTCGTTGACGAAACGCGAAAGCCCGGCGAGGTCCGGTGTCACGACGCGCAAGTGATAGTCCATCTCCCCCGTCAGCGCGTAGGCCTCCAGCACTTCGGGCAAACCGGACACCAGCTTGCCGAAACGCTTGGCATTGTCGCGATTGTGCGTGGCGAGCGTCACCGAGATCACCACCATCAGATCGAGCCCCAGCTTTTGCCGGTCGATCTGCGCCTGATAGCCGGTGATATAGCCTTCCGCCTCCAATCGGGATCGCCGCCGCGAGCATTGGGACGGCGAAAGCGCGATGCGCTCGGACAATTCGTTATTGGTCAGATGCCCATCCCGCTGCAGTTCGCTGAGGATCTTGAGGTCGAACCCGTCAAGCTGCTCCATTCATGCGCCCTCGCCTAATCCGCCGCACAATTCATGCGTAGAATCGCCGAAAACACGCAAGAATACAAGCATCATGCATCGGATCTGCGCCATACTCCAGCGAAGTTTGGAAGAATGAAGAGGAGGCTTCCGATGGGCCCGTTTCCGCACGACGCACCACCCCCAAAAATCAGCGCGGAGAACCCCGCCGGGACAGACGGCTTCGAGTTCGTCGAATTCGCGCATCCCGAGCCGGAGAAGCTGAAAGAGCTCTTCACCCGCATGGGATATCTGGAGGTCGCCAAGCACCGCACGAAGGACATCACGGTCTGGCGCCAGGGCGACATCAACTACATCGTCAATGCCGAGCCGGGCTCTCATGCCATGCGCTTCGTCGACAAGCACGGCCCCTGCGCCCCGTCGATGGCCTGGCGCGTCGTCGATGCGAAGCATGCATTCGAGCACGCCGTTTCCAAGGGCGCCGAGCCCTATACCGGAAACGACAAGTGCCTCGATGTTCCGGCAATCGTCGGCATTGGCGGCTCGCTTCTCTATTTCGTCGAAACATACGGCGACAAGGGCTCGGCCTATGATGCCGAGTTCGAATGGCTGGGCGAGCGCGATCGGAAGCCCACGGGCGTCGGCTTCTACTATCTCGACCACCTGACCCATAACGTCTATCGCGGCAACATGGACAAGTGGTGGGCGTTCTACCGTGAACTGTTCAACTTCAAGCAGATCCACTTCTTCGACATAGACGGCCGCATCACCGGTCTCGTCAGCCGCGCGATCACCTCGCCTTGCGGCAAGATCCGCATCCCCTTGAACGAGTCCAAGGACGATACCAGTCAGATCGAGGAATATCTGAAGAAGTACAAGGGCGAAGGCATCCAGCACATCGCGGTCGGAACCGAGGCGATCTACGACGCGACCGACAAGCTTGCGGAAAATGGCCTCAAGTTCATGCCCGGACCGCCCGAGACCTACTACGAAATGTCGCGCGAGCGCGTCCACGGCCACGACGAGCCGATCGACCGGATGAAGAAGCATGGCATTCTGATCGATGGCGAAGGCGTGGTGAATGGCGGCATGACGAAGATCCTGCTGCAGATCTTTTCGAAGACCGTCATCGGACCGATCTTCTTCGAGTTCATCCAGCGCAAGGGGGATGAAGGGTTCGGTGAGGGGAATTTCCGCGCCCTGTTCGAATCGATCGAAGCCGATCAGATCCGCCGCGGCGCACTTGGACCGCAGGCCGCCGAGTAAGTTTCATCGTCGAAAACATGCGGAAAGGCCCCTCGCCCGAAAGCGAGGGGCCTTTCCGTTCGATAACGCCGCGACCCTCGTCAGTTCCAGCGCGAGCCAATCCGCGCTTCGGACATGCCGCGCTCCGCCTCATGCGTGAAATAGCGGGAAGCGGCTTCGGTCCGGTTCCGTACGTTCATCTTCTTGTAGATGTTGCGCACGTGGACCTTGACGGTGTTTTCCGACAGGCCGAGGCGATCGGCAATGATCTTGTTCTGTGTCCCCATGCAGATCAGATCGAGAATCTGCACCTCGCGCGCGGTCAGCACACCCATGCCGGCATCGCGCTTCGGCTCCGGAGCAACAAAAGCTTCGACGACCGCTTCCCGCCCGACGCGAAGAGCTTCGCCGGTGAGCCTCACCGGAGCAAGATGCCTGAGCAGCGCCGCGGGAAAATGTTCGCCGCCTTTCATCAGAAGGTCGATGACGGTCAAGCAGACATCCAGATGAAGGTTGAGAGGCAGCACGCCGTGAATCAATCCTTCATCGACGAAGCCGGCGATCGACGAATCGAGCGCGTCCGCATCCTCCACAACGAGCCCGATCGCGGCCTTCGGGTGGAATTCATGGACCATCCTGAGCACGGATGGAAAGGTCGCCACCGGCAAGCGATAAAGCATGACCAGCCTGACGTCGACGAGGTTGCCGTCGAGCAGGCTTTCGGGATCGGACAGGCTGACCACGTCCTGGCCCTGAAACCGCGCGCCGACCGCCTGCATCAGGCATTCTGCGAACAGATCCACCTTGGCGAGCATTACGATCTTACTTTTTGTGGATAATACTTTGTTGTTGTCTTCAAAATCGCTCAGGTTCGAGCTCGTACGATACATTTATCCCCTCCTTGGGAAATTCCCATTTATTTTAATGGGTGTTCCAACC
Organism: Sinorhizobium terangae; assembly: GCF_009601505.1. GTDB lineage: Bacteria > Pseudomonadota > Alphaproteobacteria > Rhizobiales > Rhizobiaceae > Sinorhizobium > Sinorhizobium terangae. The sequence goes on from NZ_WITC01000025.1 coordinate 6,960, forward strand.
CCACTTGGAGCAGCCCGCGCTTGAAAAATTTCTTCAAATACTGCGCAATAATAACGAACAAAAAATTCGTGATAACTAATGTATCGTAAAGATGGGGGATGCGAAACCACCCAAAAGGATTAGATGCTCTTCACGTTCGCGTCTAAATCGTTCGAAAACGAACCAATTTTGGGCCAATCGGCTTCGAAAGGTCCCCTGGCCAAACACCCCTGGTTTTCGAGGGGAATTTCTGGACGACGGCCGCGGCTGCAAATGCGGTGTGATGGAATGCCCGCCTTTTGCTCTGCCGGAGATGCGCGGAGTATGGGCAAGCCGTCGGCATAGCTATTACGAATTATGCACCACCACATCTAAAGTCGTAGAGCCGGCTATGGACAACCATAATTGGAATAGCGCGAGTTTGGCCACGCGCCCACCCCGGCATCGATCGATGCCATCCTAACAATTTGAATTAGACCATGAATTCTCGTCGTTCACCAATCGCCCGTGTAATCGCGGGCGCAGCGCCAAACCGAACCATACTCAATCGCATTACGCCAGATTCACAAATATTAACATTGTCTTAACTGCATCGACGGTACGGCCAAAGATTTAAAAAAGCCATTGAATACAAGAGACTAACCACAATTGGTGTCTTTCGTTCCTCCGCATTCAGGCTCACACTACCATCGTCGCGCTTGAGTTTGCACGACCCACGGACTGCTTTTGTATCATGCGTCGCAGCCGCGGAGTACATATATCGAGCTGCTACTCGACATATGATGTAACCAATATTTATAGTACGTAGCCATTTATGTAGAAGTACATACAAGCAACTATACTATGAATACAAAGGGAAAATATCGGAACCCAACAGACGGATTGTCTTTTATCACGATTCGCCTGAACTTCAAAAGAGAGCCAGCCCCGCAAAAATCCTATAAAAGATGAAAGGGTTTCGGTGCTGGCTCCCTCTGCGAAGGGAGTTGTATATGACCGATACCCCGTTAAAGGATTTTCGGGCCGACAACAGTATCACCACCGATGACGACTTGAAGATTGGCGCGCTTGCCGACGGGCTCGCGAGTGGCAGCGTCAATGCCCCAAACGGTGACTGCGACGCGACAAGCCATCGCAGCATTGCCGACGGCAACAACGTCTCCAGCAAGGTCGACGCAAAAGCGACCAGTGGCGACCACGACAACTATCCCTCCGTCAGTGAGCCTCCGGCACTGGACGACACCACCGGTATCGGCAATGTCGGCGTCACCGCGAACCTCACGTTTAATCTCGGAGAGGACCTTTCCTTCGGCTTGAACCTCGATCGCATCCTCGAACATTCGCTGAACGCTGTCGGGAACGACACCGGGTTCACCATCGTGCAGGCAAACAGCCTCGCCGACCAGGATCATGCCTATAGCGTCAAGATGAACAATGCCAATCCCGACAACGCGCCGCATACGGATGGCGGGCATGCGGAGAGTGGCGACGGCATGCACTTCGGCACGAGCTCCGACTGGGATCTGAAGGTCGGTCACGAGCTCGATGCCAGCGCCAAAGCCGATGCGTCCGCGACCCTTGCAGGTGGTGAGTTCCACCAGGAGATCGTTCAGGGCGCGAACCTCCTCAGCAACGCCGTCGACGTCAACGTCGTTGGCGGCGACTTGCACGTGACGTCTATCGGCCAGGACAGCGACGGTTGATTGCAGACGAAGGGATGTGCGCTGGCCGGCCGCACCGGTGCACAGATGGATGGTTGATTTGAGATCGGTTCAACGCGCCTTGGTCGCCGGTCGGCCCGCCGAGGCCTCCCTTGGCGGCTGAAGGGAAGGATCGGGGTAATGCACGCGCAGAAGGTCAACGAAATCGTCGCGCATTTCCTTGGGCTGTTCGAGACGGCGACCGATGAGGCACGCATAAGGCATCAATATCTGCAGGGCAGTGAACCCTCGAAGCCCGCGCCCGAGGATACCGGCACCGACACACCGCTACCCGAATTCAAGTGTTCTTTCGAACTGAAAGACTACGATCCGGACATTTCCTATCAACCCTCCGGCTACCGGATCGAGGGCCTCGATATCGCCGGGCGCACCCAATTCTCCCACGACGCACCCCCCGGTCCTGTATCGCTGGACGACTTGAACATCGAGTCCCGACTTTTCAACACGGTGGCAAGCACGCCCGGCATCGCACCAGACCACGTGCCCCCGCACCACGCGGCAGCGGACCACGCGCCGGTCGTTCAGGAGGGCGCAGGTTCGGTCAGCGCTGAAATCCAGCAGGTCAACCTCCTTCACGACGACGACGTCCTCAACATGAGCGGTTCACCGATGGCGGCCGACACGGGCTGCGTCACCGAAAAGCTCGCGGAATACCTCGAGGAAGCGACGAATGCCTCACCGATCGCACAATTGAGCCAGATCGACAGTTCCGAGGCGCTTTCGGCACTTGCCGCGAATCTCAAGGCCCTAGCGGCGATAGCGCGCGCCGACGAGCCGCAGCAGTCGGAAGATCCCGCCACGCCCGTGGACCACACCACGACCTCGCCCGGAACGGCCGTGCCGGCCGATTTGCCGGAAGATGACAGCGGCACAGTGGTTCTCGCAGCGGACGACATCGACGGCGTCCACGTGAACGGCACGCATATCGACGCACTTCCCGAACTCGCCGACTACCTGCCCGCCGGAGAACCGCCCTCCCAATGCTCTGCACCCCCATCCGCCACCACGGGAGGTGTCATGGAGCCCGCTCTCCCGAATAGCGATGGCAGCGGCGCGGTGGAAATCGAGGCGGGGGCCAACAAGGTCGGTAGCTTCGCAAGCATCGTCAGTGCCAGCCCAACGGCCTCGGTCACGGTTGTGATGGGCGACTACCATCAGATCGACGTCATCTCGCAATCCTACGTCTACGCAGACAACGACGAGGTCAATGGCACCCTCGTCACGAGTGCCTCCAAAGCCGCCTCGCAAACCATCGCCATGAACATCGCGAATTTCGAGCGTCATGATTTCGAGGCGCCCGCGCGGGAGACGACAGGTGCCGCAGACCAGTTGTCGACCTTCCCGACGAACTGGCACGTCAACGTCATCGAGGGTGACCTGTCGATCGTCCACTGGATCGAACAGTATAATTACGTCAGCGACAACGACACGGTCACCGTTACGACCAGCGGCGTGGAAACCAGCGTCCTCACGGGCGGAAACGTCGCCGTCAATTTCGCCTCGTTCCTCGATTTCGGCACCCAGCACGACCTTGTGATCGTGGGCGGGCACATCCTGGACATGAATCTGATCAGCCAGGTTTCAGTCCTCTACGACAACGATCAGATCGAGGGCATCTCCGCCGGCAATGGCCTCACGCTCGATGAAGGCGGCAATCTTGTCTGGAATATGGGATCGATCGAGAACATCGGCGACGCCGAGCGCTTCGAGAGCGTGCCGGACTACATGCACCAGGTCGTTGACGATATTCGCGAGGGCACGAACGAACCGCCGGAAGCACTGGCGCGCGATCAGGATTTCGCGGCCTACACGGGCCTGCGCGTCCTCTACATCACCGGCAATCTTTATGACGTAAACGTCATCAAGCAGGTCAGCATTCTCGAGGACGCGGATGCTGCCACCTTCACGGCCGCCAAGCCTCTGGAAGAAGCCGCCGACCCCGAGCTGGCCGTTCACGTCGACAGCAATACGGTGGTCAACGTTGCCCAGATCATCGACTACGACAGCTTCGGCCACACGACCTATGTCGGCGGCCAGCTCTATTCCGACACGATCCTCATCCAGTCCGGGATTGTCGATATCGGCCGCGACGGCGACACGCTGAGCTTCAAGCCGGACGGGCTTGTAAACGAGGTCATCGCATTTGTCGGCGAAGACGACCCGGCACCCGGCGTCGGCGAGCACGCTGGCGATACCGCCAACGAGAGTTCGTGGAGCGACAGTCAATGGAACGACGTCATGCACACGGTGCTGACATAACGGCAATCGCGAGGGAGTGCCATGAACGACCTGTCCAAACGGTATGTCGATGGAGGCAAACCGTTGTCGCACTCCGCACCAGAGCTGAACATACCCGGCACACCCCAGATTCCCATCAACCCCATCAGTCCTGCCGTCGAGGAACCGGAAGAGTCCGATCGGGACGTCGAAGGCCGATCGCCGCCTCGGGAGCAGCCGGACACCGGAAAGAAGAAGGCGCACGAGAGCGAGAAACGCGAAGAGATCAACAGCCGGCCTGGTCGACCATTGGCGCCAACGATCAACAATGAACCGGGCCCTTTCAGGGAGGGCGAGCGCCGTCCGACCGCACGCGACGCCGGTGAGAATACCGCGGCCGGTGAGGGAAAGGATACATTTCACAAGCGCACGGGACCGGTAAATTTCGCCCAGAGCCTCAAAAACTGCCTGGCAGCCGTCCAGCGCAACATGCTGATCGTCATCGTCTTCACCGTCGCGATCAACGTACTCGTGCTCGCCATCCCGATCTATCTCTTCCAGATTTCCGACCGGGTGCTCACAAGCCGGTCGCAAGATACATTGCTGATGCTGACGATCGCCGTCCTCGGCGCGATCGTTCTGCAGGTCGTTCTCGACGCCATTCGCCGCTTCATCCTGATGCGGACCGCAGTCGAGATCGAGGTCCAGCTCGGCGCCCCGATCCTCAGCGCCGCGGCGCGGGCATCGCTGCACGGCAACGGACGCGACTATCAGGTGCTGAGCGACCTACAGCAGCTTCGCGCCTTCATCACGTCCGGTACGCTGATCTCTTTCCTCGACGCGCCGCTGACCCCGCTTTTCGTGGTCGTGGTCTATCTGATCCAGCCGCAGCTCGGGCTGATCGTCATCTCGTGCTGCGTCGTTCTTTTCATCATTGCCTATCTGAACCAGAAGGCGACGACGCGATCGTTCAGCGAAGCCAACAGCTATCTCGGCCGCGCGAATTTTCATCTCGATTCGATGTCGCGCAATTCGCAGATCATCAATGCGCTGGCGATGATTCCGGAGGCGGTGAAGATGTGGGGGCACGAAACGGCCGCCTCGCTCAAGGCGCAGGTCTATGCCCAGGACCGCAACATCATGTTTGCCGGCGCCTCGAAGGCCGTGCGGATGTTCACCCAGGTGGCGCTCCTCGGCTGGGGCGCGCATCTGGCAATGATGGGCCAGCTGACCGGCGGCATGGTCATCGCCGCCTCCATCATCGCCGGCCGGGCGCTCGCTCCGGTCGAAGGCGCGATCGAGGGCTGGAACCAGCTCAATCACTCGCGCGCCGCCTATGGCCGGATCAGGCAACTTCTGCTGGGTTCGCCGCTGAATTTCCCCAGACTGCGCCTGCCGAACCCGGAGGGACGGCTCGACGTCGAACGCATCCTCTTCGTGCCGCCGCCGCAGAAACGCGTGATTCTGAACGGCATATCCTTCTCGCTCGCCAAGGGAGAAGCGCTTGCCATCATCGGCAATTCCGGCTCCGGCAAGACGACGCTCGGCAAGATGCTGGTCGGATCGATCCTTCCGACATCCGGCAGCGTCCGGCTCGACCTCATGGACTTGAGAAATTGGGATCAGCGCCAGTTCGGCGAAAGCATCGGCTACCTCCCGCAGGACGTGCAGCTCTTCCCCGGCACGATCAAGGCGAACATCTGCCGCATGCGCGACGATGTCGAGGATGCCATGATCTATGACGCAGCCGTGCTTGCCGACGTGCATGATCTGATCGCCACATTTCCGCAAGGCTACGAGACAGTGGTCGCGGCGGACGGCTCTCCCCTCTCCGGTGGACAGAAGCAGCGGATTGCGCTGGCACGGGCCTTCTTCGGCAACCCCAAGTTCGTCGTCCTCGACGAGCCGAATTCCAACCTCGACAGCAATGGCGAGGCAGCGCTTGCCCGCGCGCTTCTCCATGCGAAGAACCAAGGCATCACCACCGTGACGATCACCCAGCGCCCGGCCCTCTTGCAGTGCGTCGACAAGATCATGGTGCTCAACGAAGGCACCGTTGCCATGTTCGGCACACGAGACGAAGTCCTCGCCGCACTTGGCGCGACGAACCACGACGGGGCACAGCCACGCATTCGCGGAGGTCGCCAATGACCCAGAGCAGGAAAAGCGCCGATCCGCACAATGCCGCGGAGTGGTATTCCGAGGTCCCCCGCTCGATTAGGCTCCACAGTTTCGCTGGCCTTGCCCTGATCGCGGCATCCTTCGGCGGCTTCGGCTACTGGGCCTTTGCGGCGCCGCTGGCAGCGGCGATCATCGCCCAGGGAAGCTTCGTCGCCAACGGCAACAACAAGATTATCCAGCACCTCGAAGGCGGCATCATCGAGCAACTGCTGGTCGACGAAGGAGACAAGGTAAGAGCAGGTGACATCCTGGTGAAGCTCGACCAGACACCGGCGCGCGCCAATGCGCGCATGCTCAACCTCAAACGCCTTCGCCTCGAAGCGGTGGTCGCGCGACTTAGGGCAGAAGCGATGGGCAGCGACACATTCAAGTTACCGGACATCGTCGCCGAGCAAGCGGACGATGCAGACGTGCGGGCGATCATCGAAAGCCAGAACGTCATTTTTCAAAGCAAGAAGATCAAGCTGCGCGATCAGCTAAACCTCATCGACCAGAACATTCGTTCCCTCGAATTTCGCGCCAAGGGCTACGATTTGCAGCGCGCGTCCTTCAACAAGCAGATGGAGATCCTGACGGAAGAGCGCGAATCGAAGAGCAGGCTGGCCGAAAGCGGCCTGATCAGGCGGCCGGAACTCCTGGCGCTTGACCGGGCGATCGCCGACGCGATGGGCGAGATCGGCCGGCTCGAATCGGAGGTGAGGGAGAGCCACACGCAAATCGATCGCTACCGCCAGGAAGCTGTCATCGCCATCAACACCAACAAGCAGACCGCGCTGGACGGCCTGGAAGGGGCCGAGGCCGACCTCGATGCCGTGCGCCAGCAGGTCCGCGAGGCGGCCGAGGTGCTTGACCGCGCCACCATTCGCTCCCCCGTCGACGGAACGGTCGTGCGCAGCTATTTCCATACCGCCGGCGGCGTGATCGCGACCGGCAAGCCGATCATGGAGATCCTGCCGGGCAATGTGCCGCTGATCATCGAGGCCCAGGTGCTTCGAACGGCCATCGACCAGCTCAAGGTCGGCGAGGATGCAACGATACGCCTTTCCGCGCTGAATCGCCGCACGACGCCCGTTCTGAAAGGCAAGCTTTTCTATGTCTCGGCCGACTCCATCGAGGAAGTGGCCGGCGGACAGCAACGCGACGTCTACATCGTCCGCGTGGAGGTCCCTGCCAGCGAGATCAACCGCATCCACGGCTTCCATCCCGTACCCGGCATGCCCGCCGAAGTCCTGATCACCACATCCGAACGGACGTTCTTCGAATACCTGACGAAGCCGATCACCGACAGCATGTCGCGGGCGTTCAAGGAGACCTGAGGGGAAGCGTCATGGCGGCGGCTCAGGAGGTGCTTTTGCTGGTTGGTCGCCTGAACTACGTCTGGACCAACACCGAAAGCCTTTTGATTTACATCATCGCGCACCTGCTGAAGGTCGACAAGGAATCGGCCATCATCGTCTTTCTGACACTGAACACGACACGCGCGCGCATCGACCTGACGGAGCGCCTGGCGAAGCTGCCGGCGACCCCGCCCGAGACACGCGACCAGGTCCTGTCGATTACCGAGCGGTTGAAACAGCAGTCGAAAATGCGCAACAAGTACAACCACTGCATCTACTCCTTCGATGAACAGGGAGAGATATCGAGCACGCAGCTGATGCGCCTGGTCGAAGGCGAGAAGGAGATACGCTACGGCAAGGTCGAGCAACTCGACGCGCGCGAAATGGCGCGTCTCGAAAACGCGATCCGCGAGATCACCGACATCAGCAAGGCACTCTGGTCGTTCATTCGCTCGCGCCCGAATTTCGACGAGCGGCTGATCTGAGCCCTGCCGTTATCGCGACAGGCGCATGTGGCGATTGACGTCCTTGTAAAGCAGGTAGCGGAAATTGCCCGGGCCGCCGGCGTAGCAGGCCTGCGGGCAGAAGGCGCGCAGCCACATGAAATCGCCCGCCTCGACCTCGACCCAGTCTTGGTTCAGCCGATAGACGGCCTTGCCTTCGAGAACATAGAGCCCGTGCTCCATGACATGCGTTTCCGCGAACGGAATGACCGCGCCAGGCTCGAAGGTCACGATCGTCACATGCATGTCGTGGCGCATGTCCGCCGGATCCACAAACCGTGTCGTCGCCCATTTGCCGCCGGTGCCGGGCATGGGCGCGGGCGTGATGTCGGCCTCGTTGGTGAAGAATGCCTCCGGCGCGTCGAGCCCGTCGACGGCCTCGTAGGCCTTGCGAATCCAGTGGAACCGCGCGGGCGCGTTCCCATGGTTGCGCAACCGCCAGGAGCTTGCCGGCGGGACGAAGGCAAAACCGCCCGGACGAAGCACATGCGGCCGACCGTTGAGTTCGACGGTAACCTCGCCTTCCATGACGAAGAGCGCGCCTTCGGCGGCGGAATCGAGTTCGGGCCGATCGCTGCCGCCGCCCGGTCCGACTTCCATGATATATTGCGAGAATGTTTCGGCGAATCCGGAAAGCGGACGCGAGAGGACCCAGAGGCGGGTGTTTTCCCAGAAGGGGAGGTAGCTCGTGACGATATCCATCATCACGCCCTTCGGAATTACCGCGTAGGCCTCCGTGAAAACCGCGCGCCCGGTGAGGAGTTCCGTCTGCATGGGTGCGCCGCCCTTCGGTGCGAAGTACGTCCGTTCAACCACTTCCTGTCCTCCAAGACATTCCATTTCAGTGCTACTGCATGTTTCCTTGAATCCTAGCCGATTTAAGGACAAAAACATGCAGAAATTCAAAGTGCTACAGCGTCCTATGCGCGTCTCAAAAGACGCGCGGCGCTGTAGGCTTCACCGTTACATCTTCCATTGGAAAAATGCGATCGGTTCCAGTGTCCTATCCTGAAAGAAGCCGATGATTAGCCCCTCCATTGGTAGAATCACTTTCTTCAGGACCTGCGGAATAACGATCTTGCCCATGACGGGCCAAATGGTGCAGCCGCAACGAATAAAGTGCTCACGCGCGGCAGCCGCAAGTGGCTCGTCGCTCAGCCGCGCTGACCCTGCCCTGCTCGTCGCCATCGAACATGGGCTGGCAAGACGCTGGGCGCCATGGCCGCGCTACTTTGCGCGGATACGCCGGATGATTTCGCAATGGGAGCAAATGCACGAAGCAAGGACGAGGACGAAAAGCGCAGTCCCAAGCGGCGAATAGGCGAACGGCAGGAAAGACCAGTCGCCGCGCAAAACCTCGGGCAGCGAGAGGCCCGAAAGGCCGGCCTGCATGTGCACAGCGCGGACGGCAGTAAGCGCGGTCGCGATCAGGGCGATATGCGCATGGACGAAACGCATGCGCGGATATCGCTCCGGCCGGATCGCCAGAAGGACACCGAAAAGCGCTGCGAGCGCCAGAATTGCGGAAGCACCCCAAAGCCCAATGCCTGCAACGTCAAGAAGCATGAAGACCGGCTCGCGCATGACCGGAAGTATCGTCATGTAGAGCAACCAGGCGGACTCGCTCGCGGGATGATGGGCGAGCAGAACCATGCTGGCCAGAAACATGGCCGCCAAGGCATAGGCGCCGCATGCGCCGAGCCGGAGAAATGTTAGAACTAAAGCGCGCATGCGTTGGCATCCCCTTTGACTGGAGCGCGGCCGCTCTCTCTTTGTATATAAGACGACGCTTAACTGGGGCTTACCGATCGTTCATTCGTTAGACCGGCACGGTTGACTTACCGGAAACTCGGCTGGACACGATTCATGTCGACGTCGCAGCAATTGTCGAAGACGGCCCGGACATACACCATGTGTCTCTTTAATGCGACTCGTTGTTTCAATTCTTCATTTATTAGCATTTTTTCAGGAAGATTTTCCGTGAGCGATTGCATACGCAAGGCTACGCTGCCCAAAAATTGGGGGAATGAATGGCAACTTCTCAGATCAGATCGCAGATCAGATGCCTTACCTTTTTGCTCGTGGGCGGGGTTGCGCTGGCAGGCTGCCAATCGGCCGCTGTCGACGATTTGGCCGCCTTCGGCGATAGCGCCAAAACTCTCGAGGATGATTCGGCCGTCGCCTTCTACAAGAACGACGAGTTGGTAACCAAAGGAAAACTGCAGTTCCAGGAGAAGAACTACGGCAAGTCTTACGCCATCTACAAGCGGGCGGTTGCCGTCTTTCCCGAGGACCCGTCCGCGTGGCTGGGCTTTGCGGCCTCCGCCGACATGATCGGCCGCTTCGACACCTCCGACCGCGCCTACCAGCAACTCTCCGGCATGATCGGCAACACGGCGGTCTACTACAACAATATCGGTTACTCGCATCTTCTGCGCGGCGATTTGCCCAAGGCTCGACGATATTTCCTGAAGGCCTACGAACTCGACCCGACAAATGAGACCACGGCCAGAAACCTGGAACTCATGAAGAACAGCGTGAAGTTAGCGCAGCGATAATGCATGTCGCCCAAAAGTGTGCAGCGGTTTTGGGACAACGGCATGCATAAGATCAATGACCCAAAGCGGGTCGCATGAGTCGATTGAACGCGACACGCTTTAGGTCGCGCACAGAGAAGAGATTTAACAGACGGCCGAAACGTCCGTACCGATGGCTTGACTGGCGAAGCGTCACTCCACCTGATCCATCTTTGAAGATGTCGACGCGACCTTCGCAGAAGCTACCTCCTCGCGAAAATCCGAGGATTACCGTACCTTCCGCAGAATGAGTTTGCCCTCAGGCGAGACTGAGCGTTCGTAGTGCGGCAAGTCCGCGACGGATACGCCTTCAGCATCGGCCATGGCGAGGCTGTCATCCGTCGTCTGCTGTCCGACGGAGACGGTGGTACCCGACGGCTCCAGCCGTTGCGTCACGCCCTTTCCGGGCGCGCTCATGATCAGGCTTCCACCGGAGGCAACCAGACCGGAACGCATGCCGACATCGAAATCCGCGACCTGTTTGCGCAGGCTTTCCAAACGCTGGCGGACGATTGCCATGTCCTCGGCCTTGGCGCTTCTGGCGATGTACCGGCCCTGCTTGTCGACCAGCTCTTTCAGGCCGTCGATGGAGCGCTTGAGCGCGGCAAGCGTCTCGCGGCTCTCCCGCACGTCGGCCGCATTCTTCGCCGTGTAAAGCAGAATGCCGGCATTCAGCGGCAGCAACAGCAAAGCTATGGCGATCAGGGAAGCCCCTTTCGAACGGCTCGGTTCTTTGGCCGGCCGCTCGCCATGTTGCCTCGCGCCGTCAGGTTCGACATCGATATCCGGAATACTCGTCATCCGCATCACTCCGCCGCAAGCAGGGTCTGGTCCCTGAAGTCCACCGCATCAGTATTTCAGGCATTCCTTAATAAGGTGCGCAAGCTAGTCCAGCGCGAACACGCCCTCCCACGCCCGCTCCAGCATTTCCAGCGAAGCCGTCTTCGGCATCGCGTTGAAGTCGCAATAGGACCCGATGAAATCCAAGAGGTACTTCGGGTGGTAACAGGACGCGAGCGACGCGCCGCTGTACTTGCGCTCATAGAACAGGTCCAAATCACTGACCTTTATATCTACCGCGACTTCGCGCGCATAAGACTCGAAGATCCGGATATATTCCTGCCGCGACGGGTTATTCACAAATATCTTGTATTTCAAGCGCCGCAGGCCCGCCTCGTCGGAGAGATCCTTCGGAGCGATATTGGTCGAGAAGACCACAAGCTCGTCGAACGGAACCTTGAACTTCTTGCCCGTATGCAGCGTAAGAAAGTCATATCCGCGCTCGAGCGGCACGATCCAGCGGTTGATCAGTGCTTGCGGCAGCACCTGCTGGCGACCGAAATCGTCGATGATGAACACCCCTCCCGAGGCCTTGAGGTGCAGCGGAGCCTCGTAGACGTTCGATCCATCGCTGAAGGCCAAATCGAGGAGGTCGAGTGTCAGTTCGCCGCCGGTCTTGATCACCGGCCGCCGGCATTCGACCCATCGCTGGTCGGCCTTGGGATACGGATTTCCCGGAGCCTCGGAGACAGGCTGGTGTACGGCCTCGTCGTAGAAGCTGATCACGAAGCCGCCGACCTCGATTGCGTAGGGCACCCAGATCGTCTGGAGAAACAGCCGCGCGGAGCGTTCGGCGATGCTGGTCTTGCCATTGCCCGGCGGTCCGTAGAGCAGGATCGACTGACCCGAATTCATGGCCGGACCAAGCTTCTCGACAAGCGACGGTGACAGCACCAGCCCCTTGAGACTCTCGGTCAATCGGTCCTGGGTCACGCGCTCGTGGTGGATCGACTGCACTTTGAGTTGCCGGCAGAAGGCATCGAGCGACACCGGCGCCGGCCCGACATATTGCGACTGCCGCAATGCGGCCTGGGCATATTCGCGGCCCTTCGTCGAAAGCGCGTAGCGAATGTCGGACTTGACGTCCTCGCCGGCGAGCCCTCTTGCTTCAAGGAAGGCAAGCTTTACCAGTTCCTTGACCAGCAAGTTGACCACCGCCTTCGGCAATTTCATCCGGGCGGAGAGATGCGACGGGGTGACGGTGTCCTGCTCGGCTGCGCATTTTGCCGCCAGGCGCAGCATGAAGGACAGTTCAAGGCCGGTTTCCTCGACAGCCGTCGGCGCGAGCGGCATTCGGGGATCGAGCGTCAGCACGGAGTCTTCGCGGACTTGATCGGGCGAATAGTGCATGGAGACCTCGCTGTTTATCCGCCGGGCTTGAGGCCGGTGAGAACACTGACGACACGCATGACGATGGGAACCAGCACGATGATGAGGCTCACCGGAAACAGAAAGGCGCCGAGCGGCAGCAGCATCTTGATCGGCAAGGCATTGGCCTTCTCCTCGGCCCGCACGACGCGAAGGTCGCGCATTTCCTTGCTGTAGACACGCAGCGTCTGGGTCACGCTGGTTCCCAGTTCCTCCGACTGGCGGAAGAGCACAGAAAGCGCCCGCGCCTCGTCGATCCGCAATCGCGCGGCAAGATTGGCCAGGGCCTCGCGCAGCCGGCGTCCGCCCCGCACTTCCAGCATCATGATCGAGAGATGCAGGCCGAAATCCTTGCGCTTGTCGACGAATTCGCGGGCGACGCGGTTGGCCGCCGCTTCGAGGCTCATGCCCGCATCGAGGCAGACGATCAGCATGTCCATGAAATCGGGAAACAGGCGGCGATATTCTCGCTCCTTCGCGTCACCGCGCCGGTCGATATAGATGTTGACCAGGACAAAGGCGATGCCGGCCGCAAACATCGCCATCACGAGGATAGCGAGCTGCGACAATTCGGGAAGGAAGCGGCCGAGAGCCCAGACCGTTACCGCCACGATGCCGAAGCATATGACGGCGCGGATGACCTGAAATACCGTCACCGCGCTGGCGCTGAAATAGCCGGCACGGATCAGCCGGTTCTGGGTGGAGTTCGCGTTCGCGTCACGTCGGGTGATCTCGAAGTAGCGGCGGATCAGGCGGTTTTCCGCCTCGCCGAGATCGGCGATCGCGGCGTCTCCCAACTGGAATTCCTCGCCGCCCGCCTTCGCGCTCGTCTCGGACAGCCGGACGCCGACTTCGCGCCGCCGGAAGATCAGTTCGGACGCCGCGCCTGAAAAGATCAGCACCGAGAAGAAGACGATGAAGTAGATCCCGTACTCGCTCGACATCGCCGCCTCAGTACTCGAAGTTGACCATCTTGTAGAGAATGACATTGCCGATCGCCATGATGACAAGCAGCACGGTGACGACGATCGACCCGTAGCCGCTGTCCCAGACAGGATCGAAATAGCTCGGCGAGAGCGCCTTGATCATGGCGTAGAGCAGGAACGGATAGAGCGACATGAAGATCGCGGTGATCCGCCCTTCCGACGAGATCGCCTTGACCTTGGCCTTCAGCATCGACCGGTCGCGCAAGGTCTTCGAAAGGTTCTGCAGGATTTCGACTAGATTGCCGCCGGTTCCGGCCTGCACGCTGAGCGAGATCGCCAAAAGGTTCAGGTCCTCGACACCGACACGGTCGGAGAGATTGACGAGCGCATCGTCAAGCGTCACGCCATAGGTCAGCTCGTCCGACAGAAGGCCAAACTCGCTGCCGACCGGATCGGGCATTTCACGCGCAACGAGGGCGATCGCCGCCGGCAGCGGATGCCCGGCCGCAAGGCTTCGGTTGGCCACGTCGAGCGCCTCGGGAAGCTTTTCCGTAAATTTGCGCATGCGGCTCGCCCGTGCCCGCCAGACGACAAGTACGGGAATAAGGAATGAGACCGCGAGAAAGACCGGGATCCGGACCAGGTTGCTCGGCACGAGGAACTGGACAACCAGCCAGACGAGGATCGCGCCGGCGATCGTATAGAGCGCAAACCGCTTGGCATCGAACTTGATGCCGGACTGGGTGTAGAGCTGCCTCAGCCGCTGCATTACGGGAAGCGATCGCCAGTTCTCACCGGCACCGCGCTCCTTCAGCATGTCTCGGTAGGCCTTGCCGTGATCCTCACTCCCATCGAGCAGGCTCAGGCGACGGTTCACCGCCTTGTGGCGTTCGGATGTCCGGAAATAGCCGCGCAGAAGGGCTTCGGCGGAGATCAGCGCCGCGATGAACACGGCGGCGTAAAGCAGGACGAGCGTCATGACTGGGCGGGCCCCGTTTGCAATGGTCTGCCGGGCTCGAAGATCGCTGCGGGCACTGCAATCCCGACTTCGGCGAATTCCTCGATGAAGCGCGGGCGCAGGCCCGTTGCGCGGAATTCGCCCTGGATGCGGCCGTCCTCTCCCGTCCCGGTTTTCTTGAAGCGCATGATTTCCTGCATCTGGACGACGTCGCCCTCCATGCCGGTGATCTCGGAAATCGAGACGATCCTGCGGCTGCCGTCGCTCAGACGCTGCACCTGAACGATGAGTGTGATGGCGGAGGCGATCTGCGAGCGGATGCTGAGCTGCGACATCGGCATGCCGGCCATGCCGACCATCTGTTCCAGTCGCCCGACGGCATCGCGCGGGGTGTTGGCATGGATGGTCGTCATCGATCCTTCGTGGCCGGTGTTCATCGCTTGCAGCATGTCAAACGCTTCCTCGCCGCGCACTTCGCCGACGATGATGCGGTCGGGCCGCATGCGCAGTGCGTTTTTCAGGAGCTCGCGCTGACGAACCTCGTTGCGGCCGTCAAGCGTCGGCGGCCGGGTTTCCATCCGGCCGACATGCGGCTGCTGGAGCTGCAGTTCGGCCGCATCCTCGATGGTGATCAGACGCTCGGCCGGCGAAATCTGCGACGAAAGAGCATTGAGCAGCGTCGTCTTGCCCGAACCGGTGCCGCCCGAAATGATCATCGACACCTTGCCCTTGACCGCAGCGCTCAGGAGGATGCGCATGGCGTTCGCCATTGCGCCGTTTTCGACGAGGCGCTCCAGCGTCAGCGGCTTGCGGGTGAACTTGCGGATCGAAACCAGCGGGCCGTCGACCGAGATCGGCCGGATCGCCACGTTGACACGCGATCCATCCTTGAGGCGGGCATCGACCATCGGCGTCGATTCATCGACACGGCGGCCGACAGCCGAGACGATCTTGTTGATCACCCGCAGCAGGTGATCCTCGTCCTTGAAGCGGACCGCGGTGTTCTCGAGCCTGCCGCGACGCTCCACATATACGCTCTTGTGGCCGTTGATCAGGATGTCGGCGATGGTCTCGTCGGCGAGCAGCGGCTCGATCGGCCCGAGGCCGAGCATCTCGTCGGTGATGTCGCGGATCAGGTCATTGATCTCCACGGCGTTCAGAGGAAAATTGTTGCGCCGGATATAGTCCTTGACGAGCGGCCTGATCTCGGTGGCGATCTCTTCGTTGTCGAGCGTGTCGAGGATACCGAGATTGATCCGGTCGAGCAGATAGCGGTGCAGGTTGACGCGTTCGGCCACCATGTCCCGGCCGAGCGATGCATCCTCGGTCACGGCATCCGCCGCTGCCGCCTGAGGCGCCGGGGCAGCCGTGTTCGCGGCCGGGCCGGCGGGAAGGACATCGGCGCTTTTCGGCTCGTCGCGCTCCTCCGGCTGCGGCTGCTTGTAGAAACGTCCCATGAACCCGGTTGCCATCAGCCTTTCACTCCGTTCGACTATTTCACGATCACCGTGGTTCCGACTTTCACCCGGTCATAGAGATCGATGACGTCGGCATTGCTCATGCGGAAGCATCCGGAGGACGCAAAATCGCCGACCGTTGACTGCTCGTTGGTCCCGTGAATGCGATAGAGCGTGTCGGCCTTTCCCCGGTAGAGATAGATCCCGCGCGCGCCCATCGGATTGAGCGGGCCGGCCGGCACGAGTTCGGGTAGCCCTGCCACCCTCGCCTTCATCTCGGCTGGCGGACGCCAGTCGGGCCATTCGGCCTTTCGGCCGACCTTCACGACGCCGCTCCAGCGGAAGCCGTCGCGGCCGACGCCGATCCTGTAGCGGATCGCACGGTTGCCGGAGACGACGAGATCGAGCGTGCGGTTGTCGCTGACGATGACGATCGTCCCGGCCGGGTATTTCTGCTCCGCGGTCACCACGGTGCCGGTTGCCGGTCCCAGGCTTCGCGGCACGAGGCCGGTCGCCAGAACCGTGGCCGGGGAGGCGATAAGCGCGAGCGCGGCTGCCACGAAGATCGCCCGCAGAGGCGCTCCGGCCGACCGTTGCTCCGGCGTTTGTGCGCTGGTCGCCCGGATGCGTACGATCATCGGACAAGCGCTCCGAGCTTGCTGACAGCCTTGCAGAAACCGGAGCGCGCGTTCACCTCGAAGGGCAGCACGCCGCGGTTCAGCGCTTCGCTCAGCGTGTCCCAGTCATAGGCAACGATGTGCGCGCGCGTGTCCTTGAAGACCTTGTCCACCTGCTGCCGGCGCACGCCAAGGCTGAAGAGCTTGGTGCGGTATTTGTTGATAACGACGAAGATCGAGTCCGCATTGCCGCGCAGCCGCACGAGGTTGAGGAAGAGGTCCTTCGCCTGGTGGAGTGCCGGGATCGTCATTTCGGTCACGATGTAGACGCTGTTGACGGACGAAAGCACGTCGCTTTTCCACGGCGTCTCGTAATGCGGCATGTCGATGACCGTGTGGTCGCTCTCGAAAGCCGCGACGTCCAGCATGCGCAACACCAGTTCGGCCCCCTTAGCCGCGAGCAGCACCGAGGGCTGCTTGAACGACAGCAGGGAAAAGCCGCCCGAGTGACGCTTGCGCACCAGGTCTATGAATTCGAGATCGACGCGCGACGGATTGGCGATGACGGGCTTCAGGTCGTAATCGCTGACAAGGTTGAGATAATAGCCGAGCGACCCGGAGGAAAAGTCCATGTCGAACAGGTCGACGCGCGGCGTGGCATTTTTCATGGGCTGCGCCAGCGCATGGGCGAGCGACGACGAAATGACGCTGGCGCCCGCGCCGCCGACGGCGGAGACGACCGCGTGAACCCGGCTGTCGGACGCCCCGCTTCCCGGCGCATGCGTCGAGATCATGTCGATCAGCGACCGGCGCTCCAGCGGCTTCTTGAGCCAATCGTTGCCGTTCAGCCGGAAGAGCAGCCGCAGCATTTCGTTCGGCAGATCTTCCGAGACGACGACGAGCGGAATGTCGCGATGGCGTCCGCGGAAGGCAAAGAACTCCGGGCGGTTCAGCATTTCGCCGTTGTCGACATCGAGCACGATCAGATTGAACTGCGTCGGATCGAACCACGCGGAGTCACCCAGCGCCTTCAGCGCCATATGGCGCACCTCGTAACGCGACAGCGAACCGAACGTGTCGAGCATGAAGCTCGCAGCCGCCGCGTCGTCGGAAAGGACAAGGATCTTGGTGGATGCCACGAAGTTCATATGAGCTGTCATCTCGCTTTCCCACGCACTATCAAGGGTTCAGCAGGTTGAGCACGTCTTCAGGTCTTCCGTCGTTATCGTCACCGGATGGGCTGGTATGGTGATATCGTCGAGCCCGAGCAGGGCGCCGAGCACGGGCAGGTCGAAGGTGATGTCGCGGACTTCCATACGCATGGTCAGCACCGCCCCCTCGGGCCGCCCCCAATAGCCGAGGCCTGAGCGCTGATAGGTGACCACCAGATTCTCCGGCTGGATGCGCCAGTTGAGATCGCAGATGCCCGGACGCGGGTCGCCCGCCGCGCAGTCGCCGTCGCTGCCGGTAACGATCCGGCTCAGCTCGGCGCTGCAGTTCGCAAGAGCCGGGCCGCAAGTGGAAGAGATCGTCGCATCGTTGGGCGTTGCCGTGCCGTTGTTCACCGGGTCGGCTGCTTCCACCGGAAACGCTGCGTCGAAATCGCTGGTCAGCGGATCGGAAACAGCCGCCAGTCTCGCGCCATATTGCAGCGCCTTCACCGTCTGGTTCCATTGCGACATGGCATAGCCGAACTCGACGAAGGCCGCGAAGACCAGAAGCACGATGGGAAAGGTGATCAGCGCCTCGGAGAGCGCGATGCCGCTCTCGTCCTGGCGGAAGGGTGCACGCGGTAGAAAAGTCACCATCCCATGTACCTCTCTTCGTGCGAGGCGCTGATTGTGATGGTATCGATGCCGAGCCAGGCAAAGAATGGAGAGGCTTCGTAGAGATGCGCCGTCTCGATGGTAAACGTCCCGTCGGCGCCGACCGCATTGACCGTGATGTCGGCAAGATTGGGCCCCCAGCCGGGCACACGCAGCGTCGCGTTCACCGCTGGGCTCTGCGTGCCGTAGAAGGCGATCAGTTTCGCGGTCGCCTGCGAGCAGGTCGATGTGTAGGTCGGAGACGTCGGCCGGCAGCGCGAGAGATAGCGCCCGGCGTCGCGTAGGCCCGCATCGATCTGCATCCGCTCCCAAAAGATGTTGCCGAACTCGAGAATACCGGCCGCAAAGAACGTCACGAACGGAACCGCGATCAACGCCTCGGCCAGCACCGCCCCTTCGTCCCTCGACCAGAAGGAGAAACGGAAGCGGCGACGAATGAAAGCCCCAAGCGCGATCATCGGACCAACTCCGCCTCTTCACGCAGGAACTCATCGAGCGTGCCGCGACCGCCCTTGCCGGTGATGTCGATCATTTCCAGCGACAGATAGCGCTGGCCACCATCCTTGATCGCGGGCTTGGTCAGGAACATGCGGGCGAAGGCGACGGCCTGCGTCTCCTTGTGGCCGTTCAGGTGGCCGACGGCATTTTCGTAACCGCAGTTGACGATAGCGGCGAAAATCTCGCGGCGATCGCCATAGTCGCCACTCGTATAGTTTGAAAGGTCTGGCCCGGTATAGCATTGGCCACCTGTCAAAGGCGCGCCCGTCTCGCCATTTGCCGACGCGTGATTGATGAGAGTGGAATTGTTGAGCTCGTAACGATAGACGTCATAGGCCGATGGCTGCGACGGCGAGCCGGTGGATGACGGGTAGCTGGAATAGTTGCTCAGGATCGTCCCGACCGAGGGAGCGGCGGTCCCCTGGGCCACGTTCCAATAGGTCCCGTACTGCCAATTGTTGCCGCTGCTGATCTTGCCGCCGGCAAGCGATGTCATGGACGCTCCGTAGCCGAGCGGCACGGCCCGGGTAGTGTCGCCGACGGTGCTCCCGGCCATGACCGGGTTGTAGTCGCCGCAGATCTTGTTGGCGCCGCCCGTTTGCGTCTGGGCGGAGCGCACGTTGCGTGCCGGCCTGTAGCGGCCGTTGTCATGCGCACTCCCGAATGACCCCGAATAGAAGCCGAAGCGCGTATTGAGCCCCGCCTCGACCGGCCCGGCCATTGCACCGGTCTTCGTCTCCAGCGCGTGTTGCTTGTAGCACACGCCCGGCGAACCCGTGGCCAGCGCTTCAGCCAGCACGTTCGCGCCATTGCCGTAGGTCCCCAGAAACCCGAAGTTTCCGGGTCCCGGCGCGGACGAGGACGTGCTGTGTAGTTCGATCTGCCGCCCATAAAGATTACCGGTCGCGAAATTCGTGTGCAGCGCCTCGATCGCCTGTTCGTTTGCGGCAGCGCTGGTGTTACCGGGCGGCTCGAACGGATTGCAGATATAGATCGGCGTCACGTCACAGGCGCTCGCCCGATAGACCGCAACAGCCTCGGCGGAAACATTGATCGTGTCGCGATTGAAGCCGACCGGAAGCGGGAAGATCGTCGTCATCGCCTGGTCCTTGGCGACAACCCGGGCGTAGGATGCCTCGCTCGCTGTCGTCGCGACCATGGCTGCGGTGATCACATCGTCGTCACTCGCCGGAATTTCCTTCAGGTACGTGACGGTAACCGTGCTCGCGGCATCATCATCCGCATCATAGGCAACGGTGATGTAGGAGCCGAGCGACATCCCCGTCCCACCGCCGCCGAAGGTAGCGCCGTTGGCGAGCGCTTCGATTGCCGCGTCGGCTCGGGTGATCGCGTCGTCGCGGCCGTCGAGTTCGCGGGCGCCCGCGAGCGCCATGGCATCGACGGCGTTCTGGAGGTCGGTATGCAGATTGTTGCCGCGCCCGACATCGATGACGAGCAGGGAAAAGCCGAGCAGCAGCGGCATGGAAATCAGCGTCAGGGCAATGACGTAGCCACGACGATCGTCCCAGAAGCTTTTGATAGCCTTACGCAACATTGGCATGCCCCCCGGATCGCGGCGGTGCCTCCGCCGTGTGTGCTGTTACATTCCCTTCCGGCGCCCCCGCCGTTCACTCTGTCTTGCGGCCACCGTCAGTATCCCCCGCCGTTGCCGCCATTGTTGCCGCCGCCCGTGCCGGGCGGCATCGTGGCCCCCGGCAGGATCACAGCCGTGGGCGTCGGCGCGGCGCCGCCGTTACCGCCGCCCTGATAGTTGCGGATGACCCGGTTGATCACCTTGCCGTCACTGGCAATGCGCGTGTTCTGCGCCACCCGCGGGAAAGGTTCCTGCGTGTGGATGCCCTTGTTGGCTTCCACCGCGTTGCCAAGCCCGAAGGTGATCGTGTCGCGGTGATTGAGGTAGTCGGCACAGCCGGAAACGAGACTCGCGGCGGCGATGACCAGCAGTGCGCGCTTACTTTTTCGCAACGGCAAGTTGGCCTCCCACATCAAGATCGAGACGGTGCCCGTAGGGCCCCTTGACGCCTTCTCCACTCCTGAAGCGCCGCAGCATGTCCTTGTCGACCTCCAGTATGCCGAGGGCAAAAAGCTCCCAGTCGTTCGACGAGCGCGTCTGGTCGAGCGGGCTATAGAGGTCCTCGCCGGGCGCGGACGGCCGCACGATGTGCGGCGTGACGATGATGACGAGATCGGACTCCCGCTTCAGGAAGCTCGTCGAGCGGAACAGCGCGCCGATCACCGGAACCTGCGACACCCACGGCAATTGTTGAACGTCCTTGGCATTGATCGACTGCAGCAACCCGGCCATGGCGAAGCTCTGGCCGTCGCGCAGCGCCACCGTTGTCTTCGCCGCGCGCGAGATGAAGCCGGGATTGCCGTTGACGTTGATCGAGGTGTCGAGCTCGGAGACTTCCGGCTCGATCTTGAGACTGATGAGCCC
>NZ_WITC01000026.1 GCF_009601505.1 Sinorhizobium terangae
AGTGCTACAGCGTCCTTTGCGCGTCTGATAAGACGCGCGGCGCTGTAGTCCGATCATACTTGCTCGATCGCGCCGGTAATGAGTCCGGTAACTTCTTCCGGTGAGCTTGAGGCAATCGGCTTGTCTGCAACCTTTCGGCCTCGCCTCATCACGATGACGCGGTCGGCGACGTCGAAGACGTCGGGCATGCGGTGGCTGATCAGGATAACGCCGATGCCTCGGTCGCGCAGTTCCCGGATCAGGTTCAAGACTTCCGCCACCTGGCGAACCGAGATCGCCGCTGTGGGCTCGTCCATGAGCACGATCTTTGCCTCGGAGAGCATCGTGCGGGCGATTGCCACCGCTTGTCGTTGACCGCCCGACATCTGTTTGACGAGATCACGCGGCCGTGTTTCCGATTTCAGCTCCCTGAAAATCTCGCCGGCACGCTTGTACATCCTCTTGTGGTCGAGAATGCGCAGCGGACCGAGACCGCGCCGCAACTCTCGTCCGAGAAACACATTCGCCGCAGCCGTCAGGTTGTTGCAGAGCGCCAGGTCCTGGTAGACGATCTCGATCC
Organism: Sinorhizobium terangae; assembly: GCF_009601505.1. Classification (GTDB taxonomy): domain Bacteria; phylum Pseudomonadota; class Alphaproteobacteria; order Rhizobiales; family Rhizobiaceae; genus Sinorhizobium; species Sinorhizobium terangae. Next base: position 560 of record NZ_WITC01000026.1, read on the forward strand.
CGTACTGGCGCGCCTCCACGGGGCGGTGAAGCACGAGTTCCTCGCCATTGAGGCGCATTGTCCCGTGGCTTGGCCGAAAGTTGCCGGCGATCATCTTGACCAACGTGGACTTGCCGGCGCCGTTGTCGCCCATCAGGCCGACCACCTGCCCCGCTTCCAGCGAAAGCGAAACGTCACTGACCGCCTGGATGGCGCCGAAATGTTTGGAAATGTTGGCGAGTTCGAGAACCGCCACGGCCTTCTATCCTCCCGATGGCTCCAGGCTTGCGGCCCCTCCACCTCGGATGCGGAGCCGTCGCGATCTCGCTTCTCCGATTTCCTCCCCGAAAGAGCGATTAAGCGAATTTACGCAAAACCTTCCGACAGCGTCAATCGATTGTCGTGCGATTCAAGTCGCTTCGCGCGGACAAGAATTCATTTTGTATTACAAATACTCGTTGACGAGCGAAGCGCGCGGATATTAGCTTTGAAAAGGGGAGCAAGAGCATGCTTATCCTTGTCACCGGTGCAACGGGCAAGGTCGGGCGGCACTTCATTGCTGGGCTGCTTGACGATCCGCGATTTTCCGAGGCGCGCATCCGTGCGCTTTGTCATAATCGCTTGTGCCCGGAAACCGACCGGGTCGAGGTGGCGCGGGGATCGATCGCCGACCGGCGCATCGTGTCCGAAGCGCTCGCCGACGTCACCCATGTGGTGCACCTCGTCACCTGCAAGGAGACTCCCGACGACGTCATGGATGTTACGGTCAAGGGACTTTTCTGGCTGCTGGAGGAGTTCCGCGCAAGCGCGACCGCGTCCCAGTTCATCCTCATCGGCGGCGATGCCGGCATCGGTCATTTCTATTATCGCCATGATGGGCCAATTACCGAGAAGGTGCCGCATCAGGCCTATCCCGGGTGCTATGCACTGTCGAAGGTGCTGGAAGAGGTGATGCTGGAGCAGTTCGGCATTCAGTACGGCCTCAATGGCTGCTGCCTACGCGCGCCGTGGATCATGGAGAAGGACGACTTCAAGTATACGCTGTCGTTCGGCAACGACGTCTTCGGCGGCCCAGTGTGGAAGAACCTCGTTCCGGAGGCCGATGCGAAGCGCTACGCCAGAGACGGCACGGTGCCGCTGCTGCGCGATGCCGACGGGCGGCCGCTGAAACGCAATTTCGTGCATGTCGATGATCTGGTCTCCGCCATATTGGCGGCGATCGACAATCCACGCGCGACGCGGCAGCTCTTCAACATCTCAATGGACAGGCCGGTCGACTATGGCGAAGTTGCCACCTATCTCGCCCGCACCCGCGGCCTCGGTTCAGTCGATATAGCAAGCCAGTTTCACTCGAACTGGATGGACAACAGCAAGGCGAAGTACCTGCTGAACTGGCGACCTGACTACGACATGGAAAAGCTTATCGACTCGGCTTGGCAGTACGAGCGTTCCCAGGATGATCCGCGCATCGTCTGGTACCCGGGTTGATTTGTGGAGCGGGCACGTGGGTGCCCGTTTGTTTCAAGGGAGGAAGGAATGAGGAAGGCACTATTGCTTGCCGTTGCCGTCTTGGCACTCAGCGCCGGAACGGCCATGGCCCAGAAGAAACAGCTCGTCATCGTGGTGAAGGGCCTCGACAACCCGTTCTTCGAAGCGATCAACCAGGGTTGCCAGAAGTGGAACAAGGAAAACCCGGATTCGGAATATGAGTGCTTCTACACTGGCCCGGCATCAACGTCGGACGAGGCCGGCGAGGCACAGATCGTCCAGGATATGCTGGGCAAGGCAGAAACGGCGGCCATTGCCATCTCGCCATCCAACGCAAAACTCATCGCCCAAACACTGAAGACGGCCAATCCGTCGATTCCGGTGATGACGCTGGATGCGGATCTTGCTGCAGAAGATTCAGCACTGCGCAAAACCTATCTTGGCACCGACAACTACCTGATGGGCGCGCGGATCGCCGAATACATCAAGAAGGCCAAACCGAATGGCGGCAAGATCTGCACGATCGAAGGCAATCCCGGTGCCGACAATATCCTGCGCCGGGCGCAGGGGATGCGGGACACACTGACCGGTCAAAAGGGTCTCGCAGAACTGAAGGGCGAAGGCGGCTGGACAGAAGTCGCCGGTTGCCCGGTCTTCACCAATGACGACGGCGCCAAGGGTGTCCAGGCCATGACCGATATCCTCGCGGCCAACCCGGACCTCGATGCCTTCGGCATCATGGGCGGCTGGCCGTTGTTTGGTGCCCCGCAACCCTATCGCGATCTCTTCAAGCCGATGGCCGACAAGATCGCCAAGAACGAGTTCGTCATCGGCGCCGCCGACACCATCGGCGACGAAGTCGCGATCGCGCGCGAGGGCCTCGTAACAGCGCTCGTCGGCCAGCGGCCATTCGAGATGGGTTACAAGGCGCCATCGGTCATGCTGGACCTGATCGCCGGAAAGCCCGTGGAAGACCCGGTGTTCACCGGTCTCGACGAGTGCACGAAGGATACCGTCGACACCTGCATTCAAAAGTAACGCCATATGATGGAGGCCGACCACTTGTCGTGCCGGCCCCCATCAAAGACTACATCTTAGATGTGCCAGCCGGCGTCGAGCGAATAGGCCTTGATGTAGTCGATCTTCATTTCAGCCCCGTCGACAAGACCGTCGGCCGGCGTGCCCGCGATACCTCCGACAGCGAGATTCACGAGCATATACATCGGATCGTGCATGTCCGAGGGTGTGTCGGCGTGTGCGATAGCGACGTCGTCGAAGTACCAGACGATCTCGTCTTCCGTCCAAAGCACCCCGTATTTGTGGAAGCCGCTGGTGTCGGCGACTTTAACGGCGCTGGCAATGCTGGTCTGCGAGCCGGTTTCGTTGGAGTGGACGGTGGCGATGATGGTGTTCGGGTCCTGCCCGCGCATTTCCACGACATCCAGTTCCGGCGGCCAGGAGCCGTCGGCCGGGAGCAGCCAGAAGGCCGGCCAGACGCCTTGGTCGTTCGGCATGTCGGCGCGAATCTCGAAATAGCCGTAAGTCTGGGCAAAGGACGAATGAGTCGTGAGCAGGCCCGAGGTATAGTCGTAACCGTTGATCTCAGCCTGAATGGCATCGGATGCCGGCGCCGCGGTGATCGTCAGGACACCGTTGTTGACCGAGAACGGATTAGCGGAAGCCGTCGGCTGATAGGCCGGGTTGATATACCATTGCAGTTCGCCGTTACCCGTGAGCGTGCTTCCCTTTTCCGGTGCCCACCAGAATTTTGCATCCCAGATACCGCTCGCGCCGTCACGGAGCTGCAGGGTATTAAAATCGTCGGAAAAGGTCTGGGTCAGAACGGACCGGTCGAGGCTCAACTGGAACTGGCTTGCCTGCAGTTCGTCGACCGTCGTATCGGCGAAGACCAGGCTCTCGCCGTTGGCGAAGCTAAGCCGGAGATTGCCACCTTCCTGCACCATATTGTCGAGGAGTTGGTTGAACGAAGTCACGCCATAGCCGTTAAGTCGCACGATGTCGTTCGAGCTGAAATCGGTGATCAGATCGCTGCCATTGCCCTTCGAGAAGACGAAGATGTCGGCGCCGCCCGCCCCGATCAGGACGTCATTGCCGCCGTCGCCGTCGATCGTCTGGCTTCCGGAGCCACCGGTGATGATGTTGTCGCCGTCATTGCCGAAGGCGAAACGTCCGTTGCCGGTGACGGTCAGGTTCTCGAAATTGTCCGGCAGGGTGTAGCTCATCCAGGTGTTGATTGTATCGACACCCTCGCCGGCCGCCTCATAGGCGCGGTTAATCCCTGAATAGAGATAATAAATGTCGTCGCCCTTGCCGCCGATCATGGTGACATTGACGGAACTGTCGCCCCAGATGGAATCGTTACCAGACGTCCCGTAGAGTGTGGGTCCCGATCCGGTGGCGGAAAACCAGGCCGTCGAACTTCCGCTGTAATACAGCGGCTTGCCCACGGCGTTCAGCACAGTTCTGCTCATAAAAACATCTCCGATTTTATCACTCGGTCCCCTCCACTGGTCATTCCAGTCTCTACTCCACCCGCCGGGAACCTAACATCGGGTTTGCCGACGATCTACAGTGTGACCTTGGGGGTTCTAAGGCAGGCGGCGTGCATGCCTATCCGGAACAAACCTGCCCATGCCGCGTTTCCCGGGGTCAGCGAGCGCTTGCGGAGGGACCTATGTGCAGCGCAGAGGCTCTGCCGAAAACTCTAGAGAGCAAAATCGGTGCTTTGAATTCGCCGGATTTTCGGGCGGTGCTGGATGCATTGCCTATGGCGGTGTACGCCACGGACCGCGAGGGCATCATTACCTACTTCAACCAGGCGGCCGCGGATCTCGCCGGCAGGGAGCCCAAACTCGGCAAGGATCGTTGGTGCGTCAGTTGGGAGTTGCGTCGCACCGACGGATCAATTCTGCCGCATGACGAGTGCCCGATGGCCCAGACACTCAAAGAAGGGCGAGCGATCACTGGGCGCGAGATTGTGGCTGTGCGGCCGGATGGAACGATGGTTCCGCTCCGTGCCTACCCGACACCGATCTTTGACAAGTCGGGGATGATCACGGGGGCGATCAATCTCCTTGTCGATATCAGCCAACGAAACGGCTCGGAAACTGTTCTGAGGGCGAAGCCAGAGCGAATAGACGTTCTAGACCCGGTCGTTTCCCGCTCCGGCGAAGTACACACAGCAACAGCGATCGACGACGCGAATTTACTGCTCGCCAGTCAGCTTGAGGCTGAACGCCGCCAGCGGGCCGAACAGGATTCCCGGTTTCTCGCAGCGATCGTCGAGTCCTCCGACGACGCCATCGTTAGCAAGGACTTGAATGGCATCATCACCAGTTGGAACAAGGGAGCCGAGCGTCTGTTTGGGTATGCCGCCGACGAAGTGATCGGGAAGCCGATCACCATTCTCATTCCGCCCGGCCATGAGAATGAGGAGCCGCATATCCTCGATCGCATCCGCAATGGATTGCGTATCGATCACTACGAAACGAAGCGTCAGCGCAAGGACGGACGCCTTGTGGATATCTCGCTCACGGTGTCCCCCGTTCGTGACGCCACAGGTCAAATAATCGGCGCCTCGAAAATCGCCCGCAATATCACGGAATGGAGGCAAGCCGAAGAGACTATGAAAGCGCGGCTGCGCGAGCAGGCTGCGCTCTACCACCTCACTGAAAAGCTTCATCGCGCCAAAGGCCTTGAAGAGGTCTACGACGCGGCGCTGGATGCCATCAAAGCGGCGCTCAATTGCAGCCGCGCGTCGATTCTGTTGTTCGACCAGTCCGACACAATGCGCTTCGTGGCGTCGAGCGGATTGTCGGAACATTACCGTCATGCCGTCGACGGCCATTCTCCATGGACCCGGGAGGCGCACGATCCGGATCCGATCTTCGTCGAAGACGTGGCCGGAGCCGACCTCTCCGACGATCTCAGAGCGACAATTGCATCGGAAGGCATTGCCGCGCTCGGATTTATTCCCTTGATTTCCGGAGGAAGGCTGATCGGCAAGTTCATGGCCTATTACGACGAGGCTCATGTGTTTACCGAGACGGAGATCAGCCTTGCGCTGACAATCGCCCGACAGCTCGGATTCAGCATACAGCGCATCCGGGCCGAACAGGCGAGGCAACTCGCGGAAGAGCAACTGCGATGCAACGAGGCCAGCGAACGGGCACGCGCGGCCGAAATGCAGGCCATTATGGAGGCCGTCCCGACGCCCATCTGGATAACACGAACGCCTGACTGCCGTGTCATCGAGGGTAACCGAAGCGCCTACGAGTTGCTTCGGCTACCGCCAGGTTCGAACCTCTCGTTTTCGGCGCCCCCTGAGGAGCGGCCATCCGGCTTTCAAGTTTTCTCGGCGGGCAGGATATCGTCAGCCGATGAACTGCCCGTGCAGCGCGCCGCACGCGGAGAAGAGGTCGAAAACTTCGAACAGGACATCCGGTTCGATGATGGTAAGTCGCGCCATCTCCTCGGCAACGCGACCCCGTTGCGGAACGCTCTTGGAGAAGTAACGGGCGCCGTGGCCGCCTTCATCGACATCACAGAGCGCAAGCAGACAGAGGAAGCCCTTCGAGAGAGCGAGCGCCGGCTCAAAATGGCTCTGGATGCCGGGCGGATGGGTGCCTGGGAGTGGAACCTGCAGAGCGGCAGAGTGATCTGGTCACCCGGACTTGAGGTGCTTCATCATCTCGAGCCGGGAACATTCGAAGGGACACTTGCAGATTTCAAGCGTGATATTCATCCCGCTGATCTTCCGGCCGTCGAACAGGCGATCGAGAGGGCCCTCGCGACCCGCGACGACTATCATGTCGTATACCGCATGCGCCTGTTCGACGGAACGATACGCTGGATGGAAGCCTTTGGCCGGTTCTCGCCCTCAGACAGCGCGGCGGGTGAGCGTCTGGCCGGAATTTGCATGGACATCACCGAGCGAAAGGAGACCGAGGCGCAGAGGGACCTGCTTGTCGCTGAACTCAGCCACCGCGTGAAGAATACGCTGGCCACGGTCAACTCGATCGCACGACAGTCATTTTCGATGAACCCGGACGCACGCGATGCGCAGCGATCGTTCGATGCCCGCATCCGGGCGTTGGCACAAGCACATACCCGTCTTGCAGAGACCAGGTGGTCAGGAGTTTCTCTTGAGACGATATTTTCCGATGAGCTGGCGCCCTATCGAAACGAGAACGTAGACAACATCTCTCTCTACGGCCCACCAACGACGCTGCCGCCAAAACATGCCCTGACCCTTGGTATGGCCGCGCATGAACTTGCCACCAATGCCGCCAAGCACGGCGCGCTCTCCGTAAAAGCTGGTCGCGTAAGCGTCGATTGGACTGTCGACCCGACCGACCACCGGCTTTGCATCCGCTGGAGGGAGACGGGAGGCCCTTCCGTCTCGCCGCCAAGCCGAAACGGTTTCGGGCGCTTGCTTCTCGAACGGGTCCTCGCTTCCGACCTGGGCGGTGATGTCCGCCTGGAGTTTGCGTCCAAAGGACTGAACTGCACGATCGACGTGCCCTATCTCAGGGGTGCCGAATGACCGAGTCCGAAGGATGCCGGGTCTTCGTCGTCGAAGACGAGTTCCTGGTGGCATTGCAGATCGAAGACGACCTCGTCGCAGCCGGCTACGTCGTGGTGGGCCCCTTCACGACCTTGCAGGGGTCAATCATAGCGTCGCGCGAACAGCAGTTCGAAGTCGCCACGCTGGACCTGAATCTACGTGGCGAATTTGTCTATCCACTCGTCGATGAACTGCTCGAGCGCGGCGTGCCCGTCCTGCTGCTGACGGGTTATACGGCGGCGGACTTGCCGGAGCGGTTCCGTGCGTTGCCTCGCCTGGCCAAACCCTTCGACGGCCCCGAACTGATCCGGCAGGTCGAAAGCCTTCTGCCCGCGACGTGATGGCCGCCCCGGTTTCCGTGCGATTCCGGGTCCGGGACGACAGATTGCTCCTGTTTGAATGACCTGCCCGCAGGGTTGTCGGTGAGTTGGGCTCTTTCCTACTCCGCGGGTTGGGGCAATGTCTCCTCCGCAGCCTCCGTTCTGCCTCCGGCCAGGATCCGCTGACCCGAAGCGATGATTGCCACGGACGCCACTCCGGCGATCACGGATACGAAGAAGCCGTGTTGCGCGCCGAAATTATCGACCACCCAACCCGCGACGAAGGCCCCAAGTGCCATGCCAATTCCAATGCCGGTCATCACCCACGTGACGCCCTCGGTCAGCATTGACTCCGGAACCCGACGCTCGATCAAGCCAAAGGCCGTGATGAAGGTCGGTGATATTGCGATGCCGCTCACGAAGACCGCGAGAGCCAGAAGCGGCACCGTATCGGCAACAGTGAGCGGCAGGGCCGTCACCGCAAGGACACTGACAGCGATCAACAGCTGCCTCTGCAGCGGCATGCGTGGGTTCAGGGCCCCGATGATCAGCCCGACGACGAACGACCCGATCGCGTAGACGCCGATGACAAGGCTTGCGGCATTTGGTTGCCCGAGCTCCTTGGTGATTGCAACGGCGCTGACTTCGGCCGTAGCGAACATCGAGCCGACGAATACCAGGGCGAGCGTTATGATCTGCACCGGTCGCAGCCGAATTGCCGATCCGTGGGAAACGCCGTGCTCCAGGTGACGCACTTTCGGTTCAGTCGACCGCTGCAGGACAAAAGCCGCAGTTCCGACCACAAGGAAGACGGTGCTGACCAGCATTCCCGCTTCCGGAAACAGCGCGACCGCCAGCCCGACCGAGAGCGATGCGCCGGCGATGTAAACCAGTTCGTCCGCTGCCGACTCAAAGGCGAAGGCCGTGTTCAATTCGGGACGGTCGCGGAAGAGCTCTGTCCAGCGCGCGCGCAACATCGCGGGAATGCTTGGCATTGCCGCCGCGAAAAAGGCGGACACGAACAACGCCCACGCTGGCCAATCCTGGTTCGCTCCTACTATGAGAGCAATGAAAGCCAGGACCGAGATCGCTGTCGTCGGCACCATGATGGCCGACTGGCCGAGCCGATCGACCAGTCGCGAGATTTGAGGAGAGACGAGCGCATTCGTAAGGGCGAATATTGCTGAAACCGCGCCCGCGATCCAATACTCCCCGCGTGTCTGCGACAGCATGGCGACAATGCCGATCGGTGCCATGGCAATAGGCAAGCGAGCAAAAAAGCCCGCGGCGGAGAAGCCTTTCGCGCCCCGCACACTGAATATTTCTCTGTAAGGATTAGACATGAGGTGTTCCTTCGTCATCAGGACGCCCTACTTACATACGTGGCGTATGTAGACGCTAGTTGCATACGTCACGTATGTCAAATAAAATACGCAGCGTATGTGAAGAAGGAGAACGCATGAGCAAGCCGCGCCCGGTCATGATCGCCGAGACACGCGCGAAGTTGCTTGCCGCTGCCAGGCACGCCTTCGGGACGGTAGGCTATGCGCAATCCTCGATGGATGATTTCACGGCAGATGCCGGGTTGACACGTGGGGCGCTCTATCACCACTTCGGAGACAAGAAAGGGCTGCTGCAGGCCGTGATTGAAGAGCTGGATGCGGAGATGACGGCGCGGTTGCACAGCGCCGCCTCACGAGCACCAACGCGCTGGGAGGCATTCGTCGACGAGTGCGTGGCCTATATTCAGATGGCGCTCGAGCCCGAAATTCAACGAATCATGTTTCGCGACGGCCCCGCGGTCCTCGGAGACATATCCCAATGGCCGAGCACCAAAGGCTGCATCGCAGCCCTCAGTCGAAGCCTGAGCCACCTCAAGGCGGACGGAGCGATTGTCGACGTCGACGAAGAAGCGACCGCGCGCCTGATCAATGGTGCCAGCAGCCATGCCGCCTTGTGGATCGCCAACTCGGAGGAGCCGCAGGAAACATCGAAAAGGGCAGTGGAGGCCTTCCGTGCATTGCTCGAGCGACTAAAGAAGCCTGACGGAGATGCGGCCGAAGCTCGCGCGACGATTTCAACAGGCTCTTGAATGCTCAGCCGACAGACGCATTTTATCGCCAGTTACTGAGCCAGGCGGCCCTCTAACCAGCGTGTCATGATCGCCGCGAGTTCCTCGGGCGCCTCCATGGGGATCATATGCCCGGCGTCGACCAACACCATGACTGCGCCAGCAATACGATCGCGTAGTTCTTCGGCCTCCTCGAGACTGCGGAGGCGGTCGTGTGTTCCCGCTATGATCAGGGTGGCGCAGCGGATCTCGACAAGGCGTTCAAGATCGCCATCGCGTCGAAACATCGTCTGCTGCTGAAAGACCCTTCCTCCAAGACGAACGCTCATCGCCTGGATACGATCGATCAATCCAACATCGTTCGCTCGATCCGGATGAACAGAGGTGCGCAGCGAGGCATGGCTAAGCCCCCGGAAGGCGGCGGGGTCGAAAGCGGAGGCTGCCGACCTGCGCCGGGCTTGAACTTCCCCGTCTCCCCGCGCAGAGGTAGCAATCAGCACAAGCGACGATATCCTCTGTGGTGCAAGCCGTACCATCTCACGCGCGACGTAACCTCCCATGGAGAAACCGACGAGCATGAACTGGTCTGGAGCGTCGAGCAGTGCCTGGCTGGCCATTTCCTCAATCGACTTCGCCCGCGTCGGATCGACATGGACGATTTGGCTGCCGGTCGGCAACCGGCGAAGCATGTCTGACCACAGCTCGCGGTCGGTCATGAAACCCGGGACGAGGACGATGTTCATCCGGTCGGTTCTCTCAAATGGTTACTGCTCGACCTGCCAAGCCGCGGTCTTTCACCGACATGCAGTAGTGGATACACATTGAAAAGTCAGCGGACGGCTGGGAAAAGAGCGTCGGTGCTTGAACCACCGGCGCGGCGCTCCAGCCTCGACGAAAGACCGGAATTACCTGAATAAAAAGAGCCGCGTGCAGTGAACCGCGAGACCTTCCGACCGGCCCGCGCGGCGGGACCGGCCGGCTCGTCCGTCAAATTTCCACGGTCAAGAAGTCCGATAGCTGCAGTTGTAATGCGGCAGCGATACGTTTCAACTTTGCCGGATCAGTATCCAGGCCACTTTCAATTTCGCTGATTTCGACGTTGGCGAGGCCACAAGTGACAGCAAGGTCTTCGATGCTGTAGCCGACAGCCTCACGAGCGGCCCGAACGCGGGCGGCGACGTCGTTGCTGACGACGGCAGCGGCTTGATTGTTGCTGAAACTTTCGAGTGAAATGGACATAAATGTCTCCTTCTCTTGGCATTGAATTTTTTTAAATTCGATGTTGAGGGGGGTGACACGCGCCTTGGCGACGGCGGTAACGTTTTATGTCATCGATGTAACATAGACAAGCTACCATACCGCGAAACGCGCTGCACCGGGCTCGCCTTGCGTCATCAAAATCAAGTGCAATCACGATTTGGACTGGGTTGCCGGCGCTCACGGAGTTTCCAGGATCCGGGGGCGAGATCCTGCTCCTATCCTTAAAACTGGTTTCCAGCGGGCGCCATTGGCCATAGACTGGGACTCATGAGGGTTTTCAGTTTCACTGCATTTCAGCACCTCCAGATCTTCAGTGGCATATTTGCTTTGCACAGGCTGCTGCTCGACACGGACACGCGACATCGCGACGGCGGCAATGAGGCCGGATATCTCGGTTCTCCACAAAACAGACGGTTGCCGCCGATCCCTGTAACCGGCTCTGCCGGTTGGACATGGCACCTCGCGGAATTGTTTCCGTCGCCGAGCCAGGTGCGGCCGCAAGGTCCCCCAATCCGATGGCGGTGCCTCGCTCTGGACGACAGCCCGACCTGCGGCACCCGAACGACTTTGGTGGATTGCCCCTTCTGAAGGGAAGGAACTGAAGATGACGAATCAAGCCGGAGCGAACCGAGCCCAAAGACCCGCGGGCGTCGAGAGCACGACCCTCCGAGACCAGTTCGATATGATGCGCCACGCCTTCATGGCGTCCCCGCTGCTGAAAACAATCCTGTGGCTCAGCACCGGCAGCTTCGCGATCATCATCGCGACAGCGATCGGACAGATCATCCTCAACCGCTGGAACCGGCCCTTTTTTGACGCGATCGAGCGGCGCGATCTCAACGCCTTTTTCTATCAACTCCTGCTGTTTGTTGCTATCGCCGGTGGCCTGCTGGTGCTCAACGTCACGCAGCAATGGCTTAATCAGATGGTCCGATTGAAGCTGCGCGAGGGGCTGACGATCGACCTGATCAACGAATGGATGCGGCCGCTGCGCGCCTTCAGGCTCGCCAACTCCGGGGCAATGGGCATCAATCCGGACCAGAGAATGCAGGAAGACGCCGGCCATCTTGCCGACCTCACCACCGATCTCGGTTTCGGCCTTCTGCAGTCGTCCATCCTGCTCGCATCTTTCGTCAGCGTCCTCTGGGCGCTGTCGGCAGGCTTTGTTTTCCACATCGGCGGCTACGCGCTCGAGATTCCGGGCTACATGGTCTGGGCAGCGATCCTTTACGCCGGCTCGGCATCATGGCTGAGCTGGCTTGTCGGGCGGCGGCTGATCGTCTTGAACGGCGACCGCTACGCACGTGAAGCCGAACTGCGGTTCTCACTGATGCATGTCAGCGAACATATCGACGCCATATCGCTTGCCGGGGGCGAGACCGGCGAGCGGCGGCGTCTGGAGCTCGATCTCGCGACCGTGCTCGGCGCCATGCGCAACATCTACCGTGCCCAGATCAACCTCGCCTGGGTTCAGGACGGCTACGGCTGGGTCACGGTCGTCGCGCCGATCTTGGTCGCGGCACCCGTCTATTTCGCCGGCGAAATCAGCTTCGGCGGCCTGATGATGGCGGTCGGCGCCTTCAACCAGGTTCACACGTCGCTCAAATGGTTCGTCGCCAATATCAGCGCCATCGCCGACTGGCGGGCGACGCTTCTGCGCGTCGCCGCATTCCGCCGCGCGCTGATCATGACCGACGTGCTGCACGACGCGGAAAAACGGATCGAATTCGCCGAGAACGACACGAACAAGCTGACCTTCGACAATCTCGAGGTCGCATCGTCGAGCGGACGGACCAGGCTTTCCGAACCGCACATCGAGATCGGCGCGGGCCAGCGCGTGGTCATCAGCGGCGACCCCCGCGCAGGAAAAACACTGCTCTTCCGAGCGCTCGCAAGGCTTTGGCCCTGGGGAAGCGGGCGCGTCGGGTTGCCGGCTGGCGAGATGGTCGCGTTCATCCCGCGCTCCCCCTATTTCCCGCGCGGCAAACTGCGCGACGCGCTTTCCTATCCGCGCGCCGGTGACTTCTCGGATGCGAGCCTTGTTGCAGCACTGTCGAAAGTCGGGCTTGATCAGCTGACCACGTTGCTCGACCGTGAAGCGCGCTGGGAGCGCGAACTTAGCGATGACGAGCAACGTTCACTCGCCTTCGCACGGCTTGTTCTCCATCGGCCGCGCTGGGTGATCATCGACGAGGCGCTCGAGACGATGGATGGGGAAGCGATGAAGCTAGCCTTATCCATCTTCGAAGACGACCTCCGCGATACCGCGGTCGTCAAGATTGGCCGCACGCCGCGAAATGGACCATTGTTCTCCCGTGTCATCCATCTCGTGAAGGACGCCGAAGGCCCAGTCCTAAAACCCATTCACCTCAAGGGTGCTGTGCACGAGAAGGAACTCGCGGCGAGCGCGACTTGACGGCGTACCGCTGCGGCATTGCATTCGCACTCGGGAACACCTGTAGCACCGCACGGATTTTCGTTCGTATCCTAAAGCGTGTCGCGTTCAATCAGACTCATGCGACGCGCTTTAGGTCATTGCTTTTATGCATTTCATTGTCCCAAAACCGCTGCACACTTTTTGGCGACATGCATTAAGGTCCTGTCATAACGCTTTGAAATAAGGCGATTTCCGGACTTAGACGCCGCGCTTGTTGCCCCAGAGCAGGACATGTAGTTGCGGCAGCACGCGCGCCTCGAACCAGCGGTCCTCGGCAACCTTGTCGATCAGCCAGCGCATACGCTCCATTATGCCATCGATGTCGATCGCCGCATCGTCCTGATCGGGGGGCGGCGGTGTGTGGTTGCCGGGTTGCAGATAGACGGGCAGTTGCGGATAGCGCGCTGCCGCCGCCCGGGCATAGGCGTAGTCCGCTTCGTCGAAGATGACTATCTTCAGCACGGTTTGCGGCCTGCCCTCAGACATCCGCAGACACGCGTCGAAGGCCTGCCAATCCGTTTCCATCGCGCTCGACGGCGGCTTCGGACTCAGCACCAATACGTCGAGATCGGCAAACCAGTCCCTGGCAACCGAACCCTGCGTTTCGAGGGCAAAACGATAGCCTTGGTGGTGACCGCGATCGATGAGTTGGCCAAGCGGCTGGATGGCCGGATTGCCGCCGGAGAGCGAAACCATAAGCGGTTTCCCGTCGGAAAGCCGCGTGACCTCCCGCCAGACATCTTCCGTCGACATCGCCCGCCATTCGTCGCGATAGCGGCTGTCGACCGCGTGCAGGCTGTCACACCAGGAACAGCGATAATCGCACCCGCCGGTCCTGACAAAGACCGTTGGCAGGCCGATCAGCACGCCCTCGCCCTGTATGGTCGGCCCGAAAATCTCGCTGACGCGGATCTCGGCGGATCGTTCGGAGGTCATGGCCGGTATTCCGCCCAGGTCTTCGCCGTTTCGCTGACGCGCACCGCGGTCGTCTCCGGCAGCCGCGCCTTGCACCAGTCGTAGAAGTGTCGCGCCAGACATTCCGCCGTCACCCGGTTGTGGCCGAGAACGTCGTTGAGATGCCGGTGATCGAAGGTCTCGTCGATGTAGCGCTTCAAGGGCGCGAGCTCATGATAGTCACGAACGAAACCGTGTTCGTTCAATGTTTCGGCCGAAAGCTCGACCTCGACGACATAGTTATGCCCGTGCAGCCGGGCGCATTGATGCTCAGGCGGCAGGTTCGTCAGTTGATGCGAGGCGGAGAAATGGAATTCCTTGGTAATGCGGAACATTATTTCACCTCCTCGGCGGAGAAGGCGCCTGTAGCTGCGACCCAGAAATCGGGATCCTCGTATTGCGTCGGATCCTCGACGCCGGCCAGATGAAAGGCTTCGCGTCGTTCGACGCAGGTGCCGCAACGGCCACAATGATGCGCACCGCCCTTGTAGCAGGACCAGGTCTCGGCGAATGGCGTTCCGTTCCTCGCCCCGTCCGCAACGATCTCAGCCTTGGAGACATTGACGTAGGGCGCATAGAGCGTGACGTCGGCATAGCCTTCCAGCGCATGGTTCTGCATCGTCTGGAACGCGTCGATGAATTCCGGCCGACAGTCGGGATAGATGAAGTGGTCGCCGCCGTGTACAGCGGTCGCCACCGCATCAGCCTTGCGCGCCGCGGCAACGCCGAAAGCGATCGAAAGCATGATGGCGTTGCGGTTCGGCACAACCGTTACCTTCATGGTTTCTTCGGCGTAATGTCCGTCCGGAACGTCGACATCGTCGGTCAATGCCGAGCCGCTCAAGTGGCGGCCGATCTCGCGGATATCGATGATCTGGTGAGGCACGCCAAGACGTTCGGCGCAGGCGGCGGCGAAATCGAGTTCCTTGCGATGCCGTTGGCCATAGTCGAACGACAACAGGCCGACAAGTTCGTGTTCCGCCGCTATCTTGTGGGCAAGCGAAACGGAATCCAATCCGCCGGAGCAGATCACAATGATTTTCATGACAGGTGTCCTTGTTTTGACCGGGTAGGCTGCGACCGGAGTTTTACCTGCGCGTTCTTTAGGCCAAACGGCGAGCCTTGTGAATACCAGACAGGTTGTAGATCACCGTCGTGAAGTCTTGTTGCCTGCGGCGACCCATGTGGGGCGGAACCCGCGGAGCAGAGGTCCGGCGTTGCGGGAGCGGCGAAGACCGGACCTCAGCCGGTCGCGCGTCAGTCGCCGCTACGCCGCCCCACACTCAGAAGCTGTTGCGCTCATGATAGGTGCGCAGAAAGAACTGAATGCGCGCGTCCTCAGGATGATGCAGGATGCGGTCAGGGCTGTCCACGCCGACCAGCTCACCTTTCTCCATGAACACGACCTGATCGGCGAGATGGGCGGCAAAACCCATCTCGTGCGTCACCACCACCATGGTCATCCCCTCGGAGGCGAGCGCCTTCATGACGTTCAGCACCTCGCCCACCAGCTCCGGGTCCAGCGCAGAGGTCGGCTCGTCGAACAGCATCAGCTTAGGCTCCATGGCGATCGCGCGGGCAATCGCAACGCGCTGCTGCTGGCCGCCGGAAAGCCGCGAGGGGTGGTTTGCCATCTTGTCCGCCAGCCCGACCTTGGTCAGCGCCTCGGCGGCACGGCTCTCCGCCTCGGATTTCGACATGCCGCGCACGCGGATCAGCCCTTCGGCGACATTCTCCTCCTTGGCGGTCATGTGCGGCCAGAGGTTGAATTGCTGAAACACCATGCCGATCGAGCGGCGCATCTCGCGCAGCTTGCGGCCCGACATCTTCTTGCCCGGCGCTTCATAGCCGATCAGCTGACCGTCGATGCGAACTTCACCAGAATCATAACCTCAAGGAAATTTATGCACCGCAGGAGGGTCGATTTTCCCGAGCCTGAAGGTCCGATCAGGCAGGTGACCTTGCCCGGCAGGATCGACAGGTCGACATTCTTCAAAGCATGAAAGTTGCCGAAGTATTTGTTGACCTTGCGGATTTCGACGGATGACGCAGCAAGCATCTTACGTCCTTTCGATCAGATGTTTCGTGATGCGCGTTTCCAGTCTGTGGCCGACACGCGAGATCGCCTGACCAGCCCCCAGAAGAACAGCGCCAATACCAGGTTTGCTTCCAAATAGCGGAAGATTTCTGCCGACATGCGCTGCACCTGATACAGCAGCTCGGGAACCGTTATGATCGACAGGATCAATCCGCGCGCCGCGCCGGGCCTGCAGCAAGCCGGCTTCCACGCCGACCGGCGCGACGCGCGATTGCTGCAGACAAGGCAAGGTCAGGCGCTGCTGATCCTGCATCGCATGGCCTGGAACGATCTCGGCCCGATCACCACCGTCCGGGTGGCGTTCCAGCCCGGCCACTGTTTCGGCGCCGGCGAGGGCCGCGATCACGGCGCCAACACCTAATGCAAATCTTAGGGAAGCGAATGCGCAATTCGCTTCCCTAAGTTCGCGCCGAACAGCCGAAAACCGCTCAAACCGACGCTAAAGGCCGCGCGCCCTGTCAGACGCGCGGCCTTTGAATTCCTGCTTGAACGCGGGCGATCTCAGCCGTCGTTGAGGACAACCCCTTGGTGAGCTCCAACGCCTGCCGTTCGAAGAGTCCGCGGTAAATGCCGCCTTTCACACGAATGAGCGTGTCGTGATCGCCCTCTTCCGCGATGCGCCCGCGGTTGAAGACCAGCAACCGGTCGAGCGCGCGCACCGTCGACAGCCGATGCGCGATCACCAGGGTCGTGCGTCCCATCATCAGCCGCTCCATAGCCTGCTGGATCAGCACCTCGGATTCGGAATCGAGGCTCGATGTCGCTTCGTCGAGGATCAGGATCGGCGCGTCCGCGAGGAACGCCCGGGCGATGGCGACGCGCTGGCGTTCCCCGCCGGAGAGCTTGACCCCGCGCTCGCCGACCAGCGTCCCGTAGCCTTTCGGGAGAGCCGCGATGAAATCATGCGCGCTCGCAAGCCTTGCTGCCTCCTCGACCTCCCGCTGGGTCGCTCCCGGGCGCCCATAGGCGATGTTTTCCGCAAGCGAACGATGGAACAGGATCGGCTCCTGCTGCACGATGGCGATCTGCTGACGGAGCGACGCCTGCGTCACGCCGGCGATATCCTGCCCATCGATCCTGATCTCGCCAGCCTTCAGGTCGTGGAGCCGCTGGATCAGCTTGACGAAGGTTGTCTTGCCGGAACCGGAATGCCCGACGAGGCCGACCCGCTCGCCGGCACGGATGGACACCGAGAAGCGGTCATAAAGCGGTGCCCGGTGCGCGCCGTAGTGGAAGGTCACGTCCTTGAACTCGATCTTGCCGTCGGTGATGCGGATCGGCTTCGCACCGGCCCGGTCTTCGATGCCAAGCGGCTGGGCATGGATGTCGACAAGCTCCTCCATGTCATTGATCGACCGTTGAAGGTTGCGGATGTGCATGCCCACTTCGCGCAAATATCCTTGCAGGATGAAGAAGGATGTCAGCACGAAGGTGATATCGCCGGCGCTCGCCTGCCCCCTCGCCCACAGCACCAAGGCAAAACCGATCACCGCCGCGCGCAGAAGGAGCAACATAGTGCCTTGAGCGGTGCCGTTGACCGTTCCGCGAGTCCAGGTGCGCCGCGTCCGGTTCTGCCACTTGGCGAGCACTTTTGCGAGGCGTTGATCCTCGCGACGCTCGGCGCCGAAACCCTTGACGACGATGTTGCAGCTGATCGCGTCGGCAAGCGCACCGCCGAGCCTTGTATCCCAACTGTTGGCAAGGCTTGCCATCGGCGCCACATAGCCGAGCGAAAGGGCGACGGTGACCGCAATGAAGGCGATCGAGCCAAGCCCGATGATCACGCCCATCATCGGCCAGTACCAGGCCATCAGCGCCGTCGACCCGATCAGCATGATCACCGACGGGAACAGCGCGACCAGCAGCGTGTCGTTCAAGAGATCCAGCGCCCACATTCCGCGAGTCACCTTGCGCACGGTCGAGCCGGCGAAGCTATTGGCATGCCAGTCGCTGGAAAACCGCTGGATGTGATGGAAGGCGGCCGAGGCGATATCGGACATCATCTTCAGCGTCAGGCTGACAATGCCCATGAACGTCACGTGCCTGAGCACAATGGCGCCGAGCGACAGCGCCATCAGCATGAGAAAAGCCGAGACAGCCGCGTTCCAGGCAACTTCGTCGGTAGCTGCACCAGAGACGACGGCGTCGACGAGCCGGCCGGAATAAAGCGGCGTCAACACGTCGGCAAGCGTGGAAAGAAGCACGGCGCCGAGGATAACCGAGAGCCGCGCCGGCTGCCTCTGCCAATGGGCCCAGCAAAAGCGGAAGACACTACGGAACGCGCGGTCGCGCGCCACAAAACGGGTAAAAGCCATATGATTTGCCCGGTGACGCGTGCACCGGCCTCAAAATCAGGTCACGAAAGGAATGCCGACAGGGAAAGCAACTGGTGCGGCATCAATGAATCGGCGCAGCCTCCAAGACGGAGAGCACCGGACGAAGCCAATCCCCTAAAATGCGATCAGAAGCGCAGGCGCCTTGTCACACGGAGAATATTGGATCGCCCGATAGGGAGAAGGAAAAAACTGTCATCTTAGCCTCCCTGATTCTGATTGCCGGAAGACCCTTTATAGTTGAATGCGGCCGAAGCGCCAAGCGCGGATATTGTATTTTCATCTCGCCGCGGGCAAGGTGCAGCCCGTTTGCAACAGTTGCCCGTTACCCTTCGGCGCGAAACAGCCGCGTTCGATGAAAATGCCGCCCGCTTCGCAGAACTTTTACAATCTGCTGGGAATTTCGCCGCTATTCGTTGCGAACGGTGCAACGGTTCCTATTGAAACTAGATGTGAATCTCGAGGTTGCCTGTGCAGAACAACAACATTCTTGTCGTCGGCGGCGCCGGCTATATCGGCTCCCATACGTGCCTCCAACTGGCCGCCAAAGGCTACCAGCCCATCGTCTACGACAACCTCTCGAACGGCCATGAAGAATTCGTCAAATGGGGCGTTCTCGAAAAAGGTGATATTCGAGACCGCAAGCGTCTCGATGACGTTCTCGCACGACATCGACCGCGCGCGATTCTGCATTTTGCGGCCATGATCGAAGTCGGTGAGTCGGTAAAGGATCCGGCCGCATTCTACGACAACAATGTCATCGGCACGCTCACCTTGCTGTCGGCAGCGCTTGCTGCCGGGATCGACGCCTTCGTATTCTCGTCCACCTGCGCCACTTACGGGCTGCCCGACAGCGTGCCGATGGACGAAGCGCACAAGCAAGCGCCGATCAACCCCTATGGGCGCACGAAATGGGTCTGCGAGCAGGCACTGAAGGACTATGACCTCTACAAGGGCCTGCGCTCCGTGATCCTGCGCTACTTCAACGCTGCCGGCGCCGACTTTGAAGGACGGATCGGCGAATGGCATGAGCCGGAAACCCACGCGATACCGCTCGCGATCGATGCGGCACTTGGCCGGCGGGAAAGTTTCAGCGTGTTCGGCACCGACTACGATACCCGCGACGGCACCTGCGTGCGCGACTATATCCATGTGCTCGACCTTGCGGATGCGCATGTGCGGGCGGTCGACTACCTGCTGGAAGGCGGCAAGAGCGTCGAGCTCAACCTTGGCACGGGCACGGGCACGACCGTCAAGGAGCTCCTGAGCGCAATCGAAAAGGTTGCGAAGCGGCCGTTCAATATCCGCTATACCGACAGGCGCGAAGGCGATTCGACCACGCTGGTCGCCAATAACGACAAGGCGCGCGCGGTGCTTGGCTGGGAGCCGCAATACGACCTTGCGGCGATCACCGAGTCCGCCTGGAATTGGCATTCACGCAGAAATCAGGGCGTCTGATTTCGGCGAGTCTGCGGAAACAATTCGAAGCGCTCCGGCGCCGTGCCTGTGAAGAGGCGCGGCGCTGCTAGCCAGCGAGACTCTGGGCCGCCGGTTGCATGCGCTTTCGATAAAGCAACGGACGCTCCAGCATCGCATAGCCGGCAATGCCGATCATCGTGCCGCAAAGCACCGAAGCCACCATCGCTATCCAGGCATCGACCCCGACCATCGAAGCGGCCCTGGCGGCCACGGAAATCGCGAAAGTGTGCCAGATGTAGATCGAATAGGAAGCATTGCCGAGAAGGTTCGGCACCTGCAGCGAACGGATATATCCGCGAGCCTCGACGGAGAGGACGCCGACGACGAGCATCACCGCAAGCGGGCCGGTTGTGAATTCGTCGAGTGGCAGGCGAAGAAGGCCGACAAGCGCGAAACCGCCGAACGAGCAAACGATCAGCGCCACGCCGGGAGCGAGCGAGGGCACCCTGCCCTTCAGCCACAACTCGCCAATCACCATGCCCGCCACGAATTCAAGGATGGCGGGTCGCGTGTACGTCAGCATCAAAGCATTGTCGAAGCTGATCACCGATCCGGCCAGGACCAGGAGCAAGAACAGACCGGCGATCGCAGGCAGGCGCCAGTTTCGCGGCAGAAACAGCGAGAGTGCGAACACGGCGTAAAAGAGCATCTCGAAATTGAGCGTCCAGCCCTGCACCAGGACAGGCCATATCTCGCCATTGCTCGGAGAGCGCATTGGAATGAAGAACAGCGAAGCAAGCGCATGCTTGACAGACAGGACCATGTTCGGGAAGAGCCCAGCGATCCCTCCGGCGACCATGACCATGATCGCCAGCCAATAGATGGGCACGATACGGCGAATGCGATCGACCATGAACCGCACCGGTGTGACGGGACGGCGATCGCTGATCACCCACATGATGAAGCCGCTGATGACGAAGAAGACGTCAACGCCGGCCGCACCGATCGCAAAATAATGGCCGGTCTTTTCAGCGGCATGGAATATCACGACCGCCAGCGCCGCCGCAGCACGCAGGTATTGGATCCCGTAGATCGTTTTCATTCAAGCGCCCCCAAGACGCAAGCTACTATGCGCTGAAATGAACTCTGTAGGCTGTAGAACGCCCGTGTTCCGGCCAGAGCCAGTTCATGGTCGGTCGCGTGCGCTTGATCGTCAGTTTGCCCGCCGCAAAATACAGCAAGAACGAACCGACGTGATACGGGTTGAGAATGTCGACCTCGACGAAAGATCGGATGAGAAGCAGTATTGCTATGCCGAAAAGCACCATCGAATCCGGATCGCGTTCTTCCGAAAGCAACCGCTTCAGGTGGCCGAAGACCGTTGTGACCAATACCATGGTCAACAACAGGAGGCCGATCGCCCCCGTTTCCACGATTGCCTCGATATAGGTATTATGAAAATGGAAGCCGGTGCGCGCGGTGATAAAAAACTCTTCCCAGAGCCGCTCCGCCTCCGAAAATCCCTGGATCCAATAGGCCTGGTAGCCCATCCCGACGATCGGGGATGCCATTGCCGCCTCGATGCCCTGCTGCCACAGATAGGTGCGGCCGGTGAGGGTCGAATTCTTGCCGAAGGCGCCCAATACCACATCGATACCGCCGCTATAGGCGATCGCGACGGCTGCGACGACGCTGAACATTGCCGCGGCGAGGAAGAGACCCTTGCGGTTCGACGGCCGCAAGGCTGATATCACCCGCATTCCGAGCGAGAGGCCGATGATTGCCACGGTCGTCAGAACCGAGGTCGCCGACTGCGAAGCCAGCAGCGAATAGGCAGAGATCAATCCGGAGACACCCGCCGCGGCCATCCAGATGCCGCGCTCGCCCAGGGTGAAGACGGCAACGAAGGCAAAATATATGCCCAGCGAAGCGTAGAAGCCCAACTGGTTCTTCGATGAGAAGGCGCCGACAAAGCTGAAGGTACCGTCCAGCATATCATAGTGATACGCGCCGAAAAGCAGCGAATAGACAAGGACAAGGGCAACGCCGGCGATCCCTCCGCGCGTGAACGTCGGGATATCGATCGTCCGCATGGCAATAAGCGCACAGACGACGTGGCTGAGATATTGCACGCCGGTGCGCATCGTCATCCCCGGCGCCGCCGACCAGAAGAAGGAAAGGCAGGCAAAGATGGTAAAGGCGAAGATCCAGAGATACTTGCCGTAATTACCTAAAACCTTGCGGTAGTCGACGAGGACGAGAGGCAGCCACAAGGCGTAATAGAGCAGGATCGAAACCTGGCCGAAGCGCGGCGAATAGGCGAAGACGAACAACGACAGCGCCACGGCGAACGTGCCGTAAAGCTGATTCGTCCCGGGGCTGACGAGGCTCGCCTTCGAAATCCGCATGCTGGAACTCACCGCATCGCCAATGCAGCGCTTACCTTGATGACGTCGCCAGGCAGCACCTCGGTGTTCTCGTTCGCCGCGATCTCGGTCGGCTTGCCATCCTTGTCACGGATGATCGAATAGGTGATGTTCGCCTCGGATTTTTGATCTTCCAGTCGCGCCGCTTCGGCCGATTGCAGCAGCGCCTCGGCCATGAGGTCGCGGTTGGTGCCGACCTTCAGCGAAAGCGTGTCGAGCTCGGACTCTGTATTTTGCAGCTCCTGAGCGAGCTGTTCGTCCCAATCATTGCGGAGATTGGTCTCGTCCTGGGTCGCCTTGTTGTAATCCTGCTTGGCCTTGAGCGCATTGGTGTCGATGTCGAGCAGCGACGTCTGCACGTCCGCAACCCTTTGTTCGAGCGCGAGCTTGCGCTGGCTCAACGCCAGCCCCTTTTCGGCGAGGCTGTCGACCTTCTCGCGATCTTCCTTGACGAGTTCAAGCTGGCGGGCCTGCGTCTCTGATTTTTTCCCGAGCGACTCGATCTCGCTTTGAAGAAGAGATTTGAGATCAGCAAGGGCGGCCAGTTGTCGCTCCTGCCGCGTGCCGCGCGACTCCATCAAAGCCACCTCATCGGCGAGCAGCTTGTCGACACCCTCGACGTTATTGAGTTCGCGGGGCAATTCGATCTTGTTGCGTTTGCCGATTTCAGCCTGGAGCCGGGCGCGGCGAATGAGCAGCCTGTTGCGCTCGGCGACCTGCACGGCGGATTCGCCGCTCGCCACAATGTAGTCCCGGACAAAACGCCCGCCGCTTTCGGCCCGGCGCAATCCGCCGCCGAGGCTGACGGCCTTGAGTACGGTCATCTTCGGCACATAGGGATACTCGCCCGGGGTCTCCACTTCGCCGGTAAGATAGACGGGACGGTATTGCGCCATTTCGACCGACGCCGAGGGCCGGTCGCGCAGACCGAAAAGCTTCTGCATCTGGATACCGATCTCGGCCGCGACTTCCGTCGTCGTCTTGCCCGAAGCAGGCAGGTCGCCGACAAAAGGCAGCGAGATACTACCCGATGCGCCGATCGTGTACTCGCCGCTGACGGCCGACCAGTCGCGCACGGCCCCCTGGGCCGTCTGCCACTCGGCAACGCGGACGCGCAGCTTGTCCATCACGCCAAGTCGATATTCGTCGGCCCCCGCCGCAGTCGCTCCTGACGCGACAACGACCGCGATCAGAGCGACGCGGGCGAAACGGGAAAACTTTTTGGAGACGTCAAGCGTCCCCGAAGTTCTGATAGGTTGCATTTTCGTGATTTCCTGATGCCTGACACTGTATCGACCCCGGGGGTCATCAGCGCCAGGGTTTCAATAGCTGCCGCGGGAGAAGCAGACGGCAGGGATCGTCTTGACGACGATGGCAAGGTCGACAAGGAGCGACCAGTTCTGGACGTATTGCGTGTCGAAGGCCACTCTGGCGGCGTAAGATACGTCGTTACGGCCGCTGATCTGCCAAAGACCGGTCAGACCAGGCCGGGAGCGCAGGTAGTAGACGGCAGCCGAATCATAAAGCTCGAGTTCGTCCTCTACGACCGGGCGCGGACCGACAACGCTCATTTCGCCACGAATAATGTTGAGGAGCTGTGGCAGCTCGTCGAGGCTGAGCTTGCGCAACACGGCTCCTACCGTGGTTACCCGTGGGTCATCCTGTAGCTTGCGAGTTGTGCGCCACTCTTCGTAGGCGTGAGGATTCTCCTTGAAATAGTCCTGCAGCACGCGATCGCCATTCTCCATCATCGTCCGGAATTTCAGGCACTTGAAGGCCTGACCGTTGTGACCGATGCGGCGGTGTCCATAAAAAACACTCCCTCCATCGGAGAACTTCACGAGCGCCATGATGAGCAGGAAGAGCGGGCTGAAGAACACGAGAGCCAAGGACGCGGCGGCAATGTCAAAACTTCGTTTCGATATGCCTCCTATCGGCCGGAATACTCCGGTCTCTTTGGCGATGAAAAACGGCGAACTGGCCGAGCGAGTCGCGGACTTCATAGAGGTGACTCCATTTACGTTTTGCGATTGTCGGTCCCGCAGGACGCGGGTCATCTAGCGCGAGTGTATGGTGAGAATTTGTTTTTTGAAGGCGAAATCAAGGCCGCGTCGGGGCACCCCGTCGCCGACCCGTTTCGGCCGACCGGACGCAGGCACTATTACTAAAATTTAATTATAACGATCCGAAATTTATAACTAAGATAGTTTGTCGCATGCCTGCCACGTTGAAACATCGGGCGGACTTAATGCTTTCGGATCGCGAAGTATTACACGAAACGAATCATTGTTTCACTCAGACGGCCAGAGGCAGCGCCGGTGCGAAATTGACAAGGGGTAATTCCGGCTCAGCTTTTTGCATCGCACCATTATTTTGCGGCGCACATTTTTCTCGGTCTTTTTGCAATAAACTTGTAACAAAAGTTGATCGGACAAACGCGTTTCGCAATGCGGAAAGATGCAGCAATCAGAATGAGTTCGCATTTACCCCTCTAATCACAGGGGCCAGCGAAACAAGCCGTTCAGTATCCCATTTTCCTCGGTTGTATTGTATTTTTCCTTACACACCATCTTTAATTGCATGCCTGCACACGATCACTCCGAAGTGATTTGTCCACGGTCGCGGGTGAAGATGGCGGAAAGAATTGCGCGGTAGAAACTGCAGAAACAAAGTTGCGGCTTGCATGTTGAAGAGAAAAGCGACCACTAATATAGTGGGAATGGGAGGAGAGGGCTTAGTGTCGAATGACGGTACCAGTCGAAAATCCGAAGGGCGGTAACGCGATGTTCGCGCCGCGCGTTCTTGCCAGCATGATTGGCGCGTTGGTGGCTTTTGCCATCGCAACCTATCTCCTGAACGGCTCACTGCTTTCGACCGCGATACAGACCCTGATCTGTGCCGTGCTGTTGCAGGTCGGATATTTCATCGCCGTCCTGTTCCTGGTCTGGAAGGAAGCCCGCGACCGACGCAAATTGTCTCCCGGCAAGGCGTCGATCGAATCTGCGTCCGACGACAAGCAATCGGGCAAGATCTCCATTCGCCGTTTGAACCGCCCGGGCCACTCCAACACCTGAAATCATTTCTCCCCGCGCAGTTTCTCCAGTCAAGGCAGGCACCTGACCACGGCCTTGGCGGCGGCGTCCTTCTGCCGCACCGCAAAAAAATTTGCGCTTGACGCGTTTGCGACATGATCGCCGGCCATGTTTTGCAAAGCCGTTGGAAACCAAGATTACACCGACGCATCTCGATCAACTGCTGGAGTCCAGTATGACCGTAGCCGCGCCGACGAATGTCTGCATCATCATTGCCGCAAAGAACGCCGCCGACACGATCACCAGAGCGACCGCCTCCGCCCTTGCGGAACCAGAGGCTGCCGAAGTCATCGTCATTGACGATGGTTCGACCGATGACACTGCCCGCACCGCACGCGCCGCGGATGACGGAAGCGGCCGTTTGAACGTGGTCCGCTTCGACGAAAACCGCGGTCCCGCCGCCGCACGCAATCATGCGATCGCGATCTCGCAGTCCCCTCTTCTTGGCGTACTGGATGCCGACGACTTCTTTCTTCCGGGTCGGCTTCGTCAACTCCTTTCCGAGGATGGCTGGGACTTCATTGCAGACAATATCGCGTTCATCGACGCCAGCGAGGCGGAAACCGCCCATGGTCGGATCGGCCGTTTCACGGCCAGTCCCCGCCTGCTCGATCTCGTCGGTTTCGTCGAAGGCAACATCTCCCGGCGCGGCGTTCGCCGCGGCGAGATCGGCTTCCTCAAGCCGCTGATGCGGCGCTCGTTCCTCGACAGCCATCTGCTGCGCTACAAGGAAGACCTGCGCCTTGGTGAAGACTACGACCTCTACGCCCGCGCGCTTGCGAAGGGCGCCCGTTACAAGATCATCCACAGCTGCGGCTATGCCGCTGTCGTGCGAGGCAATTCACTGAGCGGCAGTCACCGCACGGCAGACCTGAGGCGCCTCTACGAGGCGGACCGGGCGATCCTCACCGAAGGCGCATTGAGCGCCGATGCCGCCACCGCCATCCGGCGCCATGAGCGCCACATCCGTGACCGCTACGAACTGCGGCACTTTCTCGACCTCAAAAACCATGCGGGCTACATGAGCGCGATAGGTTACGGACTCACAAATCCCGGTGCGCTGCCGGCGATCGTCGGCGGAATCCTTGCCGACAAGACAGAACGTTTTCGGCCCCGTGAATCCGTCGCGCCGGTCGCGCTCGGCGGCTCGGGCGCCATCCGCTATCTGCTTGACGCACCCATGACCGAGCCGGGGAAATAGCCGAAGCTCACAGGTCTGCAGTGACTTGCGCGACGGCCTCCCCCGCTCCGCTCCAGGCGGCGGCGCCGGACGGATATCAGGATCGCGGCTTCCGTCGAGTAGTGTGCGAAAAGATTGGGCGCGACCGCTCTTGTAATCGTTCTGTGGAATTCCGACATCCGCGTCGACAGATTGCCTGTTCAGATGTCGGCGAGATCGCCTGACCTGCAGGCAGGCTTCGCGCTCGGAACGCTGACCACGGATGTACTGGCAGATAGAGCAGCGAAGGGGAAAAGGTCGGGGCGCCCCGGCCTTTTTTGTTGCCTGCAGGCCAAAAAAGGAACGCTTCTTGAGCCTTCGCGTTTATCGCGTAACGATATGGAGGTAAGTGGCATGAAAGGCATCATTCTCTGGCTAATGGGTGTTCCCCTGATCGTTATCGTTCTTCTTTACATGTTTGTCTTCTGAGAGCCTCGCCGACCGCTCGTACTGCGCATCTCGGCTCGCTGCCGCGGGCTTAATCAGCGGAAATGCGCCTCACACGACCATTCACCCCAAGTTTTGCAGGATGCGAAAGGCAGGCTAGCTGCGTTAGGCTGATAGCGACTGAGGCTGGATGGGACCTGGGCATGATCGGCATGGCCGCAACGGCGTTGGGCGACAGCCGTCCTTCGTCTCGCCCCCGAATGAAATCGAATTGCAACGTCGCCTCGTCTCCAGTAACGAAGGGGAAAATTAAGCTTTTCCTGGTTCTGCTGATGACGGCGAACAGTGCGCAAGCGGACGAGCCGATCATTGGTCAAGCGTCGGTTGTGGATGGCGACACCATTGAAGTCGCTGGCGAGCGGATCCAGTTGAGTGGCGTCGACGCACCGGAAGGCTGGCAAGTCTGCTTGGACGAGAAGGGCCTGGACTACCGATGCGGCGACGAAGCGGCTTCCGCGTTGGACGCGTTTCTGGCGGCTTCCCGCCCGACGCGTTGCGAACTCGTCAAGCGCGATCGTTATGGCCGCTTTGTCGGCACGTGCTTTCGCGCCGACGGCAAAGACGTGAACCGCTGGCTGGTCGAGACCGGTAATGCAATCGACCGGGAAGAGCACAGTAAGGGCGTCTATGCCGATGCGCAGGCGACCGCCCGTTCAGCCGGCGCCGGCATTTGGCGCAGTCAGTTCGGCCAGTTGTGTCCGGCACCGCCCGGGCGCGTGAACGGAGGGCCGACGTGTTGAAGGCAGCAAGCGAAATCGATGATCGTTGAAATCTGGATCTTATGCAGCATCGTGACCGCGGTCGTGGCCGCGCTCAGGGGCGGACACAGTCTCCGCTGGCTGCTGATTGGTTGTGTACTTGGCCCGATCGGCATCATCGTCGCGCTCTTGATGCCCTCGCTGAAATCAAGAGACAGGGGAGTGGCCGAGAGCCGCGAAGACGACGCGGAGGAGGTCGCCGGCTCCCTGCTGGAGAACGAGACGCGAACCGTTTCCGCGAAGCACGACGACGAGTGACGCCGCAGATACTGTGTGGGCGCCGTTTGTCCTTAAAACGGTTCGTGAAGAACCACGCCGCGGCCCCACGCCGAATATCCGAGCATGTTCAACGGCTTTGCCACTCGCCGATTCGCTCTTCCTGCGAACGCCAAAAACTGCCCAAACCTTGCCGCAATTCATCATGTCGCCGCTCCAGCGCCCGATTGGTCGTCCAAAAGCTCAATCGTTTGAAAAAATCATATTTCTGTAACTCAACTTTTGCTTGTCCCAAAATTTTGCGGGGCACAATTTCTGCAACATGCGACGAAACCGAGCTTTTTCGTAGAACGGCGGCATGAAGCAGCTACCGCCGGTTTTCAACGGGTTCGCCGCTTAGGTGCAGTGCAGCATGGTCCGTTGCATTTTC
Source organism: Sinorhizobium terangae (assembly GCF_009601505.1). Taxonomy (GTDB): domain Bacteria; phylum Pseudomonadota; class Alphaproteobacteria; order Rhizobiales; family Rhizobiaceae; genus Sinorhizobium; species Sinorhizobium terangae. Next base: position 29,094 of record NZ_WITC01000026.1, read on the forward strand.
CTATTGCACCGCCATATTTTTTCTTCGCCGATGCCCTAGTTTATTTCCCGTGGGCTCAAGACTGCTCTGTTGAAACGGCTGCCGCCGAGGCGCTGCCAGATAGGGAGTGACTGACATCGTGGGTATGGACGCGAGTGTGTCGATCGATCTGATGCGCATCGTGCCGGTTTCCGGCATCGTGTTCGTGCGCGTCCCGTTTGATCAGCAGACGAGCCTGTTCCGGGGCGCTTTCGGCTTGAGCGTCTGGACTCTCTGCGCCCATTCTTCGTTGCTCGTCCTGTTCTGGATGCTCTGGAACCGCAGCGGGCTGACGTACTACCCCCTCTTCTACTTCACGATGCCAGTCCTGGTGATCGTAATCCTGTTCGCTTCCCGCAATCTCATGGGACGACTGGCACCCGACCTGCTCGGCGCCCTCGCGGGCAGCCGAGGAGGTACAGAGCGAATGGCCCTTCCGGCACAAGTTGGAGGACATGCGAGCTATTCGCCGCAACAAAGGTAATGACAATGATATCCGACTGTTATACGCGCCTGCGCCACCTCACACTCGTCACGCTCCCGCTTGCGGGCCTCGCCGGAACGGCAGTCGCCCAGCCGAGCGCCAATGGCGCGTCCTTCATGGACGATTTCGACGGTTTGAACACCGGCTTCTGGTTTGTCTCGGACGGATGGAACAATGGTGCCCACCAGAACTGCACCTGGTCCAAGAAGCAGGTGAAGATAAACAACGGCATTCTGGAACTTACCTTCGAGCATCGAAAGGAAGGCGAGCGCAATTTCGCCTGCGGTGAAATTCAGAGCCGCAAGCGCTTCGGCTATGGCACATACGAGGCGCGGATCAAGACGGCCGACGGGTCTGGGCTGAATTCCGCCTTTTTCACCTACATCGGCCCGGCCGACAAGAAACCGCACGACGAAATCGACTTCGAAGTGCTCGGCAAGAATCCGGCGAAAGTCCAGGTCAATCAATATGTCTCGGCCAAGGGCGGCAACGAGTATCTTGCCGATGTTCCCGGCGGCGCCAACCAAGGTTTCAACGACTACGCTTTTATCTGGGAGAAGGATCGGATCCGCTACTTCGTCAACGGCGAACTGGTCCATGAGGTGACCGATCCGGCGAAGATCCCGTCGAACGCGCAGAAGATCTTCTTCAGCCTCTGGGGCACGGACACTCTTAGCGACTGGATGGGCACATTTTCCTACACGGAGCCCACGACCCTTCAGGTCGATCGCGTCGCCTTCACGGCCCTTGGCGAGGAGTGCCAGTTCGCCGAATCAGTCGCTTGCCGCATGGATTGAGCGGATACTGAGCATTTGACCATCAATTGAGCATATCTCGCATTTTGTTGCGTTGCACAAAAAACTGAACTAAGCTCGGCTGGGGCTGAGCAGGGAAACGGATGTTTTCATGCTGCAGATACTTTATTTGGCGCAGGACCTTGCCGATCCTGCTGTACGCCGTCGGATTCTGACGCTTGTCGCGGGCGGGGCGAACGTAACGCTTGCCGGCTTTCGCCGGGACGCCAATTCGCTCGCCGCCATGCCAGGCATGGAACCTGTCGAACTGGGGATCACAGCCGACGGTCGCTTTGCGCAGCGTATCGGCGCGGTTGCCGCCGCCTGCCTTTCGCTGAAGAGCAAGCTGGCGAATGTCGGCAAACCCGACCTGATCATCGCACGCAATCTCGAGATGCTGGCCGTTGCCAAACGGGCCGTCACGATTTTCGGCGGCCAGGTGCCGATTGTCTACGAGTGCCTCGACATACACCGCCTGCTGCTGCGCAAGGATGTCGTCGGGCGTGCGCTGCGTGCCACCGAGGCTCGTCTCGGACGCGATGCGCGCTGGCTGATAACCAGTTCTCCAGCCTTCATCGAACATTATTTCCGGCCGCTCTCGGGGGTCGATGCACCGGCACTGCTTCTCGAAAACAAAGTTCTCGAAATCGATGGCCCCGCGGATCGGATTGCTGATTCCGCGCAATGCCCGGTGCCTGGTCCTCCATGGAAGATCGGTTGGTTCGGGGCGTTACGCTGCGCCAAGTCCCTCGCGCTGCTTTCCGAGTTCTCCCGCAGGATGGAGGGCCGCTTCGAAATCGTTTTGCGGGGTAGACCCGCCCATTCCGAATTCGAGGATTTTGATGCGTTCGTCCGCAATGAGCCTTTCGTAAGCTTCGAGGGCGCCTATCGCAATCCGGAAGACCTCGCCGACATTTATGGCGACGTCCACTTCACATGGGCGATCGATTTCTTCGAGGAGGGCCAGAATTCCGCATGGCTGCTGCCGAACCGCCTCTATGAGGGATGCCGTTATGGACGGGTGCCGATCGCCATGAAAGGCACGGAGACGGCACGTTTCCTCTCGGTTCGCGGCATCGGAATGGTGCTGGAAGAGGTCACCGCAGAGAGCCTTGCGACGCTGATCGGATCGATGACACCAGATCGATACATCGAAGCGGCTAACGGCGTCGCCCAATGCAACCCGGGAACCTGGGTCTTCGACCGCACGGACTGCGAGGCATTGGTGCGGAGCCTCGCGGCGCTCGCAGTCGAAACGCCCCAAACAATACCGACCCCGGCCGTACCGGAGCCCCGCCACAATGAGGGGGGATTGCTATGAACCCGAAACGTTTGACCTCCAGCCTGATCGTCATCCCTTGCCTCAATGAGGCCGATCATATCGAAGGGCTGGTCGCAAAGTTGCGTCCGTCGCTGGAGCCGCTGAACGCAAAGATCGCGATCGTCGACGGCGGTAGCACCGACGGGACGCGCAAGATCGCGAGCCGTCTTGCCGCCGACGACGAGCGTGTCCTTTTCCTCGACAACCCGAAGCGCATACAGAGCGCCGCGATCAACCGCGCCGTTTCGGAACTTGGGTCCTCCTTCGACTACCTGATCCGCGTCGACGCGCACGGGAGCTACCCGGACGACTATTGCCAGCGTCTCGTCGAAGAGGCCGTGGCGACCGATGCCGATTCCGTGGTCGTGGCGATGCAGACCGTCGGCTTCAGCACCTTTCAGAAGGCAACCGCCTTTGCCCAGAATTCGAAGCTTGGCAACGGCGGCTCCAAACATCGGGCCGGCGCGGCTGGCCACTGGGTCGAACACGGGCACCACGCGCTCATGCGTATCGCGGCTTTCCAGGCGGTCGGAGGTTACGACGAGACCTTCAGCCACAATGAAGATGCCGAGCTGGATTACCGCTTGGCGAAAGCCGGGTACCGCATCTGGATGACCGACAAGACAAACATGGTCTACTACCCGCGCGCAAAGGTCGGTCCGCTCTTCCGGCAATATTTCGGTTACGGCCGCGGCCGTGCAAAGAACTTCCTCAAGCATCGCGCCATGCCCGGCTTGCGGCAGATACTGCCGCTGGCGGTCGCGCCGGTGGCGGTCGGGGCACTGCTTGCGGTCGTCAACTGGGTCGCCGCCATTCCGTTCGGCGTCTGGGCTCTCGCGTGCCTTGGTTATGGCGCATGGATGGCGCTCGGCCAGAGAAATCCCTATGGGCCGCTGGCTGCTGTCTCGGCAATGGTCATGCACCTCGCCTGGTCGGCCGGTTTCTGGCGCGAAGTTCTCGATTTGCGACGGTTTCGGGTGCACCCATGACCGCCGCAATCAACGAAACATCCGCGAAACCGATGCGGATCGATATCGCTGTTTGCACCTTTCGGCGGCCGGAGGTCGTCCAGACGCTCCGTTCACTCGCGGCAATTACGGTGCCCGATAGGGCTGTGATCCGTATCATCGTCGCAGACAATGACGTCGAACCGACCGCGAAGCCTCAGGTCGAGGCTCTCCGCCCGGAGATGCCCTTCGAGATTACCTATGTCCATTGCCCGGCGTCGAATATCTCGCTCGCGCGCAACGCCTGCCTGGACAGTAGCACGGGCGATTTTCTCGCCTTCATCGACGACGATGAGACCGCTTCGAAAGAGTGGTTGGCAGCCCTCGTGGAAGCGGCGCGGACCAGCGGTGCCGAGGCGGTCCTGGGCCCGGTCCGCGCGGCCTACGGCACGTCGGCGCCCGCCTGGATGCGTCGCGGCGACTTTCATTCGACGAAGCCGGTCTGGGTCGGCGGCGAAATTCGCACCGGCTACACCTGCAATGTTCTGCTGAACCTCGGGGCCCCGGCGGTGGCTGGCCGTCGCTTCAAGCTCGCACTCGGCAAGAGCGGCGGCGAGGACACCGACTTCTTCGCCGCGATGCATGACGCTGGAGGAGCGATCGCTTTCGCCCCGGGGGCCTGGGTTCACGAACCGGTGCCGGAAAAGCGGGCCTCGTTTTCGTGGCTTGCGAAGCGTCGCTTTCGCTCCGGCCAGACGCATGGCCGCCTGCTGTCGGAGAAATCGAACCGTTCACGGCAGCCCTGGAACCTCGCCCTGGCGTCGGCCAAATCGGCCTATTGCTCGCTGGCGACCCTGCTTTTCCTGCCCTCGCCGGTACATCGCTATCGTTTTGCGTTGCGCGCAATCATGCACGCCGGCGTCGTGAGCGGACTCCTGGGGCACAAGGAACTTGAACAATACGGAGCAACGGGGGTGACATCGCAATGAGCGGGTTCGTTCCGGACGTCACCTTCGTCGTGGCCGCCTACAACGCCGCCGACACCATCGTGCGCGCCGTCGAGAGTGCACTTCGTCAGGAAGGCGTTACCGTCGAGGTGGTCGTCGTCGACGACCGTTCATCGGACGGGACGGTGGAGATCGTTTCGACAATCGCCGACCCGCGGGTGCGCCTGATCGCCCTCGAGCAAAATCGGGGGCCGGGCGGGGCCCGCAACGCCGGCTTGGCGGCAGCACGCGGCAAGTGGATCGCCGTGCTCGATTCGGACGACACCGTCAGGCCGGACCGGCTGGCGCGCATGATTGAGCGCGCCGAGAAGACGGCAGCACAGGTCGTCGTCGACAATCTCGACGTCGTCTCGCTCGACGGGCGGAGCGTCAGAATGTTTGCGGAGGCCGAGCTCGCCCGGCAGCCGCTTTTGACGCTCCCCGCCTTCATCGAGTCGAACGTGATCTTCCGTTCGCAACACAACTTCGGCTACATGAAGCCCGTCTTCGAACGGCGCTTCCTCGAGGAGCATGACCTTCGTTTCGACGAGGCGCTACGGATCGGCGAGGACTATATCCTGCTTGCCTCGGCGCTTGCCTCCGGCGGTCGCTGCGCCATCGAACCCTCGGCCGGCTACATCTATCATATCCGCGAGGGTTCCATCTCGCGGGTGCTCAAGCTCGACCATATCGATGCCATGATGTCCGCGGATGAAGCGTTCCTGCGTCGCTACCCCCTTGATGTCCTGTCGGAGAGAATGCAGCGCAAGCGTACCCGCGGCTTCCACCAGGCGCGCTCGTTTCTCCTCCTCGTCGAGCAGTTGAAAAGCAGATCGTTGGCTGGCGCGCTGAAGGCTGCGCTCGCCGACCCGCTAGCGCTTCGGCATCTGCACATGCCGATCGTCGTACGACTGCGCCGCCTTGCGGCGCGCTCGGCAAACACCGCCCCCATGACGGCGGCGGCCGAACCACCCCCGCTGGGCGAGAGCCCTTACACAAGCAAAGGACGATAGAATGGACCGCATCAGGACCGTCAGGAAAGCAGTGATTCCCGTTGCCGGAAACGGAACCCGATTCCTTCCCGCAACGAAGGCCGTGCCGAAGGAAATGTTGACGATCGTCGATCGGCCCGTGGTTCAATACGCCGTGGACGAGGCCCGTCAGGCCGGCATCGAACACATCGTTTTCGTCACCAGCCGCAACAAGCAGGCGATCGAGGACCACTTCGACGATGCGCCGGAACTCATCTCGTCCCTGTCGCGCTCGGGCAAGAATGCGCAGATTTCCGAGCTTGAAAGGATGCTGCCGAAAGCCGGCTCCGTGAGTTTCACGCGCCAGCAGGCTCCGCTCGGCCTTGGCCACGCAGTGTGGTGCGCACGCGACCTTATCGGCGACGAGCCTTTCGCACTGCTACTTCCCGACATGGTCTCCTTCGGGGCGCGCGGCTGCATGGCCGGCCTGATGGATCTCTACCAGGAGGTCGGAGGCAATGTCGTCGCCGTCGAGCAATGCGCCCCCGAAGACGCCTCCAAATACGGCATCGTCGGCAAGGGCGGCACGGTGCGGCACGGCTTTGCGGTAACCGAGATGGTGGAAAAGCCCGCCACAGGCCAGGCTCCCTCGAACTACTATCTCAACGGGCGTTACATCCTCCAGCCCGAAATCTTTTCCATCCTCGCGCACCAGCAACGCGGCGCAGGCAACGAAATCCAGCTGACCGACGGGATGCTGAAGCTTTCGGCAAACCAGCCCTTCCACGCCCATCCCTACGAGGGCAGGACGTTCGATTGCGGTTCGAAGCAAGGCTTCATCGAGGCGAATGTCGCCTTCGCGCTGAACCGAACGGATATCGGCGACATGGTCTTCGAATCCGTTCGCGAGATCGTTTTGTCTCACGAAAGCCGCATCCGAGCGGCATAAGCAAATGTTTCCCGGCGGCTCCATGAGCCGCCGGCTCACGGACCGGAGAAAAAAATGAACAGAGCGGCCCCCATGAAACAGAGAAGTGCCCCCTTGAGCATCGTGCCCCGCGAGGAAGAATCCGACGGCTTCATCGATCTTGATCGGCTTCTGGCTATTGCCGTCCGCAGGGCCAAGCTGGTAGCGGCCTTTGTTGTCCTCTTCATCATGCTGGGTGTTGCCTACCTGTTGTTTGCGACGCCGACCTACACGTCCATGACGCAGATTCTGCTTGACGAAAATCTGTCGAAATTTGCCGAGGAAGAGCCGACTCCGGTAAACAGCCAGATGCTGGACACCCAGATCGCGAGCGCCGTGGAGATCCTGAAGTCCGGCGAGCTTGCCTTGCGGGTCGTCGACAAACTCAATCTCTCCGAGAACGCCACGATCATGAATCCGCCGCGTTCGCCGATGGCGTACGTCAAGGACTGGGTAAAGACAGCGACCGGCCTCTTTTCGTCCGGCCCCACGGTTTCGGAGGAGGCATTACGCAAGAATCGGCGACTGGCGGCGGCGGCGTTGATCCAGCAGGCCCTGACGGTCGAGCGCGTATCGCGAAGCTCCGTGGTGGCTCTCTCCTATAAGTCGAACGACCCCCAGCTTGCCGCAACGGTCGTGCGCGGTTATGCGCAAGCCTATCTTACCGATCAATTGAACGCCAATTTCGAAGCGACGGAACGTGCTTCCGTCTGGCTGCAGGAACGCCTCACGGACTTGCGGCAGCGCTCTCTGGCGGCGGCACTCGAGGTTGAGCAGTTCAGAAGCGAAAACGGCCTGACGGCCGCACGCGGCGAGCTGATGTCCGAACAGCAATTGTCGGACCTCAACAGCCAGCTCATCGTCGCCCAGGCCGACACGGCCAGCGCCTCGGCGCGCTACAACCAGTTCAAGTCGATTGTCGACCAGGGGCCGGAGACCGCCGTCAACAACGCGACGATTTCTCCCAAAGAGGGAGACAACATGGTTATCCGCGATCTCAGGGCCCGCTATCTCGCTGTCGTGAAGCGCGAGCAGGAGGTCTCTCAGAACTTTGGCAAGGACCATCCGCAGGCTGTATCACTGAGGGCCGAGCAGGCCGACATGGGGCGGCAGATCTACCAGGAACTGCAGCAACTGACGGCAAGCTACAAGAACGAATACGAAGTCGCCCGCTCGCGCGAGCAGTCGCTGCGTGAAAGCATCGAAGGAGTCGTGGGGAAAAACACGAACGCCAACAAGTCACTGGTTCAGTTGAGGGATCTGGAGCAGAAAGCGGCGGCGCTGAAGACGCTTTACGAGTCCTATCTCGGCCGCTATGAGCAGGCAGCACAGCAACGCTCGTTCCCGATCGCCAAGGCTCGGGTCATCTCCGAGGCCGGCGTTCCCACAGCCCCCTCGAGCCCGAAGAAGACCCTGACGCTTGCTCTTTCCGCCGTGCTCGGCTTGATGGCCGGCGGCGCCTTCGCCGCCTTCCAGGAGTTCCGCGAGAGAACCTTCCGGCTCGAAGACGATGTGCGGGCAATCCTCGGTCACAAGTCGCTCGGTTATGTGCCATTGATCGGCACACGGACGAAGAAGAGTGCGGAACTCGTACGCACGCGCTTTGCGTCCGACAGGCAACCGGACGTGATCGGCGAAGACTCAGTGGCCTTCCAGCGCTTGGCTCGCATGGTCCTCGAAGCGCCACAATCCTCTTTTGCCGAGACTTTCCGGAACGCCAAGCTTGCCTGCGATCACATGTTGCACGGCAACGATAGCCGCGTGATCGGGATCGTGTCCGCGGTTCCCGACGAGGGCAAGTCAGTCATCGCCGCAAACTTCGCGGCGCAGTTGGCCGCGAGCGGAAAGCGGACGCTCTTGATTGATGGCGATATCCGCAAGCCCGGCCTCACCCAGATGATCACGCCCGCCCCTCGCACCGGGCTCGTCGAGACGCTGATGGGTGAAGCCACCTGGCCCGCCGGCATCAAGGTCGACCAGCGCACCAAGCTTGCGATCTTCCCTGTCGGCGGGGGCGCATCCAACCATCAGCCCCATCAAAGTCACGAGCTACTCGCCTCGGCTGCCATGGCAAATCTGATCGAGAATGCGCGCAATGCGTTCGACTACGTGGTCGTCGACCTTGCGCCGTTGGCGCCTGTCGTGGACGCAAAGGCCTTTGCTCCACTTGCAGATGGTTTCATCTTCGTCGTCGAATGGGGAAAAACGCCGTCTCGCCTGGTGCGCGACGTTCTGCATTCCGAGCCGCAGATCAATTCCAAGGTGCTCGGGGTCATCCTCAACAAGACCGACATGGATGAGCTTTCCAAGTACAGCGACTTCGGCGGCGTCGAGAAGTATCGACATCGTTACGGCAAATACTACGTCGAGCATTCGGTCAGCGGCGACCGGCCCGCAGCCTGAGCCGAGACTGGCGTCCGCATCTGCCATCTAGCGCCGCGTGTCTCTCAGACACGCGGCGCTGCGTTTCATCGGTTGGAAGCAGCAAAATGATCTAACTCTTTGAAATTTTGCAATTCTGGACGAAAGCCCTTACGACGGCTTTCGATCGATCCTGAAGATCCACGCCAGCACCATCAGTGCAACCACGCCCGCCAAAATGGCGAGCGTCAGGAGATAGAACAGGGAATATTCGAAAAGACTCGGAACGAGCCGCAGCGCGCGACCCAACACCGTCGGTGACCGACGCCAATCCGGCAGTTCGTCCCGGTTGAAAGCTTCCAAACGACGAGCAAAGAACTGCATAAATCGCTGCCTTCGTGGAACCCGTCCATTAACCATGGACGAATACATGTTGCGTCGCAACAGTGGCGACACCGAGGCGGCGGCTCGCATTCGACCTTAGCTATGGTGTGCAGGATGCGGCTCGACTACGTCCCCGCGGATCCCCCCATCACCACCAGCGGTGGAAGTGGTGCACAGGCCCCCGCCCTTCGCCCACCGACAAGGCATTCGCTGCGGAAAGCGCCGCGTGCAGGTAGGCCTTTGCGTCGCGCACCGCGTCCACCAATGGCCGTCCGAGCGCGAGACCGGCAGCGATGGCCGCCGAAAGCGTGCAGCCCGTGCCGTGATCGTTGATCGTCTCGATCCTGTCTGCCGGGAGGCGGACAATCCTGTTGCCGTCAAAGAAGAGGTCGATTGCCTCGCTGCCCTGCCGGTGGCCACCCTTGACCAGGACGGAACGGGCACCGGTCTTGAGAATGACTTCGGCCTGCCGCGCAATCTCCGTCTCATCCTCGGCGATGGAACGGCCGGTCAGCAATGCGGCTTCCGGCAGGTTTGGCGTGGCGACCAGCGCCAGCGGCAAGAGTTCATCGACCAGCGCCGCCACGGCGTCCGGGCGCAGCAACCGGTCGCCGGAAGTCGCCACCATGACCGGATCGACAACGGCCTGCTTGCCGAAGCGGCGCAACCCGCCGGCAATGGCGGCGATTGTCTCCTGACGAGAGACCATGCCGATCTTGACGGCAGCGACGTCGAGATCGGAAAGGACCGCATCGATCTGTGCCGTGACGATTTCCGGTGCAAGGTCGGCAACGGCGGTGACGCCCTTCGTATTTTGCGCCGTCACGGCGGTGATGACGCTCGCGCCATAGACACCGAGAGCGGAGAAAGTCTTTAGGTCAGCCTGTATGCCGGCCCCACCGCCGGAATCGGAGCCGGCTATGGTCAGCGCGATTGCACTCATCGGATTTGCACCACGACAACAGATGGAAACGGAGGAAAGCGCATCTTGGTCGGTCTCCAGATTGGAAAATCACGGAGATCCAGGAAATCGCGAAGAAGTGGCTAGAGCGCCGCAAAGGCCCTGTTCCCGTTCCTACGCCGGCATGACCCGGATCAGGTTCAAAGGGTCCGGCTCACCGCCGTCTCAGCACCGCTCGGTGCTCCCCTCGGAATATTGGCATTGTATCGGACAGCGGCGCCTATCTGTCAACAAAGCCGCTTCACGCCAAGACCGACTGGTCGAGCACGACTGACGGTATCTCGCTATGCCTTCTGGTGCGTGAAGGCTAACGATGCGCTGCGCCCGATCCGACGCAGGCGGTCGACGTCGAGACCGTCTCTCGCACTTGCCGATATGCCCGCCAACACCGCCGTCACATAGTCGGCGATCTCGTCCGCACGGTCTGTCTCCCGGCGGGCGATGGCATCGCGCACCACCTGCCGGCTCTGACGCCAGAGCGCCTTTGCCATGTCGCAGGCGGCGGCATCGGTACCGCCACGCGCACCTTCGATGACCAGACAACCGGTTGCGCCTGGATCTGCGGTATAGGCAACCGCCGCCGCCTCGAACAAAGCCGCGAGCGCCTCGTCCAACGATTTTTCCGGCGCGAGCAGCCGCTCAAAGTCCAGCCCCTCCGTCTTCGCGTAGCGCTCCAGCGCACGCCCATAGAGATCGGCCTTGCTGCCGAATGCGGCATAGAAGCTCGGCGGATTGATCCCGAGGGCCCCCGTCAGGTCCGTAAGACTGACCGCGTCATACCCCCGCTGATGGAACATCGCCTGCGCCTTGCCAACGGCTTCGTCGACGTCAAAGGCACGGGGCCGACCGCGCGGTTTCGTCTTTTTTGTATCAATCACTACAAAATTCCTTGCACTCACCTCCGATTACATTTATGTAGCGCTTACTACACTTTTTCTCAAGGAGAGAACCATGGCAAATTTCAATGGCAAGAAAGTCTTGGTCATCGGCGGCAGCCGGGGCATCGGTGCGGCAATCGTCCGGCGCTTCGCCGGTGATGGCGCGACCGTTGCCTTCACCTATGCTGGAGCGACTGAGGCGGCAAAGGCGCTGGCTTCGGAAACCGGCGCGGCTGCGATCCGGTCCGATGCCGCGGACCGGGACGCTGTCATCAACGTCGTGAAGGATCAAGGCGCGCTCGATGTACTTGTGGTGAACGCGGGAACCCTGGTGCTTGGCGATCCGCTTGAGGTGGATGCGGATGCGGTCGACCGGATGATCGACGTGAATGTGCGAGCGCCCTACCACGCGGCGGTCGAAGCCGCACGACAGATGCCCGAAGGCGGTCGCATCATCATCGTCGGCTCGGTAAACGGCGACCGAATGCCCTTCGCCGGCGGAGCGGCCTATGCACTGACAAAGTCAGCCGTGCAGGGCATGGCCCGCGGTCTCGCCCGAGATTTCGGCGCCAGGGGCATAACTGTCAATGTCATCCAGCCCGGACCGACGTCGACGGACATGAATCCGGAAGACGGCCCGATGAGCGACTTCATGCACAGCTTCATGGCGATAGCGCCACGGCCGCCCGGAGGAAGTCGCCGGCCTTGCGGCCTATCTCGCCGGCCCCGAAGCCGGTTTCACGACGGGAGCGCTCCATACCATCGACGGCGGCTTTGGCGCCTAACTCGCCGTCATGATCCGACCCCGTGCGGCGGTGGTAGCCGGCACGGGGTTGTGGCCTTTCGGCAATACATCCGGACACGCGCAAAACGGGCCCGCAATGCGGCCACGCCGTTGCGAAAGCTGCACATTTTGACGAATCCGGCCCTCCACGACAGATCGTGATTGGACTTCGGCACGCGCAAGAGTCACCTTTATAGCGGGCTGAATTCGGAACTGGGGCGGAGCAACTATCGTCTGAATGGAGGCCAAAATGAAGCACCATGCACTCGAGCAACTGCAGATCGTCGCAGAGGTCAAACAGGACTTCCCGCGCCGGCTTACAACGCGCGCAGAGCGTCTGGAACGCTGGGCGGAACTCCTGGAACAAATTCCGCACAGACACCTCTCGACGCTGCACGAGACCGAGTACCAACCGGCCAGAGTGCGTGCGACCATGCGCGGCGACGACTCGCCGATCTCGGTCGCATTCAAGGATCCCGTCCTGCGGGCGGCCGGAATGGAAAATGACACTTATGGCGAAGCAAAGCGGTTCTTCGAACTGAGCGACGAGCAATTGCACAGGGTTATCTGCTACTGCCACTTCGGTGCAACGGTGAGCGCTGCGACGGCAGCCCGTCACATCCGCTCGGCGATCGCCGGGAAGCAGACAGGCCTGTTCGCGCGTCTGCGCGCCATATTTGTCGGTTGAGGCCAGCCGGCCACGCTTTGCGGGCACTGGTTGAAGCGGTTGGCCGCTTGGCGTGACCGCAAAGCAGATGCTCATGGCTGGCACGCTTGTATTACAACCCGGCCGCTTCGGCCGGGATGAGAGCGTTTGGTCTCCTGGGCTACTGTCGGGGCCCGCCTGTGGCCCCGTCTCTTCATGCGCGCGGAGATTCGCCACTCGCGGCAGCCGCCGTTACATCGGTTTTCCGCGTGGTGTACGAGATAAGCCAATCGTTTCGCGGCAGAAGAACGCTCGTGCGGCGATCTAGTCTCCTGCCCCCTCCACATCGCGACCAGTTTGCGCAACCGCCTCCAGTCGGGTGGCAAACTCGCGTCTCAACGTCCGGCGTAACTCGGCCGCGCGGTGTCGGCGCTGGTCAGTTGCCGTCTCGGGATACCACTGCGGCACTTCAACCGGGCGGCCGCTGCTGTCCACGGCCACCATGGTGAAATAGCAGGAATTCGTATGCCGCCGGGTCCCGGCACGAATATCCTCCGCCTCCACGCGAATGCCGACCTCCATGGACGTCCGGCCGGCATAATTGATCGAGGCGCGGAAGGTCACCAGTTCGCCCACGTGGATGGGTTCCTTGAAAATCACCTGGTCGACGGACAACGTCACTGCATATTGCTTGGAAAAGCGCGAGGCACAGGAGAAGGCCACGCGATCGAGCAGATTGAGGAGCGCACCGCCGTGTACCTTGCCACTGAAGTTGGCCATGTCCGGCGTCATCAGAACCGTCATTTCAAGGCGTCGCGCATCCAGCTCGTTCGATGTCATGGATCCCTGTCCTCTCGTTTTCACCACTATGGCCGAAACATCATGCCGCGCATAGGCAGCAGCATCAGCCTTTGCACCCCAAAACCATCGCGGCCCGCCGACTTGTTGCCCGGCGGTGAAAGTGCTTCACCGAATGCGGGCATTCTCACTTTCGCTTGTCATTGTAGGGTCCTACTGCACGAATCCCTAATCGGAACCGATTTAGGGAATCACGCAGTAATTCAAAGTGTTACAGCGCGTCTGACAAGACGCGCGGCGCTGTAGCGAGAAGGGAGAGAGCGATGGCAAATTATTAAGAGACGATCAGTCTTGCCCACGAAGGCGCAATGACTGCACTGGCGGCCGCGGTGCGCCACGCAGAGAGTATCGGCGTTCCGCAATGCGTCTTCATCGTCGACGCAAGCGGAGAGACGATCGCCAGCATCCGCATGGATGGTGCGAAATATCTCAGCATGCATACCGCCCGCGCCAAGGCCCGCACTGCAGCTTCGATCAACGGGCCGACCGGTGCAATGGCGGTCGAGTTCGGGGTTGCTGCGGGGATAGCATCGCAGGGCGGCGTGACGCATCTTGCAGGCGGCCTGCCCATTCGCTTCGGGGGCAAACTCGCCGGTGCCATCGGGGTCGGTTCCGGCACCGGTGAGCAGGATTTCGAAGTAGCCCGCGCGGCCTTGAAGACAATCGGCGCCGATCCAATCTGAGAGCTCAAGTAAGCACCGCACTCGCGGGTCTAACCTTTAACTGCACCCGCGGTCAAAGATGCCGAGATCTGCCGGTACATCAACAGGCCCAGCAAGGCGGGAGGCAGCGCCCCGAGCAGCATGACGGCGGAGGCGGTGCCCCATTGCACGCCTCCGCCGCTCGCGGCGAAGAAGAACGACGCTCCGACGGTCATCGGAACCGCCCGGCTCGTCGTCAGCATCAGGCCGAAAAGGAACTCGTTCCAGGCGGTGATGAACCCGAAGATGAAGGTCGTGACCAGGGCCGGACGCACCACCGGACGGATGATCTTCAACATGACCTGCCAGGAACTGGCGCCGTCCATTTTTGCCGCCTCATCGAGCTCCGACGGCACGTCGGAGATCGCGTTGACGAGGATGACGAGCGCCAGCGGCGTGTTGACGATCGTCAGGATCAGGCCGAGGCCGAGCTGTGTGTCGAGCAGCCCCAGCCACTGGTACATCATATAGAGCGGGATCGCGAAGATGATCAGCGGCACGGCGCGCAGATTGATGATCAGAGGCAGCAACGTGCGCTTTCCCGCCTCGCTCCGGGCGATGGCATAGGCGGCCGGAAAGGCGAGCGCAATCGCCAGCCCCGTACCGATCAGCGAGGCGACGGTGCTGTTGATGAGATAGCCGTAGATGTTGAAACGGTCGGTCTCGCCCAGCACCCGCGTGTAGTTTTCGAGCGTCGGTTCGCCGATCCAGAACCCCGGGTTGAACGACAGTTCGCGCGCGCTCTTGAACGACGTGATTACCGTGACGATGACGGGAAAGTTCATCGCAAGCACGGCAATCGAGAAGACAAGCCAGCGCAGCAGATTAAGCATCGATCAGCGCCTCCCGCGGCCGGTTATCCAGTTGAGGCCGTAAAGCACGGCGAGCGACGCGAGGAAAAGCACGACGGATGCCGCAACGGCCTTGCCGATCGCCCCGCCCTTGAAGAAGGCCTGGTAGATATAGATCGAGAGCGAGGTCGTCGAACCACCCGCCCCGCTGCCTGTGAGCGCGTAGACGTTGTCAAACACGCGGAAGCCGTCGATGAAGCGGATGAAGAAGGCAATCACCAGCGTCGGCAGCATCAATGGCAATTCGATCCACCAGAGCGCCTTCAGCGCTGACGCGCCATCAAGTGAGGCGGCTTCGCGGACCTCGAGTGGTATCGCGGCATAGGCCATGTAAAAGAGCAGGAAGGCGAATGGCGTCCATTGCAGGATTTCGACGACGAGCAGCGTTCGGAAGGCGTTGTTAACGTCGAGGAAGGCCGGGCTGTCGCCGAACCATTCGAACAGATAATAGGGCACCGGGCCGGCGAACTCGTGCAGGACAAGCCGATACATGAGGCCGATCATCGCCGGAGCGACCATCAGCGGCAGCATCAGCGGCGCCATCAGGTACGACCGCTTCGCCAGCAGCGGCGTGAGGAAAACTGCCAGAAAAAGTCCGATCAGGTATTCGGCGAGTGCCGTCAACACGCCGAACCGCATGGAAAAGGAGACGGCGCCCCAGAATTCGCGGTCGGCAAGCACCGCCGCGTAATTGCCGAAACCGCTGAGGCTCGGACTGCGCAATGTCTCGAAGGAGACCGTCGAGATCGAATAGATGAGATTGACCGCCGCGGGAAAACCCAGAAAAAACAAGAGGAATCCCACGAGCGGCGTGAGATAGGCTCTGCCTTCGGCGCGGTTTACAATAGCCATTTCCATCCGCCAGCTGCACCGGACGCCGGGCTCTTGCCCGGAGTCCGGCTCAAAATCACTTCTTCAGCAGGTCCTGCATGCCGGTCTTTGTATGCGCCAGGGCATCTTCGAGACTTTGCTGGCCAGCCCAATAACCGGTGAATTCCTTTGCCTGCAGCTCGTAGACCGAAAGCGCGTTTGCCGAGGTGGCGCCATTCATCACGTAACCGTACTGGCTGGCGAATTCCCCAAGCTTGATGAGGTCCGGCCGCTCCTTTGCAACCTTGGCCGCGACGTCGGGAGCAAGCGCCGGCGAACCGCCGCTTTGGGCATAGAGCAAGGCGGCCTCTTCGGTGGCCAGCCATTTCAGGAACTTGACAGCGCCTTCCTTGTTCTTGGCATTCTTGTTGAGGCCGAGACCGAGGCCGTGGATATGGTCGGCGCGGCCATTCGGGCCGGCCGGAGGCGCGACGATCCCGGTGACAGCAGCAACCACAGGGGTCTTTTCCGTATTCGTCAAATCAGCGGCCGCGGCGTTCCATTGCAGCGCCGTCGCCGCCTGCCCGGAACCAAAGGCAGCGTTCGTCTCCGCATATTCGTAGCTTAGCGAATCCTTCGGCGAGGCACCGGCGTCGTAGAGCTTCTTGTAAAGCTCCAGGCCGGTCTTGTACGCGTCGGAATCGACCGCCACGTTGCCGTCCTGGTCCGTCCAATCCGCACCGTAGGAACGCGGCAGCGACTGGAAGACCATCATGTTGAAAAGCAGGTTCTTCATTTGCAGCACCGTGCCGTAGCGGACCGGGCTTTCGGAATTCACCTGCTTGCTGAAATAAAGCGTCGTCGCCGCCCAATCGTCCCAGGTCCAGCTGTCCGGATCCTTCGGCTGCAGATCCTTGCCGAGATGCTCCTTGGCGATTTCCGCATATTTCTTCTTGGCGGCATCGTCCTGCATCAGCGCGTCAACCAGGTCCTTGCGGTAGTACATGAAGTGCAGGGACAGGTCTGTTGGAACGCCATACTGCTTGCCATCGAACTGCATCGTCTTCAGCACGGACTCGCCGAACACCTTGCTGGCATCGGCGCCGAGATCTACCGGCTCCATGTAGGGCGCGTAACGGCCGATCGAATAGGTCGCGACGAGATTGACATCGAAGGCGTCGGAGCCAGCCGCCATGTCCGCCTGCAATTTGTCGAAGAAACCGTCGCGGTTGAAGAAGAGCAGTTCGACCTTGTCGGCATCGGCAATGCCGGACTGGGCGTTGTAGGCTTCGACGGTTGCGCGCAGCGCGGTCTCCTCCGAACCGCCGGGCCAACCGAGAACTGTCACCGTTGCGTGGGATATGCCCGGCAGGGCAACGCTTGCGAGAAGAACGGCCGCGGCCGAAAAAGACGTCCTGTTCAGTTTCATAGTTGTTCCCTTTCTTATCTTTTGACGTTCGAAATGCATGCGAGACAGCGTCGCTACCCGCCCTCTCCCGCGAGATCGGCGACGCCGACAATGCCCGCGCGGCTGCCGAGCTTGGCCGCGACGAGACGAGGGGCGAGGCGCGGAGCGACGTCCTGCAGATGATCTCGCATCTCATCGATGTAGCCGGCGGCAAGCCCGATACCGCCGCCGATGACGATCTGGTCCGGATCGAACATCAGCTGGATATCGCGACAGAGCGTTGCCACGCGAAGAGCCGATTGCGAAACGATCGCCCGCGCCCATGGCGCGCCCTGTCTCGCTCTTTGGAAAACCTCGGCGGCCTCCACTTCATGGCCGGCCTTCAGCGCTTCGGCGGCAATCCAACGGCCGGACGTCTCATCCTCCAACGGCGCACGCCCCTGCGACGGGCCGCGAATGAGACCGAAATGACCCGCCAGCCCCGAAAGCGGCCGGCCGTTGATGACGATGCCGCCTCCAATGCCGGTCGAGATGGTCAGAAAAACGAGGTTTCCGCCGGATCCGGCACCGAACTTATATTCGCCCCAGGCGGCTGCCTGCGCGTCGTTCATGGCGAAGACCGGCTTGCCTAAGAGGCGTTTCGCCCTGTCAACCAGATGATAGCCGTCGGGAATGCCGAGTGTCGCCGGATTGAGCGCCGACCAGTGCCCATCGCGAACAAGACCGGTGACTGCAAAACCAATGCGAGCATAACGGCCGCGCCATTGGGCCGTGCTCTCGGCGATGGCTTCGAGCCACCCATCGGGCCCCGCCTCGCGCGCGGTCGGGATGACGATCTCGTCGATGATCGCGGCACCCTTGACCAGTGCAGCCATTGTTTTCGTGCCGCCAATGTCGACAGCGAGCACCGTTTCCGCCGACCTTCCCTCCTGCCTGGTGGAGGCCTTCGCCACGGCCTCATGAAACCACGAAGTGACGTGCTCCGTGCGGGTGATGGCCGATCCCACGACGACCGCATAGGCGCCGGCCTTGACGGCGGCGGCCGCCTGCTCCGGCGAGCGGATGCGTCCCTCAGCAATGACATAAGGCGTGAGCCTCCGCATGGCCGCAATGAGCTCTATGTCCGGATCGACCGGTTCGGGGCCGCCCACATATCCGGAGAGCGTCGTGCCGACGAAGTCAACACCGGCAGCGAGCGCACGCTCGGCATCCTCCAGCGAGGAACAATCGGCCATCGTCAGCTTGCCCTTCGCCTTCACGGCCCGAACCAGCGCGTCGATCTCCGCCGGGCGCACCCGGTCCGTTGCATCGAAGGCAACGATGTCCGCGCCAGCGTCCGCCAGGGCCTCAGCGTCGGAGACGTAGGGCGTGATGCGCACGGGGCTGTCGGAAAGGTCGCGCTTGACGATGCCGATGATTGGCACTGTGACCGCGGAGCGCACGGCCTGTACATAGGCGACGGATTCAATACGCAGCGCGCAGGCGCCTGCATCGAGCGCCGCCTTGGCGAAGCCGGTCACGAACTCGGCATAGTCCATCGGACCTGCCGGAACCGGCTGGCATGAGACGATCAGGCCGTTCTTTATCTTTTCGCGATGCAATCGTGACACTCCCCTTCGGCATCACGATAGATAGAAAATACCAGATTACAACCAGTTTATGACTGGTATTATCGCTGCAGTTCAAACACGAAGTCGTAGACGTCGCCCTTGTAGCGTGTCTCGCAAAACTCGACGATCTGCCCGTCCGCGAGGAAGCAGCGTCGCTCGGTCATCAGCAGCGGCGCGCCGACATCGCAATTGAGGTGCTGCGCATCCTGCTCGCTGGCTGCTCTCGACCGCATCCTCTGGATCGCGCGCTGAGGTAGAAAACCCCGCGCCTCCAACGTCTCATAAAGGGAATCGCCGACGAGCGCTGGCGACGGCAAGAAGCGAACCGGGACTGCGGAAATCTCTACTGCGATCGGCACGGAATCCGCGGTTCGAACCCGTTTCATGCGAACGACATTGGCGTTGCCGGCAATCCCCAATGCCATCATCTCGGCCGGCGAGGGGCGGCTTATCTGCCTGGAAAGCCAGATGCATCCCGGCGTCAGGCCACGTGCGCGTATGTCCTCGGAAAAGCTCGTCAGCGTCGACAAGGATTTTTCGACGCGCGAACCGACTTCCGTGCGGAAGCCATGTCGGCGATTGAGCAGCCCCTCCTCTTCAAGCAGAGCGAGCGCTTTTCGCACGGTGACACGTGATAGCGAAAATGCATCGGCGATGACGCGCTCGCCCGGCAGGGCCGCACCAGCCCTCAAAGCGTTGGAGCGGATCGCGGCCTCGATCGCCGACTTCAATCGCTTGTAGAGCGGTGACCCGGGCGCTGCATCGGCGAGTTCCTTGCCTATCAGGTCGATGAAAAGATCGGTTTCCATTGCCACTCCACGCAAATTCTGCCGCCTGTGGATTTCGTCCACAAACGCTAGCTGGAGCTATACTGGTATTATCGTCTAAGCGCAAACCCGCCGAAGTGCCGGCGGGTTCATCTCGCCGGTTTCGCCGTCAGGCGCTTTCCGTAAGCGTGATCATCGATCCGCAAAAAGCGCACGACCCGTCATCGCCTCTGGCTGCCGGATCCCCATGAGCGCCAGAATGGTGGGGGCAACATCGGCGAGAATGCCGTCGCGCAGGCGCACGTCACGTGACGCGGCTGAAAGCAGGACGGGCACCGGATTGGTCGTATGAGCCGTGTGCGGCTCGCCATTTTCGGGATCGATCATCGTCTCGCAGTTGCCGTGGTCGGCGATGACCAGCATCGAGCCGCCCGCGCGAGCAACGGTCGCATCGATTTCACCGAGCGCGCCGTCGACTGTTTCCACCGCGAGAATGGCCGCATCCAGCTTACCGGTATGACCGACCATGTCCGGATTGGCGAAGTTCACGACCACCAGGTCGTAATGTCCGCTCTCGATCGCGGCAACGACCTTCGTCGTCAGTTCCGGGGCCGACATGGCGGGCTGCAGGTCATAGGTGGCGACTTTGGGCGAAGGAACGAGGATACGATCCTCGTGTTCATATGCGGCCTCGCGCCCGCCGTTCAGAAAATACGTCACATGCGGGTATTTTTCCGTTTCCGCCAGGTGGATTTGGGTCTTCCCTGCCTTTGCGACCGTCTCGCTCAATCCGTCATCGAGACGCTGAGGTGGAAACAAGGTGCGCATATACGGGTCGAGCTCTGATCCGTAGGAGACCATTCCAACGGCGATCGACAGTTCTGGGCGCCGCCCGCGCTCGAAGCCATCAAAGTCCGGAAACGTCAGGGCTGCCAGGATCTCGCGCACACGGTCCGACCGGAAGTTCGCACAGACAATCGCGTCCCCATCGCGAATGCCCGCATAGTCGGCGATGACGCTCGGGGGAATGAATTCATCCGTCTTGCCCTGGGCGGCCGCGGCATTGATTGCTTCCTCCGCAGTAGCAAAACGGTCCCCCTTGCCCAGGGCGATCGCCTGATAGGCGAGGCTGACCCGATCCCAGCGGTTGTCCCTGTCCATCGCATAGAACCGGCCGCTGACGGTGGCGACAACAGCATTGCCCGGAAGCTTCTGAGCGAGTTGGCGAAGATATGGCGCCGCCTGCCCCGGCTGCGTATCACGGCCGTCGGTGAACGCGTGAACGATCGGCCGCAGGCCCAGGCTCGCAAGGTCCCGGGCGACCGCCGCGACATGGTCCATGTGCGAATGCACGCCACCCGGCGAAATGAGACCGAGGATATGGCACGCGCCCCCCGTCCGCTTGAGCTTGTCCGGCAGCCGGCTTTCCGCAAGCAGATTGCGTAGCGTGCCGTCCGCGATTGCGGCATCGATGCGCGGCAGCTCCTGCATCACGATGCGCCCTGCCCCGATGTTCAGATGTCCCACTTCGGAATTGCCCATCTGCCCCTGGGGCAAGCCGACCGCCGGGCCATGGGTCGTCAGGAACGCGTGCGGACACGTTGCCCATAAACGATCGAAGTTCGGCGTCTTGGCGAGCAGGACGGCATTGCCCTCCGTCTCTTCCCGCCAACCCCATCCGTCCATGATCATCAGGACAGTCGGTTTCTTCTTGTCCAAGGTCATTCCCTCCGATCCAGTCCCGAGCTCATTCGGTGCCCGGGCGTATTGCATCCTTCAGCCGCGCTTCCAGGATAGCCAGGAAGGCCCGAAGCTTCTTTGGCACGAAACGGCTGCGCGGATAAAACGCCTTGATCACGCGGTGCGAGACGATTTCGCCGTCGAATACCGAAAGGAGCCTGCCGGCACGGATTTCTTCAACGACGCTATAAAGGGGAAGACGGGCGATGCCGGCGCCCTGAAGGGCCGCAAGAAGGATCGCGCTCTCGAAATTCGAATGAAACGTGCCGTCCACTTGCACGGTGATCTCTTCGTTGTCGAAGCGTGCACTCCAGATCCGCGGATCTGGCTTCTGCGTCGTGTGGATGAGGCAGTTGTGTTCCCGAAGGTCGACCGGCCTCATCGCTCTCGGCCGCTCGGCGAAGTAGGAAGGCGCGGCGCAAATAACATACGGCGCCGGCCCGAGCTTGCGTTCGAAGAGACCGGTGTGAAAGGACTCGTCGTCATCGAAATCGCGGCTGCCGATAACGACATCCACGCCGCGTTCCATCAGATTGACCGAGTAGGCGCTGACGGTGAGCTCAACCTTTATCGAAGGATATCGCGCGTTGAAATCGACGATTGCCGGCGCGACAAGCGCCTGACCGACGCCGGGGGTGCTGTGAACCCGCAGCGTGCCTATCAGTTCGCTGCTGAGCCCGCTCGCATCCGCCTTCGCGGCGTCGATTTCGGCGAGGATGCGTGTGCAATGATCGAAGAAGACACTCCCCGCATCGGTCAGAAAGACGGCATGCGTCGAGCGGTTGAGCAGGGTCAGCTTCAACGCCTCCTCAAGCTGGGAGACGTGCTTGCTCATATAGGACGGCGACTTCCCAAAGATCTTTGCGGCGGTCGTGAAGCTGCCATGCTGCACCACGCGCGTGAAGATCACGATGTCGTTGAGATCGAGTCCGTCGAAGCTCGATCTCGGCATGTCGGAAGTCTTGACCATCTCCGGCGTCTTGGCACAACTCTGCGCCGGGGACAATTCAAGAAAAGAGCAGCGACTTGATAACAACGGGAATAACCCCCGGCGGGTTCATAAACTCGCCGAGATCGACGAAATCCAGATCCTTGAGCCGCACGCCGTCGATGGAAATCAGGTGAGACTGGATGCCGAGCTCCCGGTCGAGGATGCGGCCGATCGTCTGGCCGACGTCGCCGTCGATCATCAGCACCAGTAACTCCTTGCGCCCGCCTTCCGGCGCGGCGACCATCTTGATCGCCTTGGCCATGGCGAGCAAGCGTTGGTAGTCCGGTGACCCGGCCCACGAGAAAGCGAGCGCCGTCACCGCGGAAACATCGTGATCCTGCCTGCCGGCACTTTCACGGAATGCTGCGGCGATTTCCTCCGGATCGATATCTTCGGAAAGCGCCTTCCCGAGATGAACCACCGGGATGTTGTGCTTCGGTAAGGCTTCGGCGCCATTCATGTAGAGCGTCTTGCCGCTCACCTGGACGGTAAATTGCGAGGCGCCGATGACGGTCGCGCGAATGCGTTGCCCGGCATCGACGATCGGTATCTCGATCAGCGGCTTGAGCTGCTCGATGATCTCGCTGGCTAGGTCCCGCGCTATATCGCCATGGTCATTCTGCTCGTAGTCGAAAATGTATTCGGAGACGCCACCGGAAAAGGTGATGTAGGTGGGCTGGACAGACCGTTCGAGAGGCTCTGTCAGGAGAAGGCGCTCGCCCAGCGCGTCGAGCGGCTCCCCGAGAATCTCATCAACCGCAGCCGCAGCCAGGCGCTTTGCAACAGCGCGGCGGTTCTCGGCGCTGGCAATCGTCGCGGGATCCGTACCAAGCCCAAGTTCCTCGGCAACGATCCGGGCAGAATCGTCAACGCGCGACCAGGTACCCTGGCTATCCTGTGCCAGCAATCGCCCGCCGACGGCGAAGGCCGCGACGCTTATGATTTCTCCCTTGTCGATCAGGGCAAGCTTTGTCGTGCCGCCGCCGACATCGACGTGCAGGCCACAGGCATCCCTTTTCTTCGAGAGCGCGGTTGCGCCCGAACCATGGGCCGCGAGCATGCATTCGAGCTTGTGGCCGGCGGTCGCACAGACGAAGCGGCCGGACTCGTTTGCAAAGATCTCGTCGATCGCCCGCGCGTTCTTTCGCTTGATCGCCTCGCCGGTCAGGATGACGGCGCCGGTGTCGATGTGGCTGCGCTTGTAACCGGCATCGTGATAGCAGTGCTGGAAAAAGTGCCTCAACTCGTGCGCGTCGATCGTCCCGTCCGGCAGAAATGGCGTGAGCAGGATCGGCGAGCGCCAGACCACCCGCCGGTCGACGACCACGAACCGGCTGGAAAGATCGTCCGTCTCCCGCCGCAGCACGACATTTGCAAACAAGAGGTGAGAGGTGGAGCTGCCGATATCGATGCCGACCGTCAAGAGGTCGACGCTTTCCTGCTTCCACAGCCAATCCGCGATCTGCTGACGTTCGCTGTCAGACAGATTGTCATGCTCGTGGTCGAAATCGAGATCGTGCACGCAACTCCTCCTTCTCTACAGCGCCGCGCGTATCAACCCGCAAAGACGCTGTAACACCATGAACTGCCGCATGATTTTGTCCTTAGAGCGGCTCCGATTTAAGGAATCATGGAGTGAAGCCGAACCCCGACCCGGCTTCACTCCCTGCCCCCGTCTTACGTCGCCGGACCGGCAAGGATCGGCGTCTGGATAACGCCCGTCAGGCTCTCCTTCGGCAGGGCCATGATCGCCGCTTCGTCGAAGATGTCGCCCATGGCCGACGGAACACCGGTCTTCTGCAGTTCCTCGAGGAACTTGCGATGCACGCGCGGATCCTGATCCTCGTATTCGATCTGCCGTCCGCCGTCCTTGACCGAAGTCGCTCCGCCGCCTTCCGCACTCTTGCGCCGCAGCGAGATGAACGGGTAACGCCGGCTGCCGAGACTGCAGGCGACATAACGCGCCGGCTGGTCGCAGGTGTTGAAATGCTGATGGTACATCCAAAACGGCGGCGTATACATGAAGCCGTGGCGCCACGGGATCTCCTTGAACTCGGAGTCACCCTCGTACCACATCAGCGAGTAGCCTTCGCCGTCGACGGCGTGAACGTGCGTTCCGGCGGCGTGGCGGTGCGCCTTCTTGTAGCGACCGACCGGCATTTGCGAAACGTGGGAATGCATCGTTCCATCCGCCAGCACGAAATTGACGTTGAGCGAGCCCTTGCCGCGCCCCTCGAATTCATAGAGCTTGAAGCTTGTCAGATCGTGGACGAAGTTGGTTTCCCAGATGTTCTGTACCTTTCGCGCCGATTCCAGGCCGTAGGAATAAAGCGCGCCCTCGCCTTCGAAATGCTTGGTTTGGCCGATGCGGTCCTTGAAAGCGAAATCGTTGTCAAAGACGAAATCGAGGTTGTGGTAGAGGTTGATCGTCAGCGGCGCATTGTTGGTGCAGGAGAGGCGCACCGTATCGACACCCGAACCGTTGTTGAACTGGTAGAGGCAGTTCAACGGGATAGCAAACAGCGCCTTCGGCCCCCACTCGAAGGTGCGGACCTCGCCGTTCGGAAGCCATACAGTCGTCGAACCATAGCCTGAGAGGACATAGAAGAAGGCTTCGTAAAGATGCTTGACCGGGCGTGTCTTGCGGCCGGGCAACACTTCGATGACGTAGTTCGCCATGAAGTCGCCCATGCCATGGGTATGCGCGAAGCAGCCGCGCGCATCGTAGCGATCCCACGGGCCGGTTTCGAGCGCGAGCAGGTCATGTCCGAGATCAAAATGGATCGGGATACCTTCACCCTTGGACCAATCCTTATAAGGATCTACGAGGAACTTGGTATTGCCGGGATCAGGAACCGCAACCGGTTCACCACTGAGCGGCTTTGTATCAACAGTACTGGCCATCTGGTTCACTTTCATTTGCCTTTGTCGTTCCGCACTCGGCGCGAACTATGAGTCTTTTGGGGCGGTATCGGTAGTGCGTTTTCGGAAAAGGCATTTTCCCGACACCACTGCCGACTCCAGCGCCGCACCCCCTCTCGGGCGGGAAAGAAGCCTACGTAACGCTTTGAATTGGCGGATAGTTTACCCTTAAGTCGGTTCCGATTTAAGGAATGGCGGCGGCACATCGCGCAAGGCGTCGATCGCGCCCAAGTTCTGGCATCACCAGATGAACGGACGGCGGCAAACCGCCGCCCGTCGAGCCGCAAAGCTCAGTTCCGCGACAGAAGGGTCTCTTTCAGAAACTCGACGACTTCGGGTTTCTGATCCAGTGCCGTCTTGACCGTTTCCGCAACCTCTTCGCCGACCTTCGGGTCCACCGGCAGGCTGAGCGACTTTGCCTTCTCCAGGAACTCCGGATCGGTTGTCGCGGCAGCGTAGGCGTCGCGCAACGCCTTCAGCCGGTCTTCAGGAATACCGGCGGGACCTGCCGTCAGGCGAGAAATGTTGCTTTGCGATGCCACCAGCGCAATCACCTTCTGCGCATCCTGATCGTCGACCAGCGAGGAGAGCTGCGGCACGTCCGTCTGCGAGCCGCCGATCTGGGCGATGAAGCGGCCATTGCCCTCGTCCACGAACTGCTGGAAGGAGGAACGCGAGGCGATGATCCCCTGCACTTCGCCCCGGCGCAAGGCGAGTTGGTCGTCGCTGCCGTTGTAGCCGGAAACGATCTGGATCGGCAGGTGGAGCGCGTTGACCAGCATCGTGGTCTCGATCGTCGAAGCGCTGCCGACACCGGCGGAAGCAAACCGGATCGGCTCCTTCAGAGCCTTGAGCTGTTCGTAGCTCTCGATGCCGGAATCCTTGCTCACGACGATTACGCGCGGGTCGGAAGAGACCTTTCCGATCCAGGACATGTCCGCGAGGTCGAACTTGATACCAGGGTCACCGCCGAGCTGCCCGTAGATGAGGCCGGTGTTGAAGGTACCGAAAGTCAGGCCATCCGGCTCGGAAGCGTAAATATAGTTCGCTCCGATCAGGTGACCGGCGCCGGGCATGTTCTGGACGACGAAGGTCGAGCCCGGCAGATATTTCTGCATGAACTGCGCCACGAGACGGCCATTGGTGTCGTAACCGCCGCCCGGTCCGGTCGCGACGATGTAATTGACCGTCTTGCCGTTGAAGAACTCCTTGCCTTCCTGCGCCCAAGCGCCGGTCGTCGAGATCGTAAGCAAAGCCGCGGTCGCGCAAGCAGCCATGCGAATTGAATGCCATTTCATTGTATTTTCCTCCCAGTTGAAGCTTGAGATTGCGCGCATCAGCCTTCGCTCAGCGCCTCTTTCAGAACGTTGATGACCTCCGGCGCCTGGTCCAAAGCCTTGTTAACCCGCGTTCCGACCTCGTCGCCGACCGCAGGATCGACGGGAAGACCGAGCGCGCGGGCTTTCTCGATGAATTCCGGATCAGACGTGGCGGCCTTGTAGGCGTCCCGGAGAGCCTTCAGGCGATCCTCCGGAATTCCGGCCGGGCCGGCCGAAAGGCGCGAGATTCCGCTTTGCGACTCGATGAGGGCGACGACCTGCTTTGCCGTCACGTCGTCGACCATCGAGGAGAGCTGCGGTACATCCGTCTCGGTGCCGCCGACCTGCGCGATGAAGCGGCCCTTGCCCTCATCGACGAACTGCTGAAATTCCGACCGGGATCCGATCACGCCCTGAACCTCACCCCGCATCATCGCGAGCTGGTCCTCGTTGCCGTTATAGCCGGAGACCACCTGGATCGGCAGCTTGAGCGCATTGACGAACATGGTCGCCTCGATCATCGAGGCGCTTCCCTTTCCGGCCGTCGCGAACTTGATCGGCTCCTTCAGGGCCTTCAGCTGTTCGTAGCTCTCGATCCCCGACTCCTTGGTGACGAGAATGATCCGCGGGTCGGATGCGACCTTACCGATCCAGGACATCTTCGTCAGGTCGAACTTGATGTTCTGGTCGCCACTGAGCTGACCGTAGAGCAGCCCGGTATTGAAGGTGCCGAAGGTCAGGCCATCCGGTTCGGAGGCATAGATGTAGTTCGTGCCCAGCAGGTGCCCGGCACCCGGCATGTTCTGCACGACGAAGGTCGAACCCGGCAGGTATTTCTGCATGTATTGTGCAACGAGACGTCCGTTGGTGTCGTACACACCGCCCGGCGCCGTCGCGACTATGTAGTTAACGGTCTTGCCGTTGAAGAACTCAACGCCATCCTCGGCCAGGGCGAGACCGGGCCATAGTGCCGACAAGATCGCAGCACCCGATACCGCGATGCGAAGTGTTTGAATTCCCATTAAATCCTCCCTTTGCCTTTCGGCGTAAGCTGCCGCTCTTGCGGACACCTGATTTCCGACAACATCTGCAAGCGACAAACCAAACCCGCTCACGGAGGCGCTGCCAACGTGAAACCATCCTTGCAGTGCACGTGGTGTTTCTTTTTGCGCGCGCCTGGAGGCGCGCTTTCTTTTCGAACCGCCTCCTCGCGGATCCTGGTCAGGCTGCTCCGATCCCGATCGTTTGCACCAGCCACGGCGTTACGAAGCCCGGATGAAGCTGGATCTGCAGCAGCGCGCCGAACATCAGGTAGAGCACCAGCGTCGCGACTGCCGCCAACGAGAACGCGAACCGCCACGACGCTTCGGCTTCCCTGCGAAGGAACGTCAGCAGCAACACAGGCACGCTCACATAGAACCCGAAGGTGAGGATTCCGGCGACAAAGGCCACGAAATAGACCCACATCAGGATTTCCTGCGAGACCGTGTGCGGTCCGAATTCCGGCAGTTCCGGCTCCAGACCGGCCTGCTGTGCCAGACCGGCCTGCGGCGCACCGTGGAATGCACTCTTCGACGTCGGCATCAAATCGATGCCGAGTTGGACGAGGCAAAGCGCGATGGCCGGCAGACCGACGATCAGGGGCATGAAGCGCGCCTTGGCCGGAAATTCCATCGACAGCCCCACCATGACGATGAAGAAGGCGAGCATGACGATGGTGAGCCAAGTGCTGAAGGAAAGGTTTTTCACGTGTTTATCTCCACGCTAGGCTGGCGATTGCCGGGCCGGAAATTGCGGTAGAAGGCGTAGACCATCAGCGCGACGATCATGCTGATGAGGACCAGCGACAGCGGGCGCAGGAAGAAGGAGTAACCCCACAGCTGCAGCGCCTGATGCAGCGACGCTTCCGCCTGGCCGCCGAGAACAAGGCCGATGACGAAGGGCGAGCGCGGCCAGCCGGCCCGCTGGAAGCCATAGCCGATCGCGCTGAAGAGCACGAGCACCACGAGGTTCTGCCACTGCACATCGCTGACGAAGCACCCGATCGTCACGAAGACGAGGATGAATGGGGCCAGCATGCGGCCATTGACGAAGGTCAGAACCGCGAGCCACCGACAGACGACAAGCAGCATGGCAACAGCAATGAGGTTGCCCACGACCAGCGCCCAGATCAGCGTCCAGACCAGATCGAGATGCTTGGTGACCATCATCGCGCCCGGCTGGATGCCGAGGATGAGGAAGGCGCCGAGCAGCACGGCCATGCCGGAGCTGCCGGGAATGCCGAAGAAGAGGGTCGGAAGCAGAGAGCCGCCTTCCTTGCCGTTGCTGGCGGTTTCCGGCGCGATGACGCCCTCGATCGCACCCTTGCCGAAGCGCTCCGGTGTCTTCGAACTCTGCACCGCATGGCCATAGCAGAGCCATGCTGCAGTCGAGCCACCGAGACCGGGGATCATCCCGATGACGGAGCCGATGACCGAGGTGCGGACCACGAGCCACCAGTGACGCGGGACTTCCATGACGCCGGAAAACAGCTGACGATAGGAGAAGGCCTTGTCCATCGGCACGGCCGAGATCGAACCGCCCTTGGTGGCCAGCGAAAGCATTTCCGGCACGGCGAACATGGCAAGCACAGCGGTGACGAGGCTGACGCCGTCCCACAGGAAAAGCATGTCGCCCGCATAGCGCGGCGTACCGGTGATCGGATCCATGCCGACAGTCGACAGCATGAGACCGTAAAAGCCGACGATCAGGCCTTTGACGATCTTGCTGCCGCTCGCGAGAAACGCGATGAAACTGATGCCGAGAAGGGCAATCAGGAAGAACTCGGCGGGGCTGAACATCAGGATGACCGGTTCCAGCACCGGAATCATGATCGCGAAAACGACCGCGCCGATGATGCCGCCGACACCTGAGGCGGTAATACTGGCGCCGAGTGCGCGGGCCGCCTGCCCCTGCTTGGCGAGGGGATAGCCGTCAAGCGTGGTTGCCGCATCGTCACCGTCACCGGGGATGCCGAACATGATACTCGATATCTGGCCGCTGGTGCCGTTGACGGCGTGCATGGTCAGCAGGAAAACGGCGCCCGCCACCATGTCCATGCCATAGACGAAGGGAATCGCCATGGCGATGGAGAGCTTGCCTCCGATCCCAGGCGTCACGCCGACGAGCAGTCCGAAGACAACCGCGATCAGCATGAGACCCATGGTGTGGGGGGTGCTCACAAGATTAAAGAGCGCCCCGAACATAGTCTCGATCATTTCTGGTTCCAATCCTCCCGTAGAATGGAGTTCCCGCCGATCAAATCGCGGCTCCATCGGGCAATCACTTGCGAACTCCTCCTGTAGACAGGGCGATTGCCATCACTCGCGCTGACCCCTGCCTATTGCGTGGTTTCATTAGTGTCATCACGGGGAACTTTGTCCAAAGCAAAAAATTATGCTTAGTCCAGTAGTTTTCGCGCGGACAGAAATTTGCGCGCTGATCAACGGCGCCGCTGCAGCCATGCGCAACCACACGTTTATCCATTTGATATCAGCGTGATTTTGTTTCTTTAGGAGATGATAATCTGCATCGGGACGACCATTCCGACCCATTCTGGTTGTGACCTCGTCAGGCGGGACAGGCTTCAGCTGGCACGCCCGTTGGACGTGTTCTGCGCAGAGGGGTACGCGTCGATAAATTTTTCTTAGTGCGCAGCTAAGGCGAAATGGCATGGACTTTCCGTGGCTTACGCCACTAGCATTCCAATGCTCACATGCGCGCAGGGCAAGCGCGCCGCGCCAATCGCATCTCTATCATTGCTCTCCCGCGGCTTCGGGCAGCCGAGGGGAGATTGCGGCTATCGGAGTACCAATGGACAAACCCGTCGGCGACATCGGTATGGAGAGGGAAGAGAATGTGACCTCTCTTGCCCTTCTCGCTTCGTTTCTGCGGCTCGGCGCCTCCTCTTTCGGTGGGGGAATGGCGGGCTGGACCCATCGCGAGATCGTCGAACGCCGCGGCTGGCTGACCGACGACGAGTTCCTCAAGACGCTGACCGTCGCCCAGATCATGCCGGGCGCCAATCCGGTCAACCTAGCCGTCTATATCGGCCTTAAACTGCGCGGCGTCGCCGGCGCCTGCATCGCACTTTTCGGCATGGTGCTTCCCGCCTTTGGGGTGATCCTGACCATGAGCGTCGTCTACCAGCAGCTCAGGTCCCATCCCGAGGCGCAGGCGGTGTTGCGTGGACTTGCCTGCGTTGGCATCGCCTCGTCATTGACGATGGGTATCAAGACCGCCCGCCGGCTGAAAGGACATGCGCTGCCTATTGCGATGGCGGTGGCCGTCTTCCTGATGGTCGGCGTTATGCGCTGGTCGCTGGTCGTCGTCGTCGCGGGCGCCATACCCGTCAGCGTGGCCGCCACATTCTGGATTGAACGGGAGAAAGCGCGTGGGTGACGACAAGCTGCTTAATCTGATTCTCCTCTGTATCCCGCTGTCCCTGGTTTCCTTCGGCGGGGGCCAGACGATCGTGGCGAGCCTCCAGCATCAGACCGTCGATATCCTGCATCTGCTGAGCGGCCCGCAGTTTACCGATCTCTACGCCATTTCGCGCGCAGCCCCCGGCCCCGGCACCTTGATCGTGGCGCTGATCGGATGGGAGGTCAGCGGGCTGTGGGGGGCAGTGCTCGCAACGCTGGCGATATTCATTCCCTCGTCCATCCTGCTCTGCATTCTGGGCAGCTATTGGCAGCGCCATCGCCACTCGGCCTGGGCGATTGCCGCGGAGAAGGGCCTCGCGCCCGTTGCCGTCGGCCTGATTTTCACCGGCGTTTTCGCCGTCGGCCAGTCGGCCAGGTTCACGCCGCTCGAACTGGCTACATCGCTTGGCGCGATTGCCGTCTTGCTGACGACGAAGACCGGCCCCTATCCGCTCCTTGGAGTTGTCGGTGTCAGCTATTTTCTGCTGAGCCTGGCCGGAATGGCCTGACCCTATCGCAAGCCCATGCGTGTCGAGTCGCGGCCTCACCGGCCGCGGCGGAGGCTGTCCGTCTCCGGATTGGCTGCAGCCGCATCCCCCGAACCTGACGAAAGATAAAATTCTGCCGGGGCGCGATTGACCCGAGGGTGATTCACAGTATGATACTTAAATCAGAACATCGTTCCGTATAAAGGAACATCGATTGGGAGGTAAGCACGCAAGTGGCCGAAACATTGGTTTTGCGGACAGCGGTCGGGAAACACGACCACGTCAAGCCCCTGAAGGATGGCAGGGTGCGATCCAGCCGGGTAACGCTCGAGTTCCAGGAATTCGACCCGCTGCCCAAGGCGTTCCGCACGATGGTGCGCGGCGGCGACCTCGATCTTTCGGAAATGGCGATCGTCACGCATCTCTTGGCACACCACTATGGGAAGCCGATCACCGGCCTTGCGGTGCCACTCTGGAGCCGGCTGCCGCATACCAATCTCGTCTGTCCCGTCGAATCAAAGGTCGATGGGCCGCGTGATCTCGAAAATACGAAGGTCGGCGTGCGTGCCTATGCGCAGACGTCCGGCGTCTGGGTCCGTGGCATCCTGCAGCACGAATATGGCGTCGACCTCAACAGCATCACCTGGGTCACCATGGAGGATGCGCATCTCAGCGAATACGACGATCCGGCGATTGCGGTGCGCAATCAATCGACGATGGCTCTGCGGCCACTGATGCTCGCAGGCGAGCTTTCCGCGATCATGGGCGAACGCGAAGTCGATCCGGCGGGGATCCGCAGCGTCGTTCCCGATGCCGAGAAGGCTGCGAAGGACTGGATTGCCGCGAGCGGCATCGTTCCGATCAACCACGTCCTGACGGTCAAGACTGCTCTGATGGAAGAGCACCCGTGGCTCGCCGGGGAGCTGATGGAATTGTTCGACGAGGCGCGTCGTGTGGCCGAGGCCGACGGCGCGGCACCGCCTCCGCCTTACGGGCTCGAGGAAAACCGCCGGTCGCTGCAGCTCGCCTTTAACTATTCGGCCGAGCAGCAGATCACGCCCCGCGTCTATGACGTGGATGAACTTTTCCCTTCGATTTGAGGCTTGAGGAAGTGACGGACGAGGTCCGCCCTCGCGATT
Source organism: Sinorhizobium terangae (assembly GCF_009601505.1). GTDB lineage: Bacteria > Pseudomonadota > Alphaproteobacteria > Rhizobiales > Rhizobiaceae > Sinorhizobium > Sinorhizobium terangae. The sequence continues at coordinate 61,663 of NZ_WITC01000026.1, forward strand.
GCAGCACAAGGATGCCGCCATGATCATCGACATTCACGGACACTACACGACAGAGCCGCAGGCGCTCCACCAGTTCAGGGACAAGCAGCTCGCCGGTCTCGCAGACCCGATGCGCCGGCCGCTTTCGTCGGATCTCGGCATCACCGACGAAGTGCTCATGAAATCGGTCGAACCGCAGCTCAAGTTCCAGAAGGAGCGCGGAAGCGACCTGACGATCTTCTCGCCGCGCGCCGCCGGCATGGCCCATCACGTCGGAACCGAAGCCATCAGCATGCAATGGTCGGCGATGTCGAACGACCTGATCCATCGAATCTGCAGCCTGCTGCCCGACAATTTCGCGGCGGTCGGACAATTGCCGCAACATCCGGGCGCGCCGCCGAAGAACTGCATTCCCGAGCTTGAGCGTATCGTCAACGAGCTCGGTTTCGTCGGCGTCAATCTCAATCCCGATCCATCGGGCGGCTATTGGACCGATCCGCCGCTCACAGACCGGCAGTGGTACCCGCTCTATGAGAAGCTCTGCGAGCTCGAGGTGCCGGCGATGATCCACGTGACATCCTCGTGCAATCCGTGTTTCCACCATACCGGCGCGCACTACATCAACGGCGACACGACCGCCTTCATGCAACTGATCCAGGGGGACCTCTTCAAGGATTTCCCGACGCTGAAGTTCGTCATTCCACACGGCGGTGGCGCGGTGCCGTTCCATTGGGGGCGCTATCGCGGGCTTGCCCAGGAGATGAAGAAGCCGCTGCTTTCGGAGCACCTTCTGAACAACGTCTTCTTCGACACCTGCGTCTATCACTATCCCGGCATCGAGCTGATGGCCAAGGTCATCCCGGTCGACAACATCCTCTTCGCCTCAGAAATGCTCGGCGCGGTCAAGGGCATCGATCCCGAGACCGGGCACCACTACGACGACACGAAGCGCTACATCGACCAGCTTCAAACGCTCGACGAGGAAAGCCGCTACAAGATCTTCGAAGGCAATGCCCGCCGCGTCTATCCGAGGCTCGATGCCCAGCTCGCAAAGCGCGGGCGGCCGGCGCGGGCGGCGTGACACGTCATGGGAGGCGTTTCACCGATCATCCGCCGCTGCCCGCCGGCTCCCAGTTGGGCCGCGTCAGCAGCAGGACGCGTCGTCGTCCGAAATGATCGCGTTCTTCATCCAGGACGGCGGCAGATCGTCCTCCCGAACTTCGACGGCGCGTTTGAAGACCTTGAACTGGTGACGCCGGTCTGGCGCCGTCCAGAAGGCGACCACCGTTTCGAGCGGCGGGCACCCCGGCAGACCGCACGCGATCTCCGACACCATGACCGCGACATCGTCGGCAAGCGCGAAGCGTTCGCGCGTCCAGGCCTTCACCTGGCGGACGGCGGCGAGATGTTCGGGTTTCGAAGCGGCGGTCTTCAGCATGATTTTGAACCAGTCGCGCCGGCACCTAGGCCTGGGGCGATCGCTCTCTACATAGGGCGCCGCGGTCGCGCCTGTCAAAAACGAATTCGGAAAAACCAGCCGGACCGGAACACCATGCCGTGCATGAGGCCGGACCGGCAGCAATCGAAAGGAAAAAAGAGATGACGGAACAGGTCCTCGCGGCGGTCCGCACCGGTCCGGGCAAGATGGAAATGCGGGAATTTCCCATGCCGGACATCCCGGAGGATGCCGCACTTCTGAAAATGGAAGTTGCCGGTATCTGCGGCACGGACGTGAAGCTCTTCAAGAGCCCACCCAACATTGCCCCCACCATCATGGGCCATGAGAACATCGGCTATATCGCCAAGGCCGGCCGCGAGTTCACCCGTCGCAAAGGCTTCAAGGAAGGCGACCTCGTCTTCGTCGAGCACTACGTCATGTGCGGCAAGTGCCAGTGGTGCCACCAAGGGCAATACCGCCATTGCGAAAACACCGACTGGCGCAACAATCCGGATGGCATCCGTTACGGCTACACCTCGGCGGAACGCGCGCCGCATCTCTGGGGCGGTTTCGCACAATATGTCTACCTGCCGTGGAACGCGGTCGTGCACCGGGTGCCGAAGGGCGTGACGCCGGAGCTTGCCGGTCTCGTCACGCCGATGGCGAATGGCGTGGAATGGTCGCTCTTCGATGCCGGCGTCGGCTACAACTCCACAGTACTTATCCAGGGGCCGGGCCAGCAAGGCCTGTCGCAGACGGTTGTGTGCAAGCAGGCGGGCGCATCGCTGATCATCGTCACCGGAACCTCGAAGGACGCGGCCCGCCTGGAGGTCGCGAAAACGCTTGGCGCCGACTACGTTATCGATGTGCAGAAGGAAGATCCGCTTCAACGCATCATGGAGATCACCGGCGGCAAGGGCGTCGACATCTCGCTCGACTGCACGGCCGGCGCCGGCACGATCCCGATCCTCCTCGGCGTGGAGGCGTTGAAGCGAAAGGCGGGCACCATTCTCGTTCAGGGCGAGATGAAGGAGTTCCCGAACTTCCCGCTCGAGAAGGTGACGACCAAAGCGATCACCATCAAGAGTGCGCGCGGTCACAGTTATCTCGCCTGCGAGCTGGCGCTGGAGCAGATCGCATCGAACCGCTTCCCGCTCGAAAAGATCACCACGCACCGCTTCGGCCTCAAGGACGCTGACTTGGCAATCAAGTCCGTCGGAGGACAGGGCGTACCCGATGTCATTCACGCATCGCTGATGCCGTGGATGTGAGCCGTAGCGAACGAGGGAGGAACAGGCAGATGACACTCGGATTCAGGATCCTTGAACGCCGACGTCGCGTCAGCGCGACGATGGTCAAAAAGTTTCTCGACCTGCCGGTCGCGAACGTCAGCGACATCATGTCCCGCATGACGGCCGGCGGGGCAGCCCTCAGGCCGCTCCATGCCTCCGGCGTGCTTGCCGGCGCCGCCTTCACGGTCAAGACGCGACCGGGCGACAATCTGATGATTCACAAGGCGCTGCTGATGGCCGGCCCCGGCGACGTCATCGTCGTCGATGCCGGCGGGGATCTCACCAACGCTCTCGTCGGCGAGCTCATGCTGTCCCATGCAAGGGCGATCGGCGTCACCGGCGTCGTGATCAATGGCGCTGTCAGGGACTATGGCTGGATCAAGACCAATACCTTCCCGGTCTTCGCCGCCGGCATCACCCACCGCGGCCCCTACAAGGACGGACCGGGCGAGATCAACGTTCCGATCTCCCTTGGCGGAATGATCATCGAGCCGGGCGATCTGATGCTCGGCGATGACGACGGCCTCGTCTGCGTACCGTTCGACGAGGTGGAGGACGTCTATACCAAGGCGAAGACCAAGAACGAGGCGGAGGCGAAAACGCTCGCCAACACGCTCGCTGGCAAACTCGACCCGAAGCTCTGGGTGGACGAAAGCCTGAAGAAGCTCGGCTGCGGGGGCGTTTGATGCGCCCTGCCGGGCGCTACACGTTCAGGAGCCGCTTGGTCCGAGGCGTCACCGTGCCTTCCAAAGCACGGTCCGCAGGCGCGGTTATGCCAAGCGGCTTTGAAAAGGATGATGCGCCGTTTCGAGGAGGATTGAATATGGCAATGACAACGATCGACGGCATCGCAACGCGCTTTGAAGTAATTGGTTCGGGGCCACCGCTGCTGATGTATTCGCCCGGCGGCTTCGATGCGACCATCGAGAAATGGCGGACGCAGGGCATCTATGCGGAGATCCAGTTCCTGGAACAGCTGCCCCAGCACTTCACCTGCATCACCTTCGACCGGCGCGAAACCGGCCAGTCCGGCGGCCGCGTCGAGCGGGTGACCTGGTCGGGTTATGTCAGGCAGGGGAAGGGCCTGCTCGACCATCTCGGCATCGACAAGGCCTATCTGATGGGCGGCTGCATGGGCTGCAGCGTCGTCGCCGCGTTTGCAGCCGAGCTTCCCGAATCCGTGCTCGGCATGGTGCTCTTCTGGCCGGTCGGTGGCGCCCGTTACCGCATCGCGGGCCATCAGCGCTTCGCCGAGCACCTGGCCTTCGTCCACCAGAACGGCCTGGAGGCGGTCGTCGCGCTGGCGAAAGAGAGCAACAAGGCCTTTGGCGCCGATCCTCGCGGCGGCCCCTGGGTCTCGGTTCTCAGGAACGATCCGGAGTTCACGGAGCGCTATGTCCGGCAGAATGTCGATCACTATAAGGCGATCCTCGCGGGCATGCCGAGAACGCTGCTCGACAGGGACACCTCGCCCGGCGCCGAGCCGGAGGACCTGCTGCGCCTGAACATCCCGACGCTGATTATCCCGGGAGCCGACGCCTCCCACGCGACATCTGCCGCGCGGTATCTCCAGGAATGCATCCCCGGATCGCAATATTGGGACGTTCCCGTCTCGGAGCAAACATCCGCCGCCACCAACGCGCGCGTGATCGAATTCCTCCGCCAGACGGAAGCATCGCGCAGCGGCCAATAAGAAGCTTCAAAGCGGTCCCGACGATCAGGGGGCCGCATCCTCCGCGGCCAAGAGGTCCGGCAGGAACTCCTTCCCCTGGGTCGCGAGAAACTCCTCGAACGCTGCAATGACCGGCGTCATCGCGCGATCGGTCCGGCTGACGGCGAACCATTGCCGGCGGATCGGCAGACCTACGACATCGAGGATTGTCAGTTCGCCTGCCTGAACCTCGGCAGCGACGCTGTGCGCGGCAAGAAAGGCGACGCTGGTATCCGCCATCACCGCCCGTTTGATATCCTCAATCGACTCCATCTCGGTATTGGGGCCATCGGCTCTTCCCGGAATTTCGCTCATGAACCGGTCGAAGAAATTGCGAGTCGCGGAATCCGGGCTGCGCAGGAAAAAATGCTCGCGCGCAATTTCCGCCTTCGAAATAGCCTGACGCTTGGCAAGCGGATGATTGGGTGCGCTGACGACGACCAGCGAATGCTCGCCGAAGACGGCCGCGCGCACCGAGAACTCCCGCGGCGGGCGCCCGAGCAGCGCGACGTCGATCGTTCTGTTCTTCAAACGCTCGACCGTTTCGGTGCGGCGGTCGATGAAGAGCTCGAGGTCGATGTCGGGATAGGCGCTCGAAAACGCGGCGACCATCGGCTTTGCGAAGTACTTGACCGTCGAAACCGCGCCAACGGCAATGTGCCCGCGCTTCACGCCCTTGAAGGCATCAAGCTCCGTTCCCAGCAGTGAAAGGCGCTCTTCGATATCGCGCGCGGCAGCCAAAACCGCGTGTCCGGCTTCCGTCGGAAACATTCCATGGGCCATGCGCTCGAACAGCGGCACGCCGGCTTCCGCCTCGATCTGCTTCAACTGCAAGGTGACGGCCGGAGCGGTCAATCCGAGCGCTTTTGCAGCGCCGACGACCTTGCCGTGCGCCTCGATCGCTCGTATCGACCTCAACTGCCGAAACGTGATGTTTTTCATGCGGGGAGCATAAAAAAACTTAACGCACACGTAAAGAGATTAAAATTTACTTTCGTGCGTAGATGGTTGATTGTCAACGTAGCAGGTTCGCCCCCAATGAGATCCGCACAGGTACCGAGCGGTTGGCATCTGCAAAATCGTTCGCAACATCAAGGGAACTGAAAGATGAAAGCAGCAATCAAAAGCGGTCTGCTGGCATTGGCCGCAGCAGCCCTCCCGGCTGTAGCCCATGCCCACCCCGGCGTCGGCGCGGCAGGCGGCCTGGCACACGGCTTCATGCACCCGGTCGGCGGCCTGGACCACATCCTCGCCATGGTCGCCGTCGGCACATTCGCCTCCATCATCGGCGGACGCGCTCTCTGGCTCGTTCCGGCAAGCTTCGTGCTGATGATGGCCGCAGGTGGCGCCCTGGGGATCGAAGGCATCGCCGTGCCGTTTGTCGAAATCGGCATTGCGGCGTCTGTAATCGCGCTTGGCCTTGCGGTCGCGCTTCGCTGGAACCCGCCGACGGCCGTTGCAATGGGCGTCGTCAGCCTCTTCGCAATCTTCCACGGTCATGCCCACGGCGCGGAAATGCCGATGGATGCGTCGGGCCTTCAATACGCGCTCGGCTTCATGGCTGCGACTGCATTGCTGCATGTCGCCGGCATCGGCTTGGGTTTCGTCCTTGGACGCGTCGGCGTCAAATCCCATGTCGCGACGCAGCTCGGTGGCAGCGCCATGGCCCTCGCCGGCCTCGGCATCATGACCGGCGTCCTCTAAGGACGGCTCCTGCAAAGGCAGGTCCTTATTAAGGCTACAAACAATAAACGGGCTGCTCGCGGAGCGGCCCGTCTTCATGTCTTCGGAACAATGTGTGCGGCGCTAATCGCTGGAATCACTTCCGCGCTGCAGCCGCTCATCTGCAGAGCATGCGCTGGTTCGCGAGCCGGTTCAGAAAGCAGCGCCAGCGATGCCGTAGCTCGTCCGCTATTAGCGTTAGCGACGCCTGATGGTGCGGCCGAAGGCAGCCTCATCGATACCGAGCGTGTTGAGCGCTGCTGCGGACGGGCGGCGGCGCTCTCTCGTCGCCATCGCGCACTCATGCGCGGCGCTGAACAGGCTCATGCCTTCCATAAACCCGCCGAACATGCTGCGAACCCATTCTGTATTGGCGGGACGACGTGCTGCGAGCGCTGTCATTTCGATCTTCTCTCCGTTGCATACGGATAAAATTTAATCCTGCCGTGCAACTATAGGAAGACCAACGCCGACAGCCCTGCCATGCAGTCATTGCATGACAGGGTGGGCGTTTCCCAATGTCCCCGCTAAAGCCTTACGGGGGTTCAACAAATCTGCGTTTGGCGGGCTTCGCCAAACAAGGTCGGCTCGGCCCTAGATGACGAAACTCTCCATCGTCTCCGGTGCGAAAATATCCTCCGCGCAAAGCTTCCGCTTCGACAACCCCTGCTCGTAGGAGTAGCGGAGGAACGTTTCGAGCGTCTCCCTATTTTCTTTGAAGCCGTAGCTCCAGTAATCGTCACCCATAAGCCGACGCGCCTCCTCGACGTGTGCGTTCAGCCAAGGCAGCATGACCTTCAGCGCCGCCGTCTCTTCGAGCTCGCGGTAGACGCGCGCCTGCGCCTCGGCAAAGGCCTTGTAGAGCGATTGCGCGATCCAGCGGTGCGCCTCGTAGACCTCCCGCCGGATGACGATCGTATGCATGATCGGAAAGATGCCGGTCCGCTTGAAATAAGCCCGCTCGATCTCGACGAAGTTCTCGAAGAGGCGCCGGACACGACCGGTCGGCCCCTCATAGGAAGAGGGCTTCCTGGCTGTGTAGAGCGCGTCGATCTCGCCGTCGCGCAACATGGCCGAAAGCGTCTGCGTCGGACCGATGCGGTTGACGCGGATATGGCCCGGCAGGTTGAGCGGGAGCTTTTCCGGCCGGTTCGGCTGCTCTTCCCCACCAGCGTAGTAGGTGACGTCGTCGACCTTGACGCCATACTCGTCGGAAAGGATGCCGCGTATCCAGACCGGTGCCGTCATCTGGTACTCGGGCGTCCCGACACGTTTGCCGATCAGATCCTTCGGCTCGCGAATGCCCGAAGCGGCGTTCACGTAGATCGACGAATGCCTGAAATAGCGGGATGGGAAAACCGGAATCGCCACGAACGGACGCGTTTCCGCGAAACAAGACATGACGTAGGAGGAAAGCGACATCTCCGCGATGTCGAATTCCCGATGGCGCAGCATGCGAAAGAAAGTCTCTTCCACCGGCATGTTGAGATAGACGAGATCGATCCCGTCTGGTGCGACCGTTCTGTCCATGAGGGGGCGTGTCCGGTCGTAGTTCCAACAACCGAACGATAAGCGAAGCGACGAAGTCAGAATAGTCTCCCTAGCACTACCGGGGTCAGGAAAGCCTAGTTTGGCCGAGCGCAAGTCCGCGACTTACAAGCAAAATCCTGGACGGCTCCTCCGCCGTATCCCGCCTTTTTCACATCTCCAATCTGTGTCGATCATCGAATGCGAGGGCCGAAATGTCCAAGATAAAACCTATTGGCTTGCTCAAAGAGAATCCGCTTGCTCCATCGGAACCAGGCGATCGATCGGGTGCGCGTAAGGCCCGACCTCGGCCATCAGCCGGTCAACCATCTTGTCGATGAACGCAAGGAAAGGCTTTTCATCCGCGATCCCCCTATGGGCCGGATGAGCGAGAAACAGCGTCCGCTTGACGCCGGGCCGGTCAACGCGCCGCCCGATGATCTGGCCCGTCTTGATCTCCTCCGCCACGATCCCATAGGGCATGATGCTTTGCGCAACGCCGTGCAGCACCAGCGCCTTGATCGCCTCGTTCGATTGAACCTGATAGGTGATCTTGACGTCGACGGAGAGGCGCGAGGCCGTTTCGTGCACCCGCCGCCAGATGATGTCGCGGTTCGAAACCAGGGCGAGATCGCCGGCGACCGCTTGCCGGAAGGAAATATCGCCGCCCTGCTCCCCGCCGTTTGCCGCCGACACATGAAGGAGGTCCTCCTCCATCAGCGCGACACGCCTGATACCCGGGTTTTCCTCTATGTCGTAAGCAAGCACATAGTCGAGTTCGCCGCGCTCGAGTGCATCGGCCAGCACGAAGCTCAATTCCTCCACGACATGGAGCGCGATTCCGGGAAGTTGCGCATTGGCGGCGACGAGCAGTTCCGTGCCGATCAGCTTGAGAATGCTCGGCGTTGCCCCAAACCTTATGCGTACCCGCTCTCCGCCGAGCGCGATCAGGTCTCGGCGCGTCTCCTCGAGCCGTTGCAGAATTTCAATCGAGCGCTCGTAAAGCAGCATGCCTGCGGGCGTTGCGCTCACGCCGCGCGAATGGCGGTCGAGCAACTGGATCTGCAGGGCGTCCTCGAGATTGCGGATCTGGATGCCAAGCGCGGTCTGGGCGAGATTGAGCTGCTCTGCCGCCCGCGTAATGTTGCCCACTTCGACGACCTTGACGAAGTAGGCAAGCTGGCGGAGCTTCATTGCATGTCCAAGCATTCTGATGCGCGCCTTTCACCGTCAGTAGAACTGGTCGAAATGAACCTGGGCCGGCGGAACGCCGAGGTCAATCAGCATCTTCTGGATCGACTGGCCCATCAGCGGAGGACCGGCAAAGTAGACCTCGCATTCGGGAAGGCGATCGGAGAAGAGCTTTCCCGCCAGCTCGTGCACGAAGCCGCGATGACCATCCCAAGCCTCGTCGTCACTGGAAACGACGGGATGGTAGTGGATATTGGAGCCGAAACCGGGAAGTTCGGCCAGTATGTCCTTGCCGCAGATATCGCGAGCCGTCCGTCCGCCGTAGATGAAGTCGATCCGCCGTCCAGCCAGGAGCGGCGTCGCCGCGGCGGCGCGAGTAACCGATACCATCGGCGAAAGACCGGAACCGCCGGCAAGGCAGATGATATCGCGATCCGATTCGGCCCGCAGGTAGGCCATTCCGTAGGGACCGTCGACACCGATGCGATCGCCGACCGCAAGGTCGTCGAAGAGCTTGCCCGTCGCCGCCCCGTTCGGCACACGGCGGATCTGGAAATGCCATTCGCCCGCGTCGTTGTCCGTGTTGGCCATGGAATAGGCGCGGTTACCCGTGACGCCGGGCAGATCGAGGATGGCATATTGGCCGGCGAGAAAGCGGACCGCCTTGTCCAGCCGGAAGCGAAACTCGCGGATGTCGTGCGTGATGTCGCGCACTTCGATCAATTCGGCCTGCTGCCGCACCGGCGGGAAGCGGCTTTCGTACTGCGGCATCAGCCGGAGCTTTACGACACAATCCGTCAGGGGGCGGGCCTGGCAGCCGAGCCGGCGGCCGCGCTCCCGATCGCGATCGCTGAGACCGGGCGCATCGGGACGCAGTTCCTCGATCTCGCCTTCGAGAAGATCGAAACGGCAGTTGCCGCAGGAGCCGACATTGCATTCATAGGGAAAGCCGAGACCCGCGCGCAAAGCCGAGCGCATGATCGTATCGTCATCTCCGCAAGTCCATTGGACATCGCTTCCCTTGAGTGCAATTGCCGGCATGTTCAACTCCCTAAGTCGTATCTCTCTCGAAAGGCCGCCGTGTAACCGAGGCGGGATGAAATGGCGGCGACCGCTTCGAGAAGCGCAGGCGAAAAGCCTTCAAGCACCTCAAGCGACAGCCGCTGCAATGGACCTGCGATGCCGACGGCACCAACGACGGCGCCGGTCGAATCGCGCACCGGGGCAGCAATGCCCCGGATTCCGGGTTCGCTTTCCTCGTCTTCGATGGCAAAGCCCCGCTGGCGGACCTCGGCCAGCATCTCCTTCAGGCGCACCGGATCGGTAACTGTCTTCGCCGTTCGCCGCTGCAGCGGCCCAGCCAGCATGCGTTCGACCGCCTGCTCCGGCGCAAAGGCGAAGATCGCGCGCCCGACGGCACTGCAATGGGCGGGCTTGCGCGCACCGAGGTCGGATTTCATCGCCAGGGCCTGCGGGCTTTCCAGATCGTAGACGTGCATCACCTCTCCATCCGAGGGGACGCCCAGAATAATTGTTTCGCCCGTCAGCTTGCGCAGGTCGAACAGGTAGGGCCTCGCCTCGTTGGAAAGGTCCATGCGCCGGCGGACAAGCGTACCGAGAGCGAAGAGGCCGACCCCAAGCCGATAGCGCTCCGTTTGCGGGTTCTGCTCGAGCAAGCCCTCGGTCACGAGCGTCACCGCCAGGCGATGGACCGTGCTCTTTGCGACCTTCAGCCTTTGCGCCAGCGCACTGACGCCGATCTCGGCCTCATCCTCCGAGAAAGCCTTCAGGAGACGGATCGCCGTCGTGACCGATGAGAGGCGGTTGCGCTTGCCGGCGGGGCCTTTTCCTCCGCGCGCGGGTGGTTTGGTGGGTGCGTTCATGACGTGATTGTCCGTTTCATCGCGAGAGTTACGGCTCGTCCATAACACAGTTGTCATGGTCTCACATCACCACCCTGCTGATCTCAAACCCTGAGCGCGCTCAGCATTTCGCCGACATATTCGTCCCCGTTGGAGATCACGAGCATTGCCGCGAAAGGACGCATGGTCGTCAGCGTACGCGCAAGATCCTCCGCCGAGACACCGTCGGCGTTGCGCACCAGGCCGGTTGTCAGCTTGTTGCGGACGAAGCAGGCATTGCCGATCACTTCAGCGGCATCCGCCGCAGTGCCGGCCGTCGTTATCATGACGATGATATCGGCATCGGCGATCTCGTCGGCGAGACTGACCGTCCTGCCTTCAAGATCCTCCAAAACCGCGTCGACCGGCAGCATGTGCAGAGAATCGGTTGCGCCCTTTGCACTCACGTATCGCAAAAAATGCGCCCCGCTCCAGGACATGTCGGCAAGGGTGCTGAGCAGCGCCAAACTCGGCTCATCCAGGGCGATGATACGCGACTTGCGTGGGCTGGAATTCGGGTATTCGATACGGAAACGGGCTTCCTCCGCAGTGGCGAAGCGCGCACTTTCGCTCAGTCCGAGTTGCATGACCTTTCTCCTCATTGATGGGGCGGCATCCCCGCCGCATCGCGCCGGGGCTCACCATGATGGCTGCAGCCTCAGACGCTGGTCGGCGCCTTGCCTTCGATCACGCTCAGCGCCTCTTCGGCGACATCGACATAGGACTTGTCGACGGGCAGCACGATCGCCGCCGAGCGGACGCGGTGATGCGCCGGATCGACGCCAGGGGGAACAACGCCCTTGTCGCGCAGGGCGCGGGCGGCCTTCAATAGACGATGGCGCGCCATGATGATGCCGTTGTCGGTCGACACCAGGTTTTCCTTGCTGCGATCGACGATCGGACCCATGCTTTCCTGCAGCGAGGCGTCCTGCATGGCGATGCCTTCGACGCCGGAATAGGTGATGCCCTTGCGCTGGGCCTCGCGGTCCATGAGATAATCATTGTCCTTGTTGGCGAGCGGCCGGTATGTTCCCGGCACATAGGCGACGTGGATGCCCTTTCCGGCCTTCATCGCCCCGCGCTCCTCCGTCGTCAGCGCACGTACCGGGTGATAGTCGAAGCTCCAGGCCCAGCAGTTCTCGTCGTCGATCGGGATCCAGAAGTGCCCGTGAACCGGATGGTCGCCGCGCGGCGGCACCATGGTGAAGGACGGCATGACCCAGGGCGTGACGCGCCAGTAGTAGTGGCCTTCTTCGGCATTTCGCCGTGCGCCGATGAACAGACCACCCTCGTTGTCGGTCACCTCGAAGAAGGGTCTCGCATCGGACATGTTGTACTTGTTGCCGCGCGCGCCCTTGAAGAGCGGATCACTGTTGAGATTGCCGCTGTGGAGCCAGGACACGTGGCTGGAGTCGATGCCACCTTCCATGGCCTGCAGCCAGTTGCACTCCTGCCAGCGCTTCGACGTGAAGGTCTGTTCCGAGGGAACCAGCGCAAATTCCCATTCAGGATGCGGAGGCTGCTTTTCGGCCGGCCCCATATAGGTCCAGAGAATGTCGCCGATCTTGATCAGCGGATAGGACTTCAGCTTGATCTTGCCGCAATAACCGCTTTCCTTCGGCTCCGAAGGAACTTCGACGCACTGGCCGGTGTGGTCGTATTTCCAGCCATGGTAAGGGCAGCGCAGGCCGCCCTGCTCATTGCGGCCGAACCACAGTGAGACGCCGCGGTGGGCGCAGAATTCGTCTATCAGGCCGTAGCGGCCTTCGCTGTCGCGGAAGGCGAGCAGGCGTTCGCTCAGGAGCTTCACACGGACCGGCGCGCAGTCGTTGTCCGGCAGTTCCTCGGCGAGCAGCGCCGGGATCCAATAACAGCGAAACATGTCGCCCATCGGCGTGCCGGGGCCTGTCTGCGTTAGCAGATCGTTCTGTTCCTTCCTGAGCATTTCACTTCCTCCATGTTGCGGACCGCCTGCGCGGTGCGCCGATTTGCATCGCTACGTCCCTTTTCCGACCGCCTCGCGGCTTTTCCGAATTCCGGGTTGACGTTCTCGACCGATCAGGTATCTTCTCTGTGTTCCTTTATACGGAACACTGTTTCTTTTTAAGCAACGTACAATCTGATGACCGTCCCGTCAAGCGGGCCTGCAACGCAACGAAGGAGGAGCCAGGAATGGCCGAGGCAAGCACCAGAATCAGGCTGTGTTCCACGAGTGACGTCGACTGGGACAGCGCGATACGGGTTGAGGAAGGCGACCTCATCCTCGCCGTCTTCAACGTCAATGGCGTGTTCTACGTTACCGACGACCTGTGCACGCACGGCCCGGGTTCGCTTTCCGAAGGCTATCTCGACGGCCATACGATCGAGTGCGACTTCCACAACGGCGCGTTCGACATCCGCACGGGCGAAGTGGTCACGCCGCCCTGCATGATCCCGATCAAGACCTACAAGGTGGTGATCGAGAACGAGAACGTGACGATCGAGGTCTGACGCGACTCAGGCGCAGCCGGTGAGTGATGATCCGGCGCGCTTGCGGAAGCGATAAAGTCGTATATTGTGGGATTTATTCACTCTCACGGAGGAACGCATGCAGGTTCATGGAAAAAGCGACAGCGCGGCGGCAGCGGACGCACCATCCGAGGCGTCCCTGCGGCTCGATGTGGCGATGAGCACACGTTTGCTCAACAGCCTGAAAATACTGGAGTATAGCGGCCATGTCAGCGCGCGCTTGCCGGGAGGCGTGACCTTCCTGATCCAGCCGCAGGAGAAGAGCCGCGCGGAAGTGTCTCCCGACGATCTGCTCGTCTGCGACCTTGACGGCAAGGTCGTGTCCGGCCCCTCGGGCGTCAAACCGCCTTCCGAGGTATTCCTTCATTGTGAGATTTATCGCGCAAGGGCGGACGTCAATTCGATCGCGCACTTCCACCACGACGTGACCAACGTCTTCACGCTGGTCGAGGACGTCCCGCTGCTGCCCTTCAAGAACCATGCGATCCGCTGGACGAGCGGGATCCCGGTACATCCGGATCCCGCCCATGTGGATGATGCCGAAAGGGGACGGAGCATCGTCGCGACCCTTGGACCGCACCACGCCATGCAGATCCGCGCGCACGGGCAGATCGTCACCGCCGAAACGGTGCGCGGCGTCTTCATCGATTCGATTCATCTCGTCGAGAACGCCGAGGCCGCCTATCGCGCCGCTGCGATCGGCAAGGTGAAGCCGCTGACCGAAGCCGAAATCGAGTCTTTCTCCCATGGGTTCAGGCGCGGGCATCACATCCGCAAGCTCTGGAGCTATTACGCGCGCGGCGCCATCCGCGACGGCATCTTCCCTGAAGCGTGGAACGCGGTTGCCTGAATCAGGCAGCAATTCAAAATGCTACAGCGTCCTTTGCGCGTCTCAAAAGACGCGTGGCGCTGTGGCCAAGAAACCTCAACGAGGCCGGGCGACCCGGCCTCTCAAATTGCCGCTTGATGGAAGCGATGGGCTGGCCCAAAATGCGCGCGAATCCCACATTGACGGACAGGTAATCTCCGGTCCGTCACGCAGAACGAGCCACCCGCGCCGTTTAAGCTTCGAGTACAAGTATCGATGTCGTCATCAATCGGCCTGTCTCCGCGATCTTCCCTCTTTTCCGCTTCCCGTTCTGCCGACCTTCGGGAGTCTGTCGCGTGAACAGCCATGAGAAGATGCTCGGCATCCTCGATCTTTTCGACAGCGGCGAGGACGCCCTCGCCGTGACGTTCGATGAGATGCATGAACGGCTCGGCTATACCCGTTCGACGCTCTATCGCTATTTGAAAACGCTGACCGACGCGGGCCTTCTCACCTCGCTGCCCTCGGTCGGCTACATGCTCGGCCCGCGGATCGTCGAGCTCGATTACAAGATACGGACGGGTGACGTGCTCATCCGGGCGGCGCGGCCGGTGATGGAAGAGCTTGCCAGCCAGTTCCGCGGCATCGCCCTCCTCTGCCGCCGATACCGGTTCGATGTTCTGTGCGTTCATCAGGAAAGCGGCACGGATACGATCCACAGCAACTACGAGCGCGGGCGCAGACGCTCGCTCCTTCACGGCGCCGCATCGCTCGGAATCCTCGCCTATCTGCCCGACCATCAGTTGCGCAAGTTCTATGGCCTGGTACCGGAACAATTCGCCACTGCCGGCCTTGGCACGACACTCAAGGAAGTCAAGGCCGCGCTGAGGGAGCACCGGCAGCGAGGCTGGGTGAGCACGACTGGCGATGTGACGCCCGGGGTCACCGGTGTGGCGGCGCCCGTCTTCGACAGCCGTTCGGAAATTCTCGGCAGTCTCAGCCTGACCCTCCGGGACTCCCGCACCAACCCGAAAGTGATCGAAGACGTCGCCGAGCGGGTCGTGTTCTGCGCCGGCATCATTTCCAAGACCGTCGCACGCAGCTGAGAAACGACGCAGTACGCGCCCTCTCTGCTTGCCAATGTCCGCGCAGACTTTCGATCGGATCGGAAAGGAGGCCTTTCCGAAAACGCACTACCGTCATTTCCTCCGTCTGTTAGCGTTTTGGCTGAAACGGGCAATCCGGAGCAGACACGCTTCCCCCGGCGCGAGCGCGGCTCGCCCTGCCCGACTGCGACAACCGAGAGGAGACAGGAATGCATCAGGACCCACTTGGCGGCGGCACCGGTACGCATTGGCACGAGCCCGCCGGCACCAAGAAGGCTGGCTTCGGCGAATTCAAGAAGCAGCCGACGCCCTATGACCAGTTCATGGAAGAGGAAGGCATTCCGGTCTTTCGCGATCTCGGTGTTTCGAGCGTGAAGAATCTGCCGTTGAAGCCGTGGAAGCGGACGGGCGGCAACGGCACTTATATCCAACTCTACGGCACTGAAACCAAATGGGGCTGCCACCTCGTTGAGATTCCCGCCGCCGGCGCGCTCAATCCCGAGAAGCACATGTATGAGGAAATCTACATCGTGGTCGAAGGACGCGGCTCCACAGAGGTCTGGCTCGAGGGCGAGGGCCGCAAGCATGTCTTCGAGTGGCAGGAGGGCTCCATGTTCTCCATCCCGATGAATGCATGGCACCGCATCGTCAATGCCACCAACAGCCCGGCGCTGCTGCTTGGCGGCACGACGGCGCCGAACGTGCTCAACCAGATCCAGAACGTCGACGCCGTCTTCAACAACCCTTACGTCTTCCGCGACCGCTTTTCGGGCGCCGATGACTTCTACAAATATCGCGAAGAGATCGAGCCCGATCCAGTGCGTGGTCTCGCCATGCGGCGTACGAACTTCCTGCCGGACGCCGTCAACTGCGAACTGCCGCTCGATAACCGTCGCTCGCCCGGCTACCGCCGCGTCGAGCCTTTCATGACCAACAATACCTTCTATTACTGGATCGGCCAGCACGAGAACGGCCGCTATTCCAAGGCGCACGCCCACACCTCGGCGGCGATCCTGATCTGCCTGAAGGGCGAAGGCTATACCTATACCTGGCCGGAACAATACGGCGTCAACCCCTGGAAGGACGGCCACGCCGACCAGGTGCGTCGCCTCGACTACGGCCCGTTCGGCATGGTGACGGCGGCACCTGGCGGCGCCCGCTGGTACCACCAGCACTTCAGCGTCTCCAAGGAGCCCTTCCGGCTGATGGCCTGGTTCGGCCCGCACAACCCCGGCCGCGATCCGGGCGCACCTGGCGAAAAGCATACCGACTATACGGCGATCGACGTCAATGAGGGCGGCACCGCCATCCCCTACTGGATGGAAGATCCCTTCATCCGTAACGAATACGAGGCGCATCTCAAGCGGAACGGCGTGGACATCCGCATGAAGCCGGAATGGTACGAGAAGCCGGCCGACACGACCAAGAAGATGTCGACGGTCGTCTGATTGGCGAAGTGATGTCAGAGGAAGAAGAACAGGGCGGCCGGATATTCTTTTCGAATGTCGGCCGCAGCATGGAACTCGAGGACGAGATCCGGCTGACCAGCGTCGGCATCGACATTGGTTCGTCGACCTCTCACCTTGCCTTTTCGCGTATCGTGCTCGAGCGGCTCGATACGCGATACATGGTGGTCGAGCGCACGCTGCTGCATCAGTCCGAGGTCTTGCTGACGCCTTATGCGGGCGACAACGAGATCGATGCGGAGGCACTCGGCGCGTTTATTGCCGAGCAATACGAGGCAGCCGGTCTCAAGCCGGAAGCGATCGACACCGGTGCTCTCATCCTGACCGGCGTCGCGGTCCGCCGCCGCAATGCCCGCGCGATCGGCGAGATCTTTTCCGCCCAGACCGGAAAGTTCGTCGTCGTCAGCGCCGGAGATGGGCTGGAAACGACGCTCGCCGCCTTCGGCTCGGGCGCGGTTGCGCGTTCCGGCAAAGGCGAGCGGGTGCTGAATGTCGATATCGGCGGCGGCACGTCCAAGCTCGCGCTCTGCGAAAACGGCGCGATCCGGAATATCAGCGCCATCGATGTCGGCGCGCGCGTCATCGCCTTCGACGCCGATCGTCGCATCACGCGGATCGAAGAGGCAGGCTACTATTTTGCGCGTCGCGCGGGGGTCGCAGTCAACCTCGGCGCCATATTGACGGCCGAGGATGCTCAACGCATCGCCGCGTCGATGGTCGACGTGCTGTTCGAGGCCATGCAGGGGGGCGAGATGCGGCGGCAAACCACTGACCTCCATCGGTTGCCTCCTTTGCCGGCCGGTCCGACGCCCGACGTCGTGATGATCTCGGGCGGTGTTTCCGAATTCCTCTATGCGGATGCGGAACAGGATTTCAGCGATCTCGGTCCCCTTCTTGCCTTGGAACTTCGGCAGCGCCTGGCGAACTGGTCTCCGCGGCTGGAGCGGCCCCAACAGGGCATCCGCGCAACCGTCGTCGGCGCCTCGCAATATACGGTGCAGGTGAGCGGCAGCACGATCTTCGTCGATCCGCTCGACATGCTGCCGGTGCGCAACGTGCCGGTCATCAAGCCGGCGCTCGTCTTCGATGAAGAGATCGATGCGGCCGCCATCGCCGAAGCGGTGCGGGAGAGCCTGGCGCGGCTCGATCTCAGCGATGGCGAGAGTGCGGTGGCCGTCTGTTACGAATGGGAAGGCTCGGCGAGCTATCGGCGCCTCGCCGGTTTCTGTCGCGGCATTGTGGAAGGCCTGGCGCCGATCCTTCAAGGCGGTCATCCGCTGATCCTCGTCGGTGAAGGCGATATCGGTGGCCTTGTCGGAATGCACTGCAAACAGGAGGCCGGCATCTCGAAACTCGTCTCCATCGACGGCATCAAGCTCGACGAGTTCGATTTCATCGACATCGGCGCCATGCTCGAAACGTCCGGCGCCGTACCGGTGGTGATCAAGTCGCTGGTCTTCCCGAGCCTCGGTCTCGGCCATGAAGCTTTCGACCGCGACTGAGCGCAGCAATCAACCGCTGTCTACGCCTGACGCGAAGCCTCGGAGGCTTCGCGGCATTTGCCGTTCAGTGGCCTGTCACCATGGCCGCGAGTGCGGCCGCGTCCTCCGGCGCCTGGTTCCCACGCCAGACGACATGCATATCGGGGCGCACGAGGATGAGATTGTAGCCATAGATATCGCGCGCCCTCTGCTCCGCAATATCGATCGTCCCGAACGGCACGCCACGAGTGCGAAAAGCCTTGCCGAGAGCGCCGTCGTCGGCGCCCGTGCCACCGAGCCTCAGCAACGTATAGCCTTGGCCGATGCGGTCCTGCACCGGCTCGCCGTTGTCGAGCCACAGATGCGGCAGCCGGGCGCCGGGCCAGGTAGTCGGATGGTACTCGCGGAAGAGGTGTTCCGGTCCTCCGGGCTCATCGGTGATGACAGGAGAGCCGACATAGCGATAACCGAGCTCGGCACCGATCATCTCGTTTGTCTTGCGCTGCTCGACGTCTGCGACACGCGCGAGATTGTCGCGCGTCGCCTGGCCCGCCGGCGTCGCGTCGCGGATATCCGGCCGGTACTCAGAGCGCCACTTGCGTCGGCCGAGCGAGGCATAGCGCGAGGCGCCGACGTTCCGATCACCCACCTGCCGTCGCTCGATCTCGTAGGAGCGCAGCAGGTTGGGTCCGCCCCAGCCCTGCAGCACCGCCGCAAGCTTCCAGCCGAGATCGACGGCGTCACCGACGCCGGTGTTCATGCCAAGGCCACCGGTCGGGATCACGAGGTGCGCCGCGTCTCCCGCGAGAAAGACCCGTCCGGCGCCGTAGTGATCCGCAAGAAGCAGGTTCTGCTTCCACTGCCCGACATAGAGCATCGTATAGTCGAGCGGCGCACCGACGGCCTTCTCGAACTGCTGGGTCATATCCTCGTCGCGTTCGACGACGGCATGCAGCGTCCAGTGCTTGGTCGAATCCTGCATGATGAGGAACGTCGCCTGCCCGTCGGCGACATGATAGTGCCGCCCGCGCCCGGGACCGTCCCCGATCGGAATGCGGTCATAGAGCGTCTCGCTGTAATAGAGCGCCTGGCGCAGGTGCAGAAGGTTGCCCTCGCCGCGCAGTTTGATGCCGAGTTGCTTGCGTACGGGGCTCCCGCCGCCGTCGCAACCGACCAGGTACTTGGCGCGGAAATGCTCGATCGCACCCGTCGCATCCGCGGTCCGTACCGTCACGCCGCCTTCGTCCTGTTCGAGCGACAGGAATTCGCAGCCATAACGCACGGTGACGCTCGGCAGGCTCTCGGCGACCGATTTCAGCAGCGGCTCCAGCGTATATTGCGAAATGAGTTGATAGGCTTCGAGCGGCTGCGAGGCATCTGTGCTCCGCGCGATCTCCGCCAGGGACTCGGCAACCGACGGATAAGGCAGGCGCAACAGCGGCGGTTCGTTCATCGCCAGCACGACATAAACGTCCATCGGGATCGAGACATCGAGGCCGGCCGCCCTGATCCGCTCGGAAAGCCCCATGCGCCGGAATATCTCCATCGTACGCGCGTTGCAGCGCTCCATCTTCGGCAAGAACTCCGGCGCCGCCTTCTTCTCGATCAGCGTGCAGCGCACGCCCCTTTGGCCGAGATCGATCGCAAGCGTCAGCCCGACAGGTCCGGCACCGACAATAAGGACATCCGTTTCGCGCATGCTAAGATTCCATCACCATTTGTTGACGACCCAACCGGACCTAGCGAACTCGCCCCGCTCATAGCCAGGATGCCGGAAGCGCTGTTTGATAGGGATGCTGACTTGTACTTTCAGATTATTTCATTCGTCAAATGGAAAATCATAAAATCTCATATTACGAGAAATAGTGAGATTCTGCTGGACATTCCAATCGCGTTTGGCGCATGGTGCGTTCGCTGATGCCGCAGGGCTCGCATGAGGTGGGAGGAACGGGTGACGAAAAAGATCGAGCTGACGCTCGCCTGCGGCGATTACGAGATCGTGCGGGCACTGAAAGAGGGAGACGTACGGCCGGACGGGATCGAAATGACGATCCTGACCGAGATGGATTCGACGACGCGTCACTGGCGTTTTCTGAGGAACGGCGAATTCGACGTTGCCGAGGTGTCGCTGTCGTCCTACATCGCCGCGAAGACACGGGGTCTGCCCTTCGCGGCAATCCCGGTCTTCCTGCATCGCCGCTTCCGACACGGCTTCATCTTCACCAACACCCGAAGCGGAATCCGCGAACCGAAGGATCTGATCGGCCGCAAGGTCGGCGTGAAGAGCTATCTCGTCACCGCGACGCTCTGGCTGCGCGGAGTTCTCGAAAGCGAGTACGGCGTCCCGCACAAATCGATCGATTGGTATGCCGAACTCGACGAGGATGTCGATTTCACGCCGCCGGAAGGGCTCCGGCTTCACCGCCTGCCCGACGACAAGTCGGTCGAACAGATGCTGCTCGACGGCGAGATCGACGCGCTCCTCCATCCCGACCTGATCGAGCCCATCGTTAGGCGCGATCCCCGCGTCGGCCGGCTCTTCCCCGACTACAAGCGGGAGGAGATCGCCTATTACAAGCGGACCGGCATTTTCCCCATCATGCATGTTCTCGGCATTCGGCCCGAGATTGTCGAGCGCCATCCGTGGGTGCCGATCAATCTCTATCAAGCGTTCAACGAGGCGAAACGCATCGCCATGCGGCGAATGGAAAACCCGCGCATCGTGCCGCTCGCCTGGTACCGCGAAGCCTGGGAGGAGCAGCAGGAAATTCTCGGCGACGATCCGTGGGCCTACGGGCTCGACGGCCAGAACCGCAAGACGCTCGAAACCGTTGTCGGCTATGCCCACGAACAGGGCCTGATCGATCGCAAGGTGCCGCTCTCCGAGCTTTTCCTCGACGTGTCTCAGGGTCGCAAGCGGGGGGACAAGCACCGTGTGTAGCGCCTGCGACCTGCAAGACCCGGGCGGAGCAGCCCTCCCGAGCGGTAATCCTTTCCTGTGCAATGAGCCATCGGAGCAAAAGACGATGCATGAGGACGTGAAACAGAGAATGGTCGAGGCCGGCAAGATCCTCGAACAGGCCGGACAGGGCGACTGGACGCGCGGCCATATCTCCGTGCGCGTGCCGGATGCGCCGGATCGCTTCTACATGAAGGCCTCGAAGATCGGCCTTGAGGAAATCACGCTCGACAACCTCATCACCGTCGGCCTCGACGGCGAGAAGATCGCCGGTGATCTCGGCCGCCACAACGAGGTCTACATCCATTCGGAGGTGCTGAAGGCGCGGTCCGACATCAATGCCGTGGTCCACACGCATGCGCCCTACGCCGTCAGCTTCTCCGCACTCGGCAAGCCATTGCAGGCGATCGGCCATGCCGGGTCGATCTTCTCGGAAGGGCTGCCCGTCTTTTCCGAGACGACCGAGCTGATCACCACGGCCGAACGCGGCCGCGCGGTTGCCGCGACACTCGGCGGCCACGGCGCCATGCTGCTCCAGAACCACGGCATCGTCACCGCCGCCGCCAGCATCGAACAG
The DNA here is from genome assembly GCF_009601505.1 of Sinorhizobium terangae. Classification (GTDB taxonomy): domain Bacteria; phylum Pseudomonadota; class Alphaproteobacteria; order Rhizobiales; family Rhizobiaceae; genus Sinorhizobium; species Sinorhizobium terangae. The sequence continues at coordinate 83,329 of NZ_WITC01000026.1, forward strand.
GCGATCTACCTAGCGCTTTCGCTCGAAACCGCCTGCATGATGCAGCTTTGGGTCGAGGCGGCGGGCGGCGCCAAGGCGCTCGGCAAGCCGGAGGATATCAAGGCGAAGCGCCGGCACATGTTCCGCGAAGAAATGTTCAAGGCCACTTTCGCCTATCTCGTCCGGCGCCTGAAGCGCGGCTGATCATCGGCACCCACCAGCAAATCGCACCAAGAGGAAGACGATGCACTACATCGATGCGTTCAATCACTTTTTCCCGAAAGCGCTGTGGCAAAGGATCCAACAGCTCGACGGGGCCGGCAAGGACATCGGCCGCAGGATGCAGGGCATCCCCTGTATCTACGACCTGGAGGCTCGCTTCCGCGTCATGGACGAGTTCAGGGACTATACGCAGATCCTTTCGCTCGGCATGCCGCCGCTCGAAGCCATGGGCGGTCCGGAACTGGCAACCGAGTTTGCCAAGCTCGGCAATGACGGCCTGGCGGAACTCGTCGAGAAGCACCCGGAGCGGTTCGCCGGCTTCGTCGCCGCACTCCCGATGAACGCTCCCGAAGCGGCCGTCAGGGAAGCCGAGCGCGCCTTCACCGAACTCGGCGCGAACGGCCTGCAGATCCACACCAACGTCAACGGCGCGCCGCTCGACGAGGAGCGCTTTTTTCCGATCTTCGAAGCCGCTGCCCGCCACGGCAAGCCTGTGCTGCTCCACCCGTCCCGGACCTCGTCCATGCCGGACTATGCGACGGAGGACAAATCGAAATACGAGATCTGGTGGACCTTCGGCTGGCCCTACGAGACCAGCGCTGCCATGGCCCGCCTCGTCTTTTCCGGCTTCATGGACCGGCTTCCGGCTCTCAAGGTTCTCGCCCATCACATGGGGGCAATGGTCCCCTATTTCGAAGGGCGTGTCGGTCCCGGCTGGGACCAGCTCGGCAAGCGGACCTCGGACGAGGACCTGTCGCTCGTGCTCAAGCGGCTGAAGAAGCGCCCGCTCGACTATTTCAAGGATTTCTATGCCGACACCGCAGTATTCGGCTCGCGCGCGGCGACGCTCTGCGGTCTCGAATTCTACGGCAGCGACCGCATCCTCTTTGCGTCCGACTCGCCATTCGATCCGGAAAAGGGCCCGGGCTATATCCGCGACACGCTGAGAATCCTGAACAGCCTCGACCTGCCCAAGGAGGATCTCGAAAAGCTCTGTTTCCGCAATGCTCAGGCGCTGTTCGGGCTTTCCCCGCATTGAAGTTTGGGGGCAGTCGACGCCGGCGATGGGTGCGCCCCGCCGGCGTCGACAGCGCAAGACGTTATCACCCGTACCGATCATCGAACGCGAACCGGCCTAATAAATACGACAATTTGGTGAGTTCACCATTTACTTCGACCGGAATGCGCAGAATATTAGCATCTTGGCAAATGGGAGGAAGCTTTTCGGACCCTCTCGTTACATCCGCCCGAACGGCTTCCGACCCTTGACCACAAGGGAGGACCAACATGAGGCGAGTTCTACTGTACGCGGCGTCGGTCGCGGCGTTATCTCTTTGCGCCCAAAACAGCTTTGCCCAATCCGGCAGCGTCGAAAAGGCAGTCGGCGGCTACAACTTCGATGAAGCGGCCAAGGAAGCGCCAGAAACGAAGAATTTCCATTCGGCCGACGGCCATCTGACTTTTGCCATCGTCACCCACACGGCCGGCAACGGCTTCTTCGATCCGGTCTATGTCGGGGCCAAGGTCGCCGGCAACATGATCGGCGCCAACATCCTGTTGCTCGGCTCCGAGTCGCCGGTGGACGATCCCGCCCGCGAAATCGAGATCCTGAACCAGATCGTGCAGGATCCGACGATCGACGGGATCATCATGACGACGCCGCAGGCCGGGGCCTATAACGACATCGTCAAGGCCGCCGAGGCCTCAGGCATTCCGGTCGCCACGACCAATTCCTTCGACGGCACGATCGTTAACCGCAGCAGCATCAGCCATACCGGCCAGGACGCTTCGGCTGCCGCGATCGGCGGTGAGGCGCTGGCCAAATGCGTGCTCGACAGCGGCGCCACGTCCGGGTCGATTCTGCTGCCGTCGTCGACCGCGATGGGCAATATCGAGGTCAACAACCGCGTTACCGCCGCCTTCAACGCAATCGTCAAGACGCTGAAGGATGCCGGCAAGCTCGACACCTTCAAGGTCGATGCCGGTCCGGAGAACGTCGGCATCGATACAAACCCGAACGATCCGGTCAACGCGCTTGTGTCGCTTTTCGAGTCGCGCGGTGACGTGGTCGGCGCCTTTACCGCCAACAACGTCTTCACACCGCCGCTGGTCAAGGCCGTTGAACAGAAGGGGTGGACAAACAAGTTCTGCGCCTTTGGTTTCGACCTTGGTCCGGCCCAGCAGGAAGGCATCGCTGCCGGCAACCTGACCGGCTCGCTCGGGCAGCAACCGTTCCTGCAGGGCTTCTGGCCGGTGATGCAGCTTTACCTGCAGATCGACCGTGGCATCTCGGCCGCCAATCTCGACACACGCGCCCAGCTCGTGACGAAGGATACGGTCGCGAAGGTCGGCAAGCGCTTCGAGAACTGAGGCTGCACTGCATGTTTCCTCATCCGAACTAAAGGTAAAAACATGCAGCGATTCAAAGTGCTACAGCCGCTTCTTTGCGCGTCTGATAAGGCGCGCGGCGCTGTAGGAGCATTTGTGCAATGGCGGGAGGGTGCGTCTCTCCCGCCTCCGTTGGCAAGGACCGACCGATAGGGACCCTATGGCGCTCACGACGACGACATCGCTCGGCCGTGCACCACCGCAGCTTTTCGGCGGCTGGGAAGTTGGTCTCCTGATCTTCCTCGCCCTGCTCTATTTCGGTGGGGCGCTTGTCAATCCGGCCTTCTTCGGGTCGACAGGGGCCCTTCACGCGCTTTTGCGTGACACGTCCCGCGTCGGGATCATCGCGGTCGGAATGACCTTCGTCATCGCCAACAAGGATCTCGACCTGTCAGTCGGCTCGACCTACGGGCTGATCGCCGTGATTTTTGCCCGGCTCTTCGCGCCGAGCTTTCTTGATCTCGATATCGCAACGTCGGTGATCCTCTGCGTGCTCCTCGGCACCCTGATCGGACTCGTCAACGGCACACTCGTCACGATCCTCAAGGTGCCGGCATTCATCGCCACATTGACGATGCTTTTCATCGGCCGCGGCTTCGTGCTGGCACTGACGCACGGCCAGGCGATCTATTACTCAGGCAAAGCAAAGGATTACCCGCTCTTCTTCCACCTCGGTGAGAGCAACGTCCTCGGCTTCAACAACCAGATCGTCATCTTCGCTGTTGTCGCCGTGGTCGGTGCGCTTGTGCTCGGCAAGACCCGCTGGGGCTACGAGACCTTCGCCACCGGCGGCAACGAACAGGCGGCGATCTATGCCGGCATCCCGACCAGTTGGGTGCGCATCCGGGCCTATCTGATCTCGTCGCTCTCGGCGACCCTTGCAGCACTGCTCTCGGCCGCTCAGGACAAGGGCGTGACGCCTCTCTACGGCGTTACCTGGGAGCTTACCGTCATCGCCTCCGTCATCATTGGCGGGGCGTCGATCCTTGGTGGGCGCGGCCGCGTGATCGGCTCCTGCCTCGGCACCGCCGTGGTCGTGCTGATCGACAAAGTGCTGCGCGAGGGCTGGTCGATCACGCGAACCGTCGTGATCGACGGCGAGAGCATCGCCGTCAATGCCCGATACACCTTGCCGGCGGGCGCTGTACTCGTGTTCCTCGGGCTCCTGCTCGTCATCGCCGTGCTGATCGAGCCTCATCTCATTCGTCGTCAGCTTGCTGGCCGGTTCTGGGCGTGGCTGCGCGGCCAGCCGCCGCCGCCGGCCTACGAGATCGGCGGCGTGGCATTGGAGGGCGTCCAGACCAAGGGAGCGATGGCGACCGACATTGAAGTGTCGGCGACGGCGTTCGGCCGCTTCTTCGCCCGCCGGGATGCGCTCGCCATCATCCTGGCTGTGCTCCTGTGGCTGACGGGTGTTGCCTTGCGTCCCGACTACTGGTGGCACCTCTCCAATACTTTCGCAATCCTGCTCAATTATACCGAACTGGCACTGATCACGGTCGGGCTCGTCTATGTCATCGCCGCCGGCGACATCGATCTTTCGGTCGGCGCGGTGCTCGCGCTCGCCGGCAGCACGGCGGCCTATTTCCTGAAGGTGCTCGGCGCCGATCCCGTCACCGCCGTGACGATGGGTCTTCTAGCGGGTATGGCGGCCGGCCTCGTCAATGCCGTCGTTACCGTCGGTTTCAAGCTGCCGGCCTTCATCGCCACGCTCGGCATGTTCTACATCGCCCGCGGCCTCGCCGCCTGGTTCGTCGCCGGCCAGCAGTTGACGGGCTGGCCCGAGGGCTACAACCTGCTGGGCCGCAAGGTAAACGACATTCTCCTCCACATGCGGATCGTGCTGCCGGAAGGGTTGTTGCGCGCAATCGCCCAGGTCGTGAGCGTGCAAACGATCTGGATGCTCCTCGTCGCGCTCGTCGCCGGCGTCGTCCTTGCCTACACACCGTTCGGCCAGAAGGTTTATGCCACCGGCGGCAACATCCGCGCCGCCGCCTATGCCGGCATCAACACCAATCGGGTGCGCTTCCTTTCGCTTCTTCTGGCCGCTCTCTGCGCGACCATGGCCGGGATCATCAACGTCGCCTATTTCCGCAGCTTCAACCCGGTCGCCGGCCAGTTCCGTGAGCTCGATGCGATCGCCGCGGTCATCATCGGTGGCGGTTCGATCTTCGGGGGCTACGGCACGATGATCGGCGCGCTCGCCGGCGCGGCCGTGATCACGCTCGTGCGGGCGCTGTTGCAACTGAATGTGCAGGGCTTCAGCATGCCGCAGCATTGGATCAACGTCTTCATTGGCGGCATCCTGATCATCGCGGTGCTGGTCGACATCTGGGTCCGCCAGGCCAACCTGTTTGGCCGCTTGCGCGAGCGCATGGCGCGCCAGCGAGCGCCGGAGACCAGCCATGCCTGATACCCCCAGAAGTCCTCCGCTCGTAGAGATGCGCGGCATCGAAAAGGCCTTCGGTGCGGTGCAGGCGCTCCGCAGCGTCGATCTCGTGCTCTACCCGGGCGAAATCCTCGGCCTCGTCGGCGACAACTCGGCCGGCAAGTCGACGCTGATGAAGATCCTGACCGGCGCCTATCAACGTGACGCGGGCGAGATTCTCGTTGCCGGCGAGCAGGTCTATTTCAAGAGCCCGCATGAAAGCCGCGCGGCGGGCATCGAGATGATCTACCAGGACTTCGCCCTTTGCGGAAACATGGACGTCGGCCAGAATATCTTTCTCGGTCGCTGGCCGCGGCGTGGGCTCTTCGTCGACCGGCGGCGCATGTATGCGGAAGCCGACAGCGTGTTAAAGCGCCTCAAGGTGGACGTGAACTCGGTCTATCAGAAGGTCGAGAGCCTGTCGGGTGGCCGCCAGCAATCGGTGGCGATCGCCCGAGCGATCTCGTTCGAGCCGCGCGTGGTGATCCTCGACGAACCGACAGCCAACCTCTCGGTGATGGCGACCGAGCGGCTGCTTGAGACCATGCTCGAACTGAAGCGGCAGGGTGTCGCCCAGATCATCATCTCCCACCGCCTCGTCGACATTTTCGCCGTCGGCGATCGCGTCATGGTGCTGAAGCGCGGCGAATATGTCGGCGACCGCTACATCAAGAACACCGACGAGCACGAGGTGCTGGAGATCATCGTTTCGGGGACGCGCGAGCAGGCGATCACGGCTGATCGGGCAAGAAACGCCTGAATGCTCATCGACGTCATGGCCTCGATTCCCGCGTCAGGAAATGGAGATTGCCGGCGAGTTCGGAGACGACAAGCCGCCGCTCGTCCCAGACAAGGACCGCCACCGGTCGTGTCAGGCCCTCGAGAACGGTCTGCCGGGTGCCCGTCGTCTTATCGAGTTTGAGCAATCGGCCGCTGCCCTTCAGAAAACCTTCCTTCTGCTCATAGCGGCCATGTTCGAGGACGAGCATGCCGCCATCCGTCTCGAAGGCGATCGCCACCGGCGCGTTCAGGCCCTCGATATCGACCCTCGGCGACGCTGCTCCGCCTGTCTCTGGAGCTGACACGACCTTTCCCGCGCCGTCGAGGAAGGGAAATCCACCGAACAGCGCGACATGAATGCGCCCGTCGCGAAGGGCGATGCCGGTCGGCACCGCATCGACTTCGTAGCTCTCGTCCGTGAACTCCGTCGGCGAAAGTTGCTGCAATGCCGTCGTTTCCTGCTTCAGGCGGCGAAAGGTCATGAGCGTTTGCTTGCGACCATCCGCCTGCATGCGTTCGACACTGTTTCGCGCCGAGTCGATGACGTAATAGGTTCCATTCACGACGGCGAAGTCGAAAGGGTTCCAGAAATCGCTGCTGATAACGCGGGTGTTGCCGTCGTCACCGATCGCCACCAGGGCATGGTCAAGCGGGCCTTCGCCGGCATCGACCGGCGTCCACCCTTGAGCCACGACAAGAGCATCGCCAACGCGCACGACGCGGTAGGGGCCGGTCGGGTCGCCGATCACGTCGAGGCCGTGAGGAAAAGCCGGACCGAAGGCGACAAGCTCACCATTGGCCTCGCGCCGCTGGAGCCGGCCACTGGCAAGATCGGTGACGAGCAGTGTCTCCCCGTCGCGCGAAAGGCCGGAAAAAGCCGCGCCCGGTTTGCTGACGGTTTCCAGCCTATAGCCGGGGGCGACCACGGGATCGGCGGCGGCCCCGGCTGCGAGGAACAGAAGACCGGTCGCCGTGATCAGGGTTCGGAGCGAACGCATCGGAAGCCGCCATTGGCTGCAAATCGGAATTCCGGATCATAGGCGAGGCGATAGGTCGTGGTAAGGTGGCTCGGATCGCTGTTCCAGGAGCCGCCGCGAAGTACGCGGTATTGCCCGGCGCTCTCTCCCGAGGCATTGCCCTCGTAAGGTGCGTAGATGTCGCTCGTCCACTCCCAGACATTGCCGACGAGATTGAGGACGCCTTCTTCGCTTGCACCATCGGTAAAGGCATCCGCCGGCGCCGTCATCGGATAGCCGTCGCGCGCGTCGCCGGAACAGCAGTCGTCGGTGCCAAAATTCGCCGGCACCACGTTACCATGCTCGCCCCACGGAAACGCCGCTCCGTTTGCCCCCCGCGCGGCTCTCTCATATTGCCGCTCCGACGGCAAAGATAGGCCGTAGTGACGGCAGAAGGCTGTCGCGTCTCCCCAACTCACGCCGACCACCGGCCTGTCATCCAGCCCGAGCGCGGGGTGATTGGCGTAGAAGGCCGAGCGATGACCGGTTTCCTCGACGAAGCGGCGATATTGGCGATTGGTGATCTCCGTGCGGTTGATGGCGAAGGCCTGTCCGTCGAGCACGCGGCGCGGCCGCTCGTTCTCGGGACCATCGTCGCGACCGAACACAAACGGACCGGCGGGAATGCCGATCAGCGGATTGCCGGCGATCGGTCCGGCATCGGCGGCAGCCGCGTGAGGTGTGAAAGCAAGGAGGAGTGCCGCGGCGCAAAGATCAGACATCGACACGGGCTTGTGTCTCCCCGTCGAACAGAAACACCCGATCCGCCGCGACCTTGACGCCGATCCGCTGGTCGATCTGGCCGGCAAAATTCTTGTCGGCCCGAAGCGTCATGAGTTTTGCGCCGAGCCGCAGGCTGACGAGGGTACTGTCGCCGGTGAGTTCGACAGAGTAGATCGGCGCAACCAGATTGACGTCGGGATCGTCGGCGCGAGCGGCATGGACGTCCTCCGCGCGGACGCCGAGAACGGCGCGCGCAAGGCTCACGCGGCCGAGCCCCCCGACCCTCAGACCAGCACTCACAAAAACGCCGTCCCGTACCTCCCCCGGGATGAGGTTCATCGAAGGCGAGCCGATAAAACCGGCAACGAAAAGCGTGCGCGGATCGTTGTAGATTTCCCTCGGCGTCCCAAGCTGCTCGATCACGCCCTTGTTCATAACGGCGACGCGGTCGGCGAGCGTCATCGCCTCTATCTGGTCATGGGTGACATAGATCGTCGTGACCTTGAGTTCATGCTGAAGATGCTTCAGCTCCGAACGCATCTGGGTGCGGAGCTTGGCATCGAGATTGGAAAGCGGCTCGTCCATCAGGAAGACGCGCGGCGTGCGCACGATCGCACGGGCAAGCGCCACGCGCTGCCGCTGGCCGCCGGAAAGCTCCTTGGGAAGACGGGACAACAGCGTGTCGAGCTCGACACGCCGTGCCACCTCGACAATCCGCTGCTTGCTTTCGGCCGGCGGAACTTTGCGGATTTTCAGCGGATAGCCGATATTCTGCTCGACGGTCAGGTGCGGATAGAGCGCATAGGACTGGAACACCATCGCCACGTCACGATACTTGGGCAGCACGCCGTTGATGCGGTCGGCGTCGATGTAGATGTCGCCCGACGTCGCCTCCTCGAGCCCCGCGACCATGCGCATGGTCGTCGTCTTGCCGCAGCCGGAAGGACCGAGCAGGACGAGGAACTCCCTGTCCCTGATCTCGAGGTTAAAATCCGTGATTGCAACGAACTCGCCGAACTTCTTCGAGACGTTCTTGAAGGTGACCGACGCCATGGCTCAACCCTTGACAGCCCCAAGGGAGAGCCCCCGGACAAGATGCTTTTGGACGATGAAGGCGAAGATGACGATCGGCACGCAGGCCATGAAACCGGCGGCGCTGATCTCGCCCCAATAGGTGTTGTACTGTGTCACCCGCCCGGCAATGCCGATCGGCAGCGTCTGCGACTGCTCGGTCAGTGTAATGATGAGGGACAGCAGGAACTCGTTCCATGAAATGATCAGGCAGAAGATGGCGGTCGCGGCAAGCCCCGGCCGGGCAAGCGGCAAGGCCACATGGAGGAAGGCGCCCCAGCGGGTGTCGCCGTCGACGACCGCGGCCTCCTCCAGTTCGACCGGGAGGTCCTGGAAATAGCTCTTCATCATCCAGGTCGCAAACGGCAGGTTGAAGGCGGTGTAGGCGATCACGAGCGCCGACTTCGTGTTCAGCATGTCGAAGTAGTTGAAGAACAGGTAGAGCGGAATGATGCTGACGATCGGCGGCATCATGCGTGTCGAAAGAATCCAGAACGAGATCTGCTTGCGCCACTGCCACGGATAATTGAACCGCGCCAGGGCATAACCCGCCATGGTGCCGAAAACCACCGAGACGATCGTCGTCCCGACCGCGACGAGGAAGCTGTTCAGCGCGTAGCGCAGGAAAGGACGCTGGATGAAGGCCTCGTTGTAATGCTTCAACGTCGGGTTGCGCGGCAGCCATTCCGGTGGCACGGCGAAAATGTCGATGTCGAACTTGAAGGAATTGGCGGCGATCCAATAGATCGGGAAGAGCGTCAGGATCAATGCGACCACGATCGCGAGATAGGCCGTGAGACGCGTGAGCACCTCTCTCGTACGGCTGCGTCTATGGAGGGTTCTCGTCGCCATCGTCTTCAATCCGCCAGCCGCATTCGTTTCATGAACCAGGTGCTGAGAACGATCGTCACGAACAGCACGAACAGCGATATCGCGGCCGCATAGCCGGGGTCGGCGAAACGGTAAGCGACCTGATAGATGTAAAGACTCAGCACCTTGGTGCGATCGGCCGGACCTCCACCGGTCAGGATGAAGACCAGGTCGAAGAGGCGCAGCGCATCCATGACCCGCAGCAGCAGCGCGATGGCGATCACCGGCTTCAGGAAGGGAAGCGTCAGGTCCCAGAACTGTCGCCAGGACGAAGCGCCGTCGAGCGCGGCCGCCTCGTAGGGCTCCACCGGCAGGCTCGCCAGGCCCGCGAGCATCAGGAGAAATATGAACGGAGTCCACTGCCAGACGTCGGCAACAATGATCGAGAACATCGCGAGGTTCACGTCGCCCGCCCATGCCTGCAAGGGAAGACCGAGGCGGTACATGATTTCGTTCAGTACGCCGAATTGCGGCTCGTAGATCAGCTTCCAGGTGATGGCGACCGCAATCGGCGGCAGCATCATCGGGATCATCAGCACGGTTTTCAGAAACGTCAGCCGGCGGATGAACTTGTCGAGTAGCAGGGCGAGGCCGAGGCCGAGCAGAAATTCGACCGTGACTGCCACCACGGTAAAGACGATGGTGTTGCGGAGCGCGACATGAAACTGCGCGTCCGAAAGCAGCCGTGCAAAATTGCCCGTACCGACGAACTCCCACGGCAGATCGGGGTTCGGGCTGATCCTGTGAACCGCCGCATAGAACATGTAGAGGCTCGGGAAGATCGTCAGCGCCAGCAATATCGAAACTGTCGGCGCAAGCATCAGGTAGCGCAGATGGCGCTCTGCCCACCGCTCCAGCCCGCCACCTGGTTGAGACTGTGCGGTCAATGTGCCGTCCGCGGATTTCAACATCCGTCTCTCCTGCAGACCTCTTATCGACCTCGAATCCCGACGCGAACGGGGCCCGAAAGCCCCGCTCGTGAGAACTCCGGCTATTTGAGGCCGGTGATCTGCTCGACCGCCGCCTGCGCGTTCTTCAGCGCCTCCTCCGGCGTGATGGTGCCGGCGACCGCCTTCGAGAGTTCGATCCCAAAGGCATTTTCGATCTCCGGCCATTTCGGATGGCGCGGACGCGGGGTCGAAGCCTGGATCGCCTCCATCAGCACCGGATAGTGCCGGAATTTCTCCTGCTTGGTCAGTTCAGGATCGGTGAAAACCGAGGCCCGGACGGGCGGATTGCCGCGCTCGGCGGAAATCTTGATCTGCTCGGGCGACGTTGCCCAAAGCATGAAGTCGAAGGCTTCCTGCTTGTTCTTCGATGCCGACATGATGCCCATGGTCCAATGGCCGATTTCCGAACTGCCCGGCTTCGTTCCGGCTGGAATAGCAGTATAGGAGATCTTGCCAACCATCTTCGACTGGCTCGGATCCTCAAAGGTCGCGACCCAGTTCGGCCAGTTGATCGACGAAGCGGAGGTCCCTGCGGCAAGCGCCGTGCCGACCTCGTTGGCGTTGTAGCTCTCGACCCCCTTCGGCGAGACATCGCGCAACGCCATGAACATCTTCATGGCGGCGGCACCTTCCGGCGTGTCGATCGTGACCTTGCTCCGATCGGCATTGAAGAGATCGGCGCCATAGGACCAGAAGATAGGCATGAAATCGGCAACGACCGGGTTGCCCTGCCCACCGCGGAAAACATAGCCGAAATAGCGGCCGCCGCCGTCTTCGGTCAGCTTTTTGCTCGCCTTCAGCACGTCGTCCCAGGTTTTCGGGGCGTCAACGCCGGCTTCCTTGTACTTGGCGGCGTCATAGAAGAACATCTGCGCATTTCCCACATAGGGCAGGCAGACATAGGGCCCGGAATTGTAGGGGTTGCGGCAGATCGCCAGCGACTTCGACAGGAAATCGTTGTCCGGTCCTTCCAGTCCGGCCTTCTTGAAGTAGGGCGTCAGGTCCTCCAGATGCCCGTTTTCGGCAAAAAACGGAATCCAAGGATCGTCCATCAGGATGATATCGAAGACCCCGGACTTGGTGGCGCCGGCATTGGCCCCTTGTTCGAAAACGTTGGCATAGGGCGCCTGGACGGTCTCCACCTTGGTGCCCTTCATCTTCGCGTAGTCTGCGGCCGCGGCTCTCAGGCCGTCGCCTTCGCTGCCGGATGGCACGAGGACCGTGATATCGGCCCATGCGGCACCGCTGATCGCGAGCGCGGACGCCGCGGCAGCCAAGGTGAGAAACAGTTTACGAACCATCATACACCTCCCATTCCGAGTTGTTATTCAGAGGCCGCTTTTTCGAAAGGGGGACCCCACCCTATCCGGCATGACGGAGACGCTGCTTCGAAGCGCGTTACGGCAGATTGAAAATTTCCGGCGCCTCCCTAAGCCGGAATTGCTCCCGAGTATAATTTTATCACACTGCGCGCTTTCCTCATAAGCACAACATTAGCGACAACTTAGATGACACCTTACGCAATTAGGAGGTCGCGGGGGGCCGATCTTCGGGTTGACGGCATTCGACTCTCCATGTCCCGATCAACATGTCGAGAAAGCGCTCGGCGGCGGGAGAGAGCGTCCCGCCCCGACGCCTAACGACGCCGATCGTTCGGGAAATTTCGGGAGTGCGGATCGGTCGGGTTACGAGGAAGGGGTGATCGCCCTGCGGCGTGGCCATTTGCGGTAGCACGGAAATACCGAGACCGGCTTCGACGAGCCCCAGCGAGGTCGAAAGATGCGTGACCTCGTAGAACCAGCGCAGCTTGATGTTGGATCGCGCAAGCGCGGCGTCGAGCAGCGTTCTGTTGCCGCTCGACCGGTGCACAGTGATCAGCCGGAACGGTTCCAGATCGCTCCAGCCAACCTCTTGCCTGCCGGCGAGTGGATGGTCCTTGCGTGCCGCGAGCACGAAGGGATCTTCCACCAGCCGATCGAAGATCAGGTCGGGGTCGGAGGTGCCCATGATGTTGATGCCGAATTCGACCTCGCCCCGCGCCACCGCCTGCAGGCCGTCGGTCGCCGGAAGGTCGAGAATTCGAAACCGGATGTTTGGATACTCGGCATTGAATTGCCTGATGACAGTGGGAAGAAAGTAGAAGGCCGCCGTCGGCAGGCACGCGATCGTCACCAGGCCGCTTCGTTGCACACCGACGTCCCTGACGGCAAAGAGCGACCCATCGAATTCCTCGAGCATGCGACGCACCAGCGGTATCAGCTCCGTTCCGAGTGCCGTTGGCGAGACATGCCGCGTCGTGCGCTCCAGCAGGGGCGCACCGATTGCCATCTCCAGCTTCTGGATGCGGCGGCTCAGGGCCGGTTGCGAAACATTGAGCGCCTCTGCCGCCCTGTGGAAGCCTTCCAGTTCCACCACGCTCAGAAATGCCCTCAGGTCGAGGATCTCGCAATTGATGCTCATATCGGATCAATACTCCAAAAATTTGCATTTCACATATCAATCGTGCTGCCGCTAAATGCAATAAAGCCGATCATTGATACGGCGTAAACATAAGTCTCGTGGATTTTGGCGATGAACGACCTGATTTCCGTACCCTGCGTCTTGATGAGAGGCGGCACCTCCAAAGGTCCGTTCTTTCTCGCGTCGGATCTGCCGGCGGACCAGGCCGAGCGGGACCAGATCCTGCTTTCGGTGATGGGCTCGGGCCATCCCCTGCAGATAGACGGCATCGGTGGCGGCAATCCGGTCACCAGCAAAGTCGCAATCATCGGTCCCCCCACCGTCCCCGGCGCCGACGTCGATTATCTTTTTGCGCAGGTGCGCGTCGATCAGCAGATGGTCGACACCTCGCCGAACTGCGGCAATATGCTCGCCGCCGTCGGCCCCTTCTCGATCGAAGCAGGATTAGTTTTAGCGCGAGGCGCAACGACCGTCGTCCGTATTCACAATGTGAACACCGGCAAGCTGATCGAGGCAGAGGTTCCGACGCCGGACGGCAGGGTCGCCTATCTTGGCGACGCATCGATCGACGGTGTCCCCGGCAAGGCCGCACCAATCGCGCTGACATTCATGGACGCGGCCGGAGCGCGGACCGGAAAATTGTTCCCGACCGGACAATCCCTCGAATACATCGACGGCATCGCGGTGACCTGCATCGACTGCGCCATGCCCATGGTCCTTTTTGATGCGGAGGCGATCGGCGCAACGGGAAACGAAACGGCCGCAGAACTCAATGCCGACAAGGCTGCGCTCGGCCGGATCGAAGCGTTAAGGATGGAGGCCGGCCGGCGCATGGGCATGGGCGACGTAAGCGATCAGGTCACCCCGAAGCCAGTGTTGGTCAGCAAGTCCAAGGGCAACGGCGACATCAATGTTCGGTACTTCATGCCGCACCAATGTCATCCCTCGCTTGCCACCACGGGCGCCGTCGGAATAGCCACGGCCTGCATCGCCAAGAACACCGTGGCTTCCCGGTTGACCGGCGTGCGCGCGCCACCGCTTGTACTGTCGATCGAACACCCAAGCGGCCACCTCGATGTGAAGCTGCAAGAGAGGGACGGAAAGATCGTCGCCGGCATCTTGCGAACCGCGCGACGCCTGTTCGAGGGGCAGGTTTTCGCGAAGCCTACCAAGCGCCTGTTTTGCGCGGCATAATTTGAAGTGGCTGCCGGGAGGGCGCCACGTAACCTGGAGGAACAATCATGCGTAAGCTCATGCTCGCCCTCGCGGCCACCGTTGCGTTTGCCGGATCCGCCTTTGCGGAACCGGTTCGCATCAGCGTCGGCTCGTACAATCTCAACAATCTTCCCTTTCCCGTCGCTCAGGGTCTCGGGCTTTACGAGCAGGAAGGTCTTGAGGTGACCGTCGAGAACTTTGCCTCCGGTGGCTCGAAAACGTTGCAGGCGCTGGTAGCCGGGTCGACCGACGTTGCTGTAGGCTTCTACGACCACACGATTCAGATGCAGTCACAGAACAAGGCCGTCGTCGGCTTCGTACAACTCGCGCGCAACTCCGGCCTTGTCCTTGCCGGCGGCAAGAATGCCACCTTTGACCCGGCAAAGCCGGAAACCATCAAGGGTGCGAAGATCGGCATCACTTCGCCCGGATCGTCCTCCGATTTCTTCGTTCGCTACTATCTGCAGCGTCACAATCTGTCGGCGGATGACGTTTCGCTGATCGGCGTCGGCTCCGGCTCTGCTGCCGTCGCCGCGCTCGAACAGGGCAAGATCGATCTGCTCGTCAACTACGATCCGGCGGCGACCTTCATCGAAGCCAAGGGCGTCGGCAAGATCCTCGTCGATGCGCGCAGCGACAAAGGCGCCAAGGAAATCTACGGCGGGACCTATCCCACCTCCGTCCTCTATGCCACCCAAGACTACATCGACGAGAACCCCGAGACGATCCAAAAGGTCACGAATGCGACTGTCAAGGCGCTGCAGTGGATGAACAATCACTCGGCCGAGGAGATCGTCGAGAAGCTCCCGAAAGAATTCATTTCGGGCGATAGAGAAACCTACATAAAAGCCGTCGAGAACGCGAAGGCGATCTTCTCGACCGACGGCCGCTTCAACGACGAGGACGTCAAGACGCCGCTCGCCGTTCTCAAGAGCTTCAACGAGAAGGTCGCGGCGGCGGATATCGATCTATCGAAAACCTATACCAACGACTTCGTCGGCAAAGCGCCGCACGATGTCGCGAACTGATGAGGAGGAAGCCATGTCGCTGGCTGTCGTGAAACCCGTGCCGCATGCTGTCGGCGGGCAAACGCCCAAGGCGATGGTGTCGATCGATGCGGTCACCATGTCATTCGGCGCCTATGTCGCCGTTCAGGATGTCAATCTCACGGTTGCCGATGGCGAATTTCTCGCGATCGTCGGCCCGACCGGCTGCGGCAAAAGCACAATCCTCAACGCGATCGCCGGCCTCCTGAAGCCTGCGGCCGGTACGGTCTCGATCGACGGTGCGGCGGTCAAAGGCGTCCAGAACGCTATCGGATATCTCTTCCAGCAGGATGCGCTGCTTCCGTGGAAAACGGCGTTGGAAAACGTCGAGCTGGGTCCGATGTTCAAGGGCGTTGACGCTTCCGAGCGTCGTGAGCGATCCATCGCCTGGCTCGCCAAGGTCGGTCTCAAGGGTTTCGAGCACCGCTATCCGCATCAGTTGTCGGGTGGCCAGCGCAAACGCGTCCAGATGGCCCAGGCGCTGATTACCGGCCCAAAGGTCATTCTGATGGACGAGCCGTTCTCGGCGCTCGATATCCACACGCGTCATCTGATGCAGAATGAACTCTTGCGCCTGTGGCAGGAGGAGCGGCGCGCCGTCGTGATGATCACACATGACCTCGAAGAGGCCATCGCGCTCGGTGACCGCGTCGTGGTTCTGGCGGCCGGGCCGCGCAGTCGCGTCATCGACAGCTTCACGGTCGACCTCGACCGGCCGCGCGATGTGGCGGAAATCAAGCTCGATCCACGCTTCATGGATCTTTATCGCAACATCTGGGCGTCACTGCGCGGCGAAGTGGAGAAAAGCTATGAACGCCATGACTGAACGTTTGATCCAGCTCTGCCTCCTGACCGTCATTCTCGGCGGCTGGCAACTTGGCGTCGCTGCCGGTGTGATCGATGTCTTTTTCTTCCCGCCACCGGTCGACATCTTCAACCAGGTCATATCCTGGGTGACCGACACCGATTTCTATCGCCATGTGACGATCACGCTGACAGAGACCGTGCTCGGTTATCTCATCGGCACAGGCCTTGGCGTCGCTGCCGGCGTCTGGCTCGGACTTAGCCGCAGGACGGCTCGCATTCTCGATCCATTCATCAAGGGTCTGAACGCGATCCCGCGCGTCGTCCTCGCGCCGATCTTCGTGCTGTGGCTCGGCCTCGGCCTCTGGTCGAAGGTGGCACTCGCCGTAACGCTCGTCTTCTTCGTCACGTTCTTCAACGCCATGCAGGGCGTGCGTGAGGTGAACCCGGTCGTTCTGTCGAATGCCCGCATTCTCGGGGCAAAGCGGTCGGACCTTTTGCGCCACGTCTATTTTCCGGCCGCGGCAAGCTGGATCCTGTCCTCGCTGCGCACCTCCGTCGGCTTCGCGGTCGTTGGCGCCATCATCGGTGAGTATCTCGGCGCCTCTGCCGGTCTCGGCTACCTGATCGCTCAGGCCGAAGGAAACTTCGATGCAGTCGGCGTATTTGCCGGCATCATCATACTGGCAATCTTCGTGCTGATCATCGACAGCCTTCTCGACGTGGTCGAAAAAAGGCTGATCAAATGGCGGCCGAGCGCTGGCGAGCGTCCCGCCTGAAGCAAACTCCGTAAGCCGGAAACAGGGCCTCCCGAAACGGAGGCCCTGTTGCTTTCGCGCGAGTGTCCGACCGCGCCGTCACCTCCGCCCCACATCAATTCAGCGGCAGTCGGCGCGCATTCCACTCGCTTTTCGGCACTGCGCCACCGATGGCAAAACTGAAGGAAACCACCGATGTCGCCTCGGCGTCGACCTCGCATTTGAAGTCGACGTTGTACCAGTTCGCCTTGCTCCGGTAGGCGCTGCCTATGGCGGTAACCGCCGAAGTCGAAATAGTTCCGGCGCGGGCGAGCATATCCGGGAAAGTACCCGGCCTCTGGTTGCGGATCTGCTCCAGCGCCTCGATGCTGCAGATCTGCGCGACGCGTGCCTTGACGGGGAGCTTGCCGAGCGCCTGCTTGATGCGCGGGTTCGACAGCGCATTTGGCGAAAAGAGTTCTTTCGCCGGCACGAGCTCGTCGGATTTCTGTTCGACTTTGGCGCCTGCCGGCTCCGAGGACTGCTGTTTCTCCGCCGTTTCCGGCAGTGGCTTTTGCGCGGGAACCGGCACGCTTTCAAGGGACGCCGCTTCCGCCTCGCCCTCTTGGGTCGCCGCATCCGGTTGCGGTGTCGCCAGCACCGGCGGCGCCGGTTTGGGCTCAGGCATTTCGCGCGCGGTCTCTGTCGCCGGTGCCGTCGGCCTCGGCTGTTCGACGACTTTCGGAACGTCCTGTGCGTCACTCGGGCCTTGCGGCGGCCGCTGCGCTTCCTTTACTTCGGCGCGCACTGACCCGGATTCGAAGACCTGCGGCTGCGCGGCGGATGGGGTGGCGGTTGATTTCGCAGGCTCCGTCTGCGGCTTTTCTGCCGGCTTCGGGGACGGCGGCGGAACCAGTTCGACCTTGACGCTCTGCTCTTTCGCCGGTTCCGGCGTTGCTTCGGGCAGCTGGAAAAGCAACAGGAACGCGACGGTCAGATGCAGGGCAACCGACGTCGGCATGCCCCATCCGATCTCTCTCTTCGGCGCGTTGGCGAACTGTTGCATTGCTCAAAAGACAGCGGGCTGCACGGGCGGAGGCCAGGCAGGACGAGGCAGTTTCTCATCCCGTTCCAGCCTGTAACGGTCATCGTCAAATAAGGACTCGCGTGGCCGTGAACAAGCGGAAAGTCCCGACGCGTCTCCCACGCTCCGGCCGACGGTCTCTCATCACGACTTCGTGGCTTCGGGCCTCGGCCGTCGCGGTTCATGATCTCGCCGGATGTCACGCGTACAGTTTCGCGTGCCTCTGTCAATTGCCCAGCGCGGAAAGGAGGTGCTTCGATGAGGTTCACACGGCGAAGCGTCCTTCAGGGACTTGCATTGGCTGCATCATTGCCGGCGATGGGTCACTCGTCGCACGCCGAGCCTGCCGGCGCGATCCGCAAGGTGATCCCGTCGAGTGGCGAGGAAATACCGGCGATCGGACTCGGAACCTGGATCACCTTCAACGTCGGCGATGATCCGCTGCTGAAGGACGAGTGCGCCGCCGTGATGGCTGCCTTCTTCGAGGGCGGCGGACGCATGATCGATTCCTCTCCCATGTACGGGTCCTCGCAACCGACCATCGGCTACGGTCTTAAGAAGCTCGGATATCCCGATCGCCTGTTTTCGGCCGAGAAGGTCTGGATTTCCGATCCGGCAAGCGGGGCGGAACAGATCGAAGCCTCTCGCGCCCATTGGGGCGTTGAGAAATTTGATCTCATGCAGGTCCACAATCTCGTTTCCTGGGAAGATCATCTGCCGATGCTGTTCGAGATGAAGGCAAAGGCGCAGCTGCGTTATGTCGGCATCAGCAGCTCGGAAGGACGCCGACATCGGGAAATCGAACGCATCATGGCGAGCGAGCCCATCGATTTCGTGCAGGTCACCTACAACATCCTCGATCGTGAGGCGGAGGAGCGCATCCTGCCCCTGGCGCGGGAGAAAGGCATCGCGGTCATCGTCAACCGACCGTTCCGCCAGGGCAGCTTGATCCGGCAGCTCGACGACGAACCCTTGCCCGAATGGGTTGGCGAGACCGGGGCGCGGAGTTGGGCGCAGTTCCTGCTCAAGTTCATCATCTCGCATCCGGCCGTCACCTGCGCCATACCGGCGACGACCCGCGTCGACCATGTGCGCGAGAATCTCGAAGCCGGCGGCGGCGTGCTGCCTGACGAGACGATGCGGCGGCGCATGGTCGACTATGTGGAGGCGTTGTGACCGCCGCCCTCCAGTGTCCCCGAACGGACGAGTCGTGAGGTCGATGGATGTCGGAATGGTGGACCTACACCCCTGCCGATTTCCTGATGTTTTCGCCACGCGTCTATGTTCGCCTCATCGAGCGCTACAATCAGGACTTCTGGCCGCTTCACCTCGTTTTCGTGGCCGGCATGCTGGCGATCATGGTTCTCGTGCTCAGGGAGGTGCGCTTGGCAAAGGTCGCGCTTCTGCCGACCTTGGCCGTGGCCTGGATCTTTTGCGGATGGCAGTTCCTCTGGCTTCGCTATGCAACCATAAACTGGGGCGCGAGCTATGCAGCGATGGCGTTCTTTGTTCAGGCGGGGCTCCTGGCACTTCTCAGCCTTGATCCGAACCATTGCGTCGCCGTGAGCCGATGGCGCCGCTACGGCGGGTCGGTTCTTGCCCTGTTCGCGCTCCTGGTTCACCCGCTTCTCGCCCCGTTGTCGACGCGTTCGCTGGCCGCCGCCGAAATCTTCGGCATGATGCCCGATCCGACCGCGATCTCGACGCTTGGCGCGGTGCTGGCGATCAGAGGACGACGTCTCTTGCTGCTTCTGCCGATCCCGCTCCTGTGGTGCGGGTTCAGCAGCCTGACCCTCACGGCGATGGAGGATCGCGGCGCAATCGTCCCGATTGCCTCCATCGTCCTTGTCTCAGTTTTGCTGCTGATCCCTGACCGATGCCGAACCTCGCCCAAAGAGCGATGAGAAAACCTTTTTCCTGTTGACAGACCGCGTGAGAAAAGGTTTTCTCTAGCTTAACTACGGGAGGGTGCTGCACTGGACAATCCGGCCAACAGACGCGTGACCATTCATGACGTGGCTGCGGCAGCAGGCGTCAGTATTTCAACGGCTTCGAAGGCGCTGAACAATACTGGCCGCATGGGCCCCGAAACGCGCGAGAGGGTGAAGCGGATCGCGGGCGAAATCGGCTTCAGGCCGAACGCGCTTGCGCGCGGATTGCTCAGCAAGCGCAGCTTCACGATCGGGCTCCTGACGAACGACACCTACGGCCGTTTTACCTTGCCGGTCATGGCGGGAATTTCGGAAGCATTGGTCGATCACGGTGTCTCGGTATTCCTGTGCGCCATCGAAGACGATCCGGCGCTGGGGCAGATCCATGTCCAGGCCATGCTCGACAAGCAGGTCGACGGCATCATCGCCTCCGGCAAGCGCCTGGACCGACGTTTGCCGGTCGATCTGTCGAGCCTGCCGGTCCCGGTCGTCTATGCCTTTACCGAAGGAACCGAAAACAGCGTGACGCTGCGCTCGGATGATGCGCAGGGCGCGCGTCTTGCGGTCGAATGGCTGGCAAAGCTCGGACGCCGCCGGATCGCGCATATCACCGGGCCGGAGGATTTCTTCTCGGTCCGGGAGCGCGCCAGCGCCTACCGGGACGTTGCCGGCGATGTCGAGCCCGTCCTTTACGGCATCTGGGCGGAAAGCTGGGGTCATGAGGCCGTCGGGTCGATCTGGGCTCGGCCCGGCGAAAAGCCGGATGCCATCTTCTGCGGCAACGACCAGATCGCCCGTGGCGTGGTGGACGCCTTGCGCGAGCGCGGCGTCAGGGTCCCGGAAGATGTGTCGGTGGTCGGCTTCGACAACTGGGAGATCGTCGCGGCACAAACCAGACCGCCGCTGACGTCCGTCGACATGGATTTGAAAGAGCTTGGCCGCGAGGCCGGCCTGACCGTGCTCGCGCTCGCAGAGGGGCACCGCGTCGAGCCGGGCGTGAGGAAATTGCCGTGCCGGTTGGTTGTCCGGCAATCGTGCGGGGGCGTGAGCCCCACGGAATAACGAAACGGCGCGAGGAGGCGCCACAACGGGAGGAGTGCCATGATCAAGCGTCTATTGGCAGCAACGAGCATCATTACCTTGTGTCTGGCGTCCGGCGCGTCGGCCGCCGAGAAGATCGAAATGTGGGTTCGTTCCGGCATCGGCGAATCCTTCAAGAAGGTCGTCGAGGCCTACAATGCCAGCCACGAGAACCAGGTCGCCATGACGGAGGTGCCGTTCTCCGAACTGGTGCAGAAATATGCGACCGCGATCGCGGGCGGGCAGGCCCCCGACGCGCTTTCGCTCGACCTCATCTACACTCCGGCCTTTGCCGCCGCCGGCCAGCTCGAGGACCTGACCGATTGGGCGAAGGCCCTGCCCTACTTCAATTCGCTCTCACCGTCGCACGTCAAGCTCGGTACCTACCAGGACCGCATCTACGGCCTGCCGCTTTCGGTCGAGACTTCGATCTTTGCCTGGAACAAGGACCTCTACAAGAGAGCCGGCCTCGACCCGGAAAAGGCGCCGACCAGTTGGGAGGAGATAGAAGCCAATGCCGAAAAGATCCGCGCGCTCGGTGACGATATCTATGGCTTCTACTTCTCCGGCGGCGGCTGCGGCGGCTGCATGATCTTCACCTTCACCCCGCTCGTCTGGGGTTCGGGTGCCGACATTCTCTCTGCCGACGGCAAGACGGCGACGCTCGATACCCCGGAAATGCGTAAAGCCGTCGATATCTATCGCTCTATGGTCAAGAAGGACCTGGTGCCGGCGAGTTCGGCCAGCGACAACGGCGTAAACTTTCTGACTTTCACGAACGGCAAGATCGGCCAGCAAAGCATCGGTGCCTTTGCCATCGGCACGCTGGTGACCGAAAACCCCGACATCAACTTCGGCGTGACGCTGATTCCCGGCGTCAACGGCGGAACCTCGTCCTTTGCCGGCGGCGATAACTTCGTCATCACCAAGGGCACGAAGAAGATCGACGCAGTGAAGGAATTCCTCGAATACACCTATTCGATGGACGGCCAGAAGGTGATGGCGAAATACGGCAGCCTGCCGACCCGCGGCGATATCGCCGACAAGGTGCTTGAGGGTCTCGATCCGCGCATGCAGGTGGGAATCAAGGCGATCGAAGTCGCCAAGACACCCTACACGCTGCAATTCAACGATCTGATCAACAGCGCCAACGGCCCTTGGGCGACGTTCACCAATGCGGCAATCTATGGCGACGATGTCGACGGGGCATTCTCGAACGCCCAGTCGGAAATGCAGTCGATCATCGATACTGGCCAGTGATTGCAGGCTAGAACCGGGGCCGAAGGCAATCCTCCGGCCCCTCTCTTGAACAGGCGGAGAATCGCGATGGCCGGCCCTGGCCCAGGAAAAGCATTGCCCGTGCGCAGGAGACGGCGCCGCTCGCAGTGGCGCGGGCTTCTTTATATCGCCCCGGCGATGGCCCTCGTCATCGTCTTCTTCGTCATGCCGGTGCTGTTTACCGGGTGGATGAGCCTGCACAACTGGCCGCTGCTCGGTTCGCCGCGCTGGATCGGCTTCAACAACTATTTCCGCATGGCGAACGACGCGCGCTTCGTCTCGGCGCTGCGCTTCACCACCTACTACACCGTGATCGTGACGATCGCGATCTTCGCCGTCGCCTTCCCGCTGGCGATCTTCGTCGAGAAACACCGTCGCTTCGTCGGCGCCTACCGCACCATCATCTTCCTGCCTGTCGTCGTCGGTCTCGCGTCGGCGTCGTTGCTCTGGGTTTGGCTCGCGAATGTCGACAGCGGCTTCATTGGTCCTGCCCTGAAGGCGCTCGGGCTCGTTGAAAAGAGTCCCAATCTGCTTGCGACTTTCGATAGCGCCTTCTTCACGATCATCGTCATGGTCGTCTGGAAGATCGCCGGCTTCACGATGATCATCCTGCTCACGGGCCTACAAGCGATTCCATCAGAACTGACCGAAGCCGCCCGCATCGACGGCGCCGGTCGGTGGCAGCGGTTCCGTTATCTCACCTTGCCATTGATGCGCCGGACGATTGCGCTGGCGCTGATCATTTCGGTGACAGGCTCGATTCTCGCCTTCGACCAGTTCTACATCATGACGAGCGGCGGGCCGCAAAACCGCATGATCTCCGTTGTCTACTACATCTTCAACCAGTCCTTCGTGTCCTTCAATCTCGGCTACGGCGCGGCTCTCTCGATCGCGCTCCTGGCTATCCTCGTGGTTATCAGCGTCGTGCAATTGCGGCTGCTTCGCGTCGGGGAGGATCGTCCTTGACCTTTTCCAAGATGAACCCCTCCATGAGCCTCTCCAGCCGGCGCCGGGCGCGCAAGGCGTTCCAGGCAGAATCCACCTATCACGCAACGGGTGTGGCGATCGCGCTCTTCTTCCTGGCGCCCTTCGCCATCACCCTGCTCGCGTCGTTCCGACACGGAACGGAGGCCCGTCTGCCGCCATTGCCGCCGTGGCCGGCGAACGGCATCAGCCTCGACTCCTATCGCTCGCTCGACACCTTCGGCGCCGGTGTCTGGCAGCACACGTTCAATTCACTGCTCGTGTCGCTCGCAACCGTCGCCTTGACCGTCGCCGTCAGCGTCCTCGCCGGCTACGGCTTCTCGCGCTACCGCTTTCCGTTGAAGAACGTGCTGTTCGTCTTGATCATCGCCACGCTGATGATCCCGTTTCAGTCGATCCTCACGCCGCTCTTCATCATCCTCGCCAGGCTCGGGCTCAACAATTCGCTGTTCGGGCTGACGCTCGTCTATGTGACGCTGCAGCTTCCCTTCTCGGTCTTCATGATGCGCAATGCCTTCGATGCGGTGCCGAAGGAGATCGAGGAGGCGGCCCGTATCGATGGTGCCCGCGACCTCAAGCTGCTCTTTCGGGTGCTGATGCCGCTGGTGCTGCCGGGCATCGCGACCGTCGCGATCTTCGCTTTCCTCAATGCCTGGAACGAATTCCTGGCAGCCCTCGTGCTCTTGTCGAGCAACGAGAAATATACGCTCCCGGTGCTGATGATGGCGGTGCGCGCCGGTCGTCTCGGCGCCGTCAACTGGGGCGCGGTTCAGGCCGGCGTCGCCGTCATGACCCTGCCCTGCCTCGTCGTCTTCCTGCTTCTGCAACGCTACTACATGCGCGGGCTGATGGCCGGCGCCGTCAAATGAACTCCAGCAAACGGATGAAGTCATGAACAAACCTCGACACGATCGCCAGTTCCGCCCCCTCCCTGTTCCGAGCGTTGAAGTGCACGGGCTTTTCGGCGATCGCCAGGACGCGATCTGCGAATCCACCGCCGAAGTCCTGCTCGACCGCTGCGTCGAGGCTGGGATGCTCAGGGCGATCGACGTCGACCAGCCGAGCCCCGGCATCGTCATCCCGCTGCAGGCCTGGTCGGGCTCGACGCAGATGTTCTGGGACAGTGACCTCGGAAAATCGATCGAGACGATTGCCTATTCGCTCTACCGCAAGCCCAACGCCAGGCTCGAGGCACGGGTCGATGCGATCGTCGACATGTATGAAAAGCTGCAGGACAAGGACGGTTACCTGAACGCCTGGTTCCAGAGGGTGCAGCCCGGCCGGCGCTGGACCAATCTTCGCGATCATCACGAGCTCTACTGTGCCGGTCACCTGATCGAGGGAGCCGTCGCCTATTATCAGGCTACGGGAAAGCGCAAGCTGCTCGACGTCATGTGCCGCTTTGCTGACTATATGATCAAGGTCTTCGGCCATGGCGAAGGGCAGTTGCCGGGCTACTGCGGCCATGAAGAAATCGAGCTCGCGCTCGTAAAGCTTGCCCGCGTCACGGGCGAGAAGAAATATCTCGATCTCGCCAAGTTCTTCATCGACGAGCGCGGCAGAGAGCCTCATTTCTTCACCGAGGAAGCGATCCGCGACGGCCGCGATCCGAGGCAGTTCATCCAGAAGACCTACGAATACAATCAGGCGCATCTGCCGGTCAGAGAGCAGAAGAAGGTCGTCGGCCATGCCGTGCGCGCCATGTATCTCTACTCCGGCATGGCGGACATCGCGACCGAATACAACGACGACACCCTCACCTCGGCGCTCGAAACCCTTTGGGACGACCTGACGACCAAGCAGATGTATGTCACCGGCGGCATCGGGCCGGCGGCTTCGAACGAAGGCTTCACGGAGTATTACGACCTTCCGAACGAGAGCGCCTATGCAGAGACCTGCGCCTCAGTCGGTCTCGTCTTCTGGGCAAGCCGTATGCTCGGACGCGGCCCGAACAGGCGCTATGCGGACATCATGGAGCAAGCGCTCTACAATGGCGCCATGGCCGGTCTTTCGCTCGACGGGAAGACATTCTTCTACGAGAACCCGCTTGAAAGCGCGGGCAAGCATCATCGCTGGGTCTGGCACCATTGCCCCTGCTGCCCGCCGAACATCTCGCGGCTGCTCGCCTCCATTGGCTCCTACATGTACGCCGTGGCAGACGACGAAATCGCCATCCATCTTTACGGCGAGAGCAAGGGCCACTTCGAAATCGGCGGAAAGAAGGTCGAGCTTGCGCAGAAGACCCGTTATCCCTGGGAGGGGGCAATCCGCTTCGACGTCACGACGCAGGATCCGGCGCGGTTCTCGCTGTCGCTGCGCATTCCCGAATGGGCGGAAGGCGCAGCGTTGAAACTGAACGGCGAGGCGATCGATCTTTCGGAGGTAACGATCGACGGCTACGCTCGCATCGAGCGCGAATGGCGAAGCGGCGACCGCGTGGAGCTCGATATCCCGCTGACGCCGCGCACGCTCTGGGCCAATCCGCAGGTGCGGCAGGACACTGGCCGCGTCGCGCTCATGCGCGGTCCGCTCGTCTATTGCGCAGAGGCAACCGACAACGGCGCGGGCTTGAACGGGATCGTGCTTGGTTCCGATGTCTCGAAGGCAAAGACTGCAGAAATCGCTGAGCTGCGCGGGGCAGTCGCACTCGACATTCCCGTCGCCCGCGACAACGCGGATGACTGGGGACCCACGCTCTATCGCACGACGCCGCCGAAGGTGAACCAGGCGACCGCCCGCTTCGTTCCCTACCATCTATGGGACAACCGCACACCCGGCGAAATGCTCGTCTGGCTGCGCGCCGGTGAAGTCGGGCGGTGATGGCATGAATGAAACCGGAGTTGTATTGACGGATATTCGCAAGAACTTCGGCAGCGTGGAGGTCATCCATGGCATCGACCTCAGGATTGCCGAAGGCTCTTTCGTCGTCTTCGTCGGCCCGTCCGGCTGCGGCAAGTCGACGTTGCTGCGCATGATTGCGGGCCTCGAGGAGGTCACCGATGGCGAGATCGAGATCAAGGGGCGCAACGTCACCGATCTCGATCCCTCCGACCGCGGCATCGCCATGGTCTTTCAATCCTATGCCCTCTACCCGCACATGAGTGTGCGCGAAAATCTCGCCTTCGGCCTCAAGATGGCGCGCACCGAAACGGTGGAGATCGATGCGCGCGTGAAAGCCGCCTCCGCAATCCTGAAGATCGACCACCTGCTCGACCGTCGCCCAGGCCAGCTTTCTGGCGGCCAGCGCCAGCGCGTCGCGATCGGACGGGCGATCGTGCGCAAACCCGATGTCTTTCTGTTCGATGAACCGCTTTCCAACCTCGATGCGGAGTTGCGCGTTTCGATGCGCATCGAGATCGCCAGACTTCATCGCGAGCTCGGCAATACGATGATCTATGTCACCCACGATCAGACCGAGGCGATGACGCTCGCCGACAAGATCGTCGTGTTGCGTGACGGCCGCATCGAGCAGGCAGGAACGCCGCGCGAGGTCTACGAGAATCCCGCCAATATCTTCGTTGCGGGCTTCATCGGTTCGCCGCGTATGAACCTGCTCGACGCGGTCTGGTTGGGCAATGGACGCGTCCGCGTCGCGGGCAACGAGATGTCGGTGCCCGTCGCCGGCGAGGGTTTGCAGATCGGAGAAAAGGTTTCCTTTGGAGCGAGGCCGGAGCACCTTTTCGTGACCGACGGCGGACAGGAACACATTCCTGCAAAAGTCGATTTTGCCGAATATCTCGGCGGCACCCAGTATCTCTATTGCCAGCTTGCCGATGGCCAGCCGCTCATTGCCGAATATCGCTCGGGACCGGAAATCAATGCCGGCAGCACGATAGCCCTTTCGGTCGACGACAATCAGCGGCGGCTGTTCGCGGCGGACGGGCGGCGACTGAGCTGATCCGGGATACTGCTGGAGCGGCAGGCCGGTATCCAAGGCTTGCCGCCTCCCTCACCTTCCTCTTTCGCCGACGCGCGCCAAGACGAAGTCGTGCTCCACCTCCCAGAAGTCGCCTTCGAAGTCATATTCCTTCGCACGCACCGGGTCGTGCGTCCGCTTGAACTCAGCGAGCAGGCTTTCCTTCACGCCGAAGACCGCGTCGGAACTGATGTAGGGGTCGTCCGGATCGAAGATGTGCGTGATCAGTGTCTCGAAGCCACCGGCCTTGATGATGTAGTGCAGATGGGCCGGACGGTTGGGATGGCGGCCGAGATGGTCGAGCATCTGACCCACCGGCCCGTCGTTCGGGATCGGATAGTATTTCGGCTTCACCGCGCGAAACCAGTAGCGCCCGTCGAGCCCGGTCCGGAACACCCCGCGCAAGTTGAAGTCCGGCTGGATACCTTGCTGCTGGACGTCGTAGAAGCCCTCGTCGTTCGCCTGCCAGACATCGAGCACGGCGTCGGCGATCGGGTTGCCGCTGGTATCGAGAATCCGCCCCTGGATGAACAGGTCCTCGCCCTTTTGGTCGAGGCAGATATTGGCGCCCATCTCAAGTTCCGGAGCTCCCTTGACGTGGAAGGGGCCGAGCACGGTGCTTTCGGAGGCGCCGGAAGGCTTGCGGTTGTTGATGGCGTCCACGAGCATCGAGACGCCGAGCGTGTCCGACAGCAGGATGAACTCCTGCCGCCACTCGTTGCACATCTGCCCCGTTCTGGTCAGGAACAGGATCGCTTGCAGCCACTCCTCCTGCGTCGGCTCGATTTCCTTCACGGCCTCGTGCAGCTTGCGGATGACGACTTCCATCACCTGCTTCAGCCGCGCGTCCTTGGCGTTCTTGTTGCGGCCGGTGACGACCTCGATGGAATTCTCTTCGGTGAAAAAACCTCGTTCATGCGCTTCCATAGTGGTCCTCACTTGTCGAGTATCGCCGTCATCACGCGATAGAGTTCGGCGACGGGATCCGCAGCGATGACGTCGCTGCGCCAACAGACGTGATGATCCGGGCGCACCAGTACGATGCCGCTGTCACGCACCTCGCGCGCGTTCGCCCAGTCGCCGGAAAAATCCTGCCAATGCTGGCGCGGCCCGATCACGTGGGCGGCGATCTCGATGCCGAGCTCGCGGCCGACCGCGCGGGCGGCCTCGATCCAGCCCTCCCCGCCGATGCCAGTCAGAACCGTGAATTTGCCGTGGCCGGTCAAATCCAGGGTCGAGGCCTTGGTCCCGTCGCCGGAGAAAACCCATGCATGCGGCAGCCGCGCCCCCGGCCATGTCGTCGGCTGATAATGCAGTTCCGCATCCTTGGTGAAGGCGGGCTCGGCCTGCCCATCGGTAACGATCGCATCGGAACGGTAACGCTGGTTCATCTCTACACCGTGAGCATCGAACTCATAGACCTTGTCGGCGATCGATTTGCGGATCGCTGCGCGCTGCTCTTCCGCGGCCGCTGTGTTGTTACAGCGGGCATCCATATTCTGCTGCATCTTCACCGGGTCAATGGAGTCAAGCAGGCCGAGCGCCTTGAAGATCGGGCCGAATTCCTCGATCGACTTGTTGGCCCGGGTGACGATCTGCTTGGCAACCGGCGCACGCTCTGCGCAGTAGCTGTCGAGCAGCTTCGAGCCGGCCTTGCCCTTGAGCACGAAGGCAAGCTTCCAGGCAAGATTGAATGCATCCTGAATGGACGTGTTGGAGCCAAGCCCGTTCGAGGGCGGATGGCGATGGGCCGCATCCCCCATGCAGAATACGCGGCCGTTGGACATGGTCGTCGCATACATGTTGTTGACCGTCCAAGTGGAGACCTGTTTGATCCGCGGCTCCAGATCCGGTACCCCGACAAGATCGCGCACCACCTTCTTGGCATGCGCCTCGTCTACCTCCGGCGGCGGCTGGTTGATGTCGTAGCCCCAGACGATCAGCCATTCGTGCCAGGGCCGAACCATGCGCACGAGACCCATGCCGATGCCGCCGACATCGGCGCCCGGCTGAAGCACCCAATAGAGCACCGAAGGTCGATGCGCGACATAGCGCGAGAGATCGGCTTCGAACAGGATATTCATCGAACCCGCGACGCCCATCTTGCCCTCGAAGGTAAGCCCCGCATGCTCGGCGACCTTCGAATTGCCGCCATCGGCGCCGATCAGATATTTCGAGCGGATCGTGAACTCCTTGCCGGTCAAGCGGTCGACGCACGTGGTCGTGACGCCGTCGGCATCCTGCTGATGGCTTATGTATTCCGTAGACATCCGGGCCTGCGTGCCACGTGAGCAGGCGGTCTTGAACAGGAGCGGCTCCATGAAGGTCTGCGGCAGGTCGTTCATGTGGCTTGGGGAGGACAGCTGGTGCTCGGCGCGGCTCAGCGGGTGTTTGCCCCAGCTCTTCATGCGGCCAATCTCTTCGCCTGCAAGGGAGGTGCAGAACACGTTCTCGCCCATCAGGTCCTGCTCGGCGGCGAACATATAGGCCTCGTCCTCGACGTCACGGCCAAGATCGCGCAGCACCTCCATCGTGCGCTGGTTGGTGATATGCGCGCGTGGCGTATTGGCGAGCCACCGGTAGCGATTGATCACCACGTTTTCAATGCCATAGGTCGAAAGCAGCGCGGCCGTGGCCGATCCCGCAGGCCCGGTGCCGATGATGAGTACGTCCGTAGTGATGTCAGCCATGAGGCCCTCCCTTATGCGCTCGATTGAGTGATCCGCCCCGCAAAAGGCGGCGAACCGGAAAAAGCTGGATACCGGTGCGGTCCGAGAAGAGGCCCCAGAGACCGCGCGGCGCGAAAAGCATGACGAGAATGCCGATCAGGCCCAGCATCAGGAGATACCAGGAGCCGTAGCCGGCAAGGAGATTCTGCAGGAAAAAGAAGAGGATGACCCCGACGATCGGCCCCTCGACCGTGCCGATGCCGCCGATCACGACGATGAAGATCACATAGGCCGTCCAGTCGATCACCGAGAAGGCCGCGTCCGGCGAGATGCGCGCCTTCTGTACGTAGATCAGCGCGCCGGCGATGCCGGTCATGAACGAGGCGGCGAGATAGACGAGCGCCTTCATTCGTCGCGCATTCACGCCAACCGCCCGCGCCGCCTGCTCGTTGTCGCGCACCGCCGCCAGGCCAAGCCCCTGCTTGCTGCGCAACAGCCCGTAGACGAAGCCGATGGTCGACACCAACAG
Organism: Sinorhizobium terangae; assembly: GCF_009601505.1. GTDB lineage: Bacteria > Pseudomonadota > Alphaproteobacteria > Rhizobiales > Rhizobiaceae > Sinorhizobium > Sinorhizobium terangae. The sequence continues at coordinate 113,489 of NZ_WITC01000026.1, forward strand.
GATCAGCGCGATCCAATAGGTCAGCGCATCGCTGGACGCAGACGCCTTCATGCCGAAGACGTCGCGCATCAAACCGACACCGATCATCTCACGGGTCGCCTCTCGCGGCAGCGACGTTCCGGTCCCGCCACCGAGCGCCTTCCACTGCGCCAGCAAGAGACGAACGACCTCGGCGATCACCCAGGTCCCGATCGCGAAATACGGCCCCTGAAGCCGGAAGGTGAAGAAGGCGGTCGGGATCGCGAGCAGCATCGAAAGCACGCCTGCAGTCAAGATGGCAATGAGTGGATCAACACCGAACAGGATGACGCAGGCGAACATCGCATAGGCGCCGAAGCCGACGAAGGCCTGCTGGCCGACAGAAATCAACCCGGCGTAACCCGCGAGCAAATTCCAGTTCTGCGCGAGCACAAGCATCGTCAGGATGAAGAACAGATCCTGGACGACACCGCGCGATACGAGGAACGGGACCGCAAAGGCGAGCAGCAACGCGGCACCCGCTGCAAGAGCGAAGGCTGCCGACGTCTTGTTTCGGGTTTCGACCTGCCAGGATGGAATGACGAGCGACATCGATGCACCTCAATCCACGGCGCGCGGGAAAAGGCCGCGCGGTTTGAAAAGGAGAACCAGGAGAAAGGCGAGATGCCCGGTGAGGATCTGCCATTCGGGGTTGATTGCAGCGCCGACCGTCTGCGCGATTCCCAGAATGACGCCACCGGCAAGCGTGCCCCAGAGCGAGCCAAGTCCGCCGATGATGACAGCCTCGAAGGCGTAGATCAGCCGCGCCGGTCCTGACGTCGGTTCGAAATTGGCGCGCGTGCCGAGATAAAGGGCTGCAATAGTCACGACCACCATCGCCAGGCCGGTTGCAAGCGCGAACATCCTTTGCGGGCGGATGCCCATCAGGCCTGCAGTTACCGGATCGTCCGAGGTGGCGCGAAAGGCGCGGCCGACGGCAGTGCGATAGATCAGCTGGTTGAGGCAGACGATAACGGCAACCGCAGAAAGAAAGGTCATCAGCGGCATGATGCCGGCATTGACGGGGCCAAGCGCGATCGATGCCGATTCGAGGCTGCCCGCAGAGACGCGGCGGCTATCGGCGGAAAAACCTTCGAGCAGTCCATTCTGGATCACGATCGACAGGCCGAAGGTCACGAGCAATGGCGGCAGGATGTCCTTGCCGAGCGCGCGATTGAGCAGGAAATATTGCAGCGCCCAACCGGCAGCAAACATCAGCGGGGCAGCAATGAGCGCGGCGACGAAGGGGCTGACGCCGAGCGCGGTGACAAGCGCAAGAATGACGAAAGCGGCGAGCACGATCAGGTCGCCATGGGCGAGGTTCACAAGCCGCATGATGCCGAAGACGAGGCTCAAGCCGGCAGCGAAAAGCGCGTAGAGCCCGCCGAGCAGCACTCCTTGAAGGATGGTATCAAGCCAGCTCATGGCGCTCCGCTCCGAAGTAAGCCTTGTGGATCTCATCATGGCCAAGCTCCGACGCGCGGCCGGAGAGCGTGATCCGTCCCTCCATCATGCAGTAGACGCGGCCAGCAACTTTCAGCGCCTGGCCGATGTCCTGCTCGACGATGACTATGGAGGCGCCGCTTGCGCGAATGCGCGGAAAGGCGGCATAGATAGCGCGCACGACTGCCGGCGCGAGACCGAGGCTGATCTCGTCGCAAAGCAGCACGCTCGGATTCGACATGAGCGCCCGACAGATCGCCACCATTTGTTGCTGGCCGCCGGAGAGGGCCATCGCCGGGCTCTTGCGCCGCTCTTTCAGAACCGGAAAGAGCGCATAGAGGCTGTCCAGCGTCCACTCGCCCTGCGCCCTGCGGCCGTATGCGCCGACAAGCAGATTTTCCTCGACGGTCAGCGACGGAAAGAGCTTGCGCCCTTCGGGCACCATGGCGATGCCGCGGGCAAGAACGTCGGGCGCCGGCAAGGCGCCGATCGGCGCATCGTTATGGAGAATTGAACCCGGGTCATTGGCAAGGACACCGGATATCGAACGCATCAACGTCGTCTTGCCGGCGCCGTTCGCGCCGATAATGGCGATCGTCTCGCCGGCATCGACGGTGATGTCGACGCCAAAAAGCGCCTGGAAATCGCCGTAGAAGGCCTTGAGCCCCTTGGTTTCGATCAACGCCATCAGATCTCGATCCCCAGGTAGATTTCGCGCACCTCGCGCGAGGCCATGATTTCATCCGGCTTGCCGATGCCGATCACCCTGCCGAAATGCAGCACCAGCAGGCGCTCGACGACGGAGTTCAGCGCATGCAGCACATGTTCGATCCAGATCACCGCGACGCCTTTGGCATGGATGGAGCGGATGGTGGCGACCAGCGAGCGGCATTCGCCTTCGGTCAACCCGCCGGCGATCTCGTCGAGAAGCAGGAGCTTCGGTTCGGTGGCGAGCGCTCGGGCGAGTTCCAGCCGCTTGCGCTGCAAGAGCGTCAAGCCGCCTGCCAGGGCGTTGGCCTTGTCGATCAACCCGGTGTCGACAAGGATTTCCGCGCAGCGGTCGGAAACTTCCGCTTCCCGTCGCCGCGTGCCGAAGGAACCGGCGACAAGCAGGTTTTCGAAAACGGTCAGTTGCTCGAACGGCTGCGGTATCTGGAATGTCCGCCCCATTCCCGAGAGGCAGCGCGCCATCGGCGGCAGACGGGTCACGTCCGCCCCACAGAAATGGATCGTTCCGCTGTCCGGTGCGATGTTGCCGGTGATGAGGTTGAAGAGCGTCGATTTTCCCGCGCCGTTCGGCCCGATTATCCCCAGCGCTTCCCCCTCGCCGACCGCAAGGGAGATCTGCTCGGCGACCGTCAAAGCGCCGAACTTCTTCGACACCTCTTCCAGTTTGAGAATGGCCATTCACGTTCCTCCCGTGAACAAGTACCCTCCCGCCGTCCCACGCGGCGGCAGGGCGTTATTCCGTGTCGATCGATATCGATTCAAAAGGGTCAGCGGCTTCGGATCAGGCGATCGGCTCCATCTTGCCGCCGACGGGAATGTTCGGAGCGGTCTTGTTGTCCGTGATCACAAGATCGTAGCCGCCGCCGTCCTTGAGCCGCCACTGGCCGCCGACGAGCGGCGTCTTGGCAACGTTCTTCGCCGCGAAGGGCGGCAGGTCTTTTCCGTCCCAGGCGATCGGTCCGACAAGGGTGTCGAGTCTCGTGGCGGCTATCGCTTCGGCGACCGCGTCGCCGTCGCTCGGGTCGGCCGCGCGCTTCATTACGTCGACTGCCAGCTCGAAAAGCGCATGGGCGAAGCCGATCGGCTGCGTCCAGGGCCGGTTCGTCGCCTTGGTAAAACTTGCGGCGACCTCGGCCGAACTCTCGCCGGTCAACGACGATTTGAACGGATGACTGGGTGTCCACCAGACTTCCGACGAAAGATTGTGTCCGGCGTTGCCGAGCGCTTCGACCGCCTGCGGGAACAGGAGCGCCTTGCCGATCGAGGCGATCTTCGGCGCGAAACCCTGCTGCTTGGCCTGGTTCCAGAAGGTCGTGAAATCCGGCGGGATGACGACGCCGGTGACGATCTCGCACTGACCTGACTTGAAGGCGTTGATCTGCGCCGAGAAGTCGTCCGTCATGTTCTGGTAGCGGCCGGGGTCGGTGAGCGCGTAGCCCATCTTGTCCAGAACGGGCGGGAAGCCGACCGTCTTGTCGCCCCAGGCGTTGCCGTCGCCGTCATTCGGGAAAAGGCCGGCCACTTGCCTGTTGGTCTCGATTTGCGCCCACATGTTGGTGAAGACGGCAATGACGTCCTCGAGACCCCAGAAGAAGTGATAGGCATAGTCGAAAGGCTTCCAGGAAGCCGGGTCGCCCGGATTGCCTTGCTGGCCGATGAACCATGGCTGCCAGGGAGCAACCGTCGAAATGCAGGGCATTTCCTCCGCCTCGCAGGTGGTCGCGACCGGATTGGTCGTTTCCGGCGTGGAGGCCACCAGCACGAGGTTGACCTCGTCGGTAACGATCAGTTCCTTGGCAACTTCCGCCGCCCGGTTTGGATTCGACTGGCTGTCCTTGACGACGACCTCGTAGTTGAGGCCCACCGACTTGGTCGCCGCCAGGAAGCTGTCGATGACGAATTTGTCGGCTTCGCCGAAGGCGGCGAGCGGCCCGGTCTGCGGGCTGACATAGCCGAGCTTGATCGGCGCGTTCTGCGCGATCGCCGGCATCGCGAGGCCGGACGTGACGGCAAACGCCCCCGTCGCCGCCGTCGTCTTCAAAAAATCACGCCTGGTAAACATGCTTCCTCCTCCCATTTCCCTCTCCTCCCAAAGAGTGTTTCAGCGTGCCGGCCGATTGCCCTCCCAGGCATCCTGCAGCAGGTCACGGATGGATCGCCGATCGACCGGCCGCGGATTCCAATAGGGATTTTCCGTGGCGATCTCCGCGGCGCGATCGAGATCGGGCTCGCTCAAACCCAGGTCCTTCAGCGCCAGCGGCGCGCCGGCTTCCTTGGCGAAGTCCCAAAGGCCGCCGCCGACCGAGCCGCCAAAGATCTCTGCGACCGGAGCCAGCAGTTCCGGAACCGCGGTGGCGTTGTAGCCGGCGGTATGCGGCAGCATAATCGCGTGCGTTTCGGCATGCGGCGTATCGAAGGTGCCGCCGAGCGTGTGACAAATCTTGTGGTGCAGTGCCATGCCGACGGTGCCGAGCACCGCTCCGCAAAGCCAGGCGCCGTAAATCGCATCGGCCCGCACGCCGATGTTCCGGGGAGACTCGGCTATTTTCGGCAGGCTCGTCTTGAAGGCATGAAGGCCCTCGACTGCCATCAGGGTCGAGATCGGGTTTCGGTCCTGCGCGTAGAGCGCCTCGACCGCATGCGCCATCGCATTCAGGCCGCTGTTGATGCTCATGCCGAGCGGGAGCCCCAGCGTAAGCGCCGGGTCGTAGATCACGACTTCGGGCAGGATGCTCGGATGACGTACGGTGGTCTTGCGGCCGCCCTCGGTCTGGCCGAGGATCGGCGTCACCTCCGAGCCCGCATAGGTCGTGGGGATGACGATCTGCGGCAGGTCAATGCGATAGGCGATCGCCTTGCCGAGACCGGTGGTCGAGCCGCCGCCGAGTGAAACGACGCAATCGGCGCCGGTTCTCGCAACGACCTCCATCGCCTTTTCGGTCACGTCGACCGGCGTGTGCATGACGGCGCCCGCAAAGACCCCGGCAGAAAGCGGCCCAAGGCGTTTTGCCAGAACTTCGGCGTCGGCTTGCTGCTGCGACGTCGAGAGCACGAGCGCCTTCTTGCAGCCGATTTTCTCCACCCACTCGCCGGCCAGTGCACTTTTGCCTTCGCCGAAGATGATGTGGGCAGGGCTGCCGCTATAGACGAAATCGCGATTCATGTGTCCGCTCCTTGCCTCGCGCGCGCCATTACGAAGGTGAAGTCGAGCCGCCAGGCCGGCGCGCCCTTCCCTTCCAGCGGCTTGAACTCGCGAACGAGCGCTTCCTTGACCCCGAAGATCGCGTCCTCGCCGAGATGCGGATCGCCGGCGTCGTAGACATGAGTCGTGATCGTTTCGAAGCCGGGCGCCTTGACGATGAAGTGAAGGTGGGCGGGGCGACACAGGGGATAACCCGCCTGCCGCAAAAGCTTGCCGACCGGACCGTCATCCGGAACGCGATAGCCGGATGGCTTGACCGTCCGATACCGAAACGCCCCTTCCTCGTCCGTCCTGAAAATGCCGCGCAGGTTGAATTCCGGCTGAAGATCGGGCTGCTGGTTCTCGTAAAAACCTTCGGCATTGGCTTGCCAGGTGATGACTTCTGCGCCCGCGATCGGATGGCCATCCAGATCCCGGACGAATCCGAACACCTCGAGCCTTTCTCCAATGCCGTCCAAAGAAATGTTGCTGCCCGAGGGCAACTCGGGCGCATCGGCGCGAAAGAACGGTCCGCGAACCGTATTCGGCGTCGCGCCCCTCGGCCGACGCGAATTGATTTCCTCGACAAGGGCCGAGGCGCCGATGAGGTCGGAAAGCAGCACCCATTCCTGGCGGCGTTCGTCCGAGACATGCCCCACGTCAGTCAGGAAGGCTATGACATTGCGCCAATCCGCAGGTGTCGGCCGCAGCTCCTTGATGAGCTGATGAAGATGGGTGACGACCGCTGCCAATACCTGCGGCAACGGCTTGTCGTTCGATAGCGGAAGTCGTTGTGCGAAGATCTCGGACGAGTTGGCCTCGCTGAAATTCAACGCCAGTGGCCTCGACGACATACTCTCCTCCAAGACATCGGCTGGTAGGAGAAAGCTAATCCAGGACCGGGAATGCGTTGATGATTTTATTTCGACCTAGTATAACTGATTGTTATGAAGTTCGATGAACGCCATCTGATCCAGCTCGCCGCGGTCGTGAAGGCTGGCGGCGTGACCGAGGGGGCGGCCCTGCTCGGGCTGTCGCAGCCAGCGGTCTCCCGAACGCTTTCCATGCTGGAGAGACGCGTCGGCGAACCGCTCTTCATCAAGGGGCGCAGACCGCTACAGCCGACGCCGCTCGGGCGCGCTTTGGCCGACCATGGCCAGATCATGCTGTCGGCGTCACGCAAGGCATCCGATACGGTTGAGAGCTTCCGCGTCGGCCACAGCGGCGTCGTGCGCCTCGGAGGCACGCCCTTTTTCATGGACGGACTGATTGCCAGCATGATCGCGGAATTCCAGAATCTTTATCCCGATGTCCGCGTCGATCAGACCTACGGCTACTTTCCCGACCTTCGCGCGGCACTCAAGGCGGACCAGATCGATCTCGCCATCTGCCCCATCGATATTCTCGACGAAGGATCGGGGCTCGAGTTCCAACAGATATTGCCGGGGCGCAACGTGGTCGCATGCCGGGTGACGCATCCGCTGTTGATGAAGCGGAAGCCGCAACCGGCCCACTTGCTCGAGTTTCCATGGATCGCGCCGCCGCCCGGCAGCCCGCTGCTTGCCGACCTGCGCAGCATGCTTCTCTCGTTCGGTGCGACCGAGATCAAGATTCGCTATTCAGGCGGTTCATTGATGAGCGTCGTCAACTACATGAAGGCGGCGGACGCGCTGACGATCCTGCCCCACAGCGTCGTCTTTGCGCTGAGGAACCAGAAATCCATTACTGCGCTGCCGATCTCAATCCCGCATCCAGAGCGGGCACTCGGACTGCTCAAACGCTCGGACGCCCCGCGCACGCCGGCCGTGGACCAGTTCGCCCGGCACGTGCGCACCGGATTCGAAAACCTCAAGCATCTCATCAAGCGTCATGAGCAATCCGTCATTTGGGGTGCATGATGGTTACCTCTCAACGGCAGAGACCCGGGACAAGAATCCGGCCCGGGCAAAAAATGCATTCACGCGAAGAACGGCAAAGGTTATAGCGGTCCCAAGTTGACGAACAGATTGGACCTCTCCATGACCGACACTGTTATCGATCGCTTCCTCCGTTACGTGGTCATCGACACCCAATCGGATCCCAAGTCGACGACGCAGCCATCCACCGAAAAGCAGAAGAATCTTGCCCGGATATTGGTCGAGGAATTGCTGGCGATCGGGCTTGCCGATGCGCATCTCGATGAGCACGGCTACGTCTATGCCACGATCCCATCGAATGTCGACAAGCCGGTGCCCGTGATCTGCTTCTGCTCGCATATGGACACGGCGCCCGATTTCACCGGCACCAATGTCAAGCCGCAAGTCGTGCGAAACTACGCCGGCGGCGATATCCAGCTTTCAGGCGATCCGCAACAGGTCATCCGCGTCAGCGACAATCCCGAGCTCGGCAACCAGATCGGCAACGACATCATTACCACTGACGGCACGACGCTGCTCGGCGCCGACGACAAGGCCGGGCTCGCGGAGATCATGACGGCGGCGCAAGTCCTTGTTGACAATCCGGACATCAAGCACGGCACGATCAAGCTTCTCTTCACGCCTGACGAGGAAGTCGGCCGTGGCGTCGACAAGGTCGACCTGAAGAAGCTCGGAGCCGAGTTCGGCTATACCGTGGACGGCGAAACGGCTGGCCATATCGAGGACGAAACCTTCTCGGCCGACGGCGTCGAAATCACCATTCAGGGTGTCGCGATCCATCCAGGCTTCGCCAAGGGCAAGATGGAAAACGCCATCAAGATCGTCGGCGCCATCATCGACCGCTTGCCGAAGGACATTGCGCCAGAGGCGACGTCGGACCGAGACGGCTTCATCCATCCGATCGGCGTCACCGGCTCGATGGAAAAGGCCACGCTTGCCTTCATTGTCCGCGACTTCGATGAAGGCGGCCTTGCCGTCAAGGAAAAGATGCTCGAGGACATCGTGAAAGGCGTCATGGCGGAGTTTCCCCGTTCGAGTTACGCGTTCGAGGTGAAGGAGCAGTACCGCAACATGAAGGCGATCCTCGATCGCCATCCGCAGATCGTCGAGAATGCCGTGGAGGCAATCCGCCGCGCCGGCATGACACCGGTACGCGGCAGCATCCGCGGCGGCACCGACGGTTCGAGGCTCTCCTATATGGGCCTGCCTTGCGCCAACATCTTCGCCGGCGGCCATGCCTTCCATTCGCCGCTCGAATGGATCAGCCGGCAGGACATGGAGAAAAGCGTCGAGACGCTCGTCGAGCTGGCCAAGATCTGGGAAGAGCGCGCCTGACCCTTCCTGCATCTGCGCTGCCATGTGACGGGAGAAAGCAGCCGGCATCTCGGGCCGGCCGCTGATCGAGCTTTTTCACGTAGGCATCGCCAGCAGCACCGATGCCGGGGCATTGGTTCGGTTCGACAGCGCGCGCGCCTCGCCCGGCGCAAGCCGGCAGCTGTCGAGATAACCCAGCGTCACCGTCTCGTCCTGCGTCTCGATCGTTACCTCGCCGGCAAGGACGATGTAGATCTTCTCGACGGAGGCATCCTTCAGCGATGTGTGCGCCCCAGGGAGAAGGTGCGACAGACCGATCCAGATCGTATCGGTAGCGGTCGCTTCCTTCCCCTGAAGACGAAGGCAGCGCATATCGTAATGCTCTGCCGCCTCGTAGGGCTTCGCCTCCCGGTAGAGGGTTACCTGCATCCGCAAAACCTCACGGCTTCAGGAGGACGCGATCCGGCGTGCCGCGCAGCACTGAGGCATACGCCTTGGCCGCGTCGGCAAGGCCGTAGACGGTGGCCGGGTTGATCGGGAAAGGTTTCAGCAGTCCCTCCTCGAATTTCGGTTTCAGCGGATCGAAGATGCGCGCGCCATCGACCGATGAGAGCGCCAAGGTATCGATGCCGATATATTTGTGGCGGCCGCGGAAGAAGTTGAAGATGTCGAACGGCACGGCCCTATCGAATGTCGAGATGAAGATCTGCCGGGCCTGTTTCGCCATGGCCTTGTTGGCGATCTCGAAATAGGGACTGCCGACCGTGTTGAAGACGATATCCGCCCCGTGGCCACCGGTCTTTTCCCGAACGATCGCCGCCACGTCGTCACAGCTGCTGTTCAGCATCTCGACCGGACCGTTGGTGTGGCCGAGCAATGGCTGGTCGTTGTATTCGACGGCGAAGACCTTGGCACCGGCCATGGTCGCAAGCTGGATCGCTGCCTGTCCGACCTTCCCGTTGCCGCCGCACACGAGGACGACGTCAGTCGGCTGGACGCCACCGGCCTCGCGCAGGCCCTCATAAGCCGTGATGAACGGAACGCCGATCGATCCCGCCTCTTCCATCGTGAAATTCTTCGGCTTCTCGCGGACCGCCTTCTGGTCGAGCACCATCCATTTGGCATGGCTGCCGTCCTGGCTGATGCCGAGTTCGCCGCCGCCGCCCCAGATCTCCAATCCGATCATCGATTTCGGGCCTTCCCGCACGATGCCACCGAAGTCGCGCCCGGGAATGCGCGGCCAGACCGCATGCGGCATGTGGCCGAGCGAGGCCTTGACATCGCTGGGGTTGACGCCTGCCGCCACGATCTCCACCAGCACCTGTCCCGGTCCGGGTCGCGGCACGCTGACATCGACGACGTCGATCAGCAGATTGTCGAGGTCGGCGGAGGCTTGCGAGACGCGCAGCGCTTTCGCGACCTTCGTATCAGTCAGCATATTCATGGCATTCCCCTTTTCATGGATGCGGCCGCTCAGGCCTTCAACTGCAGGATCTCTCGGGCTTCGAACGGGTTGGCGATTTGCCCGCCGAGCTTCTCGACGATGTCGCGGGCACGCTCGACGAGCTCGCCGTTGCCTTTCGCGAGCACGCCCTTGGCGATGTACGAGTTGTCTTCGAGACCGACGCGGACGTGTCCGCCAAGCAAGTAGGCCTGGGCGGCCATCGGGAATGACATGCGGCCGACACCGAAGCCGGTCCACACCGCGTCGCGCGGCAACATCCGCGCGGCTAGCGCCATGGCGTCGGGCGTCGACGGCAAGCCGTATTTCACGCCGGTGACGATCGTGAACATCGCCGGAGACTTGAGCACGCCCGCCTTCAGGAGGTCGTGCGCGAGTTGGATGTCGCCGGTGTCGAAGACCTCGAGCTCCGGCTTGACGCCGGCCCCATTGATGAGATCCGCCATGATCTTGACGTTGCCGGGCGTGTTGATCACGACTTCGGTGCCGAAGGTCATCGTGTTGAGGTCGAGCGTCGCGATATCCGGCTTCAACTCGAGAATATGTTCGACGCGCCGTTCCGGGCGCATCAGCGTCGTGCGCGGACCGGCGACCGCGGGGTTCTCGTCGCTCGGGTGATAGCGTCCGCCCGGCCCGGTCGTGACATTCAATATCACGGCGCTATTTTTCGCGCGGATCCGATCGATCACCTCGCGGTAATATCGGATCTCCATCGACGGCTTCGCCGTTTCTGGATCGCGCACGTGGATATGAACCACGGCCGCGCCAGCGTCCGCCGCGTCCAGGCAGGAGCTGGCGATTTCTTCCGGGGTCACCGGCAGGCCGGGGTGGTTTTCCCTGGTGGTCAAATTGCCGGTGACCGCGCAGGTGATGATGACTTTCGGCTGCATCAGAGGTGCCTCCCCCCGTCGACGACGATCCGGGTACCCGTCGAGAATTTCAAATGCGTGGCACAGGCAAGGATCGCCTCGGCGACGTCGGTCGGAGTCGTCAGGCGCTTGAGCGGCGTTGCGGCCGCTGCCTTCTCCTTGAACTCCTGCCCGCGGCCCGGAACGAATTCGGTATCGACGACGCCCGGCGAGACCGCCATGACGCGGATATCCGGTGCGAGCGCGCGCGCGAGCGAGTTGGTCATGATGTCCAGCCCTGCCTTGGCACCGCAGTAGGCGATGTTCGAGCCGATGCCGGTAAAGGCAGCAATCGACGAGACATTGACGATCAGCCCGTCCCGATGCGCTTTCAGCGCCGGGGCGAAGGCGCGCACGGTCGAGAAAACGCCCCGCCAGTTGTTGACGAAAATCTGATCAATCAGTTCATCGGTCAGGCCTTCGAGGTCGGCGTGGGCGACCGGGCTCGTCACGCCGGCGGTGTTCACGAGGATGTCGGCGCGCCCAAGCGCAGCGAGCGTACGGTCCCGAAACGCATTGATGGTCGACGTATCCTCGATCGACACCGGCAGGGCGATGTGTCCCTCGCCCGGCAAGGCTGAGACGATCGCCTCTGCCCTCTCTTTTCCGGAGCGGTAACCAACCACGACTCGGGCGCCGGCTTCGGCAAACAGGCGGCAGGCTTCCCGCCCGATGCCGCCGGAACCGCCGGCGACGACTGCAACTTTTCCCGCCAGGGCATCAGACAAACGCATTACCGATGCCCTCCCGATTTGCTGCCGGAGATCGGCGGAACCGGATAGGTCGGTTCACCCTCGATCAGCTTGAACTGGTATTCGCAGCTGTAGAAAGGCAGCGGGGTCTCCGGATAATCGGGATGCTGCTCGGTATGCTCGACGAATTTGCCGACGATCTGGGTCTTGGCTCCGAAGACCACATCCGTCACCAGCGCCTGCGGCGTGTCGGAAAAGATCTGGGTGATCAATGTCTTGTGACCCGGGGCCGATACGATGAAGTGGATGTGCGCGGGTCGCATCGGGTGGCGCCGCTGCGCCCGCAGAAGGTCGCCTACGGGCCCGCCGGTCGGCACCGGATAACCGGCCGGCTTCACCGAGGTGAAGTGGAAGCGTCCGTCGGCATCGGTGCGGAACACACCGCGGAGATTGAAATCCTCCTGCTCTGCGTCCTGATTTTCGTAGAGGCCGACCGGGGATGCCTGCCAGACATCGAGTTTCGCATCGGCAATCGGCTTGCCGTCGACGCCCGTGACCCGACCCTTGAAATAAAGCGTCGGACCGGGCGTTTCGGAGCGCGCGATGCAGTCACCGCACTCGCAGGCCGGCGCTTGCCCACGATAGAAGGGACCGAGCAGCGCCGACATCGTCTCGCCCTGCATCCCGTCGTTGTTGATGAGGTCGATCAGCGTCGAAGCGCCGAGCACGTCGGCTGCGAGCACGACCTCGTTGTTGGTCTCATGGGTGTGGTGGCCGAGCGCCGCGATCCAGCGCAGTCCATATTCGAATTCCTCCTCGGTCGGTCGCGTCTCGATGATGAATTCGTGGAGATGGCGCACCATGGACTCCATCAGTTGCTTGAGCCGCGGGTTGGATGTGCGCGACATCGCGGCCAATACGGTCGGCGTGACGTCAGCGACGGTTTCGATCAGTTTCGGCTCGACTGTTACGTGTTGCATCCTGCTTCTCCTGTCGTTTGCCGTTTCAGGCGGCCGCTGTTTTCAAGGCCTGGAGATGTGGATATTTCTCCGTCAGCAGCGAGCCGTGGTAGTAGGTCTTGGGGAAGGCCTCGGTCGCGCGAATGCGATCGAGCCAGGCAGCGATTTCGGGAGAGCCGCCCCACAGGCGGCCGAGATTGATATCGTCCATCCGAACGATCACCGGCATGATGGCGACGTCGGCCAACGTCATCTCCTTGCCAATCAACCAAGGCCCGCCGCTTTCGCTGAGCCAGCGCGCCATGCGGTCGATCCCGCGTTGCAGCCGGACGAGCGCTTCATCCATTTCCGATTGCGGAAAGCCGGTACGTCCCATCTTCATCAGGAATTCGCGGCGGAGCGGCTTGCTCTCGCAGACCGCCAGGAATTCCTCCTCCGTCATCGCCTGGTAATGCGGCAGGAAGGCGAGGTTGTAGGACGGCACGCGCACGGCCGGCGTCGGCACTTCGTCGATGTAGCGCATCATCGCCCGCATCCGCGCAACCTTGAGCGGGTCCCGCGGGCGCAGCGGCGCAACGTCGCCAAGGATATCCTCGAGATATTCCATGATCACGGAGGAATCGATCACGGAGGCACCTCGATGGACGAGCGCCGGGACCAATCCGTTCGGATTGATGGCGAGGTAATCGGGCTTCAGCTGGTCACCCTTGAAAAGGTCCAGTTTGTGCTCCTCGAAGGTCCCCCCCTTGGCATGGAGCACGTAGCGCACCCGTTGGCTGCAGGTGGATTGCGGTGCGTTGTAAAGCACGTATTCCGACATGACTTCCTCCTCCCGCCATTCCGGCAGGTTTCAATCCTTGAAGTTCAGGAACAGGCACTCCGGCGGGACCGGCCATCAATCCCAGTTGAGCACGCGTGGCAGCTTGCCCTTTTTTGCGAGCGTGCCGACCAGCCCCAGCGGGAAGAATATGAGGCCCACCGCCATCACCAGGCCGGTCCCCAGGATGTTGACCTCGGATGCGCCCATCGTGGCGACGAAGAGTTCGTTGAGCGCAACGATCAGGATGGCGCCGACCACCGGTCCGGCAATCGTGCCTTTCCCTCCGAGGATCGACATCAGCACGAGGTTCGCCGAAACGAGGATCAGGAGAAAAATATTCGGGCGTAGATAGGTCAGATATTCGCCCCAGACCGCGCCGGTCATCCCGACGAAGAAGGCCGAAAGCGCGAAAGCCATGACCTTGTAGAAGCGCGTGTCGATGCCCGCGCTTTCCGCCTTGATCTCGTCCTTCGAGATTGCCCGAAGACCGAGGCCGAACTTGGAGTGCTTGATGCGGTAGGTCGCCCAGACCGTGAAGGCCGCGATCACGATCATCGCATAGTAGTAGGGCAGCTTTGCCCACTGCACCGGCAGGTCGTTGGTCGGGAGCGTCAGGCCGTTGGCGCCGCCAATAAACTCCCAGTTGTCGAACAGGATACGGGCGATCATCAGAAGCGCGATCGACGAGATGATGAAACTGGGTCCGCGCACCTTGAGCGTGATCAGGCCAACCATGTAGCCGAGAACAGCCGCGACGAGACCGGCAAGAGGCGCCGTTATGATGGTCGAGATGCCATAGCGCGCCAAGAGCATGCCGGCGAAATAGCCACCGACGCCGAAGAACACACTGTGACCCAGCGAGACGTAGCCGGCGAAGCCACCAAGGATGTTCCATCCCGAAGCCATCGCCACGTAGGAGGCGGTGAACAGGACAAGATGAAGCACGTAGTTGTAGTTACCCACGAATTGCAGGAGCGGCAGCGCCAGCAGGACCACTAGCAGCGCCAGGGGAAACCAGGTCGCTCTCGTCTGATCGGCCCTGCGGGCCAGTTTCTCGTTATGTGCACGCCGTGCCTCGAGGACGGAATTGGCGCTCGATTGTTGAAGGGTGACGTTCATCATGCCATCTCCGGTTTTTCGCCGAACAACCCCTGGGGCCGGATCAGCAGGATGAGGAAAAGGGCGAGGAAGAAGGTCATGGTCGACCAGGTGGCGCCGATCCATGTGCCGACGAAGGCAGCAACGACCGACAGCAACAGAGCAGCCACGACGGTGCCCAGAATGCTGCCCATGCCGCCGAGCACCACGACCGACATCAGCATCGCCACCCATTCCCAATGCTTGGCCGGGAAAAAGCTGAAGACGAAGCTGACCAGCGAGCCGGCAGCCCCGGCAAGGCCGATGCCGATCGCAAAGGCGAGAATGCTGATGAAGTTGACATTGACGCCGAGGAGCTCAGCCGCCTCGCGGTTCTGGGTGGTGGCGCGGATGGCATAGCCGAGCCGCGAATATTTGAGAAAGAGCGTCAGCGCAGCGATGATCGCGAGCGACAGCACCCCGGCATAGAGCTGCCCCTTCGGAATGAAGACGTCGCCGATGAAAAAGGCATCCGTGGCATAATCGGGTGAGGTCACGCGCTGGGTGTTGGTGAACAGACCGCCGAGCACGCCTTCCGCCATCATCGCGAGTGCGAAGGTCAGAAGCACGGTCATCTCGGAATATTTCGCGCTCTTCGTCTCCCTCTCGAACATCAGGCGATAGAGCAGAACGCCGATCGCCGCCATGATGGCCGCCGACACCGGCAGCATCACGATCGGGTCGATGCCGAGAACTTTGAACGCCCAGTAGGCAATGTAAGCACCGGCGATGATCAGCGATGGATGCGCGAGATTGACGATGCGCATGACGCCGAAGACGAGCGAGAGACCGGATCCCATCAAGGCGATGACGCCGCCAAGCGCCAGGCCGAGGATCAATATCTGAAGGATGTCTGCCATGTTTCCCCCTTCAGGCGGCCTTCTTGCCGCCAAGGTAGAGTTCCTGGATGCGCGGGTCGGCGAGCACGTCAGCGGCCGGCCCCTCGAACAGTGTGCGGCCGAGGTCGAGCACAACGCCCCAATCGGAATTCTTGAGCCCCATCAACGCATTCTGCTCGACCAGCAGTACGGTGACGCCTTCGGCCGACATCATCTTCATGATGTCGAACATCTCCTGGATTACTTTTGGCGCCAGCCCGAGCGATGGCTCGTCGAGCATGACGATCGCCGGTTTGATGATCAGCGTGCGGGCCATGGCGAGCGTCTGCTGCTGGCCGCCCGACATCGTGCCGGCGTGTTGCTCGGCCCGCTCGCGCAGGATCGGAAAGCGCTCGAGAATTCCGTCGATCCGGCGGTCGAGCTCCTTTTGATCGTTGAGGATGAACCCGCCCATGCGCAGATTGTCGCGCACGGTCATCTTTGGAAACAGCGCCCTCTCCTGGGGTACGAAGCAGATACCCTCACGCAGAATCTGATCCGGCCGCATCCCGTTGAGGCGCTTGCCTTTGAAGACCACATCGCCCTTACGGATGGTCAGCATGCCGCATATCGACTTCAGCAGAGTCGACTTGCCTGCGCCATTCGGTCCGATGATGCAATGGACCTTTCCGGGTTCGACGGTCAGATGCGCACCGTCGAGGATGGCCGGTCCGTCGCCATAGCCGGCGGTGATGTTGGTGACCTGGAGCAGTTCGGTCATCAGGCAGCCTCCTCTTCGAGAACACCGCCGAGATAGGCGTCGAGCACTTGCGGATCCTTGCGCACCATCTCCGGCGGTCCGTCACAGATCACGCGGCCTTGCGCCATGACCACCACCCTGTGGGAAAGCCGCATGATCAGCTCCATGTTGTGCTCGACGATCAGGACCGTGAGGCCCTTCTTCTCGTTGAGAGCCCGGATGTGGCCGATGATCTCCTCCATCAGGGTCGGGTTGACGCCGCCGGCCGGCTCGTCGAGCAGGATGATCTTCGGGTCCGACATCAGGAGGGCGGCGAGGTCCATCAGCTTCTTCTGGCCATAGGAGAGGTTGTGGCCGTCTTCGTAGGCGATGCGGGTGATGCCGAGAAAGTCGAGGATGGCCATCGCCTTGTCCCGTTCTTCCGCGCTCATCGCCGGCCGCAGCAAGCCGCGAATGCCCTCGACGCGAGACTGCACGATGACGTTCTCGATCACCGTCATGTCGGAAAGGTTGCGGGAGATCTGGAACGTGCGGCTGAGGCCTTTGGCGGTGATCTTGTGCGGCCGCAATTGATCGATCCGCTCTCCGTCGAGCCAGACTTCACCGGACGTCGGCGTCACCGTGCGGCTGATGCAGTTGAACGCAGTCGTCTTGCCCGCCCCGTTCGGTCCGATCAGGGCGGTGATCGAGCCCCTTTCGACGGCGAATGTCGCGCCGTCGACGGCCTTGATGCCCCCATAGTGCTTGCAAAGGTTCTTCACTTCGAGCATGCGCCCGACCTCCCATTTCCTCGACACGATTTCTTGCGGTCCGGACGCGGGCTCATGCCCTCGCCCGGATGCGCTCAGAAGCCAGCCTTGGGATAGCTGAACGGCACGACGCCTTCGAACTCGCCGGTCGGATAGACAAAGTTGAGCTTGCCGTCCTGCCACTGCGTCATGATGTGCGATTTGTCCTTGGCGAGGCCGCGTTCGTCCCATGTGAAGCGGCCGAGAACCGTGCGCACCGGATCGTCCTTGGTGCGCGCATGCAGCCATTCCCCCATCTTGGCGTTGTCAGTGGTGCCGGCACCATTGATCGCCTGCTCGATCCCCTGGCAGACGGCAAACGGAATGGCGCTGTCCTCATCCGGCTCGACGCCGTATTCCGCTTCGAAGGCCTTGACGAAATCGGCATTGCTGAAGGGCTTGCCGGCAAGCGTGCTTTCGAAAGGCACGTCCTTGTGCCAGGTCGTGTGGATCATCACGCCGTTCGCGGGACTCTCCCCCACGCCTTCGATGAATTCCGTCTGAGCGCCCTGGCTCAGATAGACGAGCTTGGGTGTAGCACCGACGGTTTTCAGGCTGCGGGTGAGTTGCACCGCCTCTTCCGCCGACGCTGTCAGGCCGATGATCATTTCGGCCCCCGAACGCTTGATCGAATTGGCGAGGTTCAGCCAGTCGTTGAAGCCTTCTTCCGGCCACTTCTCCTGCATGACCACCTTTATGCCGGCGTCGGCGAGGTAGCCGGGAGCGAGATCGGCGATCTCCTTGTCCGTTGCGGGATCCTTGACCTTTTCGCCAAGCAGACCGGCGGCAATCGCATTGGCGAAGAAGTCGTCGGCAGAAACGATTGCCGCGGTTTTCGGACCCTGCCCCGCCGGGATGAGATCCTGGATTACGGCAACCACGTCCTTGCCGGTGTATTCAGCCGCACTGACCTGGAAATAGAAGAGGTTTCGATATCCCTGCTCATAGATGCGCAAGGCGCCGCCGGAGGGAACGGCGTGGACCATGTTGTATTTGGAAAGAATGCTGCCGACCGGAAAGGTCAGCCGGCTTGAAAATGTCCCGTAAACGGCATCGACCTTGTCGACGTTGATGAACCGCTCATACTGGTTGATCGCGGTCGCAGGATCCGAGCGGTTATCGCTCACCACCAGTTCGACCTGACGGCCGAGAATGCCGCCGGCTTCATTGATCAGCTTGGTGCAGAGCTCATATCCGCGCTTGTGCTTCTCGCCGCTGACCGAAAGGCCACCGGTGATCGGCAGCGACGCGCCGATCTTAAGTGTTTGCGCCTGAGCGGCAGTGGCCGCAAGCGCCAGAGCGGTCGTTGCCGCCAGAAATCTTCCAAGAATTCTTCCAAGTCTCACTGATGCTCCTCCTTCTTCATCACGAAACTATGCAATCGATTGCATGCATCGTCAAAAAATAAAGGCGGCAACTCCATGCCGCAGTTTTCTTGCGGGACTCCTCATTCCCGGAAGAAAACGACCGTCGTCCGCCAACCAAACCACCTGCGCTGAATGCATTGACCATGCAATCGATTGCAGAAAGACGTAACATGATCTTTGTCAAGCGTCAAGGAAGATTTGCAATCGATTGCTTCTCCGCTGTCTCGCTGTAAAATGGCGTACGCGTCGGGGCACTGAAAATGTTGAAAAAGAGAATTACTCTCAAGGATATAGCGCGCGAGACAGGTGTCCATGTCTCCACCGTTTCGCGAGCGCTCGATCCGGTCGAGCGCAAGAACATTACGGAAGAAGTCGTCAAGCGCATCCAGGCAGCAGCGGACGCGCTCGGCTATCGGCCGAACAGGATTGCGGCGGGCCTGAGGACCAACCGGACGATGAGCGTCGGCGTCATGATCCCCGACATCACCAACCTTATCTTTCCACCGATCTTGCGCGGCATAGAGAGCGTGCTCGAGCCACTCGGTTACGCCTCGATCATCGTCAACACCGATAGCGACAGAGACCGGGAGGTCAGGCTCATCGACGTTCTGCGCGATCGCGGCGTCGACGGCATCATCCATGCCGCGGTGTTGCGGAGCGACCCCTCGATCGCCAAGGCGGCCCAGGACGGGCTTCCGGTCGTGACCCTCAACCGCAAGGTGGAATTCTCCGACATCCCCTATGTCATCAATGACGAGGACGCCGGCATCTGCCAGATGCTGCGGCATCTCCGCGAACTCGGCCACGAACGGGTCGCGCATATCGCCGGCCCCCAGGACCTTTCGACCGGCCAGCTGCGCCTCGCCGCGTTTCGGAATGCTGCGGACGACCTTTCCGTCGCCGTCGACGAGGAACTGATCGTCACCGCCACCCGTTTCGACGAGCAGGAAGGTGGCCGATGCCTGGCGGCCTTGCTTTCGTCCGGCAAAGCCTTCACGGCAGTGCTTTGCGCCAACGACCGACTGGCGCTTGGCGCGATCGAGGCACTGCGCGAACGCGGCATCGACTGCCCTCGCCAGGTTTCCGTCACCGGCTTCAACGACATGCCGCTTCTCGAACTCATCCGACCGAAGCTGACGACCGTCAGGATCCAGCAACACGGCGCCGGACGTGCAGCGGCGAACATTCTCTTGCGGCTGATGAATGCCGAGACGCCCAGCGTCGATCTTGAAACGGTACTGCCCGTCGAACTCGTTGTGCGCGAGAGCACGGCGCCGGCCCCTCGCCTCCCGCTTTTCCCGCGACCGCTTTCGTAGCGGCGCTTTTCTCGCGTCTCGATCGCAAACAAAAATCCGACGCCGGCAAGGATCGGATTCAGTCTTTTTTGGTAATTTTCCGTTAGCGATTCCCGTCAGTGGGTTCGGCGGCTTTCCGCTGTCACCGAAAGTCTTGCGTACGGGTTCCTATGCGTTTCACAGCTCTGCCAGTGGTCCTTCTTGCCGGCCTCGTTTTGTCGGGCTGCGGATTCAGTTCCAATCGCGACAGGGTTGCGGCTCAGCAACCATCACGGGAAACGACGAGCTCCGTTATCCGGTCGCTCGCCCCCATGCCTGCGACGAATGTCGGCACGGCTGCGCCTCAAGCCGCGCCGCCGCAGGAAATGCTGGCCTGGGCGGGGCCGGTTCCAGAGCCGCAGGCGTTCGCGCCCGTGGCCAGAACAGCCGGCATGCCGGTGCCTTCGGAAAGACCGATTGCCCTGCTCGCCCCCGAAAACCCGGCGATCGAAGAGGCGCCGCCAAGACGCGGGCAAATCTACAGCCATCGCTTCCGCGACGCCAAGCCGATCAATTTCGGCTCACGGTCTCCGAGAAAGCTTGCTGTGCACGGCGTCGACGTTTCGCGCTGGCAGGGCGAGATCAACTGGACGAAGCTGCGGACGCAGGGCGCAAACTTTGCCTATATCAAGGCGACTGACGGCGGCGACCATCTCGATCCGATGTTCAAGAAGAACTGGCGCAGGGCCAAGGAAGCCGGGTTGAAACGCGGCGCCTATCACTTCTTCTACTGGTGCCGAACCGCCGGCGAACAGGCCGACTGGTTCATCCGCAATGTGCCGAGAGAAGCCAGCGCCCTGCCGCCTGTCATCGACGTCGAGTGGAACGGCGAGTCGAGCTGCAAGAGGCGCCCCTCGCGCGAACGCGTCCTGGAGAAGATGCAGGTCTTCATGGACAAGCTGGAAAGGCACTATGGCCAGCGTCCGATCATTTATACCGCGCCGGATTTCTATCGAGACAACTTGAAGGGCGCCTTCCCCAACCATCCGTTCTGGCTGCGCTCGGTGGCCGCTCACCCGTCCAAGGTCTATCCGGGGCGGAAATGGCTCTTCTGGCAATATTCCGGCTCCGGCCTTTCGCACGGCGTCGACGGCAGGATTGATCTCAACGTGTTCCACGGCAGCGAGGACGAGTGGCACAACTGGGTAGCTGCAGGGTCCCGCTTGGCGAGCCGCGACTAGCCTGACCGTTCAGGAACAGGCGCAACCGACAAACCACTCCATGGTTTGCCCCGCAAAACTCGCCAGAGAGTGGGTTGGCCACGAGCCGCTGCGGCTCTCGCATGTGGCAACCCACTGTTGTCATAGTCTCTTGTGGTCCGCCGCGTGCGGGCATGCGTCTCCGCGCCGTGGGCGCCGGTTGATGCGGATCAAGGATCGAAAGGATTTGTCGGCTTAACTTTCTTTCGAAACGCCGAGCGTTTCGACGTAGACTGATGGCTCGATGAAAGTCCCTTCTACGCTCTTCGGCAGGCGGAAGGCCGCGCTGCCGACCGGACGAATGATGAGCCCGTGAACGAGGAGTCGTCTCGATGCCCAGCATGATCGCAACCCCCACTTCTCCGTCGCAAAGCTGGCCGGCGATGGCCGATGGTGCGAAATATCTTCTCTCGATGGGACGCTTCCACGCGGAAGCCGTGAGGATGACGCTGCGCTATCAGGTCGAGATGCTGAATTTCCTGAAGAACCGGCGCGAGCAGGACCTGAAGCTTCTCGAAGACCTCCTCTCGCCGGATCATCTCAATGAGACCTTCGACCTCTGCTGCTGTTTCTGGCAGAACGCATTCCTAGACTATTCGGACGAGGCTGTGCGCATTGCCGAGATCGGCTCGGACGCAGCCGCCGAAACGGCAAAGCAGGTTCGCGAGGAGCAGGAGTTGCTGACCAAGGACATTGCCGGGCAAACGGTGATGTGAATGGGTTTCTCGTTGCAAGCGTGCAGACATGAGCTTGCCGCGCGGTGAAATGGGGCCCCACAAGCAATGCCCGCGCCAACCGCGATCGGCTGAGATGTTACGTTTGTAACAAGCGTCAGCGCGTCGGCGAGGTATGATCATCTATGCTGATGGGGAGTGCTACCGACGGTGCTTGAGTGATGAATCGCCGGGTAAAATCCTGCAACGGACTCGGGCTATTTTCTCTCACGGCTGTCAAAGGCAGTTCGTAATATCAGAAGCTTGGTGAGGCCCGGAAGCCGAACGACGTTCCGCGCAACGTTTGTCGTAACTCTGCGCTCGTTTCAGACGAAACGTATTCGATCCCGGCATGTTCGCCGTTTCTTCGATGCTTATACCCTGATTATCGAACACGCATGGAAGTCCATGGCGCGGGTGATGACCCGCGACCATTCGGAACAACGCGAGACAATAGTTTTTGGGGTGATCATCATGCGAAACGTTCAATTGGCAGCAATAGTCATAATACTTTCACCCTTCGATGCCTTCGCGGCCTCAGGCGCCTATTCGTGCAGCAATGGCGAGTTCGAAATCCGTTGCAACGCCTACAAATGCGAAAGTTCAGAGGACTTCACGCCCGCTGGCGGTGGCGTCGATACAGGCACCAAGGATATGTCGGTGTGTGCATATAGCGGGTGCTGGGAAGGCAAAGCTGACAGCATCATCGCTTCCGAAGGCCATATCATCGCCGACTCGGACCAACTCCAGGGAAACAACCCTGGTCTTCAGCCAACCTCGGCCGCGATCGTCATCAACCGGGAAACCTTGGGCGCAACGCTCAACGCATTCGGATTCCAATCACCGATGTCCTGTTCTCTCAAGTGAGCCTTGAACATAGGAGGCACGAATGCCATTCGATCGCACATTCTTCTTCAACCAAGTTCGGCCGATGTTCGGCGGCCGGCTGACCCAAGGCCAGGTGGACGGGATGTCGGCCATAGTCGACGAGTGGGAGCAGAGGCTTCCCGACGGCGACCCGCGCTGGCTGGCCTATATGCTTGCCACGACCTTCCACGAAACGGCACGGCAGATGACGCCGGTAAAGGAGGCCTATTGGCTCTCCGAAGGCTGGCGAAGGCGCAACCTCCGCTACTATCCCTATTACGGGCGCGGATATGTCCAATTGACCTGGCGCGACAACTATCGACGCGCCGGAGACCACGTCGGCGACAATCTGGTCGACCACCCCGATCTGGCTCTGCGGCCGGACTATGCAGCCGCCACCATGTTTGCCGGCATGGGGGAAGGTTGGTTTCGAGCCGACAGCCGCGGCCGGCATAAACTATCGCGATACTTCGGTCACAACGTAAACGACCCCGTTGGGGCGCGCGCCATCATTAACGGGTACGAACCGGGGATTGCAGAAGCGATCGCGAGATATCACGCAAGGTTTCTGGGAGCACTCAGGCTCGTCGTGCCTGTCAGAGGCGGGCTCGAGGCTGCCTTTGCGCCCGAGCTTGTGCAAGCGATCGACACCCGTTCGGCGCTTCCGACCGCCGCAGCCCACTACGATGGTGACTCGGAGTTCACAGAGGCGCCCAGGGCTCCCGTGTTCCCTGTCGGAGGCCTGGACAGCGACCTAGCGCAACCGGATCCGATATTGCAGATGACTGCCGAGATCGTGACGGGGTTCGTCAGCAACAATAAGCTTGATCCCTGCAAGATATCTGAACTGATCGCGGACGTTTACTTCGCACTTTCGAACTCCGACGACTTGTCTCGCCGCCGGCAGCTTGCCGAACCGGACGCCGAGTACCTCGAAGGGAGTGAGGAAGCAGAGCCGCGCGCCGCTTAAACTTCCGAAAAGTGGCGCCCGGCATTCAGCGCCGGGCGTCACGCAACCGAAAATCTATGCTTTTGGCGCTTATTACCATGCAGGTCCTTTCTCGCAAGCGACAGGAGATGGTGCGCAACATTCCGCGCGATCCGATCGATTTGCGCGATCAGATCTACACGCCGAACCTCCGCCCGCTCCTTCCCGCGCTGTCGCCGGCAGGAATCGTCCTCGAGGCGCTGAAGCGCGCCGAGCCTTTGTATTGGCTGCCGCGAAATCAGGGCACGGAGGGCACCTGCAGCGCCCAGGCGCTCGCCAGCCTTATCGATCTCCAGAGAATGCTCGATTGCCAGGACGCTGCGGCCAATGTGCCCGTCAGCGCGCGCATGCTTTACGAGATGGCTCGACCGCGCGAAGCAACCGACGGCACTGAAGGTCTTTCCCTTCGAGAAGTCATCAAAGGCTTCTACCACCATGGCGTTTGCCCCGACGATCTTTGGAAGTACGAACCGGGTGATCCCGGCGGGACGCTGAATGTAAGGCGTGCCAAGGCAGCACGCGAAGTGTCGCTCGGCGCCTATTATCGCCTGCGCCCCAGCCTCAACGACTATCATGCTGCTCTCAACGAAGTTGGACCTCTCCTTGTTTCGGCGGCGACGCATGCCGGCTGGAATATCGAAGCGGTGCGCGCCAGTGCCGGCAAGATCATGCAATCGACCGGAGATGGCGGCGGCCACGCATTTGTCGTCGTCGGTTATGACAGCACCGGCTTTCTGGTGCTGAACTCGTGGGGGACAGAATGGGGCGGCTATCTCGGCTGCAACGGTTTGGGCCACTGGTCCTATCAGGACTGGGCCGACAACATCTTCGACGGCTGGGTCCTTCGCCTCGGCGTTTCGACACCCGGCGCCTTCGACCTCTCCATCGGAGAACAGGGCATCTTTTTTGCTCGCAAACCTGCCCGTGTTGCCGGTGTCCCAGGCTACGAGGTGCTGGGCCACCTCATCCACCTTGACGATGGCGAGGAAGTCAAGCGGCCGCCCTATCCCTACTGCGCCAGGACATTCGACGAGACGGTCCGGTTCCTTGGCAGGGACCACCACGACGATCAGCCGATCGCGCCTGTCTGGGCGCCGGAGCGCGACGCGGCGAACCGCGGCTACCGCGGAATTCTCCTCAGGTTCGGCGGCAGTTTGCTGGGGCTCGGTCAAACCGCGCAGCAGATCGCACGAGAAAAGAATGCGATAAAGCAGCATGGCCTTTACCCGCTGACGATTGCCTGGTGCAACGACTTCGTCGACCAGACCACTGCCGTCCTCTCCGGCCTTTTCACCGAAGCCACCAAGCAGGTCGATGTCCGCAGCGATCGGCTGGACCACCTGATCGAGGACCTTACACATGGGATCGGCCGGTCATTCTGGCGGGACATCGAGTCGGCCAGCCGGAAGTCAGCGGCAAGAAAAGGTCCGGTCGATCATGTCGTGCGATGCCTGCTGCCGCTCGATCAATATTCCTTGCACATCATTTGCGACGGCGCTGGCGTCCTGCTCTTCCGCGACCTCATCGAGAGGTGGAGACGTGACCGAGAGGCATCGTTCCACCTGCTCACAAGCCGCCTCGCGAGCCTCGACCTCATCACGCCGACCATTGACGCAAGGGACTTTGCCGACGGCTTCGCGCAACTGATATCGGCGCTCTCGTCTCCAAATCAAACCCGTGCGCCGGCCGTCACCCTCCACATCCCTGATTCCGCTACGGAAGACAGGCTGACCGTGGGGATCTACTCGAAGTCCATACTCGATCTTATAGAGAAAGCCTTTTCTGATCGCGCGAGCGGCCGGCCGCCGGTCTTCATCGGCAAGTCGCTTCGCAAGACCAGGATCGCTGAGATCTGGAAGGATCATCCCGCCTTCTCGAAAATCCAGATCAACGAAGTCTCGATCCCGTCCCGTCTCGGAGAATTGCTCCGGCAGGAAGATCTTCAGCTGAAGACCGACCTCATCGCCCAGATACTCAACCGCATCGCGCCCGTGTCGGATATTCCCGACCGGCAAAGAGGGAGAACGCGCTATGACGTCAAGCAGCAAAATATCTTTGGAAGAACTGAACAGGAAGCTTGCTGATCCGAGTCTGAGCGAGCAGGAGCTTCAGAAATACTTTACGGTCGACGACGAGAAGTCGGGTCCCTTCAATCCGGTGCTCGAAATCAATCGCGAGCTCGTCACGGTGCCCGCAACACCCGAAGGCCGGGCCCGCAGTGCCGCCCTTCTCAACAGCGCCAATTTCATCTCGCGCCTGCGCCGCCAGGCCGCCTTCCACAATCGCATCGGCAGCGGAGACTACAAGGGGCCGGTCATCGTCTCCGAGGGCGACAGCTGGTTTCAGTATCCGTTCCGGCTGATGGACGTCATCGACCAGTTGATGAAGCACTACGCAATCTTCAGCCTGGACGCCGCTGGCGACACCCTGTCGAACATGCTGAGGCAAGCCGAATACATGGATGCGATCGAGAACACGGGAGCATCCATCTTCCTGTTCAGCGGCGGCGGCAATGATGTCGTGGCGGGCGGCAACCTCGCCGCTCATCTCTTCGATTTCGATCCGGCCTTGCCGCCCGAGGGACATCTCAGGCCCTCGTTTGAGACGATGCTCGACGATGCAATCGGCATGTATGGCAAGCTCGTTCGCCAGGTCGCCAAGGCTTTCCCGAAAGTGCAGATCCTTTGCCATGGTTACGACTACACGATCCCGGCAAAGGGAAATTGGCTTGGCAAGCCGATGGAATCGCGAGGGATCAAGGACCCGGATTTCCAGCGGGCGATTGCCCGCGTCATGATCGATCGCTTCAATGAACGCCTGTCGTTACTGCAAAGCTCCTCGGCGCGGCTCAACTACATCAACTGCCGCAACACGGTCAACACCACGGAGTGGTTCGACGAATTACATCCGACGGACAACGGCTATGCCAAGGTGGCGCAGAAATTCGCGGCCCTGATCGAACAATTCGCCGCGAAGGCGCGCGACGTCGAGCATAAGGCGAGCAAGGCGCGCGCCGCGAGATCGAAGGCACCGTCGGCCGCGACAGCGGCTGTCGAGACACCTGCCCGCCTGGCGGCCGCCGGTTCGCGGGCTACGGACGGTCCGTCAGGAATGTCGCTCCACATTGGCCTGAACATGGTCAGCGCCGCTCACTACGCGGGCTGGGAAGGACCGCTGCGCGCCTGCGAATTCGACGCGAGTGACATGCAGGAGATCGCGAACAGTCTCGGATACGAGACCACGTCACTCCTCACCAAGGAGGCGACGCGGCAGAACGTGATCGGCGAGATCAAGAAGGCCGCAAGGGACCTCAAGCAAGGCGATATCTTCCTGATCAGCTATTCGGGCCACGGCGGTCAGCTCCCGGATTTCAACAACGATGAAGACGATTCCACCGACGAAACCTGGTGCCTCTATGACGGCCAGCTTGTCGATGACGAGCTCTATGGCCTGTGGTCCGAATTCAGGGCGGGCGTGCGGGTATTGGTCGTGTCGGACAGTTGTCACAGCGGTACCGTTGTGCGCGCAGGCGTCCCCAACGGACATGCATTGGCGAACGGCCACGCGGTTGCCGCGGGAATACCGCGCGCAATGCCCATTGACGTCGCCACGCGGACTTTCCGCCAGAACCGCGACTTCTATGCCCGGTTGGGCGCGTCCATGTCACTGGGCGAAGGACGCAATCTGACCCGCGAGATCACCTCTCCAATCTCGTGCAGCGTTCGCCTGATTTCCGGATGCCAGGACAATCAGGTTTCGCTCGACGGGATCGGCAACGGTGCCTTTACCGCCGCGTTGATCTCCACCTGGAACCACGGTCGCTTCAACCGCGACTATGCCGCCTTCCACCGGGCGATCATGATGAAATTGCCACCCGATCAGACCCCCAATCATTGGCAGGTCGGACCAAGGAACCCGATTTACGACGCGCAGACGCCCTTTGCGATCTGATCATCTTCGAGCAGGTAGATGAAAGGATGCATGGGTAAAGATGGAACTCCGCCTGTCGGCTCCTCACGAGGGAGCCGACGTTGCCTCTAATGTCACCGGAAGTGCCGCGATCGGCCCGCCGATGCAGTTCGCCGTTTCACAAGCCCGTATCGCAGGCAAAAGGCACTTGGGTTTCACACAGCCGAAGAAACCATAATGTAACAAATGTAACATGCCCGGTGTTCAACACGCGCTATTATGTAATATCCAACCCGACTTCGTAGACGAAGAGATTATTCTTTTCCCAAGTCGGCTTTGTATCGAACTCAACCATCTCACGCCTGAAACGTGCCGCGAGATCTATTCGTGGAGCTGGCCATGCGAAGGAACTTCCTCCTGACCCTACTTTTGGCAGCCACCATAGCATGCGGGCTGGTTCCCGCTGCCTCGGGGGAGGCGAACGCGCAATGTAATCCGCAAATCAATCGATGCTGAGGGGTGAACACCATGGGCACCGCGCTTACGATTGGCTGGTTGAGTGACCCTACGACCCTGACCTTCCTTTTCGGGGCTTTGACAATCGCTTTTCATTCAAGGAAGCGCGTTGAGTCCCTCATAACACCGCCGAGAGGCGAGGAATTCGACTTCGTACGTCTTCTTTCGCTGCCGGCGATTGTCGG
Source organism: Sinorhizobium terangae (assembly GCF_009601505.1). GTDB lineage: Bacteria > Pseudomonadota > Alphaproteobacteria > Rhizobiales > Rhizobiaceae > Sinorhizobium > Sinorhizobium terangae. The sequence goes on from NZ_WITC01000026.1 coordinate 141,512, forward strand.
CAAGAGCGTTTTCCGCAAGGCCTACCTCATCTACACGGTGTCACTGGAGATCCTCTATTTCTTCATGTGCGCCTCACAGCCGATCATACGCGTCCTCGCCGAGGGAAAGCTCGAGGGTTTCGAAGGCCCGGCATGGCCGCTTGGTGCGGCCCTTATTGTCATAGGCGTCATCCCCTCCACCCCCTTGTTCGCTCAGATCGAGCTTTCCCTGCGCAGCATGGCCCACAGCGTGTCCAACATTCCCGACGAGTTCTTTGAGCGGGTCACCAAGCTCTCCCAGAGCGAGATCGAGGCCTATGTGGGAAGGGATCCGCGCTATGAGCCGGACCTGCAACGGTTCCGCAAGATTCAGAGTCTCGCCCTTTATGCGGGCTGCTCACGCGAAGAGGCTGACAAGGTGGCGAGGCGGACGGTGGGCGCGGAACTGTTCGCCAGATGGACGATCAATGGCCAGGACATTTGGTCAGCGGGAGAGTTCGACAAGTACCGCGATATCCTGGACGTTCTCAGGCCCAAGTCCGAAAGCTTGAAGCAGGAAGTAAAGGAACTTGTTTCGAAGACCTCATCGTCACCGGTCGTGAGATACATAATTGAAAAAAGCAACACTTCGCCGGAAGTCCCGATCAGGGATAGCGATTCGCAAAGAATTCAGTCCCTTTCCGCCGAAATTCTCGCTAATCCAGCGTCGACTTTCGCCTCGTTGCAGCAAGAGGATATTCGGTCCTACCTGACGCTTGCAGACCTATGGCGTGCGAAAGCGACGGAGATCGGCACATCCAACCGCAGATTGAGCGCCCTCTTTGCGATCATCGCTCTCAATGACACGCGGGTGATGAGGGCATATCTGCATCCGGACCAAGGGGCTCGGTCCTTGGACGTCGTCCTGAGAGAATTGCTGTTGCTCGTGCGAAGGAGCCGCAGCAAGCCTCGGCCATGGAACAATGCAACCCTGTTGTCGACCTTCACTGCATTTCTAGGCTGCGTGATCCTGCTCACAGCGTACCATAAAATCCATGCAGTCTTCTTGCCCGGCGGTTCGAGCGTAGGTCCGTTCGAAGAGGCTTTCTTCACGTCGGCATCACTCTTTACAAGCTTCCTCGCGGCCGGGATTTGCGCGCTTTTCATACGAACCCACAAGATCGACCAGGGTACCTGGATAGCTTTTTCGGATATTCGGAGTTTCCCACTTTCTCAGTATGGCGGCATCGTCTTTGCTGCGATGACGTGCGCCTTCGCGACAGCCATCATTTGGGTCATTTTGTACCAGTGGAGATATGACAGTGTCACTGCGCTGTTGCAGATCGGCCAGGGAGGGATTCTTGTGCTGACGGGGTATTACGCCATATGCTCACTCATCCCGGCAATGTATGGCGTCGGTATCTGCGTAGTAACGGATTGCGTTACCGAGAGCCAAGAAAGATCTGAAGGCCTCAGACTCCCCCTCTATTGCTTCGCAGCGATATTCATCGTGATCTATGTCCTGCTTGAGACGAGCATCCTGATCGAACCCGCCTATCGAGCGACATTTCTGGTTAGCCTGGTATCCAAATCCCTGTTCTCGCTGATCGCGCTCGTGACATTCGCTTTGAGCTTGCAGTCAAATGGTCAGACCAGAAACCACGCGGCTTTAGTCGGTGCACGGCCCCTGTAATTGCGCCCGCGGCGCAGCGACTATCAGTTCGGTGCACGGCAACGGCGATGGCGGGCTGCCACCGCTGTTGCAATACGCCGTGCTCAGTGTGGGCTTGCCGTCGGTCGAATGATGATTTCACTGACATCGACGTCGTCCGGCTGGCTGACCGCATAAAGGATCGCGTTGGCGACCGCTTCGGGGCTGATCGTGATCGCGCGCCAAGCCGTCATCGCGTCGCGGGCCGTCGGGTCGGTAATGGTGTCGGCGAGTTCGGACGTCGTGGTTCCTGGCGAGATGACGGTGACGCGGATTTTGTCGGTCTCCTGCCGCAAGCCGTCGGAGATGGCGCAGACGGCGAACTTGGTCGCACAATAGACGGCGGCCGTCGGCGAAACGCTGTGACCGCCGATCGACGAAAGATTGACGATCTGCCGAGCGCCCCTGCTCGCCCATGATCGGCAATACCGCTGCAATGCTGTAGAGGACGCCCTTGATATTGACGTCGACCATACGGTCCCACTCGTCGACCTTGAGCGCGGCCAGCGGCGACAACGGCATGACACCGGCGTTGTTGACGATGGCGTCGAGACGGCCGAACTCTGATCGGGCGTGGCGCGCAAAGGCTTCGACATCCATTCGGCTGGTCACATCCAGTCTTCTGACGCGAACGGAACCGCCGGCAGCAGCGATCTCGTCAGCGAGGCGCTCCAGCCGATCCATCCGCCGTGCACCGATCAGCACATGGGCTCCCGCGGCCGCGAGAACGCGTGCCGTGGCCTCGCCGATGCCGCTACTGGCTCCCGTGATCGCGACAACTTTGCCTTGAATATTCGACATTTCTAACTCCATTTCCTATTCACCTCGCGGTGATGCGAGGGCTTCCTGTTTGAGAAGGTTCGACTTTCGGCGCGAAATCAGCGCCTCGCCTGGCGTCCGGCCACGTGCGGCTTTGTCGTTCGTGGCATCTGCGGGTGCATCAGCGACGGCGAAGGATCATGCCCCCGTGGTGAAGCGTGTCCTCGTCCACAAAATCGCCGTCGGCGGTGAAGCCGGTATCGTCCCAATATTCGATATGATTGCCGGACACTTCATAGCGCCCCTGGTAGGCGCTCTGACGGGTGCCGCGGGCTTCATCGTAGCGCCCATTGGCGAGGAGCTCGTGCCGGACATGCCCATTGTCCGTCATCCACAGGCCGACATAGGGATGCGGTGCCGTTGCTTGCTGCTTCGTGTGTTGATGCGGTGACGGATCGTGGATCCGGGCTTCACCGGAGCCGGAACTCACCGATCTGCAGGTCGCAAGCAAGGTGATCGCCGGGCCGAGCGTAAGGCTTTTGGAAAAGGAATTGGACATGTTTCCTCTCATGAAGGTCTATAACGATCGCAGAATATGCGCCTGACAGGTCGCGATCGAGTTGCCAAATCCGGATGCGTTGGTTAGGTTCTCTAACCAATGGCTGACGATTTCGAAGGCATCTCAGTGTTTCTGGCGATAGCCGAAGCGCGCAACTTCCGCGTTGCGAGCGAGCGGCTCGGCGTCACCCGTTCGGCAGTGAGCCAAGCGCTTCAGCGTTTGGAAGATCGCATCGGTGTGGCGCTCGTACAGCGCACGACACGCAGCGTAAGGCTCACGGAAGCGGGCGAGCTTTTCTACGAGACCGTGCGCATATCTGCCGCCCAGGTAAGCACGGCAGTGCAGGCACTACGTGAGATCGAAGCGCATCCGAGCGGCCGCCTGCGGATCGCCGTTTCGTCGATCGCCGAGGGCTTCCTGTCCGGCGAGTTGCTCGCGGGTTTTGTCGAGGCCTTTCCGAAGGTGAAGCTGGATCTGACGATCACGGACGAAGAGTTCGACATTGTCGAAGCCGGCTTCGATGCAGGCGTGCGGCTTGGCGAAGTGATCCAGCAGGACATGATCGCGGTGCCGGTGTCGGCGCAGCAAAGACAATGCGCCGTCGCCTCCCCTGGATATATCGAACGACACGGCGGGCCAAACCATCCCCGCGACCTTCCGATGCATGTTTGCGTCGGCTGGCGGCCGCGCCCGGATGCTGCGCCCTACCGCTGGGAATTCACGGAGAACGGTCGTGACTTCGATGTCTCGGTAGAGCCAGCCGTGACGACGAACGACATGGGAGTGATGATCCGTATGGCCAGGGCCGGCGCGGGCATCACATTCGGGATGATGGAGACGTTCCAGCCCTATATAGAGCGCGGCGAACTGGTGCCGTTGCTCGAAGCGTACTGTCCGCCCTTCGCAGGCTTCTACGTTTACTACCCCACACGCCACCGGCAGCCGCTGAAGCTCCGCGCGTTGGTCGAATACATTCGGACATCGAGAAAGACTTGAATGAGCAGATTTCGCGAGGTCTGTGACCTGGCCAGTAGTTAACCCTTCGCCCGGCGAACGCCGCGTCTCTGGCGCAATCAAGCCGAGGCGCTTGGACCAAATGGGCTCACATCATCCATTTGGCGGCGACCGCGTGCGGGGCGGAATTCACCCATCCGTAATGGACGGGTGGCAGGGTTGGCTCGGACAAGAGAAACCCCTGCACATGTGTTGCTCCGGCTGCTTTTGCAGCCTCTAACTGGGCATAGGTCTCGATGCCTTCGACGACCACAGTGGATGCCGCGCAAGACGCCAGGCCGACCATGCACCGGAGGAACCGCTCCGCTGTATCGCCGCGGTGCTGCACGAAAAACCCGTCGATCTTCACGATATCGACGCGAAGCGCCAGAAGCGTTTCGGGCGTCGAACAACCGGTGCCGAAGTCGTCGATCGCAACCTTGTATCCGAGTTCCCGAACGCTCTGAAGCAAGTCGGCCGCGGCGGAGAGCGGCGCGATCGGCAAGCTTTCCGTTATTTCGACAACAAGACGGGGGGCAATCGCCCTGTGCCTGTGAAGCAGATCGTAGAGAAGCGCCCAGCTTTGTTTGTCGGCGATATTTTCTGCCGAGATGTTGCAGCCCAAAGCGTCTGATGGATGGCGGGCCAACCAGTCGGATGCGAGCTCAATCACGTGCCGGTCAAAAGCGGGAGCGCGCCCCGACGCTTCGAGAAAGGCTATGAACTCGCTGCTCGTCCTGATTGTGCCGTCTGGCTCGATAAGCCTCCCAAGGCATTCCGAATAGAGAACTTTGCCTGGATCGTCGATCGAGTTGATCTGCTGCAGGGAAAATCCGATCCGTCCATGTTGCATCGCATGTGTTACATGGCGCACGACGCTGCTGAATTTCTCCAGGTTCATGGAACGAACCGCCCCTTTCGGATTTAAGGCCGGCAGCGGCGATCGTCGCTGCCGGCCAGGCTCAGGTTCAGTTTACGGTTTCCAACTCCGGATCGGTTGCCTCAGGTTCGAGCTCCGGATCGGTGGCTTCCGGCTTCGGAAGCGTCTCGCGGATCTCGTCGATTTTGCCGACAGCCGGGCCGACGCCGAGAATGTCCTTGGCGTCAGCAAGGGTGTCGTCGGTCACGACCCCGTCCTTCGTGAAACTCTCGAGTGCTTCGCGGAGCGCTTCATCGCTCAAGGCCGGATCGGTCGGAACAGCATCCGGGCCGTTCTCAGCCTCGAACTCGGCATAGGCCGTCGCATAGGCGGAAACGGCCGCCATGCGAGGATCCTTGGAGTTCAGATAGGCGTGATAGTTCCGGTTCAGCGAACTGAGATTTGCTGTGTCGGAAGTGGTGGCCTCCAACTCGGTGACCGTCACTGTTTCCGTATCTACGGCCTCTGCGGCCTCCGGATCGGTCGTGCCAGGCTCGAGCTCCGGATCGGTAACTTCCGGCTTCGGAAGCGTCTCGCGGATCTCGTCGATTTTGCCGACAGC
>NZ_WITC01000027.1 GCF_009601505.1 Sinorhizobium terangae
AGGCACGCTGCTCCTTGAGGTTCAGCCGCCCGCTGGCCTCCATTTGCGTTCGGCCGGGTAGCAGCGCCACGGCATTCTCAACGATCCAGCCGGCGCCGTCGGGCCTGACATCGAGCCGCACGTCCCGAACCGTCGTGTCGCCGATCACGATCGCCGGCAGCTTTAGGCTGGCGCGTCCCGGCACCTGCGGGATGGGTATGTCGGCGGCGATCGCCAGCATCGCCTCGATCCGCTGGCGCAGCGAAATTGCGGGGTCGCGGCCGGTCTTGCCGCTTCGGCCGGAATTGCCGATGCGGCTGACGTCGATCTGCTGGCCATCGGCAATCAGCAGGAATTTCTGGTCCTTGCCGGTGTCGAGGGTCGCCTCCCCGGTGACGACATAGGGATCGTCCGGCGGGCCGGCCTCGAAGCGGTATTCCGGGACACGGATGCTCTCGTTGGTGAGCTGGAATTCGCCGTTGATGCGCAGAGCGCCACTTTGCTTGGCTTCGTCCGCCGGCCGGTTTTCCGTCAGCGTGAACCGCCCGCCATAGACCGGCCTGAAGTCGACAACCTTGAGATCGCCGTCGAGCTCGACGCCGAACGGTCGCTTGTCCGGTGTCAGCCGCGCCCTGAGGCTCAGCGCCCCTTCCTCGTCCACCGCGTTGCTGGAAAAGGCGAAGCTGCCGGCTTCACCGTCGAGTGCCGCGCGCCCCTCGACCTTCCATGGACCGGCAAGAGTGCGCGCCGACAGGTCGGCGGAAAGGTCTGTGACACGGCGCGTCCGTCCCGTCTGCTCGTCGACGAACTCGATCTCACCGTCGACAACCTCGACCTTTTCGAGAACGACCGTACTTGCAGGAATCGATGCCTGCGACCCACGCGCCCAGTCGAGCGTGCCATCCGGCAGGAGACGAATCCTCGCTTTCGGTCGATCGAGCCGCATATCGAAGATCAGCGCCTCGCCGCTCAGGAACGGCGCAAGCTCGGCGCTCATCGAGAATTGCGCGACCTGGACGATCGGCTGGTCGCTCTCAGTAGAACCGACGCGCACGTCATTGAGGGTCACGGTCGGGAACGGGAGGATGCGGGCGTCGACACTGCCATGGACGACCACCGGCTTGCCCATGATGCGGCTTGCCTCGCGCTCGAAATCCTTGCGGAAGTTGGTCCAGTCGATGAACAATGGCGCGATCAACGCCGCAAAGAGCGCGACGACAACAAGCCCACCGATGGTAACCAGAATTCGCGCCAGCACCGCGTCACTTTCCCGTCTGTCTCATTCGCGCCCTGCTCGCATCCTTGAGCGGCCGATCCCCGCGCTGTCAGGCAAAGATCTTGCCCGGATTGAAGATATTGTCTGGATCAAGCGCCCGCTTGATCTGCCGCATCAGATCCAAGGCGTCGCCGAGCTCCGCCTTGAGAAACGGCATCTTGCCCTGCCCGATTCCATGTTCGCCCGTGCAGGTGCCGTCCATCGACAGAGCCCGCGCGTTCAGCCGCTCCACGAAGGCCTCCGCCCGCGCAACATCGGCTGGATCCTTGTCGTCGAAAAGCAGCCCGACGTGAAAGTTGCCGTCGCCCGCATGGCCGACGATCGGGGCGACCAGCCCGTGTGCCGCGCTGTCCTCTTGCGTCGCCGCGACGCAATCGGCAAGCCGCGAGATCGGCACGCAGACATCCGTCGAAAGGATCGCGGCGCCGGGCACCAGCCCCTTCTGTGCCCAATAGGCGTTGTGCCGCGCCTTCCAGAGTCGCGAGCGCTCTTCCGGATTGGTCGTCCAGATAAAACCAGTAGACCCCAATTCCGACGCTATTTCGGCGAACTGGCGCGATTGCAACTCGACGCTCTCGGCGCTGCCATGAAACTCGACGAAAAGCGTCGGCGTCTCCTCATAGTTGAGGTTCGAATAGGCATTGCACGCCTTCATCTGCAGCGCGTCGAGCAGTTCGATGCGCGCTACCGGAATGCCCGATTGGATCGTCAGGATCACCGCGTTGCAGGCATCGGCAATGGTCGGGAAAGGGCAGACGCCACCGGAGATCACCTCCGGTATGCCTTGCAGGCGCAGCGTGATCGACGTGACGATACCGAGCGTGCCTTCCGCGCCAACGAAGAGCCGCGTCAGGTCGTAGCCTGCCGAGGACTTGCGCGCCCGGTGGCCGGTCGAAATCTCGCGACCGTCGGCAGCGACCGCCGTCACCGCCAGCACGTTTTCCTTCATCGTGCCGTAGCGCACCGCGTTGGTGCCGGAGGCACGCGTCGACGCCATGCCGCCGATCGAGGCGTTCGCCCCCGGGTCGATCGGAAAGAAAAGACCGGTATCGCGCAGATAAGTGTTCAGGTCCTCGCGTGTGATGCCGGGTTCGACCGTGCAATCGAGATCCTCGGCATTGACGGCGAGAACGCGGTTCATGCGCATCATGTCGACCGATATCCCGCCATGCGGCGCGTTGACGTGCCCTTCCAGCGACGATCCGGTGCCGAAAGGGATCAGCGGCACGCGGTGCGCGCTGGCGATCTTGACGATCTCGCGCACTTCGGCGCCGCTTTCGGGAAAGACCACGGCATCCGGCAATTGCGCAGGAATATAGGTCGTCGTGTGCGTGTGCTGGGCCCGGACCGCCTCGCCCGCCTGGAAGCGCTCGCCGAATCGCGCGGCAAGAAGTTCCTTTGCCGCAACGATACCGCTGTCGTTTCTCGTTCCCGCTTTGATTGCCTTCAACGCCACGAAAACGCCCTTTCCCTGCAGCCCTCGCGTTCCGGCCGGTCGCGCAAGGCACTCTAACATTCTGAATCGCCGCTCGATTTTATCCCCAATTCCACGCGGAATTAAGGAATTGCGCGGCGGCTGCCTCCACCCTGGCGTGGTGCGCCCCAAGCCCGTACGCGCACTCGTCTTTCAGTGATGCCACGTCGCGACGAGACGCCCGAAGTCAGATCGGAAGCGCTGACATTTCAAGGCGCTACTGTGCAAATCGGAATCAATTTGTCCAGAAGTTCACGCAAGCTCGAAGCTCCGCACGGCGCGAAATCACGGATGGTGATACCGGCTTGTCACAAGTGCGCGACTGGCGGCCTCTTCGCCGGTCGACAGCGTTCCTTCCACGTCTGGTAGCAAGCGGTGCTATGATCACCGTACCGCCGTCCATCACCCATTATTCTGGAGAAGGTTGAATGTTTGGATTGCTCGCCCTCATTACGGCGTCCGTCTTCTTCGGCGCCGCGATTTATATCAACGTGGCCGAGCAACCGGCACGGCTCGTCCTTGATGACCGCTCGGCGCTCACCGAGTGGCGTCCGGCCTACCGGCGAGGCTTCGAGATGCAGGCTTCCCTCGCCGTTGTTTCCGGGCTCCTTGGCGCCGCGGCATGGTGGCAGACCGGCAGTTCGCTCTGGGGCCTCGGGGCTGCGGTCATCATCCTGAACTGGCCCTATACCCTGCTCGTCGTCATGCCCGTCAACCGCCGCCTAGAGGCGGCACGCCCGGAAGAGGCCGGCGACGAGACCCGTGCGCTGCTCACGCGCTGGGGCAAGCTCCATGCCGGCCGAAGCGCGCTCGGCGCAATTGCGACGGCGATCTATCTGATCGCCGCACTGCGCGGGTTGTAGGCGTCATCACATCGTCACGATAAGCACCTAAGGAGCCCCTTCGGCCCTTGACCAAGATCCGCGGCTCGAAGCTTTTCGCCTTCTGGTGCGCGCCGGACCGGATGGCGTGCGGACCGGCGAAATCGCCACGCGGGCTTGGCACAATCAACACGCGACGAACGGGTCGTGCGATGCGTCGCTGATATGACTGGCTTCAGGGATCTGCTCGCCTATCTCGTGAAGCACCGCTCCAACGGTAGTCCCAAACTTTGCCGCCCGGTCATTGATGCCGTGACCTGCAATCGTTGAGGAGGATTAATCGTGAACGACCACAGGCCATTCAACGTTCTCTTTCTTTGCACAGCCAATTCCGCGCGCTCGATCCTCGCCGAGGCGATCCTCGATCGGCTCGGTCAGGGCAAGTTCAAGGCGTTTTCGGCCGGATCGCAGCCCAGGGGGAAGGTTCATCCTCTCACACTGGAGGTCCTGGAGAGCCTCAACTACGATACCTCATTCGCGCGCTCCAAAAGCTGGGACGAGTTTGCAACTCCTGACGCGCCGAAGATGGATTTCGTCTTCACCGTCTGCGACGATGCCGCCAACGAGGCTTGCCCTGTCTGGCCGGGGCAACCGCTGTCTGCGCATTGGGGCGTGCCGGACCCGGCCGCGGCCGAAGGCAGCGAGCCCGAAAAACACTTTGCCTTTGCAGAGGCTTACCGGATGCTGAATAACCGGATATCGATCTTCATCAACTTGCCTATGCCCTCTCTCGACAAGCTCGCCTTGCAACAGCGCCTCGACGAGATCGGCCGCGATAGGCCGGACGCGGAGTGATAGTGATGGCATTCGACCTTCCGGTTTTCACGTCCGCCTAAAGCGCCGCGCGTCTCTTGAAGACGTGCAAAGAATCGATTCCATTCTGATGGATGCGGGATGCGGGCGGAAAACCGCGCGCACTTTTCCTCATCCCGCTTAGCGCATCTCCACCATCGCTGAGGCCGCGTCCATCTCCTCGTGCAGCTTGCGCTCCTCGTCGGCATGCGGCTTCGTGAAGCGCGCAATGACGAGATAGGCGACCGGAGTGAGGTAGAGTGTCACGATCACCGCAAGGCCCAGCCCGCCGACCAGAACCCAGCCGAGCGCGACACGCGCCTCGGCCCCTGCCCCGCTCGCCAGAACCAATGGGACAGCGCCGACGACGGTCGCGATCATCGTCATCATCACGGGTCTCAGGCGGATATTGGCCGCACTCTCGATGGCGCTGCGCACATCCTGGCCGCGATCGCGCAACTGATTGGCGAACTCGACGATCAGGATACCGTTCTTTGCCATGATGCCGACCAGCATGACCAGACCGATCTGGCTATAGATGTTCAGCGTATTGCCCGTCAGGATCATCGCGAAGACGGCACAGGCAAGCCCGAGAGGCACGGTCGACATGATGATGAGGCCGCTGACGAAGCTCTCGAACTGTGCTGCCAGCACCAGGAAGATGATGACGATCGCGAAGCCGAAGGTGATGAAAAGGCCATTGGCATTCTCGTTGAGCGTTGCCGCTTCCGCGAGCGGCATCACCCGCGAGCCCGGCGGCAACAGCGGCTCCGCCATCTCCTCCACCATCGACAGCGCCTCACCGAGCGCGAGGTCGGACTTGAGGCCCGCCGAAAGCGAAACGGCGCGAAGCTGCGACTCGCGCGCCAGCTGCGGCGCCACGGCCTTTTCCTCGATCGTCGCGATGCTCGACATCGGCACGATCCGGCCGTCGCGGGCCTTGACGAAGATGTTCTGCAGATCCGTCGGGTCGTTGAGCGGGGTCGTCGAGGAAAGCAGCTTGACGGGATAGGCATCGCCCTCGACGAAGATATCGACGACGCTGCTGCCGTCGAGCATCGCCTGCAGCGCCCAGGAGAGGCCGCTGATATCCACGCCGAGGTCGGACGCGCGCTCGCGATCGATGGTGATCGAGAGTTGCGCCTGGTTGGCCTCATAGTTGAGCCGCACGTTCTCGAAACGGCCGGTGTCTTCGATCTCGCGGACGAGTTTCGCCGCCGCGTCGCCGAGCTTCGTGTAGTCGTTGCCGACCAGGGCCACCTGAAGGCCGCTACCGGCACCGCGAATGCCAAGACTGTTGGACTGGATGGCAAAGGAGCGGACGGACGGAACTTTCGCGGTCACCTTATTGATGTCGGCGACGATCTGCTGCTGCGTGCGCTCTCGTTCTTCCCACGGGGCAAGTGTCAGCACCATGAAGCCGCTATTGGCCGTGCCGCCCTGCCCCGAGATTGAAAAGACATTGGCGATCTCGCCCGATTTGACCAACGGCTCAAGGCCTTCCTCGATGCGACGCATCTGCGCCTGCGTATATTCGAGCGAGACGCCCTGCGGCGCGTTGATCCTGAGCATGACTTGCGAACGGTCCTCGTTGGGGGTCAGCTCGGACTTCAGCGTCAGGAAACCGGCGGCACCTGCCGCGGTGAAGAAGGCGGCGACGACGAAGACGATGAGCGGCGCATTGAGGCACGCACGAAGCGTCACCCGATAGAACGCCGCGGCCCGCGCCCCGAGCCGACTCATCACGCCCTGATGAGCATGCGCATCGGTCGTCAGCAGACGCGAGGCGAGCATCGGGCAAAGCGTGAGCGAGACGAAGGACGAGAGCAGGATCGAGAAGGCGAGCACAAAGCCGAACTCGCGGAAGAGTCCACCGGTCTGCCCGGGGAGGAACGAGAGCGGCACGAAGACCGCCGCAAGCGTGGCGGTTGTCGCCAGCACCGCGAAGAAGACTTCGAGCGTGCCATGGACGGCGGCGGCCCGCGGTCCGAGCCCCTCCGCCCGGCGGCGCACGATGTTTTCGAGCACCACGATCGCGTCGTCGACGACGAGGCCGGTTGCAAGCACGATCGCGAGCAGCGTCAGGATGTTGATCGAGAAACCGGCAAGATAAATTGCCGCGAGCGTGCCGATCAGCGCGATCGGCATCGAGATCGCCGGGATCAGCGTCGCCCGCCAGTCGAGCAGGAAGAGATATATGACGAAGGTGACGATGAATACGGCGACGAGGAGCGCTATCTCCACTTCGTGGATCGCGCCGTTGATGAAGACGGCATCGTCGCTGGTGATCTTGAGTTCCGTTCCCTCAGGCAGGATCTCCGCGGAGATCGTATCCACCACCTTGTGCACGCCCTCGGAGATATTGACCGTGTTCGACTGGGCCTGGCGGACGATGCCGAGACCAATGCCCTGCCGACCATTGGAGCGCAGCGCCGACGTGCCCGTGTCCGGGCCGAGCGTCACCGTCGCGACGTCGCGCAGCCGCACATTGTCGCCGATGATGAGGTTTTCGAACTGCTCGGGCGTCTGGAGGTCCGCCGTCGCCCGAACAGAAATATCCTGGCTGGCGCTGGTCAGCGAGCCCGCGGGCACGTCGTAAGACGCGTTGGAGAGCGCTTCGCGAAGATTGGCCACCGTGACCCCACGCCCGGCGAGCTTCGCCTGGTCCAGGTCGATGCGGAAGATCTTCTCCTGGTCGCCGTAGACGGTTACATCGGCGACGCCCTCAACAGCCGCAAGCCGGTCGCTGATCTCGTTCTCGACAAGCAGCGTCATGTCTTCCATGGTCATCGTGTCGGAGGTGAGCGCCAGCCGGATGATGGGCTGGCTGTCCGCGTCCGCCTTGACGATGATCGGCTCGTCGGCATCGTCTGGAAGCTGGCCGGCAACGCGGCCGAGCGCATCGCGGATGTCATTGGCGGCCTGGCCGATATCGGTCGTGTCGGAGAATTCGAGCGTCACGCGGCTACGCCCGAAGGAAGAGCTCGACGAAATGCTTTTAAGGCCCTGGACGCGCGACACCGCGCCTTCGACGACCGAGGTCACCTCGCGGTCGATCGTTTCCGGCGAAGCGCCTTCGAACCATGTCGTCACGGAGACGACCGGCTGGTCGACCTGCGGCAGTTCGCGCATTTCGATCCCGTTCCAGGCGGCGAGGCCCGCAACGACGATCAGCGTGTTGATCACCAGCGCGAAGATCGGCCGGCGGATGAAGAGCGCGGTAAAGCCGCTCTTTCCCCCTTGGTCTCCGCCCTTGCCGTGATGCCCCCCGAACCCGATGTTCATTGCGCATCTCCCGCGACCTTCTGCTCGGGCTCGGGCCGGCTTTCGCCGGCAACGCGCACTGCGCCGCCGTCGCGCAGGCGCTGCACGCCCTCGGTCACGACACGGTCGCCCTCGGCAAGAGCGGCATCGACAAGCACTTTGTCCGGATTGCGCTGGATGATCTTGACCGGCACCCGCTCGCTGCGGTCGCCTTTGACACGCCAGATATAGGATCCGTCCGAACTCCACTGGATCGCCAGCGGATCGACCGTCGGATAACGGTCGCCATCGAAGGCCATGGTGACCGAGAAGGACATGCCCGCCCGCAGCATGTCGTCGGGATTTTCAAGCCGCGCGCGGACGCGGAGCGTCCGACTCGCCTGATCGAGACGGTTGTCGATGGCGTGGATGACGCCTTCGAGCTGCCGCCCGGGTTGCGCGATCGCATTTGCCGTCACCGGCTGATCAACGAAAATCTTGCTGGCGAAGCGTTCCGGCACCCAGAAATCGACAAGAATTTGCGAACGGTCGTCCACCACCGCGATCGGCGTCGAGGTCGTGACGTAGTCACCGACATTGACGGTGATGATACCGACCACACCTTTCGAGGGTGCGACAATGTCGCGGCGCTTGAGATCCAGTTCTGCCGTCTTCAGCGCCAACTCCGCCGCCTGCAGCGCGATTTCCGCGTCGCGTACCTCGACTGCCGTCACAGCCCTTGCCGTGCTGAGATTGCGATAGCGCTCGAGCTTTTCCTCGGCACTGTCGCGCGTCAGCTTCGCCTGTTGCGCCGCAACCTTTTGGTCGTCGCTGTCGAGCCGGGCAATCACCTGACCCTCGGCGATCCTGTCGCCGGATTTTACCAATATTTCGGTGAGATTGCCGGTCGCCGTCGGTGTTACCGAGACGGAGTGGATCGCCTCGCCGTTACCGATGGCGTTGAGCCTGTCGTTGACGATCGCGCTCGCCGACGGCCTGACGACAACCAATGTCGCGTCGCCGAAGCCGCCCTGCCCGCGTCCGCCGTTGCGCCGCCCGCCTTCGCCTTCGCCACCGTCAGACTTCGACAGTGCGTCGATCAACGGATGCGAAACGCCGATCGCCGCCAGCGTTTCCCCCGCGCCGGGCGCAAAACGTACCCAGGCGACTGCCCCCACCACGAGCACAACGGCGCTGACCGCCAGTTGCTTCCAAACCCGCATTCACATCTCCAAATGAAAAGCACGCTCCAGCGCGGCCCGTGCCGGCGGAGCGTTCCGATTTGCCCCGAGTATCATTATTTGCGTGCCTTCGAGCAATCTCGGAATGCCATCATTACGCAATTGTAATAAAAGCGAATTTGTTGGCGGCATGATGGCGCCGATCGCCGTGCGTCGATTGCGCAGTGTTTTGCTGGACAACCAGTGTTTACAGCCTCGACGGCTGGGCTATTCTGCTTGCCTCGGGGACCATTTCCGATCGGTTTCGATGTTCAACTCATGTTGTGGAGAAGGACGATGTGCGACGCCTGCGTCATGGAAGCCGTAAGGCAGCGTATGCTGTCGCGGCGCGGCTTTTTCTACGCTGCTGCGGTTGGCAAGGAGAAAGCATGAGTACTGTCGTCCCGCCGCCCGATCCCGAAGCCGACCCGCGTGTCAAGGCGGTTTTCGATGACATCCGTGCCACCCGGAAATCGGACTTCATCAACAATATGTGGCTCTGGCTCGCCTTCGACGCGGACCTCCTGGAGCGGACTTGGGCGGAGGTGAAGGCGGTCATGGCGACGCCCTCCGCCCTCGACCCACTAGTCAAGGAAATGCTCTATATCGCCGTTTCCGTCAGCAACGGCTGCGGCTATTGCATCCACTCCCACACGGCATCGGCCAAGGCCAAGGGCATGACAGAGGCGCAGCATGCCGACCTTCTGCGCGTCATCTCGCTCGCCGCCAAGACCAATCAATTGGCGACCGCGCTGCAGGTCCCTGTCGATCCGGCTTTCGATGCGACAGGCGAAAATTGATGGCTTCGAAATAGCCTATCTTTCCACAGGCTTGTCTTCGCGCTTGAAGAATCCGGAATAAAAGAAGAACATCATTTCTGGCCTTTCGGTCCCGAATCACTACATTGGGCCGCATGAGCAAAGGTTTTGACGACATTCCCTTCTTCGACGAGGAGCCGGCACCGCGCAAACCCGCGCCCGCCGCCAACGGTATCGCTGCGCGCGCCATGGCCGCCCGCGACAACGCCAAGCGCCCGGATTATCTCTCCGGCCTCAATCCCGAGCAGACGGAAGCTGTCGAGACGCTCGAAGGACCTGTGCTCGTCCTCGCCGGTGCCGGCACCGGCAAGACCCGCGTTCTGACGACCCGCATCGCCCATATCCTTTCGACCGGCCGCGCTTTCCCCTCGCAGATCCTCGCGGTCACCTTCACCAACAAGGCCGCGCGCGAGATGAAGGAGCGCATCGGCGTGCTTGTCGGCCATGCGGTCGAAGGCATGCCCTGGCTCGGCACCTTCCATTCGATCGGCGTCAAGCTGCTCCGCCGCCATGCGGAGCTCGTCGGCTTGAGGTCGGATTTCACCATCCTCGACACCGACGATGTCGTGCGGCTGATCAAGCAGCTCATCCAGGCCGAAGGGCTCGATGACAAGCGCTGGCCGGCCAAGCAATTCGCCGGCATGATCGACACCTGGAAGAACAAGGGCCTCGATCCTTCGCAAATTCCGGAGGGCGACGCCCGCGCCTTCGCCAACGGCAAGGGCCGCGAACTCTACGCCGCCTACCAGAACCGGCTCTTGACGCTCAACGCCTGCGATTTCGGCGATCTGCTCCTGCACCCGATCCGCATGTTCCGCGCCAATCCGGATGTGCTCCGGGAATATCACGACAAGTTCCGCTACATCCTGGTCGACGAGTACCAGGACACCAACACCGCGCAATATATGTGGCTGCGGCTCTTGGCGCAGCGGCCGCAGGGAAAAAGCTGGTCGCAACGAAACCCCTCCCCAACCCCTCCCCACAAGGGGGAGGGGCAGGTGCGTGCCGCTGACTCCCGCTCCCCATCGCAGTCGAGCGAGGAGCAAGCGTCGAACCTCGATGACCGGAACGCGGCGGCGCGGCAGGATAGCCCCTCCCCCTTGTGGGGAGGGGTTGGGGAGGGGAAATCGCAGGGAGCCGGCGACAGGAAACCCACCGTCAACATCTGCTGCGTCGGCGACGACGATCAGTCGATCTACGGCTGGCGCGGCGCGGAGGTGGACAACATTCTGCGCTTCGAAAAGGATTTCCCCGGCGCCAAGGTCATCAAGCTGGAGCGCAACTACCGCTCGACCGAACATATTCTCGGCGCCGCCGCGCACTTGATCGCCCACAACGAAGGCCGCCTCGGCAAGACTCTCTTCACCGAACGCACCAATCCGGACGATGAGAAGGTGCACGTCCATGCCGCCTGGGATTCGGAAGAGGAAGCCCGCGCCATCGGCGAGGAGATCGAGCAGCTACAGCGGCAGAAGCACAATCTGAACGACATCGCGATCCTGGTGCGCGCCTCGTTCCAGATGCGCGAATTCGAAGACCGCTTCGTCACACTCGGGCTCAACTACCGCGTCATCGGCGGCCCGCGCTTCTACGAGCGGCTCGAAATCCGCGACGCCATGGCCTATTTCCGCCTTGTCTGCCAGCCGGCCGACGACCTCGCCTTCGAGCGCATCGTCAACACGCCGAAGCGGGGCTTAGGCGACACCACGGTGCGCACCCTGCACGACTATGCCCGCGCGCGCGACATCCCCATGCTCGCCGCTGCGACCGAGATCATCGAGACCGACGAGTTGAAGCCGAAGGCGCGCAAAGCCCTCTTCGACGTCGTCACCGATTTCCGCCGCTGGCAGACGCTGCTCGAAACGACGCCGCATACGGAGCTTGCCGAGCAGATTCTCGATGAGAGCGGCTACACCGCCATGTGGCAGGCCGACAAATCGGCGGAAGCCCCGGGGCGGCTCGAAAACCTGAAGGAACTCATCCGCTCGATGGAGGCCTTCGAGTCGATGCGCGGGTTCCTGGAACATGTCGCGCTCGTCATGGACGCCGAGCAGAACGAGGATATGGATGCCGTCTCGATCATGACGCTGCATTCGGCCAAGGGCCTGGAATTCGACACGGTGTTCCTGCCGGGCTGGGAGGAAGGCCTCTTCCCCCACCAACGCGCGCTCGACGAGGGCGGCCGCGCCGGTCTCGAGGAAGAACGCCGCCTCGCCTATGTCGGCATCACCCGCGCCAAGCGCCGCTGCCATATCTGGTTCGTCTCGAACCGCCGCATCCACGGCCTATGGCAATCGACGATGCCCTCGCGCTTCCTGGACGAACTGCCGATCGACCATGTGGAAGTGGCCGAGCAGGATGTCTCCTATGGCGGCTACGGTCGCGGCGGCTATGGCCAGTCGGGTTTCGACAAGGCCGATCCCTTCGAAAACTCCTACCAGACCCCCGGCTGGAAGCGCGCCCAGCAGCACCGCTCGGAGGCGACCCGCGACAATTGGGGCACCCGCTCCGGCCACGCCGTCGAGCGCATCGGCTACGGCGAGTCCGGCCCGCGCACCCGCATGATCGAGGGCGAACTGGTCGCCAAGTCGACGACCTCGGAACCCTCCCGCTTCAACATCGGCGACCGCGTCTTCCACTTGAAATTCGGCAATGGCAACATCGCCGCGATCGAGGGCAACAAGCTGACGATCAATTTCGATCGGGCCGGACAGAAGCGCGTGCTCGAGGGGTTTGTGGAGCGGGTGTGATCAGGCCGAACGCTGGGTCGACGCCACCGCCCCGCGCTCAAATCATCATCTTGTACATCACAAAGCCAGACTTCTGCGCCAGCTTGTCGTAGAGCCGCATCGCCTTGATGTTGCTTTCGTGCGTCAGCCAGTACACACGCGGCGAGCCTGCCCGTCGTGCCGCTTCGAAGACGCCGTTGATCAGCGCCTGGCCGACGCCCTTGCCGCGCGCGGCTTCGTTGATGAAGAGGTCCTGGAGATAGCAATTTGGCTGGATCGAGATCGTGCTGCGATGGAAGATGTAATGCGTGAGCCCGATCAGCCGGCCTTTGCTTTCGGCAACCAGCGCATGCATCGGTTCATAGGCATCGAAGAAGCGTGACCAGGTCATGAGCGTGATGTCGGGCGTGAGCGCGGTTGCCCCCGCGCGGCCGTAGAAGGCGTTATAGCCTTCCCAGAGCGGCAGCCATCGATCGTAGTCACTGCGCACGACGGGTCGGATCGAGAGGTCTTCGGTCATTTTCGAACCCACCAGGAAGGCCTTGCAGAGCGCGAGAGGATAAACCCTGACATCAATCCGGTCCATGCGGCTGTCGCGCACCAGTTCATCGCTCGACGATGGTTCAAGGACATGAGGCAGGCGCTCGATAAATCAATACTTCATGAAAGCGGAATGTCGTCGCGATCGCCAATGGCTCACCGCCCCCTCGCCTCCTTCATAAGCGCGACCACCTCTGCATCCGTCGTCTGCTCAAAATCGTCGTAGTAGATGCTGACCGCATGGAACGGGCTGGGGCTCGATAGGCAAACGATCCGGTCCACCTCCCGGCGCAAGCTGCTAACAGCGCTCGGCGGCGCGACCGGAACGGCGAGCATCAGCGCTGCCGCACCTGCCTTCCGCAGTGCCTGGATCGCCGCTTTGGCCGTGCCGCCGGTAGCAATGCCGTCATCGACGACGATGACATTGCGCCCCTTCGGTGAAACGCGCGGTCGGTCGCCCACATAAAGCGCCCGGCGCCGTGTCAGTTCGAGCCGCTGGCGCTCGGTCTCGGCCTCGATATAGGCCTCGGGCGGATGCACGAGGCGCATCGCTTCGTCGTTCAATACAAGCTGCGGCACTTCGCCGTCGACGAGTGCACCGAGCCCGAATTCGGCATGCCCGGGCGCGCCGATCTTGCGGACGATCAGGAGTTCGAGCGGCGCGCCGAGATGGGCGGCGACCTCGAATGCCACGGGCACGCCGCCGCGCGGCAGCGCCATCACCACGGGATCGGCGAAATCCTCGCGCTCGATCGCGCGCGCCAGCTTTCGGCCTGCATCGACCCTGTCCGCAAAAGGTAGGCTTTCACCCGGCATCGCATCCGCTCCCGCCGGTCTCCGCGCATTGGCATGCACAACCGTTACGCGGTCAACCAATCGCTAAAATTGCATCCAATTTTTCCGGCTTTCGTTAATGCGCCACGGGTACCAATTGACTTCGCATATTGGCTGGAACGCAAGCCGCCTTTCTATTTTAGCACGACAGGCCGTTTCGAAATGAGCTTTCTCCCTGCCATATCGCTTTTGGCGCTTTTGATGATGCTGCCGATCCTCTTGTCGCTACGGCAGTCGGCGGCCGGCATGCAGTCTTTTTGCCTCGGCTGCGCGCTTGCGGCGATCGCAATCGCCTTGATGATCCTTGCGGGTATGGTCTCGGCCATTCTTCCCGTCGTCGTCGGCTACGGCGCGCTGATCTCCGCGTGCCTCTTCATCCTTCTGGGGTTCCGTGGTCTCCTTGCGCTACCCGCTCCCGCTTTCCTGTTGCCGGCATTGGTGCTCGCCGCCGGCATTGTCGGCCTGGTCGTATCATTGAACGGTGACGACAGAGTCGGCGCCTTGCTGCTTGTGGTCGGTCTTGCCTCTGCCCTTCTTCTGGTCGCCGGCCTCGCCGTCGTCGATCGCTGGCCGAAGGCACGGCTTGCGTGCCACGTGGTCATCGTCATTTCGGTCGCAGTCGGCTGCGCCGCGCTCTTCCATGCGCTGACCCCCCTGCATCAGTCAGCCGCGGCTCCTGCTTCTGTCGCCTCCGAGTTCGCGCTTGCCGCAATGCGGGTGGCTTTTCTGCCGCTCCTGTTCCTCGCTGTTATCCTCAGCGTCCAGAGCCGCATCATCGCTGGTTTGAGGACGACGATCGCCCGCGACGGACTGACCGGCGCCTTGTCGCGCGGGGCGCTGATCGAGGCGGGAGAACGGATTTTCGCGGACTGCGCGGCCCGGCGCCGGCCGCTTGCCTTCCTGCTCCTCGACCTCGACTATTTCAAGCAAATCAATGACCATTACGGCCACGCCTGCGGCGACATTGCGCTCAAGCATTTCGCAGAGACCGTATCCGCCTTTCTTGACGGACGCGGTGCCTTTGGCCGTATCGGCGGCGAGGAATTCGGCCTGATCCTGCCGGACCACACCGAGGAGCAGGCGACAGCGCTTGCCGAGGCAATCTGCCGGACCGTGCGTGAAACGCCCGTCACCCGCGTCCATCAACGCATCCGGCTGACCGTCAGCATCGGCATCGCGGCCGCAGCGCCAGGCGACACGATTACCGACGTGATGATCCGCGCCGACCTGGCGCTCTATGATTCCAAGGCGGACGGCCGCGATCGCTGCACGATCGCAAGGCAGCGCCAGATCGACGCCAGTGCTCGGGCGCTCGCGGCGGCAGCGGCGCAGCTGCGCCAGTCCGATAGTCGTCCGCAGCCGGAAAAGGCGACTCCGCGGCAGGCGACACGTCAGTATCGGTCTTGAGGTTCAAGCTGTGAACGCACCGCGGCCTGCCGCGACAAAGCAGCTACAGGCCGGCGCCTTGCATTGCCGCGCCCGCCACCTATCTCAACGCTGCGATCCATCGGAGTGAATTTCATGTTCCGCCCCATCCGCATCCTGCTCCTTGCCGGTCTGGCCGCCTGTGCAGCGTCCCTCCCCGTGCGCGCCGAAACGGTCGGCCAAGTGGGCGTCGACTGGCTCGGCAACGACATCAAGATCGATGCCGTCCGCGACCCCAAGGTCAACGGCGTCACCTGCCACGTGACCTATTTCGATCGCAGTGTGATCGACCGCCTGAAGAACGGCAACTGGTTCGAGGACCCCTCCAACAATTCGATTGCCTGCAGGCAGACGGGGCCGATCACCATCGGCGACATCGATCTGTCGAAGGAAGGGGAAGAGGTTTTCCGCTCCGGCCTGTCGCTGATCTGGAAAGATCTTCTGGTGACCCGCATTTACGACAAGGCCAATGACACGCTGATTTACCTTGCGCATTCGCGACAGCTGACCGATGGATCGGCCAAGATGTCGATTACGACCGTGCCGCTCTTCGGCCAGACGGTTACCTGGGAGAAAGGGCGCCCGCAATAGTGTTGTCAGAGCTCAAGGCGGTTGTCCCATCCCGCCTTGAGAATTGTTCACACTATCCGAATGTCACGGTGTTGGGGGAACGATACCGCGGTAATAGTCGCCTTCCCCGGTCTGATAGCGTGGCTGAAGGGTGGATCCGCCGCTATTCGGATAGATGATCCGACCGTTGCGGTCGATGCTGCCCGTTGGCATCTCGTCAACCGCAGCCGGCCGGTTCTGCGGCATAGCCGTGGCCCGTACCTGGTTCTGCGTGCCCGGAGGATTGTTCGGGTCGATGCCCGGATAGTAGGAGTCCGCCAAGGCTGGCGCTGCGCCGCCGAGTACGGAGGACAGGGCAAATGCAACAACTGATGTTTTCAGCGAAACTTTCATGACATTAGCTCCTATGTTCATTTTGCATCCGGCCTCCAACGGATACTGAAAGCATAACACCTTTGGAGAGCAGTTGTTCATTGCAAGCGGTGACGTTTTGTCACGAATGACTCATGCAACCGTGATGGAACATTACGCAGCTGTAACTTGACGCCGCGTTCGCGGCCCTACTGGGTGACGATCGAGAACGAACCACTCCCACGCACCGGCGATCGGGATCTGCAATCGCCAATGCGCATATACCGGTGGTGCTCGCCTCATTGAGGCCACGCACTCATGACGCCGGAGGACGAAAAATCGCCGATCGCGCGCTGTCTAGTGCCGGTAATATATCGGTAAGATCCAGACTATGCTGTCACTCAGGGAACCGGTGCCGGGGGCATGATACCCTAGTAGTAGTCGCCCTGACCGCCACCCTGGTACTCATTCCGATACTGCTCACGCACGCGCCCCGGGGCTCCACTGACGCTGCCCGTCGCCATGGGATCGACGTAGATGCTGCCTGTCGGCATTTCATCGACGTAATATGGGCGTCGTTGCATCGGTACTAACACCGTTCCTCTGTTTTGAGTCCCAGGAGGATTATGCGGATCGATGCCCTGATAGTAGCTGTCGGCAAGGGCCGAACCCGCGACGCCTGCAAGGGCAGACGAGAGGACGAATGCGGCCAAGGATGTTCTCATGGAAACTCTCATGGCATTGCTCCTGTGTCGGTAGCACCCCGCCTCCCGAGGGATGCTGTGGTTTTTCAGCATAGGCTGTTTACCATGCTGTTAGGGTATAACTCCTTCGCCGCGCCCGTGTTCCTGGAGTGCGACTGCCTCAGCGCCGTCTGACTTTGAAGCGCCGGTGGAAACCGGGACAAACTTGCATCGCCGGCATATAAAAAGGCCCGCCGAAGCGGGCCTTTTGCCTGGAAGATCTGAGCCTGCGCTCAGGCTATGCCGCCTGTGCCAGCTCGTCGGCGATGACTGTATCGAGATTGAGGAAGCAGACCATCGACTTTTCGAGCGCCACGATGCCGCGGCAGAAGGCCCGCTGCGCCTCCGGAATGATCTCCGGTGGCGGCTGCAGGTCTTCGCTGCGGATCGTCATCATGTCGGAGACTTGCTCGACCAGAAGCCCGACAAGCTTGCCATTGATGTCGGTGACGATGATTGCCGAGCGCTCGGACGGCTCGGTCATCTTCATGCCGAGGCGGCAGGCCATGTCGATCACCGGGATCACGGCGCCGCGCAGGTTGATGAGGCCAAGGACGTAAGGCGGCGTATGCGGCATCGGGGTAACCGGCGCCCAGCCGCGAATTTCGCGGATCGCCATGATGTCGATGCAGAACTCCTGGTCTCCGAGGTGGAAGGAGACGATTTCGAGATAGGCGCCGGACTGTTTGATAGCGTTGCTCATGGTCAGAATTCTTCCCAGTTATCGCCGGAGGCCGTAACGGAAGGTACGGAGCCCGGCTTGTTGCCGAAAGCGCCCGCCAGCTTGCCCATCAGGGCCTTGGCGGGTGATGGAGCTGGACGAGCGGATGCCTGCGCGGCGGACGGTTTGCGCAGGGGCACCGGCCCTGCGGGGGCCGCGGCGCTGGCCCGGACTGGACTCTTGGCCGGGGCGCCGATCTTGACGGAGGGCTGCGCCGGAGCGGGCGCTGCCTTCCGGAATGCTGCCTCACTCACCTGCCCGTGGCGGAATTGGCCGACGAGCTCACTGAGCTTCTCGGCGTCCTGCGCGAGCGTGTGGCTCGAAGCGTTGGTCTGCTCGACCATCGCAGCGTTCTGCTGCGTCATCTGATCGAGCTGGCCGACAGCGGTGCTGATTTCGTTGAGCCCGGTCGACTGCTCGCGCGCCGCCATCACGATCGAGCTCATATGTTCGTTGATGCGCGCGACGTCGGCGCCGATGCGGCCGAGCGCCTCGCCGGTCGCCTGCACCAGCTTTACGCCCGTGCCGACCTCGTTGCCGGATCGTGTGACAAGCGCCTTTATGTCCTTCGCCGCGCCGGCCGCCCGCTGGGCGAGTTCGCGAACCTCCTGGGCAACGACGGCAAAGCCCTTGCCCGCTTCCCCTGCCCGCGCAGCCTCGACACCGGCATTGAGCGCCAGAAGGTTCGTCTGGAAGGCGATCTCGTCGATGACATTGATGATCTTGCCGATTTCGTTGGAGGCGCCCTCGATGCGCGCCATCGCAGAGATCGCTTCGCCGACGATGCGTCCGGATTCTTCCGCGTTGGTGCGCGTCTCGTCGACCATGCGGCTTGCTTCTTCGGCGCGCTCGGTCGCGGTCTTCACCGTCACAGTGATTTCCTCCAGAGCGGCCGAGGTCTGTTCGAGCGACGCCGCCTGCCGTTCCGTCCGCCGAGCCAGATCGTCGGCGGCGCTGCGCATCTGCCGACCGTTTGTTTCGATCGAAACGGCATTCTCCTTGACGCTTGCAAGAACGTGGCCCAGCCGTTCGACGGTGTTGTTGAAATCACGGCGCAGCACATCGAGGTCACCTACGAAAGGTTCGCGGATTGCGACTGCAAGATTGCCCTCGGCAAGCTGGTTAAGGGCCCGCCCGAGCGCATCGACCGCGGTTTTGATGCGGGCGACAGCCTGGTCGCGCTCGGCTTCCTGACGCTGGCGCTCCTCCTCGATTTCCCTGCGGCTCGCCATCGCGTTCTGCTCCAGCGAACGTTTTTCGATCGCCGAAGCCCGGAAGAGCTCCACGGACCGGGCCATCTCGCCGATTTCGTCGCCGCGCGCGAGCCCTGCCAGGCTGGAGGTCAGATCGCCCGAATGGATCCGCTGCATGCTGTCGCGCAAGCCGAGGATGCCCCGGCGCAATGCATTGCCGTGGAACCAGATCAGCGCCAGCAAGGTCGCCATCGCCAGCAGCCCTGCGGCTCCCTGCAATACGAGTGCGTTCGCTGATGCGGCTTGTGTCTCGGCGATGCGCGCGGACGCAAGGCCAGCGGCGGCTTCGCTCAGCTCAGCGAGTGCGGCGCCAAGACGCTCCCCGCCGCCATCGATCGCATCGTCGATGCGGGCGAATTCGTCCGCTTGCGCTCCAGTCTCCACCAGCGCCTTCAGATCCACCTCAACCGCCTTGCGCAATTGGGCAAGATCGGCATCGAAGTTGGAGAGAACTTCCGGTCTGCCGAGGAGACGCGCCAGCGCCTCGACATCGGCTTTCCTGGCGTCGAGCGTTGCGAGCGAAGCTTTGATTTGGGCCGCGCGCTCGGGCAGAATCTTGCCTTCGTCACGATCGACGATCGTGTCCATCGCCGCGAGCACCAGCTCAAGGCCGGCAAGTCGCATTTCCTCGACCGTCCTCATGCCGCGCTGGGCGGCGACCGCCTTTTCAAGCGTCTGTTCCGATCGCCGCTCCTGGTACAAACCAACGGTGAGCACCGAACCAAAGCCGAGGAAGGCGGCGGCTGCAAGAGTCGCCAGTCGCTGGCTGATCGAGAGGGTGCGTCCGACGGATGGAGAGGTGTTCATTGACTGGCAGTCCATGGCAATGGACCCGCCGCGGCAGGCGAGGTCCTCCGTTACGATCGATGCGGAAGGCCGGGCTCGATCAAACCGGATGACCTCATGTCATATCGAAGTGGTGCACTTCTCCGCTTTCGGCGACACTGGCAAACAGACCTTAACCATTCGCTAAAACATGGCTACCAGCTCTGCGGATCAACCGCCTGTGCTCCCCTTTCTTTGTCGCCTTCGAGTGCTATGATCCGGGGTATGCGCACGGACACGAAGAAATCGCTCTCGCCCCTCGTCCTCACCCTTTTTGCGGGCGTGTTCGCACTCGTCGCACTCCTGGCTTTCCAAGGCTGGATCGCGCATGGCGCCGACATCTTCCTGTCGCTCGCTCAAGCCGGCATTTCCTGGTGCTTCTGACGCCCTGGCTTGCCGCATGCACCGCCTGCGGCAATTCTCCCTTTGCGCCGGTGGTGGTGACGCGGTATCACAACGCCACGTTCATTGAACGCCCTTACGAAGGCTCAGCAAACCGGTAGCAACGATGAAAACCATACGCATCGTCCTTTGGGCGGCCATCCTCGTCATGGTGGCGATCCTCGGCTGGCTCACCTACGACATGACGCAATCGCGGCAGCAGGCGTCCTCCGGTCCCTTCGGCGTGCCCTTCACGCTTGTCGCACAGGACGGCAAGCCGATCACCGAACGGGCGTTCACCGGCAAGCCGACCGCGCTTTTCTTCGGCTTCACCCATTGCCCGGAAGTCTGCCCGACCACGCTTTTCGAGCTGGACGGCTGGCTTGAAAAGGTTGACCCCGACGGCAGCAAGCTGCAGGCCTATTTCATCACCGTCGACCCGGAGCGCGACACCCCGGACGTTCTTGGCCAGTACGTCTCCAACGTCTCCAAGCGCATCACCGGCATTTCCGGACCGCCGGACAAGGTCCTTGAAATGGTCAAGGGCTACCGCGTCTACTACAAGAAGGTGCCGGTCGACGAAAAGAACCCGAACGGCGACTACACCATGGACCACACGGCCTCGGTGTTCCTTCTCGACGCCAACGGGCACTTCAGCGGCACGATTGCCTATGGCGAGAACCCGGACACCGCCGTTCAGAAGCTCGAGAACCTGACCAAGAGTTGAGCGGCTACTTCATCATCTCCCATTCCCGCAAAGCGCCGGCTCCCCGCCGGCGCTTTGCGTTTCTACCGGATCCATGATAGCCGCGAGGCCGACCACATCCGAAGGACAGATCGTTGAGCGAGATAAGACTTTTCGTCACCAGCACCGAGAAACAGGTCGCGGCCGTGCTCGATGTCATGAGCACGATCTTCGAGGACGACGACTATGCCATCGCGACGATGGAGATCGACGAGAAGCGCGACGTCTGGGAAGCCTCGGTCTACATGATGGCGGACGAGGAGGAGAGCGTCAGGGTGCGGCTTGCCGACGCGCTCGCCGCGGGTTTCTCCCATCTGCCGATCGAACGCGAAGTTTTGCCCGATATCGACTGGATCGCCAAATCGCTGGAAGGGCTCGCCCCCGTGCGCGCCGGACGCTTCGTCGTCCACGGCTCTCATGATCGAGACAAGGTCAGGACCGGCGAGATAGCGATCGAGATCGACGCCGGCCAGGCCTTCGGCACGGGCCATCATGGCACAACCGCCGGGTGCCTAGAAGTGCTTGCCTCCGTTGCGCATACGCGGCCGGTCCGCAATGTCCTCGACCTCGGCACAGGTAGCGGCGTGCTTGCGATCGCGGCCTGGAAACTCCTGCATGTGCCGGTGCTTGCCACCGACATCGATCCGATCGCGACCCGCGTCGCGAGCGAAAACGCCCGCCGCAACGGCGTCGTCACTGGCATGACCTTTGCCACCGCCCCCAGTTTCCACTCGACGGCGTTCAGCACCAATGGCCCCTTCGACCTGATCATCGCCAACATCCTGGCGCGGCCGTTGATGAAGATGGCGCCGCAGCTTGTCGCCAATCTCGCCGCCGGCGGCTCGGTCATTCTGTCCGGCATTCTCGCCGAACAGCGCTGGAAGGTGCTTGCCGCCTATAACGGCCAGCGCCTCAAACACGTGCGCACCATCTGGCGCAACGGCTGGGTCACCATCCATCTGACGAAATAGCGGGTTGTCACCTGCCCGTTATCCGCCTACCGGCACCTTCTCCTCGCAAGCAGGGGGATGGGACGACGCCGCACGCTCCCAATCCGCTCTCCCCGTCAGAACGGGGAGAGCGCTAGGGTGAGGGCCGATCAAAGGAGCACTGGTGGCAATTGTTGGTGTCGGCGGTCGCAGCGCGGACGCTACTCCCCTGATCCAGCGAAATCGCCGAGTAAGCAGAAAACGAAAAAGGCCACCCAGTCCATCATGACGGGTGACCTTTTCGAAACAAAGGCGATGCCGGAGGCATCGCCTGCTGGGCGGCTTTGAGGCCGACCATGCCCGCGAGCCTGAGGAGGAGGAGCGCTCGAGCGGGCGTCTACCGTTCTGAAATTGGCCACCCTTGAGGGAGGAGGAGAACAGAATGACCAACTATTCTCAGAACCGCAGCTTTTTTGAACCACCGGATGTTCGTCCGTGTTCGTTGAGCGCGCTTATAAACCATTATTCCGATAGAGATAGATGCGTTGCAGCATGGGTGCCATGCATATGATGCATATGTCCGCAGCCTGGGCAAATGCCCTGATTGGCAGGTGCGTAACCGCGGCGGCCTGCGCCTGTTCACAGCCGGATATCGCCTCTTTCCTCGGCAGCGACCTTTCCGCTAACATGACGATCATCCCAGTCGCGGTTCTCCGCCAAATTGCCGGAAATATTCCATGTTTCAGTCCTTCGAAGTCACCTCCACGCCTCAGTTCGGCAAGGAGCGCACCGCCGCTCTGCGCGCCGTCTTCCCGGCCCTTGGCATTGACGGCTTCCTCGTGCCGCGCGCCGACGAATTCCAGGGCGAGTATGTGCCGGCTTCGTCCGAGCGCCTTTCCTGGTTGACCGGCTTCACCGGCTCCGCCGGCGTTGCGCTTGTCACGCAGCGTGAAGCGATCGTCTTCGTCGATGGACGCTATGTGACCCAGCTCAAGGAGCAGGTGGACGGCAGCGTCTTCACGGGGGGTGACCTTATCGGCGAGCCGCCGCATGTCTGGCTGGAGGCTCATGCGCCGAAAGGCTTCCGCCTCGGCATCGACCCGTGGCTTCATACCGGCGCCGAGGTCCTCAAGCTGCAGAAGGCGCTCGCGGCGGTCGGCGGCGCGCTGGTCTTCCTCGATCACAACCCGCTCGACAAAATCTGGACCGGCCGGCCCGCAGCTCCCCTTGGCCGGGTGACGATCCAGCCGAGCGAGCATGCCGGCCAACTGGCGAAGGACAAGATTGCCGCGATCGCTGCCGGCCTTGAAGCCAAGGCGGCCGCTGTCGTCCTCACCGACCCCTCCTCGGTCGCCTGGACCTTCAATATCCGCGGCAGCGACGTGCCGCACACGCCGCATCCGCTTGCCCGCGCGATCATCCATGCGGACGGCCGCGCCGAGATCTTCCTCGATAAGCGCAAGACCGGCATCGAACAGGAAGCCTATCTGACCCAGCTTGCCGAAATCACCGCTCCGGCGAGTTTCGAGGACCGGCTGGCGGCGCTCGCGACGACTGGTGCGGCGATCATGATCGATCCGGACCTTGCGCCCTTCGCCATCGGTGAACTGATCCGCGAGAAAGGCGGCTCGGTCGTCGGCGCAGTCGATCCGGCCCGCCTCCCCCGCGCCCGCAAGAACGCCGCCGAGATCCAGGGATCGGCGCGCGCGCATCTACAGGACGGCGCCGCGATGGTCGAATTCCTCGCCTGGCTTGACCAGACCGAGCCCGGCAGCGTGACCGAGATCGCCGCAACGGAAAGGCTGGAGGCCCTGCGCGCGACCGTCGGCGAGCGCATGCAGAATCCGCTGAAGGACATTTCCTTCGACACGATTGCGGGCGCCGGCTCACACGCGGCGATCATGCATTACCGCGTGACGACGGACACGGACCGGACAATTGAGCCCGGAACCATGTTCCTGATCGATTCCGGCGCGCAATATATCAACGGCACGACCGATATCACCCGAACGGTTGCGATCGGTGCCGTTCCGGAAGAGCAGAAGCGCTTCTTCACATTGGTGCTGAAAGGCATGATCGCGATCAGCACGGCGCGCTTCCCCAAGGGTTCGCGCGGTGTCGATCTCGATCCCCTCGCCCGCATCGCGCTCTGGAAAGCCGGCGCCGACTATGCCCACGGCACCGGCCATGGCGTCGGCTCCTATCTTTCCGTGCATGAGGGACCGCAGCGCATCGCCCGGCTTTCGACGCAAGAGCTGCTGCCGGGCATGATCCTTTCCAATGAGCCCGGCTACTATCGTCCGGGCGCCTTCGGCATCCGCATCGAAAACCTCGTCGTCGTCCGGGAAGCCTCGGAGATCGAAGGCGGCGACCTGCCGATGCTCGGCTTCGACACGCTGACCTACTGCCCGATCGACCGGCGCCTCGTCCTCCCTTCGCTGTTGACCGACGAGGAGCTTGGCTGGCTGAACGCCTATCATGCCGAAACGCGCGACAAGCTCATGCCGCTCATCGCCAGCGACGACACACGCCACTGGCTGGAAGCCGCCACCGACGTGATCGCGCGATAGAACTTGCATTGTTTCAAAGAGTTAGAGCGATTCCAGGAAAAGCGTGTGGCGGCATAAATTGTGTAATATCAAATAGCTAGATCGCTTCGCGAGTTCATTCAAACAGTGAAAACGATCTAATCGCCACAGAAATAGGAGTCTTTTCGCGAACCGGCGTCGCGAAACTTCGTGACAAGTAAAGGACGCGGGGAGGCCCGGCGGCGTAGGTTGGGGGCTACAGGGGGCGGCCGGGCCTCGGTTGGGAGGTACGATGTCTCTACCAACGATACTGTTATATTTCCCGCGCCACTCCGGCGTAACCCGGAAATTTTACGGGATTGCACGCTTGGTTTGAAAATCGTCATTCGCCAAGCGTGAAAGGCCGGGCCACGCGGCACCCTCGAGGCCTGACCGATCGTTCGCGGAATTTTCAAAGCTGAAAGGCCGGGGCGATTCCCGGCTCTTCCATTCAGATTCCCAGCATTTTCTTCGCCTCGCCGAGCGCTGCCTCCGAGCCTGCGTGATCGCCGGACTGGTGCAACTGTTCGCCCTGCTGGCGCAACTGCTTGACCTTGGCCATGTCGGCTTCAGAAAGGGAGGCGTTCGGCAGGGCGGCGTCAATCGCCGCCATCATGGTGGGGCACTGATTGGCGAAGGCCGTTACAGGTGCGAGCGCCAAAAGAAGGGCAATTGAAATCCTGATAATCATGGGGTCGCTCCTCCAGAGCCGGAGGGCTGATGCCTCTCCGGCAACCAAAAGATGATAGCCCAGTGTCGGTTCAGCGCCAATGGTGGGCGCCCGACTAGCACTGTCCGGCAGCCGGGAGGACGAGAGAACTACAGAACCACGTGCCGGATCACCATCACCACGGCCCAGCCGACAAGCAGCATCCGGAGTGTCGAGAAGCGCAGTCCGATCGCGAAGGCGACGAGCATCGACACCGCGACATCGAAGCCACCATAGACAAAGGCCGGTGCAACCAGCGTCGTCAGGACCGCCGCCGGGACGGCGTTCAGCGCCGCTTCGAGCCGCGGTGGAATGCGCTTCAACTGGGTGATCAGCACATAGCCGCCGAACCGGGTCGCGAAGGTGGCGAGTGCGGCGGCAACGATCAGGTAGATCAGGTTGAGGTGCTGTGCGTCCACGGCTCAGGCCTCCTTTTTCACGGGCGCCGGCCCTTGCCTCAGGCGATGCTCCGGCGGCAAGACGGCCGCGAGTAGGATGCCCGCAAGCGCGCCGATACTGACATGCCAGGGCGAGCCGACGAAATGCATCGCGGCAACGGAGGCGACGGCGCTGGTGGCGACCACGGGCAGGAAGCGATCGCGTGTGCGGAAGCCGAGCACGAGCCCGAGGAAATAGATCGGCAGGAGCACATCGAGGCCGATCGCCTTCGGATCGCCGATCAACTGGCCGAACAGTGCGCCGACCAGCGTGTTGAGGATCCACGGGAAATAGATCACGAGCCCGAAGCCGAGATACCAGGAAAAGGTCACCGGCAGACCGCGCTCCGCCCGCCTTTCGCTTTCGGCATATTGCGGATCGACCAGCAGGAAGAAAGCCATGAGCTTCTGGGCGAGCGTGAAGTGGCGGATGTGCTTTGCGATCGAGGCGGAATAAAGCACGTGACGGAAATTGACCGCGAAGACCGAAAGCACGACCAGCCACGGCTGCACATTGTTGCCGAAGAGTTCGATGCCGACCATCTGGCTGGCGCCCGCATAGACGGTGGCGCTCATGAACACCGCATCGGCAACCGAAAAACCGTTATCGACCGCAAGCGCACCGAAGAGCGCGCCGAAGGGCGACGCGGAAAGCATGACGGGAAAGCCCGTCCGCAGGCCCGCACGGAAATCGTCTCTGTTCATGATCATCCTCCGCCGAAACCGGAGGCATGTCCGCGAACCGGCATGGGGACAGATAGGGGCTGCCGCACCCGACGACAATTCAATTGCGCTGATACAGTGATTGAATTTTCTGATGGTTGAATGGCAACTGCCAGGCTCGGTGCAGCTGCTGCACCTGGGGCACGATCATCCGGCGACATACCGTTTTGCTCGCATTTCTGCCCCTCATCCCGCTACCGCGACCTTCTCCCCGCGCGCGGGGAGAAGGTTAGGGTGAGGGGGCAAAGATTGCGATCGTGCAGTGATCAGCGTTTCAACTGGAACGTATGCTCGATAGCCGGGAAGGTCCGCGCCTTCACCTCGTTGGCATAGTCCTCGACCGCCTTCGAGATCGCTGGAGCGAGCTCGGCGAAATGCTTGACGAAGCGCGGCTTGAAATCGTTGAAGATGCCGAGCATGTCGTCGGAGACGAGGATCTGGCCGTCGCAGGCGGGGGATGCGCCGATGCCGATGGTCGGCGAACGCAGGGTAGCGGTAATCTCGCGCGCGACCGGTTCGACCGTGCCTTCGACGACGATGGCGAAGGCGCCGGCATCGTCGATCGCTTTGGCGTCGCGGCGGATCTTCGCCACTTCCTTCTCGTTGCGGCCGACCGAACGGTAGCCACCGGTGGTGTTGACGAGCTGCGGCATCAGGCCGACATGGCCGAGCACCGGAATGCCGCGGCTGACGAGGAAATCGACCGTCTCGGCCATTTCCGCCCCGCCTTCCAGCTTCACCGCGCTGCAGCCGGTTTCCTTCAGGATGCGCGCGGCGCTGCGGAAAGCCTGCTCCTTCGATTCCTGATAAGAGCCAAAGGGAAGATCAACGACGATGCAGGAGCGCTCGGAACCGCGCATCACCGCCTGGCCATGCGCGATCATCATGTCGAGCGTGACGCCGACTGTGGTGTCGAGGCCATAGAGCACCATGCCGAGCGAATCGCCGACGAGCAGGAAATCGACGTGCGGATCAAGCAGGCGCGCGATCGGCGTCGTATAGGCGGTGAGGCTGACGATCGGGCGTTCACCCTTCAGGGCTTCGATATTGGCGGGGCTCAGCCGCCGCTTCGCGGTGTGTACGCTCATTCTCAGGCTACCTTTGCAAAATGGGCGGATTTCGGTGCGATCACACGGTTGTCGAGCAGCTTCGTGGTACCGAAGCGGACGAACAGCAAGAGCAGAACCGGTTTCTCGCCGATTTCCTCGATCGGTTCCAGCGTTTCCGGATCGCGCAACGCGACGACCTCCGGTCGCGCCAGCGGTTCTGTGGACAGAAAGTCGAGAACACCTTTCTCGACGGCAGCAGGGTCGGTCAGGCCGCTGGCGATCAGCCGTTCGGCCTCGCCCAGCGCCTTGGGCACAATCGCCGCGGCGCGACGCTCGTCGGTGGTCAGATAGACATTGCGCGACGAGCAGGCGAGCCCATCGGCCTCGCGCACCGTCGGCACGCCGGTCACCGAGACGGGCTGCGCCAGATCCTCGACCATGCGGCGGATGATCTGGAGCTGCTGGAAATCCTTCTCGCCGAAATAGGCGCGGTCCGGCTGAACGATATTGAAGAGCTTGGTGACGACCGTCGCGACGCCGGCGAAATGGCCTGGCCGGACCGAACCCTCGAGCTCCGAGCCGAGCTTCGGCACGTCGACCACGGCCTCCATCGGACGCGGATACATGTCGGAAACACCGGGCGCGAAGAGAAAATCGACGCCGCCCTCGGCAAGCATCGCCTGGTCGCGCGCAAGATCGCGCGGGTATTTGGCAAGATCTTCGCTCGGTCCGAACTGCAGGGGATTGACGAAGATGCTGGCGACGACCACGTCGTTCTCACCGCGCGCGCGGCGGACAAGTTCCATGTGGCCGACGTGAAGATAGCCCATGGTGGGGACCAGACCGATACTCTTGCCCGCGCGCCGATGCTCGGCGAGAGCCGCGCGCAGTTCGGCGATGGTGGTGATCGTTTTCATCTTCGGACCCTCCAATCCGCCGGGGCGCGGGCGTACGCGCCCCGTTTCGCCATATGGCCCCTTGTGAGCCCCGCGAAAAAGGCAACTGCACAAATTTTGGCTTGCAAAGCTCTATCTTGTGCAGCGCAAAAAGACAAATGGAAATGGTGCGTGAAGCCGGATTGCAGGGTCCAAAAAGCAGGCCGGATCAGCGGCCTACCCGATTTCAATCGAACTTGACGAGATTCAGCGCGGGCAACGGACCGCCGGGAAACTGCGTGAGCTTTCCGCCAACCGAGAGCGGGCCGAGATCGATGCCGAAGAAGCCCAGCCGGTCGATCAGCGCGCCGACCTCCGCCTTGGCGGCGGCGTCATCGCCGGAAAAGAAGAGCACGCGGCGGCCGCCTTCTGCCTTCGGATCGCCGGAAACGAGGTGTGGCTGCAGATGATTGAGGGCCTTGACGACGCGCGCACCCGGGACGAGGCCGGCGAAGACCTCACTCGAGAGCCGACCCTTGAGCTCGGCGGGCTTGAAGAGCGGCGCTTCGATCGGATTGTTTGCGTCGATGACGATCCGGCCGTTCCAATCCGGCAGACCGGAAAGCGCCTTGGGCAGCTTCGACCAGGTGACCGCGACCAGCACGAGATCGGCGCTTGCGGCCTCTTCGCGTGTTCCTGCGGTGATGTAAGGGGCGAGTTCGCCGGCAAGCGCTTTCAGGCTCTCCGGCCCACGGCTGTTGGAAATGATCGCCGGGATCTCCGCCCGGGCGAGCGCCCTGGCAACGGCCGCCCCGATGTTGCCGGATCCGATGATGCCAATGGACATGGCGACTTCCTTTCAAGTTGCCAGTCGCTGCGACCTGAGGCGGTGAAGCCGCCGCCAGCGACGATGTCGGCGCCCGTGATGAAGGCGGCATCGGGGCTCGACAGAGAGGCAACGACGCTCGCGATCTCGTCCGACTTACCATGGCAGCCGATCCGGGCCGACGATCGTGGAGACCGGCCCGCCGTCGGCGTTCATGTCGGTGACGTTCAGACCGGGATCGCGCACCAGCTGCAGGTGAAGCCGGCGACCGCACCTCGGTCAACTGCAAAGCGAGGCGGTCGGCGTAGCGACATCGAGCTGCCGACATGGATAACGCGCCCGCCCGCCTTCGTGTTGCGCACCGCCTCCTGCGTGGCAACGAAGACGCCGGTGACATTGACCGCGATCATGCGATTGTAACCCGCCTCGGTGATCTCGTCGATCGGACCGTCGAACGCGAGCGGCCGGCGGAACGTTTGCCGGAAGCATCGGCTGAACTGCGGTTGAAAGCCGCTGCGCGAGCACCAGTTTAAACTCGTCTCCGCCTGTCGGCTGGCGAAGCCGCGTTTCGTCCTTGGTTCGTAGAAACAACTATCCGTCACGAGGAACGTCCCATGCGCATGATTTTTGTAAACCTGCCCGTCAAAAACCTGGAAGCCTCCCGGACCTTCTTTTCCGCCCTCGGCTTCACCTTCAACGAGCAGTTCTCGGACGACACGGCCGCCTGCATGGTGATCGACGACAATATCTTCGCCATGCTGCTGACCGAGCCTAAATTCCGCAACTTTATCACCGGGGAGATCAGCGACACGGCCAAGGGCACGGAAGTCATCACCGCCCTTTCCGCCACAAGCCGCGCCGAGTGCGACGACATGCTTGCCAAGGCGCTCGCCGCCGGCGCCAAGCCGTGGAAGCCGGCAATCGACTACGGCTCGATGTACGGAATCAGCTTCCAGGATCTCGATGGCCATGTCTGGGAATTCATGTGGATGGACATGTCGGCCGAGCAGGCGGCGTGACTGGCTGAGCCAGTGCGGAAAACGGCGCGCTGGAAATGCCCAGCCGCTCAAGAGTCTCTTTGCGACGCCGACGCGTCCGCGTCGCGATAGACTCAAATCGCGCCCTAGCATGCCGCTGCTGCGCTTCCTACCCGCCGATCAGCGCCAGCCACTCGTCCTCGTCCATGGTCTGGACGCCAAGTTCGCGCGCCTTGTCGAGCTTCGAGCCGGCACCCGGTCCTGCGACGACGATGTCGGTCTTCTTCGACACCGAGCCGGCTACTTTTGCGCCGAGGCTTTCCGCTTTTGCCTTGGCCTCGTCGCGCGTCATCTTTTCGAGCGAGCCGGTGAAGACCACCGTCTTGCCCGCAACCGGACTGCCGGTTGTAACCGGCATCTCCGCGCTTTCCGGCGTCACCTCTTCCAGGAGCCGTGAAACGACCTCGACGTTGCGCGGCTCCTTGTAGAACTCGACGATGGCGCGGGCGACGACCTCGCCGATGCCGTCGATGCTGTTGAGCTCGTTCCAGGCGTCGCCGGCAAAACTGCCCGCCTCGACCATCGCCGCGCCAAAGTGATCGTAGCTGCCATAGGAGCGGGCGAGCAGCTTCGCGGTCGTTTCGCCCACGTGGCGAATGCCGAGCGCGTAAATGAAGCGGTGGAGCGCGATCGAGCGGCGCGTGTTGATCGCCTCGAAAAGCTTTCTGACGCTGACCTTTCCAAAACCCTCGATGTTTTCAAGCTTGGTGAGCGAGACCTCCTGGCGGCGCTCCAGCGTGAAGATCTCCGGCGCGGTGCGGATCCTCAGCTTCTCGTCCTCGCTTTCGAAGAAGAATTCGATCTGCTTGGAGCCAAGCCCCTCGATGTCGAAGGCATTGCGCGAGACGAAGTGCTTCAGGTGCTCGACCGCCTGCGCCCGGCACACGAAGCCGCCGGTGCAGCGGCGCACGGCATCCAGCTTGCCGGATTTCTCGTTGATGTCGCGCACCGCGTGGCTGCCGCAGACAGGGCATGTGGTCGGGAACTTGTAAGGCTCGGCGCCTTCCGCACGTTCGCCCATCACCACGTCGACGATTTGAGGGATGACATCCCCAGCCCGCTGCACGATGACCATGTCGCCGATGCGGATGTCGCGCCCTTCGCGGATCGACTCGCCGCGATTGCCGACACCGCGGATATAGTCCTCGTTGTGCAAGGTCGCGTTGGTTACCACCACGCCGCCGACGGTGATCGGCTCAAGCCGCGCAACTGGCGTCAGCGCGCCAGTGCGGCCGACCTGGATGTCGATGCCCTTGAGCCGCGTGAAGGCTTGCTCGGCCGGGAACTTGTGCGCCGTCGCCCATCGCGGCGAGCGCGAGCGGAAGCCGAGGCGCGCCTGCAGGTCGAGCCGGTCGACCTTGTAGACGACGCCGTCGATATCGTAGTCGAGATCGGGCCGCTCGCGCTCGATGTGGTGATAGTGCTCCAGCAATTCGTCCGCAGAAGCGAAACGCTGTATCAGCGGATTGACCGGAAAGCCCCAGGCCTTGAACGTCTCGACCATGCCGAGCTGAGTATCGGCCGGCATCGCCGACATCTCGCCCCAGGCATAGGCGAAGAACCGGAGCTTACGGCTCGCCGTCACCTTGGCGTCGAGTTGCCGGAGCGAGCCGGAGGCGGTGTTGCGCGGGTTGACGTAGAGCGGCCTGCCTTGCGCCGCCATTTCGGCATTGAGCGCGGCGAAGTCCGACTTCGCCATATAGATCTCGCCGCGCACTTCGACGACATCTGGGGCGTCGGCCGGAAGGCTATTGGGGATCATGCCGATCGTGCGGACATTGGCGGTGACGTTTTCGCCGGTCGTGCCGTCGCCGCGTGTCGCGGCCGTCACAAGCCGCCGGTTTTCATAGCGCAGCGACATCGAAAGCCCGTCGATCTTCGGCTCGGCGGTAAAGGCGATCGAATGGTCCGGAAGCCGCCCGAGGAAGCGATAGACGCCGGCGACGAAATCGCGAGCGTCTTCGTCCGAGAATGTGTTGTCGAGCGACAGCATCGGCCGTGCATGGACGACCGGCTGGAAGGTGAGCGACGGAGCCGCGCCGACCTTGCGCGAAGGGCTGTCCTCGCGGATGAGCGCGGGGAACCGCTCCTCGATCAGGTCGTTCCGCCGCTTCAGCGCGTCGTAGTCGGCATCCGAGATTTCGGGTGCATCCTGCCCATGATAAAGCGCGTCGTGACGGGCAAGCTCCGCCGCGAGAAAGGCGAGCTCTTCGGCCGCTTCCGTTTCAGTCAATTGCTCGACGGGTTTTCTTTCACTCAACATGGGCGACGACTCCGGATTGGGGAGTCGTTTTTACTGCATGATTCCTTAAAGCGGAATCCGCTTTAAGGATAGAATGATGCAGCAATTCAAAGTGCTACAGCAATCTTCTGCGTTCTCAAGAGATACGGCGCTGTAGCGTGATCGGCGCTATGGAAAATCAGCTGTGATCAGCCGCTTCCGGCAAGCAACCGCGCTGCTGCCGCCCTCGCCTCCTCGGTGATCGAGGCGCCGGCAAGCATGCGGGCGATTTCTTCCGTACGCGCCCTGTCGTCCATGCGGGCGACGCGGGTGGCGATCATTTCGGATTTTTCCGCCGACGGGCCCTTGGAGATCAGAAGATGCGTCGCCGCGCGCGCCGCCACTTGCGGCGCATGGGTGACGGACAGCACCTGGACATTCCTGGAAAGCCGCTTCAGCCGCTGGCCGATGGCATCCGCAACCGCCCCGCCGACGCCGGTGTCGATTTCGTCGAAGACGAGTGTCGGCGCCGAGCCGCGATCGGCAAGCGCCACTTTCAGCGCCAAAAGGAAGCGCGATAGCTCGCCACCGGAGGCGACTTTCATGATCGGCCCTGGCCGGGTGCCGGGGTTTGTCTGGACATGGAATTCGACGACATCGATGCCGTCGGCAGTCGGTGACGACGGATCGCTCGCGACCTCGACCATGAAACGCGCCCGTTCGAGCTTCAATGCCGGCAGTTCCGCCATCACTGCCGCCGAAAGCGCGTCTGCAGTGTGGCGGCGCTTCTCCGACAGCGACCGGGCCGCGGCATCGAACGCCGCCCTTGCCTCCCCCACCTGCACTTCCAGCTGCTTCAACTTCTCCTCGCCGGCATCGAGATCGGCGAGGTCGGCGATCATGCGGACAGCAAGCGCCGGCAGTTCCGTAACCGGAACCGAATATTTGCGGCTTGCAGCACGCAGCGCGAAGAGCCGCTCCTCGGCGCGCTCCAGTTCCTTCGGATCGAATTCGGTGTTGCGCAGCGCCCGCTCCACCGCCATCTGCGCGTCCGAAAGCTGGTTCAACGCTCCATCCAGAAGCTCCACGGTCTCTTCGAGGAGCCCCGGGGCCTCATGGCTCTTGCGCTCGAGCCGCCGGACCAACGAGGCGATTAGCGGAACGGGCGAAGTATTGCCGCTGAGAAATTCCGAGGCCTCGCTGATATCGCCGGCGATCCGCTCAGCCTTCATCATCCGCGCGCGGGCTTCGGCCAGTTCCTCCTCTTCGCCGTCGCGCGGCGAAAGTGTCTCCAGCTCTTCGACCGAGGAGCGCAGATAGTCGGCTTCGCGCGCCGCCGCCTCGACGCGCTCGCGGTGTTTCTTGAGATTGCGTTCCGCGTCCCGCCAGCCGCGGTAAAGCGCACCAACCTCTTCCGCCGCCTCCGATGTCCCTCCGAAAGCATCGAGCAGCGCGCGGTGCGCATCGGTGTCGACCAGCGCCCGGTCATCATGCTGGCCGTGGATTTCGACGAGCGTCTGGCCGAGCTGACGCATCAGTTGCACGCTGACCGGCTGGTCGTTGACGAAAGCTTTGGTACGGCCATCGGTCGACTGCACGCGGCGGAAAATCAGATCACCGTCGTCGTCGATGCCGTTTTCGCGGAGCATCAGCCGCGCCGCGTGGCCGGTCGGGACATCGAAGACCGCGGTCACTTGTCCCTTGTCCTCGCCGTGGCGCACGAGCGAGCCGTCGCCGCGGCCGCCGAGCGCCAGCGACAGGCTGTCGAGAAGGATGGATTTGCCCGCGCCGGTTTCGCCGGTCAGCACGGAGAGCCCGGCTTCGAAGGTGAGGTCAAGCCGTTCGATCAGGACGATATCGCGGATCGAGAGCTGCGCGAGCATCCGGTTTCAGATCTTCCTTGTCGAGCGCCGAGCAGGTCAGGCGCCGATGAGCCTCTTGCCTGCGCGCGCAATCCAGGACGTACCGCTTTCGCGCGGCTCAAGTCCGCCCGACTGCAGCAGTTTGTAGGAATCGGCATACCACTGGCTGTCCGGATAATTGTGCCCGAGCACCGCCGCCGCAGTCTGCGCTTCCGCCGTTACACCCATGGCGTAATAGGCCTCGACGAGTCGGGCAAGCGCTTCTTCGACCTGGTTCGTATTCGGATACTGCTCGACTACCGTGCGGAACCGCGAAACGGCCGCAAGATATTCCTTGCGCTCGAGATAGTAGCGACCGACCTGCATTTCCTTGCCGGCGAGCTGGTCGCGGGCGAAACGGATCTTCGCCTGGGCGTCCTCGACATAGTCCGAGTCCGGATATTTATCGATGACCGTCTGCATCGCCTCAATCGCCTTCGAGGCCGCCTTCTGGTCCTGCGTTACCGACGGAATCTGCTTCGTATAGGCGAGACCCTGAATATATTGCGCATAGGCCGCATCGTCCGATTGCGGGTAGAGGTTCAGATAGCGGCTGGTGGCGTTGATTGCGTCCTGATACTGGCCGTTGCGGTAGGCGACGAAGGCGTTCATCACCAGAGCCTTGCGGGCGTACTCGGAAAACGGGTGCTGGCGGTCGAGCGCTTCGAACTTGCGCGCCGCTTCCGTCGTCTTGCCGGCGTTAAGGTTGGCAAGGCCCTGGTTGTAGAGCACCTCCGGCGGATCGGTTTCCGCCGCGAGCTTGGTGATATCGATATCCGGGTCGTTCTGGCAGGCTGTGATCAGGCTGCTGCCAACCACAGCCGCAACAACGACCGCGGCAACGCGCACTGATTTTCTCATATCGAGCGAAACTGCAAGAACCATCGAATATTCCCGTTTCATTCGGCGGACCGCATCCCGCCAGACCTGCGCGTTTTAGAGCAAGTTGCCTCAAGATCGCAATGTCATGATCAGCAATTCATGCAAATTTGTGGCGGTATGCAGTGCTTTGCGCGTTTTCCACGGATAAAAGCCGTCCAATACTTGGCG
The DNA here is from genome assembly GCF_009601505.1 of Sinorhizobium terangae. GTDB lineage: Bacteria > Pseudomonadota > Alphaproteobacteria > Rhizobiales > Rhizobiaceae > Sinorhizobium > Sinorhizobium terangae. The sequence continues at coordinate 35,125 of NZ_WITC01000027.1, forward strand.
CGGAAGGATATCTCGGCTCCCAAATGGGCTGCCGAGAATCACCCCGCACAATGAAAATGCCGGCCTTTCGGCCGGCGACTGGAGAAGAACTGACTTTTATTGTTATGCGGACCAGGGCGCAAAGCCCGGAGCTGCGACGGCGACCATGTCGCGCGAGCGGGTGCGCTGACGCGGTGTTGCCGTTTCGACGACCTCGTAGGCGGTGGGGTCGCTCAGCAGGGCCTTCAGCGCGTTCGCATTCATCTTATGGCCGCCGCGATAGGAGCGATAGCAGCCGATGAACGGAGCGCCGGCCAGCGAAAGATCGCCGACGGCATCAAGGGTCTTGTGGCGCACGAACTCGTCCGCATAACGCAGCCCTTCGACATTGACCACCGTGTTGTCGTCCGAGATCACCACCGAGTTTTCGAGCGACGAACCAAGCGCAAAGCCGCCGGCCCACAGCCGTTCGACGTCGCGCATGAAGCCGAAGGTGCGTGCGCGCGACAGTTCCCGCTTGAAGACGGAAGGCGTCATGTCGCCCTTCCAGGCCTGGCGGCCAATCAGCGGGCAGTCGAAGTCGATCTCGACCTCGAAGCGCATGCCGTCATAGGGCGTGAACTCCGACCAGGAAGCGCCCGAGTCGATGCGTACCGGCTTGATGATGCGGATATAGCGGCGCTTGACGGCCAGTGCCCTCAGGCCGACCTGTTCGATCGCGTCGATGAATGGCTCGGAGCTGCCGTCCATGATCGGCATTTCAGCGCCATGAACCTCGACGAGCAGGTTATCGAGACCGAGCGCATAGATCGCTGCCATTACATGTTCGACCGTGGCGATCGACGTTGCCGACGAGAAGCCGAGAACCGTGCAGAGGTCGGTGTTGCCGACCTGCGACGAGACGGCTCTGAACTCGGCAACGCGGCCGCCGGCGAGAACGCGCTGAAACACGATGCCGGCGTCGGCCTCCGCCGGATGGAAGGTGATCGACACTTCCGCGCCGGAATGGACGCCAATTCCCTTCAGCGTTACCGGGTTCGCAATCGTCGTCTGAAACCCGAGGAGCTCAATTCCCATTCTCGTCTTCACTTTCACTCTATGCGGCCCTGGCACTCGATAAGCCATCGGCCAAACGCACGAGGGAAGCAGCGATGCTCAAGGCGCAAGTCGGACGTTCCGAGGAACGGCCCCGATTGGCCGAAACCTCGAATCTCCGAACTAACAGCGCCCGATCGAATCGTATGCGTCCCCAATTCCGATGCTGAAAATATGATTTTGGAGGCACCATTCCAAATCACTGTTCGTTTCGCATTGTTACGCAATTGTCATGCGCGCAACATAATTTGCAAGCCATTGAAATAACGAATAAAATCGAAAAATGCCCGGGCGGTTGCCCGGGCATTCGGCAAGGTGAAGGAACAGTCCTTCAAAATCAGTTCGACTGGCGGCGAAGGAATGCCGGGATTTCGAGCTGATCATCTTCGTGCGAGCGCGCCTGCGGCGAGACGCGGCCGTGATCGTCAAGTTGACCGCGACGCGGTGCGTAAAGGCTCGCTTCCGGCGAAAGCGGGCGGCGCTGCTGGGACGCAGGGCTCGGCGCTGCCGCCGTCATGTCGGCCGACACACCGTGGTCGTCATCGTCGCGGCGGGAAAGCGAATTGGTGATTCGCTTCAGGAGCCCCATCGGCCCGCGCTCTTCCTGGTGAGTAGGGGCGGCATGCGCGCGGTGATCAATCTCAGCCTTCACGACCGGAGGAAAATCCTCGACCTTCGGCATGCGCACCGGTTCGGCATGCTGGCGCATGACCGGAGCAGGCTCGTGGCGAACCGGCTGCGGCTGCACCTGCGGCTGGACCTGTGCCTGCACCGGCATTTCGACCGGACGCTGCACCGGCGGGGCCTGACGCACTACGGGAGCGGCCTCCACCGGCGCGGCGCCGGCGAAAAGTTTGCTTTGGGGCCGAAAGGCTTCTTCCTGCACGTGCTGTACCGGCGCGGCGACCTGGGCACGGGTGGCGATATCGAGCTCGCGCTCCATCTCGGCCTCGCGGATTGCAAGCGCGATCTGGTCGACGGTGTTTTGCTGCGGCACGGGCTGAGCGACCGGCTGCGGCTGCGGTGCCGGCGGCTGGTGCTGGGCGGCCGGCTGCGGCTGGGCCGGGATTGCGGCGGACGGGCGTACGATCGGCTTCGGCGCTACCGGACGAAAGTCAGCAGTGCGACCGGCCACCTCCGCAGCCGTGCGATCGATACCGGTTGCAACAACGGAAACGCGGATCAGGCCTTCGAGTTCTTCATCGAAGGTGGCGCCAAGGATGATGTTGGCGTCCGGATCCACTTCCTCGCGGATGCGTGTTGCAGCCTCGTCGACCTCGAAGAGCGTGAGGTCGCGACCGCCGGTGATGGAAATGAGCAGGCCCTGCGCACCCTTCATCGAGGTTTCGTCGAGCAGCGGGTTGGCGATTGCAGCCTCGGCGGCGGCCATTGCGCGGCCTTCGCCCGATGCTTCGCCGGTGCCCATCATGGCGCGGCCCATTTCGCGCATCACCGAGCGGACGTCGGCGAAGTCGAGGTTGATCAGGCCTTCCTTGACCATGAGGTCGGTGATGCAGGCAACACCCGAATAGAGGACCTGGTCGGCCATGGCGAAGGCGTCCGCGAAGGTCGTCTTGTCATTGGCGATGCGGAAGAGGTTCTGGTTCGGGATGACGATCAGCGTGTCGACCGACTTCTGCAGTTCGGCAATGCCCTGATCGGCAAGCCGCATGCGGCGCTGGCCTTCGAAGTGGAACGGCTTGGTGACGACGCCGACGGTCAGGATGCCCTTGTTGCGGGCCGCCTGGGCGACGATCGGAGCCGCACCCGTGCCGGTGCCGCCGCCCATGCCGGCGGTAACGAAGCACATGTGCGTGCCATTCAGGTGATCGATGATCTCGTCGATGCACTCCTCGGCGGCCGCGCGGCCGACTTCGGGCTGCGAGCCGGCGCCGAGACCTTCGGTAACCGCAACACCCATCTGGATGATCCGTTCAGCCTTGGTCATGGTAAGCGCCTGCGCGTCCGTGTTGGCGACGACGAAGTCGACGCCCTGCAGGCCCGCGGTGATCATGTTATTGACGGCGTTGCCGCCGCCGCCACCGACGCCGAAGACCGTGATGCGGGGCTTCAGCTCGGTAATATCCGGCTTTTGCAAGTTGATGGTCATATCACTGTTCCTTCTCGTTTTCTGGCCGCCTTGCCGAGCCGGCCAAATCCTTCAAAACTCAAACACCTGTTACGTCCGACGCCCCTGCGGCATCGGCGAAGCTCAGAAACTCTCTTTCAACCACTGCCCCATGCGGGCGATGCGGCTGTTGCCGCCGCCGAAGGTGGAGAACATGCCGCCATGGGCAGCATGGGTCTCGAGATCGGCTACCTGGGGATAGATCATCAGTCCGACGGCCGTCGAAAACGCCGGGCCCTTGGCCGCGGTCGGCAGGCCGGACACGCCGAGCGGGCGGCCGATGCGGACATTGCGGGCGAGAATGCGCCGCGCGGCTTCCGGCAGGCCGGTCAACTGGCTGGCGCCGCCCGTCAGCACAATGCGTTTGCCGACGATCGGGCTGAAACCGGAGCGCTGGATGCGATCACGGATGAGCTCCAGCGTCTCCTCAATGCGGGCGCGAACGATGCGCGACACCAGTGCGCGCGGCACATGGGTCGGCTGGTCGCGATCGTCCTCTCCGATCGGCGGGACAGATACGATATCGCGCTCGTCGGCGCTGTTGGGCAGCGCTGAACCGTGCACGACCTTCAGCCGCTCGGCATCCTCGATGCGCGTCGAAAGCCCGCGCGCAAGATCGGTGGTGACATGGTGGCCACCGAGGCTGACGGCGTCGGCGTGAACCAGCTTGCCTTCTGCGAAGACGGAAATCGTCGTCGTGCCGCCGCCCATGTCGATCGCCGCGCAGCCAAGCTCCACCTCGTCGTCGACGAGTGCGGCAAGACCGCTGGCATAAGGCGTCGCAACAATACCCTCGACCGAGAGATGGGCGCGGTTGACGCAGAGCTCGAGGTTCTTGAGAGCAGCCCGCTCGACCGTCAGCACGTGCATATCCACGCCGAGGACGTCGCCGAACATCGCCAGCGGATCGCGGATGCCACGCTCGCCATCGAGCGAGAAGCCGGTCGGCAGCGAATGCAGGATCGCGCGGTCGGAGCGCTGCGACTGCTGGCCGGCAGCGGCGAGAACCTTCTTGAGATCGCTCGCATCGACTTCCTGCCCGCCGAGATCGATCGTCGCAGTGTAGACGTCGCTCTGGAGACGGCCTGCGGAAACATTGACGATCAGGCTGTCGATCGTCAGCCCCGCCATCCGCTCCGCGGCGTCGACCGCAAGACGAACGACACCTTCCGCCGCGTCGAGATCGGCGATGACGCCGTTCTTCACGCCGCGCGACTTTTGATGGCCGATGCCGATGATTTCGATATTGTGGGTGCGACCGGGCAGGATCTGGCTTTCGGCGCGCGGCGTCAGCCGGCCAATCATGCAGACGATCTTGGTCGAGCCGATGTCTAGCACCGAGACGACATGAGACCGCTTGGAAGACAGCGGCTTCAGGCGCGGAAGACCCAAATTGGAAGAACCGAACAAACTCATATCCGCTTCTCCTGGGCTTTCAGCATCTTCTCCCTCGCCTTCAACGCGACTTCCCGCCGGGCAACGGCTTCCGGCGTCAATTGTACCGTGGTGCGGTCTTCAAGCCTCAGATCGACGGCGGCGATGTCGCGCTCCAGAAGCTGATGCTTCTCCTCCATGTCGGAGAGAACCTTCATCGCCCGCGCGACGTCGTCCTCCGGAAGCTTGACGATAATGCCGTTGTCGAGGCGCAGGTCCCACCGCCTGCTGGAAACGCGCACAAAAGCCTTCACGCGCGAGCGGAACTCCGGCCAGCGGGAGAATTCGTCATAGAAGCCGGCGGCCGCCGTCTCGGCATCGCGGCCGACGAACAGCGGCAAGGCCGCGAACTTGTTGTCGCGAAGCGGCGCGATGACGCTACCGCTACGCTCGATCAGCGACAGGTCGGAGCCGTGCTGCCAGATGCCGAAGGCTTTGCGCTCCTCGAGGTTCACCTCGATCGTGCCCGGATAGACCTTGCGCACGGTGACGTTCTGCACCCAGGGCAACTCGCTGATCAGCCTGCGGGCCTCGGCGATGTCGAGGGCCACTAGCGAGGTCGTGCCATCCAGCCCAAGCTGCTGCAGAATATCGATCTCGGACGTCTGCTCGTTGCCGGAAACCCGCACGTCCTCGATGGCAAAGCCGGCGGCGGTTGTCGAGGCCTGCGCGAAATTCTGCGTGTGGCCGCCGAGCGACATGCCGTAGAAGCCCGTCGCCGCCAAGAAGGCAGCAGCCGAAAGTGTGCCGGTATGCGCCGGAAAGCGGATGCGCCCGGTACCGAGGCTGACCAGGAAACGGACCACCTTGCGCAATGGACGCGGCAGAACGAACGTCTCATCCGCCTCAGCGGCGACGCCGAGCGGGTGACGCACCCTTCTGCCCCTTCTGCCCCTCAACGCAAACACGATGCGTCCTCCACCATCCACCTGAGAAACTCACCAAACTGAAGGCCCGCATGCTGCGCCATCTCGGGCACCAGGGAGGTCGGGGTCATGCCGGGCTGGGTGTTGATTTCCAGCCAGATCAACTCGCCTTCGCCGGGACCGCGATCATCGAAGCGGAAGTCGGATCGGCTGACGCCGCGGCAACCGATTGCCTGATGCGCCTTCAAAGCGAGTGTTTGTATTTTTTGGTAAATATTTGGTGAAATCTGTGCCGGAATGACGTGGCTTGAACCACCTTTTACGTATTTTGAATCATAATCGTAGAAGGCGTGCCCCTGCGGAATGATCTCGGTAACGCCAAGCGCGACATCGCCCATGACACCGCAGGTCAACTCGCGGCCGGCGATGTAGCGCTCGACCATGACGCGGTCGCCGTAGCGCCATTCGCTCGACGTGATCACCTGCGGCGGATGCGACTGGTCTTCCTTGACGATCACGACGCCGAAGCTCGAGCCTTCGCGCACCGGCTTGACCACATAGGGCGGCTTCATAGGGTGTTCGTTGCCGAATGTGCGCCGGTCCATGATCAGCGCCTCGGCGACCGGAATGCCGGAGGCCTTGGCAACATGCTTGGCCTGCGCCTTGTCCATGGCGAGAGCCGAGGCAAGCACGCCGGAATGAGTATAGGGGATCTCCAGATATTCCAGGATTCCCTGGATCGTGCCGTCTTCGCCGAATGGGCCATGCAGGGCATTGAAAGCGACATCCGGGCGGAGATCGGCGAGAACCGCGGCCACGTCGCGACCGACGTCCACGCGAGTGACGCGATAGCCTTCGGCTTCGAGAGCATCGGCGCAGGCAGCCCCGGAAGACAGGCTCACCGGCCTCTCCGAGGAAAATCCGCCCATCAGGACAGCAACATGCCTGCCGCTCATCAAACCCCCCAAAGAATACGCCACTATTACAATGCTTGCTTGCGTCTGGCTGATTCCGGTTGCCGAGTCACCGGCGCCCGAACAGGGCCACTAGAACGGCATTATGGTTAATGAACCGTTTACTTTGGTTAACTCTTCTCATGAAAAGCATCAGGTTCGCCGCCCAAAAACGCCTGACGAAAAGAGGTAATTAGGGGCAACTTCAGTGGCTTGCGCGACCACGTTGAGAAAGGAGTGCAGAAGCCGAAAAAATGATTGCGCCGGAAATCCTGGAACGACGAGGCGCCCTCCGCGAGTATAGCCACGCCAGCCATTAAGCGGGACACTCCCATTCGCAGACGATTTATCAGAGAACGATTAAGACCGTGATAGGGATGCCACCGCGACCTGCCCGCTGCCGAAAATTGAGGCATCCGACCGCATAGATCTCGTGAGCCATGCAGCAGCGGAATAATGCTGCGCGCGCCGCGAATTTAGTTCGCATTTCTTACGAATTCCGACTTTCTCCCGATCGCAACTTGCGCTAAGAACCCGCCGACCGCCTCCCAAGACGGCACGACAATTCATACCAGGATAACACAATGACAGACGCGACAACCTCGCTGTCGCCGAAGGATAGTGCGTTCGTTCGGCCGGCAGCGAATTCCCCCGCCCGGGTGCTGTTTGCGAGCCTCGTCGGCACGACCATCGAATTCTTCGACTTCTATGTTTATGCGACCGCGGCGGTAATCATCTTCCCGCATCTCTTCTTTCCTTCGGCCGATCCGACCTCGGCGATGCTGCAATCCTTCGCCACCTTCTCGATCGCCTTTTTCGCCCGCCCCTTCGGCGCGGTGGTCTTCGGCCATTTCGGCGACAAGGTCGGCCGCAAGGCAACGCTGGTCGCGGCGCTGATGACTATGGGCGTTTCGACCGTCGTGATCGGTCTCCTGCCGACCCATACCACGATCGGCATCGCCGCGCCCCTCTTGCTTGCGCTGTGCCGCTTCGGCCAGGGCCTGGGGCTTGGCGGTGAATGGGGCGGCGCCGTGCTGCTGGCGACCGAGAATGCGCCGGAAGGCAAGCGGAGCTGGTATGCGATGTTCCCGCAACTCGGTGCGCCAATCGGCTTCAGCCTTTCCGCCGGCATCTTCCTCGTGCTCGGCGAAGTGATGAGCGAAGAAGCCTTCCTCGCCTGGGGCTGGCGGGTTCCCTTTATCGCCAGCGTCCTGCTCGTCATCGTCGGCCTCTATGTCCGGCTGAAGATCACCGAGACACCGGAATTCCAGAAGGCGATCGACAAGCATGAGCGCGTTCAGGTTCCGGTCGCAGCCATCTTCCGCTCGCACAAGCGCAGCCTTGTGCTTGGCACTTTCGTGGCCCTCGCGACCTTCGTCCTGTTCTATCTGATGACCGTCTTCTCGCTCTCCTGGGGCACGGCGAAGCTCGGTTTTTCGCGCGAGCAGTTCCTGATCGTCCAGATGGTCGGCGTCGTCTTCTTCGGCCTGATGATTCCGGTCTCCGGCATTCTTTCGGATCGCTTTGGCCGACGGCTGGTTCTGGTGCTGACGACGATCGGCATCGGCATCTTCGGTCTCGCCATGGCTCCGCTGATGACGAGCGGCCGTGGCGGCGCCTTCGCCTTCTCGATCATCGGCCTCGGCCTGATGGGGCTTACCTACGGGCCGATCGGCGCGGCACTCGCCGCCCCCTTCCCGACAGCCGTGCGCTACACCGGTGCATCGATGACCTTCAACCTCGCCGGCATATTTGGCGCATCGCTGGCGCCCTATATCGCCACCTGGCTCGCGACCAACTACAGCCTCGGCCATGTCGGCTATTACCTGCTTGCAGCCGCGCTGATCACGCTCGCCTGCCTGCTGCTATCAAAGGAAGAAGAAGTCTCCGGCTGACGGCAGTTCCAAGCAAACAGCAAAAGGGCCGCGACGGTGACTCCGTCGCGGTCCTTTCGCTTTCATGCTTCCGGCTCAGGCGATGCCGCGGCCGAGGAATTCCTTGATCTCGTAGCCCGGCATGAAATTGCCGATGCGCTTGATTTCCCATTCGAGACGAACGCCGGAATGCTCCAGCACGCGTGACCGCACAGTCTCGCCGAGATATTCGAGCTCGTAGCCGGTCGACTGTCCGGTGTTTATCATGAAGTTGCAGTGGAGCGGCGACATCTGCGCGCTGCCGATCATCATGCCGCGGCAACCCGCCTCATCGATGAGTTTCCAGGCGGAGTGGCCTTCCGGGTTCTTGAAGGTCGAGCCACCGGTCTTCTCGCGGATCGGCTGCACCGTCTCGCGATGCTGGCGCACCGCGTCCATGTCGGTGCGGATCTTGTTCTTGTCTTCCGGATATCCTTCGAAAATCGCGTGCGTGAAGATCAAGTCCTTCGCCGCTGCAGTGTGACGATAGGAATATCCCATGTCGGCATTGCTCAGCACATGCTTTTTGCCTTTGCGGTCGACCGCATGGACCTCCACAACCCGCTCGCGCGTCTCGCCGCCGTTTGCCCCGGCGTTCATCCGGAGCGCGCCGCCGATCGAGCCCGGAATGCCGTAGTAGAAATAGAAGCCGCCAATGCCATGATCGAGGGCCATGGCCGCGATGTTCTTGTCGGGGCAGATGGTACCTGCCTTGATGCGGTTTTCGCCGACGAGTTCGAGATCGCCAAAACCCTTGGCCGAAAGGCGGATGACGACGCCCGGTATGCCGCCGTCGCGCACGAGCAGGTTGGAGCCGACGCCGATCACCATGACCGGAACCTCCTCCGGCACGAGCTTCAGGAAGGTGACGAGATCGTCCGTGTCGTGCGGCTGGAACATGAGCTCGGCAAGCCCGCCGGCGCGAAACCAGGTCACCCGGTCCATCGGGGCATCGGGCGTGATGCGTCCGCGGACTGCGCTGACGCCGCTTCCGAGCGCTTCGAGAAGTCTTTCACCGTTAACCTGTTTCATGCTCAAATTCCTGAAATATTCGCGAGTTCCTTGGGAAGGGCCGCAGCCCAATAGGTAATGCTGCCGGCCCCCAAGAGAACCACAAAATCGCCCGCCTGCGCAATCTTCGAGACGATCGGCGCGATCGCCTCCTGCCCGGGAACGTAACGCGCGTCGCGATGCCCTGCCGCCTTGATGCGGTTGACCAGCACTTCCGAATCCACCCCGTCGATCGCGTCTTCACCCGCCGCATAGACCGGCGCGATCAGGATCGTGTCGGCATCATTGAAGCAGGAGGCGAAGTCCTCGAAAAGGCTCGAAAGACGGCTGTAGCGATGCGGCTGGTGAACGGCGATGATCCGGCCCTGGCAGGCCTCACGCGCCGCCCTCAGCACCGCCTTGATCTCGACCGGGTGATGGCCATAGTCGTCGAAGATGCGCGCCCCGTTCCACTCGCCGGTGAGCGTGAAGCGCCGCTTGACGCCACCAAAGGCGGCGAGCCCTTTCGCGATATCCTCCGGCTTGATGCCGAGGCGCTGGGCGACGGCAATCGCGGCCGTGGCGTTGGAAACGTTGTGGCGGCCGGGCATAGGCAGCCGCAGATCCTTCATCGTGATCACCTGACCCGTGCGGCGGCGGCGAATCTCGATATCGAAGACGGAGGTCGCGCCGTCCATGCGGATATTGTGGTAGCGCACGTCCGCCTGCGGGTTCTCGCCATAGCTGACGACCTTGCGGTCCTCGATCTTGGCGACCATCGCCTGGACCTCGGGGTGATCGAGGCAGAGCACACCGAAGCCATAGAAGGGCACGTTCTCGACGAACTGTCGGAAAGCAGCGCGCACGGCGTCGAAATTGCCGTAGTGGTCGAGATGTTCGGGGTCGATATTGGTGACCACTGCGATATCGGCGGGCAGCTTCAGGAAGGTCCCGTCCGACTCGTCCGCCTCGACCACCATCCATTCGCCGGCACCCATGCGCGCATTCGTGCCGTAAGCATTGATGATCCCACCATTGATGACCGTCGGATCGAGTCCGCCGGCGTCCAGAAGCGCCGCGATCATCGAGGTCGTCGTCGTCTTGCCGTGCGTGCCGCCGATGGCGATCGCGTTGCGGAAGCGCATGAGCTCGGCCAGCATTTCGGCGCGCCGCACCACCGGCAGGAACTTTTCGCGCGCGGCGATCAGCTCGGGATTGTCCTTTTTGATCGCCGTCGAGACGACGACGACCTCGGCATCGCCGAGGTTTTCAGCCTTATGGCCGACGGAGATCTTGATGCCCTTCTCGCGAAGGCGCTGCACGTTGGCGCTGTCCGACTGATCCGACCCCTGCACCCGATGCCCGAGATTATGCAGCACCTCTGCGATGCCGCTCATGCCGATGCCGCCGATACCGATGAAATGTACGAGCCCGATCGTCTTCGGCATTTTCATGAGCGTGTTTCCTTGAATTTCTCGACTGTCAAACCGCTGGCAATAGCCTCTACGAGGGATGCAAGCAAGCGCGCGGCGTCCGGTTTGCCGGTTTCGCGGGCACTGGCGGCCATTTGCGCCAGGGACTGTGGATTGTTCATCGCGTCGGCGAGGATGCCCGCAAGCCGTTCGGCGCTGAGCTCGGCCTGCGCGATAACGCGGGCACCGCCCTTGGCCGCAAGTGCGGCCGCATTCGCCGCCTGATCGTGGTCAAGGGCATAGGGATAGGGCACGAGGATCGCCGGCCTGCCGATCACCGCAAGCTCGGAGACGGTCGATGCGCCCGAGCGGCAAACGACGAGCTGGGCGGCTGCTATCCGCGCCGCCATGTCGTTGAAGAAGGGAGAGACTTCCGCCGGAACGCCGAGTTTGTCGTAAGTCGCGATTACGCCTTCACGGTCCTCGGGACGCGCCTGCTGCGTGACCCGCAAGCGCTGACGCGTGGCGTCGCCGAGACGGCAGATCGCCTGCGGCATCGCTTGCGAGAAATATTGCGCGCCCTGGCTGCCGCCGAATACGACCAGATGGAATGGTGCGTCGCGCATCGAATCCGCGTAGGGCACGCCCGCCGCCTCGAGCACGGGTGGACGCACGGGATTGCCGGTCGTCACCGTTTTCGTCGCGAAAACCCCGGTGCCTTCGGGAAGAAAGCCGCCGGCAATTGCCTGCACGCGTGAGGCCAGCATCTTATTGGCCCGTCCCATCACGGCATTCTGCTCGTGGATGATTGACGGCACTCCCATGCCGGTCGCGGCGAGCAGCGGCGGCACCGTCGGGTAGCCCCCGAAACCAATCACTGCTTTGGGCTTCAGGCGCGTGATCAGGCGCCGCGCCGCACGCAAGCCAGTCCAGAGCTTCCAGACCGATCGCGCCAGCTTGATCGGGTTCTTCGAGCCGATCGTCGCCGAAGGCACGATGTGGATCTCGTCTGCCGGAAATCGGCCGGCAAAGCGCTCGGCGCGGCTGTCCGTCACCAGATGCACGTCGTAGCCGGACGCCTTCAGCTCATGCGCCAGCGCTTCGGCGGGAAAGAGGTGGCCGCCGGTGCCCCCGGCGGCAAGAAGAATGATGCCTTTGCTCATGACTTACTCCGCCGGCATTCCGACACCGGATCGAAAGAGGCTGCGCTCCACGGCGCGCTTCTCGGGCCGGTGACGGGTCAATGCCAGGATGAATCCGGCCGTCACGCAGATCGCCACCATCGAGGAGCCGCCATAGGAAATCAGCGGCAGGGTCATGCCCTTGGCCGGAAGCAACTCGAGGTTCACGCCAATGTTGATCATCGACTGGATGCCGAGTTGCAGCACAAGACCGGCAACGGCAAAGCGGTTGAAATCGTTCCGCTCGCGGAAGGCATGGCTGAGACCACGCATGACCAGGAAGGAAAAGATCAGCACGATGACCATGCAGAAGACGATGCCGAACTCTTCGGCAGCCACGGAAAACACAAAGTCGGTGTGGCTGTCGGGAATGATGCGCTTGACGACACCTTCTCCCGGGCCGCGGCCGAACCAGTCGCCGCGAATGATCGCCTCGCGGGCCGTATCCACCTGGAAGGTATCGCCCTCGCCGGTCAGGAACCGGTCGATGCGACCGGCGACGTGCGGCAGCATGGTATAGGCGACGAAGAAACCGCCGACCGCGGCGCCCGCAAGCACGATAATCCAGAGCCACGGCATGCCGGCCATGAAGAACATGCCGCCCCAGACCGCCGTGGTCAGGATGGTCTGGCCAAGATCCGGCTGGGCGACAAGAAGCGCCCCGACGATCCCGAAAAGCAGGATGGCGAAGAGATTACCTGGGATTTCCGGCTGCCGTGCGTGCTCGGAGAAAAGCCAGGCGCAGACGACAACGAAGGCCGGCTTCATGAATTCCGAGGGCTGGATAGAAATGCCGCCGATCGATATCCAGCGCAGAGAGCCCTTGACCTCCTGGCCGACGAAGAGAACCAGCACCATCATCCCGAGCGAGACGCCGAGCAGGATGATCGCTGCGCGCCTGACCTGGCGTGGCGAAAGGAAGGAGATGCCGACCATCACTGCGAGCGACGGCAGGAGGAAGAGCGCATGACGCTTGACGAAGTGGAAGCTGTCGAGGCCGAGCCGTTCGGCAACCGGCGGACTTGCCGCGAAGGAGAGCATGAAGCCGACGCCCATCAGGAGGATGAAGGTCGCCAGAAACAACCTGTCGATCGTCCAGAACCAGTCGGCCACGGGGCCACGTTCGGCTCGGCTTACCATCTGTCTGTCCCCTTTTCCGGCGCAGGTCTGCGCCAATGTCCATCCTTCAGGCCGGCTCCGCTCGTCAGACGAGCATGGTCACGCCTTCGAGTGCTGCCACATGCCCGACAAAGGCATCTCCACGCACCTCGAAATTCTTGTACTGATCGAAGCTTGCGCAAGCCGGGGAGAGCATCACGGCGGAAGGCCCGCCCTCGTCTCGTGCCGCATCCGCCGCCGCATGCGCGACCGCCTTCTCCAGCGTCCCGGAAATCTCGTAGGGCACGGCCTCGCCGAGCGTCGCTGCAAAGGCCGGCGCGGCCTCGCCGATCAGATAGGCCTTGACGATCTTCGGGAAGAACGGCACCAGCGACGTGATGCCGCCCTCCTTCGGCAGACCGCCGGCGATCCAGTAGATGCGATCGTAGCTCGAAAGTGCTGGCGCCGCGGCATCCGCATTGGTCGCCTTGCTGTCGTTGACGAAGACGACGTCACCTTTCTTGCCCACGGGCTGCATCCGGTGTTTAAGTCCCGGGAAGCTGCGCAGCCCATCGATAATGTCCTTCTCGTTGACATCGACCGCCAGGCAAGCGGCAATTGCGGCAGCGGCATTCTGTGCATTATGCCCTCCGCGCAGCGTCTGGATCCCTTCAAGGTCTGCGAACAGCGAAGACGTGCCGCCGCTTGCGCGCATCAGCCGCGAGCCCTCGGCATAAAACCCGTCGGCAAGCGCATTCCGACGCGAAATGCGCACGACCCTGGTTCCGGCGCGCTCCACCCGATCGGCAATCAGGCTCGAGAAGCTGTCATCGACGCCGACGATCGCCGTGCCGCTTCCGGCCACCAGCCGCTCCTTGATACTGGCATAGTGCTGCATCGTGCCGTGCCGGTCCAAATGGTCCGGCGTCAGGTTCAGCAGGACGCCGGCCGTGGGCTCAAGCGTCGGCGCAAGATCGATCTGATAGGAGGAGCATTCCACCACGTAGCAGCGCTCGGCCTTCGGCGGATCGAGCGTCAGCACCGCGGTGCCGATGTTGCCGCCAAGCTGGGTGTCCCGCCCGCTTTCTCTGAGGATATGGGCGATCAGCGCCGTCGTGGTCGACTTGCCGTTGGTGCCGGTGATGGCGATGAACGGGCAATCGGGGGCGTGAACCCGGCGCTCACGCACGAAAAGTTCCACGTCGCCGATGATCTCGACGCCAGCGTGGCGGGCGAGATCGACCGTCCAATGGGGCTTCGGATGCGTCAACGGCACGCCGGGAGAAAGCACGAAGGCGGCAAAGGCCGACCAATCGACGCTGCGCAGATCGGCCGTCGAAAGCCCTGCAGCCGCGGCCTTGGCGACGCTGTCCGGATTATCGTCCCAGGCGACGACCTCCGCCCCGCCTGCGACCAGCGCTTGCGCTGTCGCGAGGCCCGAACCGCCGAGCCCGAAGAGCGCGACCTTCTTGTCCTTGAATGTGGTGACCGGAATCATCGCGCCGTTACCTGAGCTTCAGCGTCGAAAGGCCGATCATCGCGAGGATGACGGCGATGATCCAGAAGCGGATCACCACCTGACTTTCCGTCCAGCCCTTCTTTTCGAAATGATGGTGGATCGGCGCCATAAGGAACACGCGGCGGCCCGTGCGCTTGAACCAGAAGACCTGGATGATCACCGACAGCGTCTCCATGACGAAGAGACCGCCGATGATGATCATAACGACTTCATGCTTCGTGGCAACGGCAACCGTGCCGATGAGGCCGCCGAGCGCCAGCGAGCCCGTGTCCCCCATGAAGATCGCGGCGGGCGGTGCGTTGAACCAGAGGAAGCCGAGGCCGGCGCCGATGACGGCGCCGAGGATTACGGCGAGTTCGCCGGTGCCTGGCACGAAATGGATCTGCAGATAGTTGGCGAAAACGGCGTTACCGGCGAGGTAGGCGATGAGCCCGAAGGCGGCGGACGCGATCATCACGGGTACGATGGCGAGGCCGTCGAGACCGTCGGTCAGGTTCACGGCGTTGCCCGCGCCGACGATGACGAAACCGCCGAAAAGCACGAAGAAATAGCCGAGATTGAGCATCAGGTCCTTGAAGAAGGGGAAGGTCACCGAGGAACCGAAAGTGGAGCCGGCGGTCCCCGCCGAAAGCGACGCCTGCATCATGAAGAAGACTGCGATCGCCGCGATCACGAACTCGATGCCAAGGCGCGCCTTGCCCGAAAAGCCCTTGTCCGACTGCTTGGTCACCTTGAGATAGTCGTCGTAGAAGCCGATTGCGCCGAAGCCCAGCGTAACCAGGAGGGTCGAAACGACATAGACGCTCGAAAGGTCGGCCCACAGCAGCGACGAGACCACGATACCGGCGAGGATCATTAGACCGCCCATGGTCGGCGTACCAGCCTTCTTGAAATGGGTCTGCGGACCATCGGCGCGGATCGGCTGACCTTTGCCCTGGCGGATACGAAGCGATGCGATCATCGCCGGGCCGAACAGGAAGACGATCAGGGCGGAAGTGAAGAGAGCTGCACCCGTGCGGAAAGTGATGTAGCGAAAGAGATTGAAGAATTGAAAGTGGTCCGCCAGTTCCACGAGCCAGATCAGCATAAGGGACCTTTCCCCAAAGGTTTAGAATCGGACATCGTCCAACAGAATCATCTGATAGACGTTACCCACTTGTGGTCGACTATGTTAGGCCATATCCCCTGGCCGAGCGCGGTATCCACCACGTGCAGTGGTGGCAGCGCTATACTTCCCTGCTCCTCGCCGCTTCTTCCGGATAGGCGTTGAGAAGCGCCTGGATGATCCGCCCGCAGCCGGTTCCCTTGGACGATTTGACCATCACCACATCACCGGCGGCAACCGCTGCGAGTGCATAGTCCGTGAGATCGTCGACAGACTCGCGATAAACGACCGAAACCTCCGGCGGCAGAGAGTCGCGCAGATGCGCCATCTCGGGCCCGGCGAGCCAGACGTCGACAATGCCGGCCTCGACGATCGGCCCGGCGAGAGCCGCATGAACATCGGCCGCGTGCTCGCCCATCTCCAGCATGTCGCCGAGGATTGCGATCCGGCGCCCGCCGACGGGCGGCTCGGCGTCGCGCAGCAGCGAGATCGCGGCGCGCATCGAAGCCGGGTTGGCATTGTAGCTCTCGTCGATAAGCGTCAGCCGTCCAGTGCCGACCTTCAGACGGTGCTGCAATCCCCTGCCCTTTTCCGGTCGCATCGTCGCAAGCGAGGCCAGGACCTGATCGAGATCAGCGCCTGCAAGCTTCGCCGCCGCAATCACGGCCAGGGCGTTCTCGGCGATATGGCGTCCCGGAGCGCCGATCGCGACTTCAAGCGTCTTGCCGCCGATCCCCGCCCAAAGCACCGATCCTTCCGATCGACCGGTGAATTCGACCAGCCGGAACTCGGCTTTGGGATTGGCGCCGAAGGAATGGATGTAGCTCACACCGGCAGCACCGGCGGCGCGCTCCAGGAGAGTGAATTGCGGGCTGTCGATATTGAGGACGGCGTGGCCGCCCTTGACGACACCCTCGAAGATCTCGGCCTTCGCCGCTGCGATCTCGTCGAGGCTTTCGAAATTGCCGAGATGAGCCGGCGCGATGCTGGTGACGACTGCCACGTGCGGACGAACCATCTTCGTCAGCGGCCGGATCTCGCCGGGGTGATTCATGCCGATCTCGAAAATGCCGAAGTCGGTGGCCTCAGGCATCCGCGCAAGGGTCAGCGGCACGCCCCAGTGATTGTTGAAGGAGGCAACGGACGCGTGCACCCTGCCGAGCGGGGACAGCACGTGTCTCAGCATCTCCTTCGTCGTGGTCTTTCCGACCGATCCGGTGACGGCGATAACCTTTGCCGCACTGCGGTCGCGCGCTGCGCAGCCGAGGCGGATCAGGGCCTCCAGCACGTCATCGACGACGATCATAGGTGCGATCAGCCGACCGAGGGCGGGAATCTTGCCCTCACTGACGACAAGGAGGGAAGCTCCGTTGGCAAGCGCGATCCCGGCATAGTCATGGCCGTCGACGCGATCGCCCTTAATCGCGAAAAACGCCTCGCCCTTGTTGATCGTTCGGCTGTCGATCGAGATGCCGGCTATGCCCTCTGGCAGATTTCCGACCGGACGGCCGTTCATCGCAGCCAGAAGATCGCTGCTTGTCCAGAGCCAGTTCAAGTCACCGCCCTCCCAATGCCTTGCGTACTTCCTCGTGGTCCGAGAACGGCAGGGTCACGGAACCGATCGTCTGCCCTTCCTCATGTCCCTTGCCGGCGACAATCAGCGTGTCGCCGCTTTTCAGCATCCCGACCGCGGCGCGGATCGCCTCAGCGCGGTCGCCGATTTCGGTCGCGCCTTTGGCCGCAGCCATGATCTCGGCGCGGATGACCTCCGGCACTTCCGAGCGCGGGTTGTCGTCGGTGACGATGACGACATCGGCAAGCCGCGTGGCAATCTCGCCCATGATCGGCCGCTTGCCCTTGTCACGGTCGCCACCGCAGCCGAATACGACAATGATCCGACCCGTGGTAAAC
Organism: Sinorhizobium terangae; assembly: GCF_009601505.1. Lineage (GTDB taxonomy): Bacteria > Pseudomonadota > Alphaproteobacteria > Rhizobiales > Rhizobiaceae > Sinorhizobium > Sinorhizobium terangae. The sequence goes on from NZ_WITC01000027.1 coordinate 52,709, forward strand.
GGACGAACCGAAGTCAGGACATTCTCCAGCGCATCCGGCTTGTGGGCATAGTCCACATAGGCGAGCGCGCCATCCTTCGTGTGCCCGACAAGCTCCAGGCGCCCGGATGCGCCCTGCAGTTTCTCAAGCGCGGAAAAGGCCGCCTTGGCGCTGATGCCGGTGGACATGGCAAGGCCAGCGGCAACCAGTGCGTTGGCGATCTGGAAGTCGCCGGCAAGCGGCACGTGGATTTCAAAGATATCGTCGCCGACATGCACCTCCGCCGACTGCTTGTGGCGGAAGTGCTCGACGCGCTTCAACGTGATGAATTCGCCCTTGCGCCCGACGGTGCGCACATCCTGGCCGGCTTTGCGGGCGGCGGCGATTGCCTGGTCCGACCATTGGTCGTCGGCAAAGATCACCGCCGGCGCACCCTTGGGCAGGAGGGCCGAGAAGAGGCGCATCTTCGAGGCCATGTAGTGTTCGACCGTCGGATGGTAGTCCATGTGGTCGCGGCCGAGATTGGTGAAGGCGGCAGCGGCAAGCCGAACGCCGTCGAGACGGTTCTGGTCGAGGCCGTGGCTGGAGGCTTCCATCGCCGCATGGGTCACGCCGACATCGGCGAGTTCCTTAAGCAGCTTGTGCAGCGAGACAGGGTCCGGCGTGGTCAGCGATCCATAGTCGTTGCGGCCCGGTGCGACGACGCCGGTCGTCCCGATCATCGCGGCGGCAAGGCCCGAATGCGCCCAGATCTGCCGGGTGAACGAAGCAACAGAGGTCTTGCCCGCCGTCCCGGTCACCGCCACCATGGTCTCCGGCTGGCGACCGTAGAAGGCGGCTGCAGCCTTCGCCAGGAAACGGCGCGGCTCCGACAGCCCGAATACCGGCATGCCGGCTTCGGCAACACCGCCGGCCGCGGTGACCACGGCTGCGGCGCCACGCGAAAGGGCGTCGGCAATGTATGCGGCACCGTTCGCCTTCGTGCCGGAGACAGCGACAAAAAGATCGCCCGGTTTGACCTGCCGGCTATCGGCCGTAATGCCGGCGATCTCGATATCCGAGGAAACGCCCTTCAATTGCGCCGATAGTTCCGGGAAAGCTGCTCCCGCCAGGTCCTTGATCTTCATGAACTGCATGTCCCGCATCGATATCGACCCGCCGGATCGCGAATCGCTCGCATTCTCATTTCACGGTCAATAAGACACAAGCAAGGCAGAACCGTCTTCTCCAAATTTCGGTTCGACGCCGAGAAGCGGCGCGGAGCGGCTGATGATGTCGCGCACCATGGGCGCTGCGTTTGAACCCGCGGTCCGCCCGCCGCCTTCGCCGGTCTTCGGGGCATCGATGAAGGTGAGCACGATGTATTTGGGATTGTCGATCGGGAACGCGGCGAGGAATGCGTTGAAGTTCAGGTCGTGGGCGTAACGGCCGTTGACCACCTTGTCAGCCGTGCCGGTCTTGCCCCCGACGTTGAAACCGGGAACGAGCGCCCGCTTGCCCGATCCGGCAATGCCGTTCCAGCGAAGCAGGAAGCGCATGTCGTCACTTGTGCTCTTCTTGACGACCGCCGTCGCGAGTTCGTTTGCCTGTTCCTCCGTGCGCGGCAGGAAGGTCGGCGGAATGAGCTTGCCGCCATTGACCAGTGCTGCTCCGGCAACAGCCGTCTGCAGCGGCGTCGTGGAAACGCCGTGGCCGAAGGAGATGGTGATCGAGTTGATCTTCTTCCATTCGCGCGGCTGGGTCGGCGTCTTGACCTCCGGAAGCTCCGTCGGCAGCTTCGAAAGGAGCCCCATGCGCGTCAGGAATTCCTTGTGGCCGGGGATGCCGATCAGGTCGGCGATCTTGGCCGTGCCGATGTTCGAGGAATACTGAAAGATTTCCGGGACCGTCAGCACGCGGCGCTTGCCGTGAAAGTCCTTGATGGTGAAGCCGCCGATGCGGATCGGCGCCGACGCATCGAAGCTGTCGTTGAGCGTCACCTTGCCGGAGTCGAGCCCCATCGCGATCGTGAAGGTCTTGAAGGTGGACCCCATCTCGAACGTGCCGTTCGACATGCGGTTCATCCAGCCTTCCTCGGCGCCTTCCGCCGGCTTGTTCGGGTCGTAGTCCGGAACCGAGGCCATTGCCAGCACTTCGCCGGTATGGACGTCGAGCACGACCGCGCCGGCAGCAATCGCCTGGAAGTTCTTCATGCCTGCGTCGATCACATCACGAACGATGTTCTGCACGCGCACATCGATCGAAAGCCTGACCGGCTCGAGTTTGGCATCACTCGTCATGCCGATCGCCGCGAGGTCGGCGAGGCCCTGGCCGTCGATGTAGCGCTCCATGCCGGCAACGCCGCGGTTATCGATATTGACATGACCGAGGATATGGGCGGCGGTCGGACCACCGGGATAGAAGCGCCGCTTTTCCGGGCGGAAGCCGACGCCGGGAATGCCGAGCGCCAGGATTTCGCTCTGCTGCTTCGGCGTCAGTTGCCGGCGCAGCCACTGGAACCGGGATTTCGACTTGAGCTTGTTGTAGATCTCGCGGGCATTGAGATCGGGGAGAACCGTCGCCAGACGCTCGACCGCTTCGTCGGCATCGACGATCTTGTGCGGCTCGGCGTAGAGCGACACGGTGCGGATATCGGTTGCGAGGATTTCGCCGTTGCGATCGAGAATGTCGGGGCGCGAGGCCATCAAACTGTCGGCAGGCCCGATCGAGGAAACGGTCTCCGGCTGGGCCATGCCGTATTGCACCAGCCGCCCGCCGATCACCGCATAGACGATGCCGAAGCTGGCAATGACGATCGCCACCCGGTTCTTCGCCTGGCTGGCGCTTTTCTTGCGTGCTCCCTGGATCGTGACTTTCACCCCATCGGATGGGCGATTGTTGCCGCCCGCCGAGAAATGCGCCTTGCTCTTCAGCACCATGATACGGGAGAGAAACGACATCAGCGCGCCACCGATCCTGTTGCAATACCATCTGTTTTGATGACGGCGGCGATGCCGTCTTCAGCCGCCTTGTCGTCTTCCGGCTGCGGCAGGTCCGCTTTGAGCATCGGAAGCTCCTCGGGCCGCGCGAGTTGTGTCGAAGGGGTCGGCGCGAGTTGCAGGTCTGCAGCGAAGGCGCCCACGAGGCGCTCGAGCCGGTTCGGTTGCGTCAGTAGCGCCCAATCCGCCTTCAGGAGATCGATCGTGTCTTCCTCGAGCTTGATCGCGGCGTCGAGCCGGCGAACTTCTTCGCGCTTGTTCTCGGCCTGATGCTTGATCGTGTAGGTGACCGTCGCAGCTGCCGTCATGACGACGATCAGGACAATGTCGAGCGTTCGCAGCATCTTCTCTTAGCCCCCCAGTTTCGCAAGGCTCGCCAGTTCCGGCAGATTGAAAATGGATAGATCGTTTCCCGGCGACGGGGCTTCCGTGCGGATGCCGGCCCTGAGCTTGGCGGACCGGGCGCGCGGATTGCGGGACGCTTCTTCCTCGCTGGCCGCAATCATAGGCTTGCCAACTGGCGTGAAGGTTGCGGCGCGTGCCGCGACCATCGGCAGATGGCGGGATCCGGCCGCCTTGCCCGATCGGTCCTGGAAGAACGTCTTGACGATCCTGTCTTCGAGAGAATGGAAGGTGACGACGACAAGGCGCCCGCCAGGTTTCAGTACCCGCTCGGCGGCAAAAAGCGCATTGGCGAGTTCCCCGAGTTCGTCGTTGACGAAGATGCGCAGCGCCTGAAAGACGCGGGTCGCGGGGTGGATCTTGTCCTTGGCCTTGCGCGGCGTGACGGTCTCGATGAGGCCCGCGAGGTCGCGCGTCGTTTCGAACGGCGCCTCCGCGCGGCGCTTTTCGATGGCGCGGGCGATGCGGCCCGCCTGCTTCTCTTCGCCGAGGAAGCCGAAGATGCGGATGAGATCGGAGACCTTGGCGCGGTTGACGACGTCGGCGGCGGAGACGCCGGCCGCCGACATGCGCATGTCGAGAGGCCCCTTCTTCTGAAAGGAAAAGCCTCGCTCGGCCTCGTCGATCTGCATCGATGAAACACCGATATCGAGCACGACGCCGTCGAGGCCTTCTGCCGGCGCATGTTCGGCCAGTTCTGAAAATTGGGAATGAATGAGCGTGAGCCGGCCTTCGGAGGCAGCGACAAGAGGTTGACCTGTGGCAATCGCCGTCGGATCGCGGTCGAGCGCGATCACGTCGGCACCGGCCTTCAGGATGGCGGACGTGTAGCCGCCGGCACCAAACGTGCCGTCGAGAATGATCTTGCCGGGTGCGGGATCGAGGGCAGCGAGCACTTCGCTCAACAGGACGGGAATGTGACGAACCGGTCCGCCGTCGGCTTCAGAATCTCCGCCGCCTTGATCCGTCACCATTCCGCCTCTCCATTCTATTCCGGACGCAACCCCCTTTGCTTGCGCCCTTCCCGGGCCTCCGCCTGCGCCCTCGCAAACGCCTGCGGCTCCCAGAGCTGAAAATGATCGCCCCGCCCGACGAAAGTCACGTCGGTCGAGATGCCGGTGAAGTCGCGAATAAAATCCGTCACCATCAACCGGCCCTCCGGGTCGAGCTTCACAAAGACGCCGCCCCCATGAACGAGGAGCGACATCTGGTTGGCGACATCCGAGAACGGATCCTCTGCCGCCATCTGCTTCTCGAACCGGTCCAGAAGCTCCGGCCCACCTACGCTGATCGCCGGAAAGACGAAGTCCTGAAAGCAGTATAACTCCCGGACGCCTCCATCCGAAAGCACGGCGCGGAACGCCGAAGGCACGGACACCCGTCCCTTTGCATCGATCCGGTTCGTAGCATGTGACAAGAAGCGGTTCATAACGCGAAACGGCCGCCTCCGACTGACGGGCCACGATCATTGGCCCGCGCGAACACTCGCCTGCGCGCGCAAAAGACCCCCGCCGAACACAAGCGTGTCCGCCCGATCCTTCCGAGGAAGGAACCTTGGAATTTTGCGATGATGGGCCACGACGCGGCCCTTGCGCAGTGCCATTATGGGATAACATGGGACCATATGGGCGTCAATGGGAGAAGCTCGTAATAAGCCTTGCGGATGATCAAATATTGATAGGTTGTTAAGTTTAACAAAAAGTTACGACCGGGACCCTAATCCCTTGGAATCCCGCGCGAAACCGCCCTGCGGCAGCAATGGTCGCGGGAACTTTCGGCTGCTGATTCGTTTGAGAAGAGGCGGCTCCGCTCGAAATGCGGTTGCGAACAGCAGGGGAAAGAAAAATAGCCAGTTGGCCTGTAAGCCGGGTTCTGTATGGCCCCGCTCCCGGAGGAACGGAGCGTGGCAGCCATTCATCTGGGACTGCGCTTGCGCGCAGCCTCTTGCAACCCACCCGGATGACGCGCCTGGAAACCGGCTGGACGCTTGCGCGCCCGTGTCATCCCTATTCGGTCTTGCTCCCGGTGGGGTTTGCCGTGCCGTCCATGTTGCCATGTCCGCGGTGGGCTCTTACCCCACCCTTTCACCCTTACTCCGCGAAGCGAAGCGGTTTGCTTTCTGTGGCACTTTCCCTGGGGTCGCCCCCGCCGGACGTTATCCGGCACCGTGTTTCCGTGGAGCCCGGACTTTCCTCCCCCCGCGGCCTTTCGGCACTTGCGGAGCGCGGCTGCCCGGCCAACTGGCAGAGGGGTCATTAACCGACCGAAGCGGCAAGCGCCAGAGAAATCGAATATTTCATCTTCGCTTACGCGGATCGGTCAGCGGTACGAAACCGCAAAGTCGGTCTCGTATTCAGGGGCATCGAGGTGCCCGTTCAGGACGAGCACGGCACCGAGCCGGCCGATCTCGTCGGAACTCTTGGCGGCCTGTCCGTTGCCGCCGGTGACGACAGCGAGGCGATCGCTGGCAAAGCCGATATAGGGATAACCGTGCCGCGTGAACGACGTGACGCAAGGCGCAAAATGCGTCGAAACAGGCCGGAAGCCCGGCATTACTTCGGCCAGCAGGCCATGCATATGATCGGCCGCCGCCTTGTTGCCGCCAGCGCGGAACCATCCCCTCACCGCCGGTTCGCTCGCAAGCATCCGATCAGTCGGGTCGCCGCCAATCTTGATGTAGTATTTGCCGTCCGCATAGGCAACCGGCGGCAGCAAATAGTAGCTTCGCGCCTGCTCCGGAGCCGCGCCGATCAGCGACGGCATGCCCTCGAAGTCGGCGAGATCCTCGGCGCCAACCTCGGCGAAAAGCACCGTGCGCGCCTTCACGACAAGATCGATCGGCCGGGGTAGCAGCGCGTTCGACAGCGAGAAGCCACCGGCCGCGACGAGGACGCGCCTCGCGCGAACCGTCTGGAAGTCGGCGGTCGCAACAGCGACGTGATCCGAACGCTCATCGACGGAAATCACCTCGGAACGGATGACCCGCGCACCCGATCTTTCGGCAAGCAGCGTCTGCGCCCGCACCAGCGCCCGCGGGTTGATGTGGCCCGCGCCGCTCGCCTCATGGATACCGCCATAGCCTTGTGGAAAACGAAACCAGGGGAAGCGCTGAACGAGATCATCGCCAGAAATCAGGGGCGCCTCGACGCCAAGCCTGTCGCGGGCGTGCCCGACCTTGTCCAGATAGTCGAACTCTCCGCCCGGCGCCGGTGCCGCTATCAGGCAACCGACCTCCGCATAGAAGTCGATGCCGCTCTCGCCGGCAATCGCAGGGTAGCGATCGATCGAGCGGCGCGCGAGACGGGCCCAGACTGGATCCTCGTCGATCGTGCGGGTAATGCGGGCATTGTCGTAGTGGCTGGCGAAAACGCCGCCGTGGCTGGCCCAATCTTCTGGCTCGTCGGGGCCGATAAGCGCGACGCTTGCACCTGCAGCGGCCAGATGCCGCGCGGCCGCAGCCCCCATCATGCCCTTGCCGACGACAACGAAATCAAGACTTTCCGACATGCGACTCCCCGATCGTTCGCTCCGCCGGGATAACATGTCGTAAGAGCATTGGCACAGAATTCCTTCGGGGGTTAACGCTATGCCGGAACGCGAGACCTGTCCGGCTACTGCATGATTCCTTAAATCGGAACCGATTTACGGACAAAATCATGCAGAAACTCAAAGCTCTGCAGCGACCTTTGCGCGTCTGACTCGACGCGCGGCGCTGTAGGCCTTGGACCGCGACCGATCCAAGGCAAGTCATGTATCGGCTCGGGGCGGAGCCCCCCGCGGAACCGATGATTGAGCGCTTAGTTCAGGATGCTCTCGACCTTGCCGCAATAGCGCTTCGACACCGGGTTCATGCGCTTGGCGCCATGGCCGGCGTTGTATTTCAGGATGGTGCCGCAGGTTGAGCCGTCCGAGAGCTCTTGCGCCTTCGCCAGATACATCATGCCGAACTTGATGTTGGTTTCCGGATCGTAGAGACCCTTGGCGGAACCGGAGTAGCCCATCATGCGGGCAGTGGCGGGCTTGATCTGCATGAGGCCGATCTCACCGGCGCTGCCGCGTGCATTCGCGTCGAAGTTGCTTTCGATCTGAACGACGGCGTGGGCGAGGCCGGCGGGGACGCCAAATTGCTTGGCGTAGGATTGGATGAGGATCGTATATTGCGAGCCCGTCGACAGGCTCAGGTCAGGCTTCGGATAACCAGTCGTTCTGGTCACTGACTGAAGCGAAGAGGTCTTGATGGTTTTGTCGACATCCCCTGCATACGACACATCCATCCCGGCAACGGACATGCCAAAGCATGCCGCCACCGCAGCAACAGACGATATTCTCATTTAGTTTGAAGTCTCCGGTCTGGGGAACCGCTCGCGCCGGCGCACCCCGCCGCCACGACCGAATTTCCCGATCGTTTTTATTGACAAAAGAGCGGCGCGGTCGCGCTGCATCCCCTGCAGTTGATGCAGGGAAAATGAAGGGGCCATCATGGTAAACATGTGGCAACACAAAAAAATCGCGCAAGAAAGTGATGAGCGCGCTAAATTTGCGCCCCCAAAAATCGCCGCCTAAACGCTGCGATTCGGAAGTGCGGAGAGCAGGCGGTGAAGCGTGTCGATGGTCGAAACATCGGCGATTCCGTCCACTCTCGCCTGACGGAAATGCCGCTGGAAAGCGGCCACGGCGCCTTCCGTCTTCTCACAGAAATCGCCTGTTATTTCAATTCCATAGCCGTAGAGAGACAAGAGCGACTGGATGGCCTCGACCGGTTGCCCGCGGTCACCGCGCTGGAAAAACCGGCCTCCGCCCACCGGCGTCGGTTCCACCCAGTGTCCGACCCCCTTGGCGTGCAGCACATGCCAGGGAAATTTTTCTCCCGGATCGACCTTGCGAATCGGTGCCACATCGCTATGTGCAAGCACTCTTTCCGGGGCGATGGACCAGCGCTGGCCACAGTCCCGACACAATTCGACGACCGCGTCGACCTGTGCTTCAGGGAAGTCCGGCAGTCCGCCCGGATGGCCGGCATTGGCGATCTCGATGCCGATCGAACAGGAGTTGATGTCCGTCTCGCCTTTCCACGAGCTTTTGCCCGCGTGCCAGGCGCGTCGCCCCTCGGCGACGAGCTGGTCGACGCGACCGTCCTCATGGACGAAATAGTGGCTGGAGACCTGGCTTTCCTCGCGGCAAAGCCAGTCGAGCGCCGAAGCGGCCGTCTCCATGCCGGTATAGTGCAGCAGGATCATATCCGGATTTCGCCCGCCGGCGCGCTCGCCGTAATTGGGCGACGGCACCAGACGCGCACCGGGAAAATCGCATGTCTTCGCTGTCATGCGGCGCGGCGTTCTTTCTCGATCGCCTCATAGGCTGCGTTGAGCGCCGCCATGCGATCGTTCGCGATCGCGTGAAATTCCTCCGGCACGCCCCGCGCCACCAGCATGTCCGGATGGTTCTCGGACACGAGCACGCGATAGCGCCTGCGGATCTTGGCGAAATCGTCCTTCGGCGACACGCCCAGCACCTCATAGGGATCACCCGTGAGATGGACATGGCGCGCCATGATGCGCTGGAAATGCTCCTCGTCCATCTTGAAGATCTCCGCGACCCGCATGAGGAAAGCGAGTTCCTTCTCATGCACGGCGCCATCGGACTTCGCGATGTGGAAGAGCCCGTCGATGATGTCCTCGAGGATCGGGCAGTTCTTTTCGCAGGAAGAGCACAGCGACGCCATTTTCTCGGCATAGGCCTCGTAGCCCGCGACGTCCTGACGCGCGAGGTTGTAGAGACGCGCAACGTTCTGCGCCTGATCGGCGGGAAATTTGAAGATATCGCGGAAGGCGGCAACCTCGGTCTCGCTGACGATGCCGTCGGCCTTCGCCATCTTCGCGGAAAGGGCGATCATTGCGACCGAGAACGCGACCTTGCGCCGCGTTTCCGGATCCCCTTCAAAGAGGGTGCGTACGGCCTCTACCACGCCCGCGAGCGCATTGCCCGTGGCTGTGACGATTTTCAGCAGGCTGTCCCAGAATGACATATGTGCGATTTTTCCCTGTCCACCCTGCAGCATGACCCGAAGTGGTGGCAAATTGCAAGCGGCCGATCGCCGGAAAACGTCACGGATGACGAGTTTGTGATGGCCCCTCAATAAATCATATTGCCGTAAATCTCAACCTATTTCGAAGTATATGGGCCTTGATCGATTCCGCAGCTGGCGGCCGAACTTTTGAAGCATCCACAGGCCTGTCATTTAACTTCCATCGGATTTGCGCTAGACCACGGTGTCCTTGAATGAGCAAGGATAATGAACATGACCGGCTCCGCTGAGCCGTTGCCAGTGCCGAATCGCCGAGGAGGAACCATGGCCAAGAAGAAAGTCGCAATGCTGACGGCGGGCGGGCTCGCCCCCTGCCTTTCATCCGCAGTCGGCGGCCTGATCGAACGGTACACGGACATTGCGCCCGACTACGAACTCGTTGCCTACCGTTCCGGATATCAGGGCCTGCTTCTCGCTGACCGCATCGAGATCACCAGGGACATGCGCGAGAAGGCGCATATCCTCCACCGCCACGGTGGTTCGCCGATCGGCAACAGCCGCGTCAAACTTACCAACACAGCCGACTGCGTGAAACGCGGGCTCGTCAAGGAAGGTCAGAACCCGCTTCGGGTCGCCGCCGAAAGGCTGGCCTCGGACGGTGTCACGATCCTGCATACGATCGGCGGCGACGACACCAATACGACGGCGGCCGATCTTGCCGCCTATCTCGGCGCGAACGGCTATGACCTGACAGTGGTCGGCCTGCCAAAGACAGTCGACAACGACGTCGTGCCGATCCGCCAGACTCTCGGCGCCTGGACGGCGGCCGAATACGGCGCCCGCTTCTTCGACAATGTCAGCAACGAGCAGAGCGCGGCGCCGCGCACGCTCGTCGTCCACGAAGTGATGGGCCGCCATTGCGGCTGGCTGACAGCGGCAACCGCGCGCTCCTATATCCAGATGGCCAAAGACAAGGAATATGTCGACGGCTTCATGATGAACAAACAGCTGAAGAGCATTGATGGCCTCTACCTGCCGGAGATGAAGTTCGATCTGGACGCCGAGGCAGAGCGCCTGCGCGAAGTCATGGACCGCGCTGGTTTCGTCACCCTGTTCGTCAGCGAAGGTGCCTGCCTCGACGCGATCGTCGCCGAGCGCGAGGCGGCCGGCGAGACAGTGAAGCGTGATGCTTTCGGCCACGTAAAGATCGACACGATCAACGTCGGCAACTGGTTCTCGAAGCAGTTTGCAGCTCTTCTCGGCGCCGAACGCTCGATGGTGCAGAAGTCCGGCTATTACGCCCGCTCCGCGCCTGCCAATGGCGACGACCTTCGCCTGATCCAGGGCATGGTCGACCTTTCGGTCGAAAGCGCTCTAAACAAGGTCTCCGGGGTCACCGGCCATGACGAGGACCAGGGCGGCAAGCTGCGCACGATCGAGTTTCCGCGCATCAAGGGCGGCAAGCATTTCGACATGTCGACCAAGTGGTTCGGCGACGTCATGGACGTCATCGGCCAGAAGTGGCAGGCGGCAGACTAAAGAGCGCCCATAATTGCAGTTGACGGCTCCGCGCTTGCGTGGCTCCCTCCGGGTTCTTTCCAGGAAAACCATCCAAGCGCGGAGCCTTTTCATGTCCTTCGAACATTGGTTCGCCTTTGCCGCCGCCTCGGCAGTGCTGCTCGCCATCCCTGGCCCAACCATTCTTCTTGTGATTTCCTATTCCCTCGGGCACGGTCGCAAGACCGCCGGCGCGACCGTCGCCGGCGTCACCCTTGGTGACTTCACCGCCATGACCGCCTCGATGCTCGGCCTCGGCGCCCTGCTCGCCACGTCGGCTGCCATCTTCACCATTTTGAAGTGGGTCGGCGCCGCTTACCTCGTCTGGCTCGGCATCAAGCTCTGGAAGGCACCCGTCGGCGGCGAGGATCAGGATGCCGACGGCGCAGCCGCGCCGGAAAGGCCGTGGCGTATCTTTCTCCACGCCTATGCGGTCACCGCACTAAATCCGAAAAGCATCATCTTCTTCGTCGCCTTCCTGCCTCAGTTCCTCGATCTATCGCGACCGCTCTTCGCCCAGATGGTTGTATTTGAGGCGACGTTCCTCATACTCGCGGCACTCAATGCAATGCTCTATGCCTTTCTCGCCTCGGCCGCCCGAAACACGATCCGCAAACCGAATATTCGCCGCGTGGTCAACCGCACCGGCGGCTCGCTGCTGGTCGGCGCCGGCGTGCTGACGGCCGGTCTGAAGCGGGCCACGTCGTGAAAATCGGTGCCGCGCTTGCCGCAACTGATGGCATGGGTTAATGGAGATTCAAGCGCGGTGGTTGGCATCCACTGATTTGCAGGGGCTACGGGGCCCAGAAGCACGAAAGTGACACGATGGCTATATTCCGTATCTCCCTTTCAAAACAGGCATTTACGGCCGCTGCCCTGGCATCGGTGGCCATTGCCTCGGGGTGCTCCACGGTCGAGCATACGTCGCTTGAAGAACTGACCGCCATACAGACGGTCACCCCCATCCCCAAGCCCGGAACGGAAATGACGGCCTATGCCCTGCCGACACCGAACGGGGCGGCAACCGTAGCTTCGACAGCCCTTGTTTCTCAAACGACGCCCGGTGAGACCACACCGGCCGCGACGGACGCGGCCGCGGCATCGACGACAACCGCGGTGGCAACCGTGGCAACTGAGATCTCTCCAGTAGCGGCGACCGCGGTACCTGCAACTGCGACGATGCCGGCGAGCGATGCGACGCTGGCCTATGCCGCGCCTGAGAGGGTAGCGATTCCCACGGCCAAGCCCGGTCAGGCGTTTGAAGTGGCGATGGCATCACCAGCGGCGCCCGCAGTCCCCTCGACAGCATCGGCCGCACTCGCGGAAAAGCCGGCCGGCGCCGAGCCGGTGGCCACGCCCTTCCTCGGGATTGCTGTCGCCTGGGAATCGGATTTCGACACGGGCGAGCCGGTCGGCCTCGAAACGCTGGTCGCCAAGCGGATGATCGTTCCGACGGCACGGCCGAACACTGGCGTGATCGGCTCGGCTGTCGGCGCCGTCGCAAACGTCATTCCCGACTCGCTGAAGTTTTCAAAGACGCCGACCAGTTCCCGTCCCGAGCTCGACCGGCTGATCAAATATTACGCCGAGCTGAACGGTATTCCGGTGGAGCTCGTGCACCGGGTCGTCAAGCGCGAGAGCAACTACAATCCCCGCGCCTACAGCAAGGGCAACTACGGCCTGATGCAGATCCGCTACAACACCGCGAAGGGGCTCGGTTATGAAGGACCGGCCGAAGGCCTGTTCGACGCGGAAACCAACCTCAAATACGCGACCAAGTACCTGCGCGGCGCCTGGATGGTGGCCGACAGCCAGCATGACGGGGCGGTGAAGCTCTACGCCAGTGGCTACTATTATCACGCCAAGCGCAAAGGCCTGCTCGACGCGCTGGACATGCGGTAAGCGCGGGGTCCGACAAACGGGGTGGAACTGATGTCCGAGGCGCTCAGTCGAGCGCCTCTATTATTTTCGCATTCAGCTTCTGCACGTCGTAGCCGGTGCGCGACGGCGTGAGGCCGAGGCGGACGACGGCCAGCCGCAGAGAGGGAACGAGCATGATCGTCTGTCCGTCGTGTCCGAGCATCCAGAAGGTATCCGCAGGGAAGTTGCCCGTGCCGGCCCGAATGCCGTTCTCCTGCAGCCACACCTGGCCAGAGCCATAATCGCCGCCGGATGCCGTCGATGGCGTGCGCATGAAGGAAACATAACCCTCAGGCAAAATCCGCCTGCCCTTCCAGCTTCCACCATCCAGCAGAAACTGCGCAAAGCGCGCCCAGTCCTGTGCGGTCGCATACATGTAGGAGGAACCGACGAAGGTGCCGCTCGCGTCCGTTTCCATCACGGCGCTGGTCATGCCGAGCGGAGCGAAGAGCGCCTTGCGCGGATAGGCGAGCGCTTCGGCCGGGTCGTCGAACGTCCGCATCCATAGTTGGGAGAGGAGATTGCTGGTGCCGCTCGAATAGCGGAATTTCGCGGCCGGCTGCGTGTCTAGCTGCTTTGATGCCACGAAGCCGGCCATGTCGCTTTCGAGATAGAGCATGCGCGTCACGTCGGTGACGTCGCCATAGTCCTCGTTGAACGCGAGCCCACTCTGCATCGCCAACAAGTCGGCAAGCTTGATCCGCGACCGATCATCGCCGGCCCAGGCGGGCAGCAGGTCGCCGCGAGCGACATCCATTTTTCCCTCACCGATCCGCAGGCCAACCAGCGCCGCCGTCACCGACTTCGTCATCGACCAGCCGAGCAGAGGCGTATCCCGATCAAACCCGGGTCCATAGGTCTCCGCGACCAGCCGGCCATCCCGCACGACGGCGATCGCCCGTATGCCGGGACCTGCCAGGCCGGCATCTTCTATGACGCCTTGAATCGCCGGGTCGATCTCGGCCTTGCTGCCGTCGGGCCAGGCAACGGCAGCATCATGGGCCTCGTATGCTCCCGTCTCGTCTTTTGTCTCGCTCACCGAACCCGCAAGCGCTTGCGCTCCGCTGTCATCGACATTGGTGCAGCCAAGTCCCGGCCTGTGCACCGCTCGGCCAGGAGCGGCAAAGCCGAATATGCGCGCCGTCACGCTCTGCTTCTCCCGATCGACCGAGACGCTGACGAACTTCAGGAGCGGGTGACCGGGCGCCTGTACGTCTTCCGCAAGAACGGCTTGCGGATCGCGTTTGGCAAGGAAGACATTGGAGCAGACGATCTTGGCGGCATAGCCGTCGCCGACCTTCAGAAGCTCCGGCGGAAACAGCGCCAGCCAGCCGCCGATGCCCGCAAGACCGACGACCACCGCCCCGGCGGTCGTCTTCAGCAAACGTTTCATGCGCTTCCTCCCGGCTTCAGGACCACCACGTCTCCACCACGCGGCAATCGCGAGAGAAACAGGGTTCAGGCGAAAGGAAAAGCCCTTGGAAGCCCCGCGCCTGTGCGAAATCCCGTCATCAAAGTGTAGCGGAGTCACTTTAGAAGCGCCTAAGTTTCAACTGGATGACAGGCAAAGATGACCGAACTCGCTCCCGATGCCGGCTTTGGCAGGAAGAATCCGAAGCTGAAAAGCGCGCTGCTGCAGCACAAGCCCCTCTCCCTCGCCGGCCTGTCGGAACGCCTGTTCGGGCTGCTATTCTCCGGTCTCGTCTATCCGCAGATCTGGGAAGACCCGAGCGTCGACATGGCAGCAATGCAGATCCGTCCCGGACACCGCATCGTGACGATCGGTTCAGGCGGTTGCAACATGCTGACCTATCTCTCCGCCGGCCCTGCCCATATCGATGTCGTCGACCTCAATCCGCACCATATCGCACTGAACCGGCTGAAACTTGCCGCCTTCCGCCACCTGCCGAGCCACAAGGATATCGTGCGCTTTCTCGCCGAAGCCGGCACGCGGTCGAATGTGCAGGCCTTCGACCTCTTCCTCGCGCCGAAGCTCGACGCGGCGACCCGCGCATACTGGAGCGGCCGGTCCCTCGACGGACGCCGACGCATCGGCGTCTTCGGCCGCAACATCTATCGAACCGGCCTTCTCGGTCGCTTCATTGCCGCCAGTCACCTGCTCGCCCGTCTCCACGGCATCAATCCGGAAGAGTTCGTCCAGGCGCGCTCGATGCGTGAACAACGCCAGTTCTTCGACGACAAGCTCGCGCCGCTGTTCGACCGTCCGGTCATCCGCTGGATCACCAGCCGCAAGAGCTCGCTTTTCGGCCTCGGCATCCCGCCCCAGCAGTTCGATGAGCTCGCTAGCCTCAGCGCGGAGAAGTCGCTTGCCGCGGTGCTGCGGCACCGTCTTGAAAAGCTCACCTGCCATTTCCCGCTCCGCGAGAACTATTTCGCCTGGCAGGCTTTCGCGCGGCGCTACCCGCTGCCGCACGAGGGCGAACTGCCGGCCTATCTGCAGGCCGAGAACCACGAAGCGATCCGCGATCATGCGGACCGCGTCGAGGTCCATCACGCAAGCTTCACCGAACTGCTTGCCCGCAAGGCGGCTTCGTCAGTCGATCGTTATGTGTTGCTCGACGCGCAAGACTGGATGACCGATCGGCAGTTGAACGACCTTTGGACGGAGATCACGCGCACCGCCGACCGCGGCGCCGTGGTGATTTTCCGCACCGCCGCGGAAGCGAGCATCCTGCCGGGCCGCGTTTCCGCTGCACTGCTCGACCAGTGGCACTACGATGCCGAAACGTCCATCAAACTCGGCGCAGCGGACCGTTCGGCCATCTACGGCGGCTTCCACGTCTATCGGAAGAAAGCATGAACGCCGCCCAGCCCTTGGAAAACAACCACGCCCGCCTGATGGACCAGATGTACCGCTATCAGCGCTACATCTATGACTTCACTCGGAAATATTACCTCTTCGGACGCGACACGCTGATCCGGGAGCTCAATCCGCCGGCGGGCGCCTCGGTGCTCGAAGTCGGCTGCGGCACCGGCCGCAACCTCGCCATGATCGGCGAACTCTATCCCGGTAGGCACCTGTACGGTCTGGACATTTCCGCGGAGATGCTCGCGACCGCGACGGCAAAGCTTCGGCGTCACGGCCTGTCGAGCGTAAACCTGCGCGTCGCCGATGCGACGAATTTCACGCCCGCCGCGTTCGGGCAACCGGGCTTCGACCGCATCGTCATCTCCTATGCGCTATCGATGATTCCCGAATGGGAGAAGTCGCTCGAGGCTGCGATCGCCGCCCTCAACCCCGGCGGCTCACTCCACATTGCCGACTTCGGCCAGCAGGAGGGTTGGCCCGGCGGTTTCCGCCGCCTGCTCCAGGCATGGCTGAAGCGCTTTCACGTGACGCCCCGCGAGACGCTTTTCGAGATCATGCGCGAGAAGGCGAAGAGAAACGGCGCGACGCTCGAATTGAAGTCGATCGGCCGGGGATATGCCTGGCTTGCCGTCTATCGTCGCCCGGATCGGAACGGCGCCTGAGAACATCCTGCGCGGCGCCGACGGAAGCCCGCTCGCGCCAGCGAGCGTCCCGCCTGGGTTGCCTCTGCCGCAATTCCCGCTTGAGCTAACCCAATTTTTACGATGATATGGTGAAAATGGGGCACGCCTCCGAGGGGAAAATCATCATCATGGAAGCCATCGCGTGAGGCAGGATCGTCGATCGTCTCAAAACGGGAACCCCATGCGCCGGCTTCTCCTGGCTTTGCTGCCTGTTGCAACCCTTCTTTCCGCCTGCACCTCAACCGACTACGACCTGGTACAGACCGCTTCGATATCACCGCGGTTCCAGGATACGGACCCGCAGGATTTCGGCGGCCGCACGCCGCATCGTCACAACATCCACGGCATCGACGTTTCCAAGTGGAACGGCAACATCGACTGGGCGCGGGTGAAGAATTCGGGCGTCTCCTTCGCCTTCATCAAGGCGACAGAAGGCAAGGACAGGGTCGACACGCGCTTCAATGAATATTGGCAGCAGGCGCGCGCCGCCGGAATTCCCTATGCGCCCTACCATTTCTATTACTTCTGCTCGACGGCCGACGCCCAGGCCGACTGGTTCATCGCCAATGTGCCGAAGAGCGCCGTCTATTTGCCGCCGGTTCTGGATGCTGAATGGAACGGCGAGTCGAAGACCTGCCGCTATCGCCCCTCGCCCGAGACCGTACGCGCCGAGATGAAGCGCTTCATGGACCGGCTGGAGGCGTATTACGGCAAGCGGCCGATCATCTACACTTCCGTCGACTTCCATCGCGACAACCTCGTCGACCAGTTCAAGGACTATCACTTCTGGGTGCGCTCCACGGCCAAGCATCCGGGCGAGGTCTATGTCGAGCGCCGCTGGGCCTTCTGGCAATACACGAGCACGGGTGTCATCCCCGGCATCCAGGGAAGCACGGACATCAATGCCTTCGCCGGGTCCGCGAAAAACTGGCAGAAGTGGGTCGCAGCGGTTTCCCGCGCCAGATAGACGAGAATTGGCGGCCAGATTGCAGGCACAAGCCCCGCGTTTCTTCATTCGGTCATAATGCTCTGAGAGAGCTTCGGCAGACTTCTACAGCGCCGGCGTTTCTCAGACGCATAAAGGTCGCTGGGGGCATTTCAAAAGGTTGCCTGTTTCCTCAAATCGATGCGGGTCTGAGAGAACAGGTGTGAGACAGATTGCACGCTCGCCGGCCTACCGGGGTCCGCGCGGCGACGGAGAGGAATTATGATGACTGGAACAGCCCGCAAAGCTCTTTTCACCCTCGGACTACTGGCGCTCGCCAGCACGTCAGCACTGGCGCAAACCCAACCGCAAACGATACCACCCGTGGCCTGCGGCGGTGATCTCGCCACGTTCCTCGAGGGCGTCAAGGCCGAGGCCGTTGCCAAGGGTATTCCGGCCGATGTCGCCGATCGGGCGCTCGCCGGCGCCGCAATCGACAAGAAGGTGCTGAGCCGTGACCGCGCCCAGGGCGTGTTCAAACAGACATTCACCGAGTTTTCCAAGCGAACCGTCAGCAAGGCCCGCCTCGATATCGGCGCGCAGAAGATGAGGGAATATGCCGACGTCTTCGCCCGGGCGGAAAGCGAATTCGGCGTGCCGGCGCCGGTCATCACTGCCTTCTGGGCGATGGAGACGGATTTCGGCGCGGTCCAGGGCGATTTCAACACGCGCAATGCGCTGGTGACGCTGGCACATGATTGCCGCCGTCCGGAAATGTTCCGGCCGCAGCTCCTTGCTGCGATCGAAATGGTGCAGCACGGCGACCTCGACCCGGCGACGACCACCGGCGCCTGGGCCGGCGAGATCGGCCAGGTGCAGATGCTGCCGGAAGACATCATCGCCTATGGCGTCGACGGCGATGGCGACGGCCACGTCAATCTGAAGAAGAGCTCGCCCGACGCCATTCTCACGGCGGCAAAGTTCATCCAGAGCCTCGGCTTCAAGGCCGGCCAGCCCTGGATCCAGGAGGTGAGCGTCCCGGAAAACCTGCCCTGGGAGAAGACCGGGCTGCAATCCGGCATGACGGCGGGCGACTGGTTCGCGCTCGGCGTCACGCCGCGTGACGGCAACACCGCCAGCAGCGCGCTTGAAGCATCGCTTGTGCTGCCGCAGGGCCGCAAGGGCGTCGCCTTCCTCACCTATCCGAATTTCAACATCTATCTCGAGTGGAACCAGTCGTTCATCTACACGACCTCCGCCGCCTATTTCGCGACCCGCCTCGCCGGCGCTCCGCCCTATCAGGGCGGTAATCCGGAGCCGGGCCTCGACGACGTCGAGATGAAGGCGTTGCAAACGCGGCTCCAGGCGCTTGGCCACGATGTCGGTAAGATCGATGGCATTCTCGGTTCCGGCACGCGCGCCGCACTGCAGAAGGAACAGCTGAAGCTCGGACTGCCTGCTGATGGTTGGGCAACGCCGGAGCTCTTGCAGGCGCTCTGATCCACGCTCGTCCTTGAACCGACCGCGACGGGTCTGGTAATACTCGAACACGTGCAAGAAGCGGGTGGCAACACCCGCTTCTCTGTATTAGAGCTTGCGCATTACTTGCAGATTGGCACAGGCACGACCATGAGTTCACCGGCAAAGGCGATCAACACACAGATGACGATGCGCAACTGGGCGCTCCTGACCCTGCTCGGTCTTATCTGGGGCGGCTCCTTTTTCTTCGCCCGCGTTGCCGTTGCCCATGTGCCACCCTTCACGCTGGTTCTCCTGCGTCTCGGTCTCGCAGCACTTGCTCTCCACATCTACATCCGCGGCCGCTATGGCATCTATCCGGCGCTCAAGGAACGCTGGCCCGAATTCCTGTTGATGGGTTTGATCAACAATGCCATTCCGCACGCCTTCATCTTCCTGGGCCAGACCCACATCGGCGCAGGACTCGCCGCAATCCTGAACGCGACAACCCCGATCTGGACCGTATTGATCGCCAACATGGCAACGGACGACGAGAAGCTGAGCGCCGCCAAGATCAGCGGCTGTCTGCTGGGCTTGGCAGGCACCATCGTGCTCATCGGGCCGAGTGCGCTTGCGGGCCTTGTCGGTAATTCCACAACGATCCCGCTTTGGGCACTTGTCCTGCCGGTGCTGGCCGCCGTCAGCTACGGCCTGGCGGCAACCTACGGCAAGCGCTTCCGCAGTCTGGCACCGCCGGTCACTGCAGCCGGACAATTGACGGCATCGACACTGATGATGCTGCCGATCGCGGCGCTTGCCGATACGCCATGGATGCTGCCCGCGCCGCCGATGACGGCCGTCTTCGCTGTCCTTGGCCTCGCCCTCGTCTCCACCTCTTACGGTTACATTCTTTATTTCCGGATCATGGCGGAGGCCGGGGCGACCAATGCTTCGCTCGTCACTCTGCTCGTACCGCCGAGTGCCATATTGCTTGGCTATCTCTTTCTCGGCGAGACGCTGCAGACGGCGGATATCGCCGGCATGGCGCTCATCGCAACCGGCCTCGCGGTCCTCGACGGACGCATCCTGAAGCTTCGATATTCGACCTGAAACCGAATCGAAATGGCTTCGGCGAGGCTCACGGAGCATTACAAACGGTTACATTAACCAGCGCGAAGCAATTGTGAAAAAAATGTGGCAAGTTCGAATATCAAAACGATTTCCGCCGCTTACGCCTGTAAACAACGTTTTCTGACATTCCTCTTTTCGCAGCGCAGCACAAGTTTCGCTTTCATGCGCCGTTTTTTCGCCCTATGTTTTACCGGTCAACGCAGGGAGGATCATCATATGGGACTTACACATTCGTTGAATGTCCTCATGATCAGTGCAGCGTTCGCATTCGTGGCCGTCATGCTTTTTGTCTGAGCAGGGCCGCTGAAAAGTCCAAACCGAGACAAGGACTTTAATTTCCGGAAAATCCATTTGCAGCAAGAGTTGTAGGCAGGCCACTCAGAGAGTACCCGGTCAACAGGCTGCGATAAAACCAAAGCCCATGAACGTCGATCCGTTCATGGGCTTTATCTTTGCTCGAAACATACAGCGCCGCGCGTCTTATTAGACGCGCAAAGGACGCTGTAGCACTTTGAATTGCTGCATGTCTTTGTCCTTAAATCGAGGTCGATTTAAGGAGACATGCAGTAGCGTTTGTCCGGAAACGTCTACGCGCTTGCGACCGCCCTCATCGGAAGGTCGACAGCGGCCTCCCGCGCCGGGACGCGCGCGTAGCCAACAAGATCGCAAACGGCGGTAACAAGCGGCGAGCGGTTCATCGTGTAGAGATGGAAATCGCGCACGCCGCGCCGGGCGAGATCGACAATCTGCTCGGCGGCGATATGGGTGGCTTCCTTGAACCGCTCCGCGGGCTGGTCTTCAAGATGGGCGAGCCGCGAATGGATCACCTCGGGAACACGCGCACCGCACAGTCCGGCGAATCTCTGCACCTGAGCGAGATTGTTGATCGGCAGGATCCCCGGCACGATCGGCACCTGGACGCCAGCCCTTCGCACGCGCTCCAGATAGAGCTCGAAATCGTCGTTGTCGAAGAAGAACTGCGTGATCGCCCGCGTCGCCCCGTTGTCAACCTTGCGCTTCAGCATGTCGATATCGGCGGCGACGTCCGGGCTCTCCGGGTGTTTTTCCGGATAGGCCGAAACCGATATTTCGAAGTCGCCACGGGCGCGCAAGGCCTTGACGAGCGCGGCGGCGTTTTCATAACCGCCGGGAAATGGCTGGTAGGCGCTGCCGATGCCGCCCTGCGGGTCGCCCCGGAGCGCCACGAAACGCCGGACGCCGAAGGCCAGGAACTCCTCGATCACCGCATCGACTTCGGCCTTCGGGGCGCCGACGCAGGTCAGATGCGCCGCAGTGTTCCCGATGCCCATTTCGCCGATCATGCGCTTGACGGTCGTCAGCGAGCGGGCCTTCGTCGAGCCGCCGGCACCGTAGGTCACGGTGACGAAGGCAGGGTCGAAAACCGAGAGGTCAGCCACCGTCTGGAAGAGCTGCACCTCCATCTCGTCGGTCTTCGGAGGAAAATACTCGAATGAAAGCCTGAGATTGCCACGCTCGGCCGGATAAAGCGTCCGTGTCGTCATTCCTAAACTCCCCCTGCCTGAACGCGCTGACGCGGCATATCGGCGATGTGATCGGCGACACGCTGATCGCGTGCCAGCCAGATCGTCACTGTCAGTTTGCCCTCGTCCACGCCTTCCGGCGCGAGGTCGGTTGTCTTCTCGAGCGCGAGACCAGCCTTCTGCAGCCAATCGGCCATTGCCTGATGGGAAAAGCCGAGGCGCGCATGGGCATGCTCGTCGCGCAGATATTCGAGCCCGTGCGGTGCGAAATCGATGATGACGAGCCGGCCTCCAGGGGCGAGCATGCGTGCGGCCTCGGCAATCGCCGCTTCCGGCTCTTCCAGGAAATGCAGCACCTGATGGATCGTCACGAGATCGAAGGCCTGCCCGTCGAGCGGCAGGTTGAAGATATCGCCATGGCGGATGGAGGCTTTCGTGATCCCCGCCCTGTCGAGGTTGGAGCGCGCCACCGCCAGCATGTCGCGGCTGGCGTCGACGCCGATGCCGCGCCGGTAGATGCCCTCGAAAAGTTGCAGGATACGGCCGGTGCCGGTGCCGAGATCGAGCAGGCTTTCGACCGGCTCCTCGCCGACCATCGCCTTCAGCGTCGCCTCGACGTCGCCTTCGCTGACATGCAGTCGCCTCAGTTCATCCCATTCGGCGGCATTGCGGCTGAAATAGGCCTGCGCCTTCTCGGCACGCTGCCGCTTCAGGACGGCGAGCCGCGTCGCATCCCTGGCGAGGATGGCATCTTCGGCCGCGGCCGCCGCGAGCAACTCACGCACCAACGCGACGCGTCCCCCCTCCTGTCGCAGGCGGAAATAGGCCCAGGCCCCTTCCTGATAGCGATCGATGAGCGCCACTTCGGCAAGCAGCTTCAGATGCCGGGAGATGCGCGGCTGCGATTGTCCGAGAATTTCGGTAAGATCGGTGACGGTGAGGTCGCTCGCAGAAAGCAGCGCAAGAAGTCGCATCCGCGTCGGCTCACCCGCCGCCTTCAGCACGTCGACCAACGCGTCCAATCCAAGCGTTTCTCGCGTCACCACCGCCTCCTCATCAACACATAAAGATATCTTTATGTAATTTGCGAGACGTGCGCAAGCGAATTTGCGCGTAAAGACAATCGAATGACGCAGGAAAGATAGGCTGACGGGCGGACCCCGCGGTCCGCCCGTCCAAAGATAGCCCTCGAACTCGTGAGACATTTATGGCTCGGGCGGCTTCGCCCAAAGCCACGCCGACTAGCGCGTCAGGCGCTTGTAAGTCACGCGCTTCGGATTGACTGAATCGGGGCCGAGACGACGGATCTTGTCCTTTTCGTAATCCTCGAAGTTGCCTTCGAACCACTCGACATGGCTGTCGCCCTCGAAGGCAAGGATATGGGTCGCCAAGCGGTCGAGGAACATGCGGTCGTGGCTGATGATGACCGCGCAACCGGCGAAGTTTTCGAGCGCGTCCTCGAGTGCCGCCAGCGTTTCGGTATCGAGGTCGTTCGTCGGTTCGTCGAGCAGGACCACGTTGCCGCCTGATTTCAGCATCTTCGCAAGGTGCACGCGGTTGCGCTGGCCGCCCGACAGCGTCCCGACCTTCTGCTGCTGGTCGCCGCCCTTGAAGTTAAAGGACGAGCAATAGGCGCGCGAGTTGACCTCGTGCTTGCCGAGCTTGATGATGTCGTTGCCGCCGGAGATCTCCTCCCAGACGGTCTTGTTGGGGTCGAGCGCGTCGCGGCTCTGGTCGACATAGGCAAGCTGCACGCTGTCGCCGATCCGGAACGAACCGTCGTTCGGCTGTTCCTGGCCGGTGATCATGCGGAAGAGTGTCGTCTTGCCGGCGCCGTTCGGACCGATGACGCCAACGATGCCGCCGGGCGGCAGCTTAAAGCTCAGGCCTTCGATCAGCAGCTGGTCGTCATAGCCCTTGGAAATATTCTCCGCCTCGATGACCACTTGGCCCAAGCGCTCGCCGACGGGAATGATGATCTGCGCGTCGCCGGGACGCCGGTCGGCGGCTGCCTTGACCAGTTCGTCATAGGCGCGAACACGCGCCTTGGACTTCGCCTGTCGGGCTTTCGGGCTCGAGGCGATCCACTCCTGCTCGCGGTTGATGGCCTTCTGGCGGGCAGCCTCTTCGCGCCCTTCCTGCGCCATGCGCTTGGCCTTGGCCTGCAGATAGGCGGAATAGTTACCCTCGTAGGGAATGCCACGGCCGCGGTCGAGTTCGAGTATCCAGCCGGTGACGTTGTCGAGGAAGTAGCGGTCGTGGGTGATCATCAACACCGCGCCGGGATATTCGCGTAGGTGCTTTTCGAGCCAGGCGATCGTTTCGGCGTCGAGGTGGTTGGTCGGTTCGTCGAGCAGCAGAAGATCCGGCTGTGACAGCAGCAGCTTGCAGAGCGCAACGCGGCGCTTCTCGCCGCCCGAGAGATTGTTGACGTCGGCGTCGCCCGGCGGGCAGCGCAGCGCATCCATCGCCATTTCCACCTGGCTGTCGAGGTCCCAGAGGTTCTGGCTGTCGATGATGTCCTGTAGCTTGGCGCCCTCTTCCGCCGTCTCGTCGGAATAGTTCATCATCAGCTCGTTGTAACGATCGAGGATCGCCTTCTTGGCGGCGACGCCCTCCATGACGTTCTCGAGCACGGTCTTTGCGGGATTGAGTTGCGGCTCCTGCGGCAGATAACCGACAGTCGCACCCTCGGCGACCCAGGCTTCGCCGGTGTATTCGTGGTCGAGGCCTGCCATGATCCTGAGCACCGTCGACTTACCGGCGCCGTTGGGGCCGAGAATTCCGATCTTCGCGTCCGGATAGAACGAGAGATGGATGTTCTCGAGGACCTTCTTGTTGCCATAGGCCTTGTTGAGCCCGGCCATGTGGTAGATGAACTGACGTGCCATAAGGGAATGCTCCGCATCGGAAGGGAAATTTGCCCGCTATGTAGGCGAATTATGGTAGCGGGGCAATCCGCCAAAGGCCTGCCCACGCCAATCCCTTCCGGCAGGCAACCGTCGCGGATCAACCATGCCCGGCGGCGGCGGCGATCCCTTTGGCGCATTTGAACTCGGTCGTCCCGGCCGCGTGGATGAGGCTACCGAGGCCGGCCTTGCCCGAAAGGTCGCCGGCAAGTCCGATGGTGAGGCCGGTTATGACGCTGCGGCCGTTGACAGTCTGGCAGCGCATGCGCACCCGGTCCCCGGCCCCTGCCCCGAAGCTCTGGTCGAAGGCGTGCTTGATCTCGTTTTCGTCAATCTCGGATCCGAGTTTGTCGGCAAAGAGGGCCTGCACCGCGGAACTGTTCAATTCATCGAGAAGGCGCAGTTGCAGCCTGAAATAATCTTCCGCCTTTGCCGTCTGGCACGTGCCGCTCTGCAGCCACTGGTGGCGATCGAGGCCGGACTTGACCCCCGGCATGGCAACGAGCAGGCGCGCAGCGGTCTCCTCGGCCATGGCAAGCTTCGGCAGGTCCAGCCAATCACCTTTTCGATCGCGCGCCTTGAGCTCCGCCTCGACGCCGCAGTAGCTTTTCTTCAGCGGCCAGAGGCCGTGAAGCGAGAAGTGTGTCGCATCAAAACGATCGGCCGTCTGATCCGCGCATTCGTTGCGGGTCGGCCGCGTCTCGCAAAATCCCGGTTGCCAGCTGACCGCCAGCACATATTGCGTCTTGCCGGAGCCTGCCACTTCCGCGGCTTCCTGCGTCGATACTTCCTCGGCGGCGGCGAAGGACGACAGTCCCAGCCCCAGCATGAGCGTTGCAACTCTCGCAAGATTCGCTTTCACCCTCGTCCGCATTTCGAATAACCCCCACATGAAAACAAAACGGGAACAAATATCGACGAATGCGCGAAAATTGCAACCTCTAATTCTCATTTCCAGATTCGTTGTGACGTCATGCACAACAAGCAACAAGCAACGATTGCCTTTGCGGCGCAAATCGATTTGATATCGGCCGGTGTGCATTTTCCGCAGAGAGGCACATTTTCTGCTGGAAAGTGCTTCCGGTTCGCGCAACGGACGCTCCGTTGGTAACCCGCACACGAGAGTCTGACGATTGGTCCGGGGGGGCATGGGATGTTCGGGCAGGTGAGGACGCATCAAAGCCCGACGGGTGCTGCGCTCGGCTGGCGCCACTTCGCGGCCTCGACCGGGCCGCACGGAATCCTCATTGTCAGCCATGGGCTTGCCGAGCATTCCGGCCGCTATGCGCGTTTCGCCGAGGCGATGGCCAAACATGGGTTCCATGTCTATGCGCACGACCATCGCGGCCATGGCGAAAGCCGCGCACCGGATGCCCCGCTTGCGACCTTTGGCCACCGCGACGGGGCGGCCAAGGTGATCGCGGACGTCCGGGCGATGCGGGACGTGGCCGCCGCCGATCATCCGGGCCTGCCGATTATCCTCTTCGGCCATTCGATGGGCGGCCTCATCGCGCTCAACGCCGCAGAAACCGATCCTAAGCTTTACGACGCTCTCGCCGTCTGGAACTCCAATTTCCGTCCGGGTCTCGCCGGCCGGGGCGGCCAGGCGATACTGGCGATCGAGAGAATGCTCAAAGGTTCGGACGTGCCGAGCCCGCTGCTGACGAAACTCACATTCGGCGC
This sequence comes from Sinorhizobium terangae, assembly GCF_009601505.1. Lineage (GTDB taxonomy): Bacteria > Pseudomonadota > Alphaproteobacteria > Rhizobiales > Rhizobiaceae > Sinorhizobium > Sinorhizobium terangae. The sequence goes on from NZ_WITC01000027.1 coordinate 78,691, forward strand.
CTGGAGCAAGGCGATTGCCGATCGAAAGACCGATTTCGACTGGCTGTCGCGCGATGAAGACGAAGTCGCCAAATACGTGGCCGATCCGCTCTGTGGTTTCGATGCGACGGTGTCGCTTTGGATCGACGTGTTCAAATTCGCCTTCGCCGGCGCCCGCTCGGACCGGCTGGCGCGGTTGCCCGCCGACCTGCCGGTCCATCTCGTCGGCGGCAGCGCGGATCCTTCGACGTTCAACGGCGCCGCCATTCGCTGGCTCGGCGAACGAATGAAGGCACGCGGCATGACCGACGTGACCATTACCATCCATGACGGCATGCGCCACGAAACACTCAACGAGATCGGCCGGGAGCAGGCAACCGAAGACTTCGTCGCCTGGTGCCTGAAGGCGGTCGACCGGAAGCGCCGACGAGACGGAAGACCATGACCGACCTCACCCTGCCCAGAATCGCCACCGCTCATAATCGCGTTTCCTATGGCCTGACGCTGATGGTCATCGCCGTTCTGATTTCGCCGCTGATCGACATTTTCGCCAAGCTTGCTATCGCCACGGTACCCTCGGCCGAGATCACCGCCGTCCGTTTCCTGCTGCAGGTCGTCTTCATCCTGCCGGTCGTGCTCGTCCGCCGCACGCTCCTCGACCTCACCTGGAAGAAGAGCGCGCTGCATGCCCTTCGCGGCGGGCTTCTGGTGCTGACCATGCTCTCCTTCATCACCACGCTGAAGGTGATGGAAGTGGCCGACGCGATCGCAATCTTCTTCGTCGAGCCGATCATCCTCACCATTCTCGGTAGCATCTTCCTCAAGGAAACGATCGGCTGGAGGCGCTACACCGCCTGCGCCGTCGGCTTCTTCGGTGCGTTGCTCGTCATCCAGCCGAGCATGAAGGAAGTCGGCCTGATCGCGCTTCTGCCGATCGTCTCCGCCTTCGGACTCGCCGTCTTCCTGCTCGTCACGCGCATGGTCGCGCAGAACGAGGACCCCTGGTCGATGCAGTTCCACGCGGGTATCTGGGGCGGCCTCTTCTGCCTCGCCCTGCTCTCGCTGGGCGAAGGCAGCGGCTCGAGCGTGTTCGATCCCGTCTGGCCCGAGGGCAACGCGTGGCTCTACCTGCTTGGCGTCGGCGTCGCGGCGACGATCTCGGGCGTGCTCGGTGTCTATGCCTATCGCGCCGCCCCGGCCTCGGTGCTCGCGCCGCTGCAATATCTCGAAATTGTGTCGGCGACGATCTTCGGCTGGCTGGTCTTCGGCGATCTGCCGGACGCGCTGAAGTGGCTCGGCATCGCGATCATTATCGGCTCGGGCCTCTATATTATCTGGCGCGAGCGCAGGGTTGAGAAGACCGCAAGCATCGCGCCCGTCTCGCCGGCGATCTGAGGCGCCAGCAACGGATAAGAATGAAAGAGCATTGGGAGGAATTTGGATGAAAACGGGTGGTCAGCTGGTTGTCGAGGCCCTGGTGGCAAATGGCGTCAGGCGCATCTCGTGCGTGCCGGGGGAGAGCTATCTGGCGGTTCTGGATGCGCTGCACGACACCGACATCGACGTCATCGTCTGCCGGCAGGAAGGCGGCGCGGCGATGATGGCGGATTGCTGGGGACGACTCACCGGCGAGCCGGGCGTCTGCATGGTGACGCGCGGCCCCGGCGCCACCAACGCCTCCGCCGGCCTTCATGTCGCCAGGCAGGATTCGATTCCGATGATCCTCTTCGTCGGCCAGGTGCAGCGCGACGCGCGCGAGCGCGAGGCCTTCCAGGAGATCGAATATCGCCGCGCCTTTACCGAGGTCGCGAAATGGGTGGGAGAAATAGACGATCCAGCCCGCATCCCGGAATTCGTGACCCGCGCCTTCGCCGTCGCGACGTCCGGCCGGCCGGGCCCGGTGGTGCTGACGCTCCCGGAGGACATGCTGACCGATAGCACCGAGGCCACTCTGGCCCGCGCCTACCAGCCGGTCGAAAGCCATCCTGGCCGGAGCCAGATCGCCCGGTTTGAGGAACTGCTTGCCACAGCCAAACGACCGATCGCCATTCTTGGCGGCACGCGCTGGTCTGCCGAAAGCGTGGCTGAGTTTCAGCGCTTTGCCGAGCGCTGGAGATTGCCCGTCGGCTGCTCCTTCCGCCGCCAGATGCTCTTCGATCACCTTAATCCGGTTTACGCCGGCGATGTCGGCATCGGCATCAATCCCGCGCTTGCGAAGGAAATCAAGGAGGCCGATCTCGTCCTGCTCGTCGGCGGCCGTTTTTCCGAGATGCCCTCTTCCGGCTACACGCTGCTCGACGTCCCCTACCCCAGGCAGACGCTGGTCCATGTCCATCCCGATCCCGCCGAGCTCGGCCGCGTCTACCGCCCGGATCTGGCGATCGCCGCGTGCCCGCGCGATTTCGTGGCGGCGCTCGGCAACGTCAGGCCTGCGGGCGAACCCGCGTGGTCCGCTCGTACCGCCGCAATGCACGAATCCTACCTCAAATGGTCGACGCCGCCCGAGAAGGGGCCCGGCGACGTGCAGATGGGGCCGATCATGAACTGGATCGAGGCGAACACCGCGCCGGACACGATCTTCACCAACGGCGCCGGCAACTACGCCACCTGGTTGCACCGCTTCCACCGCTTCCGCCGTTACGGAACCCAGGCCGCCCCTGCATCAGGCTCGATGGGCTACGGCCTGCCGGCAGCCGTCGCGGCCAAGCAACTCCACCCGGAGCGCGAAGTCGTCTGCTTTGCCGGCGACGGCTGCTTCCTCATGCACGGGCAGGAGTTCGCGACCGCCATCCGCTACCAGCTGCCGATCATCGTGCTCGTCATCAACAATGGCATCTACGGCACGATCCGCATGCACCAGGAGCGCGAGTATCCCGGCCGCGTCAGCGCGACGGACCTTACCAACCCGGATTTTGCAGCACTCGCGCGCGCCTATGGCGGCCACGGCGAAACCGTGGTGCGAACCGAAGAATTCGCAGACGCATTCCTCCGAGCACGCGCCAGCGGCAAGCCCGCCATCGTCGAAATCAAGCTCGACCCGGAAGCGATCACGCCCACGCGAACGCTCACCGAAATTCGCAACGGTTGAGGGGAGACAGAGCGCCCCGGCCACCTTACACCTGAATCTGAGGCACTCTTCGTTACCCCCCTCTGCCCTGCCGGGCATCTCCCCCACAAGGGGGGAGATTGG
>NZ_WITC01000028.1 GCF_009601505.1 Sinorhizobium terangae
TGGTCGTCAACCACGACATCCCCTTCCACTGCATCAAGGTGACGAAGGAGAACAAGCCGAAGGCCGAAGCCCAGCTGCTGGAACTCGTCGAGCAGACCGGGGCGGAACTGATCGTGCTCGCCCGCTACATGCAGGTCTTGTCCGATGCGCTCTGCAAGAAGATGTCGGGGCGGATCATCAACATCCACCACTCGTTCCTGCCGAGCTTCAAGGGCGCCAACCCCTACAAGCAGGCCTATGAGCGCGGCGTCAAGCTGATTGGCGCGACGGCGCATTATGTCACCGCCGATCTCGACGAGGGTCCGATCATTGAGCAGGACATTGCCCGCATCACCCACGCGCAGTCGTCCGAGGACTATGTCTCGATCGGCCGCGACGTCGAAAGCCAGGTGCTGGCCCGCGCCGTCCACGCCCACATCCACCACCGCTGCTTCATCAACGGCAACCGCGTCGTCGTCTTCCCGCCGAGCCCGGGGAGCTATGCGTCGGAGCGGATGGGGTAATCAGCAGGCGAAAATGGTGGCTGAGAAAGGCGTCGGATGCGGGCAGAGAGCACTGCGGCGACACGGGCAAAGACACGGCAACGGGCGCCGCCAAAGGATGTCGGAACAAGAAGCGGCGAGCTCATCCGCCGAGGGGAGCCGGCCCCGCATGATCGCCCCATCGCCAGCGGAGGGGTGCCAGGCAAATGCCGTATGTCATAGTTTATCGCTTGCTTCATTAGACTTTAGTAGCATACCCTGGTGTTCAACGCTTTGGGAGGAGCAAGATGACGGAACGAGTAGAAGCCGAGAAGCTTTCGAACCACACCGCCACCAAGGTTTGGTCTGTCCACGAGTTTTGCCGACGGCATCGCCTATGCGATGAAGAAGAACGGCGGCTAACCCTCCTCTTTGGCGCGTTCGCCACATCCCGGGAACTGCTGCATAATGCCAAGCGGGCGCCCAAGTGGCGGTGACGGTGCGGAACGCCCGCCGGAATGGATCCCGCACCCGTCCCTGACGCAGGCTTGGTTGCAAATGACGCTGCGCCCTGAAAGGAAAACCCGGCTCTACGGCCGGGTCGGATTTCAGAGCTTGAATACAAATATAGCCCGGATCGAAGTGGCCAGAGGACCGAGGTGCGGAAGATACCCGAACCTGCGCACACTGTGGTGCCGCAAGGCGAAATCGGGCTTCGTGATATCGAACTGACGCCGAAAAACACTCCGGCGATGCTCAGGCGGCACCTCTTTCCGCCGCAAACGGGTCGGTGACCATCGGCCAGATGTCGCGCCGCACGCGCCTGTAGGGCGTCTTCGCCGGATTGTTGGGGTAGGGCGTTCCGGCCGAGCAATAGAGGATCTTCGACGCAATCTTCGAGAAGGACGCGAAGAAATGGTTCGTCGATTTGACGACCAGGATCTTCTTCGACCGCGGGTCAATTCCCATCACGGAGAACAGGCTCGGGTCGAAGCTCTGTGCGCGGGTGGAATTCAGGATGATGTCGATGCCGCGATGCCAGATGTGCGCGGCGTCGCCAAAGGGCGCGAAGCTTTCTCCGAACCGCATTTCGGCGTTTCGCACCAGACTTATGACCGTGACCGTTCCGTCGATCGGATTGCCGGTACCTGGCGCGGATTTCGCGCCGAAACGCAACGGGATCTCGGCGCCTTCGCCTGCGGCCATGCAGATCTGCACGGCCATAGGGTCCCAGATGGTGCCGACGGCAGCATCGGTGACGCCATTGGCGAGCAGTTCTTCGAGCACCACGGTCGCATCACCCGCCGTACCGCCGCCGGGATTGTCCCACATGTCCGCGATCACCACCGGACCGGCGGTCGCAGCGATCGCCTCGGCGACCGCTTGGCGTTCGTCGAGTTCCGGCATCCGGAACGTGCCGCGTTTGGCGAAGAGTTCAAGCCCAAGGTCGCGGGCAAGCGCCTGGCCTTTCTCCCGGTTGCCATCGGTCACTGCTATCATCTTCGTGCCCATTTCCGGCACGTCGCCAGCCATGAAGCCATGCACGACCGAGAGCGAGAGCACGTCGGTGTCGTCTCTCTCGATCTCCATGAGCTTGTCGACGAAGCTGCGCATGGGTTCGCGCGACGTCGGAAACACGTCGATCATCCGGCAGTCGAAGACCGACATGACCGGCTTGACGCGGCCTTCGAGCGTATCGACGGCGATCCGCCACAGATCCTTGGCGCGATCGACGAAATCCGTATGCGGAAACTCCTTGAAGAAAACAAAGAAATCGGCCGCCGCGATCCGTTTCCCGGTCAGATGGCTGTGCGGGTCGAGTTCAGCGCAGAGGAGCACTTCGGGCCCGATGAGTTCGCGAATGCGCGTCAGCAGATCACCTTCAGTGTCCTCGTAGCCGTCGGCGACCATGGCGCCATGCAAACCGAGAACGACAGCATTGACGGGAAGGGCGGCCCGCAACTGATCGAGGATCTCGTCGCGCAGGCTTTCATAGGTGTGGCGGTTCACGAGACCGGCGGGGTCCGCCCAGGCAGCGGTCCCCTCGATCAGTTCCCAGCCCTTTTCGGCCGTGACCTGCCGGCCGACGGTGATCGGTGCGGTGCAAAGCGTCGGTGTCTCCGGATGGCTGCCTGGCGGCGCATAGAGCGAAGCCTCGAAGGCTCGCTTGTCGATGCAGATCGGCGAGAAGGTGTTGGTTTCGGTCGCCAAGGCCGCCGTAAAAATTCGCAATGCTGTCGCCTTTTTTCGCCTAGTTCGATCCCATCGGGTTGGGCAGGTAGCCGGTAAAGCCGCAGATCTTCCAGCGGCCTTGATGCAGCCGGCAATAATAGACCGTCTGCCACTTCATGACATCAAAGCTGCCATCGGACTTCTTCAGGCCGCCGTCGAACTTCTTGCGCGCCAGCGCCAGCTCGCCGTTGATCTCTATGTATTCCAAAGTGGTTGTCGCGAAGATCGCCGCGCGCGGGTCCTCGGCGAAGGATTGGCTGGCGAAGTCCTTCGCCTGGCGCAGCCATTCGTCGCGATAGGCTGCTAGCGAGGGAAAGGAGAGACGCCAATTGTCGGGGTTTTCGTCCCGCCTTCCGTCGATCCCGATGAAGCCGTCCTCGACGAAATCCTGCGCGACCAACGACCAGTCTGCAGCAAGGAAAGCGTCTATATCTCGCGTCACCAACATGTCCCAGATCGCATGTCGGGCAACATCGGAGGTGGGGAACGGATTCTGGAAGGGATCCCGCATCACTTCGCCTTGGATTGAAATTCTTTTCATAAACCAGGATTTTCTCTGGTCAAATTCCGTATTCTGTGGTGACTTGTCAACGGATAAAGAAAATAATTTGCACGAAGGTCACTATGTCCATCAAACGTTATGGCGCGGAGCAGGCCGGAGCGGGTGGCAAGTCGCTGCCGTTTGCGCGGGCCGTCGAGGCAGACGGCTGGCTGCACGTTTCCGGTCAGGTCGCCATGGAAAACGGTGAGATCATCGACGGCAATATCGTCGCGCAGACACACAAGGCGATCGGCAATCTCCTGGCCATTTTGAAAGAGGCCGGTTACGGTGTCGAACACGTGGTGAGGATCGGCGTGTGGCTGGATGACCCGCGTGATTTCTGGAGCTTCAATAAGATCTATCAGGAATATTTCGGCGCTCATCCTCCTGCGCGCGCCTGCGTCCAGTCTTCGATGATGGTCGACTGCAAGGTTGAAATCGACTGCGTCGCCTACAAGCCGAAGGACGCCTGATTGTAAGGGGGGTGGGCGTTCGATGGATATTTTCGCGACACTGCAGGAGGAAAAGGGGCGGCTATCCCAGTCGGAGAACCGCATTGCCGATATCCTGCTCAATGATTTCGAATTTGCCGTGAACGCCTCGATCATCGAGCTTGCGGGCAAGGCCGATGTGTCGCCGCCGACGGTGACCCGTTTTTGCCGGCGTCTCGGCTGCGAAAGTTTTTCCGACTTCAAGGTGCAACTCGCCCGCACCGCCTATATAGGCATGCGCTACCTGAAGCCCGAGCCGAAGAGCCAGGAACCGGCCGACGTCGCGCAGGACATCATTACCAAGGCGCAGAATGCACTCTTCCTGCTGCACCGCTCGCTTGATCTCGCCGCGATCGAAGAGACTGCGGAGCGGCTGGCCAAAGCGGAAATGATTTACGCCTTCGGTTCGGGCGGCAATTCCTCGATGATTGCCAGCGAATTGCAGAACCGCCTCTTCCGGCTCGGACTGCGCATTACTTCGAGCTCCGATCACAGCATGCAACTGATGATGGCGGCCGCGGCCAAGCCGAAGGACGTGCTGATAGGTTCTTCCCTGTCGGGGCGCAACGCGGAACTCGTGCGTGCCTTCACGCTCGCTCGCGAAGCCAGAGTTCCGACGATCGCGCTGACCCAGAGCGGCAGCCCCGTCGCGCTTGCCGCCGACATCACCGTTCCGGTCGATCTGCCGGAAGGCAACAACATCTATCGTCCGACATCCACGCGCATCGCCTATGTGGCCTTGCTTGATATCATCGCCAGCCTCGTCGCCTACCGTGTCCAGCCGCAGGCGACGGCGACGCTGAGGCGCATCAAGCAGCAACTGGTGGTGCACAGGGATGGCGACGATCGCCAGCTTCTCGGAGACTGATGTGCCACAGGAGTGCCGCATGAAGAAATCCGTAGCGATCGTCACCGGAGCGGCCGGTGATATCGGTCGCGCAATCGCCGGTCGCCTGGCCGATGATCATGAGGTGGTCGTGCTTGCGGACATCGACGGCGATGCGGCGGAAAAGGTCGCACGCGACCTCGGCACGCAAGAGCGCTTCGCAGCCATTACCTGCGATGTCACGGATGCCGCGAGCGTCGCGTCGATGGCGGCGGCGGCCGGGTCGCTCGGAGCGGTGCGCACGCTCGTCAACAATGCAGGTGCGGCACGCGCCGTCAGCCTGCATGATACGACGCCGGAAATCTGGCGCATGGACAATGCACTCAATCTCGAAGCGGCATTCCTTTGTTTCCGGGCCGTTGAGGACATGCTGAAGGAAAGCCGGGGATCGGTCGTCAACATCGCATCCGTCAACGGCATGAATGTTTTCGGGCATCCGGCCTATAGCGCCGCCAAGGCCGGCCTGCTTCACCTGACCCGGCTGATCGCGGTGGAATACGGTAAATTCGGCATCCGCGCCAATGCGGTGGCGCCCGGCACCGTGCGCACCCAGGCCTGGGAAGCGCGCGCGGCCGCCAACCCGCAGGTCTTCGAGGAGGCGAAGCGCTGGTATCCGCTGCAGCGCATCGTCAATCCGGAAGACGTCGCCAATGCCGTCCAGTTCCTGGCAGGCCCTCAGGCCAGCGCCATATCCGGCGTTTGCCTGCCGGTCGATTGCGGGCTTACCGCAGGCCAGGCGGAACTCGCACGCACCTTTTCGCAATCCATCCATTACTGACAAGCCATATCGGGAGGACGCTCATGCAGCCGGTTTGTTATCGCCTCGAATCTGCCTGGCAACCGGATGGCGGCCCGTTCGGACGCTTCACCTTCACCCTCGTCAATCTCTCTGATTCTCCACTCCGCGATTTTCGCCTCGTCTACACATCGCTGACCCGCATCATCGATGGGGCCGCCTGCGAGAACGCCGTCTTTCTGCGCCGCAATGCCAATTTCCACGAATTCGCACCGCCAAAGGGATTTATCCTTGGCGCGGGCGAGAGCTGGACCTTTACGGTCAGCGGGCTGCACCGGCAGGCAAAACACTGCACGGACGGCGCAAAGTCCGCCTATCTGACGCTCTCAGACGAGCGGCATGTGCCAGTAGCGGTTTCCGATCTGCTGCTGGAAGGGGCTACGAGCGAGCCTCCACCGCAGCGCTTGCCGCAAGGCAAGATCGACCTGCCCTACGCCTTGCAGCCCTGGCCGGCGAAGATCGACGTGGTCCCGGGTGATGGATTCCCGGTCGTTCTTTATCCGGAATCCGGGAGCAGCAAGGACGAGATCAGCGCGGCCGATACGGTGCTCGCGCTCTTTCATCGTCTCTTCCCGGGCGGCCACGCTCCGTTCACGCTCGCTTCGTCCCCACAGGGTCGCCCGATCGTCTTCGCGGAGAAGCCCGAACTTGGTCCTGAGGCCTATGCGCTGGCCTTTTCCGAGCGCGAGATCCGGCTCGAATATGGCGCCGCTGCCGGCCGGCAGTACGGGTTGACGACGCTCGCGCAGCTCCTTGACGGGGCGCGCAGGGAGGGGGGCAAGTTCCGCTTTCCCGTCTCGGGCACGATTTCGGACCAGCCCCGTTATGGCTGGCGCGGCTGCCATCTCGACGTTTCCCGTCAGTTCTATCCGACCGCCGATGTCATGCGGCTCATCGATATTCTCGCCTGGTTCAAGCTCAACATCTTCCACTGGCATCTGACCGATGACGAAGCCTGGCGGCTGGAGATCAAGGCCTATCCCACGCTGACGACGCTCGGTGTGCTTCGCGGGCCGGACGAGCCGATGCTGCCGCAGCTTGGCAACGGCGCCGAACCGGTGGGCGGCTTCTACAGCCAGGACGAGGTGAGGGCGATCGTCGCCCATGCCGGCGCGCTCAGTATCGAGGTCGTTCCGGAGATCGACATTCCGGGCCATAGTACGGCCGCGCTCGTCGCCCTGCCGGAGCTCGCCGATGGGCAGGAGGCTCCCGAAAGCTATCATTCGGTCCAGGGTTACCCCAACAATGCGCTGAACCCGGCCATTCCGCTGACATACGAATTCCTCGAAAAGGTCTTCGACGAAATGGTCGAGCTCTTCCCCAGCCAATACATTCATGTCGGCGGCGACGAGGTGGCCAATGGTTCGTGGCTGGCCTCGCCATTGGCGCGCAAGCTCATGGAACAGGAGGGCATATCCGGGACCTTTGCGCTGCAGTCCTACTTCCTCAAAAAAGTGAAGCAGATGCTGACGGCGCGCGGCCGCAAGCTCGTTGGCTGGAACGAGGTCGCCCATGGCGGCGGCGTCGGCACCGAGGGCACGCTGTTGATGGCCTGGGAGAACCCGAAGGTCGGGATCGAGCTGGCGCGCGAAGGCTACGATGTCGTGATGACGCCGGGGCAGGCCTACTACCTCGACATGGCGCAGGCCGAAGCCTTCCAGGAGCCGGGCGCAAGCTGGGCCGGAACGGCAACGCCTGCGCACACCTATGCCTATGAAGCGGAAGGCGAATTTCCGGAAGAGCTGAAGCATCGCATGAAGGGCGTGCAGGCCTGCATCTGGTCGGAGCATTTCCTCTCGCGCGGTTATTTCAATCGTCTCGTCTTCCCGCGTCTCCCCGCCATCGCTGAGGCGGCCTGGACGCCAAAGGCGCAAAAGGACTGGCTGCGTTTCGCTGCGATCGCCCCTCTGAGCCCGATTTTGTGAGTCTGAAGCCATGCGGATCGCCGTCGGTGGAATCCATACGGAGTGCAGCACCTATTCGCCGGTTTTGATGACGGGCGAGGACTTCCGGGTGCTGAGGGGAGCGGAGCTCCTGAAAGCGGACTATTTCAGCTTTCTCGAGGCTGACGGCTTTGAGCATGTCCCGCTCCTTCATGCACGGGCCGTGCCCGGCGGTCCCGTTTCGCGCGCGGCTTACGACGCCTTCAAGACGGAATTCCTCGAGCGGCTGGGTGCTGCTTTGCCGCTCGACGGGCTCTATCTCGCGATGCACGGGGCGATCAAGGTCGACGGTATGGACGACGCCGAAGGTGACTGGATTTCCGCCGCGCGCGCCGTTGTCGGGCCGGATTGCCCGATCGCAACCAGCTATGATCTCCACGGCAATGTCAGCCAGAAGATCATCGATGAGATCGACATCTTTGCCGGCTACCGCACCGCGCCGCACATCGATACGCGCGAGACAATGGTCCGGGCCTGGTCAATGCTGGTGGAGGCCCTGCGCACGGGGACGCGGCCAGGCGTCGCCTGGGCGCCCGTGCCGCTGCTGCTGCCCGGAGAATGCACGTCGACGGAGGATGAACCTGCGAGCAGCCTTTACCGGCGGCTGCCGGACTTCGATCAGCGTCCCGGTATTCTCGACGCCAACCTGATGGTCGGCTATGTCTGGGCGGACGAGCCGCGGGCGACCGCTTGCGCGGTGGTGACGGGATCGGACAAGGCGGCCGCCTCGAAGGCAACGGAAGAAATCGCTGCAAGCTATTGGAACGAACGGGAGAATTTCCGTTTCGGTCCGGTCACCGGTCCGCTCGAAGCGATGCTCGACATCGCCGAGGAGGCAGTGACGAGGCCCGTCATCCTCGCCGATTCCGGGGACAATCCCACCGGAGGCGGCGTCGGCGACCGGGCGGACGTGCTGAAGGCGCTTCTTGCACGAGGCTGGCAGGACGCGCTGGTCGCCGGCATTGCCGACTGGCCGGCCGTCGTAGCCTGTTTCGAGGCCGGCGAAGGCGCGACGCTGGCTTTGAGGCTCGGCGGCAGCCTCGACCCGTCGAGCCCTGTGGCGGACGTGACGGCCACTGTCGTGCGGTTGGACGATCCGGGTCCGATTGCCGAGCGCCAGGCGGTCGTGAAAATCGGCGGGATCCAGGTGGTGCTGTCAGCGCGCCGGCGTCCCTACCACAACATAGAGGACTTCCGTCGCCTTGGCCTCGATCCGAGCACCGTAGACCTGCTCGTCGTCAAATCCGGTTATCTTTCGCCGGAGCTTGCGCCGATTGCCAATCCCAATCTGATGGCGCTCACCGACGGTGTCGTCAATCAGGACATCAAAAATCTCGCGAGCGAACGCCGCCAGCGGCCGGTGTTCCCGTTCGACCGCGATTTCGATTTCGAGCCAAAGGCGCGCTTCTCGGCTCGCTGGACCTGAGACAAACCCAAGCCTTCCTGCAACGACCGCCCCATCTTGGGGCGGTCTCCTCATAAGACTTCGCACTTCGCGGATCCACCCATGTCTTCCTCGCTTCTCTTCGCCATGCGCGACCCGGTTATCCGGGCGAGTGTGCTTGCCATCTTTCTCTTCGGCTTCTCGGGCGCTGCGACCTCGCCCTATCAGTCGGTGGTCGGGATTGCCGAGCTTGGCTTGAGCGACGGGTTCTATTCCGCGCTGATCTTCATTGCGGCGCTAGTCAATGTCACCGTCAGCGTCACCGTCGGCATCGTTGCCGACCGCGTCGGCAATTACCGGACGCTGATGTTGGCGGTCATCCTCTCTGGCGCTGTCGGCTACGGCCTGGTCTACGCGCTGCCGACAAAAACGAGCTTCGTCATTGCCATGTTGTTGCTGCTGCCCGTCCACGGCGCACTCAACTCGCTCCTGTTCGCCAATGTCCGCACCGCGGCGAACGGCATGGTTGGCAAGGATGCGGCAGCGGTCAATTCCGGCGTGAGGGCGGCTATATCGCTCTCGTGGGTTCTTGTTCCGGGGTTGGTCGGCTTCGTGCTGTCGGCGCGCGGCAGCATGCTGCCTGCCTACCTGCTGGCGAGTCTCGGCTGTATTGGTAATCTGTTGCTGATCTTTTTCCTGCTGCCCGCTCGCAGCGGGGTCGATCCGATCCTGAGCAAGCGGCTTTCCTATCTCGCATCCTTGGCGGAGATTCTCTCGCCGCGTGTTCTTGCCCGGCTTGTCGCTGTGGCGCTCATCTGCTCGACGCTGCATGTCAATGCGGCCGTGTTGCCGTTGATCGTCACCGGTGCTGCGGGAGGTTCGGCCACGGATATCGGCATCGTCGTCGGTGTCGTGGCGCTGCTGGAGGTGGTCTTCATTCTGGTCTGGGGACGGATCCAGTATCGCCTTAGCCATATCGACGCGCTTGCGCTCGGAACGGCTATCTACGTGGTCTATATGGCGCTGCTCGGCTTTTCGTCCCGCCCCTGGCACATTTATGCGCTGACACTCATCAGCGGCTTCGGTGCGGCAGCGCTGATCAGCATCCCGATCACCTATCTGCAAGACCTGATTGCCGACCGGCCGGGGCTTGGGAGCTCGTTGATCGCAGTGAACATCTTTTTGGGCGGTGCACTCAGCGCGGCGCTTTTCGCGCTCGGTACGCGCATCAGCGATTATTCCGGAACAGCGCTGCTTGGTGCGGCTGCGGGGATTGTAGGCTGTGCCTTGCTGCTTTTCCTAGACGGAGCCCGTCGCCGGGCAGTTTCCATGCCGTAACCGTCGCCTGTAAAGGCGAGCGGGAGGCCGCGGCGACCTCCCGCGTTCTTCGTCAGTTCCCGAGAATGCCGGGCAGGCGCAGGCCCTTTTCCTTGGCGCAGTCGAGCGCGATGTCGTAGCCGGCGTCGGCATGGCGCATGACGCCGGTCGCCGGATCGTTCCACAGTACACGTTCGATCCGCCGGTCGGCGTCCTCGCTGCCGTCGCAGCAGATGACGACGCCCGAATGCTGCGAGAAGCCCATGCCGACGCCGCCACCGTGGTGGAGCGAGACCCAGGTCGCGCCGGACGCCGTGTTCAAGAGTGCATTGAGGAGCGGCCAGTCGGAAACGGCATCGGAACCATCCTTCATCGCTTCCGTCTCGCGGTTCGGCGAAGCGACGGAGCCGGAATCGAGGTGGTCGCGACCGATGACGATTGGAGCGCTGAGTTCGCCTTTGCGAACCATTTCGTTGAAGGCAAGGCCGAGGCGGTGACGGTCTCCGAGACCGACCCAGCAGATGCGCGCCGGCAAGCCCTGGTAGGCAATGCGCTCCTTGGCCATGTCCAGCCAGTTGTGCAGGTGCTTGTTGTCCGGCAGCAATTCCTTCACCTTCGCGTCGGTCTTGCGGATGTCCTCCGGGTCGCCCGACAGTGCTGCCCAGCGGAACGGGCCAATGCCGCGGCAGAAGAGCGGGCGGATATAGGCCGGCACGAAGCCCGGAAAGGCAAAGGCGTTTTCAAGACCCTCGTCCTTGGCCATCTGGCGGATGTTGTTGCCGTAGTCGAAGGTGGGGACGCCCATGTTCTGGAAAGCGATCATCGCCTCGACGTGCTCGCGCATCGATGCGCGTGCGGCCCTTTCCACGGCCTTCGGGTCGCTGACGCGCTTGTCCTTCCACTGGCCCATCGTCCAGCCCTTCGGCAGATAGCCGTTGACCGGATCGTGGGCGGAGGTCTGGTCGGTGACCATGTCGGGCCGAATGCCGCGGCGAACCATTTCGGGGAGGATTTCCGCGGTGTTGCCGAGCAGGCCGACGGATTTTGCTTCGCCCGCCCTGGTCCAGCGATCGATCATCTCCATCGCCTCGTCCAGCGTCTCGGCCTTGGCGTCGAGGTAGCGGGTGCGCAGGCGGAAATCGATCGAGTCCGGATTGCATTCGACGGCAAGGCAGCAGGCGCCGGCCATGACCGCGGCGAGCGGCTGTGCGCCGCCCATGCCGCCGAGGCCGCCGGTCAGCACCCACTTGCCCTTGAGGTTGCCGCCGTAGTGCTGGCGGCCGGCCTCGACGAAGGTCTCGTAGGTTCCCTGGACGATGCCCTGCGAGCCGATATAGATCCACGAGCCGGCGGTCATCTGGCCGTACATGGCGAGACCCTTCTTATCCAGCTCGTTGAAATGGTCCCAGGTCGCCCAGTGCGGCACGAGGTTGGAGTTGGCGATCAGCACGCGCGGTGCGTCCTTGTGGGTGCGGAAGACGCCAACCGGCTTGCCGGACTGGACGAGCAGCGTTTCGTCCTCGTTGAGATCCTTGAGCGTCGCGACGATCCGGTCGAAATCCGCCCACGTACGGGCGGCGCGACCGATGCCGCCATAGACGACGAGTTCGTGCGGGTTCTCGGCAACATCCGGGTCGAGATTGTTCATCAGCATGCGCATTGGTGCCTCGGTCAGCCAGCTCTTGGCGCTGAGCTCGGTGCCACGCGGGCTGCGCACCTCGCGGATATTGTGGCGCGGGTTATTCACGTTCATGCCTCACTCCCTGTCAGTTTGAGGGCGAATGCCATTGTTTCGATGCGTTTCAGGATGGCCTTGAGATGGGTGCGAAGGCGTTCGGCCTTGGCGGGATCCAGCGCGAAGGGCGGCGCTTCCGTTGCCAAATGCGTGGACTGGGCAAGCTCCATCTGGATCGCGTGGACACCCGTTTCGGGTCGGCCATAGTGGCGGGTGGTCCAGCCGCCCTTGAAGCGCCCGTTCAGGATGCTGGTGTAACCCTCTGCCGAAGCGGCGATTTTTGCCGTTGCCTTCTCTATTTCGGCGGCACAGGTCTTACCCATGTCCGTGCCGATATTGAAGTCGGGAAGCTTGCCTTCGAAGAGGAACGGAATATGCGAGCGGATTGAGTGGCAGTCGTAGAGAACCGCCACGCCATGGATCGCCTTGACGCGCTCGATCTCGGCGGCGAGCGCCGCGTGATAGGGAGCATGGAAATCGCGAAGGCGCGTCGCAATATCAGCCCCCGTCGGTGCCTCACCATCCTTCCAGATAGACACACCGTCGAAGTCGGTTTCCGGCACGAGACCGGTGGTGTTCTGACCGGGATAGAGGCTCACGCCTTCCGGGTCGCGGTTGGCGTCGATGACGTATCGGTGGAAGGTCGCGCGCACGGTCGTGGCTCCCGGCAGAAGCCCTTCGTAGAGCTCGTGGATGTGCCAGTCCGTGTCGGCGAGGATGCGGCCGTTGTCGTTGAGCCGTTCCCAGATCGGCGCGGGCACGTCGGTGCCCGTGTGGGGAAAGCCAAGGATGACGGGGGAGGTGCCCCGATGGACTTCGAAAACGGCCATGTCAGAGATCCAGCTTCGGAAGAATGCCAGCGGAGACGGCGGCGTTGAGCGCGCCAGATGCGACCAGTTCGCCGGCCGCCTTGAGATCGTCGGCCATGTAGCGGTCCTCTTCGATCGTCAGCGACACGCTGCGTACGGCAGCCACTGCCTTCGACAGTTCCGCGCTCGTCGTCAGCGGCGCCCGGAACTCGACCCCCTGGACGGCCGTCAGGGCCTCGATGCCGATGATAGAGAACAGGTTGTCGGTCATCTGCAGCAGGCGGCGCGCACCGTGGCAGGCCATCGACACGTGGTCTTCCTGGTTGGCGGATGTCGGCGTCGAGTCGACCGAAGCCGGATGCGCGAGTTGCTTGTTTTCCGACATCAGCGCGGCGGAGGTGACCTCCGCGATCATCAGGCCCGAATTGAGCCCGGGCTTTTTGGCCAGGAACGCCGGCAGGCCGTAGCTCAGCGCCGGATCGACGAGAAGCGCGATGCGGCGCTGCGCGATCGCGCCGATTTCGCAAACCGCAAGCGCGATCTGGTCGGCGGCGAAGGCCACCGGTTCGGCGTGGAAATTGCCGCCCGAGACGACAGAGTTGTCCGAAAGCACCAGCGGATTGTCGGTGACGGCGTTGGCCTCGATCGTGAGCGATGCGGCGACAGAGCGCAAGAGGTCGAGGCAGGCGCCGTCGACCTGTGGCTGGCAGCGGATGCAGTAGGGATCCTGCACCCGTTCGTCGCCCTCGATGTGGCTCTGCCGGATCACGGATCCTTCGAGCAACTGGCGAAGGGCGGCGGCCGTGTCGATCTGGCCCCGATGGCCGCGCAGCGTATGGATATCGGGATGGAAGGGCGCGGACGACCCCATTGCGGCATCGGTCGAAAGCGCACCGGTAATGAGCGCCGCCTGCGCGGCGCGATGGGCACGGAAGAGACCGGCGAGCGCCAGAGCGGTGGACGCCTGCGTGCCATTGATCAGGGCGAGGCCTTCCTTGGCGGCGAGCCTCACGGGCGTAAGACCGGCCTTTTCAAGCGCGGCTGCGCCCGGCATGCGCTCACCATCGAAGAACGCTTCTCCGTGGCCCATCATCACGGCCGCCATGTGCGCAAGCGGCGCAAGGTCGCCGGAGGCGCCGACCGACCCCTTTTCCGGGATCAGCGGGATTACGCTCCGTTCCTGCATCGCCTCGATCAGGCGGACGAGCTCGAGCCGGACGCCCGAAGCGCCGCGGCCGAGCGAGACCAGCTTCAGCGCCATGATCAGCCGGACGATGTTTTCCGGCAGCGGCGCCCCGACGCCGCAGCAATGCGACAGGATGAGGTTGCGCTGCAGCGTCGTGACGTCGGCGCTGTCGATCTTGATCGAGGCAAGCTTACCGAAGCCGGTGTTGATGCCGTAAACCGGCGCATTGCCGGCCGCGATTTCGGCGATGCGGGCAGCGCCCTTGGCAATGGCGGCGTCGAAGGCGGGATCGAGGCGGGCCGGTTCCCGGGTCCAGTAGATCGTCTCCAGATCCTTGAGCGGAACGGAGCCTGGCTTAAGTACGATGGTCATTGGCCGATTCTTTCGCCTCCAAAGATGCGCTGATGCAGCGGATTGAAGCCTATCCGATAGATAAGTTCGGCAGGCTCATCGATGTTCCAGATCGCAAGGTCCGCGGATTTGCCGACCTCGATCGTGCCGGTCTTGTCGAGAATTGCGAGCGCGCGTGCGGCTTCGCGCGTGACACCCGCGAGGCATTCGTCGACAGTCAGCCGGAAGAGCGTCGCCGACATGTTCATGGTCAGAAGCACCGAAGTCAGCGGCGAAGTGCCCGGATTGCAGTCCGTCGCAATGGCGATGCGCGCGCCTGCATCACGCAGGGCTTGAACCGGCGGCAGTTGCCTTTCCCGAAGCGTATAGAATGCACCGGGCAAAAGCACGGCGACGGTTCCGGCCTTTGCCATGGCCGCAGCGTCTTCCGCATCGAGATATTCAAGATGGTCGGCCGAAAGCGCGCCGTATGAAGCCGCGAGCTTGGCGCCGCCGAGATCCGAAAGCTGCTCGGCGTGGAGCTTGACCGGCAGGCCTAGCGCCTTCGCGGCGTCGAAGACTCGGGCGATCTCGTCGGGTGAGAAGGCGATGCCTTCGCAGAAGCCGTCAACGGCGTCGACGAGGCCCTCGGCATGGGCGCTCTTGAGACCCGGCAGCACGACATCGGCGATATAGTCGCCGTTGCGCCCTTTATATTCGGGAGGCGTCGCATGCGCGGCGAGATAGCTCGTGACGATGCGCACGGGGCGCAATTCTTGCAGGCGGCGCGCGGCCCGCAGCATCTTCAGTTCGGCCTCGATGTTCAGGCCATAGCCCGACTTCACCTCGACCGTCGCGACCCCCTCGCCAAGCAGCGTGTCGAGCCTCGGAAGTGCTGCTTCCACCAGTTCCTCGACCGAGAGGGCATTGGTCGCCTTCACCGTCGAGGCGATGCCACCGCCGGCGCGCGCGATTTCCTCGTAGGTGGCACCTTCGAGCCGCAGCTGGAATTCACGTGCGCGGTTGCCGCCGTGGACGATATGGGTGTGGCAATCGATGAGGGCCGGCGTGATCCAGCGGCGTTCACAATCGATTACCTGGTCGGCTCGGGCAATGTCCAGGGGCAGGTCTTGTTCTGTGCCGACGTAGACGATCCGGTCGCCGCGGGTGGCGATGGCACCTCTCTCGATGACGCCGAGCGGCCCCATATCCTCGCGAAGCGTTGCAATGCGCGCATTGCGCCAGAGGCTTGTATTGCCTGAGCTTGGGTTGCTGTTTTCGTCCATGGATTACCGCCCTTCTTCTGCGATAATGTATAGACATATTATTGCCAATGACAAGCGAAAATTCACCGCGTTATGGCAAGAGGCGTCCGGGTCGGCGTGATACGAGAGAACATAGGGTGATCTTGCGACATGGAAGGGCCGGGCTGCAGGCGCCGGAGATCCGAGGCTTCAGTCGGGCATTGTTGTCAGCGGCGCAGTGTGCTGCTGTCGCTAGGTGGAGTTGTGCCGTTCAGGGCGCGGCGACCTTGGCGATCGCCTCATTGTCCGCACCGTCTATCCGGAACACGTCCACAGTGTAGGGAGGACAGGTCGCTCGACGGTGCAGCACTGTCGCGATCAGCCGGCACGCCTTCCGGATCCAGATCGCGCATGCCGTAAGCCTGTTTGCATCCCTTGGAGGCGGAGGGCGTCGAAGAACTCGGCCGGAGCGTATTTGGAACGGTTAATCGGCTGGGTTTGCGATTGGCGAAATTGGACCAGCCTCAGTGGTCCCACCGGGCGTCGCCGCCTGTGATGAGTCGGCCGGCGCGGACCGGCTCTCGTGCTACGCGCCGGCTTCACTACAGCGCCGCACGTCCAATCGGACGCGCAAAGGTCGCTGTAGCACTTTGATTTGCTGCATGATTTTATCCTTAAATCGATTCCGATTTAAGGAATCATGCAGTAAGGGACCTATTCCGCCAGGCTCGCCGCGAAGCGCCGCCGGTAGGAGCGCAGGCCCGCGTAGAGCGTGGCGAGGGCGGCCACCGGAAACAGTGCCGCGAAGAAGCCGAGATTGGCTGCGGCCGTGTTTTCCAGCACCCGCCCGCCGAGCGCGGTGCCGCTGGCGATGCCGAGATAGATCGCCGAGGCGTTGAGCGACAGCGTCAGATGTGCCACCTCCGGCGCGAAGGCGACGATGCGACTGGCCTGTGCCGGCGGAAACGCCCAGCCGATGATGCCCCAGGGCACCATGATGCCGACCAGCAGCAGGCCGGCGAGGCCGCGTGGCAGGAGGTGCAGCCCAAAGGCAATCGCCAGCGACACCACCAGTGCCGACATCAGCGAAAGCACCACCATGCGCGTCGCGCCGACCCGGTCGGCCAAATAGCCGCTGGAAAGATTGCCGATCACCGCGCCCACGCCGAAAGCAAGCAACAGGCCCGGCAGCGCCATTTTCGAAAGTCCGGCCCCGTCGATCGCCAGCGGCGCGAGGTAGGAGATGATCATGAATCCGCCCGCGAGATAGAGATAGGTCACCGTCAGCGACGAGGCTACGCCGGGGAGACCGATGGCGCTGAAGCGCTCGGCAAGCGTCAGCTTCATTCCGCTGAGACCCCGCGGCAGGCGCAGCCACAGCACGGTGGCGCAAGCGAGCCCGAGCAGGGCGACCGCCTCGAATGTACCACGCCAGCCCCAGAACGCCGCGATCAGCGCGCCGAGGGGCGCGCCCAGCGCCACTGCGAATGTGGTGCCGCCCACCACGATCGAGATTGCGAGCGCGCGGTGCTCCGAGCCGGCCAGCGAAACCGCCGTCGCCTGGGCTGTGGCAGCAAACAGTCCGCTCGCCATTCCCATCACGATCTGGGCGAGCAGCAGCGTGGTGAACGAGACGCTCGTCGCAGCGATCCCGTTGCCGACCACGAAGGCAAGCATCGCAGCCACAAGCAGCCGCCGACGGTCAGCCGTCCCGGCCAGCGCCGAAAGCAGCGGCGCGCCGACGGCGTAGGAAAGCGAGAACACAGTGATGAGGTGCCCCGCATGAGGGATCGTCGTGTGGGTGTCGGCTGCAATCGATGGCAGGAGGCTCGAAAAAACGAAGCCGACCGTGCTCATCGTGAAAGAGCCGACAGCGAGCCAGATGAGGCGCTTGTCCATTGGGGATCCTTTGTTCAAAAGATGTTGAACTATTGAACATGACCGGTCGCCGTGTCAATATGCCTTTCTATCGATCCTTTGTGAGCGACAGCCCGCCGCGTTGAACTGCCGTGCTGGCGCAGCTATCTTCGAACCATGACATTACCCCATCCCACCGCCGAACAGATCACCCTTTCCAACGTGCTCGGCGCGCTCGGTGACCCGACGCGCCTGGCGATCGTGGGCTATCTCGCGCGCCGCGAGGGGCGGCCGACCATGTGCCTGAGCTTCACCGATTTCGGCTCCAAGACCAATATCAGCTACCACCTGGCCAAGCTGCGCGAGGCGGGCATCACCCGCATGGAAGTCTCCGGCACGAGCCGGCTGGTGACGCTTCGGCGCGACGACCTTGACAGCCGCTTTCCAGGTCTTCTCGATTCCATCATCGCCGCTGCGGTCGACATGCCCATGGTGAAGAAGATCGAGGACGCCACCGAGGAAGCGCTGGCGCAAGGCGAGCCGTGATAGCAATGTCCGCCGGGGCATCGGACCTGTTGGCCCCGACAAAGCTGTAGGTGGGCGACGTCTGTTGCCTGTCAATGGGTGCAG
This sequence comes from Sinorhizobium terangae, assembly GCF_009601505.1. GTDB lineage: Bacteria > Pseudomonadota > Alphaproteobacteria > Rhizobiales > Rhizobiaceae > Sinorhizobium > Sinorhizobium terangae. The sequence goes on from NZ_WITC01000028.1 coordinate 17,843, forward strand.
CGCAAAAAGGACCCCGGACTGTTTGGTCCGGGGTCCCTCGTAAACGTTCCGATCCTTCGTTCTTGCTCAGGCTGGATGATGCAATGCCGCGCAATGCCGCTCGACGAGCGCGACGAAGCGCTGCCCGGCGACGTCGAGCCGGCCGCTATTGTCGATCACCGTGACGTCGGGTCCGGCGATAATGTCGGGCGCCTGCCGCGTGAGCCGGCGCAACACGTCTTCCTCGCTCTCGCGGCCGCGCTCGGCCAGGCGCTTCGCCAGCACCGCCGGGTCTGCAGTCACCAGCGCGACGGCGATGGTGCCGAAGGCCTCGCGAATGGCGGGGAGGGCGGCGCGGCTGCCGTTGACGATCGCCGTCATGCCGCTTGCGACCCTGTCGGCGATCTCGACCGGAACGCCGTAGCTCAAGCCATGGGCCTGCCACGAAACGGCAAAGGCGCCGCTTCGGCTCATGTCCTCGAATTCCGCGGTTGAGACGCTTTCATGCACTTCACTGCCGGCATCCGATGGACGCGTGATCACGCGCCGCACGAAGAGGATATCCGGGCGATACGCGAAATGGCGCGCGGCGAAGCCCATGACGCTGTCCTTGCCTGCCCCGCTCGGGCCGACGACGACGATGAGCCCTCCGCGCCCCTGTCCGACCGCCGTCATGCGACACGCCGTCCTTCGCGCCAGACGGAGCGAACAACTGGAATGCCTTGAGGACGGTGGACGCGGGCGATATCGGCGCGCAGCCCGACGGCGATCCGGCCGCGATCGTCGAGACCGACGGTGCGCGCCGGCGTCGCTGTTACCATGGCGATCGCCCGCGGCAGGTCGATTGCCTCGACGTCGTCGGCCAGAATGAAAGGCGCATGGATGAGGCTGAAGGGGACATAGTCGGACGAAAGCACATCGAGAACGCCGCGCTCGGCGAGATCGCGGGCGGCGATGTTGCCAGAATGCGACTTGCCGCGCACGATATTGGGCGCGCCCATCAGCACGCTCAATCCGGCGCGATGCGAGGCTTCCGCCGCCTCGAAGCTCGTCGGGAATTCCGCCAGACGGATGCCGTAGCCGATCGATTCCTCGACATGCGCGACCGTCGCATCGTCATGGCTGGCAATGGTTATGCCCCGTTCGGCGCACGCCTTTGCCAGCGCCGTGCGATGAGGCGCGGCGTAACGCGCGGAAAGCGCCTGCTGACGCTCGACGAACTCGGCGAAAGCCTCGTCCGAAAGGCCGCGCTTCGTCTTGTAGTAGAGCGTGTACTGATCCATCGTCTGGAACTGACGCTGCCCTGGAGCATGATCCATCAGCGAGACGAGGCGGACCTGCGGGTCGTTCTGAAAATCCTCGTAGTGATCGAGGACGTCGGAAGTCGAAACTTCGCAACGCAGGTGGATGAGGTGGTCGGCGCGCAGGCGTCCTTCCTCCTTGGCCTGCGCCAAGGCATCCGCCATGCTGCGCATCTCGCCCTTCTGGAAGCCGCCGTCCTCGTCCGAACCCAGGCGCAGGCAGTCAAAGACGGTGGTGATTCCGGAGGTGACGACCTGGGCGTCATGGGCCTGGATCGCCGCGATCTTCAGCCAACGCACGCCCGGGCGCGGAGAGTAATGCGCCTCCAGATGGTCGGTGTGAAGTTCGATCAGGCCGGGCAGCAGGTAGTCGCCTTCGAAATCTTCGCCCGTGCTGCTGGCCCCTTCGGAAATATCGGCGATACGGCCGTCGCGGATGAGGACGGAACCGTTGACGATCCTGTCCTCGAGAACGATGCGGGCGTTGCTCAATACCTGTTCTTTGCTCATCTCATGCGATCTTTCGTTCGGATGCGCCGCCAAGCGGCAGTAGGGAATAGACGGTAAACGGCGCGCCGCGATGGGGCTCGACGAAAAGTGCAATGGTCGCAACGTCGAGCGGCTTGCCAGTGAATTCCTCGAAGGCGGCGGTAAGCGTCTCGCGCATCACTGGTTGCGTCTCCTTCGGCACCGGTCCCGTCAGCGTCATGTGGAACTGAAATTCCTCGAACACGTAAGGGTAACCCCATGTCGTAAGATATTCGCGCTGACGCCGCGTGAGCCTCTCCGGATTGCGGCGCGCGATATCGGCGTCCGACAGCGGCGCCCGGAACGGCTCGAAACGGCGAACGGCCTGTTCCGCCAGGCTTCGAAGCGGCGGGCAGTCTTCGGCCGGGACGAGCGCGAAAAACGGCCCGATCTGATGCAACACGATCCGTGGCACCTCGAACGCCTCGATCTCCGCCGCAAACTCATCGAAGGCGGCGAGCAGATCCGCTTCACTCTTTCCCTCAGCGAGTTCGAACGGCGCCTTCAGCGTTCCGTGAAAACCGTATCGTCGCGGGTCCGCCGTCAATGCCATCTGGTTTTCGCGCCCGAGCGCCGGCACCTCCGGCCAGCTCAGTGCTCCGTCGATAAAGGCGTCGCGGCCAAGCCAATGGGCTGCGGTCTGCGTCAGCCGGTCATCGGCCGGCAGCGCGAAGTAGATTGCATAACGCACGAGTCTCACTTTCTGTGTCGCTCGGCCCGCCTCCGGCGGGTCGATGTTCGCGGGGTGCGATGCGCAGCTAGCCGATTTGCATGACAAGATCATGATGACTTCGGTGCGAAACGCAAATCGGATCAGAGCGGGATGAGGAAGTGCGTGCGGTTTTCCGCCCGCATCCCGCTCCAATTTAATGTGCCTTTCGTCCCATCAGCCGCGAGCGGCACGCGTTCGAGATGCTGTCGAAAATGAAGACAACCATCAAGATCAGAAGCACCATATAGGCGACATTTTCCCAATCGGAATTGGTGCGCATCGCCTCCCACAATTTCAGCCCGATGCCTCCGGCGCCGACGGCGCCGATGATCGTCGCCGAGCGGGTGTTCGATTCGCAGAAGTAGAGCGCCTGGCTGGCAAAGACCGGGAGCACCTGCGGCAGCACCCCGAACCGCTGCACCGCGATCGGCGTCGCGCCGACGGATTTCACGCCTTCGCGCTGCTTGTCGTCGATGTTTTCAAGCGCCTCGGAATAGAGTTTGCCGAGCGTGCCGGTATCGGTGAAGAAGATCGCCGAGATGCCGGCGAGCGGACCGGGGCCGAAGGCGCGCGTGAAGAACAGCGCCCAGATGAACATGTCCACCGACCGCAGGAAATCGAAGAACCGCTTGGCGAGCTGGTTGGCGAAAAGGTTCGGCGTGATGTTGCGCGCGGCGAGGAAGCAGAGCGGAAAGGCGATCATCGATGCGAAGAGGGTGCCGACGAAAGCCATGACGACCGTCTGAAGCAGCTTGGTCCAGACGTCGAGATGCTGCCACTCCGCGTTGTAGAGAATGTTGTTCCAGGCAAGCGAAAGGTTGGAGCGTGCCGGATCGATCCGCTCTCCGGAGACAATCAGCGATGCCACTTCGCCATAGGGCTTTCCGAAGAACGGCGAGTTGGTATCGAAGAGGAAGTTCGCCCAGCCGAAGAACCGGTTGCGGATCGAGACTTCGTCACCCTCGACCTCGGCCCAGCCCGTCAAGCCGAAGGAGAGCGTGATCTTTTCTCCCGGCCGCTTTTGCGTGGCCCAACGGGGCAGGGGGCCTTGCGGCGTTACCGTATCCGCGCCGTCGACGGTCATCGTCAGCGTCTCGCTGCCGTGCGTCGCCTTAACCAAGCCGTCGCCGATCTCGATGTTTGTCGAACGGTCATAGGCAAAGAGTGCGCGAACCACGACTTCTTCGGTGCGGGTCTCGACGCGGTTTTCTGCTTGAGCGGTCTGGGCGCCGCCGAGCGCGGCATTCGGCGCCATGAAATTGAAGAATGAACTTGCCTTCGGTTTCGACGGCTGAGCAGCGGCCGGCGCCTCGATCGTACGGGTCACTGTCTTCTTCTCAAGCGTGACCCAATCGGGCGTGGGATTGGCGCCGAGCGGCGAATTTCGCGCGTAGGAGACGGCCATAGTGCCATCGGCCGCGATCGCAATTTCCGGCCGGACCTCAAAGGACACCCAGTCGGCGAGATAGGTCCCCGCGATGCCCCAATTGGCATTGGCAAGCACGTGGCCGATCGAAAAGAACCACCAGCTGAAAACCAGGTAGAGCAGCACGCCGATGCCGATCAGCGCGGATTTCAGTCTCTTTCTGGAGGAGGACTGCAGCAGGTGCGGATGGCGGGCAGCGATTGCTTCCATTTCAAGGAGGCTCGGCTTGGTCGAGGCGGTCATGGTGCGCTCCTACTGGGCGAGCTGAAAGGCCTGATCGCCGACAAGGCGGCGGCGGAGCCATGCTGAAAACTGGTCGACGGCGAAGATCGTCGTGAACAAGAGAATCACGATCGCGATCGTCTTCGCCTCATGATCCTGGCCGATCGCCAGGCGCAGCAACTCGCCGATACCGCCGCCGCCGACGGCGCCGATGATCGTCGAGGCGCGCACATTGATCTCGAGGCGAAGCAGGAAATAGCTGGTGAAATTCGGGAGAACCTGCGGAACGATGCCGAACCAGACCCGCTCGATCCAGTTGGCGCCAACGGCGCGCAAGCCTTCCTCCGGTTTCATGTCGGCGTTTTCGACGACCTCGAAGAACAACTTGCCAAGCGCGCCGATCGTGTGGATTGACACCGCCGCAATCGCGGGTATGGGGCCCAGCGACAGGATCGCCAGGAAGAAGCCGGCAATGACCACTTCGGGGAAGGCGCGCAGGATCTCCATCAGCCGGCGCACCGGGCCCCTGATCCAGCGATTGGGCATGAGATTTCGCGCGGCAAGGAACGAGAGAAAGAAGCCGAAGAAGACTCCGATCACTGTCGAAAAGATGGCAATGTTCAGCGTCTCCAGCATCTTGTGAAAATATTCCGGGATGTAGAGGCTGTCGGTGAGGTAAAGCCGGCCGTCCGGATAGTTGTACCTGAAGCTGCCGTCGTCATAGGGCGACGGCAAGTCGAACATGGCGCGCACGATTTCCATGGCGTCGCGCGGGACCAGATCGCCGACAAAATCGAAGAAATGCGGCAGGCGATCAAAGAACTTGCCGGCGTTCGAATCGTTTGCGAACCAGAGCGAGGCGGAGAGCGTCAGAGCGAGGAGCGCCAGGCCCAGGAAGGTGTAAAGCCGGCGGCGGGCATTGAGCTCCTGCCAGTGGCGCTCCACCAAGGCGCCGCTCTCGCTCAGTTGTCGGGAAAGCACGGAAGTGGCCATGGGGTTTCCGGCGGAGCCGGCCTCTTGAGGTGGGTGCCTGTGGCAGTCCCGGACAATCAAATGCCGGCCGCTTGCGCGGCCGGCTGAATTATGAAGGGTTTGGCGATCAGCCGCCGATCGTTGCCTTGCGAGCGTCGATGATCGGCTTGTAGAAGTCGGCATTGACTTCGGTGTAGCCGATGAAATCACCGCCCTGGATAGCCGAGAAGCAGGCGGCATCGGTCTTCGGCAGGTCCATCATGAACTGCTTGAACTTCGCCTTCATGTCGTCGTTCATCGTGGTGCGCACGACGATCGGGCCGTTCGGGATCAACGGCGACTTCCAGAGTTCGACGAGGTCGTTCATGTCGACGATACCCTTGTCGGCCATCTTGCGCAGGTTGCCGGAGGTGTAGCCGTCCTTGAACTCGCCGATGCCCGAACCGAAGGTCGTGCCGGCATCGAAGGTGCCCTTGACGACTTCGAGAACGAGGTTCTCGTGACCGCCGCCGAAGCCGGTTTCACCGAAGAATTCCTTGACCGGCGCGCCGATCGCTTCCGGAAGTGTTACGAGCGGGATGAGGTAGCCGGAGGTCGAGTCCGGATCAGCGAAGCCGAGCTTCTTGCCCTTGAGGTCTTCGAGCTTGGTGATGCCGGAATCCTTGCGGGCAACCATGATCGAGTGGTAGCCGGTGGAGCCATCGGTCTGGACCGTCGTCAGGATCGGCTCGACGGCATCCGCCTTGGCGAGGTAGATCTTGGCATAGCCGGAAGCGCCGAGTTCTGCGTAATCGAGCGTACCGCCGAGCAGGCCCTGGATGACGCCGTCATAGTCGGCGGCCGGGAACAGCGAGACCTTTTCGACGCCGATTGCGGCCGGGAGCTTGTCGACCAGGCACTGGAAGTTGCGCAGGCGGTCGGCTTCGTTCTCGCCGCCAAGAATGCCGATGCGGAATTCCTTCAGATCTTCGGCCTCAGCGTGGCCGACGAGGGCGAGGAGCGCAACAGCGCCCAACAGAGCTTTCTTCAACATAAGGTTTGTCTCCCGTTTTCCGGCATTGCCGGATCGATATCGGTTGCAAAGAGGTGCCCTTCACGCGGGCTTTCGATCGTGGCGGGTCGTCACAGACCGGCCAATGCCAGCGGCTTGAGGCCAGCCGATGCGGTTTTTTCCTGCGGCAGTGCCGCGGGAATGTTGATGCTTGTCGAGGTCATCGATTCTTCGATCGTGGTGTCTGCACCGTAGATCTCGGCGACGGCTGCGGCGGTCAGGTCCTTCGGTTGTCCGTCGAAGACGACGCGCCCATGCGCCATGCCGATGATCCGCTCGCAACAGCTCCGCGCCGTGTCGAGCGTGTGCAGGTTGGTGATGACGGTGATACCGTCGCGCTCGTTGATGTCGCGCAGCGCGTCCATGACGATCTTGGCGTTGAGCGGGTCGAGCGAGGCGATCGGCTCATCGGCCAGGAGCACCCTCGGCTGCTGCATCAGGGCGCGGGCGATCGCGACGCGCTGCTGCTGGCCGCCGGAAAGCGTGCCGGCCGGCTGCAATGCCGTCTGCTCGATGCCGAGGCGTTCGAGCGCACCGATCGCCATGATCCGCTCTTCGCGCGTGAACATGTTGAGGACGCTGAGCGCGGTCGAGCGGTGGTTGAGGCGGCCGAGCAGGACGTTGGTCAAGACGTCGAGACGCGGCACGAGGTTGAACTGCTGGAAGATCATGGCGCAGTCGCGCTGCCAGTTGCGCAGCGCCGCGCCGCGGAGCGCGGAGACTTCCGTGCCTGCGAATTCGATCGAGCCGGACGAGAGGTCAACCAGACGGTTGATCATGCGCAGCAGCGTCGATTTGCCGGCACCGGAGCGGCCGATGATACCGACCATCTGGCCCTGGGGGATGTCGAAGGTAACCGAGCTGACGGCTGTTTTCGTGCCGAACCGGCGGGTTACATTCTTCAACTGAAACATTGGCAGCAGTTCCTTTTTAGGGGGACCGGTCATCGGTATGACACCTGCCATAGCGGCGCTTGATGAACGCCAAATGTCAGTTTCTTGTCGTTTCTGTAACAGTTCACAGTCGGAAGCAGGCGTGGCTCTTCAATGCAGTCTGAACCGATCCACAAGCCACCGCCGCCGGTCCGAGGCCGCGCCCCTCGTTCCAGATCACGAATGTTGGTTGGTGACGTTCAATGGGTGCCCCCGATCTGGACATGCTCGCCGCGCCAACGCCAAAGACTGTTCCCTGGCCGCACATATGGGATAGGCACCGGCAAGCAGCCGTATGGGGAGAGAGCCGTGCTCGAGATGCCCTGAGGCACGGTGGAAAGGCTCGCGTGGATACCGGCTTGCAAGCTCGGAAACTTGGTACCCTTTGATGGAACGAACGAGCGTTCCCCCGGTTGCTATCGTTGTCGAGGATGGCAGCAGGCGGAGGATCGCCATGAAAGATCAAGGCAAGCAGCCGATGCAGCACCATGACACGGCAGCCCACCATTACCTGATGTTCGCCGTCAACATGGTGGTCAGTCTGGTCGTCATGTACTTCGTGATGTTCTCCATGGTCGACGGGTGGACGGATTTCCGCAATAACCTCAACACGTTCTACATGGCGCTGACGATGGTCGCTCCGATGGGCATCATCATGCTGGCGACCATGGGCGGGATGCACAGGAACAGGGGCCTGAACGTCGGCCTTTATCTCGGCCTTATTGCCCTCTTCGTTGTGGCATTTGCGGGAACGCGCACGCAGGCTCTGATCGACGACCGTCAGTTCATCGCCTCCATGATCCCGCATCATTCGGGAGCGATCCTGATGTGTCGCGAAGCAAACCTCACGGACGAGGAACTGGTCGACCTGTGCAATCAAATCTCCCAAGGGCAGCGCAAGGAAATCGAGCAAATGAACGCGATCAGAGCGAGACTGGGCAAATCTGGCTGATCGACGCGCGGCGCCGGCACGACCAGCCAATCAACTCCGATCCGCTCGTTGGCCATTTTCCCGCTTGACCTTGCCATCGTTGGAACCCTTACACCGATAGTCAGCATCGCACCGATGGCTCGGCGGGCTCGCTGTGATGCCGTGTGACAGGCGCGAGCCATACGAACCGACAATTGACAACTTAGGGACCAATGTTAGTCCTGCTAGGCATGGGTATGTTTCGAATCACATTGCACAAGATGCTGGTTCTGATCCGCTTGGTGATTGTCGTGTCACTGGCGGGATACTCCGTGCCGACCGCCTCCGCCGCCATGCATGGGGCGTGGTCCGATCTCGAAATCTCCCAGTCCGACCACCAGCACCACGAAGTCGCGAGCGGCGACCGCGTGCACGGCGATCACGACCAGTCCTCCCCTGACGACGCCCATAAACTGGCGAAGACCGACTGCTGCCAAGGCTTCTGTATCAGCATGGCCATCGTGACCGACGCTGACGCGGTCGGCGGCCCGCGTGTCGCTACCATCCGCAAGTTCATCGACGATGCCCGGGCCATAGGCGAACTCCCGCAGCTGCACCGCCCTCCGAATATCTGAGTACGGCACACCCGTTCTCGCGGGTCGAATCCGTGCGTCTGTGAGCGCGTGATTTGCGCTTCAAGCGCCGTTGCAATTCCCATTCGGATATAACCATGAAACCCTTGCTTTTCGTGGTCGCACTGCCGCTGTTTGCCGGCGGATGCGCTGCCACATTGCCTCCCGACGTCATTGCTTCGGGCGATCTTGCCGCCTCCCAGGCCGAAGTCCGCCCCCTCGGATATACGAGCCCGGTCTCGGGCTACACCCACCGCGTGCCGGTCGATCCCAAACCGTGGCGCAACCAGAATGACGCGCAATCTCCGGAAGGAGACGCTTCATGATCAGAAACAACCTGAAACTTGCGGCAGTGCTCGGCCTTCCGCTGGTGCTCGGCGGCTGTGTGTCGGCCACCGAGTACGCAGCGAAGAATGCCGGATTCTCCTCCGTCGAGGGAAAGACGGTGGCGGCCACCGGTAAGCAGACCGTCTGGGTGCAAAACCAGGAGCAGGCCCGCGCCGTCTCCAACCGGGTGAAGACGCTGATGGCCAAGAAGACGATCGACGTCGAGACGGCGGTGCAGGTCGCGCTTCTGAACAACAAGGGGCTGCAGGCCGCCTATGCCGACCTCGGCGACTCCGCCGCAGACGCCTGGCAGTCGACCATGTTCGTCAACCCGACGGTCGCAATCGGCTTCAACGGCATAGGAGCGCCGGGGATCGAGGCGTTCAGGTCCGTAGAAGGCGTGATTGCCAACAACCTCCTGGCGCTCGCGACACGCGAACGCGACATTGCCATCGCCGACACCCGCTTCCGGCAGGCGCAGTTGAACGCGGCGTTGCGCACGCTGCAACTCGCCGGTGATACCCGTCGCGCCTGGATCAAAGCCGTCGCCGCCTGGGAAACGGTCGGCCAGCTCAACCAGGCGCAGGCAGCGGCCGACGCTGCCTCCGAGCTTGCCCAGAAGCTCGGCGAGACCGGGGCGATGACCAAGGGCTCACAGGCCCGCGAGCATGTCTTCTATGCCGAGCTCGCGGGGCAATCCGCCAAGGCGCGCCTGGAGGCCCGGCTTGCCAAGGAGGAACTGACGCGGCTGATGGGGCTCTGGGGTTCGGACATCGACTATCAGGTGCCAAACCGATTGCCGTCCCTGCCGAAGGGTCTCGTCAAGCGCGACCTGATCGAGGCGGAAGCGCTGCAGCGCCGCGTCGATCTCCAGATGGCGAAGCTCGATCTCGAAGCGACGGCCAAGTCCTACAAGCTGACCGAAGCGACCCGCTACGTCACCGACCTCGAACTCCTGACCGGCTTCGAGACCGAACGGGAGAAGGAGGACGGGGACGTTGAGACAGAGACGGCCGGCCAGGCCGAACTCGAGTTCGTCATCCCGATCTTCGACAGCGGCAAGGCCCGGATGCGCAAGGCGGAGCTCGCCTATATGCGGTCGGCGAACCTGCTTGCGGAAAAGGCCGTCAACGTCCGCTCGGAGGCGCGCTCCGCCTACCAGGCGTACCGCGCCAACTACGACATCGCCCGGCACTACCGCAACAGCGTCGTGCCGCTGCGCACCAAGATCGAGGAGGAATCCCTCCTCACCTACAACGCGATGATCACCAACACCTTCGAACTGCTCGCCGACAGCCGCGACAAGGTCAATTCGATCCTGCTCGCGGTCAATGCCAAGCGCGACTTCTGGCTGGCCGAGGCCAATCTTGCGCCGGCGATCTATGGCGGCGGCACAAGAGCGGCCTTCGGTGAAATGGAAGTCGCGGCGGCCGCTGAGAGCGGCGGTGGCGGTCACTGAGAAAGGAACAGACAATGTTCAACAGAAGACAATTGCTCGGCGCGGGCGCCGCGCTCGTTTCGACCGCCGCCTGGGCGAAGACCTCCAATATGGGGCTGCCCGAGGCGGCGGTGATGGAGACGGCGGAGACGCAAGTCCCGGTCAAGCCGACGTCCGGCCCCGACTACAACCCCGTCGTCACGCTCAACGGCTGGACGCTGCCGTATCGGATGAACAACGGCGTCAAGGAGTTCCATCTCGTCGCCGAACCGGTCGAGCGTGAAATGGCGGAAGGCATGACCGCCTATCTCTGGGGCTATAACGGCCAGTCGCCGGGTCCGACGATAGAGGCGGTCGAAGGCGACCAGGTTCGTATCTTCGTCACCAACAAGTTGCCGGAACATACGACGGTCCACTGGCACGGCATGATCCTGCCCTCCGGCATGGATGGCGTCGGCGGCCTCACGCAGCCGCATATCCCGGTCGGCAAGACCTTCGTCTACGAGTTCGACCTCGTGAAGTCCGGCACCTTCATGTACCACCCGCATTCCGATGAGATGGTGCAGATGGCGATGGGGATGATGGGCTTCTTCGTCGTGCATCCCAAGGACCCGAAGTTCATGCCAGTCGACCGCGACTTCGTCTTCCTTCTCAACGCCTACGACATCGATCCCGGCTCCTACGTGCCCCGCGTCATGGAGATGACCGACTTCAACATGTGGTGCTGGAACAGCCGCGTATTCCCGGACATCAGCCCGCTCGTCGTTTCCAAGAACGACCGGGTGCGCGTCAGGGTCGGCAATCTCACCATGACCAACCATCCGATCCACATGCACGGCTACGACTTCGAGGTCACTTGCACCGACGGCGGCTGGGTGCGGCCGGAGGCGCGCTGGCCGGAAGTCAGCATCGACATTCCAGTGGGCGCGATGCGCGCCTACGAGTTCGATGCCAGATACGTCGGCGATTGGGCGATCCATTGCCACAAGTCGCACCACGCGATGAACGCCATGGGGCACGACATCCCGACCTTCATCGGCGTCGACAAGAAGAAGGTCGCCGAGAAGATCAAGAAGCTCCAGCCGGAATACATGCCGATGGGCACCAAGGGCATGGCCGACATGGGCGAGATGGAAATGGAAATCCCCGAGAACACCGTGCCGATGATGACCGGCTGGGGGCCGCACGGACCCATCGAAATGGGCGGCATGTTCTCTGTCGTCAAGGTGCGCGATGGCATCTCGGCGGGCGATTACTCCGACCCCGGCTGGTACGAAAACCCACCCGGAACCCAGGCCTGGGAATGGACGGGCGAACTTCCCGACGCGACCAGGCCCACAGACGCAAAGACCCGGATCACGCCGAAGCATACGAATCATGGCTGATCCCGCATGCCGATCTTAAACCAACCCAAGGACCACACGATGAAAGCTGCAATCTTCGGACTTCTCGCCGTCGCGCTCACCACCCCGGCGCTCGCCTCCGGCGATCACGCCGGTGGCCACGGCGAAGCGATGGCCGTCGGCGAGCCGGGCAAGAAGGCCAACGCCACTCAGACGATCCGGGTGACGATGAAGGAGACCGACGACGGCGAGATGATCTTCACGCCCTCGACCTTCAAGGTCTACAGGGGCCAGACCATCGTCTTCGCGATCCAGAACCTTGGCGAACTCGACCACGAGTTCGTGCTCGACCAGGAGGACAGGATCATGGAGCACAGGGCCGCGATGGAGAAGTTCCCGGAGATGGAACATGACGATCCGAATGCGATCCGCCTCGCCGCCGGAGAGTCCGGCGAGGTCATCTGGAAATTCACCAACGGCGGCACGTTCAAGATCGCCTGCCTGGTCCCCGGTCACTACGACGCGGGCATGCATGGCGACGTCATTGTCGCCGGAAAATAATCATTCGAAAGGAGCCTGACATGAAAACGCTGATCAAACTCGCCCTCGCCTCCGCCCTCGCGCTCGGTACTGCCTCCGGCGCTCTCGCCGCCGAGTTCACCAAAGGTACCGTCAAGAAGGTCGACGCAAAGGCCAGGAAGGTCACCCTCATCCATGAGGAACTGAAGTCCCTCGACATGCCCGCGATGACGATGGTCTTTCGCGTTCAGGACGATGCCCTCCTGGAGAAGCTGAAGGAAGGCGCGAACATCGAGTTCGTCGCCGAGCGCGTAGACGGAAAGCTTACCGTTACGGAAGTCAAGTAAAAGCGAAAGGACGCGGCTGTAACTTGGTCGCGTCCTTTCATCCTCCGGGCGGACCGGGAAAACCCAGCCTACGCGTGTCGATATGACGTCTTCGCTTCATCCTGCATGGGACTTCGCAAGAGAAATCCGCTTGATCCTCCTGCGGTTCGTTGCCTTCGCTATCCTGCTCGCCAACCTCCTGCTTGCCGGCAACGAGGAGGGCGAAGGCGCGCGCCTTGTCGTAGTCGTCAGCTATTTCATCATCAGTGTCGCCGCGATCACGACCGCGCGATATATCCCCGGTCGCTCCCGGCTCAAGACGCTGTTTGTCGTTCTCGACGCCCTGCTGGTCGCACTGATCCTCTACGGGCACATCCTGACCGAACCGGTCGCCCGGAACCACAACCTGACGACGACGAGCCTGGTCGTCGCCTTCATCCTGCTCGTCCACGTCGGCCTGAAGCTCGACCGCCGTCTGGTGCTCGTGTTCTCGACCATCGTCCTTATCGCCTGGGTGTCCATGCTGGTGATCACGGCCGTCAGGCATCACAACACGGCCGATGCCGTGTCGCGGCTTGCATCGCTTCTCAATCAGGATCTTGGCCTGACCGTGAGCTTTGGATTCACCTCCTTTGCGATATACCTGTTTGCCCGGGATCACGACCGGACGCGCAAGGAGGCGCTGAAGGCGGATCAGCGGCGCCTCAATCTCTCGCGCTTCTTCTCGCCGCTCATCGTTTCGGAACTACAGGAGCGCGGCGAGGCTCTTGGCCTGGAGCGCCGGAACGCCGCCATCATGTTCGTCGATTTGCGCGACTTTACCAGCTTCGCCGAAACCGTGCCCGCCCGCGAGCTGGCGTCCGTGCTCGCGGAATATCGCCAGCTCGTTTCGCACACAATCTTCGGCTATGGCGGAACGGTCGACAAGTTCATCGGCGACGGCGTCATGGCGGTGTTCGGACAGCCGCGGCCCACGGAAGACGACGCGGACCGCGCGCTCGCATGTGCGCTCGAGTTGGTCGAGGCATTGAACGAGTGGAGGGACCACGGCGTCCGCAACGGCTATCGCGCACTCGATGCTGCGATTGGGCTGCATTTCGGCGCTGTCGTCGGCGGCGTCCTCGACAGCGGATGCCACAGCGAGTTCACAGTGATCGGCGACGCGGTGAACGTCGCGCAACGCCTTGAAACCCTGGCCAAATCGCTCGACTCCCCTCTTGTGGTCTCGTCGGAACTGCTGGCGCGGCTGCGAAAAACGGTTCCCTGCGCCATATGGTTTCCGAAGAACGGTGTTTCGCTGCCTGGGAGGCGGCTTCCTATCGATATCTGGTATCTGCGCCGGGAATCCGGTGTCGCGGGCACAAGTGATCCAGATTACGACACGGGACGCGTGCACACTGCCTTCTAGAGATCGTCTTTCCAGTCGGTCCCGGAAAGACCTCTGCATGCGCGCTGCAAAGCGGCGGAAACAGACGCCGGTGATGGGAACATAGCTGCCGTTCAGGGATTGGGTGGAAGCTCTCGGAGACTTGACGATGCGCGATACAATGTCGCTCGCGCAGGACTGGCCGTTGACTTTGGCGGCCGCAGCGACGCTGTTCATGGTCTGCGCATGCTGGTTCTTGACAATGCCGGTAGCCAGCTTCGAATCCACCGGATCGACCTTGACGGAGGGGAGTGCATCGCGTGGCGAGATCATCTTTGCTGCGGGAGGATGTGCCTCCTGTCACGCGACGCCGGGACAGCCGGACCCGCTGAAACTCGGCGGCGGCCTTGCCCTCGCATCGCCCTTCGGGACGTTCAGGGTGCCCAACATTTCGCCCGATCCCGTTGACGGCATAGGATCGTGGTCCGTCGCTGATCTGGCAAACGCGTTGATCAGTGGCGTCTCACCGGAGGGCAGGCACTACTACCCGGCGTTTCCCTACCCAAGTTACACCGGCATGCGGCCTGATGATGTCAGGGACCTCTATGCATACCTCCAGACGCTACCGCGCGTTTCGGGTCGGGCACCGCCGCACGACCTCTTCCTCTTTTTCCGCATCCGCCGCTTCGTCGGCTTCTGGAAGCTCCTGTTCTTTCGAGAAGGTAAGTCAGAGGCGATGCTAAACGAGGATCCCGTTCACGACAGGGGTGCCTATCTGGTCGAAGCGCTTGCTCATTGCGCCGACTGTCACTCGACGCGCAACATCTTCGGCGCGATAAGGCCGACCACTCGCTTTGCCGGCGGGCCGGATCTGGAGGGGACCGGTTTCGTGCCCAACATAACGCCAGCGCGGATCGGCGGCTGGTCCGAGGGGGAGCTCGCCGAAATGTTGAAGAGCGGCAGGACGCCCAATCATGGGAGAGTGGGATCGTCGATGCGCGATGTCGTCGCCAACACATCGCAACTGCCCGAAAGCGATCGTATAGCTATCGCCAGGTACATCAAATCACTGCCAGCTCGCCCAACGCCGCATCCTTGAGGTCACTGCGCGTATAGATAGGCCGCGAGATGCCTCGCCTCCGGCTCGGTGATCCCCGTAGCGGGCATGGCGGAATGCTGTGAAAAACGCTGCGGCGAGACGATCCAGTTTACGAGATTTTCCGACGTGTTTTCGACAACGCCGGCAAGATAGACGCGCTCGCGCAGATCGACGAGGGGGCCGCCAACCTTACCATCGGCGCCGGCAACGCCTGGAATGACGTGGCATCCACCGCAGCCATATTTTCGAAAGATGGGAGGTGCTTGCGATGGATCGCCCTGGGTCATAGCCATCGCCACGGAACGCCGCTGCTGCCTCTCCTTCAAGACATTGGCGCCAACCATGACCAGAGACATCGCAACGACAATACTTGTCAGTAGGAGCGAAGCTTTACGGCGAGTGGAAGCGGCCTGCATGGAGCTCTCCTCTACTCGACTTTGCGATCCATAGGGCCAACAGCGCCAGCGCCGCGCCGCCATAAATGATGCCTCCCGGCACCCACATCAACATGCCGGCGAGCTGCTGATCCTCAAGCTGCGTCAGACCCCAATCCGGCGCCGTCTGTGTTTGGACCGGATAGACCACACGTGGCGCAAGCGCGACAAGGGCGCCCAGCGCGCTGGTGTGAAGCATGGTGAGGAAAAGATGCCAGGCAGCAGCGCCTCGGTCGCTCCGCCACAGCATCGACCACCAGAACAGCAGCGCCGTCATGAAGAAACTGAGATGTTGCATCCGGTGAACGGTGATATCGGTCAGTGTTGCATCGAACAGCAGGGGCGCATGCCAAACCCAGATTGCGGCCCCATGCAGCAGGGTGGCGACCGTTGCGCGGGTGAGCCAACCCCATGCGATCTGGACAAATTTCTCCTTCATCCCTCGCCGGATCAGGCGCCGGATTTTTCTTGGCAGCCCCCAAAGCAGCACGCCCACCGGCCGCGAGAGAACGAGGAGAGGTGCAGACACCGCCATGACGAGTTCATGTTCGATCATGTGCACGGCGAAAAGGTGCTCCCCAAGGAAATGCAGAGGCGATACCAACGCCGCCGCAAGCACCAGCCATCCAGCCCACCAGATCAAGGCGGACCTTCCAGTTACGCCGTGGCTGGTGCGTGAGCGCATCCACAGCCGAAAGGAACCAATTGCATAGAGCAGTCCCACGATGGCGATCGGCGTTACAACCCATGGATCGAAGCTCCAGACGAGCACGGAGGCATGCGGCTCAGCTTCGTGGGCGGCAGCTGGCCCCGCCAGTAGGGACAACACCAGTGCTGCTACCGTAGGCATGGGTCGAGCAGCATGGCGGCGGCTGCCTGCAAGAGAAGGGCAAAGGCGAAGGCGAGACCGGCAAGGACATTCAGCTTGGCGATGAACAGAATTGCTCGAGGTTCGCTTGGCCCAAAACGGGCATGCGAGACGAGGGTTCCGGCGAGTGCCACGGCCACAGCAACGAACGAGGCGACAGTCGACCAGGAGACGCCGGCGCCACAATCGGCGTAAGGCAGGATTTGACCGAGCTGGGTATTGATTGCCCACGCGCCACACGCGAGGAGCAATCCGGCGTATTTGGCGATCCCAGTGCTCATAGCCGAGGCACCCAATAGAGACAGACGTAGAGGGGAAGCCACGTGACGATCACGAAGTTCCAATAGAGGCAATTATCCTCGACGTCGCCGTAGCGGCGCGTGTTGTCGCCGTATCGGGTGAACATCAGGCAGGTGAGAACAAGCGTATCGATGAGGTCTGTGATGACGTGTGCGGTATGCAGTCCCAGCAATGTCCACACGATCGAGCCATAGGCATTTTCATCCCAGCTGACATGCATGGCAGGAAATTCGAAGATGCGGGGTGCGAGCGGCGCCGCCTCGAGGAGCGTCATCACGATCAGCCCGATACGGACCTTCGCCAGTGCCCTCGCCGTCGCCCAGCGGGAAACGAGGATATTCGGGACGATGCTTGCCAGGAGGAGGAGCGTGAGCATGGTTCCGGGGAAAAGATCGGGCGGCGGCGCATCGATCGGCCAGTTCGGGGCGAGGCTCAGCAAGTAGAAGTAGATTGCGATCGCCAGGGCGAAACCGCTGCCCTCGATGAGCATGAAGGCACAGGTTCCCCACCAGGTGGGACTGGCGGTGCTCAGCCCATGCAGGGGCAGTTTCGATACGTCCAGCACCGCCCTCTCTTTCATGATATGTCCTCCGCTGTGCCCTTTGGCCAGAACCAGCCGATCAGGCACACCGCAATCGGGATCGACCCCCAGACGACCGCCCACGGCGTGAAAATCGAGCCGATCAGCATGATCGAAGTGGCGATCGCCGCCCAGAACGGCCAGATGGAGTCGCGCGGCGACGATTCCCGCGCTTCCGGCAAGGCTTCAACCACGCTGCTCACAATGAGTTCCCGGCGATCGACCCGTAGCCCTGCCGTCACAGCGAGTTCCTCGGGATGCATCCAAAGAGGATCAGAGGCATCGACAACGGGGATCCTGCGAAAATTATAGGCCGGAGGCGGTGACGAGGTCGCCCACTCCAGCGTCGCTGCCTTCCAGGGATTTGGTCCGGCCTGTGGGCCTGATCGCCAGGCGCGCACAACATCGATGACGAAGACGAGAAAGCCGGAAACCAGGAGCAGCGCGCTCAGGCTGATGAAAAGGTTCAATCCTCCCCAGGGTAGGTCCGGCTGGTAGGTGTAGACCCGACGCGGCATACCAAGAAGACCGAGAATGTGCATCGGGAAGAATGTCAGGTTGAAACCCACGAAAATCAGGCCGAACGCCCATCGTCCGAGCCGCTCGCTCATCATTCGACCGGTCATTTTTGGAAACCAGTAATAGATCGCCCCGAGCAACGGAAAGACCGCGCCACCGACGAGCACATAGTGGAAGTGCGCAACCACGAAATATGTATCATGAACCTGTGTGTCGAATGGCACGGATGCGACCATGACTCCGGTCAGGCCACCGATCACGAAGGTGACGATGAAGCCGATCACGAACAGCAGCGGTGTCGCAAATACTGGCCGACCGAGCCACAGCGTCGCCAACCAGCAGAAAATCTGGATTCCCGCCGGCACTGCGATCGCCATGCTCGACGCCGTGAAGAAACTCTCGCCTAGTCGCGGCAGGCCAACGACGAACATGTGATGTACCCAAAGACCGAAGGCCAGGATACCTGTGGCGATGAAAGCCATCACGAGAGGCAGATAGCCGAATATGGCCCGACGGGAAAAAGTGGCGACGATCGTCGAAACCATACCCGCGGCCGGAAGAAATATGATGTAGACCTCGGGATGGCCGAAAAACCAGAACACGTGCTGCCAGAGCAAGGCGTCGCCGCCGGCGGCCGGATTGTAGAACTGCGTTTCCACCAGGCGATCGAGGATGAGTGTTGAACTAGCAAACATGATCGCCGGCATCGCCATGATGACGATGAACGCCATGACGAGCATGGACCAGACCAGCAGGGGTATGCGGTCGAGCGACATGCCGGGCGCGCGCTGCTTGAACACCGTGACGACGATTTCCACAGCAACCGCAAGCGCCGACAGCTCGGTGAAAGTGATCATCTGCGCCCAAATGTCGGCGCGCTTTCCGGAACCATATTCCGGGCCGGAAAGCGGCACATAGGCGAACCAGCCGACGTCTGGCGCGGCATCGAGAGCGAAGGAAATCCAAAGGAGCAGACCGCCAGCCAATATGATCCAGTAGGAAAAGGCATTCAGCCGAGGAAAAGCGATGTTGCGGGTGCCGACCATGAGCGGCACGAGGTAGATGGCCATCGCCTCCATCACCGGGACTGCGAACAGGAACATCATGGTGCTCCCGTGCATGGTGAAGATCTGGTTGTATCGGTCAGGGTCGAGAATACGCGCTTCCGGCCGTGCCAGCTGAATGCGCATCGCGACCGCCAGCAGCCCTCCCAGGATGAGGAAGATGAATGCGGTGACTATGTAACGCCGAGCGATGATCTTGTGGTCCACCGTCGCAAGGGCATTCCAAATCCCGCGCGGTGTTTCCCAGCTCTGCCGCAGATGCCGCTCGAGCTCGGCGTCGTCCAATCCGTCGTCCATCAACGGAGATTGCTTCCGGTCCTCACTCATTCGAGGCCCTCCATATAAGCGGCAAGCTGTCGTAGCTCGTCGCTTGAAAGGGGAACCAGCGGCATATTGTTTCCGGGCTTCAACGTCTGGGGATCGGCGATCCAGGCGGCAAGCGAACCGCGGGTGTTTTCGAGCAGTCCTGCTGCAATGGTGCGGCGGCTGCCGACATGGCTAAGGTCAGGCCCGGTCGTGCCCGAAGCCCTCGTGCCGCGTATCGTATGGCATGCGGCGCATTGCTTGGCCATGAATACGGCTTTGCCTGCAACGGCCTCCGTCTCCCTTGGTTCCGCACCGGGTCCGCGTTGTCTCTCGGCCCAGCGCTCGTAATCCGCCTGCGCTTCCGCGATTACGAAGAGTGCCATGTGGCTATGCTGCAGACCGCAAAACTCCGCGCACTGGCCGCGATAGATGCCTGGTCTTTCTGCCCGCAGCGTCAGCGTGTTTTCGCGACCGGGGATAAGGTCCTGCTTGCCGGCAAGGCTCGGCACCCAAAAGGAATGAATGACGTCGCTGCTCTTGAGCCGCAGCCGCACGGCTTTCCCGACCGGGACGTGGATCTCGTTGGCCGTCACGAAGCCGCCCGCGGAGTCTGAACCGACATAAGTGAATTGCCACCACCATTGCTGGGCCGTGACGTCGATCGTCAGCTCCGGGGTCGTAGCCTCGGAGAGCGCGCGGGTCGTATAGAAGCTCGCGATCGTCAAACCGGCTATGACGAGCACTGTTGCGCCGACCGCGCCGGAAACGGCGACGGCTGCTTTGCGCTCGGAAATTGCGCCACTGTCTCGATCGCGCCGACGCGCAAGCGCTAAGACCAAAGCGATCATGACCAGCAACCACACGGCAGCGCAGACGAAGATTACCCCAACTATCAAGGCCTTGAGCTCAATCGCCGCGTGGCCTTCAGCATTCAGGGCCGACTGGGCGCCGCTACATCCCGAAGCCAGTGACGCGAGCAGGAGGAGAGTCGAGGTCCTTTTCAAGATGGCGGCCCTTGCTCGGAACGGGGCAGCACCGGGCGGTCTTCATTGAAGAGAATGGCGGCCGGCGCCCGGTTTTCCGCCGGTCGGGTGTGCTTGTCGTCGTTCCGGCTCGGTGCGGTCAGCGAAGCCGAATAGGCGCCGATCGTCTTGACATAGCCGGCAAGCTGCCAGATCTGGTCTGTCGTCATCCTGCTGCGGAAGGCCGGCATTCCCCGCGGACGTCCGTCTCGAATGGAGGACGCTATCGCGACCAGCGAGGGTCCGTATAACCACCATCCATCGAGCAAAGACGGCCCCGCCCCACCTCGACCGTCGCCGTGGCAGGAAGGGCATCCGAACCAGGAATACAGCCGCTTGCCCTGGCTTAGGTCATAGGCACTCGTTTCATAGGGCTTGTCGAGCGCGAAATAGATTTCGGGAGGCGCACCACCGATGCCAGCAGGCATCAGGCGCAACTGGTTGAGAGCGGCTGCGACCGGAGGGTCTGTCCGATATTGCCGCGGCTGACGTTCCAAGCCGATAAGAGCAGCGAGACCAACAAGCGACAAAATGCACAAGATAGTGGCCAACCGCTGCGCGACGCTACCATTAAGAACCTTCCCTGGCATCATTGAAGCTCCAGAGCACTGCCCCTGATCAACGGTACCTCAATGGGCCGGCCGAAGTATGCCGGCAAGCTGTGAGAAGGGCGTTCTCGCTCCGGCATCGATGGCCCGGCCTATAACGCGTCGGCTTCCGGATGTACGCGGCGCGGTCCCCATCGGGGGCCGGTTGCGGCCGAACGGGATGCGGCTTGCGGCCTAGGTGACTGCGCCCCCAACCATCAGCGCCAGAATAAGGAACACCAGGAAAATCAGCACGGCGATGTAAAACAGTATCTTGGCGATGCCTGCGGTCGCTGACGAAATGCCGGAGAACCCGAGGAGGCCAGTTACCAACGAGATGACGAAGAAAATAAAAGCCCATTTTAGCATCGCAACACCTTCTCTTCTTCAAAAATACCAGCTCGAAGCTGGGGCGCGGCAATCACCGACGCGTATCAGCGGTTACTTACCTCGCTTCGGATCCTTGCCCGCGGCCTGGCTACTTCTCTTGGCGTCGCCTTTCTTGCCCTGTTCGCCTCCGCGATTTCCGCCATGCGTGCCCTTTGAAGTCTTTGCGGTCTTTGCGTCCTTGAGGTTAGTCGCCATCTCGCACTCCTCGAAAGAATAAGGTTTTGCGCACAACGCAACCGCGAAATGGGAATAAAGTTCCGCCATCCCCTGCAGTGAACGTGACGCTCATGCCCCCGGGCCCGAGACTTGATGGCGGGCCGACGAAGCTCCCGTTTGATTTAAGGAAGGAAAGCGCCTCCGAACGCAGGCATGCAGCCATGGGCTCATGCTCAGAGCTTCATGTAGGCCTACCAGGCTATCGCGCCGGTGATGCGCGCGAATTTTCCCTCAACTCCGTCCGGAACATTCGCGCTCCTGGAACGCAATCGTGCGTCCATGCTTCGCACGAGGAGGCTGGAACTGATCGCGATGCGCGGCATTCCAGCTAGAATGGCATAAGGAACGGAGGCGGTTTCCCATGAGGCTGCGCACTTTCCGACGCGACACCATTACCAGGCCAGTCTTCAAATGGGCCTCGCGCATCATGCCGCCGATCTCTGAGACCGAACGGGACGCAATTGAGGCGGGCACGGTGTGGTGGGATGGCGAGCTTTTCACCGGCGATCCCGACTGGCGAAAGCTTCTCGCCATGCCGCCAGCGAAACTGTCCGCAGAAGAGCAGGACTTCATGCGTGGGCCGGTGCGCGAACTTTGTGCGATGGTGGATGACTGGAAAATAAACTGGGAGCAACGTGACCTGCCGCGTG
The DNA here is from genome assembly GCF_009601505.1 of Sinorhizobium terangae. Classification (GTDB taxonomy): domain Bacteria; phylum Pseudomonadota; class Alphaproteobacteria; order Rhizobiales; family Rhizobiaceae; genus Sinorhizobium; species Sinorhizobium terangae. The sequence goes on from NZ_WITC01000028.1 coordinate 39,862, forward strand.
AGGTCTGGGATTTCCTGCGCGGGAAGAAGTTCTTCGGCATGATCATCCCGAAAAAATATGGCGGCCTCGGCTTTTCAAACACCGCGCATTCGGAGGTCGTCCGTACCGTCTCCTCCTGCAGCGTCGTGGCCGGTGTGACGGTGATGGTGCCGAACTCGCTTGGCCCCAGCGAATTGCTGATGCATTTCGGCACCGACGAGCAGCGCGATTACTGGCTGCCCAGGCTCGCCGACGGGCGCGAGATTCCCTGTTTTGCCCTGACCTCGCCAGACGCCGGCTCGGACGCGGCAGCGATGACCGACACCGGCGTCGTCGAGTATGGCGAATGGGAGGGCGAAAAGGTCCTGGGCGTCAGGCTTAACTTCCACAAGCGTTACATCACGCTCGGCCCGATCGCCACCGTGGCGGGTATCGCCTTCAAGATGTACGACCCTGAAAATCACCTCGGCCGCGGCAAGAAACTCGGCATCACGGTCGCGTTGTTGCCGACGTCGATGCCAGGCGTCACGCATGGCGAACGGCACATTCCGCAATTCACCCATTTCCAGAATGGTCCGCTTTACGGCAAGGACGTGTTCTTGCCGCTTGACCTGATCTTGGGCGGCGAGAAGCAGATAGGACAAGGCTGGAAGATGCTGATGACGGCGCTCGCGGCTGGCCGCGGCATTTCGCTGCCGGCGCAATCGGCGGCGGCGGCGGCCATATGCGCACGCTCCGCCGGCGCCTATGCGCGGGTCAGGACCCAGTTCGACGTGCCGATCGGCATGTTCGAGGGCATCCGGAAGCCGCTTGCCGATATTGCCGCAAACATTTACCAGATCGATGCCGCACGACGGCTCACCATCGCCGCTCTCGACGAGGGACACAGGCCGTCGGTGATCTCGGCCATCATGAAGTTCCATGCCACCGAGCGGATGCGCGATTCCGTCGGGAAGGCGATGGACATCCACGGCGGCAAGGCGATCATCGACGGTCCGAGGAATTATCTCGCCAGCCAATACAGGTCGGTGCCGATCGGAATCACGGTCGAAGGCGCCAATATTCTCACGCGCAACCTGATGATCTTCGGCCAGGGCGCGGTGCGCTCCCATCCCTACATGCTGAAGGAAATTCTGGCGCTATCCGAACAGGACGGGGAGAAGGGCCTGGACACCTTCGACAAGATGCTCTGGCGCCATGTCGGCCATGCTTTCGCTACGCTTTGGCGCGCCTTCATCCGCGGCTGGTCGGGCGGGCGCATCGGTCCGGCCCCGGATGGGGCGGCGATGCCCGGCTACTGGAAACAGCTCTCGCGGCATGCCGCAGCCTTCGCGCTGCTTGCGGATCTCTCGCTGCTGACGTTGGGCGGCGCGCTCAAGCGCAAGGAAATGATCTCAGCCAGGCTCGGTGACATACTTTCTGAACTCTACCTGCTCGGCGCGGTTCTGAAGCGATTCGAGGCAGAGGGTCGGCATGAGGAAGACCGACCTATCGTCGACTATTTGATGCGCCAGGGGCAGGGCCGCATCGCGGCCGCCTTTGCCGGCATACTCGACAATCTGCCGTCGCGCTGGGCGGCATTCCTTGCGAGACTTGTCGCTTTCCCTGCTGGCGTATCCGCTCCGACGCCGTCCGATGAACTGACGAGCGCGGTGGCCGAAACACTGATGAAGGATTCGCCGCAGCGCGACCGGCTGACGCCAGACATCTACCTCGGTGAAGGACACGCGGAGCATCCGCTGAAGGATCTCGAGCGGGCTCTCAGGCACGTGATCGCGGTGGCACCCCTCGAAAAGAAGATGCGCGATATGGATGTCCGTGACTTCGAAGCGGCCCGCGACAAGGGTCTCATCAGCGAAGCTGAATTCGCGCAACTCACCGAAGCCAAGGCGGCGGTGGACCGTGTGATTGCAGTCGACGCATTTCCCATGGAAGAGATATCGCCGATTGCAACGCAGCATCGACGAAAGAAGACGACCCGTGACGAGCGCTCGGCGCGCTCCGATGCCACGCAGTGAGACGCGGCATATTGGACCTGCGCCTGCGCCAGGCCATCAACGATCTTGACTGCGCCTGAGCGCCCAGAGAAGGAGCTTTGCATAGAACCTTTCGCGCAGGGTCGTCGGGGCCGCGAGCTGCATTCTTTCGAGTGCCGCGCGCTCCTCGTGGTTGGGCCGGTCTTCGGCCAAAGACGCGAGGACCGCGCGCGCGAGCAATCGTCTGGAGGCACTTATATGCTTAAGATGCCGCAGCGCCGGAACCAGGCGCTGCTCCTCCTCGGTGTACTCCGTGCCGAACGGAAATGGGGCGCACCAGCCTTGCATGCGCAGCGGGAGAAGCGCTTCGGCTATGCGCGCCGGCGTATTGCGGCTGCAGTCCGACGGGATGGTAAAATCCTTTTCGATCTTGCCGGCGGATTTCGCCTTGTCGAGCAGTTCGTTCTGAAAGGCCGAATCGGCGATTGCCAGCATGGCGGCGATGCAGTCGCGGTCGGATTTGCCGCAGAGATCGGCAACGCCGTATTCGGTGACGACCATGTCGCGCAGGTGCCGCGGCAAGGTCACGTGGCCGTAGGACCAGACAAGGCGCGATTCAAGGCGGCCGTGCGCCTGGCGCGCAGCATTGAGCGTGATGATGGAGCGCCCGCCTTCGACCGCGAAGGCCTGGGCGGCGAAATTGTACTGCCCGCCGACGCCCGAGACGACGCGGCCGTCCGCGAGCGCATCCGAAACGGTTGCTCCCATGAGCGTCACCATCATCGCATTGTTGACGAAACGCGCGTTCACCCGATCGGCGCGTTTTTGATCCTCCTCACCGTAGAGTTCATTGACGAAGGAAATGCCCCGCATCCGGAAAAGCGCCCGTTCCTCCTCCGGCAGGCCGCGCAGAAACCGGTGGAACGCGTCGCTGCCGACAAAGAAGCCGGAATGCAGGATTGCCCCGTCCGAGGCACGACGCCTGAGGATGCCTTCCCGGTAGAGGTCCATGAAGCCGTCGACGAACATTTCGCTGGCGGCGTAGAGGCCCGTCTCGAAGGCTCCGGTCTCCCGCTTTGCAACCGCGCTCTCCGGAGAGAGGCGATGCAGCGCGTCGGCGAAGAGCTCGGGCCGCCGCTGCCGCATGATCAGACCCGACGTCAGCGCGTCGCCGAGCGAGCCGATGCCGATCTGCAGCGTTCCGCCATCCTTCACCAGGCTTGCCGCATGGATGCCGATGGCGTGGTCGGCCATCGATACCGGCGCCCTCGGCACGACGAAGAGCGGCCGATCGCAATCGGGTCCGTCGAGAATGAAATCGAATTCGCCGGCCGGCAGCGCCGCCTCGCCCGGCATGAAGGGCAATTGCGAGCTGACTTCGCCTACCAGCAGAAAAGATTCCCGCCGCGCCCTTATCTTCGGCAGGACATCGAGCGTGATGTCGGTATTGCAGGACAGGCTGTACTCGGCGTCCACGCCGTTGCCGCGCTTTGCCACAAGTTGCGCGAGCACGTTGATGCCGCGGTCGATGAGGTAGCGGCCGACATGGGTGTAGTTGGCCGAGATGTAGTTCTGCTGGGCGATCTCGACCGCGAGCCAGCGACCGGCGACGAAAAAGAACTCGCTGACACGGATGTTTTCCGGCAATTCGCCTTCGCGCAGCGCCTTGGCGTATGCGATGTCCGGGCAGCCCGAATATAGCCGTTCAACCAGTGGCTCGACGAAGCGGCGTTCCATGTCGCTCGACCAGGAAGGTTTTTCCAGCGTCAGCGCCGTGAGTATCTCAAGATCGATCGCCCTGTCCTTGACGGCCCGGTCGAACAAAGCGTTGGCGACGAGATTGGCTTTGCCAAGTCCGAGTGGAAGCCCGAGAACGATGCGCCCGTCAAGGCGCTCGATGATGCGGTCGGCGATGCTTTCGGCCTGTTGATGCTGGTCTGGCTTGCCCGTCACGTTTGTCCGCTCAATGCCTCCCAGCCCAATGCCTCCCAACCCTTGTCGGGCGCAAACCGGGAGCCGTGCCGCTCTTCGAGCCGCTTCAGCGTCTCGACGATGTCCGCCGCGCCGCGGCTGCGGGCATAGTGCATCGGCCCGCCGCGGAACGGCGCGAAACCGGTCGCGAAGATCATCGCGCCGTCGAGCGTCTCTTCATCCTCGACGATGCCCTCGCGCAGGCAGCGCACACAGGCGTTGAGCATGGGCAGAAGGAGGCGATCCGTCATCTCCGGACCGGGTGGCGATGCTCCGGAAGCCCTTTTCGGCTTGCCCTTGTCGTCGTAAGCATAGAGTCCCTTGCCCGCTTTTCGGCCGGTCTCGCCGGTTTCAACCTTCTTTTCCAGCCAGGCCGGAATCTCGGGAATGGGATCGTCGAGATTGTTCTTGAGCATCCGGACGACGTCGAGGCCGATGTCGAGCCCGACGCGGTCGGCGAGCTCTATCGGCCCCATCGGCATTCCGAAATCCTCCGCCGCCCTGTCGATGGTCTCCTTTGGTGTTCCCTCGTCGATCATGACGAAAGCCTCGGTGAGATACGGCGTCAGAGCACGGTTGACGAGGAAGCCGGGCGCGCTCTTCACGGCGGCGGGCAGCCGGTCGATCGCGCCGCAGAAGCCGTGCACCCTATCGAGCGTCGCCTGGCTCGCCTGGTCGTGAGCAACAACCTCGACGAGCTCCATCTTGGCGACCGGGTTGAAGAAATGCAGGCCGACAAGTCGGTCCGGAAAGGCCAGCCCCTCGCGCAGCACCTCGAGCGGAATGCTCGACGTGTTGGTGGCGAGGATGGCGTCCTCCTTCATTTTTGGCGCGATCCCGTCAAACACCTTGCGTTTGACGTCCGCCTTCTCGACGACTGCCTCGATGACCAGATCCGCCTTGGCGACGCCCGCCCCCTCGAAATCGGGGATCAGACGGTCGAGGGCGTCGCGGCGTTCGATGCTCGAATGAAGCTTCTTGTCGTAGAACTCAGCGGCGCGGCCGATCGCCTTGGCGATGATCTCGTGGTCGAGGTCGGCGAGCGTGACACGCAACCCTCGCGCCGCACACCAGGCAGCGATGTCGCCACCCATCGTGCCCGCCCCGATGACGTGGACGTGCCGAATGCCGCTTTCGCGCTTGGCGGAGTCCTTCAGCTTTTCGCGCAGGAAGAAGACACGCATGAGGTTCTGTGCCGTCTCGCTGACAAGCAGTTCCGAGAATGAGGTGATCTCGGCCGTTTGCATTGCCTTGGCATCGCCGCCATGCTCCTCCCAGAGATCGATGAGACGGTAGGGCGCCGGATAGTGCTGCCTCGGCGCTCGTTTCTCGGCTTCGGCACGAAACTGGCGAGCGGCGAGCTGGCGCGCCGGCGCGAGGCCGAGCAGACCCGATTTCCAGCTGCCGCGATCCGTCCTCATCTCGCCCGCGACGGCGGCGCGCACGGCATTTTCGACATGGCGTTCCTCGATGACCTCGTCGACGAGACCGAGCGCCTTCGCTTTTTTCGCGTGCACGGTCTTTCCCGTCAGCATTATCGTCATCGCCTCGACGGGATCGATCAGCGCCGTCAGCCGGAACGTCCCGCCGAGTCCGGGATGCAGGCCGAGCCTTATCTCCGGAAAGCCCAGTTTCGCGTCACTCAAAGCAATGCGGTATTTGCAGGCGAGTGCGATTTCCAGACCGCCGCCGAGGCAATAGCCATGGATCACCGCCACGGTCGGTATCGCGAGCGCCGCCAGCCGGTCGATGAGCCCGTGCGCCCACCGCATACGCTTCTCCACGTCGCGCCCTTCGGTCGCGCCTTTGAAGTCGCGGATGTCAGCGCCGGCGATGAAGCCGCCCTTCTTGGCCGAGCGGATGACGAGACCCTTGGCTCCCATGCCCTCAACCTCGGCAAGCGCCGTGTCGAGTTCGGCGATGACTGCTTCCGACAGCGTGTTCGCGCTTTCGTTGGCCCTGTCGAGCGCGAGCCAGGCGATTTCGTCCGGTCCCTTGCTCAGCCGCCAATGGGTGAAAGCCTTCAGGACGGTTCCTGGCCCGAACTCCCTGTTTCGTGGGGCGAGCGTTTCCCAGACGGAGGTTTTCCCGGTTGGCATTACACAACCTCCAGAAGCATGGCGCCGCCTTGCCCACCGCCGATGCACTCGGTGGCGATGCCGCGCTTCACCCCGAGCCGGCGCATCGCGTTGGCGAGATGAAGCACGAGGCGGTTTCCGCTCGTGCCGACCGGATGCCCGAGGCTGATCGCCCCTCCGTCGACATTGAGCCGGACCCGTTCGATGCGCCCGAAGATGCCGTCGAGACCGAGCACGTCGCGGCAATATTCCTCGTTCTCCCATGCGGCGAGGCAGGCAAGAACCTGCGCTGCGAAGGCTTCATTGAGTTCCCAAAGATCGATGTCGTCGCGAGAAAGCTTTCTGCGTTTCATGATTTCAGTCGAACACAATGTCGGGGCGAGCCCCATGATCGAGGGATCGAGGGCCGACCATTCACTGTCGACGATGCGGGCGAGCGGCGCGAGCTTGTGCCTGTTCATCGCGTCTTCCGATGCGAGGACAACCCAGCAGGCGCCATCGGTGACTTGGGATGAATTGCCGGCGGTGACGTTGCCGTAGGGCTTTTCGAAAACCGCCTGCAACTTCGCGAGCTTGTCCATCGACGTGTCCGGCCGCACGCCGTCATCGTGATCGTAGAGCATGCCGTTTCGGGAGATCGCCGGGATGACCTCTCCCGCGAGGAAGCCTTCATTCTGCGCGCGCTCCAGCCGTTGATGGCTTTCCAGGGCGTAGGTGTCAGCAGCTTCGCGCGTGATACCGAACAGATGGCCGATTACTTCTGCCGTCTGGCCCATATTGAGATCGGTGATCGGATCGGTAAGTCCGCGTTCGAGGCCGACCACAGGCCTCGCCATCTCCGGTCTCAAACCCGCCAAGGCAGTGGCTTTTTCCCAGGGTGTCTTCGCCGTTGTAAAGCCGCCGAACCATTCGACGGCGTGCTGGCGGAGCACCAGTGGTGCATGGGACAGCGCCTCCGTTCCGCCGGCGAGAATGAGATCGGCGCTGCCAGCTTCGATCGCGCGGAAGGCTATGTCGATCGACTGCATGCCCGAGCCGCAATTGATCTGGACGGTAAAGGCGGTCATCGCCGCCCCCATGCCGAGCCTGAGGGCGGCCACGCGCGCCGGGTTCATCTCGTCGGCGATCACATTGACGCAGCCGAGAATGACGACGTCGAATTCATTCCGAGAGAAAGGCTGACGGAGGAGAAGCGGCCGTCCGCATTGCACGGCAAGATCAACAGGCGTGAACGGTCCCGGCTTGTGGCGCGCCCGGAGAAAAGGCGTACGCGCTCCATCCACCAGGTAGACGGGACGACCAGAACTCGCCGCGGTCCGATTGGGGGACCGCGATTCGTCGGCGACCGGTACCCCGGCAGTAGGCGCCTTCGTCGCTGCAGCGGAGTTCGGCGGCTGAGCCATCGCTTAGCTCCCAACAGGCGGCGGGACGTCGAACCGGATGTTCTCCTCGAAAGCATAAGAAGATCACGCGTCAGCCGCATGGATTCGCGTGAAGATCAAACGTTCAACGCCAGTAATCGGTTCCGCAGGCACGGGTTCAGACTGGAAAGGCAGCATGGTGGCGGCGCCAAATGCGACCAGGAGCTTCCGTCCGCGTGTTCGTTGACGATGCCCAGGCGAATCGAACGGTGTCCAATTTCGGGATGAAAGAGTGCCCGGTGATCGCCGGCATGACTTGATCAGGTGCTCCACGCCGGAATTGCTGCAACACCGGCAAAGATCACCGTTCGCTTCAGGTGGGCGGTGGCGTCTTCAGAAGCGCTTTTTCTGTCGTCAAATCCGGCTCTCCAGCTTCATGCAGGGTGCCCGGGTTAACCATTTGTTAACCGCGATTCACGTAAATCTTGGCAACCAAAAATTAACGTAGATGACCAAAGTGCTAACAGATACTCGCTCGATCCGTATCAAGGGGCGCTCCTTCCTGGCGCTCGTGCTTTCTCCGGAACTGCCACTCGACGGATGGCTTACCCGGCTCGACGACTTGGCCTCGCGCTCGGCGGGGTTTTTCCTGGGCAGGCCGGTCGTCCTCGACGTGGAAGACATCGAGATCGATCGGGCGCAGTTGAAAGCACTGATCGCCGAGCTTGCGAAACGCAACGTGCGCATCATGGGCATCGAAGGCGGGCGCCCGTCACTGTTCGAGCCGGGCATGCCCCCGGCCATGAAGGGCGGCCGGCCCGCTCCGGATTTCGAGGTTCCGTCGGCCGAGCAGGCCGCCGAATCGGCGAAGTCCGGTCAGGGCAAGCCGGCAGAACCCGTCGTTCGCGCCGAGCCGCAGGTGGTCAGGGCGATGCCTTCGATCATCATCAGGGAACCCGTCCGTTCCGGGCAATCGGTGATCTTTCCCGAAGGCGATGTCACCGTCGTCGGGTCGGTTGCCTCGGGCGCGGAAATCATCGCGGGCGGTTCGGTCCACATCTACGGAACGCTGCGGGGACGGGCGCTGGCGGGATCCGTGGGTAATGCCTCGGCGCGCATCTTCTGCCGTAAGCTCGAAGCAGAATTGCTGGCAATCGACGGTGTCTACAAGACCGCCGACGACATGGCGCCACACCTTCGCGGGCAGGCAGTGCAGCTCTGGCTCGAGGGCGATTCAATCATGGCAGAGAGACTTAATTGAGCCGGCTGCCGGCCGGGAAACAGGAGTGCAAGATGGCGAAAGTAATCGTGGTTACATCGGGTAAGGGCGGCGTCGGCAAGACGACGTCTACCGCCGCACTCGGTGCGGCATTGGCGCAGAGAAACGAGAAGACGGTAGTCGTCGATTTTGACGTCGGCTTGCGCAATCTCGATCTGGTCATGGGCGCCGAGCGGCGAGTCGTCTACGACCTGGTCAATGTCATACAGGGCGACGCCAAGCTGCCGCAGGCGCTGATCCGCGACAAGCGGCTCGAAACGCTCTTTCTGCTGCCGGCATCGCAGACCCGCGACAAGGACAGCCTGACCGCCGAGGGCGTCGAAAAGGTGATGGCCGAGCTGAAGAAGCACTTCGACTGGATCATCTGCGACAGCCCGGCGGGGATCGAACGCGGTGCCACGCTCGCCATGCGCCATGCGGACGTTGCCGTCATCGTCACCAACCCGGAAGTCTCGTCGGTCCGCGACTCGGATCGCATCATCGGCCTTCTCGACTCAAAGACGGAAAGGGCCGAGCGCGGCGAGCGGGTGGAGAAGCATCTCCTGCTCACCCGCTACGATCCCGCGCGCGCCGAACGCGGCGACATGCTGAAGGTCGACGACGTGCTCGAGATCCTCTCGATCCCGCTGCTCGGCATCGTTCCGGAGAGCACGGATGTTCTGCGCGCCTCGAACCTCGGCGCGCCGGTCACACTCGCCGACAGCCGCAGCGCACCGGCGCTCGCCTATCTCGACGCCGCCCGCCGCCTCGCTGGCGAAACGGTATCGATGACCATTCCCGGCGAAAAGCGCGGCCTGTTCGGCAAGATATTCGGACGGAGGGCAGCATGAGTATTTTCAGCTTCTTCACCAAGCAGACGTCCGCGCCGACAGCGCGCGAACGCCTCCAGGTCCTGCTCGCACACGAGCGAGCCTCGGTCGGTCACTCGGATCTCGTCGCGCAACTGCGGGAGGAAATCCTCGCGGTCATTGCCAAACACGTTCAGGTCGACCGCGACAAGGTAAACGTGAAGATGGACCGCGGCGAACAGGTCTCGACACTGGAGGTCGATATCGAGATCCCGCTCGACGCCAGTGTGCGAGCAGCCTGATAGAGAAAGGCTGCTCGCCCCGATAGTCTCGGCCGGCCATAACGGAGCGGCCGAGATGCCCGTCCCGTCGCGGCGGTTTTGCCCGCCGTGTCAAGAACTGTTGAGCGCACCGGCTCAACCGGTCTGGTCGTTCGGACCCGCTGCCCTGTTGCGCCGCTGCCTTTGCCAAGGCCATTCGCCTTCGATCTCCGCCTCGAGCGAAAAACTCAAGAAGGTTCGTATCAGCACGATCAGCCCCAGCAAGCCGACACTCTCCCAGGTGAGGGGCGACGTGATGGTCGCGATGATATCTGCGCCGATGAGAAGTTCGAGACCAAGCAGGATCCCGCGCCCCAGGTTGGCGCGGTAGCGATCATAAGCGGCATCGCCGAGACCCGCGGCCAGGTCTCGCACATAACGGACGGTGGCGAAGAGCACGCCAATGATGATGACGGCGACGCCGAAGGCCTCCAGCACGGTTGCCAATGGCTCCATCAGCGGTGCCACCAAACCCGCCAACTCGCCTCGTTCGATCGCGGTGTTCATGCAGCGTCACCCGCGGTCTGGCGGGATGCAGGATGGAAGGCGTAAGCGATCGTTACCCCGAGCACGATGGCGCCGGTCAGCAGCAGTGTCGATGTCAAGCCGCTCCAGCGTAGCAGGGCCGCGCCCAGGACTGCGCCGATCAGCAGGGCAAGCACGGCCGCAACGCGGCGCTGCCAGTTCCTGTTGCTGCCGCCGGCAAGCGATGAATCCGCGGCAAGGCCAGTGATGGTGAGTGTAAGAACCGTCGTGGTGAGATCCGGCACCTTGAGCGCGCGGACTGTCGCATTTCGCAGCCCCATGGCAATGGCGGTAAGGAGGATAAGCAGGTAAAGAGTTCGGGTGGGCGCCAACGCGTCGGTGTCAAATCCGATCGCGAGGAAGGCGGAGATCCAGAAGAGCAGCGCCTCACCCGTTGCAACGGTCAGAAGGCAGCGACGGCGACTCGCCGTTGCATGGCGTACGGCAATGAGCCCGCCGGCCCATGCGCCGACAAAAAAGGCGATCAACGCCGTCAGGTTACGCGCGACATCGAAGCCGGGGGCCCCGCCGATAGCAAAGCCCAGGAAGACCGTGTTGCCGGTCATGTTGGCAACAAAAACCTGGCCGAGCCCGAGCACACTGACCGCATCGACAAGACCGGTTACGGCCGAAAGGACAATAAGGACGAGCGGCAGCGGGTCATATTGGCCCGGAGGCGATGGTTCCATTTTGTGCTCTCCCCTTGCCTGACGAACGAAGCGCGCAGCAACTATCAATCGGCGCTATGGGGAACGCTACCATGTGTCTGTGTTGCAGGCTTGTAGAATAAAGTTGTGCTCTCTTGCATGTGTGGCTGGCCTGTGTGTCATGGTTGGCTTGGCAAAAGGGCCCGCACCAGCTGGGATTCGTTCTTGCCCGATTTGGTGGCAATCTCGATCAAAGCCATGTCGGGTGCCGGTGCTGCGAACCCGCGCGCCTTGAGTGTTGCGATCAGGCTTTCGCTCGTCTGACCCAGAAGCGGTGCGATCTCGCTCGCGGTATGGGCGATGATCTGCCTGCTGAAGGCGATCTGCGGGGGCCCGCCGCTGCGACTCTCGCCGTTCGGCCATGCCATGGCAATGGCCGCTCCTGCCGAGACCAGCAGCGCGAGCGTCATCGGAAGGCGCCCGAGGTAATGCGTCATCGACCGCCAGTTCTTCCAGACATGGAGCGCGAAAGGAAGGACCAGCACGAGGCTCAGCCACTCATGCATCTCGTTGAGGACGCCGTTGCCGACATGGAAGAACAGCGCGATCCCGGAAATGAGCGAAACGAGAAATAGACCTGTGATGAACGGCGTCGCATATCGCTGCAGGATGACTTTCACGGTGCACCTCTGATTTCTGTTGCCCTGCGACAGTAGCCCGGTCATGCTGCGGCGACCAGTTAAATGTTTGTAATTATTGACGTAAATCAACCGCTTTCCCGATTTTGGGCGCGGGGTGTCGGCCCGCCGCAGGCAGACGCATTCGCAATTCGTCTGTGCGCACAGGGACGTCAGAGGCGCCCTGTTTCGTAGTCCTGGCAGGACTCGCCGAATTGCGCCATTGCCTCTTCCAGGTAGTCCGCCAGCAATGGTATGCCGAGCAGATAGGCGGCAGTTCGGGTGTTGTGGGACTCGGCAGCCTGAGCACGAATATCGTTCCAGTCTTCCAACCTGCCGTCGCCGCGGCCGAGCCAGGTCAATGCGACGAGATCGATCTGCTCGTCTTCGTTGAGTGCCCAAATCGCGCTGGCAAGCTCAGCCTCGACGGGATCGTCCGGTTGATCCTCGAGCACCGAGGCCATGTTGTCGTCGGATGCGTTGGATGCCGGGTCGGGTTCCGTCACGGCATCCTTGACGTCGAATTCGCGGGCCTTGACTATGAGATAGCAGACTTTTTCGGGTGAAATCGATAGGTCCCAAGCTTCGCTCATTGGTGTAACCTCCAACTGGCGTCGTCTGTAGCGATCTCCGTCCGGAGGGGCCGATGCTCCATCCGAGAAGTATCGTTTGGTGTTCGATATCGGCAACTTTAACAGATCCTTTCCGATCGTGGCGCGTGTTGCCGTTTTCCGTTCGGCCTCGATCCGCAGCAATGCGCCCGGCGATGGTCGGCTCAACGCGCCATCAAGATGGGGATGGCGGCCTCGTCGAGCATCGTTTTCGTGACCCCGCCGAAGATCAGCTCGCGCACCCGCGAATGCCCGTACGCCCCCATGACGATCATGTCGGCGGAAATATCGACGGCACGCTGCTGCAGCACGCTTGCGACAGAACGGCCTGCGCTCGGCAGCTGGTCAACCGTTACGTTGATGCCGTGACGAGCAAGATAGGCGGCGACATCGGCGCCGGGTTCCTCGCCGTTCTTTCCGGAAACAGCCTGGGGATCGACCAGCGTGACGTGGACGACCGTCGCCGCCGCCATGAGGTCGAGAGCCTCGCGCGCCGCATGTGCAGCTTCCGTGCGCGAATCCCAGGCAAGCAGGACCGTCTTCGGCCGAAGATTGGGCTTGTTGCCTGCCGGGACGAGCAGGATCGGTCGCATCGCCTCAAAGAGACTGCCGTTGATTACCTGCCGCTTCAGGTCCGGTTGGTCCAGAACGCTTGGTCCGATCAGGACCAGATCGGCGTAGAGCGCGCGTTCGCCGATGTCCCGATCTGCCGTCCCGGCTTCTGCGTAGACGCCGCTGATATCGAAAGACACCTTGGTGCGAGAAATTATTTCGCGAGCATGGCTTACAGTTGCTTCGAGCTCCTCACGATCGCGGTCGCGTTGTTCCAGCCATATGGTGGAAACGGTCGCATACTCGCCGATCGGCGGTGGCGGAGCCATGGCGACGACCAGGACGGAAAGATGAGCGCCCACTTGGCCGCAGAGACTGGCGGCCGCTTGCAGATCGCTATCTGAACTGCCTTCCCCGGTGACAGTGAGAATGGTCTTGAAGGGCATCAGCGTTCTCCCTTGACGAGTTGGTTGCGCTTACCGGTTGTCAGCCTGGGCGAGTGACCACATCCTGCATTGAGCTACATCAAGCCTCATCCGCAGACGCTCTGGCGGTGCGGCCCCAGCCTCTTTGTGAAACGCTCCTGGCGGCTGTGAGTTTCCTCCAATAGTCGGCTGCCGTGGTTGATCGGTGTCAATGAGCGCGATCCCCAAACGGCGTTCCATGGGACAGCCGGAGAGAAACAGGAGGCATGCGTGATAGCGGAAGACCAGATCGCGGCGGTCGCTTTTCTCAGCGCCCCCGCTTCTCATGGCACCACCGAGCCGATCGAAACGATGGAGACGCATATTTCCCGCATCTTCCTCGTCGGCAAGCGCGCTTTCAAAATGAAGCGCGCGGTCAAGCTGCCCTATGTCGATTTCTCGACGGCAAGCCTCCGGCTTGAGGCCTGCCGGAAGGAGATGGAGCTCAACTCCGCGACGGCGCCGGGACTCTATCTCGGTATTCGGCGCATTACCCGCGAGAAGGAGGGCGCTCTGGCGTTTGACGGCGATGGGGAATTGGTCGACGCGGTTGTTGAAATGGCGCGCTTCGATCAGCAATCGCTCTTCGACCGAATGGCCGTCGACGGCAGGTTGACCCGCGAGCTCATCACCGTGGCTGCGGAGATGATCGCACGCTTTCACCGCGCGGCGCCGGTCGTTCATGATGGGGGAGGCGCTGCAAATATCGCCGGAGTTCTCCGTATCAATGCCGCGGGATTTGCAACGAGCCGGGTCTTTCAACAGGACGAACTCGCGACCTTCGCGCTCGCATTCGAGAAAGGCCTCGCGCGCCATGCGGCACTGCTCGACCGGCGCGAGGCGGCAGGAAAGGTCAGGCGCTGCCATGGCGATCTGCACCTGCGTAACATCTGCCTGTTCGAGGGTGTGCCGCGCCTGTTCGATTGCATCGAGTTTAACGATCAGATCGCCACGGTCGACACGCTTTATGACCTTGCCTTTCTCCTGATGGATCTTTGGCGCCGGGGTTTTCCGGATCTCGCAAACCTGGTCGTGAATCGTTACCTGGACCACTCGGACGACGAGGATGGTTTCGTGCTTCTGCCGTATCTGATGGCAATTCGCGCGGCCGTCAGGGCGCACGTTACGGCGACGCAGGTCGAAGAAAGCGGGGAAGCTTCGGCGAAACTCGTTGCCGAAGCGCGATCCTATTTCGACCTGGCGGGCTCGCTTATCGAACCCGTGCCGGCGCAACTGATCGCCATCGGTGGATTCAGCGGGTCCGGGAAGACGACGGTAGCCGAGACATTGGCCCCGCAGGTGGGTGCCGCCCCGGGTGCAAGGATTGTCGAAAGCGATCGCATCAGAAAGGGCATGTATGGCGTTTCGGCCGAAACAAGACTGCCGCCCTCGGCCTACCGTCCGGAGATTTCGGAAAAGGTCTATCGCGAAATGGCAGAGCGGGCCCGCTCGCTCCTGGCCGCGGGAGGCAGCGTGATCGTCGATGCGGTGTTTGACAAGGCGGACAATCGCAACCTGATTGAAAAGCTTGCGGGTGAGCTCAGTGTCCCGTTTACTGCTGTGTGGCTGGACGCCGAACCGGCGCTTTTGCGTGACCGCGTTGCCGCCCGGAGGGGCGGGCCTTCGGATGCGAACCTCGATGTTCTGTCCGGCCAACTGGCTCGCGACTGCGGCGAGAGGGGCTGGAGGCGGACCGATGCCGCGCGCAGCGCCGAGCAAATTGCCTCGGAGATCAGGAACCTTCAACAAGAAGTCGCACGAGCGCCGGCGCAACCTACGTCTTAGAAGTGACGCAATTCCGAACGGAAAACCGTTAAACACTCTTTCTGGAACTGCTCTGGAAGTTGCTCAGCCTGGCTCGTTCGAAAACTTTGCAAGCGCGTCTTTCGCCATCCGGTTGACGCACCAGTGAGCGTAGATCGGGCCGAATATTGCGCCAACGATCCTGCCGGCGACCGAGTCGGGGTTGTCATAGTCGATAAATACGCGCAGGCGCGAGGACTGGCCGGAGGCATCGATCTCGAAGCCCATCCGGAAGGCCCCGATGACGAGCAGGTTCGGCTGTCCTAGCGTCTCCCACGTTTTCCGGAGCGGAGGATGACGTTCGACGATCACCTCTTCCACGGACAGCCTCAGCCCGAGGACGTTTCCCTCCATCCTGACAAGCGAACCAACGGCGCGGCCCCGAGCCTCGTCGAATCCGTACGACATCCGTCCGCCAAGCATCATCATCGAGGACTCCTGCATATGCGAGTTGAGCCGGGCCGGGTCATCCAGGTAGCCGAACAGCGTCTCGGCCGACGCTGTGACCGCAACGACCGCTTGTGCAGAATGTGCGTGGGTCAACTCAAGTCGTCCTTTGTCGTGTGACCTTGGTGTCGGTCATGGTGATGGCCGCCATGGCCGTGAAAAAGATGCATGAGGGGACACGCCAGGAGCAGCAGGTAGGGAGCGAGACCCAAGGCGTGCGCCCAGTGCTCGCGAAGCACGAAGAACGCCGCGATGACTCCGAGCGATGCGGCAAGAAAAGTCCATTTGCGCTCCCATCTCATATCTGCGCGCTCCTTAGTCTGAGAGCGTTGCCGATGACGCTGACGGAAGACAGAGCCATGGCCGCGGCAGCGATGATCGGTGACAGAAGGAGCCCGAAAGCCGGATAAAGGATGCCGGCGGCAACCGGCACGCCCGCGGCGTTGTAGATGAAGGCAAAGAACAGATTTTGCCGGATGTTCTTCATCGTGGCGTGGCTGAGCTGCCGTGCTCGTGCGATGCCTTGAAGATCGCCCTTGAGCAACGTCACGCTGGCGCTCTCGATTGCAACGTCCGTTCCGGTCCCCATGGCAATGCCGACATCGGCCGCGGCAAGGGCAGGGGCGTCATTCACCCCGTCCCCGGCCATGGCAACGATCCGGCGCTCCCGGCGTAATCGGGCGACGATCTCGCTCTTATGCTCCGGCAGAATTTCGGCCTCGACTTCCTTGATGCCGAGCCTCCTGGCGACCGCATGCGCCGTGGTCTTGTTGTCTCCGGTCAGCATGACCACCCGGACACCTTCCTTGACCAGCGCCTCAACGGCGGCCGGTGTGGTCGACTTGATCGGATCGGAGATGGCAAAAAGCCCGCCGACGCGGCCATCGATCGCGGCAAAGATTACGGTCGCCCCTTCACTTCGCAAGGCTTCCGCCTTTTCGCTGAGTAATGAAACGTCCACCTTTTCCCCGGCCATGATGCGGTGGCTGCCGATGACGAGCTTGCGACCGTCGACGGAACCGGTCACGCCTTTGCCGACCGGACTGTCGAAATCCTCCGCTGTGCCGAGATCCACGCCGCGGTCATTGGCGGCCTCGACGATCGCCGCCGCAAGCGGATGCTCGCTCGCGCGCTCCAGGGTGGCGGCGAAACGGAGCAATTCGGCCTCGGAAAAGCCGTTCGCGACCTCAATCGACGTCACTCTGGGTTTGCCCTCCGTCAGAGTCCCGGTTTTGTCGACCACGAGCGTGTCGACCTTTTCGAAACGCTCCAACGCCTCGGCATTCTTGATCAGCACGCCGAGCCGCGCGCCCCGTCCGACGCCAACCATGATCGACATGGGCGTGGCGAGGCCGAGAGCGCAGGGGCAGGCGATGATGAGCACGGCGACTGCGGCGACAAGCCCGTGCGCAAAGCGGGGCTCGGGTCCCACTGCCATCCATGTGGCAAATGCAATCACGGCAATTGCCATCACGACCGGCACGAACCAACCGGAGACCTCGTCGGCCAGGCGCTGAATCGGAGCGCGCGAGCGCTGGGCATCCGCAACCATTTGCACGATCTGCGACAGCATGGTATCGCGCCCGACCTTCCCCGCTTCCATGACGAAGCCGCCTGTGCGGTTCATCGTGCCGCCAATAAGGCTGGCGCCGAGCTCCTTGGTAACCGGCATCGATTCTCCGGTAATCATTGATTCATCGACCGAACTGCGTCCCTCGATAAGGACGCCGTCGACCGGGACCTTCTCACCGGGCCGCACCCGCAACCGATCTCCGACGACAACAGCTTCGAGCGGCACGTCCTCGTCGCCGCCGCCATCGCGGATGCGGCGGGCCGTTTTCGGCGCGAGGTCCAGAAGCGCGCGGATCGCGCCTCCCGTCTGCTCGCGCGCCTGCAATTCCAGCACCTGCCCGAGCAGGACAAGCACCGTGATGACGGCGGCGGCCTCGAAATAGACCTCGATCGCGCCATCCATGGCGCTGAAGGTTGCCGGGAAGAGGCCGGGCGCCGCGGTTGCGACCACGCTGTAGACCCAGGCAACGCCGGTTCCCATCGCGATCAGCGTGAACATGTTGAGGTGCCGATTGACGATGGATCGCCATGCCCGCTCGAAGAACGGTGCACCTGCCCACAGCACCACCGGTGTTGCGAAGATGAACTGCAGCCAGTTCGATGTCTTCGCTCCAAGCAGCATATGCAGATCGATCACATGGCCGCCCATTTCGAGCGCAAGCACCGGTATCGTCAACACCAGTCCGATCCAGAACCGGCGTCTCATGTCTGTGAGTTCGGCGCTGGGGCCGGTCTCTGCCGTCGCCACCTCCGGCTCGAGCGCCATGCCGCAGATCGGGCAATTGCCCGGGCCGATCTGGCGCACCTGCGGATGCATGGGGCAGGTGTAGACGACGTCCGCCTGTTTTGCCTGAAACCCTTCGCCATGGCTTGGCCTCATTGCGCTGTGCTGCCCGTGATGGTGGTGGTGCTCGTGATCGTCCATTGGACACGACTCCGTTGGTAGACGCCCGTTGGGATCCGCGCGGGTGGCGCGGGTCGGCAAACGGGTTTGTCTATTCCGTTGCCGGCGAATACCGAATACCGGCTCTGCCGCATGGTTCCCTGAAGCGAAGCAATCCAGGGAAATTGTGCGCCAATTCAAAGCGTGTCGTACGGTTGCAAGTGGCGCGTTGACCTCGATCAAACGGGATGACGCGCAGGTGCGGAAAAGAGCATCGATCGCTCGAATTCGCTCGAAGGTTTTGGCGCCTGCGCCCGGCATCAGCTGCTCTCGCGAACGACGAGTTCGAACCCCAGATCGATCGTCCGGTCACGGACCTCTGCGCCTGCAAGTAGTGCCAGCATCAGATGTGCTGCATGCTTGCCGACATCTTCTCGCGGGGTGCGGATCGAGGTCAGCCGCGGAACGATGTGGGCCGATATCTGCAGGTCGTTGAAGCCGACGAAGGCAACACGGCCAGGAACGGATATACCCTGCCGTTGAGCCTCGAAAATCGCGCCGTGCGCCAGGTCGTCGTTGCAAAAGAAAATGCCGTCGACATCCGGATGCTGGCGCAACAACTTGTCGAAGAGCTCGCCGCCGAGCCCGACGGACGAGGGGCCGGGCACCGCCAGCTCCAGTGCATCGACGCCCGCTTCGGCGAGTGCGCGCTTGAAGCCTTCGCCGCGCCGTATCACGCGGGCGTCGAGCTGGGCCGCGACGTAAGCCAGCCGGCGCCTTCCTCTCGCCAGAAAATGCCGCGCTATTGCAGCTCCCGCGTCCTCCTGAGAGAAGCCAACTGAATAGACGTCCTCGGCTTTCGTCAGTTCCATCATATGGACACAGGGAATCTTGTTTGCTTCGAGCAGGCGCAGGGATGCGTCCGTGCCATCGAAGCCGGTGAGCAGGATGCCGCAGGGCTGGATGGCAAGATAATTGCGAATGACCTCTTCTTCCTCTTCTCGGGAATAGTGGAAGTTTCCGATCAACACGTCATAGCCACGCGGGCGAAGAACAGTGTGAATGGCTTCGAGCGTCTCGACGAACAACTGATTGGAGAGGGCGGGGACGAGTACGACGACCGATTGGCTTCGCGCCGATGCGAGCGTGCGGGCCGCCGGGTTTGGCACATAGCCCAATGCCTTCGAGGCTTCGCGCACCTTCGACGCCAGCACAGGATCGACCGTAGGGACGTCGCGCAATGCGCGCGATGCGGTGATCTGGGAGACGCCGGCAAGGTGTGCGACCTCGGCGAGGGTCGGGCGGCCGGTGGCGCGGGAGGCTTCCTTACGCATGATGGTTTGTCACTTGCCAATATGGGTTCGCGTCGATTAAGACAGGGCTACCTTACGAGGAATGTGATCTCGCCGCTAGGATCGGTCCACGGCGATTTCGGGGACGCTCATTTCCAGCCACCTTGGGTCTATCGGCATGAAGGCAATTCATTAGCCTGGATCAGACAGCGCTATCTTGAGGAGGATAAGCATGGCCGAGCAAATACGCGGTATCGTCGTCATGGGTGTTTCTGGCTGCGGAAAGAGCAGCGTCGGCGCCGCCATCGCAGCTCTCTATCAAGGCCGCTTGATCGAGGGCGATGCTTTCCATCCTGCCGCCAATATCGCCAAGATGAGTGCCGGGGTCCCGCTTACCGACAAGGATCGGCACGGATGGCTCTGCCGCCTCAGCGAAGAGATCGCCGCCGCAATTGCTGCCGGGGAGCGCCCTGTTCTCACCTGCTCGGCGCTCAGGAAAAGCTATCGCGACATGCTTCGGCAGGGGGAACCGGGACTGGGGTTCGTCTTTCTCGATCTCGCACGAGATCTGGCCGCGGAACGCGTTGCCATGCGTCCGGGGCACTTCATGCCGGCAAGCCTGGTCGAAAGCCAATACCGGACGCTCGAGCCGCCATATCAGGAGCCGTTGACGCTTGCCGTGGACGCAAGTCTGCCCTTGGAGGCGATAGCGGGGCAGGCCGTTCAATGGTGGCAAGAAGCCAATCGAATGAATCCCTCCTGAAAGTTGCAAGCAACGAGACGTCGCTCAAGACCTGGACCCTGTCGGTGAATGTGCGGCCGGTCGCGTCACGAAGAAATCCGAGACTTGCAGGCCGTCCTCAACCCGGAGTTCGGTTCGATACTGTGTTTATTGCAACCTTTTGGTTTGCGAGCGGTAATAAATGCGCCCTTTTCAACGCTGCGCGCGCGCCGGTTACAGCGTTGATCGCAAGCAACCACAAGGGGATTACTCGATTTTTTCCGGAGAGAAAATCGAGAAATCATCCTTAATGTTGTCTAAATGCGGCATTCAACTGGTAAAAGCCTCATCGTGTAAAGCTGATATTCTTGTTATACTCTCAAGGGGGATTCGCGATGCTGCTCGACCGAGAGGGTCCACTCGAGGCTTTGCTGGGTGCGGCGCGGAGCGCTGCGGCCGGACGCGGGAGCACCGTGCTGCTCGAAGGCGAAGCGGGAATTGGCAAGACCGCCCTCCTGCGTGCGTTTGCGCAGCGTGCCGACAAGGGCTGGCGGGTACTGTGGGGTTGGTGCGAGGCGCTCTTTACGCCTTGCCCGCTCGGACCCTTGCAGGACATGAGGCAACTTCTTGACAGCGGTGTGGCAGCACTGCTCGATCAGGCAGCTCCGCCCGCGCGTCTATTTCCAGCACTCTTGAATGTGCTCCAGCACGCCGGCGAAGCGTTCGTACTCATCTTCGAAGATGTGCACTGGGCCGACAACGCCACTCTCGACCTCGTGAAGTACCTCGGTCGCCGCATCTCCTCGCTCTCCGCCGTGCTCGTGCTCAGCCTGCGCAGCGATGAGATCGGCGCCGATCATCCGCTGACGCATGTACTCGGCGACCTGCCGCCGGCGTCGGTCACCCGTATTTCGTTGGAACCGCTGTCTCCCGAAGCCGTGGCGGTATTGGCTGAACAGGCGGGGCGCTGCGGGGCTGATCTTTATCAGGTTACGGAGGGCAATCCCTTCTTCATCACCGAACTTTTGGCAAGCGGAGAAACCGAGCCGGGGCGCGTGCCGGATTCCATACGCGATGCCGTCTGGGCGCGTCTCTCGCGGCTGGCGGCCGGTGAACGGGAAGTGCTGGAGGTGATCAGCATCGTGCCGGGCAGTGTGGAGCGGTGGCTGATCCGGGCTCTATTGGGTGCCGACGCCGAACCTCTGGTGGACCAGTGCGTAGCGCGCGGATTGTTGCAGCGAGACTGTCAGGGCGACCTGATGTTTCGGCATGAACTTGCCCGGCAGGCGACGCTCGACCGGCTGTCACCGAGTCTTCAGAGGTCGCTCCATGCAAAAGCGGAAGCGGCGATATCGCAATTCCCGACGGCGCATGCGTCTGCACTGCTCTGGCGCCGGGTCCATCACGCCGCCGGAGCCGACGACGGGGCACGCGTCCTCGAGCTTGCGCCACAGGCTGCGGCCCATGCTGCCCGCCTGGGCGCCCATCGGGAGGCCGCATCGCATTTGGCGACGGCCCTGAAGTATGTTGCGCAAGCCACACCCGAGCAGGCCGCCCAGCTTTACGAGGATTGGGCTTACGAGGCGGGACTCTCGCTGCTTGTCTACGAACCGGTGATCGCGGCGCACCATCACGCTATTGAGATCTGGCGCGAACTGGGGCGTTCCGACAAGATCGGTCCCAATCTGTGCAGGCTGTCGCGGCTCCACTGGCGCCGCGGTGAAGGCAAGCCAGCGGAGGATTACGCGGACCAGGCGGTACGTGAAATGGAGAAGCTGTCGCCCCGGTCGGAATTGGCAATGGCTTACAGCACCCGCTCTCAGCTCCATATGCTGCACTACCGTTTTGACGAAGCGATAGACTGGGGTTTGCGGGCGATCGCTCTCGCCGATCAACTGGGCGAGGTCGAAACGCGCGTCCACGCCTTGAACAATGTCGGCACAGCGCTTCTCTTCGCCGATCGTCCGGGCGGCCGTGAGCGGCTGGAGGAAAGCTTGGCGTTGGCACTTGAGCACGGATTTCACGACCATGCCGTGCGGGCCTACACCAACTTTGCAGAGTGCGCCGTTGCCTCCAAGGATTTTGCCCTGGCTGAACGCTTGCTGGCCGAGGGCATCGCGCTTGCGACCAAACACGATCTCGATTCGGCGGCACAATACCTGCTCGGTCGGCAGGCGCAGCTTCGGATGGAGCAGGGGCGTTTCAGGGAAGCCGAGACGATTGCGCAGGGCGTCATGAATCTGGAACGGCTGGCGATGGTCATGCATCTGCCGGCCCTCACCGTGCTCGGAAGGGTGCACGTGCGGCTAGGTGAGCCCGGTAGCTTGACCCTTCTTCGCCAAGCACTCGAGGAGGGACTGGCGACTGGCGAGCTCCAGCGCGTCGTGCCAGTCCGCCTCGCCTTAACTGAAGCCGCCTGGCTCGCCGAAGACCCGAGTGCCAGCCACGAACAGCTCACCGCCCTCGCGGCAATGGATCTCGACAATTTCCGTGCCTGGGATTTGGGCGAACTGGCCGTCTGGTGGCAGCGATGCGGTATGGCGAGGCCGCTGCCGACGTCGACCGCGCGGATTCCTTCGCGGCGGGCTGCGGAACTCAGCGGCGATCCGCTCGCGGCGGCGAAGGAATGGGAACGCCTGGGGCTTCCCTATGAAGCGGCGCTTGCCCTGATGCAGGTTCGCGGAGCCGAGGCGGGCCCGTCGCTGGCGCGTGCCGTAACCATATTCGAGTCGTTGGAGGCGCGTCCCGCCGCGGCGCTGGCGCGAAAGCAGGCGCGGCGCCTGGGCGTTGCCGGCCAGTTACCGAAAACCCGCAGAGGGCCTTACGCGGCGGCTCGTCGTCACCCTCTCGGCCTGACGCGGCATGAACAACAGGTGCTCGCCCTGATGGCTGAAGGCATGAGCAACAAGGAAGCGGCCCGGCGGTTGTCGCGCTCGCCTCGCACGATCGAGCATCAGGTCTCCGCCGTGCTCGGCAAATTCAACGCCGCCAACCGGATGGAAGTCCTGCTGCGTCTGCGCGGCGAGCCGTGGCTGCTTTCGCCCATCGACCTGCAGTAGGCCACCGGCAACCACGTCAGCGCGCCTTTTTAGAACATGCAGCAAGCAAGCTGCCGAAAATTAGGGGATCGGTCGCTGGAAATTGGGGGACTGCACCGATTTTGCCTGAGCTCGTCCGCGCATAGGCTGATGGTGTCACCATTGGAACAGACAATCTGCCGCGCTGCGCGTCTTATATCATCTCCAAAGGACTATGTAGCCCTTTGAATTGGGCAGTTGATGGCTCACGGAGGAGGGACAGCGATGACCAAACGTTCTATCGCATTGGCAATGGGCTTGCTCGCCATGACAGGCGCGGCGGCGGCCTCGGACCTCAAGCCGGGGAACGGCCACAGCATGCATCTCGGCCGCTTTAATGGCGCTGTGTATTACACGGTCGAAAAGGACGGCTACCGTGTGGTTGCGACCTTGGCCTCGGGCACAGACGAGCAGCCGATCCGCTTCGTATCCACGCTAGAGCCGGGGCAGCGGCTGATGATCTCCGTGCCTCAAGAGATCGGCCAACCTTCGGTCGACTTCGAGATCGTACGCGACGGCAAGGCCCTGTTCGTGCACGAGCCCGGCATCGCCCCATTGGGCAATGTATCGGCCGAACTCAGGGAGTGAAGTTTTCATTTCGACCGGTTCCAAACCGGACTGGTCACCGACAATTCGGGGTGTGAACACCGCCGGCACGAGAGCTTCGGAAGGGAGGGGACGATGCTCTACACGCTCACTATGTTGGTTTGCCTGTCGAGTGCGCCCGAGGCTTGCGAGGTCCGCGAAGAGATCGTTTGGGACTTGGCCGCGAATCCAGGCGTCGCGTTTATGCAAGCGCAGGCATTCGTCGCGCATTGGATCGAGGAGCATCCCGGTCGTTTCGTGCAGCGGTGGAGGCTTTTGCCGGACCTGAAGGTCTGAGATCTTTACGCAGGTCCAAGAGCCAATCGCATCGCGGTCACATCGCGAAGCGCCGTCAAGGCAACGGGACATGCGTCGATTGCAGTATCTGGTTCTGTTGGCTGTCGTTTCCTTTGGCTTTGCGGGCGGGGGAATGTTCGCAGAGGGTGCAGCCGCCGACGGATTCTACCGGGTCGTCGGCGGCAAGGCCGATGTGCGGACCTATAACGGCTACCGCCGCTACAATGCCGGCTGCAACCATTGCCATGGTCCCGATGGAATAGGCTCGAGCTTTGCTTCCTCCCTCATCGACCGGCCGCTCGGTGTAGAGGAGTTCAGGCGCGTCGTTCGCAACGGCCGCAGCAGCGGCGGCACTTCGGTCATGAAGGGCTTCGGCAACGATCCCAATGTCGCTCCCTATATCGACGACATCTACGCTTATCTCAAGGCCCGTGCCGAAGGCGCGCTCGGCCGCGGGCGCCCTGAGAGATTGGAGCCATAGTGCATGTCGCCCAAAAGTGTGCAGCGGCTTTTGGACAACGACTTGCATAAAAGCAGAGCCAAGAGCGCGTCGCATGCGTCCGATTGGACACGACGCGCGCGCTAGAACCGTTTCAATGCCGGCGCGCATCTAACTACGACGATTGGCGCGTGAGCGGTTTACGGCGAGGAAGTGGCGCACGACCGGCGCCTCCGGTCCCTGCTGGAAGCGCAGAACCTCCTGCTGGACATCGGCGTCCGCCTTTGACACCCGCCGATGCTGTCTGAGGTGCTCGGCCCAGGACTCGACCATGAACCATTCGACGATCCGTTCCGGTTCGGCCGCATCTTCCGTCACACCCCAGCTATAGGCGCCGTCGCGCCGCCGCTCCTGCGACAGGCGATGGAGGGCGTTGAGAAATCCATCCCTGTCGGCTCTTGCGACCCGGTACTCGATGAGGATCATCACCGGGCCCCGGTCATTCTCGACGGGCTCGGCCGTCAGCGGCTCGGGCCAATGGTTCGACGCGACGAGATCGGCCTCGCCCCTCGGAAGCTTGAGCGGATGAAAGAGGAGGCCGACGGCGAACAGGCCGGCAGCGCCGATCAACAAAGTGAGCGGAACACCGGCCGCCTCGGCGACAACACCCCAAATGAGGCTGCCGGCGGTCATCGCGCCGTTGAACACGGTCAGGTAGACAGCGAGCGAACGGCCGCGCACCCAGTTCGGCAGGATCGATTGCGCGGCGCCGTTGAGTGTCGTCAGGGCAGTAATCCAGGCGGCACCGAGGGCGAGAAGCACCACGGGCGCCAGCCATTGCGGGGGCGCGAACGAGAGGCCTGTCATGACTGTAGCCGTCACGCCTGCGGCGCCAAGAAGAAGGGTGTCCGCATTAAAGCGGGCGCGTAACGTCGGCATCAGAACGGCACCACCGATCGCACCGGCGCCGACCGCGCCGAGCAGAATGCCGTAATAGCCGGCATCGCCGCCAAGGAGATTGCGGGCGACCAGAGGCAGGAGCGCCCATACCGCGCTCGAGAATGCGAAGAATGCGGCCGCCCGTAGCAACACAACGTGAAGCTCGTGGCTTGCCTTGGCGTAGCGCAGGCCGGCCCGGAAGGCCCCGGCGAATTTCTCCGACAGTGCGTCTTCGGCCTCCGATGGGCGTTTCCACCAGACGAGCGCACTGATGACAAAGAGATAGCTGATGACGTCGACGCCGTAGGTCACGGCTGCGCCGAACCAGGCGAGCAGCACCCCGCCGACCGCGGGTCCGATCGACCGCGCGATGTTGATCCCTAGCGAATTCAGTGCGACGGCGCTCTTGACGTCCTTCTTCTCGACGAGTTCGGGCACGATCGCCTGCCAGGTCGGCGCCATCAGCGCAGCCCCGACGCCGCCCGCGAAGGTTAGCGCAATCAGGGAACTCACCGACTGCAAGCCGGTCGCCGAGAGGAGCAGGAGACAGACGCTGACGCAGGCGAGCATCAGCTGGATGACGATCAGAAATTTGCGGCGGTCGAGGATGTCCGACAGCACACCCGCCGGGATCGCCAGGAGGAAGATCGGCAGCGTGCCGGCCGCCTGGATCGTGGCGACGGCGGCGGGCGCGGGCGAAAGGTCGGTCACCAGCCACGCGCTTGCGACATCGCGGATGAAGCTGCCTGTATTGCCGATAACGGTCGCAACCCAGAGCGTCGCGAAGACCTTCTGACGAAGCGGAGCGAAGCCGCTGGAATGGGCGGCCGCATCCGTCATGGCTGACCGGACCTCCGGTCATGAAGGTCCTGCCATGCGACGATCAGGAATGCGCCGACGAGGCCCAGATGCTCGAAGAACGCATTCGTCGCCATGAGACGTTCCTGTCCTGGGGCGAGCTCCCAGAAGCGCAGGGCGACGAAAGTCGCCGCCAATGTGAAGGCGGCAAGTGCAAGTGCTGCGAGCCAGCGGAAGAAGCCGCTCAGTATCATGGCTGAGGCGGCGAGTTCGAAGACGATCACCGCCACGGCGAAGAAGGGCGCGGGATGCAGGCCGAAATGGTTCATCTCGGCAATCGCCCCGCCGAAGTCGAAGATCTTCGTCACGGGCCCCTGGATATAGGCGGAACAAAGGGCGAGCAGCGCCACCCACCGCAAAGCCGGCGCGGCGAAGAGCGGCCTCGCGCGAGCCGCGAGCCGCCTTTCGAATGTTGAAGTCGCGTTCATCATGCCTCCCGTGGTCAGACGGCCCAGCAGGAACAGCCGAGTGCGCCCCAGAAACCCTTGAGATCGGCGACCGGCAGCTTGGACGTCCAGGCGCCGGCATGATCATGGCCGTGGACACCGCAATTGTTGGCGCAGCCGCAAGTGGCGATCGCCGTCCGGCGCAGCGAGCGCTTGCCGGCGCCCTCCGGTTCGCCCCAGGCGGCGTAGCCCGCGTAGGTTCTGACCGGAGACCAGTCGGGCATGGCCGGTGGCACGTTGCTTTCGTCATAGTCGGCAAAGGTGCCCGCCGCATAGACGACCTTGCCGCCGACGACCGTCAGGTCGGAGGTCAGGAACGAAATCTCGTCCTCGGCACAGGCGAAGAAGTCCTTGTCCGGGACGATGAAGTCTGCGAACTGGCCTTTCTCGATGCGACCCTTCTTGCCCTCCTCGTTGGAGAACCAGGTGACGTTTTCGGTCCACATCCTGAGCGCCGTTTCGCGGTCGAGACAATTGCGCTGCGGATAGATGCGCATTCCCCCGACGGTGCGGCCGGTGATCATCCAGGAAAGCGAGACCCAGGGATTGTAGGAGGCGACGCGCGTGGCGTCGGTACCCGCCGACGTCTTGACGCCCTTTTCCAGCATACGCGCGACCGGCGGCGTAGCCTCGGCCGCGCCGAGACCGTAGCGCTCGACGAAATACTCGCCCTGATAGGCCATACGGTGCTGGACGGCGATGCCGCCGCCGAGAGCGGCGATGCGGTCGATCGAGCGCTCGGAGATCGTTTCGGCGTGATCGAAGAACCAGTTGAGGCCATCGAGAGGGATGTCCTGATTGACCTTTTCGAAGACATCGAGTGCGCGCGAGATCGTCTCGTCATAGGTCGCATGCAGGCGCCAGGGCCAGCGGTTCTCGGCAAGGATGCGCACGACGGCCTCGAGTTCCCCCTCCATCTCCGGCGGCATGTCGGGCCGCGGCTCGCGGAAGTCCTCGAAGTCGGCGGCCGAAAAGACAAGCATCTCGCCGGCGCCGTTGTGGCGGAAATAGTCGTCGCCCTGCTTGTATTTGACCGACTTCGTCCAGTTGAGGAAATCGTCCTTTTCCTGCTTCGGCTTCTGGGTGAAGAGATTGTAGGCAAGCCGCACGGTCATCTGGCCGTCGTCGGCGAGCTTCTGGATCACCGCATAGTCATCCGGATAGTTCTGGAAACCGCCGCCCGCATCGATCACGCCAGTGACGCCCAGACGGTTGAGTTCGCGCATGAAGTGGCGGGTGGAGTTGACCTGGTATTCGAAGGGCAGCTTGGGGCCTTTGGCAAGGGTCGCATAGAGAATGCCGGCGTTCGGCCTGGCAATGAGCATACCGGTCGGGTTGCCGTTGGCATCGCGGGCGATCTCGCCACCCGGCGGGTTCGGCGTTTCCCTGGTATAACCGACGGCACGCAGTGCGGCGGCGTTCAGAAGCGCGCGATCGTAAAGATGCAGCAGGAAGACCGGCGTGTCGGGCGCGACCGCGTTGATCTCTTCGAGCGTCGGCAGGCGCTTTTCCTCGAACTGGTGCTCGGTGAAGCCGCCGACGACGCGCACCCATTGCGGCGCCGGCGTAATCGCCACTTGCCGGTTCAGCATATCCATCGCATCGGCAAGTGAGCGGACGCCGTCCCAGCGCAGCTCCATATTGTAGTTCAGGCCACCGCGGACGACATGGGTGTGGTTGTCGATTAGGCCGGGCAATACGCGCCGGCCCTTGAGGTCGATAATCTTCGTGTCGGGCCCGGCGAGCGCCATGATCTCGCTGTCTTCGCCGACGGCAAGAAACTTGCCGTCCTTCACGGCGACGGCGGTTGCGTTCGGGTTCGTCCGGTCGAGCGTGGTCACAAGGCCATGATGGAGGATAAGATCGGCGCTCATTGGCTTGTCTCCAGAAATCGATGCGGGATCGGCGGCGTGCGCCGGCGAAAATAGGCCTGGAAGCGCCAGCACGGACGCTGCTCCCAGAAAGCCGCGACGGGTCGGCATCAGCCGATCTCCCGCGTCGATGGTTGGTCGGGCATATCCTTACTGTCGACTCCGGTCGGCAGTTCCCCGAAAACATGCGGGACGCAGCGGCTGTTGAGCCAGGAAACGTTCACCGGATTGCCCGACATCAGGCGTTTGGCGACCGGCACTGCCTGCTCGCCGATGAGCATGCCCAGGAGCCCAATCAGTGCGATCACCGGTGGAGCTGGCGAACGAACGTTGAGCAGGCTGTAAATGACGCCCACGAGCAGCCCGGTGCCGAGCGATATCAGGTACATTTTCATCGGCATGGTCCTTTCGGCGAGATGAGCCGTTCCGCCCGATGCGGACGGAACGGTTGAAGCAGCCGGAAGCGTTCAGTGTCCTTCGGACGCACCGAACATGGTCTTGGCGTAGATGATACCGAGGCCATAGGCGCCGCCAAACCTTTTGGCGATACCGGTCGTCATGTCGTAGGTCTCGGTGCGCGCCCAATCGCGCTGCAGCTCCAGCATATATTGCAGCGAGGTCATCGGCCTGACGCCGGCCTGGACCATGCGTTCCATGGCGCGTTCATGGGCCTCTTCCGAGACATCGCCACAGGCGTCGGCGATCACATAGACTTCAAACCCTTGGTCGAGCGCCGAGAGCGTCGGCCCGACGATGCAGACGGAGGTCCACAGTCCACAGAAGACCAGCCGTGGCTTGCCGATGCGGTTGACCTCCTCGATCACCGCTGCGTCCTCCCAGGTGTTCATCGAGGTGCGGTCGAGCAGCGCCTGGCCTTCGAAGGCCTCGGTGATCTCGCCGAACATCGGGCCCGAGAAGCTTTTTTCGGCGACGGTCGTGAGGATCGTCGGCACCTTGAAGCCCGCAGCGGCGTGTGCCACCAGTGCGGCGTTGTTGCGTAGTTGCACCGCATCGATAGACTTGGTCGCAAAGGCCATTTGCGACTGGAAATCGATCATGATCAGCGCATGGTCCTTCGGCGATACCAGAAGAGAACCGGGGGTCGGCGTGGCGTTCGGCATTGAGCCCTCCATTAATTTACCGCACGGACATCAAGCTAGTACGTGCGCGTGAATGCTGATTGTAGATAACTGCGTTCATTGTCGAAAAATGCTCGGACGGTGATGTTTCTTCATCGACTTCGCAATCGTCGTTCGAACAGCTGCCTGTGAACAGCCGATGACGCCTGAGAAGAGCGATGTGTCCGTCATCGGTCGGAAACTCCTATGGGGTTATGGGGTTTTGGTTTGTTGGTGATGTGCGTCGACGCTCAAAGGTCCGGCGCCGGCCGCAGTCAGGTAAAGAAATATGAAGCAGAAGAGGATCGCGGCTACGCCGCCGTTCTGGGCAGGATAGAAGCCTTGCGGAGCGTGCCTGAGGAAATAGGCGAAGGCCATGACACCGGAAAGCACGAATGCAGCGATGCGGGTCTTGAGCCCGATGAGCACAAGGAAGCCGAGCACCAACTCAAAGAGCCCGGCGATCCAGGGCAGGGAGCCGGGCGGCGGGCCGCCGTCGGACATCGGAAATTTGAGGATCTTCTGTGTGCCATAACTGAAAAGGACCAGCGCCGAGACGATGCGCAGGAGGCTCAGGAGGTATGGTTCGTAAGATCTTATGCTTGATTTCATTGTATTCTCTGCGGCTTGTTGATCGGTAAGAAGACACGCGAGTGCCACTCTATCCGCCGGTTTCGTGAGTGATCATCCTTCCTGCGGACAGCTGCTCACGACCCACCCTTAAATTATGGCTTGGTCTGGTTACGACGCGAAGGCTTGTCACCGGGAACGCACTGTCCATCAGCAATTGACGACCGGTGGACGCCATTGCGCTGCACACGCCGCCAAGCGGCTGGCGAGACATCACAAATGGACGAGAAGACGTGCGTCAGATGGCTTTGATCGGTGAAGCCGCAACTGACCGCGATCTCGGCAATGGGCGCCTCACCCAGGAGCAAGGTTTGCGCTTTTTGTATACGGTATTCGGTCAGCCACCGGTGCGGCGTGCGCCCCGTCGATTTCTTGAATGCCCGGATGAAGTGGCTTGTGGACAGATCGCATATCGACGCGACCTCGTTCATTGATATTTTGCGCGACGCGTGTTCCGCAAGATATGCCGTTGCGGCTGCCAATTGACGTCTGGAAAGGCCGTATTGCCGGGTCGGTGCGAGATCAACGCCACCGTAACGACTTACAAGATGAGCCTGAAAAGCGAGCAGTATGTGGTCCACATATAGCTTGTCGGCGTTCCCCGGATTTGCAAGGGCAGGCAGGAGTGCTTGGCCAAGGTGATACATCACCGGATCGATCTGCCCGGACTCGCACTTTAAGGGAGGGAGATCGGCCCTTCCATTGTCCAGCAAGAAGTCTCGCAAGACGTGTCGGTCGATCGTAAATCGTATGTTGTCGAACGGGGAGCGGTGTTCGCAACGCCAATCCTCGGCAAGATGCGTGATCGACAATGCTCCTTGCGCGTGGCTTCCGTTATGCACCAGCCGTCCATTTCGCCACAAACGATGGTCCTTGAAGGGGCGAAGTTGAACGATCGTGCTGAACGCGTCCGAATTCGGGATTGCGATGCTCTCCTTCTTGACAACATGTTGGCTGCGAACATGAGCAACCGATACAGAATCTGATCGAAGAACGGTCACTTGCGGTCCGATTGACATGAGCTTCCTCCCTTCATTCGTCCAATGCTGAGGCCGGCCGGCCTTCGGAAATGGCTTGCCCAGAGCAGCGTCTCCTTCTGCGATCCCTTTTTGTGTCGGCGGATATGACTTGCACGCAGTCTCGCATTGTACTCCTTGCTAGCCCGATAGCACCGGGCGAGCAGTCCGACTCTCTTACTCTCCGGCTCGGTAATTCCTTGGCGGCCTTGTCGTTTCGATCGTGTATACAGGCTTGCAGGCTTTCTTAGAAAGTGGGATAATTGTGACATATTTGTTCGAGAAAGTTGAAATATGTCCAATCCCGGCACGCCAACTTTCGAGCAACTTCGCGTGTTTCTGGCCGTGGTCGATGCTGGGAGTTTTGCAGCCGCGGCGCGCAACCTCAATCGCGCCGTCTCCGTCGTCAGTTACGGCATCGCCAATCTGGAAGCGCAGCTCGGGCTCGAATTGTTCGAACGCGACGGCACGCGCAAGCCCAAGCTGACGGCTGCAGGACGTACGGTGCTCGCCGAGGCGCGGGCCCTGGCGCAAGGCGTCGACGGCCTGCGCGCCAAGGTGAAGGGGCTGCTCGACGGGTTGGAGGCGGAAGTGAACCTCGCCGTCGACGTGATGCTGCCGGCGGAGAGGATTGGAAAGGCGCTGCACGCCTTCGCCGAGGCGTTTCCGACGGTTTCGCTGTGCCTGCATGTCGAGGCCCTGGGCGCGGTTACTGCGGCGGTGCTCGAACGGAAGGCGATCATCGGCATTTCCGGCCCACTGGCAACGGCCGTTGAAGGGGTGAGTTGTGTTGCGGCAGGGGCGGTGGCGACGGTGCCGGTGGCTGCGCCCGACCACCCGCTCGGGCGCATGCAGAGAATCGAGCCTGGGGAGGCGCGCAACCATGTCCAGCTCGTCTTGACGGACCGCTCTCCTTTGACCGAGGGGCAGGACTTCGCGGTGCTCAGTCCCCGCACGTGGAGGCTCGCCGATCTCGGCGCGAAACACGCGCTGCTGCGCCAAGGGCTTGGCTGGGGCAACATGCCGCTGCCTTTGGTCCAGCCCGATCTCGACGACGGCACGCTTATGCGACTGGCCATTCCTGACCACAATGGCGGGATCTATCGTTTCGCCGGCGTCTGGCGGCGAGACACGCCGCCGGGGCCGGCCGCTTCGTGGCTCTTGGACCAGTTCGTAGCGCTGGGCGCCGGCGACATCGACGAAGAAGGATTTGCCGGGATCTAATTGATGCCGTCGCTACTTTTGGAAGCGGGCCGGGGAGAAGGATCGGGGATCGAGCGCCTCACGTCGAAACGCCTCGGGCAAGGGCGTGTCGATCAGCAGGTTTGCCGCAAGCTGGCCCAGCGACGGTGATGTAAGGATGCCGTAGCCGCCCTGGCCCGCAAGCCAGAAGAAATCCGATCGCCCTGGCGCAAAGCCGACGACGGGCAGCTTGTCGGCGGAAAAGCTGCGAAGGCCCGCCCAGCTCTTTGCGATCCGCCGCACGGAGATGGTGGTGGCTTCCTCAACGTAGTGTGCAGCCCAGGCGACATCGATCTCCTCAGGCTGGACATCGGACGGCTCGCAAGGTGTGGCGTCCGCTGGAGAGGCGAGCAGCCGCCCGCCTTCCGGCTTCATGTAAAAATCCTCGTCTATCTCGTTGATTTCCGGCAAGGTTGTCGCGTCCACGCCGTCCGGGAGATCGACGGTAATGGCGGTGCGGCGATGCGGTACGATGCCGATCGGGTCGACGCCGAAGAGCGCCGCGACCGGATCCGCCCAGGCACCGGCGGCATTGACGACGACCTTCGCGCTGATTTCACCGCCGGCCGTCGTCAGGATCCAGGCGCCTCCATCGCGTTCGGCCGACAGGATTTCATGGCGTTCCAGGACGTCACTTCCATTCCGCCGCGCGCCCCTGAGGTAGCCCTGAAGCAGGTTTTCCACCTCGATGTCCCAGAAATTCGGGTCATAGTATGCGGCTGCAACGTATTCGGGCTTGAGGATCGGAATGCGGGACACGGCCTCTTCCGGTGTCAGACGTTCTATTTCCGGCGCCAACGCCCGTTCCTCGGCCAGAACCGTTTCGAACCGCCCGATCTTGTTGGCGCTGGCGATCATGACTCCGCCGCGCTGCTTCAAGAGGGGCACATCGGTGAAGCCTTGCGGCGGTCGATCAAAGAAGTCTTTGGCGATCCTCGCCAGCGCGCACACTTCCGGCGCGTTGTACCTCAGGACGAACTCGGCGGCGGAGCGGCCGGTGCTGTGGTAGCCAAGCGCGTTCTCGCGTTCGATGACGGCAACCGACCGGTGCTGGCTCAGGAAATGGGCGAGCGACAAGCCGGCGATTCCACCGCCAATGATGACCACATCGTATTTACGCATGTTTTCGGCTCCTCAGGTCGTTGGCGGACAATAAGGAGACCGTCGGGGTCGTTCAAATTTATAGTCGGAAATGTCGTTATCAATCTTGATGATGATTTAGGCAGTGATCCAGCGGTTCCGTGTCCGCGACATGCGCGAGGAAGGCTGCTTCCGCCGGATTGAGGATCGAGTTGGGGTTCGAGATTCGAAAGACGTCCGTCGTCGGAAGATCGCTGTAGGGCGGCAACTGCCATAGCTGCCCGGCCTTGACTGCAGGGCCTGCGAGATGATCCGGCAGCATGCCGATTCCGACATTGGCGGAAATCAGCCGCATGACCTCCTCGACGTTGCAGGAAACGCCCCGGACCTTTTGGCCGAAGGAGCCGATCGCGCGAACGGCGGTCACCGAATTCATGTGCTGCCCGCCAAGGACATCGGCGATGAAGGCGATGTAAGGGTTGCCCCGGAGGTCGTTGAAATCGACGCCGTCGACACCGAACAGCGGATGGCCGCGCCCGCAATAAAGTGCGTACCGCTCGCGGATATGGAAGCTCTTGTTCAGTCCTCCAGGAATGTTGCCGTCGCAAAGGCCCATCGTGGCGATGTTGCGCTCGACGGCGCTGAGCACATCGACGGTCGTCGCGATCGTCACCGACAGTGTCACTTTCGGATGCATTCGGAAGAAAGTGTCGAGCTTGCGATCCCAGGCCGGATTGTGGGCATGGCTGACCGAATGGATATTGAGATGGCCGGTCACCTCTTCGCCCGCGGTCTCCAGCACATTGGGCAGACGGACCACCGCCGCGAAGATGTCCCGGCACTGGCCGTGCAATTTCTCACCCGCTTCCGTCAGATTGAAGCGGCCCGGCCTCCGGTCGATCAGCTTCTGGCCGACGGTCTGCTCCAGCCGCTTCAACGCCATGCTGACGGCGGGCTGCTGCAGAAGCAGCCGGTTGGCCGCGGCCGTGATGCTGCCCTCCTCGACGACAACGACGAAGGTGCGCAGCAGATTCCAGTCGAGATTGTGGGCAAAACGTTCGAGGCGATTGTTGGTCATGGCGGCGGGTGTGTCGATCTCTGTATCGCGTTTGCGAATAATCAGCAGAACCGCCTCGGGCGCAAGGTCCATTCCCCAGACGCATGAGGCAGTGCCTCAATTTCGTTTGAAACACTTGCACCCGCTTGCCATAACCACAGGCGGAAAAATACGACGGGAGAGAGAGATGGCCGAAAAGTTTGAGTTCCAATGGGACGATCCGTTTCTGCTCGAGGATCAACTGAGCGAAGACGAGCGGATGATCCGCGATACGGCGCGCGCCTACGCCCAGGAGAAGCTGCAGCCGCGCGTGATCGAAGCTTATCGCGAGGAAAAGACCGACCCGGCGATCTTCCGCGAAATGGGCGACCTCGGCTTGCTCGGTGTCACCGTGCCGGACACCTACGGCGGCGTCGGCGCGTCCTATGTCGCCTACGGCCTCGTCGCCCGTGAAGTCGAACGGGTCGATTCGGGCTATCGCTCGATGATGAGCGTGCAGTCGTCGCTCGTGATTTATCCGATCTTCGCCTACGGTTCGGAGGATCAGAAGCGGAAGTATCTTCCGAAGCTTATCAGCGGCGAATGGATCGGCTGCTTTGGCCTGACCGAGCCGGACGCCGGATCCGATCCCGCCGGAATGAAGACGCGGGCGATGAGGACCGATGGCGGCTATCGTCTGATCGGCTCGAAAATGTGGATTTCCAACGCACCGCTTGCCGATGTGTTCGTCGTCTGGGCGAAGTCGGAGGCCCATGGAAACGCGATCCGCGGCTTTGTGCTGGAAAAGGGCATGAAAGGGCTTTCGGCGCCGAAGATCGCCGGCAAGCTGTCGCTCCGCGCGTCGATCACCGGCGAGATCGTTCTCGACAATGTTGAGGTCGGCGAGGATGCACTGCTGCCGAATGTGGAGGGGCTCAAAGGTCCCTTCGGCTGCCTTAATCGCGCCCGCTACGGCATCTCGTGGGGCGCGCTCGGTGCGGCCGAATTCTGCTGGCACGCGGCCCGTCAATACGGGCTCGATCGCAAGCAGTTCAATCGTCCGCTTGCCCAGACCCAGCTTTTCCAGAAGAAGCTGGCGGACATGCAGACCGAGATCACACTGGGGCTGCAGGGATCGCTCCGCGTCGGCAGGCTGATGGACGACGGCCGGATGGCCCCGGAAATGATCTCGATCGTCAAGCGCAACAATTGCGGCAAGGCGCTCGATATCGCCCGGATGGCCCGCGACATGCACGGCGGCAATGGCATTTCCGAGGAATACCAGGTCATGCGTCATATGCTGAACCTGGAGACCGTCAACACCTACGAGGGAACGCATGACGTGCATGCGCTGATCCTCGGCCGCGCCCAGACCGGGCTGCAGGCGTTCTTCTGAGTGTCGTCATGGAAACGCCGCTGAAGGGTATTCGCGTTCTCGAACTCGCCCGCATTCTGGCTGGCCCCTGGATTGGCCAGACACTCGCCGATCTTGGCGCCGACGTCATCAAGGTCGAAAGCCCGGCAGGCGACGATACCCGAACCTGGGGACCGCCCTTCGTCGAAGGCGAAGGTGGCGAGAAGCTCGACGCAGCCTATTTCCATGCCTGCAACCGGGGCAAGCGCTCGGTCGTGCTCGACTTCACGACGGAAGAGGGGCAGGAGGCGGTACGGCGGCTGGCGGCGCAATCGGACGTGCTCCTCGAAAACTTCAAGGTCGGTGGTCTCGCCAAATATGGGCTCGACTATGAGAACCTGAGGAAGGTCAACCCTCGGCTCATCTATTGTTCCGTGACCGGCTTCGGCCAGGACGGCCCCTATGCCCATCGCGCCGGCTACGACTACATCGTCCAGGGCATGAGCGGGATCATGGATCTCACCGGTGAGCCGGATCGCGAGCCGCAGAAGATCGGAGTGGCCTTCGCCGACATTTTTACCGGGCTTTACGGTGTGATTGCCGTCCAGGCGGCGCTTGCGCAGCGCGAACGCACGGGCGAGGGGCAGCAGATCGACATGGCGCTGCTCGATTGCATGACCGGTGTACTCGCCAATCAGGCGCTGAATTTTCTCGTCTCGGGCAAGGCGCCGCGGCGTCTTGGCAATGCGCATCCGAACATTGCGCCGTACCAGGTCTTTCCGACCGCCGACGGGCATCTCATCGTCGCCGTCGGAAACGACCGGCAGTTCGTCAAATTCTGCGACGTGCTCGGCCGAGCGGACCTGGCGTCAGACGAGCGATACCTGACCAATGCCGGTCGCGTGCAGCATCGCGATACGCTCACGCCGGAGCTCGCGGCAGAGACGGCGAAGTTTGCGCGGGATGCGCTCCTGGCAAAACTCGAAGCCGCAGGCGTGCCGGGCGGTCCGATCAACACCGTCGCGGACGTTTTTGCCGATCCGCAGATCCTTCACCGACAGATGCGGGTGGATACGCCGCACACCGGCGCGGCGGCCGGTACGTCGCCGGGCGTCAGGACTCCGCTTCGCTTCTCCGGAGCTTCGCTCGCACTCGAGCGCGGCGTACCCCGGCTTGGGGAGCATACGGAAGAGGTGCTGTCCGAGATCGGCCTGAGGCCGAAAGCGAAAGGGTGAGACCCGGCTAGGCTCGCGTCGCAAGATCGCAGTTTTGCCCCTCTCCTCGGGTTTAACCCGAGGACTAACCCTCTCCCCGCGCGCGGGGAGAGGGGATTTTAGACTAGCGCGGGCGCTGCCGCTTGTCCCTTCGCCCCGCTTGCGGGGAGAAGGTGGCCGGCAAGCCGGATGAGGGCATGTCCGCTAAGTTTCTTAACTCTTCAAAGCCCGGCTGAACACCCTCGACAGCCGCTCGGCAAAGGCGCGCGGATCTTCCGGCTTGTCGCCGTCGA
This sequence comes from Sinorhizobium terangae, assembly GCF_009601505.1. Classification (GTDB taxonomy): domain Bacteria; phylum Pseudomonadota; class Alphaproteobacteria; order Rhizobiales; family Rhizobiaceae; genus Sinorhizobium; species Sinorhizobium terangae. The sequence continues at coordinate 77,303 of NZ_WITC01000028.1, forward strand.
GAACGCGCGCCTGGTCGAGCAGGAGCTTTACGGCGTCCTCGCGGAATGCTGCATCCTCGGCGGGGCAGGCAGCGATGGCGGCGATCAGGCTGTGGCCGGGATTGATCTCCAGGATCGGCTTTGCCGCGCCGTCGATGCGGCCGGCTCCCTGCAGCATCTTCTCGAGCTGGCGATCCGGTCCGTGCTCCGGCGCAACGAGGCAGACCGCGCTTTCCGTCAGTCGCTCCGAGGTCCTCACGTCAGAGACCGCGTCGCCGAGCGCCGCCTTGGCAAAGGTCACGAATTCGGCGACGGTCTGGCTCGTCTCCGCGGAGGTCGTACCGTCGGCGTCCTGCTTCGCGATACCGGCGAGATCGGCGGCCCCTTGCGTGATCGACTTGAACGGCTTGCCTTCGAAATCCGGCGCCGAGGTCACCCAGAAGCTGTCAACCGGGTCGGTAAGCAGCAACACTTCGATGCCGCGGGCGCGGAATCCTTCGAGCTGCGGCGAGGCTTTCAATTGGGCAAGGTTGTCGCCGGTCAGGTAGTAGATCGCCGTCTGCCCGTCCTTCATGTCCTTGACATAGTCGCTCAGGGCGCGCGGCTTGTCGTCCGACGCGGTGGTGCGGAAACGCGAAAGCGCGATGAGCTGCCCCCGCCGCTCGAAATCCTCGTAGATGCCTTCCTTGATGACGCTGCCGAAGTTTTCCCAGAGCTTGGCGAAGGTTTCCGGCTCGCTTTCCGCGAGTTTCTCGATGCTGGTCAGCACCCGGTTTGTCAGCCCCTTGCGGATGCTGGCGAGCAGCGGGCTCTCCTGGATCATCTCGCGCGAGACATTGAGGGGCAGATCGGCCGTGTCGATGAGGCCGCGCACGAACCGCAGGTAGCGCGGCAGCAATTCCGCCTCGTCCGTGATGAAGACGCGCTTGACGTAGAGTTTCATCCGTCCCTTGCGATCGGGGTCGAAGAGATCGAACGGCTTGGACCCCGGCACGAAGGCGAGCGCCGTATATTCGTGCCGGCCTTCTGCCCGGAAGTGAACGGTCGCGGCCGGTTCGTCATACTGGCCGGCGACGCTGCGGTAGAAATCCGCGTAATCTTCCTTGGAAATCTCACTCTTCTGTTTGGTCCAGAGCGCCGTGCCGTCCGCGACTTGGGCGGGCTCTTCGCCGGGCTTCTCCACGATCGAGATCGGTACGGGCACATGGCCGGACTGTTCCTTGACGATCCGCTCGACGGTCCAGCGCGACGTGTAAGTCTTGGCATCGTCCATGAGGTGCAGCGTGATCCGCGTACCGCGCGCCGGAGCATCGGAAAGTTCGACTGCGGAAACTGTGTAGCTGCCCTTTCCGTCGGACGCCCAATGCCAGGCCTTGTCCGAGCCGGCACGGCGGGAGACGACGTCGACATTGTCGGCCACCATGAAGGCAGAATAGAAACCGACGCCGAACTGGCCGATGAGCTGTGCGCCTTCCTTGCCCTGTGCTGCCTCGATCCGCTCCATGAATGCGCGCGTGCCGGAACGTGCGATGGTGCCGAGGGATTCGACCAGTTCGTCACGGCTCATGCCAATGCCGTTGTCCTCAACGACGAGGCGCGCCTTTTCCTCATCCAGCGTCAAAGTAATGCGTGGTGCAGGATCGTTGGCGAGCAGCTCAGGTGCGACGATCGCTTCGTAGCGCAGCTTCTCGCAGGCATCCGCCGCATTCGAAATCAGTTCGCGAAGGAAGATGTTCTTGTCCGAGTAGACCGAGTGCACCATCAAATGGAGCAGCCGCGCCACATCGGCTTCGAAGACATGTTTTTCGACGGACATTTCGACTTCACTCATCGCGTTGCAAACCTCCTTGATTTGTTTGCCCCAATTGGCAAGCAACGCGCCGATTTTCAAGGGCTGTCTTGCTGATGTTGTCTTTCAGTGCAATGTTATCGCCTAAGCATTTGGGACTGTCCGAAAAGTTCGGGCGGATATGAAGTGGCGCAGCAGACTACCCGTTCGCGCGACATGTCAAATCGCGGTAACAAGGCGTCCCCGCGCTCTTCGGACTCGTGAGACAATGACAGCCGCAGGGTCCACAACAACGGATAATGTGCGGCCCTGCCACTTGCCTTCTTTGATGCGGATCAACACTCGACAAGAACGTTGCTGTTAATCTGCAAGCGGGAATGAAACCGACCTTCGATCGCGCCGAGGAGTGGAGATTATGCCTGAGCAATCCACCGTCCCGACCCTGCCGACCTTTGCCGATGCCTACGCTTATGCGCTCGATGCCTGGCAACGCTCCATCCTGTTTCTGGACGTCATGCGTCAGCGCGGCATCCAATACGAAGAGCAAGCCGCGCGTACCGCACCTCATGTGCTTGATTACGAAGCAGAACTCGTCTGCGATGGCCGCAAGCTCGATCGTCCCGTCAATTATGCGCTCGTCCGGATCGTGCCGCCCGCCGACGCGATGATCGATCCATTGAAAAGGCCGTTTGTCGTTGTCGATCCGCGCGCCGGCCACGGACCCGGCATTGGCGGCTTCAAGGCAGACAGCGAGATCGGCGTCGCGATGAAGGCGGGGCACGCCTGTTATTTCATCGGCTTCCTTCCCGAGCCGGTGCCGGGCCAGACCATCGAGGATATCACCCGCGCTGAGGCGGGTTTCCTCGAAACAGTGATTGCCCGCCACCCCGATGCCGATGGCAAGCCCTGCGTCATCGGCAACTGCCAGGCTGGTTGGGCCGTGATGATCCTTGCCTCTTTGCGCCCGGAACTGTTCGGGCCGATCATCATCGCGGGCGCGCCGCTTTCCTATTGGGCGGGTGTCCGGGGCCAGTATCCGATGCGCTATTCGGGAGGCCTGCTCGGCGGCAGCTGGCTGACCGCGCTCACCGGCGATCTTGGCGCCGGCATATTCGATGGCGCCTGGCTGGTGCAGAACTTCGAGAACCAGAACCCCGCCAACACGCTCTGGACCAAGCAATACAACCTCTATTCCAAGATAGACACCGAGGCCGGACGCTATCTCGGCTTCGAGCGCTGGTGGGGCGGGCATGTGAGGCTGAACGCTGAGGAGATGCAGTTCATCGTCGATGAGCTCTTCGTCGGCAACAAGCTTGCCGCGGGCGAGATCCAGACCTCCGACGGCACGACGATCGATATGCGCAACATCCGTTCGCCGATCGTCGTCTTCTGCTCGAAGGGAGACAACATCACCCCGCCGGCGCAGGCGCTCGACTGGATCCTGGATCTGTACGACAACGTCGACGAGATCCGCGCACACGGCCAGACCATCGTCTACACGGTGCACGAGAAGATCGGCCATCTCGGCATCTTCGTTTCCGCGGGTGTCGCCCGCAAGGAACACGACGAGTTCGCGTCGAATATCGACCTGATCGACGTGCTGCCGCCCGGCCTTTACGAGGCAGTGCTGCAGCCGGTGGGACCGGCTGTAGAGAATCCGGATCTGGTCACCGGCGAGTGGGTCATGCGCTGCGAGGCGCGCACGCTCGACGATATCCGCGCCTTCGGCGGCAACGACATCGACGACGACCGCCGCTTCGCCGCGGCCGCCCGGGTGTCCGAGGTCAATCTCGCGCTTTACCGTACTTACCTGCAGCCCTGGATCAAGGCGATGGTGACGCCGCAGATGGCGGAGGCGATGCGCAGCATGCACCCGCTGCGCCTGCAATACGAAGTCTTCGGTCCAAGCAATCCGGTCATGGCCTGGATCGAGGCGGCCGCCGGGGCCGTTCGCGATGCGCGCCAACCAGCGGCACCCGACAACCCGCTCCTGGCTCTGCAAGAGAACATGTCCCGGCAGGTCGTCGACGGGTTGGAAGCTTGGCGTCAGATGGTCGAGCACCTTTCGGAGCAGACGTTTCACGCGGTCTATGGCGCGCCCGCCTTGCAAGCGGCGCTCGGTATCGACACGGAGTCCGACCGCCCTCCGCGCAAGGCGGCAAAGAACCTCCTGCACCACGCGCTCCTGGAGAACAGGATCGTGGCGCTCAAAGCTGACATGGCCAAGGGCGGGCTTCGAGAGGCACTCGCGCGGGCGCTGCTTTTTGTCGGCATGGCGCGCGGCAGGGTCGATGAGCGTGGTTTCGAGGCGGTTCGCCGGCTTCGGCGCGCTCATCCCTCCGCCAAGCAATTGACGCTTGCCGAGTTCAAGGCACTTATGCGCACGCAGTATTTCATGTTGCTCGTAGACGAGGAGGCGGCGCTTGCGGCCATTCCAAAATTGCTGCCGGAGAAAATCGAGGAACGCCGCGCTGCCTTTGCCGCCCTTCGAGAGGTCCTGGAGGCTCCCGGACCGCTGACTGGCATTGCCGCCGAGCGGCTGCATAGCGTGACAGCGCTTTTCGACCTGAGCGATCATGCGCCAGTACCTCTGGTGGTGCACAAGACCGCACATGATCGCAACGCATCCTGATTGGGGAAGGAGTTCCGAGTGTCCGAGGTGACCACGCTGGCGACCCAGCCGTCCAAATATGACCGCCTGATCGCGGCCGCACGAGCCGAGGCTCCCGCGGTCACCATCGTGGCGCATCCTTGCGATGAAACCTCGCTGAGCGGCGCCATCGAAGCCGCCGAGACGGGGCTGATCACACCCATACTGGTCGGACCGGAAGCAAAGATCCGCAACGTGGCGGCGGAACACCGGCTCGATCTCGGGCGGTGGGAAATCATCGATGTGCCGCACAGCCACGCAGCGGCCGCCAAGGCGGTCGCATTGATCCGCGAGGGCAGGGGCGAGCTCCTGATGAAGGGTAGCCTGCATACCGACGAGCTGATGCACGAGGTCGCCGCCTCTGCCACGGGCCTGCGAACCGAGCGGCGGATCAGCCACGTCTTCGTCATGGACGTGCCCGGCCACGCCGAGACGCTCTTCATCACGGATGCCGCGATCAACATCTTCCCCAATCTCGAGGCCAAGCGCGACATCGTGCAGAACGCAATCGATCTCTGGGTCACGATCGGGCTCGGCGAGCCCCGCGTTGCCATTCTTTCGGCGGTCGAGACGGTGACCGCAAAGATCCCCTCGACGATCGAGGCCGCGGCGCTGTGCAAGATGGCCGAACGCGGCCAGATCACCGGCGGCCTGCTTGAAGGACCACTCGCCTTCGACAACGCGATTGATCCGGAAGCGGCGCGCATCAAGGGTATAAATTCGCCGGTTGCCGGCCACGCCCAGATCCTCGTGGTGCCGGATCTCGAAGCCGGGAACATGCTCGCCAAGAACCTGACTTTCCTCACCCATGCCGACGCCGCCGGCATCGTCCTTGGCGCCCGTGTGCCGATCGTGCTCACCTCGCGGGCGGATTCGGTGCGCACGCGCCTCGCATCCTGCGCTGTCGCGGCGCTCTACGCGGCGCGGCGCCGGGCCGCGCAAGTGGAAGCGGTGTAGCGCCATGGACGCGCTCCTTGTCGTCAACGCCGGTTCATCGAGCCTGAAGTTCCAGGTTTTCGGCATCTCCGGCATGGACTTGACGCGTCAGATTCGCGGGAAGATCGACGGTATCGGCACACGGCCGCGTCTGCAGGCGACGGCGGCCGACGGCACCGGGCTCATCGACCGGACCTATGACGCGAGGGCCATTCACGATCTTCCGGCCGCCATTGACGAGGCTAGACGCTGGCTCCTGACGCTGGAGGGCTTCGAGTTGCGGGCGGTCGGGCACCGGGTTGTGCACGGCGGTCCCGACTACGCGCGGCCCGTTCTGATCGATGCGGCGGTCCTCGACCGCCTTGCCAGCTACCAGGACCTCGCACCTTTGCATCAGCCGAACAACCTGGCGCCGATCCGTCTTGCGATGGAGATCAATCCGGATGTGCCGCAGGTCGCCTGTTTCGACACTGCCTTTCACCGCAGCCACGCCAAGCACACCGATTGTTACGCCTTGCCAAGGGCCTTCTACGATCAGGGCATTCGGCGCTACGGCTTTCACGGACTTTCATACGAATATATTGCCGAGCGGCTACGCGAGGTGGCGCCGCAGGCGGCCCGCGTCATCGTCGCCCACCTCGGCAGCGGCGCTTCAATGTGCGCGTTGCGGGACGGCCGTAGTATCGAAAACACGATGGGCTTTACCGCGCTCGATGGCCTGCCGATGGGAACTCGGCCGGGCCAGCTTGATCCGGGTGTCGTCCTCTATCTGATCATGGAGAAGGGGATGACTGCTCAGGCGGTCTCGGATCTCCTTTATCACGACGCCGGGCTCAAAGGTCTGTCCGGCTTTTCCAGCGACATGCGAGACCTTCTGGCGAGCACCGATCCTAATGCCGCGCTCGCCATCGCGCATTTCGTTTATCGATGCGTGCTCAATGCCGGGATGCTCGCGGCGGCGCTGGGAGGGGTCGATGCCTTCGTCTTCACAGCGGGCGTCGGCGAGAACTCGCCCCCGATCCGCGCGCGTATCGTCGAAGGCCTCGCCTGGCTCGGGGCAGAGCTTGATCCGGTGGCGAACGAGGCCGGCGCCGCGTTGATCTCTACGGCCAAGAGCCGGGTGGCCATTCATGTCCTTCCAACCGATGAAGAGCTGATGATCGCGCGGCACACCCTGGCGCTCATCAGCGCTCCCAACGCCTGACTGGAGACCGCCCCATGTCCATCCCGACTGTCAAGGCCAAGCTTCTCGAAGGCCGAAAGGGCCTGATCGTCGGAATTGCCAACGATCGCTCTATCGCCTGGGGTTGCGCCCGCGCATTTCGTGCCTTGGGCGCGGAACTCGCAGTGACGTATCTCAACGAAAAGGCAAAGCCACATGTCGAGCCGCTGGCACGCGAGCTCGACGTCCCGATCTTCCTGCCGCTGGACATTGCGGTACCCGGCCAGATCGAGGCAGTCTTCGAGCGGATCGCCGATACCTGGGGAGAGCTCGACTTCCTCGTCCACTCGATCGCCTACTCCCCGAGAGACACGCTCGGCGGGCGCGTGACCGATGCGCCGCGCGAGGGGTTTCTGACGACGATGGAGATATCCTGCTGGTCCTTCATCCGCATGGCCCAACTCGCGGAGCCGCTTATGAAGAACGGTGGGACACTTTTCACGATGACCTATTACGGGTCACAGGTGGTGGTGGAGAACTACAACATAATGGGCGTCGCCAAGGCGGCGCTGGAAAGCGCGGTGCGCTATATGGCGGCCGAGCTTGGCCCCAAGGGCATTCGCGTCCACGCCATCTCGCCGGGCGCGCTTGCCACCCGAGCCGCTTCCGGTATCCCGGAATTCGACGCGCTGCTCGAAAAGACGAAGCTGAAGGCACCGGCCCACGAACTCGTCGACGTCGACGACGTCGGCATGGCGACCGCGTTTCTCGCCCACGACGCGGCGCGACTGATAACCGGCCAGGTGCTTTACGTCGACGGCGGCTACCACATCGTCGACTAGAGTCTGTCAGACCTACGTTGAAACGTATCCTGCATGCCTGAGATAGGCGGCGCATTCGTGCGGGCTGAACGCCTTGAGAGCTTCGCCGACGCGCCGCCATGTCGCCTCGACGCTACGCTCGTCGGCCTTGCGCAGCAGGGTCTTGAGTTTGGCGAACATCATCTCGATCGGATTGAGGTCGGGGCTGTAGGGCGGCAGGAAGAACAGATGGGCGCCGGCGTCGCGGATGGCGCTGCGCGCCGGCTTGCCCTTGTGGCTGCCGAGATTGTCGAGGATGACGATATCCCCGGGGTTGAGGGTTGGCGCCAGGCATTGCTCGACCCAGGCGGTGAAGGCAATGCCGTTGATCGGGCCGTCGAGCACGAAGGGTGCGACGATGCGGTCGTGACGCAGCCCGGCGAGGAAGGTCAGCGTCTTCCAATGGCCATGCGGTATTCTGGCGATCAGCGGCTGGCCGCGCTGACACCAGCCGCGGCTGCGCGTCATGTTGGTTTTGACCCAGGTTTCGTCAACGAACACCAGGCGGCGCGGATCAAGTCGATGTTGATGGGTCTTCCAGCGGCTTCGGAAGCGCGCCACCTTCGGCCTGTCCTGCTCGCTGGCGATCAGCGTTTTTTTTAAATGTCTTGCCTTCGCGGCGCAGAAACCGCCAAACGGTGTCATGCGAGACATCGATCCCGGCCGCCTTCAGATCGGCGGCAAGCGCCCGCACCGTCCAATCGGTTTTGGCCGCCAGTCGGCGGTGAACCTCATCGGCCGCCGCGCCCCGCAGCATGGGTTTGACATGGCCCCCCATCTTGGCCGGCGCCAAACCGCGGCCGGACCGGTCGAGCTGGCCGATCCGCACCGCCGTCGCCGCCGATATCCCAAAGCGCAAGGCGGCCGCCCGCACCGTCATGCCTCCGGCCAAAGCGGCGGCGACGCGCTGGCGTAAATCAAGAGAAAGAGGTCGCGCCATCATTGCTGGCCTCCTCACCAGCAATGATCTTGAATCACAATCCCAACAAAAAGGGAATCC
>NZ_WITC01000029.1 GCF_009601505.1 Sinorhizobium terangae
GGCGCCAGCCGAGGCCTGCCAAATCTAGAATTCTCCGCCACATAATATTTCGTTCCTCTCGGATGGGCGTGGGATTCCCCTGCGCCGCTATTCCGGAGGGGTAATATGCTCGAGTTCTATTTTTCGTATGGTGGGGTGCTCAAGCGCCTGCGTAGTGGTGCGCTCGGTGGCGAGATGGATCGCCTCGCGGAGCATTTTTTCACGCTTGGTTACAAACGAGCGTCGGCCAAGATTTATCTGAGCCGAATTGCGCGCTTCAGCCAGTTTGCCGGGACACGCTGCGGTCCGATGCCGATCCATCAAGATATCGTCGATAGCTATTTGCGCACGTTTACTACGGATTCACCGCGCATTGGGGCAGTATCGGCGCTAGGACACGCACGGCGAGTGGCTCCGGAGCGGTTCATTATTGCTGTTCCAAGTGAAGAGGATGATCCGGATGCTCCGCTTCTGGCCTCCTTTTCGGACTATCTGCATAGGGTACGGGGGCTGGAGTCGAACACCCGCGAAGGCGTTCTTCTGGGCGGCCGCCGCTTTCTGGATTGGTTCCGCCATCACCATCCCGACCAGGACCTCGAGGTGTTGACGGCTGAGCAGGTCCTTGCTGCTGTCGAGCATCGGCTGTCGCTATCGGCAACCTCCGGCAGTCGCACGGCAGCGACTTCTCACATTCGAACATTTCTTCGGTTTTTATATTGGGCTGGTCGCCATCACCAAGATCTCGCCCGCATCGTCCCAAGGACGCCCTCTTGGCGTTTGGCGCATTTGCCGCCGCGCCTTGCATGGGATGACGTTTGGCACGCGATCGATGCAATCGGCGCAACGACGCTGGTCGACATCCGCGATCGAGCCGTCCTGCTGCTGCTCGCCACCACGGGCATTCGCAACGGCGAGTTACGCGCCATTCGGCTGCGGGATATCGACTGGCGTACTGGCGAGGTTTTTGTCCGGCGGACCAAGGGCAAGCGTGATCGGGTGGTGCCACTCCTCGAGGAGACCGGCGCCGCACTCGCCGATTACATCCTGCGCGCTCGACCGAAGGTGGATAGTCCGTATCTGTTCCTGTCGTTCACGCCGCCGGTGGGACCGTTCAAGTGTGCGGCGCCTGTTTCAAGGATCGTGCGGAAGCGGTTGCGGCATGGCGGGGTCGAACTCGGGCGGGTCGCAGGTGCGCATCTCCTGCGCCACAGCCTTGCTACCCAGCTTGTCGGGCAGCGAAGGCCGATCAACGAGGTCGCCGATCTTCTTGGCCACCGCAGCATCAACACAACGGCGCTGTACGTGAAGGTTGCGGCCTCGCAGCTCTCCGAGGTCGCACTCCCCTTTCCGGGAGGCGCGGCATGACCGCCTTTGCCCGATTCCTCGGCGAGAAGGCTGAGCGTTACATCGAACTGCGCCACTCGCTCGGCTACTCTTTCAGCAAACAAGCCGGCACGTTGCGGGCTTTCGTCCGCTACGTTGAACGCGCTCAGTTCGATGCGCCCGCCACCCGAACGATGGCGCTGGACTTCGTCCTGTCGTTTGGCGGCGCCGCCAACAGCCGCGCCACTCGTCACGGCGTGCTCAGCCGATTCTACGAGTATCTCGCCGTCTATGACGCCCAAACCGAGACCTTGGAGCGCAGAGTATTCCCCAGATCCAGGGCGATTCCGCCTCCGCGGATCCTCAGCGAGTCAGAGTTGGCGTCGCTCTTCGACGCATGCGCCCGCATTTCGCCAGGCATCCCCCTCAGGGGGCGGACGATGGCGACGCTGATCGGATTGTTGGCAAGCTCGGGACTGCGATCGGGCGAAGTGGTCAGGCTTGATCGTTCCGACGTCGATCTGACCAACGGGGTTCTTCTCATTCGGAAGACGAAGTTCCGCAAGGACCGTCTCGTTCCAGTTCACACGACTACCCAGGCTGCCCTTCGCCACTACGTGCGTGTGCGCGATGCGGCTTTTCCTCAGCCTAAGGACCAGGCCTTCTTTCTGAGCTCCCGTGGCAACCGCCTCTCTGCGACCGGCCTAAAAAACGGTTTTACTGAGGTCCGTAAGCTCGCAGGCCTCGATGACGGCAAGCCGTTACGGCCGCACGATCTGAGGCACCGGTTTGCCGTGACCCGCCTGAGCCTTTGGCACCAGCAGCGCGCCAACGTCCAGGCGCTGCTCCCGTTGCTCGCCGCCTATCTCGGCCACGCCAGCTACAGCGACACAGCCTACTACCTCACTGGCTCGGTGGATCTTCTCGCCATGGCGGCGGAGCGCGCCTTCCTCGATGGAGGCGCAGCATGAGTGAACACCTACTCCTGGCGCCGCTCTTGGAGTCCTACTTTCGCCGGCGCTTGACCAAACAACGCAACGCCACTCCCGCGACCGTGGCCAGCTATCGCGACGCCTTGCGCATGCTGATCCTCTTTGCCGCCGCCCGGCTGCGGAAGAAGCCGGCGGCGTTGGCACTCGAAGATCTCGATCGAGACCTCGTTCTCGCCTTTCTCGACGAACTCGAAGAGAAGCGGAACAACGCCGTCGCCACGCGCAATGCCCGCCTTGCGGCGATACGATCCTTCTTCCACCATGTCGCAGCCGCCGACCCGGCGTCCTTCGGTGTCGCCCAACGCGTGCTGACGATTCCCATAAAACGGGCGCACATCGAGGTGACGCACCACCTCACCAAGGCCGAAGTGGACGCCCTCATTGCGGCGCCCAATCCAAGGACGTCCCGTGGTCGGCGTGACCGTACGTTTCTACTGTTCCTGGCACGGACCGGCGCGCGGGTCTCCGAAGCTACCGGCGTCAACGCAAACGACCTTCAGTTGGAGCGGTCGCACCCGCAAGTGCTGCTGCGCGGCAAAGGGCGCAGAGACCGTGTCATCCCCATTCCTCAGGATCTGGCGAGAGCACTGACAGCCTTGTTGGCCGAGCACGGTATCGCGAACCACGAGCCACGACCGATCTTTATCGGCGCCCGCCAAGAGCGCCTGACGCGCTTCGGAGCAACCCATATCGTGCGGCGTGCGGCGGCCCAGGCCGTGACCATCAGGCCGGCATTGGCCCTCAAGCCTATATCGCCGCACATCTTCCGACACTCACTTGCCATGAAGCTTCTCCAGTCGGGTGTGGACCTTTTGACGATCCAGGCCTGGCTCGGGCACGCACAGGTCGCCACGACCCATCGCTATGCCGCCGCGGATGTCGAAATGATGCGCAAAGGACTCGAGAAAGCTGGAGTCTCCGGCGATCTCGGCGTGCGTTTCCGACCAAATGACGCCGTTCTGCAACTGCTGAACAGCATCTGAATATTATGTGGCGGAGAATTCTAGATTTGGCAGGCCTCGGCTGGCGCCGAGACGGGCTCCGCCACATAATCTCGCTCGACGCATAAATAGGGTTATGTGGCGCACCACATAACCCTATTGTGGCGACGTGTTCGTGTTCCGGGGCCGGAGCGGCGGCCTGATCAAGGTGATTTGGCACGATGGCCAGGGTGCCTGCCTGTTCACGAACAATCGGCGTTCATATTACACCTCTTTCCTCGCCAGTTGATGTTTTTGGCTCAGTTTGCGTTTGTCGGCGCGCAGCATCGCGATCTTCAAGTTGGTTCCATCGGCTGCATTGCTTCCGCGGCAAGTCTCCATCGGGGATCTCGTATAGGCTGTAGTGCCCGTTGTAGGCATGTCTCGTGATCGGCGTTCGCGGCTTGGGGTATCCGGATCTTTCCAGAGCTCGTTGAAGTCGGCCGTCATCGCGACTAACCGCTCGTGGACCGCTTTATCGAGGATGAATTGATCGTGCTCTCGGCCACGTTCGCGCTCTTCGCGGGCACTGGCCAGCGTGCGAAGCTTCTCGTTCCATTCACCTTCGAGCGTGTCGGCGACGAGACGGTTACTAGGATCGACCAGCATGAAGCGGCGCTGAGCGAGCTCGGCTTCCGTTTGGGCGCGTTCGATCGCGCGACAGCGCAGCCGGTCCGCCTCTTCATGACGGGCTTGGATCTCTTTGCGAACTTCGAGCGCGAGTTCGACGGCCGCCGGCGTCATCTGCTCAGCAATCAGCATGCCGATGGCTTCATCGACGGGAGGCCCGGCGATCGACTGACACATGGGCTCCCCACGATAGATGCGGGCACGATTACAAATGTACCAAGCTTCCTGCCGGCCACGCCGGGCCGCATAGCGAACCCTGAGATGGCTGCCGCATTGCCCGCACACGGCCCGGCCTTGCAGCAGTGCCGGCCCCTCCCTTGGGATTGAAGCTCGTGCCGCTTCAAATCCACGGCCGTTGGCCTTGAGGATCTTCAGATTCTCCTGATGTCGCTCCCAACTGATATAGCCGGGATGAGCATCGGGAATGCAGGCCGGCCAGTCATCAATATCGCGCGCACGCAAAGTCCTCTTGCCGTCGATGGTGCGTCGAAACTGTCGTCGGCCATAGGTATAGGCGCCAGCATAGCGCGGATTGTTCAGGACACGCATCGCCGTCGACGCGGTCAGCGGCCGAAACAGCGTGTCGCCGTTGTGTAGGCGCGACGGAAACAATAGGCCTTCATTGCGAAAGACCTTGACGGTCTGGGAGGCGGACCCGAGTTGGCGAAGGTGGCGCAAGTTTCCCGTTCCTGGATTAGGCATCGAATCCGCAATGGCGTGATCAGTATCCACCAAAACGCCTCTCACAAACGCGTTCTGTTTCCAGATGCCGCTGCAACAATCGCCGCAATACAAGAGCTCAAATCCGGCGTGCGGGAACACCTCGACTTTACCCAATCTGCTACCGAATGAGGGTATCAACATGATAGATCGTAGACGCCGTCTTCGTCGAGGATCAGTGTGTCGGCAAGGGCGCAAATCTCCAGCAAACGCTGCCAGTCGGCATTGTTCCGCGCAAGACGAGAGACTTCCAGGCCCATGACGATCCCGGCGTGCCCCATGCCGACGTCGCTGACCAGGCGCTGGAACCCTTCACGCCAGGCTGCCGACTCGGTCTGCAGCAAAAGCCGTTCACCATGCCGGTTGTAGCGCTTGCCGACACACGGCAACTGCCGTGGGAATAGAGGATGAAACGGATGCGTTACCCGCACTAACTGCGTATCTGCGTTGGCAGTGGCTGCATTCTGTTGTGAGGTACAAGAAGCTCGAGCGCGGCCGCTTCATCTGGCCGTCGGCGGCCGACGGCACGGTGGTGATCACACCGGCGCAGCTCGGCTATTTGCTCGAAGGCATCGACGGCGAATGCCGCAAAAAACCTGGCGTCCGACGTCGGCGGGATGAGCAAA
>NZ_WITC01000003.1 GCF_009601505.1 Sinorhizobium terangae
CGTGAAAGGGCGGCGTCCTAGACCGCTAGACGATGGGCGCCCAAGACGACGTGGCTTATAGTAAGCGCCTCGGATTCCCGCAAGTGATGAAGAGCCATTAAATTCAAATTTTTGCGGAAAACTTGTAGTGGTTCGACGTCATCAAGCCGCGAGCGTTCGTCGCGCCATGTTTAGCGTCAAGAGCGAGATGGGATTGGTACGCCCAACGGGACTCGAACCCGTGTTACCGCCGTGAGAGGGCGGCGTCCTGACCGCTAGACGATGGGCGCGCGGGACGAATTGCACATATAGCTCAAGCCTTGGGATTTCCCAAGCCCCGGCGCGAGCGGCGACGGTAAAAATCACTCGGCAACATACAATAATTGGGAAAACGGGAGGAGTGGCACGCCCAGCAGGCGTGCCACCACCTTTGGGAACATTTTCTCGGGGACATTCCGGCCCATCCTTTCCAGTGCTTCCAATGGCCTGCGGACGCCACCGCAGCCGTGCCCACCGGAGTGCCGGCACTGTTTCTTGTATCACGAGGAAGAACTAGAGCCGCTGTCTCTCAGGCCATAATCCTTACCGCGCGACGGCGGATGCTTACTTGAATGAAACACGCAGTCTTGGCGAAGACGCGGCTGGCAAGTAATTACATCGTGCAACTCGCTCGTACTCACCCACCGCGGCCGCGTCGGCCTCCTTGAGAGAGCAAGCAAAAAGATGCTGCGGAAAAGCGCAGCCGGCTAGGAATGGAGCAAATGACTACAAGCGTGTTGGCAGCCAGCGGCGGCGTTAAACAAGTGATCTGCATCAATTGGGGAACGAAGTATGGAGCCCCGTTCATAAATCGACTTTACGCGATGGTGGCTCGCAACATTACGCCGCCTTTCACCTTCACTTGCTTTACCGACAACCGCGCAGGTTTGAACCCGGAAATAAGTTGCGAGGACCTACCGCCACTCGACGTGGAGAACATGCCGATAAATACCAGAGGCATCTGGCCAAAGGCCCGACTCTGGGGGGCGACGTTGGGAAAGCTGAGAGGTCCAGTTCTTTTTCTCGATCTGGATCTCGTGATCGTTTCCTCTCTCGACGGTTTTTTTGAGGTTGGTGAGGCGGATGACATCGTCATGACGAGAAATCAGACGACGCCCTTTGAGCGCCTAGGGCAAACGTCACTCTTCCGTTTTCCGGTTGGGAAGCTCGTGCCGCTGCAGGAAAGGTTTCGATCCGATCCACAGGGTGTGGCCGACGAGTACCGTTACGAGCAACGCTTCGTAAGCCGCAACGCGCCCGGGGGGATAACATTCTTTCCACGAAAATGGGTTCTCCACTTTCGCCAGGACTGCCGTTGGCCATTCCCGCTCAACTATCTTCTTGCTCCACGTCTGCCGAGCGATGCGCGTGTCATTATTTTCCCGCGCGGTCTGCACCCACAGCACGCGATCGAAGGGCGATATGGAACCAAGGCTCCCCATAAGACGGCGTTCAAGCACATAGCGGGTGTCTTCGATCCGAAGCAAAGGAAGAACAAGGGCGCGCTGCAGTACCTGCGGCACTATATTCGTCCGACGCCTTGGGTGGCCGAGCACTGGCGCGAATAGGCGTGCGGATGGCCGCACTTGAGGTCTTACGGGCGATTGAGCTGCGAACGGATTACCGAGGCGATACGGCGCGTTTCGTCGAGTGGCTCGTAGCTGTAGGGTTCGATTTTTCCTTTGAACGGCCGCGTCAGCTGCAGAGTTTCGTTGAGGTCCCTGTGATAGCGCTCGAACTTGTCCAGCCGCGGACCCACGACGGGGGTTAGGTCAAGCGTAAAGACCGGCTTGCCCGTCGCCAGAGCCTCGCAGGGCATTGTGATCGAGTCCTTGGCGATCACGAAGGCGTCGGCGGCGGCCATATAGTCGAGGTAGGGGTTTTCGCTTCGCCTGTCCCACACGGCAATGCTTTCGCTGTTGAGTGCCGACAGGGCCTGCTGAGTGTGGTCTTCAGATCTGCGTGAGACCGACACAACGATGCGCCAGCCTTCTTTCTCCAATTGCTCGATGGCGCTCTTTATATTCTGGTGCGTTCTGTCGTCATAAACATATGCGCCATTCGAGCCGCCTACGAAGACGGCAGCTATTGGCTGCCCGTCCGGCGACAAACGTCTGCGCGCGGCATCCCTAAGAGGTGCCAGCCGCGCCGAGGTGATCTGATGCGGTACTCCGACCATCGAATGATAATTCGGCCGCTCGTTCAATTCGTCGACCCAATCGTGGCGAGAGACGAAGACGAGATCATATCCTTCGATGCGCGGCCGCTGGAGGTGCACGGTCAGAGGCTTGCCGCCATAGGCCGCCTTGATGTCAAGAACTGCGGGTTCTGCCCGAAAACCGCAGGAGATTACCAGCTCGGGACGCTGTTCCCTTTTGCGAAAGAGCCTGGGTTCGAACAGTTTTCTCAAGCCGCGGGCCCGACTGATCAATTTGACGACCGGCTCGTGGTGAAACTCCTTTCCAACGCCAAGGCACTGCGTAAGCGTTCCCGCCTTGCTTTCTGCCACCGCCCACACGCAGCGCTCCGACGCTTTCGTCGCCTTGTCGTCGTTGTCTTGCAAACCTGAACTCCGAATCTGACGCTATTTTGTACCGCGCGTGCCTTGCGCCGGCTTACTGACCGAGATCGATCCCATTTTTGTCGATGAATTCGAGCATGCCGCGGTCTTCGACGACATTGGTTTCGATATACCTGATGGTGGTAGCGACCTTGTTTCGGTATTTCGCCGTTGATCCATCGAAAGACCAGCCTCTGTCTGTCTTTTCCTTCAACTCCTCGATCGACTTCGCGTAGTAGTGATTGAGCTGTACGAACTCTGCAGAGTAAAATTCGGCAGCCTTCCGCTTATTCCTTGGTACCACTTTTCCCGCATCATTTGCGGTTCTGTCGCCATAGGAACGTGTTTGAAAGTGGTGCACGCCCACTTTCGTGACCTCGACCGGATCGACAATGCATTTGAAATTACTTGCGTCGAGGTTCTGCTGCATCGGATCGGAGACCCGCATTTTGTAATTGAGGCATACGGGCCCTGCTGGTCGCGAGACGTGACCGCTATGGCCGAACATGTGCCACGGCAAGGAAATATTCGGAAATCCGCCTGCTCCTCGCAGGGCTTCTTCTAACGTCCGGCCTTTCTTGGGAAGCAAGAATTCATCGACGTCGATGAACGCCATACGATCGTACCTGCCGCCAAAGTTTAGAATCGCATGTGCGAAGGCAATCGTCTGCCCGTTCAAAAACTCACCACTTTCCTCATCCCGCATGCGAAGTTTCCAGGGGACGACAGTCAGTTCCTCGGGCTTCAACGCCCGCTGAAGCACCTCGCGCGTGCCATCAGTCGAGCCGTCTTCATAGATGTGAAAATGTCGAACCCCGACGGCTTGGTGAAAACGCACCCACTCCTCGATGTAGCTAGCTTCGTTTTTCACGCAGGCGACGATCGCAATGCCGTGCCGGCTCAACTCTGCTGGCGGAGGTGTGATGGCAAGTTCTCTAGTAAGATGCCGATTAGCCTTCAGTCCAAACATCTACGACCCTTGGTTGCTAACATGGAGTGGCTCTTTTGTTGGCCGCACCCTAGGTCGGCGCAGAAGGATGAGGAACGTTGCGCCTACTTGAACATGCATTTTCTGGTCTTATCAACTGTGCTGCTTTGATTTGGATAGATCACCATTTATAGATGGGGCGAGCCGGACTTCGAATCCGAGCCTCGGTAATATGGAGAAAGCGCGCTGAAAGCACGTTAAGGTTGGGATGGGTGTCCATGGACTTTCCCGCTTCCGGAACGACGAAGAAGTTGACGACAACGGAGCAATGGCGTGCACTGTTTTCCACGTTCTCACACATCGTTCTCGTCGCCAACAGCGACGAGGTTAGCGTCAAGGAACTTCAGGCCGAATACCCGCGGACGGCTCTCTTTGTATTCTTCAACAAGGTCTACAAGGTTCTTGACGAACAATTTTCCGGGCGCTCCCTACTGATATCACGCGCTCAACCGCGAGGCGCCAACATCGTCTACCGACAGGAAGTCGCTGACGTCCTCAAGCTGTTCGCGCCCCAGGAGTTCCTGGGTATCATGAACATCCGCCTGGCCGCGAGCGAGAGGTTGAACACAAGCTCGGATTACTTGGGAACGCCCACCGGACATTTGGACTTGACGGGCTTCTGCGCTGACTTTTATCCGCAGGATAAAGTTCCTACGAGCGGCTTCGCCATCGCCCTGTGGCTGGTGGACCAGGCACTTCCGGCCGAGATCGTTCTGGCGGGCTTCTCGGCAAAGCGCAGCGAAAAGTGGCGGGTGGTGGCTGTGCACGACTGGACTTTCGAGCAGGTCTTCTTGCGCCTCTTTGCAAGAGTGGGCAAACTGACAATGCATGGTGGTATCTCGACAAACAGTTACAACTCACTCGCTTCGCGTTTCCCGGAGTTGCCCGCTGCTGAAATCTCCTCGACGATCGCCGAAGTCTTGTCGTCGCGACTGAGCCAGACCGATGCGCAAGTTGACAAGTTAATTTCTTTAACAAACGTATTGCGGTCCATTGACGAATATCTACGACGGCTGAAGCCGAAGTTTCTGAAGAAAACGAAGGTGTAGTAGTATTACATTGGCAAGTGCCGATTTCTGGTGAGGATAAATGGGGTCATGGGTCTCCGACGCGCGCAAGCGCATATACCGAAATCTGAAGTACCGCATCATACGCCCGGATCCGCCGGCTGCCCCGTTTCGATTCAATAGCCCCGTTGTGGTCGTCGGGTCCGCTCCTGTGTCCCATAAGCCGGCCGGATTGGACGGGAGCTTCAGGATCATTACCGTGAACGGCTCGCAATCGGTCATCGCCAAGTGGGGCGTCGATGCGCCTGACATAACGATGATGATGTTCAACCAGGTCGAAGGAACCACCCCGAACGCGGTTGAAGTCAGGCGTGTGCTGACGAGACAACGCACCGGCACGCTCTATGTATTTCTCTGGCGAAAGGACGATCGCGCGCGGCTGGAGGAGGGATTGCGGGCGTTCGATTATCAATACGACCGACTGGAGATCGTTGATCGCTACGAGCGGATGGCGTTGCTGGACCGCGTGGCGAATTTGCGTTCCCTTGAGATGGACGCAGATTCCAAATGCTCAAATGGAATGAACGCGGTTCTCTTTGCCCTTTATAACGGAGCCCCCGCCGTCATCATAACCGGGATAAACCCGAACTCAACGGGCCATGTCTACAATTCAGCGGGCCTGACTCGACTTCATGTCCACATGGACAAAGTCCTCGTTTCGAAGCTGGTTAGTGAGGGGCGCCCGGTCTTCACGGCGGATCCATCGGTTTCGGAAGAGTTGGGTATACCATTGTGGACCGCTACAAGCCGCTGAAATTACTTGAAACTTACGTTGCTGCATTTGCCTGATCAACGCCTGCGATAGGAAATCAATGCGTTCAAACCGTCCCTTTTCCCGTTCTTGCATCAAGATCGCCGTCCGCCTGCTGTTAGGACGATCAAGGGCACATGTGCAGGACTGGTTTCCCGGCCTCAAGATCGAGCGTGCGACTGCAGATCGAAAGGGCGCGATCCGGTATCGGGGCAAGTTGGTGGGACATCTCACGAGCTCACGCGCTTTGGAGGCAAAATCCTCGAGGGTGCTTATCGTCGGCTCCGGTCCCTCGATCGCGCAATGCGACCTCACCCGCGCAGAGGAGTATTCCTGCCTTCTTTTGAACGGCGCGGTGCATCTTTTTCCCGCCGTAATAGCAAAGCCTCTGGCAGTCGCAATTGAAGACGAGCGGTTCGTATGGAGACACTTCGATCTCATGAAGCGGATCCCGGCCGGATGCGTGTGTCTCTTGTCAGTGAGCGTCATAAGGGCAATCTGTGAATTGGACAGCACATGGTTGCGAGACAAGCCGATCATATTGATCGATAACTTGCGAAAGCCATATGGGCTGCCACGCCGAGACGCCGCGGAACTGCGCAAGCGGTCCCATGTAAGGCTGAGCGAGGATGGTGCGATAGGGTTTTCTGAAGATCCCTCCGCCGGCATCTTCCAAGCAGGTTCAGTGGCCGTTTCAGCGACACAGTTTGCTGTCGCCTGGAAGCCTCGCGTGATCGGGTTCGTGGGGATCGACATCAGTAATGCCGATGAGCCCAGGTACTATGAAACAACCGATAAAGCCTATTCGGGCATCATCACGGCCCAAAAGTGGATTATCGATCATCTGGTAATGGCCCGGAGCATAGCCGTTGAAAGCGGCATCGAGATTGCAAATTACTCGCCTGTCTCGGCGCTCATCGAGGTGGGCTTTGGCTACGACCCCACCTTTGCAAAAACTGACTGACCTTTAGCGGGGATTGGAAGCGGAAGGTGCATCGAAGAACTGAGATCGGGGCGGCAGTTCGTCTCCACCGCCCCGATGAAAATGGCTCATGGTGCTGCGGTTAAGCCGAGCGCTGCGTCACATGAAGAACGCGATCACGTGCAGCGAACCACTCCTCGGCGTAGTCATCGTTCCTGTACTCATCGAAGTAAGGCCCGCCATCTGTGAAATGGACAAGCTTTGCATCCGGCGAGTATTCGTACTCGTTGACGAGCCAGTTCCAACTCGGCGGCAGTTCGCCGATAAGGTCGTCGGAATCCAGCCATTTGAACTGATGCAATTCAAGCCCAGTAGCAGTGTTGACGTAGTTCAGATCCAGCTTTCGGCACTTGGCATTGTTGAACAGGATCACGCTCGACCAGTTCTTCTTTTCGTACTTGGTTTGGACTTGCCCCAGGAATTTCGTTTCGACTTTCGGAACATAGTTGTGCTTTACGCACATCGCGGCATAGCGATCGTCTCTCAACTCCCACAACTGGGCGATGTCAGTTCGCATCAGCATATCGCAGTCAACGAAAAGCGACCAACCTTCGTAGCCGCTCAAATAAGGTACGAGGAATCGCGAAAAGGAAAACTCGGTAGATTGGAGAGGATTCCGCTCGCGTGTAAAAATCCTCTCGACGTTGTTCAAGGATATCGGCGTGAACGAGACCGGGATGGAGCTCTTTTCCAGAATACTTTGGCAAAGAACATGATAGGCAACGACTTCCTTGCTATCGAAGCCGATGAAAATGTGAGCATTTTGCGTCATTACACCTCCGATTATAGGTAGGCTTCAAAACGTCCTGGGCCTGGCTTGTTCCTCTATGCGGCGAAACGACTTGAACTGACTTTGATTTGCGTCTCGTCCCGATATCCGGTTTATCCAAAAAAGGCGTCGGCGTGAAGCCTTGGGGCAGCGGATAACGTTCGCCGGCGACAGTGCTTCCGTGTCGCATTGTCTCGTCCTGCCAATGAAGCGAAATTTTGCGCTTTGTAGTTCACAGCCACAGGAGGGCGTCTGGCAAATTCCTCGAACTTCGCCTAGTAGCTTGTCGCTTGCCCGTGCTATTGCGACCAGTATGGGCGAGGACGATGGGGAGGGGGAATGCGCAGTCTCCTGGTGCGAAGACCGGATCTCTTGTACGTTCTGATTGCCGGTTATTGCCTGCTAAGCATCGTCTTGAAAATTCTGCGCCCGGACTCGCTCGAGATCGATGAGTCAGAGCAGGCTCTGCTCTCTCAATATCTGCTGCTCGGATACGGAGCCCAGCCGCCCCTCTACAATTGGCTTCAATACGGAGTCGTGGCCCTATTTGGAATCTCCGTCGCGTCGCTGACTGTCGTAAAGAACGTTCTTCTGTTCCTCTTCCTTCTATTTTACGGCTTTACCGCGCGTGTACTCTCCCGAAGCCAGTTGAGTCCTGCGGTGGCGGTGCTGGGTGTGCTGACGTTACCGCCGGTTTTCCTTCTGTCGCAGCGCGACCTGTCCCACACCGTCGCAGCGCTATTTGCGGTGTCGCTCTTCCTCTACGGCTTCTTCCGAGCTCTCAAGAAACCGCCCAATCTTGGCGACTACTTGCTCGTCGGCGTTGCCATAGGGCTCGGGGCGATCTCGAAATACAATTTCGTGATACTCCCGGTCGCGGCGTTGCTTGCCATTTTGCCGGAAGTGACGCTGCGCAAACATTTGTTTGACTGGCGTGTACTCGCTTCGGCTGCAGTTTGCGCGGTA
The DNA here is from genome assembly GCF_009601505.1 of Sinorhizobium terangae. Lineage (GTDB taxonomy): Bacteria > Pseudomonadota > Alphaproteobacteria > Rhizobiales > Rhizobiaceae > Sinorhizobium > Sinorhizobium terangae. The sequence goes on from NZ_WITC01000003.1 coordinate 8,102, forward strand.
ATCGTGGCACCCCATGCCTTCTGGATCGTCAACAATATAGGCCATGCCACGGGTGTCACTGTGGCCGAGATGAAGGAGGGGGCGGGCAGCGCGCTGCCGCACGCCATCCAGGGGCTTGTCTCCCTGACGGTTGCGGCACTCAAGGGCGTCGCACTGACGCTTGCCGTCTTCGGGTCGATCTTCTTTGCGGATCTGGGGAAGATCCTGCGCGCCGAAAGTCTATGGACGAGGGTGGTCGGCAGGATGCTTCTTGCCTGCTTCGTCATGGTGGCGTTCATCGTGGTCGCAATGGGTGCGACCCACATTCGTCCGAAGTGGCTGGCGCTTTTTACGGCGCTTCTCCCGCTTTATCTGACGCTCAAAATCGATGCCGCAGGTCTGAATCCCGCCCGGCGCTTGCCCGCGCTCCTTTCGATAGCGGGCGTCCTCTCAGTCGGCGTCATCCTGATGCTTTGGGCAAGGGTCTTCATCGGTCCAATGATCGGCGACTATTCTTTCGCACACACGCCTTACAACGGTTTCGCCCACGCTGTGCGCGCTGAGGCCGGCCCGCCCCCGGTCGCCATTGTAGTCGACGACCGGATCGTGGCGGGCAACCTCAGGATTCAGTTTCCCGACACCCCGATTATACTGACCGGGTTTTCTCAAGGGGCGGAAAAACGGCTCCCGGCAGGGCGAATTATGGCTGCTTGGTCGGCAGAGAGTAGCGGGCGAGAAGCGATTCCTCCTCGCATTGCGGCCCTGCTGGAATCCATGCTCGCTCGAATGGCCGATTCGAAGCCCACGATCATCTCAGTTCCCTACAACGCTGGGCGCCCGGGCGACGTGTACACCTTTGCCTATGTTTGGGCGGACCTCCGGTGAAGCCGGTCCGGCCCGATCGAGCCGTCCATGTTGGCGGCGATGTCGCTTCTATCCCGAACGAAACGCAGGCCGATATGCTCAGAGAGCTCCAACTCGGTCGTGAAGACATTTCCGCGATCTCTCAAGCGCGTCAGAACGAAGGTGTCTTCAGCGATCTGCCGCCGAATTCTCCCCTTATCGTCGTAAGAATGGCCCATCTTCGTGACTGAGAACCCCGCGAGGGTCACAGACGGCACGCCCATGAAAAGTCCGTAGCAGACGGCGGCAACTCCGTTCGTCACTTTGCCCAACTCTCCAATATCAGGGGGTAGCCCGCCACTCACGACTTCGACGATCGCCTCGCGCTCATCTTTGGTGGCGCGCATCAGGCTCTTGTAACGCACGCGCGGCATTGAAAGAAGTTTCAGGTACATCACCCAAAGAGGCTTCGTATGGAGCCATAGAAGCCCTCTCGTCCTTACATAGGGATGCTCTTCCCATGACTTCTTCCGTTTTCGGAACGTCAAATCGGCGGGTGGCAGACCGAGTGCGTTGGCTGTCTTGCCCGAGTTATTGACGTCGACGCGTGCGCAATGTCCTATTAGGTCCGGCGGTATCGTGGGGTCCGGCGCGGAGCCGAGGATCAACCACGGCTTATCGAGAATCCCGAGCCGCGAGAGCCAGCGACGGTGTTTTTCCCGCAGTGTTTCAAGCGCGTCAGGTTCAATCGTCATCGCGAATCCATTGACCAGGTATCGAGGCGAGATTTACTTAGCGGCTGTCATCCCATTTCTCGCACAAGCTCGGCTAAGTGTCCATTCGCCGCCGCGTCATCGTCTTTGGGAGGCCAGTGTGGCAATATCTCGAACCTTCTGGCGGTCACGCCCAAGAAGGCATGGGTACCTCTCAAACGCACAATTTGGCCGTCTTTATTTGATTTCGAGCGCTTCACGCCGATCATCGATAGATTCGCGCAGGTGTCCCAGGGAGAGCACCGCACCATTCCGCGGTGAACGTAAACGCTCTGGCTTTCGGCGGTAGGTCATGGCAACGGGGAGCAGCGTGGCAGGAACCCATCAGAGCTTCGAATATCGGCCGGACCTGGACGGTCTGCGCGCCGTAGCGATCTTGCCGGTGCTCCTCTTTCACGCAGGCTTCAGGTCGTTCTCCGGAGGATTCGTCGGCGTTGACGTTTTCTTTGTCCTGTCCGGCTTTTTCATGGCGAGGATCATCCTGACAGAGCTCGAGCGCGGCAGCTTCAGTTTCGGGGCGTTCTATCTCCGGCGGATGAGGCGTATTTTCCCGGCTTTGTTCTCGATGATCGCGGTTTCGACCGTGGCGGCGTGGTTTTTGCTCATGCCGCAAGAGTTCCGTTACTTCGGCGATAGTGTCCAGGCGGCTGCGTTATTCACTTCGAACATTCTGTTCCGTGGCGAAAGCGGTTATTTTGATGTCGCCGCAGAGATGAAGCCGCTGCTTCACACCTGGTCTCTGTCTGTCGAAGAGCAGTTTTACCTGATTTTTCCCGTCGCCGTATTTCTTGGCTACAAATTCGCACGCAGGCACATTCTCACGGTTGTGCTGGTGGTGACACTCCTGTCCTTCGGGGCCAGCACTTGGGGGGTCGCACACGCTCCGGAAAAGACATTCTACTTGCTCCATTTCCGCGTTTGGGAGTTGCTGACCGGAGCTCTTGTTGCCATTGCTCCGCGTCCGGCCTATGCGGCCCGCGGGTCAAAGGCATTGGCGGCACTCGGGCTGCTGGCGATTTTGCTGCCCGTTTTTACCTATTCTCCTGATACGCCCTTTCCCGGTCCCCATGCCGCCGTGCCCTGCCTCGGTACGGCCCTCGTGATCCATGCGCACTGTCGAGGCGGGTTGATCGCGCGCTTTCTAGGTAATCCCGTTTCTGTCTTCATCGGACGCATCTCATATTCCCTTTACCTCTGGCATTGGCCCACAATTGTGTTCTTGCGCTATGGCCTCGGCCACGAGCTGACAACCGGGTGGGCGCTGACCGCGGTGGCGATGTCCTTCGCGCTGGCCTACGTTTCGTGGAAGTTCGTCGAGCAGCCTGCGCGGTATGGCGGACTGGTATCCTCGCGCGGCGCGATCGTCGGCGTGAGCAGCGCTGCGATTGGTTCGGCGGTCGTCTTCGGAAGCATCGTAAACGGTCTGCAAGGCATTCCCCAAAGGTTGCCAGAAGAGGCCCGCACGCTCTACCAGGCCACCTATGATGAGAGCCGATTCTCTTCAGCGCGGTGTTTCGCCGACACAAATGGAGAAGGATTGACACCGGCGCAGATAAGGAGAGGGAAGCTTTGCAGGGTGGGCGTCGAGACGGCAAGCGAGCCGCAGTTCCTTGTATGGGGCGATTCTCATGCCGCGGCCATCGCTCCGGCAATCGACGTTGCAGCTCGTCAAATGGGCATGTCGGGCATGTTCGTGGGGCGCGCATCGTGCCCGCCTTTGCCGAATACGGATTTCGGTCGTCCGGCAGCGGTTAAGCGGTGTATCGAGCACAATTCCGCCGTGATGTCGCTGATTGAGCAGAAGAAGTTCGCCTTCGTTTTCATGGTTGGCTATTGGCCGAAGTACGTTCACCGGGCGGGGCTTCCAGGCGAGGGCGTCTTTTTTGATCCTCGCGTCAAACCCTCCTGGACAGATTGGTCCGCGCCGGTCAAGGCGGGACTCAACACGACGTTGACGAAGCTCGCTCGGCAGGGAACGAAGGCGGTTCTGGTGATGGATGTGCCAGAGATGGGATACGAAGTCCCCGAAGCCCTCGCACGAGCCGTTGTTTCGGGGCGCTCGCTCGACATAGCTCCTCCTCTTGATTACACGAAAATGCGCCAAGCACTGGCTCGGCGAGTTTTGGAGGAAGCGGCAAAATCCAGCGGAGCTTTGGTCGTCGATCCGATGAGTGTGATGTGCGACGCCGCCAAGTGTCACGTTATGCGTAAGGGCACCGTTCTCTACAGGGACGGAGATCACCTGTCTGCGAAAGGCGCGGAAAGTCTCTCGGCACTCTTCCACCCCGTGCTGCACATAGTGCGAGAGGGTGCCCAATCTTGGGTCTCCGCACCGAGATCTTGATTGCCCTCGCTCAAGGAAGACGCCGAAATGACACGCGTGCGCGTGTTTGTCGTCTAATCATCGACCGATGGGCCCATTTCGCTCCTCTAGCGCATCGGCCCGAAAATCGGACCCGATTTTCGGAAAGCACGAT
>NZ_WITC01000030.1 GCF_009601505.1 Sinorhizobium terangae
TAGAGTCTGTCAGACCTACGTTGAAACGTATCCTGCATGCCTGAGATAGGCGGCGCATTCGTGCGGGCTGAACGCCTTGAGAGCTTCGCCGACGCGCCGCCATGTCGCCTCGACGCTACGCTCGTCGGCCTTGCGCAGCAGGGTCTTGAGTTTGGCGAACATCATCTCGATCGGATTGAGGTCGGGGCTGTAGGGCGGCAGGAAGAACAGATGGGCGCCGGCGTCGCGGATGGCGCTGCGCGCCGGCTTGCCCTTGTGGCTGCCGAGATTGTCGAGGATGACGATATCCCCGGGGTTGAGGGTTGGCGCCAGGCATTGCTCGACCCAGGCGGTGAAGGCAATGCCGTTGATCGGGCCGTCGAGCACGAAGGGTGCGACGATGCGGTCGTGACGCAGCCCGGCGAGGAAGGTCAGCGTCTTCCAATGGCCATGCGGTATTCTGGCGATCAGCGGCTGGCCGCGCTGACACCAGCCGCGGCTGCGCGTCATGTTGGTTTTGACCCAGGTTTCGTCAACGAACACCAGGCGGCGCGGATCAAGTCGATGTTGATGGGTCTTCCAGCGGCTTCGGAAGCGCGCCACCTTCGGCCTGTCCTGCTCGCTGGCGATCAGCGTTTTTTTTAAATGTCTTGCCTTCGCGGCGCAGAAACCGCCAAACGGTGTCATGCGAGACATCGATCCCGGCCGCCTTCAGATCGGCGGCAAGCGCCCGCACCGTCCAATCGGTTTTGGCCGCCAGTCGGCGGTGAACCTCATCGGCCGCCGCGCCCCGCAGCATGGGTTTGACATGGCCCCCCATCTTGGCCGGCGCCAAACCGCGGCCGGACCGGTCGAGCTGGCCGATCCGCACCGCCGTCGCCGCCGATATCCCAAAGCGCAAGGCGGCCGCCCGCACCGTCATGCCTCCGGCCAAAGCGGCGGCGACGCGCTGGCGTAAATCAAGAGAAAGAGGTCGCGCCATCATTGCTGGCCTCCTCACCAGCAATGATCTTGAATCACAATCCCAACAAAAAGGGAATCCTGTTTCGATTCAGCTTAACGCTGACCGACTCTAGTCCATCCGTAGTCAGCCGCCGCGACCGATGATTGAGTGACTACCTTACTATAGGCCTTGCATGTCTGCCGTATGACAAAGCAGCGGAAATGGCTCGAGAACGCGACTGTCCGGACTACAGCGCCGCGCGTCCAATCCGCACGCGCAAAGGTCCCTGTAGCACTTTGAATTGCTCCATGATTTTGTCCTTAAATCGACTCCGATTTAGGAGCCATGCAGTAGCTGCGCGTGTTTAGCGCAACCGCAGGACGTTGCATGGATCGCCGTTCGAAGCGGCCTCGGCGTGCGGTGCGCGAACGATGAGCCCGTCGGATTGCGCAAATATATTCATCATCGAGGAATCCTGACGCGCGAACGGATGGGCGGCGAGCGAGCCGTCGGGCTCGACTGTCAGCCGCGCGCGGACATAATCCTGGCGGCGATCGTTGGCAGGCAAGGGGGTCGCAAGCCGCGCCGTCGTCATCCGCGAACGAGGCGGTAGATGCGCCAGGTGCCGCGTCAGCGGTTCGAGGAACAGCAGTGCGCACACGAGGCTCGAGACAGGATTTCCCGGTAACCCTAGGACGGTCATGCCGGCGAGTCCGCCAACCATCAGCGGTTTGCCCGGACGCATGGCGATGCGCCAGAAATCCAGCACCATGCCGCACGACAGAAGAGTCGATTGAACAAGGTCATGATCGCCGACAGAGGCTCCGCCGAGCGTCACCAGGACGTCCGCTCCGGCCTCTTGTGCCTTGGCGACAGCGGCCGATATCGCCGCTTCATCGTCCGGCACGATGCCAAGATCAAGGACTTCGCCGCCGTTCTCGCGTGCAATAGCGGCCACGCCATAGGTATTCGATGCGATGATCTGGTCAGCACCTGGGGAACTTCCCGGTGGCAATAACTCGTCCCCGGTGGCGATGATCGCAATCTTCGGTCGTTCGAACACCGGCAGGCTTTCATGGCTCATGCCCGCGGCGAGCGTCAGTCTTCCGGCGTCGAGCACACTGCCTGCGGCAAGCGCGATCTCGCCTTTCTCAAAATCCTGCCCCGCAAGCCGGATATGACGACCCTTTGCCGGGGCGAACAACGTGCGGATTTTTCCGCCCGAAACCTTTTCGGTGTCCTCCTGGATGATGACGGTGTCCGCTCCGGCGGGCAGGGGCGCGCCGGTAAAGATACGAACGGCTTCACCGGCGCGAACCTCTCCCCGGAAACCATGCCCCGCGGCCGACTGGCCGATCACGACGAGTTGCGCGCCGATCTCGACGATATCGTCGTGGCGGACCGCATAGCCGTCCATCGCCGAATTGTCGAAGGCGGGATGCGTGACCCGTGCGACGATATCCTCGGCCAGCACCCGGCCGAAGCAATCGTGCAGGGCGAGCCTTTCTGTCCGACGGTGCGGGCGAGCTTTGTCAATGACCCTGGCGAGTGCATCCTCGACCGAAAGCAGCGACATTAGCGGTTATCTCCCTGGCGCCGGTAGTCGCCGGAACGCCCACCCGACTTGCTGACCAGCCGAACGCCGCCGATCTCCATTTCGCGATCCGCAGCCTTCGCCATGTCGTATATCGTCAGGCAGGCGATGCTGACGGCGGTCAGGGCTTCCATCTCGACGCCCGTCCGCCCCGTCAGCTTTGCCATCGCCTCGACGCGAAGCCCCGGCAGCGCGTCGTCCGGCACGATATCGACCGAGACCTTCGTCAGCATCAGCGGATGGCACAGCGGAATGAGATTGGACGTCTGTTTTGCGGCCATGATCCCGGCAAGCCGTGCGGTGCCGATCACGTCGCCTTTCTTGGCATTGCCCTTAATCAGCGCGAGCGTTTCGGGACGCATTCGCACAAAGCCTTCGGCGACGGCGACGCGTACGGTCTCGGTCTTGTCGCCGACGTCGACCATGTTGGCTTCGCCGGCGCTGTCGATGTGGGTGAGGGACGGGCCGCTCATTACTCTGCCGCCAATACGCTTCCGGAGCCCGTCAGCAGCGCCCGCGTCGCTGCCTCGACATCATCCTTTCTCATCAGGCTCTCGCCAACGAGGAAGGTAGAGATGCCGCGTCTTTCCAAGCGCCGGCAGTCTTCATGGGTAAATATGCCGCTTTCACTGACGAGCAGCCGGTCCGGTGGAATCATCGCCGCCAGTTGTTCGGACACGGCGAGGTCAACTTCGAATGTCCTCAGATTACGATTGTTGATGCCGACGAGGGGGGAAGTCAGCGTTAGCGCCCGTTCCATCTCCTGGGCGTCATGCACTTCGATGAGGACATCCATGCCGAGCGCAAGGGCCGATTCCTCAAGGCGACGCGCATCGTCGTCGCTCAATGACGCCATGATCAACAGGATGCAGTCGGCCCCCCAGGCTCGGGCTTCGAAGACCTGATACGGGTCGAACATGAAGTCCTTCCGCAATGCCGGAAGCGCACAAGCGGCTCGTGCCGCCGTCAGGAACTCCGGTGCGCCCTGGAAGCTCGGCGTGTCCGTCAAGACGGACAGGCAAGCTGCACCGCCGGTGGCATAGGCCTTGGCAAGCGCCGGGGGATCGAAGTCGGGACGGATCAGTCCTTTCGAAGGGCTTGCCTTCTTGATCTCGGCGATCAAGCCGAATCCGCCCTTCTCGCGACGCGAGGCGAGCGCAGCGTGGAAGCCCCGCGGCGGCGATTGATCTGCGATCCGCGCCTTCAGCTCCTCAAGCGAAACGCTCGATTTCGCCAAGGCGATCTCTTCGCGCTTGTAGGCTTCGATTTTGCACAGGATATCCGTCATGGAGCTATCTTCTCCTCAAGCGGCATTGGAGACGCTGATCAGCCGCTGCAAGGCAGTCTTCGCCGCACCGCTCGAGAGCGACTGCCTGGCGAGCGCCATGCCTTCGGTGAGATCCTTGGCGCGCCCCGCTATCATCAATGAAGCAGCGGCGTTCGCAAGCGAAATGTCCCGGTAGGCATTCTCCGCACCATCGAGAACGGCTTGCAGCGCAACGGCATTGTGCGCTCCATCGCCGCCTTTCAGTGCATCGAGCGTGGCCGTCTGAAGGCCGAAATCGGCCGGGGTCAACTCGAAACTCGTGATCTTGCCGTCCTCAAGCGCGGCGACCTTGGTGACGCCGGTCGTCGTGATTTCGTCGAGCCCTTCGCCGTGAACCACCCAGACGTTCTCCGAGCCGAGATCGCGCAGGACCTCGGCCAGCGGGTTCACCCATTGCGGTGCGTAGACGCCGACGAGCTGTCGCTTCACACCGGCCGGATTCGAGAGCGGGCCGAGCAGATTGAAGATCGTTCTCGTACCCAGTTCGACCCGCGTCGGGCCGACGTGCCGCATCGCGGAATGGTGCTGTTGGGCGAACATGAAACCGACACCGGCCTCGCTGATGCAGCGGGCGATCGCTTCGGGTCCGATGTCGAGCTTGACGCCCAGGCAAGAGAGCGCGTCGGCCGTACCGGATTTCGAGCTCAGCGCCCGGTTGCCATGCTTGGCGACCGGGACGCCGGCGCCGGCGACGATCAGTGAAGCGAGCGTCGAGATGTTGTAGGTGCCGGCACCGTCACCGCCCGTGCCGACGATGTCGATCGCACCCTCAGGGGCCTCGACCGGCAGCATGCGTGCGCGCATTGCGCCAACTGCGCCGACGATCTCGTCGACGGTCTCGCCGCGCACCCGAAGCGCCATCAGGAAGCCGCCGATTTGCGAAGGCGTCGCAGCTCCCGACATGATGATCTCGAAGGCCGCCCGCGCATCTTCACGATTGAGTGCCTCGCGAGTTGCCACTTTCGCCACGAACGGCTTCAAATCAGTCATGAGTTCGTTCCCCTGTCCGCAGCTTTTTTGTCCATCAGCGTTGCGCCAATGCGGTTTCGGCGAGTGTCTGGTTGATCGCCACACCGTAGGCCGTCTGCAGTGTGGAGACCATCTGATCAAGGATGTCGTCTCCACTGGCGCGAGCGATGGCCTCGATTTGACGGCTGTCGTTGTCGAGGACGTTTGCGGGGTCGCTGTCGTCGACTGCCGTGACCTGAAGGAGGACCTGGCCTTCTCCGCCGATGCCCGGCGCGTTGGCAACATGTCCGTTGGCGCCGCCAAAGGCCGCCGCGACGGCAGCTGGGCTCAAGGCAGCATCCTCGGTCGAGCGGGTCAGGCCGGCTTTCGTTTCGACGACGAGGCCGAGTTCGCTCGCTATGTCGGCAAGCTTCGCGCCTTTTTCGACGCGCTGCTTGAGTTCGGCTGCCTTGGTGGCAAGCGCCGCCCGCTGTTGCTCGGCGGTCCAGTCTGCCGCTACCTCATCGCGAACCTCGTCCAGGGTGCGGTCACGGGCGGGAATGATCTCTTCGAGATCGAACCAGGCAGAGCCGTCACGGCCGATGTTGACGGAAAGCGTGTCGAGCCCCACTTCCGCCTTGAAGACTTCCTGGAGAAGCGTACGCGCCTCCGGAATCCCCTGAACTTCGTCGCCGTTTTGGTCCTTGCCGGTGGCGTCGATCGCGTCGATCGTGACAAGCTTCAGTTTCAGCTGATCGGCCACTTGTTTGACCGTTGCGCCGGCGGCGCGCTCGTCCTCGATGCGATCGTGAAGATTGATGACCTCTTCGCGCGCTGCAGAAAGCGCGATTTCCTTCCGCAGTTCCTCCTTCACCTCATCGAAGCTGCGTATGGTTTCCGGCTTGATGTTGGTTACCCGCAGGATAACCGGGCCGAACGCACCCTCCACAACCGGCGTAACACCACCCTCCGCCGGAACGGCAAAGGCGGCATCGGCGAGCTTCGCATCGGGCATGCGCTCCTTCGTGAATTCGCCGAGCAGAACGTCTGCAGCGGTCTTGCCCTCGGCCTTTACCAGATCGTCGAAGGAGGTGCCGGCTGAGAGCTTGGTTGCCGCAGCGTCTGCCGCCTCACGCGAAGGGAAGGCGAGCTGTTCGACGGTTCTCGTTGCCGCCGAGCGGAAGCTTTCCTTGCGCTTCTCATAGTCCGCGCGCAGCTCCTCTTCAGACACGGTCTCGGTCGCTACCAGATCTTCAGGCTCCAGCTTGATATAGCTGAACTTGCGATACTCTGGAGCGCGATAGTTCGCCTTGTGGCTTTCGAACCAGGGCGCAAGCACGTCGTCGCCCGGCGCCTTGACCGCATCGATATTCGCGTTCGAGAGCAGCAGATAGTCGATCGAGCGCTTTTCGTGGCGATATTTGCTGACGGCATCGGCCAGTACCTTGGGAGCGGTGTATCCGTCGGACAGCGCATCGACGATCTGCGACCGGACCGCAACCTGGCTGCGGTTGTTGATGTAGTCCTGCTCACTTAAGCCCGCGTTGCGCAATACGCTCGAAAACGTCAGCCGGTCGAACTGGCCGTTGACACTGTGGAACGCCGGGTCCTCGCCGATAAGCTTCGCAAGCCGATCCTCGGAGAGGCCGAGGTTCATATCCAGTGCGAGCTGATCGAGCGCAGCACCGGCGACCAGCTGAGAGTAAACCTGCGACTCGATGCCGAAGGCACGGGCCTGCTGGCGCGTCAGCGGCGTCCCGAGTTGCCTCGAAAGCAGGCTCAATTGGCGCTCATATGCGAGGCGAAAGTCGCTCGGAGAGACCTTGATATCGCCGACCGTCACCACCGCGTTGGGCGTGCTTGCCACCATCAACGTCTGACCGCCCCATACCATGAACGACATGACGAGAATGGCCATAAGGCCTTTGACGATCCATGTCTGGGAAGCTTTTCTGAGCGATTCGAGCATAGGGGCAGAAACCTTGTTGCAGTACGGTGGCGTCACGCCAAAAACGAATTCGTTCCTTAGAACAAACCAAACAGGAATTGAAGGGCGCTTCGCGGCAAATTGCGACACCTCCGTTCAGGCCGGAGGCATTCATTTCTTCCCGGCGATTTTTGCGGCGCACAGCGTTCGGCGATGGGCTCGCCTGTTCGGAAAATCACGGAGCCCAGCACGATCGGACGCGAACAACAAAGTCGATGTCGGATTCGTTAGCCGGCAATAGAAAACGATCTGCAAGATTGTCGGTTTCGAGCGCATATCGCGTCGAGACGAAACGGGAATCCTGTGCTCGATTATGAGGTAAACTACCCTGATTCCAGTGGCCGTTACGGGAACATGCCATGCAGTCAACGATCGTGATGGTCAATCTATTCGGTGCGGTGGCGCTACTCCTGTTCGGCCTGTCGCTCGTCAAGGATGGCGTCACGCGTGCATTCGGAGCGAGGCTGCGCACCGGTCTCGCACAGGGTACGAGCGGCGCGGTTCGTTCGTTTGTGACGGGGCTTATCGCGACGCTCGCATTGCAGAGTTCGACGGCCACGGCCTTGATGACCGCTTCCTTCGTGGAAAGGGGGCTGGTGCGCGCGCGAATGGCGCAGATCGTGCTTCTGGGTGCCAATGTCGGCACGGCGATGACAGCCTGGATCGTTGCGATCGGGATCGGGTGGCTGTCGCCGGCAATTATTCTGGCGGGCGTCGTTGTGCATCGGATGAGCCGGTCGAGCGCGCGTCAGGGCGGCGGCTTCGCCCTTGTCGGCATCGGTTTGATGCTGCTGTCGCTCGATCTGCTCTCCGCGGCAACGGAACCGATGCGGGAATCTCGCGCGCTCGCGGCATTTCTCGGCATGCTTGACAGCGCCTGGCCGGTTGCCCTGATCATCTCGGCGGGCCTGGCCTTTGCCTCCTCGTCGAGTCTGGCGATCGTGATGCTTGTGCTTTCCCTCTCTTCTGCCGGGGTGCTCTCCGCCGGACTGACCGTCGCATTGGTGCTGGGCGCCAATCTCGGGGGAGCGATTCCGCCGGTTATCGCTACCCTCGGTTCGGCACCTCCCGCGCGCCGCGTCACGCTCGGCAACCTCGTCGTGCGCGGCATGGGCTGCCTCATTGCTCTTCCGATCGCAGGGATTGGGGCGGAGTGGTTGCAACATCTGCCGTTGCCGCGACAGAATCTACCGGTCGACATCCATCTTGTCTTCAATCTCGTCGTCGCGACTGTCGCGTGGCCGTTCGCGGGTTTGCTCGCGCGCCTGATGAGCCGCTTCGTTCCCGACGAGGAAGCTGGCGAGACGGGGCCGCGATATCTCGATGAAGCGACGCTTGACACCCCTGTGATGGCGCTTTCCGGTGCAACGCGCGAAGTCTTGCGTGTCGGGGATTTGGTCGAGGCAATGCTGACGCGCGCATCGAACGCGTTCAACAACAACGATCTCGGTGAACTGTATGATATCGGCAAAATGGAAAAGCAGGTCGATCTCCTCCAGCAGGAGGTTAAGATATTCCTGTCCCGGCTCGGGCGCGATGGACTTGGCGCCGAGGACGGTCGCCGTTCGATAGTCATCATCGACTATGCGATCAATCTCGAGCACATGGGCGACATCATCGAAAAAGGCCTCTGCGAGCAGATCGATAAGAAAGTCACCAATGGATTGAAGTTTTCCGAAGACGGCTATCAGGAGCTGAAAAGCCTGTTCAACCTGACGATCGATAACCTGCGCATTGCCCAGACGATCTTTGTCAGCCGCAATGCGGACCTCGCTCGTCACCTGGTCGAGGTCAAGGTCGATGTCCGCCACATGGAAAAACGCTCGGCTGAGCGGCATCTCGAACGCCTTCGCGACGGCCTGCTTCAGAGCCTGCAGACGAGCTCTCTGCATCTCGACATGTTGAGGGACCTGAAGCGCATCAACGCTCACATAGCGTCCGTTGCCTATCCCATTCTCGAAGAAAGCGGCCTCTTGACGGAAAGCAGGCTGCGTCCTGAGGCTTGAGAGCTGGTCGGGCCGCCCCGTCAGGTTTAACCGGGGGTTACGCGACGTGATTTCGAGAATTATGCTTCTCGCAATATCTTGCCTATAAGAACACCGTCGAGTCAGGCGATAGGGCATCCGCCTGCGATAAGTACCAAGGAGAGATGAGAATGGAACGGACGTGCCTGGCGATCATCCTGGCGGCTGGCGAAAGCACGCGGATGAAATCGTCCGTATCGAAGGTGCTGCATCCGGTGGCGGGCAGGCCGATGATCGCCCACGTCGTCGACGCGCTCGCAAGCGCCTCGATCTCGGATGTCGCGCTCGTCGTTGGTCGCGATGCCGAGGCCGTTTCCGCCGCCGCCCATACCGCTGGCGTCACCGTCACCTCGTTCCTGCAAAAGGAGCGGCTCGGCACCGGCCACGCAGTGCTTGCGGCTCGCGAGGCAATTGCGAGGGGTTACGACGACATTCTGGTCGTCTTCGGCGATACCCCCCTTATCACGCCGGAGCCGCTCAAGGCGGCGCGTGAGGGGCTTGCTGAAGGCAACGACGTGGTCGTTATCGGGTTCGAGGCTGCCGATCCGACCGGCTACGGTCGCCTGATCGTCGAGGACGGTGTGCTGGTCGCGATCCGGGAGCATAAGGATGCATCCGAGGCCGAGCGTCGGATCACTTATTGCAATGGCGGGCTGATGGCGATCAACGGTCGCAAGGCCCTCGATCTTCTCGGCCGCATCGGCAATATGAACGTGAAAGGCGAATATTATCTCACCGATCTCGTTGAAATCGTTCGCGCCGTCGGGGGCAAGGCAGTCGCCGTCGAAGCGCCCGAGGAGGAACTGACCGGCTGCAACACAAGAGCGGAACTCGCCTATATCGAGCGTCTCTGGCAGCAGCGCCGGCGGCAGGAACTGATGCTCTCAGGCGTATCGATGATCGCGCCGGAAACGGTTTTCCTTTCCTGGGATACCGAACTCGCCCAGGATGTCCTGGTGGAGCCGAATGTCGTCTTCGGTCCTGGCGTCACCGTGGAGAGTGGGGCAATTATCCACGCCTTCTCGCATATCGAGGGCGCGGTTGTTCGCGCGGATGCGACTGTCGGACCGTTCGCACGCCTTCGTCCCGGCGCCGATCTCGGCCCGAAATCGAAGGTCGGCAATTTCTGCGAGGTGAAGAAGGCCGAAATCGGTGCAGGCGCCAAGGTCAACCATCTGACCTATATCGGCGACGCGTTCGTCGGCGCCGGATCGAACATTGGAGCGGGAACCATCACCTGCAACTATGACGGGGTCAACAAGCATGTGACCCGCATCGGCGAGAATGCCTTCGTCGGGTCGAACTCTTCGCTCGTGGCTCCGGTGTCGATCGGCGATGGCGCGCTTGTTGCATCCGGCAGCGTCATTACCGACGACGTTCCCGCCGACGCCGTCGCCTTCGGGCGCGCGCGCCAGGAAATCAAGCCGGGCAGGGCACCGATCCTGCGCGAACGCTACGAGACGGAGAAGGCCGCTAGGAAGAAGCCGAAGGCTGCCGAATAGGTCACGTTAAATACTGAAACTGAAAGTGAAATCGGACCGGATTGCCTCACGCGGCAATTTCGCTACGAAAGCCTGAAGGCGGCGAGGTCGTCTGCTTTGGGTAACAGTTGCGCCGGGACAGGCGTGAAGAGAACGCGGAGAGGGACATGTGCGGTATCGTTGGCATCGTCGGCAATCAGCCGGTATCGGAGCGATTGGTCGATGCGCTGAAGCGGCTCGAATATCGCGGTTATGATTCGGCGGGCGTTGCAACCATCGACGGGGGCCGGTTGAAGCGCCGCCGCGCCGAGGGGAAGCTCTTCAATCTCGAAGCGAAGCTGAAAGAGGAGCCATTGGCCGGCAGCATCGGCATCGCCCACACGCGCTGGGCGACGCATGGCGCGCCGACGGAGCGCAACGCACATCCCCATTTCA
>NZ_WITC01000031.1 GCF_009601505.1 Sinorhizobium terangae
TAGAGTCTGTCAGACCTACGTTGAAACGTATCCTGCATGCCTGAGATAGGCGGCGCATTCGTGCGGGCTGAACGCCTTGAGAGCTTCGCCGACGCGCCGCCATGTCGCCTCGACGCTACGCTCGTCGGCCTTGCGCAGCAGGGTCTTGAGTTTGGCGAACATCATCTCGATCGGATTGAGGTCGGGGCTGTAGGGCGGCAGGAAGAACAGATGGGCGCCGGCGTCGCGGATGGCGCTGCGCGCCGGCTTGCCCTTGTGGCTGCCGAGATTGTCGAGGATGACGATATCCCCGGGGTTGAGGGTTGGCGCCAGGCATTGCTCGACCCAGGCGGTGAAGGCAATGCCGTTGATCGGGCCGTCGAGCACGAAGGGTGCGACGATGCGGTCGTGACGCAGCCCGGCGAGGAAGGTCAGCGTCTTCCAATGGCCATGCGGTATTCTGGCGATCAGCGGCTGGCCGCGCTGACACCAGCCGCGGCTGCGCGTCATGTTGGTTTTGACCCAGGTTTCGTCAACGAACACCAGGCGGCGCGGATCAAGTCGATGTTGATGGGTCTTCCAGCGGCTTCGGAAGCGCGCCACCTTCGGCCTGTCCTGCTCGCTGGCGATCAGCGTTTTTTTTAAATGTCTTGCCTTCGCGGCGCAGAAACCGCCAAACGGTGTCATGCGAGACATCGATCCCGGCCGCCTTCAGATCGGCGGCAAGCGCCCGCACCGTCCAATCGGTTTTGGCCGCCAGTCGGCGGTGAACCTCATCGGCCGCCGCGCCCCGCAGCATGGGTTTGACATGGCCCCCCATCTTGGCCGGCGCCAAACCGCGGCCGGACCGGTCGAGCTG
The DNA here is from genome assembly GCF_009601505.1 of Sinorhizobium terangae. Lineage (GTDB taxonomy): Bacteria > Pseudomonadota > Alphaproteobacteria > Rhizobiales > Rhizobiaceae > Sinorhizobium > Sinorhizobium terangae. The sequence goes on from NZ_WITC01000031.1 coordinate 839, forward strand.
GCCGATCCGCACCGCCGTCGCCGCCGATATCCCAAAGCGCAAGGCGGCCGCCCGCACCGTCATGCCTCCGGCCAAAGCGGCGGCGACGCGCTGGCGTAAATCAAGAGAAAGAGGTCGCGCCATCATTGCTGGCCTCCTCACCAGCAATGATCTTGAATCACAATCCCAACAAAAAGGGAATCCTGTTTCGATTCAGCTTAACGCTGACCGACTCTAGAGCAGCAAATTCGGACGCAATGGCATGAGGCTCCCGCAGCGTAGGTCAAGCTCTTGACAATGACCGCTTCGGGGGCCAAGCCGAAGTTCGTGCAAGCGCCGCTGTTGTCGGCATTGCGCCATGCCCTGAGTCGCCACAACGATGAGCCCTGCCACACCGCTATGCAGAAACCAGCTTCTTTTCCGCCGCGAAAGGGCTCAGGCCAAGCCAGGTCTGCATCTGGCTCGCCACCTGACGATCGCCCGTGAGCACAAGCTTTCCATCGCCCATCGCCTGACGGACCGTCGTCAGTCCCATCCAGATCGCAGTCATGGTACGCAGGTCGGTGGTGACGTAGAGGTCGATATCGAAGCCGGGATCGACTGCGCAGAGATCCACCCCGGCGCCGGGCTCGACGAGAAGCCACCACCGCCGGCGAGCGGCAGGCAGTTCAGGATAGAGGAACTGAATCACGCAGCGCCGCGGCGGCAACGTCGTGGGATCGAGATTGCGGTGTATGTCCCACATCAATAGCGACGGATCGAGATGTTGCAGCGACACATCGGCCTCGAACCAGCGCTGGCCCCATATGCCCATCGTCTCGACCACCGGCTTCAAGTCCCGTCCGGCAGACGTCAGGTGATACTCAAGAATTCCCGGCTCGGTCTGCGAAGCAACGCGACGGACGATACCGGCGTCCTCGAGATCGCGCAGCCGCTTGATCAGGAGGGCCGGGGACATGCGCGGCACGCCTCGGCGCAGATCGTTGAAGCGCGTCGAGCCGGCCATCAGCTCACGCAGGAGCAGCATCGTCCAGCGTGTGCACAGCACCTCGGCAGCCAGGGCCACCGGACAGAACTGTCCATAGCTTGCCTGTGTCATGGTGAACCTCCTCCCCAAAGCGCGCCGCATTCGACTGGAGCCATGCGACGCAGTCTAGGTCTTTGTTTTAATGCATGTTTTTATCCTTAGATCGACTACGATCCAGAGAAACATGCAGTCGGTTCACCATACGCTACGGCAGGTGGGCTGTCCTGGCTAGTTCAGATTCTAAACCGGGGCGCTTCAGTTCCTGAACTAGAGCGCGCGACCTCTCTTGTGCGATCTCCGTAATCGTTGCGCCAATGTCGGCGCAAGGATGGGAGGATCCGGGAATGGGAGACCAATGGGTATTCAAGAGCGAAACCTACGATAACTGCAATTGCGCCATGAATTGCGGCTGCCAGTTCAATTTGCCAAGTACACATGGCTATTGCCAGTCCGCCTACACCGGCAACATCGTTGAAGGCCACTTCAACGACACGCCGCTAGCGGGCCTGACCTGGGCGGCGCTCTACAAGTGGCCCGGTGAAATCAAGGACGGAAACGGCCGGCGTCAGATCATCATCGACGAGCGTGCGGACAAGGCCCAACGGATCGCGCTTGAAACGATTATCTCGGGCGGGGCCTGCCCGCCCTTGAGCAATCTCTTCGCAGTCTTCGCCAGCACCTGTTCCGATTTTTGCGAAACGTTGTTCCTGCCGATCGATCTCAAGGCGGACTTCGATGCCCGAACCGCGAAGGTCAGGATCCCGGGCGTCTTGACGAGCAGCGCCAGCCCGAAAATCAACGAGTTCACGGGCGAGCCGTTCCACATCGCGCTGGCACGGCCGAGCGGCAGCTTCGAGTTCACCTACGCGGAACTCGGGCTCGGCACGACCACGGTCACCGGTGATATGGAAATGGCGTTCGAAGATTCATGGGCCGATTTTTGCGTTCACCACTTCAATCAGGATGGCCTGGTCCGGGAAAGATCAAGGCTCACGGCATGGCTCGGATAGTATCGAGCCAAAGGGCATAAAGAGATGTCGATCGATGCCGCCGTCGAGAGCGCGTTCAAGCGCGACAGGATTGTTGTCCTCACTGCACTTTCCACCGTCGTTGTGATCGCGTGGACATATGTTCTGGCCGGGGCGGGCATGGGTGTGTCAGCCCTCGGGACGATCTGCGTCACCCCGGGCAGAGCAGGCATGCCGATGATGACGCCCGCCGTCTGGGACATGAGCCACGCCGCGCTGATGTTCATCATGTGGTGGGTGATGATGGCCGCCATGATGCTCCCCTCGACGGCACCCGCGGTGCTTCTGTTCGGGGCGATGAGCCGCCGGCAAAAGGAAAAGGGCAATCCCTTTGTCCCAACCTCGCTCTTTGCCTCAGCCTACCTGATTGCCTGGGCGGGCTTCAGCGTTGTGGCAGTCGGTTTGCAGTGGGGCCTGGAGCGTTCGGCGCTATTGTCGCCGATGCTGGATAGTGCAAGCGCGACGCTCGACGGCACGCTGTTGCTGGCAGCGGGTATTTACCAACTGACCCCGCTCAAGCGAGCTTGCCTGCGCCAGTGTCGCTCTCCGCTGCATTTCATCCTCACCCATTGGCGCGGGGGAACGACCGGAGCGTTCCGCATGGGAATCGAGCAAGGTGCTTATTGCGTCGCCTGCTGCTGGTTCCTGATGGGGCTCCTGTTCTTCGGCGGCGTCATGAATCTCTTCTGGATGGTGGGTCTCATGACATTCGTTGTGCTGGAAAAGGTCCTTCCGATGGGCTCTCGGCTCGGCAAGCTTATCGGCGTAGCACTAATCGTATGGGGCGCGGCCGTGCTGGTGGGGGAGACGCCGCTTCGCTTCCTGGAGTTGGTGTGAGCTTGCCCTTGAGACGAAAGACAAGCTCAAGTGTTTCGAAACTTCAGGGGCATCAGGCCGCCCGCGGGCTTTTCAGAAGCGTCTTGAGGTTCAAGCCAGGGTCGGCCAATGCCACGGGGTCGGGGCTGACGCCTGCGGCAATCAACATCTCAGCCAGTTTGATCTCCTTGGCCAGGCTGTTGCCGAAGCCGAGGCCCGCCGCAGCCACGAGGCGTCCATCGTCCAGATAGAACTCGAGTTCGCCGGCCGCGGCTGAGCGCACGACGCGCTGATGCGCTGGCTGCGGCAGCCCCGCTACCTGCAAGCCAAGATCGTACTGGTCGGACCAGAACCACGGGATAGCGGCAAAGGTCTCGGCTGCACCGGCCATGTTTCGCGCTGCGGTTTCGGCCTGCGTCCTTGCGTTCCGCCAGCTTTCATAGCGAACATGCCCGCCACCTAGTTGCGCCACCGCCGCGCAATCGCCGGCAGCGAATATGTCGGGGGCGCTGGTACGAAGAAAGCTGTCCGCCAAGACACCGTTGCCGGTTGCCAGTCCTGCCGCCTCGGCCAGCGCGATATCGGGCAGTACGCCGATCGCCGCGACGACGACGTCGGCGGGCACATCGCTGCCATCGGCGAGCACAACAGCGTTATCCGTGATTTCGGCAACGCCCTGTCCGAAGTGGAAATGCACGCCTTCGTCCATATGCCTCGCATGCAGCTTTGCGGCAAAACGCTCGGGAACTGCACGTCCGAGCGGCTTCGGTGCCGCTTCGACAATGCTGACGGCGATGCCTTTTCCACGCAGGACTGCCGCGAGCTCCATTCCGATCAAACCGCCGCCAATGATCGCAACGCGCCTGCCGGCTTCTGCATGGGAGAAAACCATCTTCGCATCTGCATAGGTGCGGAAATCGAGCGCGTGGTCCGCTCCCGGGCATGTCAGGCGTCTCGGACGCGCGCCTATGGCGAGAAGCAGCTTTTCATACCTCAGCGCCCGCCCGTCGCCTAAGGTCACGGTTCCGGCGTCGGCATCGAGTTTCGAGGCCGACACTCCGGGCAAATAGTCGATGCCGGCCGCCGCCAGCGCTTCGGCTGCGCAGATCGGCTTCATCTGCACCGCACCGTCTCCCGGTTTCGACAGCGGCGGGCGCTCATAGGGCAGGTGAGGCTCGGCTCCGACCAGCGTGACCGATCCGGAATAGCCCGCTTCTCGCAGGGCGAATGCTGCTCGGGTGCCGCATTCCCCGGCACCGATGATGACGATACCGTCCATGTGCTCTCCAATCGTGAGAAGACCGGCGCAACCAGCAGGGGCGCCGGTCGGGGAGGATCAGTTCTGTTTGGCGTATTCGGCCATGTTCTTGGGCGTGACCAGTTCGAAGGGCACCCAGACCTCCTTGTCGACGCTCTTGCCGCGAGCGAGCGCCACGGCCGCATCCACGGCGCTCGCCGACTGTCCCCTGGCGTTCTGGAACACCGTCACATCGAGATCACCGGCGGCCATGGCGGCAAGGCCATCCTGCGTCGCATCGATGCCGACGACGATCACATCATCCATCGACATGCCCGCGGCCTTGAGCGCCTGGATCGCGCCGATCGCCATCTCGTCATTGTTGGCAAAGATCACATCGATCGGCTGTCCGGCTGTGACCCAGTTCGTGGTCAGATCCATCGCGTTGGTGCGCGTCCAAGCGGCGGACTGCTCGTCGGCGATGGTCACGCCCTTGCAATCACCTGCCGCCAGCGTTTCCTTGACCGACGACGTACGGTCACGCGAGGCCTGGTGGGCCAGATCTCCCATTAAGATGTAGACCTGCGCCTCGTCTGCCTTTCCCATTTCTTTCAGCAGTTCGCAGGCCGCCTCCGCACCGAGCCTTCCGGAGTCGATTTCCTTCGAACCGACATAAGCCTGCTTTTCCGGCAGCTTATCGATGTTTTCCGGCTCGAGATTGACGTAGACGAGGGGAATTCCAGCTTTCCGAGCCGCCTCGCTGATGCCGGGAGCGGCGGAGGTGTCCGTCAGGGTTATGATGATCCCATCCACGCCCGCAGCGATGAAGTTGTTCACCTGGTTGATCTGCTTGGAGATGTCGGTCTGCGCATCCTCGATCTGGAGAGTGACCCCGCCCACCTGGGACGCCCTTGCGTCGAGCCCCTGGCGCAGCAATGTCTGGAAGTTGTTGTCGAAACTCTGCATCGAAACGCCGATCGTCTCGGCCGATGCGGTACCAGCCATCAAGGCAGCCAGAACGGCCGCCGCAACAGTCGATTTCATTTCATCCTCCCTTCGGGGGTGCCGGACCACCCAGTTGCATCCCGGAGGCCCATCGGGCCCAATGTCGCGCAGCCTTAGAGCACCGTGCGTTCGAACGAACACACGCAGAACTCTCTAACTGTTTGATTTTATGGAGTTTTATTCGCTTCTATCGATTTCCGCCTGAAAGCGGGTCGTTCTAGTCCAGGGCCACGCGAACTTCTCCGTCCACCACCTCGGCCGGATAGGTTTTCAGGTTCTCGCAGGCGGGAAGCCTGAGCGCTTCGCCGGTGCGATAATCGAAGGCGCCGGAATGCTTGGGACATTCCACCTCGAAATCCATCACCAATCCGTCGGCGAGATGGATCGCCTCGTGTGTGCAGAGGCCGGCGGTGCAGTAGACACTGTCGTCTGGCCCGCGGTAGATCGCGTAGGTGCGCCCGCCATGGTCGAAGCGGATGGCTCCTTCCTGTTCGATGTCGTCAAGCTTGCAGGCAGAGATCCAGGTCATTGGGCGGTTCCCCCGAATTCGACGCGAGCCTTGCGGGCCGCGAGTTTTTCCTTGCGCTTGCGATAGCGTTCCTGCATCCGCGCCTCGCCTTCCGGAGAGCCGTCGTGCCAGGTGCCGAACCATTTATCGAGCGGGATCAGGGCGTCGCCGTAGTTCACCTCGAAGTATTTGTGGTGCAGGTAGTGCGCATAGGCATGGCTATCGATGAGCTTGTCCTCCCCGATCTCGACCTTGTCGAAGCCGACATGGCCGGGAATGGCTCCGAAGCCCGCATAGTGGAGCTGATAGAGCATGAGGATAGGGTTGGAGGGCAGGATCAGGTGATAGAACGCCGTTCCGAAGTAGAGCAGGTGCTCGACCGGATGCATCGACAGCGAAGACCAGGGCGAGGGGTTCACCGAATTGTGGTGGACCGAATGCACCCTCTTGTAGAGGAAGGGCGTGTGGATGAGCCGGTGGATGCAGAAGAAGTGGAACTCGTGAATGATCGGCACCACCAGCGCGACAACGGCAAGCGTCCACGGATTTTCCGTGAAGCTCAGCCAGGGCGCATAGCCGTTGGCATAGGCCCACAGCATGGCGACTTCGACCGCGGTCCAGACGGTCACGCCCGAGAGAAACGTGCGCAGAATATTGTCGACGCTCTGGCTCTCGAACCAGAATGCCTTGCTCTTCTGCTCGGCCGGGAACTTTCCGTTGTACTTGAAGCGGTTCTCCTGCCGCTTCAGGACATAGAGATGAAGCTCGAAAGCGCCGTAGAAGAAAAACACGCAAATCGCATTGACGGCGTAAAGCCAGGCGATCCAGCCGATGGCGAAAGTCTGCATCGTGTTGATCGTCGGAATCACCCATGCCCAGTAGGCCACCGCCGATGCCGCGAAGATCACGTTCCAGGGAAGGAAGTAGTGCGGCAGCCACTTCAGAATTGCCATCAACCGGGGCGGAAAGACGAACAGCGGCGCGGTTTCGACCGGCCGGTTCGGCGCCCAGTCGCCGCGCTTGTTGCGCGTTCCATATTGTAGGTCGTCCATTGCGCTCTCCCTGGGCGGTCGCGCCCGCACAGATTCTCTCGATCAAAGGAGAGCGCGTCGCGCGCCTGATCCGGTGTCGCTCCGTTTCGACGCTCCGTCTCTCCTCCCTGACTTGACAAATATCAGGAGGCTTTCTGAACACCGAAACCTTCCTTGATCAAATTAGATCAAAGCGCCTCGGCGGTGATGGTAACGAAGCGAATGGGAGCGCGATCCGGCTCGATCGCAGTCAAGCCGATGCGACGCAGGATCAAATCGAGCGCACGCTGGGCCTGCGCCTCGGGAGCCTGATCCAACACCACGTCCATGATGCCCTCTCGCAAGGCGGTGCTGGTGTAGTCGGTCAATTCGTGCCCGACGAACAACACGTCCCGGCCCCGGCGATGACGGCGCAGGACCTGGATCAGAGCGGAGTTTGCGCCTCCGGCGTTATAAAGCCCGACGAGATCCGGATACATTTCAAGCGCAAGGGACAATGACTCCGCGCTGTAGTGCTCTTCGTCGCGGCTGAAGCCGAGCCATTCAAAGGCGATGGGGCCGGGGTGTTCATGAAAGTAGTCCGAGAACCCGCGGATACGATCGCGGTGCACCTGATAGATCGGATGACACAGCCCAATGACCGGGCCCTCTGCCCGCGCCATGCGGGCTATGAAGTGAGCCGCCGTCCGTCCGGCGGCGTAATTGTCAATTCCGACGAATTCCCCCGTGCTCTCGGATGCTCGGGTTACGACATGGACGACCGGCACCCCTCGCGCAACCACCGCTTCCACGGCCGCACTGATCAGCGGGCTGTTGGGAACCGCAAGGATCAGACCGGCACGCGGCAGGTCGGTGGAAAGGATGCGCCTTGCGATCTCGTCCGGCTTCATCTCTTCGGTGAAGCTCCGGTGGACGATCACCAGAGGATCGAGGGTCGCGGCAATCCTCTCGAACGCCTTGGAGAGCCGTCGGTAGAAAGTGGTCTCGGGGCGAACCATCAGCACTTCGATACGCAGCAGTCCCCGATGAGCGTCGGGAAGCGTGCGCGGGTAGTTCAAAGTGCGCGCGGCAACGACGACCTTCTCGACCAGTTCCGGGCGAACGCCTCCGCGCCCGTTCAGGACCCGCTCGACCGTTGCGGTTCCCACTCCGGCCCGGCGGGCGATGTCCTGGTAATTCGGCTTGCTCACATTCTGGTCCCTCGGATGGGCTTTGCATGCTTTCCTAAAATCGTATCCGATTCAGGGGCAAAAACATGCAGCAATACGGCCGTCGGCGAGAGGGGCTGGTTCGGGCCAATTTGAGCGCGGGGGGTGGATGTCAAGCTCACCGGCGACGGAATGCTGGTCGAGTTCTCAAGCGTGGTGAACGCGGTGGCCTGCGCAATGGAAATCCAACGCAAGATGCGCAAGTGGAACGCCGATGTACCCTCGCCACGATGCCGCTTGAGGTGGTATCTTGAAGGGGCGCCAAACAAGGGGACGCGGAGGGTCGCTTGTGATCGTGTAACGCCTACTGCTACAGAGAATAGGGGAGGAAAGACATGTCGGCCAAAATTCTGCAAATCAACTACAAGCTCAACGGACCGAGGGCCGAGTACGAGAAAGAAAATCTGCCCTATGCTCAACCCATCGCGGACATACCTGGCCTGCGCTGGAAGGTCTGGATCATTAATGAGGCCCAAAGTGAAGCCGGCGGGATCTACCTGTTCGACGATGACGCCGCAGTGCAAGCCTTCGTCGACGGGCCAATTATTGCGGAGATGAAAGGTGACCCGACGTTGAGCATCAAGGCGTTTGACGTGATCGGGGAACTCACGTCCATCACGCGTGGCCCCGTGAAGTAGTATTCTCGGAAGTTAGGAGGCGCATGTGACAGTTGAGACAACGGGACGAAACGCCCCCCGCTGTCGCGCCTCGGACAGGAGCTGTAGGTCTGATTCCGGCCGTTACACACATTTCCCGGAATTGCTCTAATCCAGCATGACGACCGCTTCGACCTCGAAGAGCATCGGGTCAATTGCCAAGGTCGTTGTTCGCGGTCCTCAGACGGCGCTTTCAGGAAAGGGCTTGACTTCCTGCTCGATGGCCTCGCTCCCGGACAATGAACATCCTGCCGCCGCCAGACGCATTCGGTTGATAGACATTTCCAATGGACGTCCTACAATTCCACGGCACTGCGTTCTGCGAAGGCGTTTGACATGGCTGAGGAACGCGCCCAACGGCGTCTTGCCGCCATAATGGCTGCCGATGTGGTCGGTTACAGCCGCCTCGTCGAACTGGACGAGAGCGGCACGCTGGCAACGTTGAAGGAACGCCGCAAGCAGATCCTGGAACCGCTGGTACGCGAGAATAATGGCCGTGTCGTCAAGACGATGGGCGATGGAGTGCTGGTCGAGTTCGCAAGCGCGGTCAACGCCGTGACCTGTGCGATCGAATTCCAGCGGCGGATGCAGGCGGCAAACGAGGGACTTGCAGACGACCGGCAAATTCTTCTGAGAATTGGGATCAACCTAGGCGACGTCGTCGTCGAGAGCGGCGATCTCTACGGCGACGGCGTCATCATAGCCGCGCGGCTCGAGGCAATGGCCGGTCCGGGAGAGATCTTCGTCTCCAGCAGCATCTATGATCAGGTCCGCCGGCGGCTCTACTGCGAATTTGACGACCTTGGCCCGCACGCCATCAAGAACGTGGCCGAGCCGGTTTCCGTTTATCGCATCGAGACTTCGGCCTGGGGCCAGCATGGCGCCGCGAAGGCGCCGTTGCCGCTGCCGACCAAGCCTTCCATTGCCGTCCTGCCATTCACCAACATGAGCAACGATCCGGAGCAGGAGGTTTTTGTCGACGGCTTGACCGAAGACCTGATCACCGACCTCTCCAGGGCCAGCGGCCTGTTCGTCATCGCCAGCAATTCCGTTTTCGCCTACAAGGGCAGGCACACGGATGTGCGCCGCATTGCCCGCGAGCTTGGAGTTCGTTACGTGTTGGAAGGCAGCGCACGCCGTGCCGCCGGGCGGGTTCGCATCAATGCCCAGTTGATCGACGCCATGCAGGGGGACCACCTGTGGGCGGAGAGGTTCGACCGCGGGCTCGAGGACATTTTTGCCGTCCAGGACGAGGTGACGAGCAACATCGTCGAGGCGCTGGTCGGGCGATTGACGGCGACGCCGGCGCGAAACAGGCCGACGGACATGGAGGCCTATGATCTCTGCGTCCGGGCGCGTTCGCTCGGCCTGCAGACGGCCGGCGCCGCAAGGGAGGCGATCTTCCTGCTGCAGCGGGTAATCGCACGCGATCCGGACTATGCGGAGGCCCATCGGCTGCTGGCGCTCAACCTTTGGCTGAGCTGGGAATTCTGGGATCAGCCGATCGATCCCAACCGGCCGCGAGCCGTCGCGGAAGCGCAAAAAGCGGTCGCGCTCGACCCCAATGACGCCGGCAACCGCTGGGTGCTCGGCATCATCCTCGGCCATGAGCGCCGCTGGGAGGAATCGGATGCGGAGTTCGACCTTGCCCTGAGGCTCGATCCCAACCATGCCGACGCCTGGGCGATGCGGTCGGATCTGATCGTGCTCGCCGGGCGGCCCGGCGAAGCCATCGAGCACGTCCGAAAGGCCCTCCGGCTCAATCCTCACCCGCCTGGCTGGTATTATTGGATGCTGGGTCAGGCCCAGTATGCGAGCCGCGACTACGAGGCGGCGGTCCAGACATTGCGCCGCCCGGAAACCTACCGCGCGACCTCGCGCCGCCTGCTTGCGGCAAGCCTGGCGCGGCTCGGGCGGCTGGATGATGCGCGGACGGAGGCGCAGCTCTTCATGATGAACAACCCGAACTTCACGATACGGCAGTGGTCGGATTCGCAACCGTTCCGGGATGAAGAGCTCAGGCGGTATTTTATCGACGGTTATCGCCTGGCCGGTCTGCCGGAGTGAGGTCAGCCGCGTTGTTGCAAGAACTTCATCGCGGCGTGGGCGGCGGCTTGCGCTTGGAACTCGGAGGCAAATTGCCCCTCGGCCGGATAGGTCACGCCGCGGAAGGTGAGGACGAAGGCCCAGCGGCCGTTCAATCGCTTCTCGACCTTGATCGTGGCATCGGGCTTGTTGTCGGAGTTCAAAGCGGTTTCCTCGAAAGTTTTGTCGGGCAAGCCCGTTGGAGTGTAACTTGCGCATTCGCGAGTGAAAGGCAAGACGGGAAGGGCTGCATGCCGTCCACACATGTTGGAGCGTCATTGCCGCAGACGTTGGGGCACTGTCGATCAGATTTTCTTGCCTCGATTCGCCATTTTTTAAGAAGAAGCCGGCAAGTTACTCGAGATTTCTCAAGTCGACGTCGAGTTGAGGGATCATGTGGCAATTCAAAGCATTACAGCAGGCATTCGCGCGTCATGAGACGCTTGATGCTGTAAGGCGGTTCGGAGCACATGATGGGCTACGATTGGACCGGCGAGAGAACGCGCCGAATGAAAATGTTGCGCGCCTGCGCCTATGCGGTGCTCTGCGGTGCGATCGCCGCCTTTTTCGTTACGGCGGTTGTCAAATGAAGGGCGGTCGGCTGCAGCGCTGCGCGTCTCACTGAAAACATCCATCTGATTTCTTTTCTTCTTCGGGACGTCCTGCCTTGTGGGCGTGAAGAATTCCGTCGTAGCGGGTACGCCGGAGATGCTTCTGGAACCTTCTCCCCGCGTAGGCCGTTAAATTTGCTCGGCTCGTCGAAGAATGCGAGCGTTCGGCATGGATGTGCAGAAGGCAGGAATGGCCAGGCTGCTTTTGGCAGCCCCGGAGTTGAGGGACAGCGCTTGGATGATGCAGGATCTCGTGTTTCTGCATCTATGCGAGGTATACGAGCACGCGTGCCTCCAACGCGATGTTCTGCGATGCGCTTCCGACAAAGACGATGAAAGCTTGCTCCAGTTCGAGGCAAAGTGCAGAGCTCTGGAAGTTGCTGCAATCGCCTACATCCGCGAGCAGCGGAAGTTTTCGGGCATTGTCTGATCGGCGACTTCGATCAGGGGATCAACGTCGCGACCATGAACGCCGCAACCAGCGCGCACGCGGCAATCACCACGACCCACTCGACCATCCTCGCACGCGGGACAGGGACCATCGGCAGTCCTCCGCTTTGAAACTGCGCAATTCCCGGACGGAAAACCGTTACGCACTTTTCCTGGAATTGCTCTGTTCAGGCTGGCAGGGAAACGTTCAGCGAGGATAAAGGTTCATGTCACGCCGCGATGCCGCCGGAAATACGCGTGACGTTTCCGGCGACATTGCTGTGGATTCAGGAGACTACGGATGCGGGGCCTATTCCACCGCGTGGACTGGGCCGAAGCGTTCCATGATGAACGAGGTCTGGACGGCGGGGCCCTGGAGGCGGTCGGTCTTTTCGAGTTTTACCGTCGGCATTTCGGCTGGCTGCGTGTGCTGCTGCCAGGAGGTGGTGAGAAACAGGCCAGCGCCGGCAACAAATCCGATGGCAACATAGATCCAGTGATTACGCATGACTGAAGCTCCTTCTGTCGGAAGGCAAATGCGTGAGGGCTTGTCTGGTTCCCCGGTATCGGTCCGGGAGCCAAGGGTTGATCAAAGTCTAAAAAATAAGTGCCGCACCGTCATTTCTTGCTGTTACAGTATAAATATTTGTCGGCTTGCCGGTTTTTCTAGCCTCGCTCACGTCTTTTTTACCGGCAGGTCGGGGCAATGGTTTTTCCCTCGGCGTGCGCGACAGCCAACCACCGGCCTTACGGCGCGATGATCATTCGTCTCTCGCTTTGCTTGCGGAAATGCCACCAATACAATCATGCCCAAGCCCCTTGAGCATCGACCCGTTTCGATTGAAGCAGAGGGCTCTGTCTTATGCAAGGAAATTATAATATACGTTTGTATAGCAAGGGCTTGGGCCGGATTTTGCAGGCGGGTGCCGTGGGCGATTGTGTCGGTGGTGCGGGCGGGTTGGGCAACGGGCGGCTTCCGGAAGGTGGGTTACAAGTAGCCAAAATGCTGTCGCTAAATCGGCGATCGGAAGCTTTTCGTTTTGCCCGCTCTTGCGGTCCGCGGGTGAATTGGATTATTCCATAAATCAAGGATAGGAATTTTGTCCTGATGCGACGGCTGCTTTTGGCAGCCGTTTCGATTTCTGAGCTTATCAAACCATCGTCAAACAACGGATTACGGCAGCCGCCGCGCGTCTCACGATGCGGCGCGGCGCCGTATGCGGCCGGTGATGCGCCTTGATGGAACAGCGACCTTGAGGCGTCCGAGAGGATGCGCGGCGCTGCGGCCTTGGCAGCGTCACCGGCCGCCCCCGCAGCCGCCCGACCGAACGCAAGGCGCAAGACGCTTGAACGACGTTGACACAGAGGCGCAACGCGACGGCCGGGCGGGCTGCGGAGGGCGGAAATCGAAATGCTACCGCAAATCCTCCAATTCGGCGAAGAGCGTGCCGAATTCGACGCGGCCTTTGTTCGCGACCGCGTCGGGGAACTGGAAATAGAGCTGCTCGGCGAGGGGCAAACCTCCGCCGACGAGAACTTCTTCGGTCTTGCGACGGTCGGGCGAGCGTAACAGCCAAAACGCACCAAGGAGATGCTCATGAGCGACCGGACATTCCCTTTGAGGAAAAATACTACTGCCGGAAATATTCAGCGGCAAACGCTACTCGCGCCAAGCCCTGGATACATCAGTCCGGAGGATGCGAGAGCTTATGCAGAAAGCCTGCTTGAAAGTGCCTTGTATGGACCAAGCTCCTATTTGCCAGAAGGGACCAGGAAATCGCTCGGCGCGCTTTCCGGCGACAAAAGGGAACACTTCGGCACTTTACCACCAGGGCCGCGAAAAGGCTTAAGCGGGATGCAGAAGAATCTTGAAGACGCAAAAATCGAGCTGACCTATCTCATACCTAAGATTACCAACCCGGATGGAGCTTCCGTCTTGTCCAGCATTCAGGCTATGCGGGAGAAACTCGATGACGACGAGAAACGGAGATTTTACGAAGATCCTTATGTGAGGGAACCGAACATTGAAGAAGGCTCGCTGGCTCAACGGCGCCTCGAAAGGTCTGGCCGGGGAGCGGAGCGCAAGATACCGTATTCGCCTACGGGTGATTATCCTTGGGTTGACGCAGAGAACCGCAAGATCGGCGCTCAGAAGCTATCGAGGATGTTTGGAACCACCTTGCTGGAAGCGCTTAGAACGTGGCGAGAGTGATGTCCGCCGGATTATCAAAGGTCCTGGACTCCCTCTGTACCGCTTACTCGCTGGCGACGTTCGTTGGCCCGCGGGTCCTGGTATTCGATGTAGATCTTTCCGAACTCGACCTTGCCCCGGAGAGCTAAATACCGAGGCAGTTTATAGTAAAGGGTTTCGATATGGAGTTTGCCCTCCACCCGTACTGGCACTTGATATGACTTGTCGGCAAAAAGACAACAATAGGCCGGCTCCTCCGGATCCCCGTGCACGCTGAGGTAATAGTAGTTGCTGGAAGCGCCGCTGATAGTGACCTCATGCTTTCCGACCTTTATGGTGCAGTAATAACTAGAGCCGCACCTGCCGGTTGCTTGCGAATAGTTTCCATCGAATTTTTCGATCCATATTCTGACTTGATAGGATGGGTCATCTAACTTTTCCTTGGCGGCAAGAACTGTGGCCGATATGGCGAGCAGGAATACAGTAACGAAACTGCGCATGGTATCTCTCGAGGTCGCTATTGCACTGCAATTCAAACTGATTCGCGATTCTGGCGCAATTGTGGGTAGCGAAACGGGAATCGTTGCACGCTCAATCATGGGAACTTCCGGCGGGTGGAGACAAATACAAGGGAGGCGGTGCAGATGATCGACGACGATGTCTCGAGCACGCCCTCGGGCGAAGCGGGCGACGAGCCTAGCGCCGGTATGGCGGGGGTGACGAAGGGCTCGCGCACGCGGCTCGGCGGGGCCTTCCTCGAAGCGGTGCAGGCGGACTTCGAGGCGCATGGCGTCGACGTGATCGCGCGGCTGCGCGAGGAGAAGCCGGAATCCTATCTGAAGCTCCTGGCCTCGATCTTGCCCAAGGATCTTTCGGCGAATGCCAACGCGCTGGACGAGCTGACGGATGAGGAGCTTGTCCGGCGCATCCGGATGCTCGATCAGACGATCCGGCCGCTGATCGAGGCGCCGGCGAAGAGCAGGACGGCGCGGAAGTCCGTACGGACGCGGCGGCCGGCGGGACGGCGTTCCGGACCGGAGCAGGGCTGAGTCCTGCAGCAATTCAAAGTGTTGTGGCGAGTTTTGAATGTATGGAAGACGTATGCCGCCGCAGGTTGGGCAAGAATGAGGTGGAAGCCACCTCATCCCGATTGCATCAGCGCGCCCGTGAGACGCCGGCGGGAACTGCGGCCTCGCTGCCCGAGAAGATGATGACTGCGAACATCAGTACGCCGGCGAAGGCGATAAGCGAGGAAATGGCGACGATCGGTTCCATCGCTGTGTTTCCGGAAAGCATGAGATAAAGCGACGGGATCAGCACGGCGACGCCGAACGTGTAGACGACGTACTGGATCACCGCCAGGCGCTTCTCGGCCTTGCGTGGGTTGAGTGCGTGGTAAACGCCGAAGAGCGCCATGGTGACCCAGCCGAGCAGGTTGGCGTGGGCATGGGCGCCGGTCGGCGCGTGGTTGCCTGAAATCGACATGTGAAGGCCGATCGAGATGCCGGCAATCAGGAAAATGATGGCGGTCTTGAAGTAAAGATTTGCGATACGTGGCATTGGTTCTCCCCCTCTGTAGCCGTAGGAAATCTAGCATGTTCTCAAGAAGCTGAGAACAAATGCATACAAGGATCTTTGGCGCGCCGGCGCTGTTACCAATGATACAGTCGAAATATTGGCGGGGACAGCGGCGCGGCGCAGAATTATCCTCTGAGACGTGAGGTTTAGCGGTCGGCCGACGCAGTCTCATCGGAACTTATTGCGGTTATGGGCATTCGGTAGGAATGACAAACCATCCGCGGCGGCGCGCACGCGCCAATGTCACAGTGGCAGCTTGTAATTGCTGCGTAATTCCATCCGCGGATCGAATTATGCGGCGGAGGATCGCAATATGCTTGGAACCGTACTTCTCGTTATTTTGATCCTGCTCCTGATCGGCGCGTTTCCCTCCTGGCCCTATTCGAGCGGCTGGGGCTACGGCCCTTCCGGCATTCTCGGCGTCCTGGTGGTCGTGCTGGTGGTCCTGCTGTTAATGGGCAGGATCTGAGCAACCTCGCGGGGTGGATGGTGCTGTTACCAGCTTGCACCATCGATCAATCGGTGCGGGATTTCCTCCCAGACGGCGCGGTCGAACATCCGCATGTTGACCCCCATGCGCGAGGCGTTGCGCCCGCGCGGCGACCAATGCGTCGTGCAGCCGCAGCGGCCGCAATGATGCATCGTGAGTGTTGCGTCGCCCTGGACATAGCCGACGAGCGTTTTCTGTTCGTCGATGACGGTGACGTCGCTCGCAGGATAATAGCCCCAGAGGGCGCCGAGCCGGCTGCAGATCGAGCAGTTGCAATCGCCAAGCGTCTCGGGGCGGATGGGAACGGTGATGCGCACCGACCTGCAATGGCAATGACCTTCTATCATGGGGCGTGCCTCCTTCAGTAAGCCGGCTCGCTTCAAGCATTGGCCAGCGCGGACGGAAGCGCAAGGGTGGAAACCGGCCGGAGGCGGAACCGAGACCGCAACCCAGGCGTTTCCAGGGCAAGTACGAAGGCCCAGCGCGGCCTGCTGCATGAGGACAAAATCATGCAGCAGATGAAAGTGTCACAGCTTTTGCGCGTCCGATCGGACGTGTAGAGCGCCGCGAGACGCGCAGGCAACCGCGTCAGCCCCATCCAGTCGGGCCTTCCCGGACGGGGCAATTCACTTCATCTGGAGATCGACGAGGTTATCTCAGTCGACACCGCCGGGACGGCTGGTGTGCGATTTTGGGCCAAGGCGACATGAAGAACCGCGGACACGGCAATGGAGAAGGTGAGAGCAGCTATCGAAGCGCCAAGACCAGTTTTGACCATCTCCATCCCCTTTCAAGCGCGTTGTTGTCGTCCGTCTCTTCAGAGCGTGGGATGACGTTAATCATGTGGCGCCGATTGAGATGTTCCCCCGGTAACGTGAAATACGGTTAACGGCCGGTTTATGGCGGCAGTCGCGCGTCGAACTGGCGTGCCTCGTGCGTCTGATAAGACGCGCGTGGCGGCCATAGTGCGGTTGTTATTGCAGTGGCGGGATTGCCGGCCGTGGGGCGGCCGAGCGATTTTCGCGACAGTTCAAGCTCTCGGCTTATTTGGTGGTGATGCCGTGGGCGGGAGCGCCTTCATTCGACCAGCAGGAGCAGGGTTCGCCGGCCGGACCGGTGCCGTAGTAGCACTGCGTCTGGGGGGTCTTGCATAGGCGCGGCGAATTATCGACGACAGCGGCGGCTATCTTGGAACGGCGCGCGGGTGCGGGCGCCTCCGCGGTCTCGGTGCACGAGGACGCCAGCGCCGAGAGGCAGAGCGTAATCAATAGCGTACGGCTGATTCTCATGCGGTGGAATTTCCACGACTTCTCGCCAAAGGCAAGAGCCAAAGATGGAACAATGCGCGAACCGGCGGAGAAAAAATGCCAAATCGATCGACCGGGCCTGCAGCGGCGATGGCTGGCGCCTCCGCGCGGCCGCGCGATCTGCGCGCGTTGCTCAAGGAACAGGCGGTGCTTATGGCCGAGCTCGACCGGCGGCGGCGCACCAATATTCTCGCCGGTTACCGGCCCTATGCGAAGCAACGTTCCATGATGCGGGTGCCGCGGTGCGCGAACGGCTGTTCATGGCCGGCAATCAACTGGGCAAGACGCTTGCCGGCGCGGCGGAGGCGGCGATGCACCTGACAGGGCGCTACCGGACTGGTGGCGGGGCCGGCGGTTCGACCGACCGGTCGTACTGCTGGCGGGCTCGGAATCCTACGAGCTGACTCGCGACGGCGTGCAGCGGCTGCTGATCGGTCCGCCGCTCAACGAGGAGGATTGGGGCACCGGCTTCATTCCGAAGGCGGCAATCCAGGCGACCACGCGGCGTTCCGGCGCGTCCGGCGCGCTCGACAGCGTGACGGTGCGCCATGTCACGGGAGGCGCCTCGACGCTACTCTTCAAGGCCTACGAGCAGGGGCGCGGTAAGTGGCAGGCCAATACGGTCGACTATGTGTGGTTCGACGAGGAGCCGCCGGAGGATGTCTATTTCGAGGGGATCACCCGCACCAATGCGACGCGCGGTGCGGTCGCCGTCACGTTCACACCGCTCAAAGGGTTAAGCAGCGTCGTGGCGCGGTATCTGATGGAACAGTCGCCGGATCGCGAGGTCATCACCATGACGATCGAGGATGCGGAACACTATACGGCGGAGGAGCGGCAGCGGATCATCGACAGCTATCCGGCGCATGAACGGGAGGCCCGCACAAAGGGCGTCCCTGCACTCGGTTCGGGGCGCATCTTTCCGGTGGCGGAGGAGGCGATCCGCGTCGATCCGTTCGAGATCCCGAAGCACTGGGTGCAGATCGGCGGGCTCGATTTCGGCTGGGACCACCCCTTCGCCGCCACGGCCTGCGCGTGGGACCGGGACGCCGACGTCTTCTATGTGACGAAGACCTATCGCGAGCGCGAGGCGACGCCGATCATCCACGCGGCGGCGATAAAACCCTGGGGGACGTGGCTGCCCTTTGCCTGGCCACATGACGGCCTGCAGCACGACAAGGGCAGCGGCGAACAGCTTGCCGCGCAATATCGCGCGCAGGGATTGGCGCTGCTTGCCGAGCGGGCGACCTTCGACGACGGCACCAACGGCGTGGAGGCGGGGCTATCGGATATGCTGCAGCGGATGCAGACCGGGCGCTGGAAGGTGTTTACCACGCTGACCGACTGGTTTGAGGAATTCCGCCTCTACCACCGCAAGGACGGCCGTGTCGTCAAGGAACGCGACGACCTTCTCTCCGCCTCGCGTTACGCGCTGATGATGAAGCGGTTCGCGAGGGTGAGGGCGGATGCCGCGGCGTGGAAGTTCACGGATCGGAAGGTTGTTTGAGGATGTCGTTTAGACGCCTGGCTCCGTTCGTCTTGCGCGCATTTGTCTCACCGAACGTCGGGTGGCCGTTTCTGTCGGCGCAAGGGCGCCGCGCAGCGCGAGCCCGTGCGGCTTTTCTTGTTTGAAGGCAGCGACGAGTTCGCGCCGAAGGCCATCGCCGCGTTGCGAGCGCGATGCTGTGGAGTGCGAGGAGGGATCTCATGGCTGCCTCCATTGATTGATGGAGCATGTTGATCCGGCGATGTCATCGAAGCCACCCGTTTCCCGCGCTGGCCGAGGCAGGTGCGCCACTTGCGTGGTTCTGGCAGTGCGCTGGCGATCGTCGCCTCTGCCGCTTGCGTCCTGCTGCTGCTTCTCCTCATTGCCGAATAGGCACTGCCCGGAGGAGGTAAACCTGCCTTCTGCCCAGCGGATGAGGCTTAGCCCACAGGGGGTAGATGTCCATGCTTCGTTCCCGAAGCGTTCTCCGGTGTTCGTAATTACTTGAGCCGTTGTTTGCATAAGTGGCGTGGGGGCGCAGGCAGCCGGATCGAGTTTGCCGCAGGGAAACGAGCCGGCACTTGAAGCAAAGTTCCGAACGGAAACCGCTCCACACTTTCTCTGGAATTGCTTTTGACGCTACGCAATTCCGAACGGAAACCGCTCCACACTTTCTCTGGAATTGCTTTAGAAACCACGCAGTCCCGTACGGAAAACCACTCCGCACTTTTCCTGGGATTGCTCTAGTTGCTCGGAGCGATTGGCGGTGTACTCGGCGGCGCCACTGCTTCGGGATTGAACGCCAGGATACTCAGCACGAGAGCGATGAGGATGAGAATAAGCGCCAGGAAGGCGATGCCGCTCTTGTCCATTCCCCATCATGGGGAGCCGAATGTGAGAATTTCGAGGCATTCGGGAGCAGGCCCGACAAGTGCCTCGGTCTCTACGGCGCCACGCGTCCAACCAGACGCGCAATGGTCGCTGTAAAGCTTTGAGTTTCTGCATGATTTTGTCCTTAGATCGGTTCCGATCTTAAGGAATCATGCAGTAGCAGTCCCACTGCCCGCTATCGCATCTGGGTCTGGGCAGCCGGCAGGTAAACCCTGGCCGAGGCGTGCTCTTCGCTGGTCAGCGATCCTGCGAGTAAAAGATAAGCGGTTATGCCGAGCACAGACAGCACCAGAATGGCGACAGGCAGGCCGGACGAAGCGTGATATTCCGGCCCTCGGTAATCTTTTCCAACCATCGTAACGAACTCCACTCTATGCACATACGAGAACGTGCCATCGGTGCGACTGGTTCCTGCACGATGGTTGGTCAGCGATAACAAGGGTTGAGGCGTTGTAACGTGACAGCATTATACCATGCTCCTCAGCTTATGGCCGGTGATTACGGGTGATGGCAGTTTTCTGCCGCCGCTGGTTCACTGTCCGTTCGTAGCTATTTTTGGTGGCGGGCAAGCACGACCAACCAGCGTTTCGGTCGAGACCAGCCCGCTGGTTGGTCAGAAACGTTCAGGACGATGCTCGTCATTTCGAGCGCATTTTTCACAGCTCAACAAGCTATACAAATGCAGGCCCGAGGCGTGCCGATCGTGTCGAGGCGCACGATCAGAAGACCGCCAGATACCGCAGCAACGACAGGATGCCGATGATGATCACGATCGCTTGGACAATCTGTTTGGCACGCGCGTCCAACGGAAGCCGATTAACGAGATAAAGCACCAGGATGACGACCAGGAACGTGATCAAGATGCTGATGAGGATCGACATTGACGCGCACTCCCGACGAAAGCTTCCGATAAAAGCTTAACTATGGGAGGTTTTGCAGAAGGGAAGGCCTGCTACCGAAGATGGCATTCCGCTGCAAGATGACGGACTGCTAGCCGACGTTCAAATCGTCCGACACTTTCCTACCGCCATGCCACGAGCGGAAACGCATCTCTCTCCAATTCGCGCGAACTGGCCGACTGTCACCCAACAATTCAAAATCGAACTCCACGGCCCGAAAGGTTCTCCGATGGCTGCAATGACCGATGAACGGCTGGCCGCACTGGTCAGCCAACTGGTGAAGGACTGCGAAGACTATCGCGACACGCTCGGGGTCGATCGCATCAAGGCGATGGAATATTACGACGGCACGATGAAGGACGTGCCGGCCGACGCCAACCGCTCGAAAGTGGTTTCGCGCGATTGCCGCGCGGCGATCAAGAAGGTGCTGCCGTCGCTGATCCGGACCATCCTCGGCAACGACAAGGTGGTGGAATACGCGCCCGTCAACGAGGGCGACGAGGCGGCGGCGAGCCAAGCGACCGACTACATCAACTACGTCGTCTTTCCCGAAAGCGATGGCTATGACGCCGTGCAGGACGCGGCGCACGACGCCTTGAAGCTCCGCAACGGCGTGATCCGCTGGTGGTACGAGAACAAGGTGTCGATCGCGGTCTCGACCCATACTGGGCTCGACGAGGCGGCATTGGTGCAGCTCGTCGGCGACGACGCGGTGGAGGTGCTGGAGCAGTCGCAGACGATCGAGAAGATCCAGACACTCGAGGGTGTGATCGAGCAGCCGAGCTACAGCGTGAAGATCCGCCGCAAGGTGGAGCGAGGCACGCCGCGGCTGGCGGCGGTGCCGCTCGAAGAATTTCTGATCCATCCGGACGCGCTCTCGATCGAGGAGAGCCCGATCGCCGGCATTGCCACGCGCATGCGCCGTTCGGATCTCATTGCGATGGGGCATGACCGCGACCTGATCGAAGGCGTGCCGGCTTCGACCGGCGACAGTGGCGACGACGACGAGGAGTTCACCCGCCGGCGCGATGCCTTCGCGGCGCGCGATGCGGTGCCGAAAGCGCTGGAAGAGGTGGATTTGCGCAAGGCTTGCGGCGCGTTTTCAAGGGGCTGCTTCGCCTCGTCATCAAGCACCAGGATTGGCCGCGCGTCGTTAGGCTGCGCGGCCAATGGGTGAGTTTCGATCCGCGCCACTGGAACGCCGAGATGGACGCGACCGTCAATACCGGGCTCGGCGCCGGCACCCGCGAGCGCGATATCATGATGATCCAGATGATCCAGCAATTGCAGGAAAAGCTGTTGATGACGCTGGGACCTGACAATCCTTACGTCTCGCCGGACAATCTCTACAACGGCATCGCCAAATCCGTGGAGGCGGCGGGGCTGAAATCGCCCGACCTCTATTTCACCAAGCCTGCGCCTGAGGAGATTGAGCGGCGGATGCAGGCGAGCGCCGGCCAGCCGAACCCGGAAATGCAGAAGCTTCAGATGCGGGCCAAAGCAGATGCCGAGAAGGCGCAGCTTTCCGCGGAAAACGAGCGGCGGAAGCTGGAGATCGAGCGCGAGCTGAAGCTTGCCGAGATCCAGCAGAAGGGTGCTCTCAAGCGCTACCAGATTGACGCGGAGCTGAACCTGAAACGCCAGCAGAACGCCGCGGAAATGATGGGCGGCGAGCCGCTGTGCGCAACGAGACCGAGGCGTCAAGGCTTGACGCGACGATCAGCTACGAGGACGTGTTCCATCAGTGCAGCAATGCGGCGCCGGCCGTCGGGGAATTGAGGCGGGCGCTCAACGAGGAAGGCGTCAGCCACGATCGGGGCGCGGGCGCACTGCCGATGAAGGCATCGGAAGATTTCGGTCTCTTCGGCCGCGTTGCGCCGTCGGCGATGTTTTTCCTCGGCGCTGGGGAGAACCATCCGCGGTTGCACAATCCGGATTATGATTTTCCCGACGCGCTGATAGGCATCGGCGCCCGTGTCTTCATGCGCGCGATCCGCAACCTGGTAGGCTGACTGCCGGCGCGAAGAAGCGCTTCCCTGGCGGGCAGCGCCTGACGCGAGAGGGGGATGGAATGAGACACACTCTATGTAAGCTCGCCTTCTCCCTGGCACTCGCCGGGGCTTGGGCGACAGCCGTACTTTCTGCGGATTCCGGTGCGGCGCCGCAGCCCGACCAAACGGCAGCCGACAGCATGAAGGATTTCATCGCGGCCAATCCCGACTGCCTGGAGTTCAACGATCGGTGCTCCTTCTGCGCGGTGGTCAACGGCGTGGCCGAGTGCTCGACGCCGCAGATCGCCTGCGTGAAGCAGGAGAACCAGTGCACGAAGCGGGCGAGCAAATAGGCGGATGGCGTCTTTAGAACCCGCGAGTGAAAGAGGCGTCGTCCGACGAGTTGCGAGTGTGCGACAAGTCTTTATGCGCTCAAGGCGTCACGATCCCCTTCACGGCCCAAGCAACGGCTAGGTAGGACCGTGGACCGTCGACATCGCCGTCGAGGTAGGCAGAACGGACAGCATCGCGAAGCCTCACGCGTGCCCGCTCGTCGAGCGTCGCGACATATTCGGCACCCGGTCCATCCTTGCCAAGGTATGGCGCCCAGTAATCGTCGAAGGACGCGTACTCCATGCGGATGGCAAGCTCCGCCGTCTCAATGTTGGTGAGGCCGGCTTGACGCCAGGCCGACTCCAACTCGCCCGGCCGTGTCATGGGGCGGGTGCAGGCGCGCGCCCGAAGCAATCCAGCGGCGGGATCAAGCGCGGCTGCGGTATCCAAGAACACCCGACCGGCAACGAAGCCGCCGCGAGCGTCCCATACGGTGGCTGCAACCGTCGCTCCAGGTCGCGCGACACGGCGCATTTCTGCCACGGCTCGGTGCGGCTCGGAGACGAAGTGGAGCATCAGGAGCGACAGAACCCGGTCGAATGCCGCGTCAGGGAAAGGCAAAGCACATGCGTCGCCGACACGAAAGGAGATACGCGGATCTGAGTTTCTGTGCGTCGCATGTTCGATGTAGGGTGGCGCGTAGTCGATCCCGCATATAGCCGCCAGGTCGGAGCGCTCGGACAGCAGAAACGTCAAGCTGCCAGTGCCGCAGCCCACGTCCAGCACCCGTTCACCGCTCGAGATCCCCGCGAATGCCAGGAACGGAACAGCAAGCCGGCGGCTCCAACGCCCCATCTGCAGCTCGTAACCATTGCCCGTGCTGGCGTTGAAGGTCGATGCAGCCGTCATAGCACACTCCAGTAAGCCTTCCGGACCTTTACCAAACAGCCAGGCGTCCACCCCATCGGTGGGACGCTTGTGGAACGCCATTCTAAGCACAGCGACGAACCCCGTATCCGCCCGCTTCCGACACGCGGTGGGCGGCGCCGGGCGTCGCGCACCAAGGAGAGTTACATGTATCCATTCTTGATCAAGTTTGGACTGAAGCAGATCGGCGATAAATTGGGTAAGTCGATGTTCAACGACACCCTCAACCCGGATGAAGCCTATGCGGATCGCATAGCGAGAGACTTCGGCATCAATTGGCATGATGCCCGTGACGCGTACCAGCAGAATCCGGGGTTTTGGGAAAAGTCCTACAAGGGTGACCCAAACGACCCCCGCAACGCCCCGAAAATGGCGCCGGTCACGCGTACCTCCCGGCTGCTTGCCGCCCCTCCCGGTGCTCCGGAGGGAAGGGGGCTATGGGAGAAACTGTTTCCGGGACGCGTTTCCCTGAGACGAGCACAGGAAGACTGGCGCGAATAACCCTAGCGCGGTCAAAACCCGCGTGCATAGACGGCATAGGCCGTAAGGCAAAGCACCCAGAAGACCACAGCGGACCACTTGCCGGCGTCGCGGCTCATCTGATAGCGGCCGTCCTCCCGGCGCTTCAGTCCGAACCAGTTGAAGCCGGGTTCTTCAAGATAGAAATCGCCGACGACAATCCTGCCGAAGCTCAACAAAGGCACGACGATCCGCGCGGTTCCATAGAGAAAGAACTCGACGACGAGGAGTTCGAACAAATTGGTGATTGCGGAGAAAGCGGCATCGAGCGCGAAGAGTTTTTTCCTGCTCATGTTTCGTTTGCTTCCCGGTTGAGTGGAAAAGTGGGCGGGCTAGGAGGATGCACGAGGCTCGTCTTGCGTCAAAGGCCGCGCGTGAAGGAGACGTAGGCGAGAGCGCAAAGCACCCAGAAAACCACGGCGGCCAACTTGCTGACGTCGGAATTCATGAGGTAGCGGCCGTCCTCCCGGCGCTTCAGCCCAACCCAGTTGAAGCCGGAATCTTCAATGTAGAAATTGTCGACCACTACTTTGCCAAAGCTCAGCAGCGGCACGACGATCCGCGCGGTTTCGTAAAGGAAAAACTCGAAGATGAGGGCGCCGATACTGTTCAGGGCAAGCCAGAAGGACGTCGCACCGCTTCTCGATCGGATGGAAAAAACCGCGCGGAAAATGGGCTTTCTTCATATCGACTTAGCAGCCGTGAACGGCGCAAGCACATCAGAGCCAAGATTCGCAGGATCCTCGGATTTCCGCCTCGGAAAAGGAAACCGAAGGTCGACGGCCCGGCGTTTCCAACGATTATCGATGCGCTTCGGATCGAGGCTCAGGAGAGGCGACATCGTCTCGTCCAGCTGTATGAAGAACTGGTTTCGTTCGGCAGTTGATGACTGGCGGATTGCAGCCGAACGAACCTCAGCTAGGCCGCGACCTCGAGTTCCGGAATTTCGGCCAGTTCGTCCTCCAAAGCCGCGGCAGCAATTTTTCAAGTCATAGCTCGCCTGAAGGTTCAACCAGTATTCGGGAGTTGTGCGGAAGAATTTCCCGAGTCGCAGTGCCCTGTCTGCAGTGACAGCGGTTTATTCGGTTGCGAGGCGCTCGATCCGGGTGCGCGGAACCCTGAGCATTTTTGCCAGAGAGCCTGCACTCATAGTGGCACAAGAAACTCCTCCCGCAGGATTTCGCCCGGGTGGACCGGCGGCAAATTGGAACTCATGGCTTATCTCTCCGTGCTCGGAACACACCCTGCTCCTGAAGGAATGTATCACGCCACGATACATTCCTAAGGCATTGGGTGCCGTAGAATGTCTATGTCCCGTGTAGGGCGTTCCTAAAGGAAAAATCAAAATGAATAAAACCGTGCCTGCCGGCGCGGCGATTCTGCTCGACTTCATTCGGGAGACCGAGGTCGGACGGAAAGACCGCGCATCTTATGACGTGATCTATGCCAACAGGCAGAACAGGCTCAAGCAGCCGCTGACGACGATGAGCTTCGGCGATGTCGTCCACGCGCAGGAGGCGTGGTCGAAGAGCCATGGGTCGAGCGCCGCCGGCGCCTATCAGTTTATGCGGGCGACGCTTCTCGGGTTGGCGAAAGAAATCCCCTCGCTCGAGGGAACCGATGTCTTCACGCCGGATCTGCAGGACCGCCTTGGTTTTCACCTCCTGAAGCGCCGTGGTTATCAGGCCTTCGTAACCGGCGAATTGTCGCTCGTCGAATTCGGGAAGCGGCTGGCGCAGGAGTGGGCGTCGCTGCCGGTGCTGGCCGACACCAGGGGGAATCAGCAGCAGGTGAAGCGCGGGCAATCCTATTACGCCGGCGACGGGCTCAACAAGGTCCTGGTCAAGCCGGAGAAGGTCGAAGCTGTGCTGCGTGAGGTGCTGGCCGTCGCGCGTCGTCGCGTAGAGCCCGAAGGGCAAGCGGCCGTGCGGGCGGCACGGGAGAAAGCCGCGCCGGCATCGCACGCTGCGTCGAAGCGCAGGGCTGTCGCGAGATCCGGGCGCTTCTGGACCTGGCTGCTGACGGCCGGCGGCAGCCTCGTCACCGCGTTGAAGGAACTCAATCTCGTGACGCTCGACTGGCGGGTGCAACTCGCGATCCTCACCGTGATCGTCGGCTTTGCCGTCTACGCCATCTCCTCCATGCCGGTGGTGCGCGAGGCGCTGGGTCTCAAGTGACGATGTTCTGGGGAAGGATCCTTGCCGGCGGGCTCGTCCTCGCCGCCGCATTTTGGGCCGTGCTCGCCATCCGAGAGGAGGGGGCACAAGCAGTGAGACACGCAATCGAAAGGCAAAATGATGAAGCTGCAGACCGCGCTGACGCGAAGCGTCGCGCTTATGATGCCTGCCTTGCTTTTGGCGGGTTGTGGGATTTCGGGGCCGGCCGATGTGACGGGCCTGAGACGCGTCGTCGGCACTGATCTTGCCGGCGCCCGCGGTGCAACGCAGGCGGACCAACGGCGGATCGACCGCACCGTCGTCGGCCTGTGCGCCGCGGCAGTATGGGCGAAGGCCGAATGCGAAGGACATAGAGTGGTGGTGATGGGAGCGGGCGGCGATGATTGATGGGAGCGTTCACCAGCAGCTCGGGACGCTGATCGCCGAAGTGAAGAACCTGCGCGAGGATTTTCGGCGGACCGAAGACCGGGCGGACGCAAGCTTGGCCTCGACGGTCCGCCGCATGGACGAGCTTTTCGAGCGGGTGGGGACGCTTGAAGGGGCGATGTCGCTGACCAAGGAGGACATTGCCGATATGAAGCCGGTGACCGAGGACGTGCGCAAATGGAAGCTGATCGGAATGGGCGCGCTCGGCGTCATCGGCATCGGCGGCGCGGCACTCGGTGTGACCTTTGCGGACGCGGCGAAGCGCATGCTGATGTTGTTGCGCGGCTAGTCGGTGGGAATGCCGGTGATTCGCTTCGCCCCCGAATTGGGTGCAAGTGCGCTGCGTTTGGCGGCCGGCAGCGCCCGCCGTGGTCGCGGCGAGCCGGCCGGAATAGGAGAAATTTGGTAGTCCAGGTTGTGTTTCTGTCGAAACAATCGTTAACCGAGCCTGGCAGCTTAGCTCGGCTCGCGATGGCTGTGGATATCGAGCTCTCTATGTGTCGCTTTCATAAAATTCCATGGATGCGGTCAAAGCGATTGTGGTTACCTTTTCACCGGGGGAGGGCCACGGGGATGGTGACTGTCGCCGACATCAATCTGACATGGGTGCAGAAGCGGGCGGATGCCTATTGCGCCAAACTTGGTGACCACGAAATGGGCTTTGTCTTGAAGCGCCAGGCGCGCGGAGACTGGGCCTGGACGATCTGGCATTGCAACGGGACCGGCAGCGACGATTTCCGTCACGCCACCACGCTCGACGCGGCCCAGGCGCAAGTGCTGGCGGGCGTGAAGGACTGGTTCCGGCGGGCCGGATTCTCCTAAGACGACGGAACGTTCGCAGGTCAGGCGCGACCCGCTGCCTTCACCTGGAAGCGGCGGCCCGGTCCCGGCTGTTGTAGGCGTGCGCAATCAGTCGAAGTCGAAGAAATCATACCTGTAACGCCGGCTGACGAGGCGGAGCGAGCCGTCCGGCTCTACCACGTAGGTCTCATAGACCGTGCGCCCCGCGCGATCGTTGAACTGGTGCGGCACGATGCTGCCGACCGGCGCCCGCCTAAGCCCTGTCCGCGGCTTGCCGCCGTAGGTGATGCTGCCCGGTATCGGCTCCAGGTAGGGTGAATAGCCGAAGGTGACCGCGGTGGCCGTGCAGCCGCTCACGCTCGACGCGAGCAGCATGACGGACAGGACCGCGGGCGACATCGCTGGCAGGAGGGGCCTCATGGTGTTTTCTCATCGCTCGAAGTGAGGCTGAAGCGCCTTAAGCGTCGGCCGGTCGCAAACAACGCGTTTTAAATGTGCAGGGTTCCGTGCCGCGTCCTTGGACTACCCATGCCCCAGCCGCCGGCCGCCGAACAGCACGTGATGTCCGGCGACATTGCTTTTGCCATCCTAGCGGCGAGAGTGCCTCGTGATAAAGTCATAATCTATGTGGCGGCGGATCAGCTTCAGCGAGCGGTCCGGTTGGATCACATAGGTTTCCCGGGCCAGTCCGCCTTGAGTGAAGAACTGGTGCGGCACGATGCTGCCGACCGGCGCCTTGGTGAGTTTCGTGCGTGGCTGGCCGCCATAGGTGATGCTGCCGGGGATCGGCTCCAGCTCCGGCGCGGTGGTGGTGCAGGCCGCAAGAAGGAGCGCGGCTGCGCAGGCGATCGAGCCAAGTTTCATCGTGGCGCCCCTCGGTAATGCCTTGGCGTACCGGACATCAACGGTCCATGTCGCCGAAGATATCGTAGTCGATGCGACGGCCGACAAGCCGCAGCGAGCGGTCGGGTTCGATCACATAGGTCTCGTAGACCTTGTGGCCGAAACTATCGAAGAACTGATGCGGCACGATGCTGCCGACCGGCGCCTTGGTCAGCCTCGTGCGCGGTTGGCCGCCATAGGTGATGCTGCCGGGGATGGGCTCGAGATAGCGTCCGTAGCCGACCGACGGCGGCCGAGCGGTAGTCGAGCAGGCGCACAGCAGAAGGGCGGCAAAAAGGGTGGGCAAGGCATCTTTCATGGCGATACTCTCATTCCATTTGTGAGAAACGGCGCGGAGAAACCGTGCGCGGTTTCCTTATCCCACTTACCGGTCGGTCATAAGATCATAGTCGATACGGCGGCTTATAAGCCGCAGAGAGCGGTCGGGCTCGATAACGTAAGTTTCGGAGACCTGGCGGCCGAAACTGTCGCGGAACCGGTGCGGCACGATGCTGCCGACGGGCGCCTTGGTCAGCCTCGTGCGGGGCTGGCCGCCATAGGTGATGCTGCCCGGAATGGGTTCGAGATTGCGCGAGTAGCCAACTGAGGGCGGGGCGGTGGAAGCACAGGCGGCGAGCAGGAGACCCGCGCAAATGGCGGGCAGGGCGGTCTTCATGGCTGCGTTTTCCTTGGCTCCGGCGATTGCGCCCCCTCCGTTGCGCGAAGGCCCGTTGGTACACGCTAAACTGGCTGCGACATCATATTCCTTCTTCAACAACGGTCAAAGGAACCAACGAGTTTCGGTTGAGTTTCTGGTAATCCACAGCGCTGCGACATGAATCTGTCGGTATTTCAGTTGCATTCGATAGACGCTTTGGACGATGTAGTGGATCAGACTCGCCGCTGCGTGTTTTTATTCCTTCAGTCGATTTCGGTTTGGGGGGAAATGCAGTAGAGGCTTTCGTACGATCCGCGTTGCTTCAGGTACAGCTCATGACCGCCGAACAGTCGCTTTCGTTTCTCGTAATCGGCGCCATGATGGCCTTTTTCATCTGGGACCGTTTCCGCTACGACCTCATTGCCTGTTCGGCGCTGATGCTCTCGGTCGCGGTCGGCATCGTTCCCTTCGACCGCGCCTTTACAGGCTTCAGCGATGATATCGTCATCATCGTCGGCAGCGCGCTGATCGTCAGCGCCGGTGTTGCCCGCTCCGGCGTGGTCGATGCGGCGATACAGCGCTTCCTGCCGGACCTGACCTCGGTAAGGGCGCAGCTTGCGCTTCTTGTCGTGACCGTCACGATGCTTTCCGCCTTCATCAAGAATATCGGCGCGCTGGCGATCATGATCCCGGTCGCTTTCCAGTTCGCCCGGCGGTCGGGCGTCCAGCCCTCGGTCTTCCTGATGCCGATGGCCTTCGGTTCGCTGATCGGCGGGCTGATGACCCAGGTCGGCACCTCGCCCAATGTGGTCGTGTCGAGGATGCGGCAGGACCTGACCGGCGAGAGCTTCAGCATGTTCGACTTTACCCCGGTCGGCGCCTCGCTGGCCGTGGTCGGCGCGGTGTTCCTGCTTTTCGCCTATCGCCTGGTGCCGGAGCGCAAAAGCCAGCAGGTTTCCGTCAACCAGGCGATCGAGATCACCGACTATACCTCTGAAGCGGTCGTAGCGAACGGTTCGCCGATGATCGGCAAGCCGCTCGGCAACCTCGTCAAACTCGGCGACGGCGGTGCGGTCGTCCTCGCCATCTTCCGCCGCGGCACGCATCTGGCGCCGCTGCCGGACGCCATCATCGAGGCCGACGATATCCTGCTGCTCGAAGGCGGGCCGGCGGCGCTCGACCGTATCGTCTCCCAGGCGAAGCTCAAGATTTCCGGCGACAGGTCGCCCACGGCCAACAACGGCAAGACGCCGGCCGACATCGAGGCGATCGAGGCGGTGATCGCCAGCGGCTCTCCGCTCATCGGCATGTCTGCGCAGCGGCTTGCGCTCTTCAACAATCACAACATCAACCTGCTTGCCGTCAGCCGCCAGGGCGAGCGGCTGAAGCAGCGACTCGGCAGCATCCGGCTGCGGGCCGGCGACATTGTCGTGCTGCAGGGGACACGGCGCGACCTGCCGCCGTTCCTGCAGGAATTCGGCTGCCTGCCGCTCGCCCAGCGGGAAATCCTGCTCGGTACCATCCGACGCGCGACGGTGCCGCTGCTCGTTCTCGCAGCCGCCATGGGGGCAACGGCGATCGGAGTCGTGCCTGTGCCGGTCGCCTTCTTCGCGGCGGCGCTCGCCATGGTGATCTTCCGCGTCATCCCGCTGCGCGACGTCTACCGTGCGGTCGACGGGCCGATCCTCGTCATGCTGGCGGCGCTGATCCCGGTCAGCGACACGTTGCGCACCACCGGTGGGTCGGACCTTATCGCCGGCTGGCTGAGCGGCATCGCTGCCGGCCTGCCGCCCGCGGGCGCACTTGCGCTCATCCTCATCGCCGCAATGGCGGTCACGCCCTTCCTCAACAATGCCGCCACGGTGCTCGTCATGGCACCGATCGCCGCGAGTTTTGCCGCGGCGCTCGGCTACAAGCCGGATGCCTTTCTGATGGCGGTGGCGATCGGCGCAGGCTCAGATTTCCTCACCCCGATCGGCCACCAGTGCAACACGCTGGTCATGGGGCCGGGCGGCTACCGCTTCAGCGACTACCCGCGCCTCGGTCTGCCGCTTTCGATCGTCATTGTGCTCGTCGCCGTGCCGATGCTGATGTGGGTCTGGCCGCTGCGCTGAGCGCATTGACGATACCGGGACCGCGCCGGGTCCTTCAGACAGTTCCTTATGTACCAGTTGGCGATCTCGCCACCTGCGCCTCGTTTCCCACCTGACTGCAAAATGCTCTAGCGCTGGGAATGCTCTGGTGCGTCGGCTGTCCTCTGCGAAGGCGTGCGTTGCTGGTTCACAGTCAATGACAACGGCAAATTAACGCCCATGGCGAATTTTCTGTCTTGTGCGATGTTATGTTATTAAGTAACAGAACGGCTAGCCTCAACGGGATACCACCCATGATATGTCCTTTCGCCATCCATCCCCGGTTGCCTCGCGCCGCGATTCGTGCCACCAAGGCGGCGATGGTGCTGCTTTCCTGACCCGGAAGCGGCTGAAAAGGGAACACGGTGAGGACGACCCAGGAGGGGCCGAAACCGTGGCTGCCCCCGCAACTGTGAGCGGAAAGCGCATTCACACCATGTCACTGGCGAAAAGCCGGGAAGACGTGGATGCGCGGCGACCCGCGAGCCAGGAGACCTGCCATCGAACCGATCAACCACAACGGACGGGGTGTTCCGATGGAAAAGAACTGGCTTCTGCTTGGCGGGCAACCGTCTCCTTGCATCTTCGCCATTTTCTCTCCGGCCCAGCCCGGCGGAGACAAGCCATGGCGAATTCAGACTTCCGACAGCACAAGATAACTCTCTGCACCGATTGCCGCTTCCCCGGGGGCCCATGCCGTCCCGGCACCGAGCTGCTCGCTCAGTTGAACCACAGCGTTTCCGCGCTTGGCCGGCCGCTCGACCGGGATTTTTCGATCGCCGGCACAGTTGCGATGGCGGCCTGCACGCGGCCTTGCACCATCGCCTTCCAGGCGACCGCCAGGGCGACCTATCTCTTCGGCGACATCTCGCCGGAGGAAGACATCGACGATCTTGTCAGCTTCGCCGCCGCCTATGCCGAAGGCCAGGCGTTTGACCCCTTTCCGCGTCCCGCCTTGAGCCTGACGGGCAAGGGCCTTGCGCGCATTCCGGCGGCAGTCCTCGTTTCCGAGGAGACGGCGGGGTGGCTGCAGTGAGTGCGGGGAGGGCATTTTCATAAGCGATGAATTCAGTAGTTTGCAGCGAAAAGCGGGCGAAGAATCGCTTCATGCTTTTCTTCAGACCGGCGCGGGCGCCAGCCTCAGCGTCGAAAAACTGGAGTGGGGGCCGCGCCCCGGCCTTCGGCTTGTCCGCGATATCGGCTTTTCGATCGCGCCTGGCAGCCGACTCGCGATTATCGGCCCGAACGGCGCCGGCAAGACCTCGCTCTTGCGCTGCCTCTACCGCGCGGTTGAACCGACTGCCGGCCGTATCGGGATCGACGGCGTGAACCTCTGGGCGATGAGTGCGCGCGAGGCGGCAAGAACGATTGCCGTTGTCTTGCAGGAAATGCCGGGCGATTTCCCTTTCAGCGTCCGTGACGTCGTGATGATGGGGCGGATCCCGCGCCGGGAGGGGATCAGCGGCTGGAGCGATCGCGACCGTGAGCGGGTGGCGCAAGCGCTCGAGCATCTCGACCTTACCCATCTCGCGCCCCGCCAATTCGCCACGCTTTCGGGCGGCGAGAAGCAGCGGGTGCTCATTGCCCGGGCGCTTGCCCAGGAACCGAAGATCATCATCCTCGACGAGCCGACCAACCACCTCGACATCCGCCATCAGCTCGAAATTCTCGACCTGTTGCAGACGCTGAAGCTGACAATCGTTACGACGCTGCACGACATCAATCTCGCGGCCGAATTCGCGACCGATGTCGCGATCCTGACAGAGGGGCGGCTTGCCGCCTTCGGCCCGCCGGAGACCGTATTGAAGCCCGCGGCGCTTTCGGCCGCCTTCGGCGTCCATGCCACCGCGCATGGCGATGCCGCGGGCCATGTTTCCCGCTTTTCCTTCGCGCTCTCGCAGCCCGACGCAATGCCCGTCGCGCGATCTTCCCGTTCCACAGGAGCCATCCGATGAACAAACTTCTTTTCGCCGCCGGCGTGCTTGTCCTCGCCGCCGTGCCTGCGCTCGCTCATCCCGTCACCGTCAAGAGCTGCAACCGCGAGGTCGCTTTCGACGCGGCGCCGCAGCGTGCGGTCTCCAACGACGTCAATCTCACGGAGATGATGCTGGCCTTGAAGCTGCAGGATCGCATGGTCGGTTACACCGGCGTTTCCGGCTGGAAGACGCTGGACGAGCGTCTGCGCGAGGGTATCAGGGAGCTGCCGGAGCTTGCGGAAAAATATCCGACGAAGGAGGTGCTGCTGAACGCCGACGCCGATTTTTACTTCGCCGGCTGGAACTACGGCATGAAGGTTGGCGGCGACGTGACACCGGAGACGCTCGCGCCCTTTGGCATCAAGGTCTACGAACTCACAGAAAGCTGCGTCCACATCATGGCGAAGGGCAAGCCGACGATGGAGGACATGTTTGTCGACCTCCTGAACCTCGGCCGCATCTTCGGCGTCGAGGACAGGGCGGAAGCGCTGGTTGCCGGCTATCGCGGCGAGCTCGCCGAGATCACGGCCAGGATCAAGGGCGCCGAGCGGCGGCCGGCGCGTGTCTTCGTCTACGATTCCGGCGAGGAAAAGCCCTTCACCTCCGGGCGTTACGGCATCCCGACCGCGATGATCGAGGCAGCCGGCGGCGTCAACATCATGGACGACGTCGAGAAGAGCTGGACGGAGATCTCCTGGGAGCCGGTGATCGACCGCAATCCGGAAGTGGTTGTCATCGTCAACTACGGCGAGGTGACCGCGGAGCAGAAGATCGCCTTCATGAAAAACAATCGGGCCTTCAAGAACGTGGACGCGGTGAAAAACGACCGCTTCGTCGTGCTCGACTATGTCGAGGCGACGCCGGGCCCTCGCAATATCGAGGCGATCCGTCGGCTGGCGGAGAGTTTTCATGCCGAGGCGATGTGAGGGGCCGTGGCGTGTGCAAAAACCAGCCTCAATCGCTGGACGGTTCTCGGCGGCGCGATCTCACTCAGCCAGGGCCCCAGCTTGGCTCATTTCTGCGCTCGTCACAGGAACCTAGCAGCGCCGCGTCGGTGGCGCGGGGAAGATCCTGGCAGCTCATTGAGCGCGCACCGTTATTTACGGAGAGCGACAGACGATGCAATCGCATGAAGAAGGGCTGGCAACCCTATGATTCTCAACGATGATGCCGCATCTGGCTGCATCATCCTCTCCACTCCGAGATACCCGTAAAAGCTCCAACCGACGTGAAAACCGCACTCTTCATCCTCGCGGCGCTGCTTCTGCTCTGCCTGACCGTCACCGCCGGCGTTTCGCTTGGTTCGGCGCCGATCCCGGTCGAGACCGTCTGGTCGATTATTGCTTCCAAGATCGTGCCGGGCAGCGTCGAGGTGCTATGGTCGACCGGCCGCGAAAGCATCGTCTGGGATGTGCGTCTGCCGCGGGTGGCGCTCGCCGGGCTCGTTGGCGCCGGGCTTGCCGTCACCGGCGCAGTACTGCAATCGGTGACGCGTAATCCGCTTGCCGACCCGCATCTGCTCGGAGTTTCGGCCGGCGGGGCGCTCGGCGCGATCGTCGCGCTGCTCCACACCGGCCTTATCCTCGGCCTCGCGACGGTCCCATTGTTCGCCTTCGGCGGCGCGCTCGGCGCCACGGCACTGGTGGCGCTCGTCACCCGCGTACTCGGCACCGGTGCCGATCGCCTCGTGCTTTCCGGGGTCGCGGTCGCCTTCACGCTCACGGCGGCCGGCAATCTCCTGATTTTTCTCGGCGATCCGCGTGCCGTTCACACCGTCATCTTTTGGATGCTCGGCGGTCTCGGCCTCGCGCAGTGGCCGCATCTCGTCTATCCGGCGCTGGCGCTCGCCGTCTGCCTTGGCTGGCTCACCATCCGGGCGCGCGAGATCAACGCGCTTGCCATGGGCGACGAGACGGCGATGACGCTCGGCATTCCGGTGCGCCGCTTCCGCCTGATGCTTTTCGTCGTCACCGCGCTGCTTACCGGCGTCATGGTGGCATTCTCCGGCGCGATCGGCTTCGTCGGGCTGATGATCCCCCATTTCGTCCGCCTCTTCGCCGGCAGCGACAATGTCCGCGTCGTCCCGCTGTCGGCCTTTGCCGGCGCACTTACCCTGATCATTGCCGACCTCGTTTCCCGCGTCGTCATGGCGCCCGAGGACATGCCGATCGGCGTCGTCACCGGCCTTGCCGGCGGCCTCGCTTTCATCGCCATCCTCAAGCGGCAGGGGTAAGGTGCGTTGTCAGCGTAGGAGGTTGGTTTCTCACATCTTCGGCTGCGCCATCTTCGCGGATTCCGTGGCAAACGACGTCAGCAGGCCAAAGCCCTCCGTCCAGTTACCCAGCCCGCTTTCACCATTGATGTGGCCGCATGCGCCGATTTCGGCGAGGCGACTTTGCCATTGGCGGGCGCGGAGGCGGGCGTAGTCGAGGCTGCCGTAGGGGTCGTCGGCGCTGGCGACGATGAGGGAGGGGAAACGAAGCGCTTCCGTCGGCGGGTTCGCGAAGCTCTTCGCCTCGTTGGGGAAGGCGGCTCCTTGCGGATCGGGGACCGCCACGAGGAATGCGCCGGTGACCGGCAGCGCGGAAACCTGCTGCCAGTGCGCGACGAGGAGGCAGGCGAGGCTGTGCGCCACGAGGATCGGCGGCTTAGGCGCCGCGGCGACCGAGCGCTCCAGCGCGGAAATCCAGTCTGTTAGATCAGGCTTTTCCCAGTTCGTTGGCTGGAAGCGCTCCATTCGCGGATCTTCTTTCTCCCAGAGCGTCTGCCAGTGGGCCTCGCCGGAGCCGCCGATCCCCGGCAGGATGATGATGCTCGTCATGATTTCTCCTATGGTTGTGCAGAGCGAGGATGACGGCTTTCCTTTTCGGCGGGAATGCAGAACTATCGGAAAACAGCTCCGATTTCCGATGAATTGAAGGCCGGTTATCACTTTGGAAAATCATCGCATCCTCGATCCAACCGACATCGCCATCCTCGAAACGCTGCAGGAGGACGGGCGCATCGCGATCTCGGAACTCGGGCGCCGGGTGGGTCTCTCCCAGCCGGCAACGTCCGAGCGCGTCAGGCGGCTGGAAGAGCGCGGCTTCATTCTCGGCTACGGCGCCCGCGTCGATGCCGTTGCGCTCGGACTGGGCATGATGGCGGTCATCCGGCTGCGCACGACGCATGAAAACATCCGGCCCTGTCTCAAGCAGTTTGCCGAGATGCCGCACATCGTGGAAGTGCTGCGGCTCACCGGGGAGGATTGTTTTCTGCTGAAGGTGCTCGTTCCGTCGCCTGGAGAACTGGAAACGATTGTCGACTCGATCGCGAGATTCGGGGCGGTGACGACCTCGCTGGTGCTGCGCGCGGAGCCGCCGAAACCCATCGGGCGACCGCTGCTCCAGCGGCGCTGAGCCGAGAGTGCGCAGGTCGGGCCATAGGAACGCTCCAGCCGTGCGTCACGGCTAGAATGACATGATGGAGGAGTCGTTGGGCAATGAAGCCACTGTGCCTCCGGCAATTCTTCGCCTTCGATCGGAACGACCGTTGCCGACCGACTGTGGAAACAGCATGATCAACTCCTATCTGATGCCGGAGTTCACGAGAGGCGCTGAATGACTGACGAGATCGCGATCTGCACGCCGGAAGAGGTCCTGAAATTTTGGTTCACGGAGCTTTCCTACGACGAATGGTTCACGCCGAGTGTTGAGCTCGACCGGCAATGCGCGCAGCGCTTCCAGGCCTCGCATCTGGCGCTTTCGCGAAAGCTCGACGACGTCTGGCGGGCAACGCCAGAGCACTGGCTTGCGGTCATCCTTCTCTTCGACCAGTTGCCGCGCAACATGTATCGCGGCTCGCCGCTCGCCTTTGCCACCGATTGTCTGGCGTTGCGCGAGGCGAACCTCGCCATCGGCGCGAGCGCCGATCTGGCGGTGCCGAAGGAGTGGCGCGCCTTCTTCTACATGCCCTTCGAGCATTCGGAAAACCTGACCGACCAGACGATGGCGGTAAAACTCTTCACCGAGCTCGGCGACGCCGACTATCTGGATTATGCCATCCGGCACCGCCAGGTGATCGAGCAATTCGGCCGCTTTCCGCATCGCAACGCCATTCTCGGCCGGGTTTCGACACCGGCCGAGGAAGCCTACCTGGCGCAGCCGGGCGCGGGGTTTTAAGCGCCTGCTGCCGAACGACATCAACGGAGGAAACCGTGAACGAGAACAGCTTGTCTTGGGAAGGGGGATGCCGCTGCGGCGGGGTGCGGTTCAAGGTCAGCGCTCCGCCGCTACTCACCATGGCCTGCCACTGCACCGGTTGCCAGCGGATGACCGCCAGCGCCTTCTCGCTGAGCGTCGCCATCCCAAGCGAAGGGTTTGCCGTGACGAAGGGCGAGCCGGTGATCGGGGGTGTGCACGGCGCGACCCGGCACTACTTCTGCCCGCACTGCATGAGCTGGATGTTCACGCGGCCGGAGGGCATGGACTGGTTCGTCAACGTCCGCGCGACGATGCTCGACGATCCGAGCTGGTTTTCGCCGTTCATCGAGACCTGGACGAGCGAGAAGCTGCCCTGGGCAACGACACCCGCCGTCCATAGCTACGAGACGCTGCCGCCGTTGGAGGCCTATGAGGGGCTGTTGGAGGAATACCGAAAGCAGGCTGGCGTTCCGCCCGCGTGAACGATACAGGAACCCCGGGGAGCAGGGCGCTTCCTGGCAGAGGCAAGATGCGCTTGAATTCCTAGGGGTATGGTGCAAAATTCCTTCTGCGCGTCCGCTCGTGATTTTGCGGCGACGGCACTCCGTTTTTTCTTATCCGCAGTAGCCCCGTTTAGCGGTTTTGTCAGTGAGGCGTGGCTTAGTGCGCTTGAGTCCAGCATTTCTAGACTGTGTTCTCCATTTATACGAGGAGGGTCACCAACATGCCGGAAAACAAAGACGCCGTTTCAAGCGAAGCACCCATTAGCGCCGCACAGCTTCGCATGCAGATGCTGGAGCGGGAGATGGCGGAGATGGAAAAGGAGCGAAAGCTCCGGTCGCTGCAGGAACAGAAGCTTGCCGATTTCGCCGCAGATTTCCTCGAAAAACACGTCACGGAGCAGGAAATCGCGGTTGTTCGCCGGCTTGTCGCCAACGCGGTCAAGGACGGCAAATTCGAAGCCATGGTCTACAGCTTCCCGTCCTCGCTCTGCACCGACAGCGGGCGGGCGATCAACAGTGCCGACCGCGACTGGCCGCAAACCCTGCAGGGCAAGGCCAGGGAGTTCTACGAGCGCTATCAGACCTTCGGCAAGCCGCAGGGCTACAAGCTGAAGGCGATGATCATCAATTTTCCCGGCGGCATGCCGGGTGATGTCGGCTTCTTTCTGGACTGGTCGTCCGACAAGGCCTGAGGCGGCCGGTTCCCGCGCAGCGCCTGCAGCGGCGCGCGTCTGATCAGACGCCTCCGTTCAGAAAACATCCGGCACGGTCCGGCGGACATGCGTGTCGTCGACGTAGTCGTTCGGGCGCTTCTGCCGCTTGCCGAACTCGGGTTCCGGGAACTTCACCCGCTCGTAGGGGATCGAGGCCAGGATGTGCGAGATGCAGTTGATCCGCGCGCGCTTCTTGTCGTTGGAGGGCACGATCCACCACGGGGCAAAGTCGGTATCGGTCATGCGGATCATTTCGTCATAGGCGCGGGTATAGTCCCACCAGCGGCGATAGGATTCAACGTCCATCGGGCTTAATTTCCACTGGCGGGTCGGGTCGTCAACGCGCTGGCGGAAACGCCGTTCCTGTTCCTCTTCGCTGACATCGAGGAAATATTTGAGCAGCACGATGCCGCTCTCGATCATTGCCGCCTCGAACCGCGGTGCAAGTTCGAGGAAGCGCCGCGCCTTCTCCTCGGTGCAGAAGCCCATGACGCGCTCGACGCCCGGGCGGTTGTACCAGGAGCGGTCGAAGATCACGACCTCGCCAGCCGCCGGCAGGTGTTGGATATAGCGCTGCATGTAGATCTGGGTCTTCTCCCGGTCGGTCGGAGCGGGCAGGGCGACGACGCGGAAGACGCGCGGGCTGACGCACTCGGTGAGCCGCTTGATCACGCCGCCCTTGCCAGCCGCGTCACGGCCCTCGAACACGATGACGACGCGGGCTCCAGTCTTCTTCACCCAGGCCTGGAGATGGGCGAGTTCGACGTGAAGCCGGGCGAGCTCCTTGGCATAGTCGCCGCTCGATTTCGTCTCAGTCTCGTGCAACTCGGCGATTTTCCCGATCTTCTCCTTGTTTTTGTTCTTGTTCTTTTCCTTATCTTTTTTGCCGTTCTTGCCATTCTTGGCCATGCTGTCCTCCCATCTCCAATCGCTTGTTTCGTCCAGCAACTGCAATGTCGGCGCAGCGGAGTATGGCGCTACTGCGCGGCCGTTTCCGCAGCACTTTTCTCGAAGGCGTCCAGCGCGTCATCGAGATCCTCGAAGATCATGTTGGGGCCGATCTTCGCGATCACGCCGGCCCGTTCGAGGATCTCGCGCGCCTCGAAATGCAGCTCGGCGATCGCAAGCGCGATGCCGCGCCTCCCAAGGTCGTCGTGAACTTCATCGAGCATGGCTGCTGCCGAGCTGTCGATCTGGGCGATGGCGCTCGCGTCCATCACGAACCATTTGGTATCGGCAGGTAGCGCGTCGGTGACGGCGCGCAGGCGTTCTCGGACATAGTCGGTGTTGAAGAAAAGAAGGCTGCCCTGAACCATGAAAACGGTAAGGCCCGGCACCGGCCGCGCCGCCGGGTTGCGGTGGAGCTTGTAGAAACCGTCGTGGCCGACAAGCCGGCCAAGCAGGGCGTCGCGCGGAAACATGGTCTTGTGCAAGACATAGACGAGCGTCGCGGCGATGGCCGTAACCACGCCTTCCAGAACGCCGAAGCTGATAGGGCCGGACATCGCGATCAGCGCGAAGACGAACTCGATGCGGCTGATGCGCCAGATCTCCTTGAGCGCGGAAACATCGATCAGGCTGAGCGCGGTTGCCACCAGCACCGCGCCGAGTGTGGGGATCGGGAGGATGCGCAGCACATCGCCTAAAAACAGGAGAACCGTCATAAGCGCCGCGGCCGCCACGATGCTCGCGATCTGCGACCGGCCGCCGACGCTGAAGTTCACGGCCGTGCGCGAGTCCGAAGCCGTGACGGGGAAGGTCCCAAAGAGCCCAGCGGCGATGTTCGCCGCACCGAAGCCTTCGAGTTCGCGGTTGGGATCGACGAGATAGCCGCCCTTGGCCCCGAAGCTGCGAGCGCCGATGATGCCGGAGCCGAAGCTCACCAGAAAGATGGCCCCGGCGCCGAGCAGGAGCGCCTGCACGGGGAGGCCCGAAACCGGCGGCAGCGTCAGCGATGGCAGGCCGCGCGGGATATCACCGACCACCTTGATACCGTGCCCTTCGAAATCGAACAGGGCCGACAGCAAGACGGCGAGCGCGACAACCAGTACCGGCCCGGGGATGCGCGTTTGCATGATGCGCGCCGCCTGCAGGAGCGCGAAAGACACCGCGGCAAGCAGCAGCGATGGCCAATGGATCGATCCGACCTTGCCGACGAGTTCGAAGACGGGGGCGATCAGGCCGTCAGCCTCGATGTCGATCCCGGTGACCCGGTCGATCTGGCCGATCAGGATCGAGAGTGAAATGCCGGCGAAGAAGCCGATCAGGATCGGCCGCGACAGGAACGTCGCGAGCACGCCGAGTCGCACGGCGCGTGCGATCAGGCACAATGCGCCGACGGCGAGCGCCAGCAACGCGGCCACCGCGACTCGATCCGCAGTGACGCCGGGCACGGCATAGACCGTGGTGAGCACCGCGGCCAGCACCGTCATCGTTGCGGCGTCGGGCCCGACGATCAGGCGTCCCGAGGGGCCGAAGAGCGCATAGGCGACGAGGGGCGTGATGCTGGCGTAGAGACCGGTTTCCGGAGGCAGGCCGGCGATGGCCGGATAGGCGATGGCGCTCGGGAGGCCGACCGCGGCAATGGCGAGCCCGGCGGAAACGTCGTTGCGCAGCCAGCTCGCCTGGTAGCCGGCAAGGTTGGCAAGCAGTGGCAGACGAGGGAGGGTGAGTTGCATCCCCGTCACCTCCGGATCAATGGCCAGTCAGCACCAGCGTCTGGACGGGCAAGAGCAGCGCCTGTAGCCGGAGGATCGCCGCATGCACCAGTGCGACCGCGTCGATGACATGCAGGTAGAGCCAGCGCCCCGTGCTGATGCCGGGTTCATGAAGCGCGTCATGATTGCTGGTGTAAGCGTTGGCGATGCAGCTGCTGCCCGGCGGGATGCCGGTTAGCTGACCCTCGAAGAGCGGTTCCAGATAGGTCGTCAGCGTGCCGGGACGCGCCAGTTGCTGGACGTCGACGAGCTGGTCCGTCGGCCGGAACTGGCCGGCGGCGATGACGTCCTGGACCTCGGTGACCACCATCGGAATGATGGTGAAGGGTTTGCCGATGCAGGTCGCCTCGGCAATCATCCCCGTCTTCATCACCTGCGACTCGATCTGGCCGAAGCCGGCGATCAGGCCGATGCGCCGTTCCTCGGGCACGAGGATGCCGGCCGAGCGGATCATCGGATTGACGATGTCGCCGGCGCGAAGGCCGAATTGCTGCACGGTCCCGGCCACGCCGGCGCGCACGGTCGTCTTGTCCAATTCCACCTGTGCCTGGGCAAGTGCGGCCTCGGCACTTGCCTTCTGCGCC
Organism: Sinorhizobium terangae; assembly: GCF_009601505.1. Taxonomy (GTDB): domain Bacteria; phylum Pseudomonadota; class Alphaproteobacteria; order Rhizobiales; family Rhizobiaceae; genus Sinorhizobium; species Sinorhizobium terangae. Next base: position 42,821 of record NZ_WITC01000031.1, read on the forward strand.
GGCAGCAGCGAGGCGATCTTCGTCTGGAGCGTCTGCTTGTTGGAGACGGCGGCGGCAAGAGCGCCCTTGCGGCCGTCGGCGGCGACCTGCAGCCGCTCGATTTCCCGCCTTGCGACGATGTTGGGGTTGCGCTGGTTCAATTCGACCTGCGTTTCAAGTTCGTTCAGCGCCTGGAGATAGGCGCCCTCGGCCTGGGCGATCAGCCCGTCGGCGGAGGCGAGCTCGCTCTGTGCCACGGTCGTCTCGGCTTCGATTTCCGCGACGCGCCGACGTGCGGTCTCAAGCGCCGCCCGCTGTTCTTTATCGTCGAGGCGGAAAAGCGGCGCGCCGGCCGCGACCTTCTCGTTGGTGCCGACGAAGACCTCGGCGACCCGCCCATTCGACTCTGGCAGGATGGTGACCGTGCGGAAGACGGCCGTGACGTTCGTGGTCGAGGGGTGGAAGTAGAAGATCATCGTGATCAGCGACACGGTGAGGATCACGCAGGCGGTGATGCCGTAACGCAGCTCGAACCACATAGAATAGAGATTGATCTCTCGGCCGATGCGCTTGCCCTGGACGTAGCGGCGGAAGAGAAAGTCGGGAAAGATCGTGAGCATCGAGCAGATCAGGAATTCCAGCATGGCTCACCTCCTGCGCTCGATCTTGTCATCGTCCTCAGCCTGCGCGACTTCGAGCGGTACCCATTGCTGGGGGGCCGCCCTTGGCGAGTCAGGTGGGGGCGCCTCCGGTGAGGGCACGTTCGGCGGAGGCTCCAATGTCGTTTCTCCGCTCGGCTGCGGGGCGAATTCGCCCGGCCCCTGGTCCCGGCGGGCTATCCTGGCGAGCGAGCGGGCCATCGACCTGATCGGGGAGGTAAAGTCCGGAAACTCGACCATCGCAAGCAGCAGCGCGGCGATCCAGAACAGATGGTTGTGGGTGAAAAGCGCAATCAAGCACAGCACGCCGATGATCTGCAACTGGCCCTTGCTAGCGCCGTGTGCCATGTGCTCGGGAAGCGCGTGCAGGCGCAGATACAGGATGCCGACCAGGAAGACCATGAGCAGCACGAAGACGACCATCACATTGAACAGGACGTCCGTCTGTCCTGGCGCGGTGATGAAGACAGGCAGATGATCCACTGCCGCCGGATGCAACGTTTCTGTCATTTCATTTCCCCCGAAACACAGAAGACGCCAACGCCTCATCATACGCATTAGAGTTGGATTTCATAGCATTATTGCGAATGGATTCCGCGGCCCCCAAAAAGGAGCGGAAGTGCATCCCTGATGCTTTACGCTACGGGAGGACGAGGATGGCGACGCCTGCATTGATGCCGTGGCGACCTTACAGGGTGTGCAGTAGCGGACGGTTCGCGCGCGCCCTTTGCAGGCGCGCGGCTTGATTCAAAAAAACACTTAGATCCTCCCGGGAACGCATCTTTTTGCCGTGTTGCGCATGCACAGCGGATCTTCCCCGGGCTTTCCGCGATCTGATCGAGAGCGGGAACAGCCACGGGCCGGGCGCGTTATCGGTTTTTCGATTGATTCAATCCGAAATCATCGTGATCTAGTGCTCGACGTGATTCCGTGTCGTCATTCCGGGCTTCGAAGGGTATCGAATTGCATTTCGTTGGAAAGTTGACCGCTGTTACGCTTGTTGTCCTGACCGGAGCTATGCCGCTTGCCGGCAGCGGACCCGCGAGCGCCCAGCAGGCGCCCCCGGCGGCGCAGCCGGCCCAGCAAGCCCCTCAAGCCGCGCAGCCGGCCCCGCCGGCACAGCAACCACGGCCGGCCCAGCCTAGCCAGGCACCGCAGCCGGCCCCGCCGCCGCAGGCCGCCGTCGAGTCGCCGGTGCTGGATCAGGCGACCCAGCAGCTTGCCAAGGCGGAAGGCGATCTCAGGCGGCTCTCCGGGCGTGTCGAGAGCGCCAAGGACGACGATGCGCTGCTCGCCGAACTCAAGGTGCAGGTAGATGAGCTTTCGCAGCAGATCATCGCTGCGTCGGTTGCGACCCGCCCGCGGCTCGATGAAATCAAGGCGAGGCTTACCGAACTTGGCGATCCGCCTGGCGCGGGGGCACCGCCGGAGCAGCCGCTCGTCACCGAGGAGAGGCAGCGCCTGCTCGCCGAGCGTGGGGCGATAAATGCGTTCACCGGAACGGCGGAGAACCTGTCGGTCGAGGCGAAGAAGCTCGCCAACGGCATCACGGCGACAAGACGGGCGCTCTTCTCCAAGACGCTGCTGAAGCACACGGAAATCTCGGCAGCGACACTTGCCGAGGCGGTGACGACGACGATCGGCGAGACCCAGGCTTTGTCGCGCAGCGTCGGCAGTTGGCTGACATTTGCCTGGAATTATAAGCGCGTGCCGCTTCTCATCGCGATTTTCCTCTCGCTTTGTGCGGCGCTGATCTTTCTCGCCGGTAGCCGCCGCCTCTTCGCCCCCTTCCTCCGGCACGATGGGGACGAGGAGGAGCCGAACTATTTCAGGAAGCTTTCGGTCGCCTTCTGGTCCACGGTGATCCCGACAGTGTCGGCAACCGCCTTCGCAATGTCGAGCTACTTTTTCCTCAATAGCTTCAATGTATTGCGGCCGGATATTGCGCCGATACTGGCGATCACGCTGGCGGTCGTCGTCGTGCTGCTCTTCATCACCAGCCTGGCGCAGGCGGTGCTGTCTCCGCGGCAATCGAATTGGCGTCTCGTGCGCGTTTCGGATCGCGGCGCCCGGATGCTGTTCATTTCGATCTGCGCCATGGCGGTGGTCAACGTCCTCGATTACCTTGCGGGAAGCATCAGCGAGTCCCTCGGTTCGCCAGTAATCCTGACCGTCGCCAAGAGTTTCGTGGCCTCGATCATCATCGGCCTCATCCTGATGTCGATGGCCTGGATCCGGCCGATGTTGCGGCCCGATGAGCCCTTCGATGCGCCGGGGCGGTCCTGGCCGCGCTTCGTCTGGATTTCGCTTCTCCTTATGGGGGCGCTGCTTGTCGCCATCGCGCTTGGCGGCTACGTCGGCCTTGCCCGCTTCATCGCCACGCAGATCATCGTCACCGGCGCAATCCTGGTGACCATGTATATCGGCATTCTTACCGGCAGGTCGGTCTCCAAGCAGGGCGCCTTCGCGGAAACCAGGGCAGGGCGCTATCTCGAACGGCGCTTCCAGCTGGAGCAGGTAGGGCTCGACCAGATCGGGCTTGTGGCCGGCCTCGGCATCTATGCGCTGGTGCTGTTGTTCTTCGTCCCGCTGATCCTCATGCAGTGGGGCTTCAAGATCGCCGATATAGAGTCCTGGACCTATCGCGTGCTGACCGAGATCAGGATCGGCACGATTACCATCTCGCTCGTCGGCCTGTTTGCCGGCCTCCTGTTCTTCGCGCTCGGCTTTGTCGTCACGCGCTGGGTGCAGCGCTGGATCGATGGTAATGTCATGGCACGCAGCCGCGTCGACGCGGGCGTGCGCAATTCGATCCGCACCGGCATAGGCTATGTCGGCGTCGGCCTTGCCGGACTCATCGGCCTCTCGGCTGCTGGTATCGATCTATCGAGCCTCGCGCTCGTTGCCGGTGCTCTCTCCCTCGGCGTCGGCTTCGGTTTGCAGAACATCGTGTCGAACTTCGTCTCGGGGCTGATCCTGCTCGTCGAGCGGCCGTTCAAGGTGGGTGACTGGATCGTCAGCGGCACGACTGAAGGCTTCGTCCGCCGCATCTCCGTTCGCGCGACCGAGATCGAGACCTTCCAGCACCAGTCGATCATGATGCCGAATTCGCTGCTTATCAACGCCTCGGTCGGCAACTGGACGCACCGCAACAAGCTCGGCCGTTCCGAGATCACCGTCACCGTGACCTATGGCAGCGATCCGCGCCGGGTGATCGAGCTCCTGCAGGAGATCGCCGCAGCCCATTCGATGGTCCTGAAGAACCCGGCGCCGTCAGTCGGCTTCACCGCCTTCGGGGACGAGCGCATGACATTCGAGCTGCGCATCTATGTTGCCGACGTACTGACGGCGGGCAACGTGCGCAACGATATCCGCGTCACGATCTACGAACGCTTCCGCGACGAGGGCATCGGCGCACCATTCCCGCTGAAGATCGAGGATACCACGCCGGAGGAGGAGGCACCGGCCGAGGCCGAACCTTCGGTCGCGACAGAGCCCGGGCCTGCCGCTCAACCGGAAGAGGTGCCGGAAGCCGCGCCGCGCAGCATCGCGAAGCGCGGAGGCCGCAGAGGCTGAGGCCGGCAGTTTTTCCGAGGCAGCTACCGCGCGCCTGCACCGTGAACAACGTAGTTTTCGGCGTTCGAAAGATGGCTGAGGAGGCGGTCTGACCGGCGGCCCGCGATGCGGGCTTTCGGTCTCGCGCCATCTCCTCCTCGCTCCGATGACCACAAAGCTGCCGCTCAATTGTCAGCAAATCGCCCCGGTACTGCCCCATCGAGCACTTTTAGGCGGTCCATCGTGACCAGCTCGTCATCGCGTGGACGCGAGGAACGAGCGAGCTGCATGGGTCCTCAATCATATCCAGCTTGAGGGCCAAGAGCCATGCAGGGATTCAAAGTGCTGCAGCGACCTTTCTGCGTCGAACGACGCGCGGCGCTGTCAGGTGGTTTTGCCGCCGATCAAGTCATGCACGTTACAGAGGAATGAACATGATCACTCGTTATAAAGCCGTTGCAATGTTGACCGCCGCGGTCTTCGGCATGATGACTTATAGCCCGGCGTTCGCGTTGGAAATGGCTCAAGCGCAACAGACGCAGCCGACGCCAGGGCAGCCCGACAGCGGCGGCGCGGCCGTAAGCGATCAGAAGATCGAGGCATTTGCCGTGGCCTATCTGCAAGTCGATAAGGTCCGGCAGGAATATTCGGCCAAGATCGAGGCGACACCGGATCAGGCCGCCAAGGAGAAGCTCAAGAACGAAGCCAGCCAGCAGATGGTCCAGGCTGTTGAAGCTTCTCAGGGTATCTCGGTCGAGGAATACACATCCATTCTGACGGCCGCGCAGAACGACCCGGCTTTGGCCAAGAAGGTTCAGGAGAAGATCCAGAGCTCGGCACCGGCACAGGCTCCCGCGCAGCAGGCTCCCGCCCAGCAATAGCTGATGAGCCTCCTACCGCATGTTTCCTTCAGTCGCAGTCGATTTAAGGACAAAAACATGCAGCAATTCACAGTGCCGCAGCGTCCTTTGCGCTTCTGAGGACGCGCGGCTCGGGTGCGACAACGCGCTTCAAAAAGAGTGCCCGCCAAAGCGCGGGCACACTTGCATTCCTTAGATCGCAGTTTGCGAGCCTGATGAGACCAAGCGTCCTCAGTATTTTGACGGAACGTAGAGCTCCGGCGGAAGGACCTTGCGCTCGTAATCTGGATTGAATACCCGCTCGGGCAGGGTGATGTCCTCGTGCGGCACGTCCCCGTAGGGGATCTGGTGAAGCAGGTGGTCGATGCAGTTGAGCCGGGCGCGCTTCTTGTCGTTGCCCTCGACGATGTACCACGGCGCTTCCGGGATGTTGGTGCGGGCGAACGTTTCTTCTTTGGCCTTGGTGTAGGCCTCCCAACGCACCCGCGACTGCAGGTCCATGGGTGACAGCTTCCACTGCTTCAGCGGGTCGTGGATACGTACCAGGAACCGCATCTGTTGTTCCTCGTCGGTGATCGAGAACCAGTATTTGACCAGCCGGATGCCGGAGCGCACGAGCATGCGCTCGAACTCCGGCACGTCATTGAAGAACTGCTCCACCTGATCTTCGGTGGCGAAACCCATGACGCGTTCGACCCCGGAGCGATTGTACCAGGACCGGTCGAAGAGCACGATCTCGCCGCCGGCCGGCAGATGCGGCACGTAACGCTGGAAATACCATTGCGTCTTTTCGCGGTCGGATGGGGCCGGCAGCGCCACGACCCTGACCACGCGCGGATTGAGGCGCTGAGTGATGCGCTTGATCACGCCGCCCTTGCCGGCGGAGTCGCGCCCCTCGAAGATCACGACGACCTTCTCCTTGTGATAGGCGACCCAGTCCTGCAGCTTGATCAATTCCGCCTGCAGCTTGAGCAGCGTGCGGAAGTATTCGAGGCGCGGTATCGAGGCTGGATGTGCCTTGCGGTAGATCTTGCGGATCTCTTCGGAAAGGGCCGGCTCGGAAAGTTCGAGCTCATAATCCTCATCGATCGTATCGGCCAGTTCGGCTTCCAGCCAGTCCGGGCCTTCGGCGTCCTTCGACTTATCCATGTCATCTCTCCGGTGTTCTCACCCTCAACCGCTGTATCCTCGCGACTGTTCCACAACCGCATGAAAGTTATTTGAACCGCCGGCCGCCGCTCGCGCCGGGGCGGTTCGCCCGCCACGTCATGTGCAGTGATCCTTTCGCGAATCCTATCACAAGGTTTTGATTTTACTCCAATCTTTGCCGCCATAGGCTTCTTGTCGCGGGGTTGAAGCCTGCATTAGGGAGGAGACTATGAAACGCGCAGTTGTACTTGTCGCGGTCAGTTTGGCCTGTTCGGTCGTGGCCGCCCATGCCCAGGACACCAGCATGAGCTTCTTCGTCACCAGCGCCAATCCCGGCAAGGGCGGCGATCTTGGTGGTCTTGCGGGGGCCGACGCCTATTGCGCGCAACTTGCGACCGCCGGCGGCTCAACCGGCAAGACCTGGAAAGCCTACCTTTCCACCGACACGGAAAACGCCAAGGATCGGATCGGCAGCGGCCCATGGTACAACGCCAAAGGCGAGAAGATCGCCGACGACGTCGCGTCGCTCCACAGCGACAAGAACAACCTGACGAAGCAGACGGCACTCAACGAGAAGGGTGAGGTCATCAACGGCCGCGGCGATACGCCGAACCGTCACGACATTCTGACTGGCTCAAACCCGGACGGCACGGCTGCGGCAGAGACCTGCGGCAACTGGACGATGGGCGGAGCGGAGGGTGCGGCAGTGGTCGGCCACAGCGACCGCACCGGCCTCGATGAGTCCGCCGCGGCCAAGTCCTGGAATTCGTCGCACAAGACGCGCGGCGGCTGCACTGTCGATGCTTTCAAGACCACCGGCGGCGACGGCCTGTTCTACTGCTTCGCCGCAAACTGAGCGGGTGCATCTCATGCTTACCGCCGGTGTCGGGAGCGGCAGGCCGGCGGCGGCAGTCCCGTTCGATAGCTACCATCGCCGGCTTCGCCGCCACTCCCCTGGGCCTGTCTCAACCATTTTGGTGAAGACCCGGGCGAAGTGGCTCTGGTCGGCAAAGCCGCAGCTGTTGGCGATCTCGCTGATCGAGAGGTTGGAGTTCAAGAGCAGATCCTGGGCGCGTTCGATGCGGCGAGCAAGCAGCCACCGATGCGGCGGGACACCGGTCGTTTCCTTGAAGGCGCGGGCAAAATGGCTGCGCGAGAGTCCGCATTCATGGGCGAGTTCCTCCAGCGCGATGTCGCCGTCGAGACGCTCCATTAAGATCTCCTTGGAGCGCCGCTCCTGCCAGGGGGCGAGGCCGCCGCGCTTTGGCCTGTGCACGGCCGGCATATCACCATAGCGGGTCCCGAGATGGGCGAGCAGGGCCATGCCGATGTGATCAAGGAACAGCGGATTGGCTCGTTCGGGGTTTTCCAACGCAGGCAGGAGGCTGCCGGCGAGACTTCGGACGATGACGTCGTCGTTGGGCACGCCCGGCGCTATCCCGATTGCGGCCATACGCGAAGCACCCCGTTCCCCCGCTATCCTGTCGAGAGCCTGGCGCGATATGTAGATCGCCAGGCAGTCGATAGGGTCGCCAAGTACGGAGGAATGCTCGCAGCTTAGGTCCAGAAGCGTGAACTGCCCACGTCTGATCGGGGCAATCGCGACCGGTCGACCCTCCACCCAGTAGGGGTGGGGCTCGAGATCGAGCAGTTGCAGGCAGACGAGATAGCCATCGTCCCGTTCGATCCGGCCCAGACGCCCGCTTTCCCTCTTGTCCCAGCTGACGCGGGTAGCAGCGAAGTCGGTCCTTTGAAGCCGCTGAACAAGAATGGTCGGCGGCGCCTCGACCCCGACAGCGTCGCCCAACCGCTCGCCATATGCACCGCCGGCCATTCGCGAACTCCCATCAAGAGGAATTTCCGGTCGAGGTTCGATGTTGTTTTGTTCTTGAGATGCCCCGCAAGAACATAGCACTTTCGTACAAAACGCAGCAATACAGGCGCTGGCGCGCTCGGCGCGCCTGCATAAGCTTGGCGCCGGCACTCCCGTAAATCGATTAATCGCCTGAAAGAGCGAACACGCCGTTCCCCAGCAAGGAGTCTGCGTTACCATGTCCGAACTTGAGAAACCCGAAAGCGGAGAAGCGCTATTATCGGGCGGAGCAGAGACCGTCGATTACGCATTTTCCCGACGCGACGTTCTACAAATGGCAGCAGGAGCCGCGACACTGGCGGCCATTCCACCCGGCACGGCGCAGGCCGCGTCATCGACCACCGCCACCGCAAATCAGGAGGGCACCAGCGTGACGCCAGCGCGCATCAGACTGACCGTCAACGGGAACTCGCGCGAACTGGAGCTCGATCCGCGCCAGTCGCTTCTCGACGTTCTTCGCGAAACGCTTGACCTCACCGGCACGAAGAAAGGCTGCAACCAGGGCGCCTGCGGTGCCTGCACCATCCTCGTGGACGGCAAGCGGATCAATTCCTGTCTGACGCTCGCCATCATGCATGACGGTGCCGAGATCACGACGATCGAAGGGCTGGCGAAAGGCGGTGAGCTCCATCCGCTGCAGGCTGCCTTCATCGAGCACGACGGACTCCAGTGCGGTTTCTGCACCTCCGGGCAGATCATGTCCGGCGTCGGCTGCATCGCCGAGGGGCATGCCCATTCGCCGGAGGAGATCCGGTTCTGGATGAGCGGCAATATCTGTCGGTGCGGGGCCTATCCGGGCGTCGTCGCCGCCGTCGCCGATGCCGCCGGGAGGATCTGACAATGCTGCCATTCAGCTATGAAAAGGCCCGCAGCGAAGAGGAGGCGATCGCCGCCGCGGCCGCTGGCGCACGCTATCTCGCCGGCGGGACTACGCTCATCGATCTCATGCGCGAGGAGGTGGAGCGTCCCGAACGGCTGGTCGACATCAATGCGCTTCCGCTCGGAGGTATTCGCGTCGAAGGCTCCGATCTCGTCATCGGCGCGCTTGCCCGGATGACGGAGGTTGCCGCCCATCCCGATACACTGCGTCTGCAGCCGCTTGTCGCCGAGTCCCTGATCGAAGGCGCATCCCCGCAGTTGCGCAACGTCGCCTCGATCGGCGGAAACCTGCTGCAGCGCGTGCGCTGTCCCTATTTCCGCATGCTCGACGCCCCATGCAACAAACGCGAGCCGGGCTCGGGCTGCTCGGCGATCGATGGGCTCAACGGCGGCCACGCGATACTCGGCGTCAGCGATCATTGCATCGCCACCCATCCGTCGGACGTTGCCGTCGCGCTGATTGCGCTCGACGCGACGATGCGCGTGCGCGGACCGGAAGGCGAGCGCACCTTTCCCGTCGAGGAGCTCTTCCGCCTGCCGGGCGATACGCCGCATCTCGAACACACGCTCAATCCCGGCGAACTGATCCTCGACGTGCGGGTGCCCGGTGGCCCCCACAGCCGCCGCGCACGCTACCTCAAGGTGCGTGACCGCGAGTCCTACGAGTTCGCCCTAGTCTCGGCAGCCGTCGCCATGGAAACGGAGCGCGGCGTGATCCGCTCGGTCCGGATCGCCTGCGGCGGAGTCGGAACCCGCCCATGGCGGATGCGCGCGTCGGAGGCGGCATTGATCGGCAAGGAGCCAGGCCGCTCGGCCTTCGAGGCGGCTGCGCGGCTGGCGGCGGACGGCGCACGGCCGGCTGCCGGCAATCACTACAAGGTGGAACTCCTGCAGCGGACGATCGTCCGCACGCTCGAAATGGTAGGAGAAATGGCATGACAACGAACGTCATCGGACAACCGCTCCCGCGCATAGACGGCCGCGCCAAGGTAACCGGCGGCGCCCGTTATGCGGCCGATTTCAACCAGAAGGGCCAGGCCTATGCGGTGATCGTCAGCGCGACGGCCGGTCTTGGCCGCATCACCGAGATCGGCGCGGACGCTGTCTCCGCCATGCCGGGCGTGATCGCGGTGATCAGCCACCTCAACGCGCCGCGGCTTGCCTACGGCGAGCACAAGGGGGTGATCGATCCTGCCATCGGTGAACGCCTGCATGTGCTGCAGGACGATCAGGTGCGCTTCTGGGGTCAGCCGGTGGCGATCGTCGTCGCCGATACCCTCGACCATGCCGAACGCGCCGCTGCCGCGCTCCATGTCGCTTACATCGCCGAGCGGCCGGTCGTCGATCCGACGGGTCTGCTCGCCAGCGCCGTTGTTCCGGAGGCGACGAAACGGGGTGGCCGGGCGGATGCCGACGCCGGGCGCGGCGACGCGGACGCTGCTCTCGCGAGCGCGGAGGTGAAGATCGATGAGAACTACGACATCGCCCGAGAAAACCACAATCCGATGGAGCCGCATGCCACCATCGCCGCTTGGGACGGCGATCGGCTGACGCTCTGGAGCAAGAGCCAGTATGTCGTCAACGAGCAGGCAGAGATCGCGGCCATTTTCGGCCTGCCGGTCGAGAACGTGCAGGTGATCTGTCCCTTCGTCGGCGGCGCCTTTGGCACGAGCCTTCGGACATGGTCGCATGTCACGCTCGCGGCGATCGCGGCGCGGCAGGCGGGCCGGCCGGTCAAGCTGGTGCTGACCCGCAAGCAGATGTTTTACACAACCGGCCACCGACCGCGCACGCTCCAGCGCATCGCGCTCGGGGCGACGAAAGACGGGAAGCTGACGAGCCTGATCCACGAGGGGTATGGAGAGACTAGCCGCTACGAGGAGTTCATCGAGGCGCTGACGTCGGTCTCGGGCTTCCTCTATTCCTGCCCCAATGTGCGGACCCGCTACCGCCTCGTAAAGCTCGACACGGGCACGCCGACCTATATGCGCGGCCCGGGCGAGGCAAGCGGCGTCTTTGCGCTCGAATGCGCCGTGGACGAGCTTTCCTACAAGCTCGGCCTAGACCCGATCGAACTGCGCCGGCTGAACGAACCTGAAATCGACGAGGCAGCCGATAAGCCGTTCTCGAGCCGGTCGCTGTTGAAGTGCTACGATGCCGGTGCCGAGCGCTTCGGCTGGTCGAAACGCGATCCGAAACCCCGCTCCATGCGCGATGGGCGGCTGCTGATCGGCATGGGTGTCGCGTCTGCGAGCTACCCGGCGTTTCATGCTCCCTCGAGTGCGCTCGCGCGCCTGCTTCCCGACGGTACCGCCGAAATCGAGGTGGCCGCGAGCGACATGGGTCCGGGAACATACACATCGATGACGCAGGTCGCCGCCGAGACGCTCGGCCTGCCGATCGAGAGCGTCCGTTTCAGCCTTGGCCGCTCGGACTTTCCACCGGCACCCTCCCATGGCGGCTCCTGGACTATGGCGTCCGTCGGCTCGGCCATCCGCGCCGCCTGCATCGCCGTGCAGGAGGAGGCCGCAAGGCGCGCCATTGCCGACCAGCGCTCGCCGGTCTTCGGCGCGTCAGCCGATGGGGTCATCTGGGAGGAGGGGCGCCTGCGCCGCCGCGGCGACACAGCGCCAGGCCAGGGATATGGCGACATCGCGGCGAGCGCCGGCGGATCGATCGAGGCGAACGCGTCCGCCAGCCGGGATCCGGACATCGCGGACCGCTATTCCATGCATGCCTTCGGTGCTGTCTTTGCCGAGGTGGCGGTCGATCCAGATGTCGGCACCATCCGAGTGCGCCGCGCGCTCGGTACCTATGGGGCTGGTCGCATCGTCAATCCACGTCTTGCAGCGAGCCAGTGCACCGGCGGCATGGTCGGCGGCATCGGCATGGCGCTGATGGAGCGGACAGTGCTCGATCAGCGCGACGGCCGCCCGGTCAATGCGCACATGGCGGATTATCTCGTGCCCGTGAACCTCGATATCGCGAATATCGAAGCGCATTTCGTCGACGAGGTGGATCCGCATGTCAACGCGCTCGGCGTCAAAGGGCTCGGCGAAATCGCGCTCGTCGGCATGGCGCCCGCCATCGCCAATGCGGTCTTCCATGCGACCGGCAAACGGGTGCGCACGCTGCCGATCCGGATTGAGGATATGCTCGCCTGATGACAGAGGACGCGTTCGGCAGGTGCCGACTTCCGAACGCCGCGTCGTCTTCTATGAGCGGGCAAACAATTCGCGCGGTTCGCGGACACCCTTCAGGTGGAACGAGCCGATCGTCTCGAAGGCCGATCTTTCTGCCGGCGGTAGAAGCTCGACGAAGGCGGAGGAAACGAGCAGCGACCGGTTGGCGAGACGGCATGTCGACGCGATCCGGCAGACTTCGTTGACGGCCGGACCTATGACGGTGAAATCCAGCCGTTCGTCGCTTCCGACGTTGCCGTAAAACACTTCGCCGACATGCAGGGCGAGGTAGACGGAGGTGATTGCCGTCTCCTGCGCCAATCGGGCCGCGTTGAGCGTTGCGATCCTCTCCTCGAGTTCGGCCTCGGCCTTGAGGGCGGCAAGCGCGGCTTCGCTCCGATCCGCACCGGTGAAGATCGCAAGCGTCCCGTCGCCGACGAGCTTCAGTACGTCGCCTCCCGCGGCGTGGACCGACGAGATCACCGCCTCCGCATAATCGTTCAGCAAGGGAATGAGATCGCTGCTGTGAACCTGTTCGGAAAGGGCCGTGTAGTTCGCCATGTCCGAGTACCACAGCACCGTGTGGATGCTTCCGACCTTGCCCCTGGCGATCCGGCCTTCAAGCACGCGGTGGCCCGCGTCGCGCCCGAGATAGACCTCGACGAGCGACTGCGCGACCCACTTCAGCGAAGCGGCCTTGATGGCGAGCGCCAGCGCCGGCACCAGGCTGCGGAGCGCCCGGAGGTCGTCGCTCGAAAAGCCGCCCGGAGCCTTGGTCGACCAGCGCGAATATAGGCTGTCCATCTCGCCGATCGCATCCTTGCCGCTCAGTCGATGGATCTGTGCGAAATAGTCGGTGTGCCCCTCAAGACGAAGATCATCGAGAATCGTGAAGCGAGGCTCTCCGGTGTAGTCGAGCGGAATATGCATTTCCGAGAGCGCGTTTTCCAGCATGTATTTGAAGGGGCTGACCTGCCACAGGCGGGAATTGTCCTCCGACTGGTGGCGGGAAAACTCGCGGTGCCTGATCGCATCCGTTTCTTCGGCGTTCCAGAGGAAGCCCCGCGATTCGAGAACAGGGTGGAGCGTGTCGAGGAAAATCGCCGCCTGGACGAGATCGAGACCTTGCCCGCAGCAGCGCTCGCAAAATCCCCTCACCAGTCCGGCTTCGTCCAAGCCGAGGAGCCCCTGTTCGAGCAGCCAGTCACTGATCCTGCGGACTTGGAGATCGTCCACAGCCTCCTCCCGTATCGGCACACGATCTTAGGCGGGAAGGCCTGCTGCGCCAAGCGACTGTATCGGCTGTAACCACTACACGTTGCACTTCTTCGCCGGCTGCGTGATGATGGCGGCGCCCGGATTTTGGCGAAGGTGACGCGCAACATGGCAATGGCAAAAAGGCAGGTCGGTAGATGGCGCCTGTGAAGGTAGATCCGGAAAAAATTCGCGAGTTCGAGGACGCCGAGAGCTTCTACCGCTGGCTCGGCAGCCACCATGACACGGCCGACGAGGTGTGGATCAAGATCCACAAGCTTGGCTCGGGGCTCAAGTCGATCACGCCCAAGGAAGCGATCGACGTCGTGCTGTGCTGGGGCTGGATCGACGGACTGCGCAAGGGGCTCGACGACAAGAGCTTTCTGCAGCGCTACACGCCGCGCGGCAGGAAGAGCATCTGGAGCCAGATCAATGTCGACAATGTCGCCCGGCTGATCGAGGAAGGCCGGATGACCGAGCATGGGCTGAAGCAGGTCGAGGCGGCCAAGGCGGACGGGCGTTGGGAGCGCGCCTATGCGAGCGGCAAGGACATGAAAATCCCGGACGATCTTCAGGCCGCCATCGACGCCGAGCCTAAGGCCAGCGAAATGCTGGCCAAGCTTAGCGCGCAGAACCGCTTCGCGCTCGCGTTCCGCACCCGCAACATGAAGACCGAGGCCGGGCGGAAGAAGAAGATCGAGACTTTTGTCGAAATGCTGAAGCGCGGCGAGACGATTTACCCGCAGGGGCGGAAGTGACCGCTGCCAATAAGGTTCTGCCGGCATCCGATAAGGGCAGGTGAGGATCGGGCTTCCCTCGTCGGTTACGACGCGCATTCCGTCGGATGGGAAGGAGTTGAGGGTCGCGATGCACACCTTCAGAGAGCGGCAACTCGTGGACAGACATGTTCCTCGTCTTCTGCCGGTGCTTGTTCTCGGTATGGTGACCCTCGTTGCGGTGGCGGGTGCAGCACAGAGCACCCGCCCGGCGCCGGACGGGACGCCGCTCGTCGCACAGAGCGCACAAGGGCAGGCACCGGCCAACGCCCTCGCGATGGACTTTCCGGATCGGGAGCTTATCGTCGGTACAAAGGAGGCCCCGCCGTTCTCGATGAAGCAACCGGACGGTACCTGGACAGGCATTTCCATCGAGCTCTGGAGGCAGATCGCTCAGGAACTCGGTCTCAAGTTCCGCCTTGTCGAAGAGCCGTCGGTCCAGAGTCTGCTCGAGGCGACGGCACGCGGCGATTACGATCTCTCGGTCGCGGCGATGACCATCACGCCCGAACGCGAACGCAGCGTGGACTTCTCGCAACCATTCTACAACACCGGGCTCGGCATCGCGGTTTCGCTCAATCGCATGTCGATATGGCGCGAAATCATCCGCACGATGACCTCCCTGGGTTTCCTTCAGGCAGCCGGCGCGCTCATCGGCATTTCGTTTCTGGTCGGCGCGCTGATCTGGCTGTTCGAACGACGGCATAACGAGGAATTCGGAGGCAGCGCCGCCAGGGGGCTCGGTGCCAGCATCTGGTGGTCCGCCGAGGTGATGACGCAGGCAAGTACCGGGCACCGCGGCCCGAGAACTCTCGCGGGACGCGCGCTTGCCATTATCTGGATGGTCGTCTCGATCATCACCATCGCTGTCTTTACGGCCAGTGTGACCTCGGCGCTCACGACGCGACAGATTCGCGGCGTCGTAAGCAGCGTCGACGACTTGCCCGGGGTGCGCGTCGGCGCATTGGCCGGATCGGCAACGCTCGATTTTCTCGTTCGCGAGCGTATCGGATACCGCAATTTCGACCGCGTCGAGGATGGGCTGAACATGCTCTCGTCGGGCTCGATCGACGCTTTTGTGTACGACAAGCCGTTGCTGGCGTGGCTCGTTGCGCAGAAGTTTTCGAATTCGGTCGAAGTCCTCGATGTGACTTTCGAACCGCAGAGCTACGGCATTGCCATGCCGACAGGAAGCCGCTACCGCAATGCGACCGACGTGGCCCTCCTTGAGGCGATCCGCAGCGAAAAATGGAAGCAGACTCTGTTCAGCTATCTTGGCGAGAAGCGCTGAAGGCGCAGACGAGGCCACTCGGGGTGCGTAACACCTTGAATCGGCGCAATCTTTCCGATTCCGATTTGCCGGATTATGCAGTAAGCTGCCCGCGCTACTGCATGTTTCCTTAATTCCTAGCCGATTTAAGGAAAAAACATGCCGCAGTTCAAAGTGCTGCAGCGCTCTTTGTGCGCCTGACGAGACGCGCGGCGCTGCAGGGGGGCGGATGCTGCATGACACGCGCGCAGCAGGTGGGCGTCATTATCGGTTTGGCGATTGTAGCGGCGCTGACAATGCTGCGGGCAAGCGATCCGCCGTTGCTGCGGCTCGCTCGCAATCTGACGTTCGACGAGTATCAACGCATCAAGCCGCGTGCCTACGAGAACATGCCGGTGCGGATCGTCGACATAGACGAGGCGTCGCTGAAAGAGCTCGGCCAGTGGCCGTGGCCGAGAGATCGCATCGCCGCCCTGGTCAACCGGCTGTCGGAGATGGGCGCGTCGGCGATCGCATTCGACATTCTCTTTGCCGAGCCCGATCGCCTGTCGCCACGCAACGTTGTCCGCGACGTTGCCGGGATCGACCCGTCGCTGCTTCGTCAATTGCCCGACAACGATGAGATCTTCGCAGAGGCGATCGCCAACCGACCCGTCGTGTTGGGGTTCGGCATTTCCAATGAAGGAAGCTATCGCCCGCCGGTGAAGGCCGGCTTTGCCTTTACTGGTGAGAGCCCCTTCGGGGCGCCGCCGCGTCTCGATGCGGCGACGCCGCTGCGGCCGCAGCTCGAAGCCAACGCCACCGGCCTCGGCCATATCAGCCTCAATCCCGGCGCGACGTCGTCGGTGGTGCGCGCCGTCCCGCTTTTCTTAAGCGACGGCGAACAGCTTTACCCAAACCTCGCGCTCGAAGCGCTGCGGGTAGCGCAGGGTGCCTCCACCTATGTGCTCGCCGCCGCCCCGGATGTGGCGGATACGCTGACGGACGCCAAGATCGGGGACTTCGTGGTGCCGGTGACCGCGGCAGGAGAACTCTGGCTCTATGTCAGTCCCGATCGGGCCGAACGTTACGTCTCCGCGAGGCGCGTACTCGACCCGGCCGGTCCCGCGCCGGAGGTGATGGCGGCAATCGAGGGGAGCATCGTGTTCATCGGCACGTCGGCGGCGGGCCTGCAGGACATTCGCACGACCGCCCTCGGGCAGAACGTTCCCGGCGTCTCGCTGCACGCGCAAACCGTGGAGCAGATCCTCTCTGGCCATTTTCTCTCGCGCCCGGATTGGGCCGACGGCCTGGAAATCCTGTCAATCGCTGTCGCGGGCAGCCTGCTCGTGGTACTCACCACCTTCGTCAGTCCCGCGGTTGCGCTGGTATGCGGCCTCCTCATCACCGTCCTGGCGCTCGTCGCTTCCTGGCTCGCCTTCCTCTATGGTGGGCTTCTTTTCGATCCGCTGGCCCCGATCGTCAGCGCATCGATCACGCATTTCGCCGCCACTGCGTTCCGCTTCCTCGTCACCGACCGGGAGCGCCGCGCAGTCCGGCGGGCTTTCGGCCAGTATCTTTCGCCGTCGCTGCTCTATCGCATCGAGCATACGCGCGACGCGCTGCGCCTCGGCGGCGACGACCGCGAGTTGACGGTGATGTTCGTCGATGTCCGGAATTTTACAGAGATCAGCGAGCGCCTGGCGCCCACCGCCGTCGTCGGCTTCCTGAACACGCTGCTCGATGCGCTGAGCCGCCATGTCATCGCCAACGAGGGCACGCTCGACAAGTTCATCGGGGATTCGATCATGGCCTTCTGGAACGCTCCGGTCGATGTCGCCGACCATCCGGGCAAGGCCGTTCGCGCCGCGCTTGGCATGCGCGAGACGATGGCGCGCCTCAATGCCGACGACGCCTTCGGCTTCGGGAAGGAGCACAACGTCGCGATCGGGGTCGGCATTCACACCGGCATCGCCTGCGTCGGCAACATGGGCGCGGAGGCCCACTTCAATTACTCGGCCGTCGGCGATACGGTCAACATTGCGGCTCGGATAGAATCCTCGTGCAAGGACGTCCACTTCGACATTCTGGTGTCCGAGGAGACCGCAAAGGTGCTGCCGGGCCACGCCCTGCTCGAAGCGGGGATGCTGGCGCTCAAAGGAAAGAGCTCGCGGACAAGACTCTTCGCCGTCGTCGGCGACGAAAAGCTCGGAGCTTCCGCCGAATTCGCCGAACTGCGGTGCCTCCACTTAAAGCTTGTCGAGGCCTTGCGGTCCCGCGTGCCGAACCGGAAGCTCCTGAATGCGGCGAAGCTAAAGGCGGCGCCGCTCCCGGGGCTGACGGAATTCTACCGCCGGATATCGCGCCGGGCCGACCACTTCGCCGATCACGGCAGATCAGGATCGGCGGAATGAGGTGCTACTGCATATCTCCTTAATTCGTGCCGATTTGAAAACTGCAGCAATTCAAAGCGCTTCAGCGTCCTTTGCGCGTCTGATGAGACGCGCGGCGCTGTTGATCGTTTCATTTGCTGAAAGAGCGAACTCATCTAACTCTTTGAAACTATGCAATTCCGGTGGAGAACCGTCGCATACTGTCCTTGAATTGCTCTAGCCGTTATTGCGGCTGCCCTCACGCGGCCGATCCTGCTCTTGACGCGGCTTATCCGGGCGCGGTGGTTTGTCCGGCTTGTCGGGTTTGGGTGGCGGCTTGTCCGGCTTGTCCGGTTTTGGCGGTGGCTTGTCCGGCTTGTCCGGTTTGGGCGGCGGCTTATCCGGCTTGTCCGGTTTAGGCGGCGGCTTATCGGGTTTGTCGGGCTTGGGCGGCGGCTTCTGCGGCGGTGCCTGCTTTTTCTCGGGTTCCGGTCTGAAGCGCTCGGGCTGCGTTGGCGGAATCGGGAGCGCTGCACGAATGCTGCAACCACCGCCGACCCAGCCGAGGCCGCCGGAAAGCTGCTGGTTGCCGGAAAGGAATGGTAATGCTCCCTTGTTTCCGAGCGTCTCCAGGATGCGGCTACTGACGCGGCGTGTGTCGGTGACGTTGCCGTTGCGGTTGGCGATCACGCAGTCGCAACGCCTTGTCAGTTGTTTGCAACCGCCGGGGCCGCAGAAACTGGCCTCTCCGTTGAGCAGAACGAGAGCCGTGGTTCCGTCGCCGCCGACATAGAAGTCGAAAGCGGTGCCGCGGACACCGATCGTTCCGGCGGGCGTCAGGATCTCGTAGGCGGTGCTTTTCGATTTGCCGCTGACCCAGCGGAACGTGCCCTTGGTCGCTCTCAGGCTGAGCTTCTGCAAGTTGTTGGAGTCGTCGAAGACGAATTTGTCGATGACGACGGACGAGCCCCAGCCAACCGCCAGTTTGGTTCCGTCGCGGAACACGAATTGTCCCAGCCCGGATTTTGAGGTGAGAATCCGTTCGTCCCGGTAGACCGGGTCTTTGGCCGCCAGCGGACCGCTCGCACCCCTGACTTCAGTCCTGATCCGAACCGCCTCACCGATCGCTTCAGCGGCCATTGACACTGGACTGTAAAAAATGAAGCCGAGTGCAACGATTGCAGCGCCACGCAAATAGGACATGGCACCCCTCCTGGATCACGGCGACTTTGGATTGAAACAGTCCTTAGTCGTTCTTCGTGATCACTTGCCAGAGCGGGGGTGGTTGCTGAAATTATTCGCAGGCACTTGCTTTATGCCCCGCTCGCAATTGCTGAATATTTACCATGCGATAGGGCGGGATGTCTCCTAATCCGTTCGGGCTATGTGAATAAATAGCGTTAAAATCAATGTGTTACGGAGGAGGAGAGTATCCGACTGAGGCGCCGTGGAGCCATAAGAGCGGCTCCGCCGACATGAATTTGCTCCTCGCGCCGCCATTCAGCAGGCATTCAGCCGTCCGGAGATAAAAGGCATGCAATTCTTCCCGCTCCGGTTTAGGTTGGCGCGGGCTGAAGAGGGGGCCGGAGCTTGCGGCATGACGCGGCGACCGGCAGTAAAGGGGCGGCGCTCAGGCAGCGCCGGTGGGCGATGAAGACAATTCTGCTTGCTGTGCTTTCCGGCATTCTCATGACGGGAGCGGCTTTTGCTGCGTCCGTGACGAACAAGGACGGCGACACCGCCGTGCTCGTCGTCGTCGAGGGCGAGAGCCGGATGGAAGTTGCGATCGGCTCTGGCGCCACGGAAATGATCTGCCCGAGCGGTTGCTTCGTCACCGCGCCGAGCGGCGACCGCATCGGCCTACAGGGTGACGAAACGATCGAGATCCTCAACGGCTCGGTCGTCGTCAAATAGCGATTTGGCGCCCCGACGCGCATGGCGCCGGCTGCCGTTGCCTTGCCGCCGACACCTCAATGGTGTGCCTATCAGGCGTGATGGCCGCTGACGGCCTTGAGCAGTTCGCCCGTCAATTCCCGGCTGCTGCTGTGGGAAATATCACCGAGCGACAGCATGCCGACCATCCGCTTGTCCTCGTTGATCACCGGGAGCCGCCGAATTTTCTTTTCCTCCATCAGGCGAATGGCGTCCTCGAGGGATTCGCTCGTGCGGCAAAAGACGATCTGGCTCGTCATCACATCACGCACCGTGAGCGAAGAAACGTCGTGGCCGTTGGCGAAAGCGCGCAAGGCAATGTCGCGATCTGTGACCATTCCGATCAGTCGGTCATTTTCGCCGACGGGCAGGGCGCCGATATCCTCATCCTTCATGATGTGCGCCACCGTGCGCAGGTCTGTGTCCGGCGAGATCCAACGTACTCCAGAATGCATGGCTTCCGAAATTTGCATCGTAACCTCCCTTGTTCGGCAAAGGAAAAGCATAGTCGGAAATCATGGCTAATCGTTGGTATCCCGCGGAATCTCGAAGGGAAGGACCGCTCGGGCCATCGGTCAAGCGGTCCCGAATGGGACAGCGGCGAGCTGCCCTCAGGTCAGATTCCTGCGCCGCTCCAGTTCGGCCTCGGTCGGCTGCTCGAATTCGAACGAGCCGGTGGCGACCTCGCCGGCGCGAACGTATTTGTTCACGGTCACCCCAGAGCCCGAAACTTTCGAACTGACGAGCTTCAGCGCCATCGGCGAGGCGCCGTCGCTGAACAGTTTCTTGCCCTTTCCAAGCACGACCGGAAAGATCGACACATACATCTCGTCGACCAGATCGTTGCGGAAAAGCGTCTGCAGCAGGTCTGTCGAACCTTGCGTCAGGAGATCCGGCCCTTCCTCGCTTTTCAGCTTCCGGAGCGTGGCCACCACGTCGTTGCCGAGGCTCTGGCTGTTCTGCCAGTCGAGCTTGAAGTCCGGATTGCGTGTCGCGACGTATTTGGTGATGCGGTCGAACAAGGTGCCGATCGGATCGTCGGCGCCTGCGTAGGGCCAATGCGCCGCGAAAATGTCGTAGGTTTTCCGCCCCAGCAGAAGGTCGAACGGCGTGGCAAACATCTCGTCCACCGCCGCACCCATCGTCTCGTCGAAATAGGGGGCCACCCATCCACCAAACTTGAAGCCGCCGACCGGATCCTCATGCGGCCCGCCCGGCGCCTGCATGATTCCGTCAAGACTCACAAATGCACCAACGACGATCTTTCTCATTGCCGCTCTCCTTCGTCATCCTTGTTTCTGTATTTAGGACGCCCGGCAGCGGACGAGACCGACATGGTCCAAAAAAAATTCTTGCGAGCGCAACGTCATCGGCTGAATTCCGCGGGCGCCTATTCCTTGCGCGGCGGCTGGGCGTAATCGGGAATCATGAAGCGCCGGCGATAGCGTCCCGGCGTCAGTCCGGTGACGCGCTTGAACAGGCGGCGGAAGAAGGCGGGGTCTTCGTAGCCGACCTGCCAGCTGATTTCGTCGACCGGGGCTTCCGTTCGTTCGAGCCGGCGCTTGGCATCCTCGATCCGCAGACGCTGAACGTAGGCGATCGGGCTCAGCCCGGTCGCGCCGGTGAAGCGGCGTTTGAACGTGCGTTCGGCAAGCCCGGCTCGGCGAACCATTTCCTCCAGCGGATTGGCGACGGAGAAATGCGTGGCGATCCAGTCTTGCGCAGTCTGGATTGCAACGTCCCCATGGTCGTTGCGCCCCTCGAAGACTATGTAGGGCGCGAGCCCATCCTGATGCCATTGCAGCGCGAAGTAGCGGGCGACGGCCTGCGCCGCCGTCGCTCCAGCGTGGCGGGCGATCAGATAGAGCACCAGATCGTGCCAGGTCATGGAAGCGCCCGACGTGATCAGTTCCTCGCGCTCGCCGGCAACGACAAGAACACGCTCCGGATGGATCGCCACCTTCGGGAAGGTGCTGTGAAACGCCTCGGCATAGCCGAAATGCACCGTCGCATCGACGCCGTCGAAAAGCCCCGTCTCGGCAAGCAGGAAAACGCCCGAACAGGCCGAGCACAAAAGCGCGCCGCGGCGATGCATGGCACGGAGCCAATCGACCAGTTCCGGATGCCGGCCCTTCTGCCATCCGTCCGGTCCGAGCAGCACCGAGGGGACGATGACGATGTCCGTCGTCTCGATGGCGGCGATACCACGCTGCACCATCACGGGCACTCGGCTTGCGAGTTCCAGCGGGCCCGGCCACAGTCCCACGATCTCGACCCCGAAAGGCGGCGCAGACGCTGGTGCATTGCCCGGCGGAGGAAGCAGGGCAAAGGCGTTCATGACGTCGAAAATGCCGCTCAGCGTCGACACCACCGCCTCGGGAATGGCGACGAGGCTCACGTGAAGTGGATGTATTCCGGTCTCGGCGGTGTTGCGCGGCATCTCGAATCCATCGGACAGGTAGCGCCACGTCGGCGAATGAGTTTTACCGCGGGACGGGGCGTGGCGCAAACGGCCCTATTTCGGACAATCCCGCTCTGCCGCTTGGTCGCTGCCGATGCGATCCTCTGCAAATCCTTGGATCTTCGGTTGGATGACAGGAGCGGGAAAGATGGAAAACGTGAAGAACAACAAGATCGACCAGGCGAAGCTCGATGCGCTCGTCTCGCGGGCGATCGGCGATCTCGCTGCGGGTTACGGCGGCGTGATGGTGAGCCTCGGCAACCGCCTTGGCCTCTACAAGGCGATGGCCGGCGCGGGTCCGCTCACGTCGAGCGAACTGGCGGGTCGTGCCGGCTGCGCCGAACGTTATGTGCGCGAATGGCTCGGCTCGCAGGTGGCGGGCGGTTACGTGACCTATCATGCAGGTAGCGGCACCTATGAACTGTCGCCAGAGCAGGCGCTTGTGCTCGCCGAGGAGGACAGCCCTGTCTTCATCCCCCATGCCTGGGCCGTTCCTGCGTCCATGTGGGCGGACGAGAACAAGGCGGTCGAGGCTTTCCGCAACGGCAACGGTGTTGCCTGGGGTGATCACGACGGTCGGCTCTATTGTGGTGTCGCCGCTTTCTACAGGAACGCCTACAAGGCAAGCTTGGTCGCCGAGTGGCTGCCGGCACTCGGCGGCGGCATCGAGAAGAAGCTGAGGACGGGCGCCCGTGTGGCCGATATCGGCTGCGGACACGGGCATTCGACGGTGCTGATGGCGAAAGCCTTTCCCGCCTCGCGCTTTCATGGTTTCGACATCCATCCGGAGTCGGTCATCGAGGCGCGCAAGGTGGCGGAAGAAGCAGGCGTTTCGGATCGGGTCACCTTTGCAACCGCGCGGGCGGACAGTTACCCTGGCTCGGATTATGACCTCATCTGCTTCTTCGACTGCCTGCACGACATGGGCAACCCGGTCGGCGCCGCGGCGCATGCGGCAAAGGCGATCGCAGGCGAGGGAGCGGTGATGTTGGTGGAACCCTTCGCCAACGATCGGGTCGAAGACAATGTCTCGCCGGTCGCGCGGATCTACTACGCGGCGTCCACCACGATCTGCTGCGCGCATGCGATCTCGGACGGTGGCCATCTGGTGCTCGGGGCTCAGGCCGGCGAGTCACGCCTCGCGGACGTCTTCCGCAAGGCCGGCTTCAGCCGCTTCCGCCGGGCGCTGGAGACGCCGTTCAACCTCATACTCGAGGCGCGGCTCTAAGCCGAGTAAGCGTTCGGAAACTGCGTTGTCATGAGCACTGGAGCGTTTCACCGTTTAGACAGGGTGAAACGCTCCAGTCACGCCGCCCATTTCGGATGCCGCTGTGTAGCCGCAATTCGCGGCTGGACGCGCCGTCGCAAACATCTCACTATGCCGGGCCATGACCGTTCCGCAGGATTTGATATGCCGGCCCTATCGCCAGCTTGCGCGCAACGC
This sequence comes from Sinorhizobium terangae, assembly GCF_009601505.1. Lineage (GTDB taxonomy): Bacteria > Pseudomonadota > Alphaproteobacteria > Rhizobiales > Rhizobiaceae > Sinorhizobium > Sinorhizobium terangae. The sequence continues at coordinate 66,445 of NZ_WITC01000031.1, forward strand.
CCGGCTCGCCAATGCGCGGCTCGATCGCGCCTGCATGGCGCTTCGTCCCGGTGAGTGGGAGGCGCCGCGAACGTCCTTCTTCCCATCGCTCAAGGAGACGATGGTCCATCTTCTGAATGCCGATCGGTATTATATCGACGCGCTGCGTGGCGAACGCCTCGGGCTGGCGAGACCACCAGGCAGCCGCGCGACGGCGGCCGAATTTTCGATCGAACGGGCGGAGGTCGACGAATGTCTGGTCGAGTTCAGCGAGAGCCTGACGGCGGAGGCGCTTTCACGCAAGATCAGCATTCCCTGGCCGGAGAGGACACTCGCTGAAACTGTCGCCGATACATTGCTTCACGTTTTCATGCACGGCCAGCACCACCGCGGCCAGATCCACTCGATGCTTTCGGGAACAAGCGTCCCGCCGCCACAGATCGACGAATTCATCCTCGCCGATAATGGCGAGGCGCGCGCCGAAGACCTCAAGGCATTGGGCTGGACCGAAGCGCGGCTAACGCGATAGAGGCGGCTGACGGGACAGGCGTGCCCACCCTTTGCGCTCGACCCCAAGGCGTCCTATTGTAGGACGTCGTTCGCCGTTCGGGGGCATGCATGTCGGCACGGCCTTTCTCGAAGATTTCCGCGCCGTTCAATGGGCTGCTCGCAGCGATTGGGCTGGTGGCGGTCGCCGTCCTCACCACACCGGACATCACCGGACGGGCGAGGCTCGGGTTGCAGCTCCTGCTCGTGGCGATCTGGGGTATCTATCTCCTGCAACTGGTCGAGACACTCGTCCTGCGGCGCGCGAAAGGTCCGCAGGACAGCACGCCGGCAGTTGCCATCGATTTTCTGGCCGTTCTGGTGCCTCTTGCTGGCTTCCTGTTCGCCTCCACGCGCGATCAGGAGCTTTTCTGCGCCATCTGGCTGTTGAAGCCGCTGCGAAACTCCGCTTTCTTCCGGCTGATCGGCAGGGTGATTAGCAGCGAGGCACGCAACCTGATCGGCGTCACATCGGTATTCGGCCTCGTCCTGTTCGCTGCGGCGCTTGCGGGTTATCTCATCGAGCGCGACGTCCAGCCGGATAAATTCGGCAGCATCCCGCAGGCAATGTGGTGGGCGGTCGTCACACTGTCGACTACCGGCTATGGCGACGAGATTCCGCAGAGCTTCGCCGGCCGGGTGCTGGCCGGGTTGGTGATGATGTGCGGCATCGGCATCTTCGCGCTCTGGGCAGGCCTCCTCGCCACCGGTTTCTATGCAGAAATCCGTCGCCAGGATTTCGTACGCAATTGGCAGCTTGTCGCCGCTGTGCCGCTATTCGAGAATCTCGGTTCGTCCGCTCTTGTCGAGATCGTCAGAGCGCTGAGGCCACGCCTCGTGCCGGCCGGCGCCGTGATCTGCCGCAAGGGTGAGGCCGGCGATCAGATGTACTTCATCGTCGAGGGGCGTGTCTGCGTTGCGACGCCCAATCCGATCGAGCTTGGCCCCGGCAGCTTCTTCGGGGAGATGGCGCTGATCAGCGGCGAGCCCCGCTCGGCAACCGTCAGCGCCGCGACCGAGGTCTCGCTGCTGTCGCTGCACGCGGAGGACTTCCAGATGCTGTCCATCAGCAACCCGGACATCGCTGACATCATCCGGAGGACTGCGCTGGAACGGCGCGGCGCCACGCCGAAGGCTTGAGCAGTGGGGCTCGCCGTCAAGGGGGCTGCCCCAATCAGGTCGGGTCCTTTTCATAAGTCCTTATCCCCGGCGGCAGTTGTACCCAGGAATGGCGGCGGCAGTCATAGACCGAGTCTTCGGGCGGCGGAAAGCTGGGGTCTGCGAGGGCGCCGACCGCGACTGCCACCGACGATTCCTCGTAACCCTCCTCGGTATGGAAGAGATTCGTCCCGCAGACGGGGCAGAAGCGGAACCTGAATCGCGCACCTTGATCACCGGTACGGACGTATTCGGTTGCGGTGCCGGAGACAGTGTAGGGGGCGGCGAAGGCGGCAAGCGCTGCAAAAACGCTACCCGTCCGGCGCTGGCAGGCGAAGCAGTGGCATACGCCGACGCCGAGCGGTTCGCCCTGAACGTCGATCCGAAGCTGGCCGCAGGAGCATGAGGCTGTTCGGGAACGCATGGTGCACCTCATTGAAGCTTTGGTGGTGGTCGGTCCGATCTAGTCAAGCTGATGCCCGCGGTAGACCGTGAGCTCAGCCATCGCCATCATAGTAGCGCTCGGGATAATGTCGCTTGCCTTCGTCGTCACGATATAGCCGGCGCAGAAGGTAGCGCTGACAGCGGCCATCGTCGCAGTGGGTTTCGACGACCCGCTCGCTGACGACCCCGTTGCTGGACGAACTGTTCGAACTCGAATTTGACGATTGGCTCCCGGCCAACGCCGTGCCGGCAGTTATCGCCACGGCAGCAAGCAGGACAAGCTCTATGCGCATATCGCTCTCCTTCCGTCGCCGCCATATTCAGGGGCGGCGCCTGAATTGGCGATGAACGCTGCTACGCACGCCCGTTCATGGGATCGCGAAAATGCTGATCTCGTTGGTGATGCCGCGAAGCGTGACATTGTGCGACATGGGATTGACGCCGCGATCGCTGAGGAGGCTGGATGCACGCGGGTCCTCCACCACCGAACCGGTGGCGAAGATTTCGCGCGAGGTGGCGAGGTGCTGGACGCGCGAGGCGATGTTGACGGTCTGGCCGAAATAGTCCTGGCGTTCGTTGAGGTTGACGGCAATGCACGGTCCCTCGTGGATGCCGATCTTCAGGAGCAGGTCCTCGCTGCCGCGTTCTTCGTTGAGTTCGCGCATCGCATCGCGCATCCGCATCGCCGCCGCGACTGCCCGGTCCGGAGTCGGGAAGGTCGCCATCACCGCATCGCCGATCGTTTTGACGACCGCTCCGGCCTCGGCCGCGACGATCTCGTTCAAGACACTGAAGTGGGTCCTAACCAGATCGAAGGCCGCGAGGTCGCCGACGCGCTCGTATAGCTCGGTCGAGCCGCGCAGGTCCGTGAAGAGAAAGGTGAGGCTGGTGATCTTCAGCCGCTGGTCGACGTCGATCGTATCGGTGCGGTAAAGATCGCGGAAGGTCTGGTTGGAAAGCAGGCGCTTGGCCGTCAGGAACGGCCGGCGGCGACCGAGCATGCCGTGGAGCACGTCGTTCGCGATGCAGACCGAGGGGAGGGTGCGCACTTCGGCGTGGTTTTCCACCTGGATCCTCAGCGGCCCGGGCTGGAGGCGCAAGGTTTCGTTGTGGCGGTGACCGCGGTCGAAGACGAGGGCGAGATTCCTTCGCTCCTTGGTCGGCTCCCCGGCGACCTCCAGGAACTGCGCCGCATGGGTCACCGGCTCGAAGATGATGACGAACTCCGCCGGAAGCTGCAGCGCGATGACCGCCTTCTCGCCGGGGGGCAATTCCAGCGCCTCGATCATGAACTCGTCGACCTTCTCCTCAAAACCTTCCTCTGGCAGGTCAACGCCCGAGCCCCAGTAGATCTGGCGGAAATATTCGGCCGGCGGCAATGCGTGCGGATTGTGCGCCTCTATATGGCGTACCCGCGGGCTCACCGTAAAGGTCACCTCGACCATTTCGTCGAGCGTCGGCTCGTAGCCGGCAGCACAGAGCGCGCAGATATATTCCTCCTGCTGCAGGGATTTGAGCGAGGTATTGGCGTCGAGCACGCCGCCGCAGCCCGGGCAAAGCACGTTCCATGACAATTCGAAGATGCCGTGGTGCGACGCATGCAGGAAGCCCGCGATCGTCTGCTCCTCGTCGAGCCCTTCGGCTTTTGCAAAGGCGAGCGCGTTGACGCGGCAAAGCTTGCGGTCGGGAGCATCCCGCACCAACCGCTCAAAGGCCTCGACAATCTCCGGCTTCACCGACTGGCGCAGCGCATCGAATAGAGTCTGGGCTTCATTCATTGCGCTATTCTATACGGAATTCGCCGCGTGGTCAGGCGATTTGATCGGCGCACCACGCACACTTCGCCAAAAACGCTGCTCCGGAAATCTTGCTGTCCACGGTGCTCTTGCGTGCGCGACGATACCGGGGCGGCTCGATAAGTATATATTGCATGATACTAATTACAAATTTGAAGTAAAGTAATTATGTTGTTGTATTTCAATGGTATTTCTCGATTCCGTATAGCGTTTCAACTGAGAATACGGTAATGAGCTCTCGCGGTTATATTTGGGCTGGGAGAGCGCAACATGACCACCATCGTGGGCAATGCCGAAAATGACGCGTTACTGGGAACTGAAGAGAAGGATCGAATCTGGGGCCTGACCGGCGCCGATGAGATCGATGCGGGTGATGGTGACGATCTGGTCGACGGTGGCGCGGGAGATGATCGCCTGACCAGCAGGGATGGCTACGATCGCCTCGATGGTGGCGAGGGTGACGACCAGATCGCCCTGGTTGGCACCGGCGGCGCAGTGACCGGCGGTGTCGGCTTCGATACGCTCGCGATCGATCTTTCCAACGTCAATACCGCCGTCAGGTTTAGCGGCGAACACGGTCATGGGATCATCGGCTACGACGACAGGTCGAATTGGGAACACATCTTCTTCAACCGCATCGAGCGGCTCGTGCTGACCACCGGAAGCGGCGACGACCGGATCTTCGGGGCCGCCTCCGACGACGTTCTCTCGACCGGCGCCGGAAACGACATTATCGGTCCTTATGGCACCGACCTCGACGACGGCACCAGCATGTTCGGCGACGACACGATCGACACGGGTAGCGGCGGCGACATCATTGTCGACACGAGTGGCGCAAACCGCATCTTCGCCGGGGACGACAGCGACAACATCGTCACCACGCTTTCCTCGGCGGTGATCGACGGCGGCAACGGGCGGGATACGCTTACGCTGTCCGACGAAGGAAGGACGGAGGACGTGACCGTCGATTTCGCGCAGGGGTTTGCCTCGACCGGTACGCTGATCAGCGGCATCGAGGTCGCCAGCGTGGATCTCGGCAGTGGCAACGATACGCTGATCGCCGGCAATTTGTCCTCACTGAGCGCCCACATGGGCGAGGGCGACAACTACGTGCTCGGCAGCAGCGGCAGGGACTACATGTCGTCGGGAGGCGGTGATGACGCCCTTTATGGCGGCGCCGGGGACGATATCCTGATCAGCGTCGGCGGCAATGATGTGCTGATGGGCGGTGCCGGCAACGATGAGATCTACGATGCGGGAACGAGTTTCAACGACGGCGAGACGATCATCGACGGCGGTGCCGGCGATGATCTGATCCTGGTGAGCGCTCCCTCCGGTATCATCAATGGCGGCGCCGGAAACGACATGCTCCACGTCACCGCCCCGCTCCCAGGCGTGACCAATTTTGATGCCGCGACGGGCATGCTCGGCACGACGCTGATTTTCAGCGGCATCGAGACATTCAAGGTTGCAGGCGGCGCGGCCGACGATGCGATACGCACGCTCGCAGGCAACGACGACCTCACGGGCAACGACGGCAACGACCGCCTCGACGGCGGGGCGGGCAACGACCTCCTGTGGGGCGGTGAAGGCAACGACGTGATGACGGGCGGTGCTGGTGCCGATGCATTTCTGTGGTCGTCCGATACGCTCTCCCGCGACGGAATCGACCACATCACCGACTTCGACGCCGACGGCGGCGACGTGCTGCGGTTCATCGGCCACGCATCCACGGCCACGGGGATCGACAGCTTCGCCGACCTCGTTGCGGCGGCGACCGAGACCGGAGACGGGCTCTACATCGCCTTCAACGGGTCGAGCAGCTTCGGGCTCTTCCTCGACAACGTTTCGCTGTCGGACCTCTCGGCGGACGACATAGTGTTCGCTTAGATGGCGATGACCTTGCCGCGCGTCCGATCAGCCGACGAGCTGCTCGCCGCGCGCGGCAATTCTCTCATAGGCCTCTTCAATGGGCACACGCACCCGAGCGAAGCGGCGGACTGCAAGGCGCAGCAGCGCCTTCAGATGCGCCCGGCCGCCATAGCCGACAGTCGGCGCAAAGGGCTTCTGGGGCTGCGGGTCGGGATAGAGCCGCGCGAACTCGGCGAAATTGGTGAAACTCTCGTGGATGCCGGCCTCGATAAGGAGAGTTTCCACCGGGGCGCCCTCTGCCAGGATCACTTCATGCGTATCGAGCGCGATATGGAAATACTCGATCTCGCGCTGCGCCACAGGAAGGGCGGGTGCAATCGACGTTCCATTGATGAGATCCTGCACCCTGATGAGGACGCCATCGATGAGCAGGGCGTGGCCAGCGGAGAGATAGAGGTCCCGATGCGGCGTGTGCTCATCGAGGGCGTGCCGACAGATACGGATCGGCACGACGCTATCGTTCCAGCTGGGCCCGCTGCGCCTGTAGACATGGCGGCCGATCCATTTGATCGTGCGTGTTTCGCCTCGCACCGTTTCCACGAGATCGCCGATCCGAAGGTCTTCGATCGTGACTTCGCCTGTCGGGGTCAGGATGGAAGTGCCGCGGAGAAGACATTTGGGGCCTTGACCGGGATTGTTCCCCGGTTTCGGTCCCTTTCCCGGTTTTGCCGTCTGGGCCCGGGCCGTCGAAAACGGAAAGAAAGTCGTCACGGCGAGAGTGCCCATTGCCGCAATTCTGGCGACTGTTGCGGCGGCCAGACCGAGGAAGTGACGTCTCGCCCGATTGAGTTGCGGGTGCTGCTCTCCGGTTGACGACATTGTTCTCTCCGACTTTCCACATACGGCTTCGAGAACGACCGCAGCCTATCCTGATCCAGAGTGGCAGATGAGAAAATTCATATATTCGTTCTGATGCATATGGCTACGGTGGTACTCACTGTCACGAAGGTGGAGGCGAGTTATGCTTTCGGAGAGGGGAACGGCGAACGATCGGCATTAACACGCAATAAAGTCTTTTCCCCCTAGCATGCGTCCCGGGGACACTCTTTCTCATAGGCGATCAATGTCATTTTTCGGCGTTTCCGGAATGTACTATTCCGGCGAATCCCTTGGCGAACACCGCATCGTGCTTGCCGAGGACTCAAACCTCTTTGCATCGATGGTTTCTAAGCGGCTGAAGGAGCTGTTCGACATCGACGTGATCGTCTGCCGCGACTACGAGGATCTGCAGTTCGCCGTTGAGAACGCCTCCTTTCCTGCTTCGCTGGCGATCTCGAACATCAACCTGCCCGGTGCCGAAAACGGCGAGGCTTTGAATTATCTGATCGAAATGAGCGTGCCGACGATCGTCTTCACCGGCTCATTCCAGGAGAGCACGCGCGAGGCCATCCTGGCCAAGGACATCGTCGATTACGTCATCAAGGACAGCGTCTTCGCCGTCGACATGCTGGCGGAGTCTGTCTGCCGCTTCTTGACCAACCAAAAACATCACGTGCTGATCGTCGACGACAGCCCGACGGCGCGAGCGCTTTTGACGACGCAGCTCAAACGCTACAATTTCCGCACCAGCTCGGCCGAGAGCGGTGCCGCTGCGCTCGAAATCCTGAAGAACCATCCTGACATCGCGCTTGTCATCACCGACTACAACATGCCGGACATCGACGGTTTCGAGCTGACGCGCCGGATCCGGGCTGCTCACGGCCCGCATCAGTTGCGCATCATCGGCGTCTCGTCCTCTACGAACCGGCTGCTCTCCGCGCGATTCCTCAAGGCCGGCGGCAATGATTTTGTCGTGCGTCCCTTCGTCAACGAGGAATTCTATTGCCGCGTCAACCAGAACCTCGACACGCTGACGAAGATCCGCACGCTGAGCGGAGCGATGAAAATCCCGGCTTGATGCCGATCTTGGAGTTTCGCAGCAGCGAGCCGCGTGCTGTGGATTTCGGGACTGCAGGTTGCTCTGTTAACGGAATCGCAACCGGCAGGCCTTTCAATCCATTAAAATAAGAAAAGGGGAAGCCCGGTGATGGACACTGTCGAATACCAACTCGGCAGGTGAGCGGATACCGGGGCAATTGATTTTGGCCAGCGCCGTCTTCGGGAAGCACGCCTGCGGCCACTGCATGAATCACTGAATGATTGCTTGAGCCGGAGACGTCTTAAGTGCGGAAAATCAGGAAACATGCGTGAATTCAATTGGTTGCAGTGATCCGGCGTCTTGGGGGCGAGATAACGGTGCTGTAGGGATGGGGTTGCTGGGACCGTGAGGCTACGTCGCACGTCGGGGCAGGCGAACAGCGTGCTGAAGCATCGCGACAAGCGGTTGCTGCTCGTCGAAGATACGCGCATGTTCGCGACGGCGTTGAAGTACGGCCTGGAAAGCACGCTTGGCGCGCGGGTAACGCATTGCGGCACACTCGAAGCGGTAAAGGCCGAGCTAGCCGCCGGGTCCGACGAATTCTCGCTGGCAGTGGTCGATCTCAACCTGCCCGACGCGCCGAACTGCGAGGGGCTCGATTTCGTGCTCGCCAGCAACGTACCGGCGATCGTGTTTACCGGTGCTTTCAATGACGGGACGCGCGAGCAGATCCTGGGCAAGGACGTGCTGGGCTGCATCGTCAAGCACGAACCGCAATCGATCGAGCGCCTGATCGCCGCCGTCGACCGGGCGCTGACAGACGGCCGAACGACGGTGCTGCTCATCGATCCCAACAAGGCGTCGCGCTGCGATCTCGCCGAGCTTTTGCGCCGACAGCGCTTCTCGGTCGTAGAGGCGTCCGTGGCTGGGGAGGCGTTGCGACTGCTCGATGCGGGCGAGGCAATCGATCTCATCGTCACGGATACCGACCTCAACGACATGACCGGCGCAGGGCTGATCGCCGAAATCCGCAGCCGACAGGGCGAGGAGGCCGCTCCGGTGATCGGCCTCTCCGATCACGGCGACGCCCGTCTGGCAGCACGTTTCCTGGAGGCGGGCGGGGTGGATTTCATCCACAAGCCATTCGTCGAGGCGGAATTCAGCGCCCGGGTAGGGCAGGCGGCCGCCATGCAGAAGCGCTTGCAGGCGCTGCGGCGCCTGGCGGCGAGCGACTATCTGACGAACATCTACAACCGCCGTCACTTCTTCCTCACGGGTCCCCGGCTCGTCGAGCAATGCCTGAGGCGCGGCGAGCGCACCTCGATTGCCGTTCTCGACATCGACCATTTCAAGCGCCTCAACGACACCTATGGTCACGAGATCGGCGACATCGTGCTGAAACACGTGGCGCGGCGACTGAAAGCAATTGTCGGAGAGGAGCATCTACTGGCGCGCCTCGGGGGTGAGGAATTCGGCATTCTCTTCAATGGGCTGGACGCGCGCCGCGCCTATGACTTCTGCGAGCGGCTGCGGCTTGAACTGGAGAGGTCGAAAATAGTCGCAGACGACGAGGAACTGACGATCACAATCTCGATCGGCCTGGCGACCATCGAGGCCCAGGAAGCCTTCGACAACTACCTGCACGCGGCCGACCAGTTCCTCTACATGGCCAAACATGCCGGGCGGAACCGGGTGATGTCGGAACTGACGCTTTTGGATGTACTGGCGTCTTAAGCTCGTCGCGTGAGGGCGATGTTGCGTACGTGTTTCACTTCACTATGCAGACTGTCACCGTGATTGGGGCGGGCAAGCCCGCCCCAAGGATGTCAAAGAAGGAAGTCGCCCGCAACGAGCACCTTGATCCCGGAAAGCTCGATCTGAAAGTCGGCGCGGCCGTCGCCGGTGACGTCACCGTAGACGATTGTCTTGTCGTTGGCGGTGCCGGTGACATCGAAGGTCTTGTATATGAGCTCTCCGGCCTTGCGCGTGAACTCGCCGGTACCGCGCCAGGTGAAGGCCTGGTTGCCGGCAAGCCCGGTATTGGCATCGATTGCAGTGAGGCTGATCACATCGTCGCCATTGCCGAAGTCGGTGATGATATCGCGATAGCCGGCGCCCGAGGCCGGACCATAGGCGACGTTGTTGACGTAGCCGGAGTAGCCCTTCGCAGAGTCGTCGATCAGGTTGAAGATGAAGGTGTCGTTACCAGCGCCGCCGGTCAGCCGGTCGGCGCCGAGTCCACCGACGATCGTGTCCTTGCCCGCTCCGCCGTTGATCGTGTCATTGCCGGCGCCGCCGTCGAAATATTCGCTGGCGGCCGACGTGCCCGTCAACGTGTTGGCGCCGGAACTGCCGATGTAGCGCTCGACTGCATCGGTGAGGGAGACCCGCACCGTTTTCGTCGCCTCGGCGCCGGTCGCGATTGTCTTGTCATCGACCAACACGCTCACATCGAGGAAGGGGTTGGTCTCGAAATCGAGCCGTGCTCCGGCCTTCAGCCATAGTGCGTTGTCATGAACGGCAAAGAGCGAGGAATCGGCGCCGGCGAGCGTGACGACATTGCTGCCGAGCCCATCATCCGAGACGAGAAGATCGGCCACTTTCCGCTCTGTCGTGGTTGAGGCGTTTTCCGCAAGCGTGAAGAGACGCTGTGTCAGCGTCAGCGTCGGCGCGTCGTTGACGGCGCTGACGGTGAAGTTGAATGTGCCGGGAACAGGCGCGGACAGATCCTCGTTGCCATCCTCCACGAAGACCTTGAAGGAAGCCGAGGTCGTGTCCGAGCCGTTGTGGCGGAAGCTGACGACGCCCGCTGCAAGCTGTGTGCCGGTGAAGCGCGTTGCCGCGACGCCGTTGACGAGCACGGTGCCATTGGCGACGCTAGAGACGCTGAAGGTGACATCCGCAGCAGAGTCGTCGGGGTCGGTAAAGCCGAGGTCCGCCGCAACAAGCGTGTAGCTGCCGCCTTCGGTGACGGTTGCCCTCAGGTCGCCGGTGAGGAGCGGGGCGTCGTTGACGATGCCGTCGACAAGCACCGATGCGGTCGATGCGACGTTGTTCAGCGTCAGCACCGCGTTGTTTCCGGCGATGTCGCGGATCGTGCCGCCGTTGAGAAGAACCGTTGACCCGAGAGTGATGCCGTTTGTGTCCCGCTGGTCGTCGACCACCGTCACCTGGAAGACCAGCGCATTAGTGCCGCTGCCGCCGGCATAATTGGCATAGACCGTGCCGCCGGTGTCGAGCGTGACGGCGATGCGCGGGGTGCCGCCGGCCGTGCCGACCAGGACCGCATCCTGGAAATTGACCGTGAAGGCGAGATTGTCGCCGTTCAAATAAGTGCCGCTCGGCGGGACGGCGACGCTTGTCACCGAGGGGGCCACACCGTCAATGACGATGTCTTTCTGTCCGGCGATCGAGTCTGCACCGCCGACCGTCGGCAATGTCAGCACCACATCGTTGCCGTTTGCATCCTTGATGGTCGCACTGTTGAGCACCAGCGCAGCGATCGAGGCATAGTCGAGATCAGCGCTTTGATCGCCGGCTTGCACCGTGTAACTGAAGGTGAGCGTGTTCGAGCCAGAGCCGGACACATAGGCGGCGTTGCGATCAATGGCGCCGGTTTCGAGCAGAAGCGTCGGAGTCCCGTTGGTCGTGTCGACCGTAACGGTGCTGTCGAAGGTGACCGTAACGGAGATCGTGTCGCCCGTGCGGTAAGCGCCGTTGGCATTGGCAACACCGACGCTGATCACTTCCGTCAGCCCGACATTGATGGCAATCGTGTCTGTATCGGTTTGTGCACCGCCGGATCCGGCGAGGCCCAGATCGTTCGTAATGATCTGCAGCGAGGCTGGGCCGGAGTAGCCTGCCGTCGGCTGGAACACCATGCCGGTCAGCGCTGCGTTGACGTCAGCAACAGTTCCCGTGAAGGTCATCACGGCATCGCCAAGGCCATCGCCAACGACAAAACTCAGCCCCGTGGTGGCGGAAAGCGAGATCAAGCCGTGGCTTGCCGTCAGCGTTACCTGCACGGTGCCGCTGCCGGTGTCGACGTCGGACACCGTGACCCCATTGCCATTACCGGTGCTGAAGACAAGCGTCGAATCCGCGTCGATCACCTGTTGTCCCGGTACGTGGTTGACCGGCGCGTCGTTGACCGCCGTCACAGTGACGGTCTTGGTGCCGGCCGTGCCGCTCGAGCTGCCGTCGTTGGTCACGAAGCTGATTGTGCGGGTCGCAGCATCGGGTGCTTCGGACGTGTTCGCATAGGTGACAGAGCGCAGCGCGGCCTGCCACTCGGCCAGCGTCGCGATTCCGCCGGCGGAGGTCAGCGTCAGGACGCCGGTTACGGAATTGTAGGACGCCGTGATGTTGCCCATCGTGCTGCCGTCATTCGCGAAGGCGAGAACATCCTGGCTGGACTGGAAATTGCCTGTAATGGCCACCGTGGCGGAGGCGAGGGTGGTGTTGTCGGCGTCGGAGAGCGTGACGCCGCCGTCGATCGCGACTGTCGAACCGCCTTCGGTGAACGCGCTGCTCCCGCCGGATGTCGTCACGACCGGAGCGTCGTTGGTCGAGGCAACCGTCACAGTCTTGGTGACCGTGGAACTGTTCAGGCTTCCGTCGTTCGTCGTAAAGGCAACCGTCCGGTTTGACATGTCAGGTGTGTCGGAACTGTTGGCGTAGGTGACGGCGCGCAGTGCCGCCTGCCATTGCGCCAAGGTGGCCGAGCCGCCGCCGGACGTCAGCATAAGCACGCCGGTGTTGCTGTTATAGGACGCCGTTATGTTGCCGAAGATCGCCGAACTCGAATTGGTGAAGGTGAGAATATCCTCGCCGCCGTGGAAATTGCCGGTGATGGTGACCGTGGCCGATGTCAGGGTTGCGTTGTCGGCGTCGGTGATCGTCAATCCGGCATCGATCGCGACCGGTGTCGACGTGGTGTTATTGCCCTCGGTAAACGCCGTGCTGCCGCCTGACGTGCTCACAACGGGCGCGTCATCGACGGCGTTGACGTTCACGGTCTTGGTTACGACGGTGCTGCTGTCGCTGCCGTCGTTGACAATGAAGGAGACGGTTCGCGTCGCTGTGTTTGGGCTTTCCGATGTGTTGGTGTAGGTCACCGCCCGTAACGCGGACTGCCACTGCGCCAGCGTGGCCAAGCCGCCGGCGGAGGTCAGCGTCATGACGCCGGTCACGGCGTTGAAGGACCCCGCGATGTTGCCGAAGGTCGCCGCGCTTGAATTGATGAAGGAGAGGACATCCTGGCCGGATTGGAAGTTGCCCGTGATGGAGACGGTGGCCGAGGCAAGGGTGCTATTGTCGCCGTCGCTGACAGTTATGCCGCTATCCACGGCAATCGGCGTCGACACCGTATTGTTGCCTTCCGTGAAGGAAGATGTGCCGATTGAGGTCGTTGCGACCGGGCGCTGGTTGGCGAACTCGACTGTAATGTTATCGAGCCAGAACGTCATCGTGCCTGTCGGAGGGGTGTCCGGAATGATGACATCTTCGATGGTGAGGGACGGTGCGGGGCTGACCGCAGGAACGTTGCCGGCGAAAATCGCCCGGTAGTAGTAAGGTCCGATACCGTCGCCATGTAAACTATCGACGGACCACGTTGTCCCGTCGACGTCCAATGAGGGCGGCCAGATGCCGCCGTTGCCGACGAGCGGATCAGAATTCACGCTGATCTGGTAGTCGTAAAAGTCGAGCTTTGCGCCTGTTGTGCTGGTCACAGTGATTGTGAACTGCTCATCGCCAAAGGCCGGGTCCTCGGTGAAGTTGAACCGGCCGTTGTCGAAATTGGCGCTCCAGTTGCCCTGAGCCGTAATCGTGAAAACCAGCCCGCCGGCGCTAAGGGTATTATCGGCCCCGCCTGCCGATCCGTCGGTGATCTGCCCGGCGGAAAAGTCGACCAATGTCTGCACCATGTTTGCACTCCTGCGATGGTCCACCGATCTGCCCAGTGACAGCCAAATGAATGTCGGCTGTGGATGATGGTTGAGCCCGGACCTTCGATGCTCCGGCTGGACCCACAGGCTGATTGTCGATCTACAGTGCCGATCGCCTACGAAGCGCGCGAAAAAATCACTGTAATAACTTGTTTCAATAAGATTTTTTGTTTCTGTATATATTTTGCGAATGCCTTCGCCTTCGCGTCTCCCGCCCCAGGAATCGCTGACGGCCCCTTCCGTCACCGAAAAAAAATTAAAGCCGCCACCGGATACCGACGCGCACGACGTCGAAATCGAGGTCGTTTTCGAAGCGCGGGAACGCGCCGACCGGGTCGGCCGCTGCGCCGGTCGCGGTGACATCGTCGAAATCGTAGTGAAGATACTCGAGAGAAGCGGACCAGTTCGGAGCGAGCTGCCATTCCGCGCCGGCGCCCGCTACCCAGCCCGCCTTGACCCCGCTGCTGGAGACATCCATGAGCCCGATCGTCGGGAACGTCTGGTTGTCGAAGGCGCGCACGTCGATATCGGCCACCGCCAGACCGCCGGTCACGTAGAAGAGTAGATCCTCTGCGGCGATGCCGGCGCGCAGGCGCGCGGTGGCGGCCCAATCGGTATCGAAGCTCGTCCGCGTGTCCTCGACGATCTTTGATGTGCCGCCGGCGCTGAGATCCATCATGCTGAAATCGATCGCGCCACCGAACACCAGCGACAGGCCGTCGACGTCCACCTGCCGGTCGCATCCGGCCTCGACGCCGCCGATCGCGCCTTGGTCGTCGCTTTCGATCACTTCGTATGGGCCGCTGAGGCTGTTCCAGGAGGTGCCCGTTCCGGCGAAGGGGCCTTGCGCAAAGGGCGAATCCGTCGCCTCTGCCTCCGCGCGGGCGTAACCCGCATGGGCGCCGACATAGCAGCCGGACCAGTTGCTGGTGTTTTCACCTGCGAGGTCGCCGGCCCGCGCTCCGCTGGCGCACAAAAACAGCACTCCTGCGGCGAACCCCGCAGACAAAATATGGCCGGACATGCATTCCTCGTGGGATCTGGAATCAGAAGCGATCGGCGAACGCCTTTCGCGTCATACGAGCATAGACGGGGTCAGCCGGCAGGAGAAGTGGCGGATTAAAATAATCTTAATGGATCTCTGCTTTTGCCGCCGTTCGCCGCAACGAGCGAAATAACGCGGTCGTTCAATAGATTACGGCGACCTCCTTATCTAAAAGAGATCGCCGCCTGCGAGATTTATGGGATAGTGTCGCAGATTTACCGCGCCATCTGCAGCGTCAGCTTGCGCTCGGCGCGCTCCTGCTGGGGCGAGCGGTTGTAGAGTTCGCGATAACACTTGGAGAAGTGCGAGGCCGAGACGAAGCCACAGGCGACGGCCACTTCCACCACCGGCATCGACGATTGGATCAGGAGGTGACGGGCGCGGTCGAGCCGGATCTCCAGATAGTAGCGCGCCGGCGAGCGACCCATTTCCTGGCGGAAAAGCCGTTCGATCTGGCGACGCGAAAGATCGGCGTTCTCGGCGATCTCCAAGAGCGACAGTGGCTCGGCGAGGTTGCTTTCCATGAGTTCGATGATCGACAGGACCTTCGAATTCTGCACGCCGAGGCGGGCCCGGAGCGGTAGGCGCTGGCGGTCGTGCGGCCCGCGCACCCGGTCGGTCAGCGCCTGCTCGCAGACCCTGTTGACGAGGTTTTCGCCGAAATCCTGGTCGATCAGGTTCAGCATCATGTCCAGCGAGGCGGTGCCGCCGGCGCATGTATAGATGTTGCTGTCGATCTCGTAGAGGTCGGCATAGACCTCGGCCTGCGGAAAGCTTTCGGAAAAGCCCGGCAGGTTCTCCCAATGGATGGCGCAGCGCTTGCCAGTCAAGAGCCCGGCTGATGCCAGTACATGGGCGCCGGTACAGAGGCTGCCAACGGCGATGCCACGGTTATAGACCTCACGCAGCCAGGCATTGACCGACTTGTTCTGGAAGTCCTCTACATATACGCCCGAACAGACGAGTACCATGGAGGGACGGTTTTCTCCGGCGAGGAACTTGCGCTCGTCGGCAAGCGAGGTGTTGACCTCGAGCGCGATGCCGGCGGAGGAAAAGACCTTCTGACCATCGGTCGAGGCGAGGCGCCAGGTATAGGCCTCGTAACCGAGCATCCGGTTGGCGATGCGGAGCGTTTCGATCGCCGCCGAGAAGGGCAGCATGGAAAAGTTCGGCACCAGAAAGAAAACGAGCGAACGCTTTTTGGTCAACGGTTTGTTCATGAGTCCTCCCAGGCTCTACGCTGTCCGTATTCGTCGCGTGGAATGGGGCTATCGGCTTGTCAATTTGCGACACTGACATGGAAAGCCGCGACTGGAAAGGTATTTCTTATTGCGACATGGCAGCAATCCGGCGATTTCGGGCGGCTTTCCGGCAAGTTTGTGAAAAAGCGACAGAATGGCCGGAGCGTGTGGCGCAATCTGGCAAAAGCCGTTCTGGATGAGTAGCGTTTGCGTCTACGTCTCTTGGTTGTGGTGTTGCCGATTGCGACCTCAACAAAGGAGGTGTCGGCGGTGTCGGTATCTGACAAGGCTCATGGGGCTACAAAGTTGCGCCGCGGACCTTCGGGCTTCCGGAGGTAAGTGGAGCCGCTTGATTGTCGGGCAGATATAGGGTACTCCCCTATGCTATGCATACGATACGCAACCAAGCCAAGCTGCTCGCCCGCGTCCGTCGCCTCAAGGGACAGATGGAGGCGATCGAACGTGCGCTCGAGGGCGAACGGCCCTGTGGAGAAGTTCTCAATCTGGTGGCCTCCGTGCGCGGCGCCGTCCAGGGCCTCACTGTCGAATTGATCGAGGATCATATTCGCGAGCATGTTGCCGCCCCGGGGACGGGCGGCGACCTGGTGCAGGAACAGCGCGCCCGCATGCAGGGCGCCGACGAACTGATAGAAGTCGTCAGGAGATACCTGAAATGAGCAAGACCTACGCTTCCGGCTCGACCGGGCATGATCATGTCTTTCTCGGCGACAATCACCAGCGCAACGAGCGCCGCACCTGGTTCGTCATTGCGCTGACGGCAGCGATGATGGTGGCGGAAATCGCGGCGGGCACCTATTACGGCTCCATGGCGCTCGTCGCCGACGGTTGGCATATGTCCACCCATGCCGCCGCCATGCTGATTGCGGCGCTCGCCTATCTCTATGCCCGACGTAACGCCCGCAACCGCCGTTTCACCTTCGGCACCGGCAAACTCGGCGATCTCGCCGGCTTTGCGAGCGCGATCGTGCTGGCGCTGATCGCGCTGTTGATCGGCTGGGAAAGCCTTCTCCGCCTGCTGAACCCGGTTGCAATCAGTTTTCCGCAGGCGATTTCCGTCGCCGTGCTCGGCCTTGCCGTCAATCTCGCCAGCGCCTGGCTGCTCGCCGACGATCACGGGCATCACCATCACGGTCACGACCACCACCACCACCACCACCACCACGATCATCATCATGGGCACGACGCGGCCGTCCACGCTCGTGACAACAATCTGCGCGCCGCCTATCTGCATGTGCTCGCGGATGCGCTGACCTCGGTCCTGGCGATCGTCGCGCTGACGGCGGGAAGCGTCTATGGCTGGATCTGGCTCGACCCGTTGATGGGTGTTGTCGGCGCCCTGGTGATTGCCCGCTGGTCCGCCGGCCTGATCCGAGATGCCGGCAGCGTTCTTCTCGACTACATTCCGGCCGGCGAGGACCTGCCGGAGGAGATCCGCGCCGCGATCGAGAAGGACGGCGACCGCATCATCGACCTTCACGTCTGGCAACTTGGGCCCGGCCATCACGGCGCCATCGTCTCGCTGGTGACGAAGAACCCGCAAAGCCCGTCGCTCTACCGCGACAAGCTCGCGCACCTGCACGAACTTTCCCATGTGACGGTCGAAGTCGAACGCCAGGCAGCGTGACATCGGCCCGCCGTCGGGCCTGGTTGGCGGCAGGCCGCGGCGGCCACCTGTCCTGCGCGACCGCGGGTTGTGCCAAGCTGTGGCGGGAAGTCGCAGGAAGTTGCATCTGGAACGCAAGCATCCGTTAGTTTATCGAACGTACCAAGTCGCTCTAGATCACGATGATTTTAGGTCCGATCGACCTAATCATAAACGTGATCGATTCTAATAAGTAGCGCGTGATACGGGCGGAAAACCGGACACACTTTTCCTCATCCCGTGCTAGGGAAGACGCTTGTGAACGGTACGATGCATTTTCTCAACAGTCTGGGTGTGATGGCGTTGCTGGCCATTTTCTACGGCTCGTTGCTGCGCCGGCGCATGACCGATGCACTCCGCAAGGCCGTCATGGGCGTGCTGTTCGGCGGTGCTGCGGCGATCGCGGTTCTCCAGCCGATCCATATCGGCTCCGGCGTGTTGGTCGACGCACGCAACCTCATCATCGGCTGCGCTTGCGCCTTCTTTGGACCGCTCGGCGCTTCGGCAACCCTGGTCACAGCGGCGATCGTTCGCGTCCAAGCCGGCGGCGTCGGGATTCCGGCGGGGCTGGCATCGATGATGATTGCGTATCTGATGGGAGCTGCGTGGGAGCAATCGGTGCGGTCGCGCTTAAACAGCACCCTCGTAAGCTTCCTTGCGCTCGGCGCGATGATCTCCTTGAGTCTGCTCGGGATAGTGCTGCTGCCCGCGGATGTGCGCATGAAACTTCTGTCGGAGATCGGCCTCTTCAGCATTGGCTTCAATCTTCTGGGCGCGGTCGTTCTCGGCAGCTTCATCGAAAGGGAACGGCGGCATGCGGCGCGCGAGTCGAGGCTCAGCAACGAAGCGAAGACCGATCCGCTGACCGGCCTTCTGAACCGGCGCAGCTTCCAGGAGCGGTACGAACGCCAGGTGCAGGAGCGTAACCGCACTGGTTCGGCCCTGCTGGTGGTCGATCTCGACCATTTCAAAGATGTCAACGACGCCAATGGCCACGATATCGGCGACATCGTGCTGCAATCCGTCGGCCGCCTGCTGAACGAGACGGTGCGGCAAGGCGATGTCGTTGCCAGAATAGGCGGCGAGGAGTTCGTCGTATTCCTGCCCAACACGGAACTCGGCAACGCGAGGCTTCTGGCTGAGCGCATACGCCAGAAAGTCCAGGGAGCCGGCGTCGAGGTCGACGGCAGGCAAATCACGATCACCACCAGCGTCGGCGGGCACTGGCATCACGGCATCGTCGACCTCGCCGTGGCTCTGAAGCAGGCTGACATCGCCCTCTACCGGGCCAAGGAAGGTGGCCGCAACCGGGTGGAGTTCGGCCCGGCCGTCTGAGCGACGCGATCACGCGGCATCATCCGGATGCCGATTTTGCGGCGGCCATCCGGAGAAAACTGATCAGAGAACTGTCGCCGGAGATCGTTGCCCGTCTGCATGACTGAAGATCGTTTGCGACCCGCGCAAAGAAAAAGGGCATTCCGTTTAGGGAATGCCCTTTAGAGGTCAAGTCTTGCCCGACATCGGGCGGGGGGAGATTTGGTGTCGTCGGTCATTGTTCCGCCTTATGGGACTCGTGCACCTCGTCGTCCGCGGACGGGAAGCCGATATCCTTCAGCGTGTCGTAGGACAGGCTTTCCAGAACGACTTCATTGCGGTGCCGCTTCCAGGCGGCCCAGGCGCGGGCGCGCAGGTTGAAGAGGCCGGGCAGGGCGGACAGCCCGTGGCTCGATGACGATGAAAACTGGTTCGTAGACATTTCTGGTTCCTTCTGAGCTTCTCAAAAGGTCGCGACCATGATGGTAGATATGGCGCAACCCAATTCATCATTCAAACGAATATGTTTGATGTTTTCCATCAAACATGGTGATCGGTTGCCGCCTCACGCAACAACACTATCCGAAAGCGGCGCCGGCTGTTGTTCCGCGAGTAACAGGTCATTTCTGACCCTCGCTGGAAGTCTCGCCAATTCACGGCGGGTTTCCACCCGATTCCTGGCGATGTTGTTGGCGCGCCGCCTTGTGGCGATCCGGTCGATGAAGGACCGGGCGCGCGACAGGATGGCGAGGACCATGTCCTCATCGCCCGAGGCAAGCGCCGTGGTTTCCGGTTGAAGCCGAACGACCGTTTCTGGTTTGACGGTGGCGGCGGCCATCTGCCCGTCGGCCTTCATGTATGTGGCGTTGTCGTAAGGCGTAGTCACCAGTGTCAACGCGGACATGAGCTTCCTCCTGTTCGAGATCGCGCTGCCAATCCGGGAGCGTGAACGGGATCCGTTCCTCTGAAGTTTCGGCGGATGCGGGGAACACCGCTCCGCTTCGTTCTTCCTGCTCTGGATCTTCCTTGCAGCTTGACTATCGCTCACGCTTGATGTTCAATCAAACGAAATGAAATCATGTTATCTTTCAGATTTTCTGAATGAGGATGCCGCCATGAACATGATGTTGCGCCATGCGCTTCCGCTGCTTGAAATGGATGTGCTGAAGACCTTTGTCGCGATCGCCGAAACCGGCAACTTCACCACCGCGGCGGAGACGGTCTACCGCACGCCGTCGGCCGTCTCGATGCAGATCAAGAAGCTGGAGGAACTACTCGGCTGTACGCTTTTTCTGCGTGATGCGCGCTCGGTGTCGCTGACGCCGAAGGGGGAACTGCTGCTCGGCTTTGCCCGCCGGCTCCTGTCGCTCAACAATGAAACGGTGTCGCGCTTCCTTCTGCCCGACATGAACGGTGTGGTCAGGGTCGGTGCGCCGGAGGACGTCGGCGAGCGGATCCTGCCTGACGTGTTGAAGCGCTTTGCCGAATCCTACCCGAACGTTACCGTCGACGTCTCGATCGGCATGAGCAACGCCATGCGCAAGCGCGTGGACGAGCACCGGCTGGACATCGCCATCTTCAACAGCCTGACGGACGATGTGCCGAAGGACACGGAAATCCTGATGCAGGAAAAGCTCGTCTGGGCGGGCGCGAAATGCGGCAATGCGCATCTGCGCGATCCGCTACCGGTTTCGATGTGGGAAGATGGCTGCGTCTGGCGTGCCGATGCGGTCGAGAAGCTTTCCCGGGCTGGGCGCAAGTTCCGCGTTGCGTTCCTGAGCGCCTACACCACCGGTCAGCGGGCGGCTGTGCTTGCCGGCCTCGCCATTGCGCCGCTGCCGCGCTATCTCGTGCGAGGCGAGATGGTCCAACTTGGCGAACACGACGGTCTGCCGGATCTCGGCCACTACGACATCGGGCTCAAGGTCATCGAGGATGCGCCGGCTCCGGTGCTGGCGGTCGCTGATCATGTGCGTGCCGCCTTTGCCGAACTGCAGATGCAATAGACCCATTCAACTCATGGAAGCGTCGTTCGGGGCGCCGCGTGTTCGATCGGATGCGCGGCGCTTCGTTTTTCCGGGACTGTCGCTTCGATTCTCCAGATTGACAGACATAAGTCGCAGCTTATAATAAGCCATGACTTATGAAAATAGATTGTTCGCGGCCCTTGCCGACCCGACCCGGCGTGCGATTTTCGAGCGTGTTGCGGGACAGCGGCAGTCGGTCGCGGAGCTGGCGCGGGTGATGCCGGTGTCGCAGCCGGCGATTTCGCAGCACCTGAAAGTTCTGAAGGAAGCACAGCTTGTACGTGACGAGCGTTCGGGTGCGCGCCGGATCTATTCGATCGATCCGGAGGGGCTAGGACCGCTCCGGGCGTGGCTCGACCGCTTCTGGACCGAACAGCTTGCCGCCTTCAAGGCCGCGGTCGAGACAGCGGACGATTCCTGAAGACATCTGTCAAATCAAAGATGCAATGGGAGGAAAGCATCATGCACACGATCGAGCCGGCTCCGATCCGCAAGTCCGTCACCGTCCGCGCATCAGCGGAAAAGGCCTTTGAAATCTTCGTCAATGGCATGGGAAGCTGGTGGATCAAGGACCATAGCCTGACCGAATCCGGCCAGAAGACGGTGGTGGTCGAGGCGGTTGCCGGTGGCCGGTGGTATGAGATCGGCAATGCCGGCGAGGAGCGGGACTGGGGCCGCGTGATTGCCTGCGACCGGCCGAACCGCATCCTCTTCGCCTGGCAGCTCAACGCCGATTTCGACTTTGATCCCGCCCTCCACACCGAAGTGGAAGTTCTGTTCGAAGCGAAAAGCGAGAATGAAACGACAGTCGTCCTCGAACATCGCGAACTCGCCAATTACGGCGCCAAGGCGCAGGATGTGCGCGGCATGCTCGATTCTGGCTGGGGCGGATTGCTGGCCTCCTATGTCGCTCAAGCGGCGTAGGGCCTGAAGCGCGTCGCGTTCAACCGGACGCGTGCGACGCGCTTAGGTCATTGCTTTTATGCATGTCATTGTCCCGAAATCGTTTCACACCTTTGGGCGACATGCATTAACCCGCGCCAAACTCACCGCATGGACAACAGGGTGGTCATCACGCCCGCCTTGATCTCGATCACGGGCTTCGCTTCTAGCGCGTCTACCGGATAGCCGATGTCTTTGAGCTCGTCGCGGCTGAGGCTTTCGAGCGCTCTCAGTGTTTGCGCATGCCGATGCCGCTTGGCAAAGGCGGCCCCAACGCTTGCGAACCGTTCTGCGAGAGCGTGGACGAAATCTCCGGTGTGGCCTGCGTATCCGGAGTGGTATTCTGCGGTAGCCATTTCGGCCTCCATCTTCGAACTGATGAAGGGACCTTGCCATGGCCGCGTTTTACCGCTGTTCAGGCGGCTGTGAAATGCGGGTGAGGCCGAAGGGGACAAGCGCTAAATCTGCGTTAAATCGAGCGTAATCAATGCTAACGTGGCTCGTATTTTTCTCAAGTGGAGCCAGCGCATGCGCATTCGGTTGCTCGGGGAGCTCTCCGTCTTTTCGTCGTCGGATCAACCGGTTCGGTTCACGACGCGCAAGACCGCGCTCGTCTTTGCCGCCCTGGTCCTGGCGGGCCGTCGCGGCGTGCGACGCGCCCTGCTGGCCGATGGCTTCTGGCCGGGACGTGGCGAGGCTCAGGCGCGCAATAGCCTGCGCCAAGCGCTCGTCGACATCCGGCGCGCTTTCCCGGCCGGCAACAGTACTGCGATCGAGATCGAGTCCGACCTCGAGACGGTCAGGCTCGCCGCCGCCTCCGGCGAGGCCGACCTTTGGGTCTTCGATCACCTGATCGAGCAGGGCGGGGTCCGTAGCCTTGCGGCCGCGGCCGAGCTTTACCGCGGCGATCTCCTCTCCGAGACCTCGATTCCCGACGAGCTCGAACAATGGTTCCAACCGGACCGTGGCAACTACCGGCAGAAGGCGTTGCAGCTCGTTGATCGGTTGAGCCGTGAGCTGAACGCTGGCGGCGACGTGGCGGGCGAGCAGGTCTGCGAGCGCCTGGCGGAACGGCTGCTGGCCTCCGAACCCGCCGCCGAGGAAGCGCACCGCGCCATGATCCGGATCTATCAGCATCGCGGACAAGCCAATGCCGCCATGCGGCAATATCTCCTCTGCCGCGAAGCGCTAGGGCGCGAACTCGGCGTCGAGCCGGAAGCGACGACACGGGCGCTGATCGAGACGCCCCCGGAAGCGCCGCCGCCGGAGTCATCCGCCGCTGTGAAAAGTGACACGCCGGTTGCGGTGCCCCGCGAAAGGGAGCAGCCCTCCGTCGTCGTCATGCCGTTCGATAATCTGAGCAGCGAAGAGGACGACTATTTCGTCGATGGCGTCGTCGAGGAGATCACGGCGGCGCTGTCGCGCGTTCGGGATTTCTTCGTGATCGCCCGCCAATCGGCCTTCACCTACAAGGGCCGCTTCATCGATGTGCGCGAGGTCGGGGCCGAGCTCGGTGTGACCTACGTGGTGGAGGGCACGGTTCGGCGCGGTGGCGACCGTCTGCGCATCTCCGTGCAACTGGTCGACGCGGAGTCGCGCAAGCAATTGTGGTCGGATCGTTACGAGGGGGTGAGCGCGGATCTGTTCGAGTTCCAGGACCGCATCGCCGCCCAGGTCGCCGGAGCCATCCATCCGGCCGTGCGCCACGCGGAGATTGAATCCGCGACGCGCAAGCCGCCCGCGAATCTCAGGGCGTACGACCTGGTGATGCGTGCCTTCCCAAAGCTCTGGGGCCAGAATGCCGTAGCAATCGCGGAGGCGATGAAGACGCTCGAGGAAGCGCTCAAACTCGACCCGAAATATGGCCGCGCACATGCGCTGCTTGCCTGGTGCCACGCGCTGAACATCACCTATCTCTGGTCGCCGAACCAGGCTGCCGAGTTGCAGGCGACGCTTGATGCCGTCGATCGGGCATCAGGCCTTATCGAGGACGACCCGACGGCGCTGACCGCCTGCGGGGCAGCGGTCAGCCTTTCTGGCGATCAGCAAAGGGCGGCAGCGCTGATCGAGAGCGCGCTCGCACTCGATCCGAACAATGCCTGGGCCTGGACCCGGTTCGGCTGGGTCGGCGTCTACCGGGACGAGGCTGCCGAGGCGCAGGAGCGGTTCGAGCGGGCGATACGGCTGAGCCCGCTCGATCCCTTCCTGTTCAACATGCGCATGGGGCTCGGGGCTGCCCACGCGCTCGCCGGCCGGTTTTCCGAGGCGGTCGCGATCGCCCGGGACGTGGTCACGCGCCATACGAACGTGACCTGGGCCTATCGTCAGTTGGCGGCCTGGGCCGCCATGAACGACGACATGAAGACCGCCCATTGGGCGGCCGAGCGGTTTCTCGCCATTCAGCCCGACTACACGATCGCCAAATACATCGCGCTTCCTTCGCTGCGCGACGTCAGCCGGTTCCGCGAGACGATGGCGGAAGGCATGACGAAGGCGGGGCTGCCGGAGAATTAGGGCTAGCAGTCGCGGTCGCAGCAGCCACGGCGCTTGTCGAAATAGCCGGTTCTATTTCGCCGGCAGACGCCGCTTGACGATCGCGGCATGGAAACGGCACCCATGGATCAGCCCGGCATCGTTGAAATCGTAGGTCGGATTGTGCAGCGGCGCGGAGTCCTTGCCGTTTCCGAGGAAGACGAAGCAGCCGGGAACGTGTTCGAGGAAGCGGGCGAAATCCTCCGAGCCGGTCATCGGCTCGCGGGCCGTGGCGATATGATGCGGTTCGAACACGGTTCTTGCGGCGGCGAAGGCTTCGTCGACCAGGGCGGCATCGTTGAGAAGGGGCACGAATTCGCGCGTATAAGTCACCTCGGCGGAGACGTTGTAGGTCAGCGCCGTGCCTTCCGCGATCACGCGCATCTGCTTCTCGATCTCGGAACTGACTTCCGGCCGGAAACTCCGGGCATCGCCAAGAACGCGGGCAAGGCCTGGCAGGGCGTTGCGTGTCCCGTCGGTGATGAACTCCGTGACCGAGACGACGCCGATATCTGCAGGACTTAAGCGGCGCGAGACGATCGTCTGCAGGTTCGTGACGAGGGCGCAGGCGGCAACCAGCACCTCGTTGCCGGCATGCGGACGCGCGGCATGGCCGCCGACGCCCTTGAGAACGATTTCAAAGTTGTCTTCAGCCGACATCATGGCGCCGGCACGCGTCTCGAAATGGCCAACCGGAAGCCCCGGCATGTTGTGCAGCCCGTAGATTTCCTCGAACGGAAATCGCTCCATCAGACCATCGTCAAGCATGGCGAGCGCGCCCTTGCCCCATTCCTCTGCTGGCTGAAAAATGAAGCGCACGGTACCGTCGAAGCCACCGTCTTCGGCGAGCAGCTTTGCAGCGCCCAGCAGCATTGTCGTGTGGCCGTCGTGCCCGCAGGCATGCATAACGCCCGGGTTTTGCGAACGATACTCAGCCGTTCCCTGTTCCGGAATGCGCAGCGCGTCCATGTCGGCGCGAAGCGCAATGGCGCGGTTGCCGCTGCCGCGACGGAGCGTGCCGACGACGCCGGTGCCGCCGATGCCCTCGGCGACATCAAGCCCGAACTCCCTGAGCTTCGCTGCGACGAAGGCGGAGGTCCGCTTCTCCTCGAAACCGAACTCCGGATGGGCGTGAAGA
Organism: Sinorhizobium terangae; assembly: GCF_009601505.1. Classification (GTDB taxonomy): domain Bacteria; phylum Pseudomonadota; class Alphaproteobacteria; order Rhizobiales; family Rhizobiaceae; genus Sinorhizobium; species Sinorhizobium terangae. The sequence goes on from NZ_WITC01000031.1 coordinate 92,008, forward strand.
TCGCGCCGCCATCCCGTCATTTCCCGTTCGAGCATCGCGAGATCGGTCATCGGATCTTTCCTTCAGCGGCTAGGCGTTGGATGACATCGAGCAGGACATTGGCTCCGGCGACGAGATCGGTGTCGGCCGTATATTCGCGCGGGTTGTGGCTAATGCCGCCAACGCTCGGCACGAAAATCATTGCCGCTGGTGCAATCCGCGCGATCATCTGCGCGTCATGGCCGGCGCCGGAGGTCATCCGTTTCGAGGCGAGGCCGCGCCCGCGGGCTGCCTCCTCGATGATCCCGACAATCCTTGCGTCGAAGGTCACCGGCTCAAACCGCGCCAGGCGCTCGGTCGAAATCGTCATGTTCTCGGCCGTCGCCAAGTCTTGCAGATAGGCGGCGAGCGCGGCTTCCTCCGCTTTCAGCCGCTCCGCGTCGGGATCGCGCAGATCGACCGTGAAGGTGGCGCGCGCTGGGATCACATTGATGGCGTTCGGCTCGAAGGCGATACAGCCGACGGTGGCGACGGTCGGCGTATTGGACGCCGTTGCGCGGTCGTGCAGGAAGCCGATCACGCGGGCGGCCGCGTAGCCGGCATCGCGCCGCATCGACATCGGTGTCGTGCCGGCGTGGTTGGCGACGCCCTCGATCGTAATCCTCTGCCAGGAAATGCCCTGCAGGTTCTCGACGGCTCCGATCGGCACGCCTTCGCGCTCCAGGACCGGGCCTTGTTCGACATGGAGCTCGACATAGGCATGCGGCTTCGAAAAGCCCGGCCCATCCGCGCCGGCATAGCCGATGCGGCGCAATTCCTCGCCAAGTATGCTGCCGTCGGTGCCAACCGTCGCAAGCGCCTCGTCGAGGGAAAGCCCGCCGGCATAGACCAGCGACCCCATCATGTCGGGGGCATAGCGCACGCCTTCCTCATTGGTAAAGGCAGCGATGGCAATCGGGCGGCCGAGGGCGGCGCCGGCCTCCCTCAGCGTCTGGATCGCCTCCAGGCCGGATAGCACCCCGTAGCAGCCGTCGTAAATGCCGGCGTCGATGACGGTATCGATATGCGAGCCGATGAGAACGGGCGCCTTCTCGGCGTTGCCGGCCTCGCGCCACACGCCGAAGATATTGCCGATGCGATCGACGGCGATCTCCAGGTCCGCCTCGCGGAGCCACCGGACAAGCTGATCCCGACCGGCCTTGTCTGCGTCCGAGCCTGCGAGCCGCGTCAGCCTGCCGTCGCCGTCGCGGCCGACTTCGCCGAGGGCGTGGATACGGCTGAGCAGCCGGTCCGCATTGATTGAAACGGCGCTCATGCTGTCGCTCCCTGTGCCTGCCGGCGACCGATGACCTCCGCCGGGGCCATGCCGACAAGCTCGGCATAACGCTCCGGGTCGGTGGCGCCCTCTGTGTTGAAAAGCAGGACGCGCGACGTTTCATCGAGACCGACCGCTGCCCGGATGGCGGGGGTGGTCGCCGCCCGCACAAGCCCCGCCAGTCCCGCGCCGCCGCTTTCTCCCGCGACAATCGCTGGATCGTTGCCGGAGGGGCGCGCCAGCCGGTTCATCGCGGCAATCGCGTCCTGCTCGTCGACGGTCATGAAGACGTCCGCGACGTGCTTGAGCACCCGCCAGGCGACAAGCGAGGGATCATAGCATTCGAGCATGGCCATCACCGTCGGCTCGCCATAGGCGATCTTCACGGGATGCCCGGCACGCGCCGTCTCGAAGATGCAGGCGGCGCGCACGGGGTCGACGACGGTGAAGATCGGCCGCCGGTCGCCGAATGTCAGCGCGAGATGACCGCTGACGGCTGCGGCGACGCCACCAACGCCAGCCTGCACGAAGACATGCGTCGGCGGTTCCGGCAGGCGACGCAGCGCCTCGCGGACCATTGCCGTATAGCCCTGCATCACCAAGCCGGGAATGCGCTCGTATCCCACCCAGGACGTGTCTGAGACGATCGTCCAGTGGTTTTCGGTCGCGATCCGCGCCGCTTCGGCAACGGTATCGTCGTAGGTGCCGTCGACGCGTACCATCTCGGCGCCGAAGCGGGAGATCGCCTCCACGCGGGCCTCGCTGACGCCGCCATGTACGAAAATCACCGCCTTCGCGCCAACGAGTTCGGCTCCCTGCGCCACCGAGCGGCCGTGATTGCCGTCGGTCGCGCAGGCGAAGGTCATCGTCGCAGCCACCGCCTTCACATCCGGCGAATGCAGTTCGGCAATCTCGACCACCCGCCCGAGGCGCCGTTCCGCCTCTTCCAGCACCAGCCTGATCACCGCATAGGCGCCACCGAGCGCCTTGAAGCTGCCGAGACCGAGACGATGGCCCTCATCCTTGATGTGGACGGCGCCGACGCCAAGCGCGGCGGCCTGCGCCGGCAGGGAATGCAGCGGCGTTTCGGCGTGATTGGCGCGGTGCGCGAGGAAGCGTTCGACCGTTTCCGCCGCGCTTTCGCCGAGGGTTTCGGCGTCGACCGGGGCGAGCGGCGCGTTGTGGCTGGGAAGGGTGTTGAGGAGAAACATGGCCGACCTCGTTCAAAAGCTGGCGAAGATATATTGCATATCCGACGAAAATTGCGCTGTATTTGAAGATGCAGGTTGCAAGTTTGTTTCGTGAGGAGCCCCTTGGCAAAACCGAGCCGCGAAATTGCCCTCGATTCCTTCGACCTGGCGATCCTGAAGATCCTGCAGCGAAACAATGCGACGCCGCAGCGCACAATCGGCGAGGCGGTCAATCTCTCAGCGCCGGCGGTGCAGCGGCGGATCAAGCGCATGGAGGAGGCGGGTGTCATCGCGGCCAATTGCGCCATCGTCGATCCGGCCAAGGTCGGCCGGCCGATCACGATCTTTGTCGAGGTAGAGGTGATCAGCGAGACGGCCGAATTGATCGACGCGGCAAAGGCGGAGTTTTCGGCCGCGCCGGAGGTGCAGCAATGCTACTACGTCACCGGCGAGGCGGATTTCATCCTGGTCATCGTCGTCGCCACCATGGCCGATTACGAGGCGCTGACGCGGCGGCTCTTCTTCGGCAACACCAACGTGAAAAAATTCCGCACCTTCGTCGCCATGGACCGGGTGAAGGTGGCGCTGACGGTGCCGCTTTGAGATCCTACGGCGCCGCGCGGGGAAGAGTGATGGCGGCTATTCCCGGCTGCGGCGCCTTCTGCGGCCGCCACCTTCGCCATCGTCCGTCAGCACCTTTCGCTCCGGCAGCGCAACCACTTCGGCGAGCTTCGGGAAGGCGTCGACCTTGTTGGGCATCGCCATGGCGTTGACGAAGTGCTCCTGAAATTTCGATTCAAGAGCCGTCTCTATCTTCTCGATTTTCCTCACCGTTTCCTCGATCTCGCGGCGATGGCCGCGATTGAGGAGCGCCATAAGCGCGCCGGTGCCGGCGGCGTTGCCGACCGCCTTCACCTCGGTAAGGTCGCAGTCCGGGATGAGGCCCAGCACCATGGCGTATTTCGGATCGATGAAGGAGCCGAAGGCGCCGGCGAAGCGGATCGTGTCGACATGGGTAACACCCTGCTTTTCCATCAAGAGCTTGATGCCGGCATAGAGCGCGGCCTTGGCAAGCTGGATCGCGCGGATGTCGTTCTGCGTGACGGTGATGCGTTGGTCGCCTTCGTGCAGAAGGTAGGAGAAGGTGCGGCCGTTCGGCACGATGCGCGGGCTTTTCGCGGCCATGGCGCCGTCGACGACGCCATCCTGCGAAATGATGCCGGTCAGATACATCTCTGCGACGACCTCGATGATCGCCGAGCCGCAGATACCAGTGACGCCGACCGCCGCGGCGGCCTCCGCAAAGCCTTCCTCGTCCGACCACTTGTCGACGCCGATCACGCGGAAGCGGGGCTCCAGCGTCTCGGGATCGATGCGCACACGCTCGATCGCACCGGGGGCAGCGCGCTGGCCGGAGGAGATTTCCGCGCCCTCGAAGGCCGGGCCGGTCGGCGAGGAGGCAGCGACGACACGTTGCCGGTTGCCGAGCACGATCTCGGCGTTGGTGCCGACATCGACAAGCAGCATCATCTTGTCCTGCCGGTGCGGACCTTCCGAAAGCGTCGCACCGGCGGCGTCCGCCCCGACATGGCCTGCAATGCAGGGCAGCATGTAGAGCCTAGCGCCGCGATTGACCTCGATGTCGATCTCGTGCGCCCAATATTGCAGCGCGCCGGAAACGGCGAGCGCGAAGGGCGCCTGGCCGAGTTCCGTCGGGTCGATGCCGAGGAAGAGGTGATGCATGATCGGGTTGCCGACGACCACCATGTCGAGGATGTCGTGGCGGTCGACCTGGCCCTCGGTGCAAACCTTGCCGATCAGGCCGTTCACCGCCTCGCGCACCGCCTTGGTCATTGCCTCGCGGCCGTCCGGGTTCATCATCACATAGGAGACGCGGCTCATCAGATCCTCGCCGAAGCGGATCTGCGGGTTCGACGCGCCCGAGGAGGCGACGATGCGACCGGAGAGGAGCGACACCAGATGCATGGCGATCGTCGTCGAGCCGATGTCACACGCGACGCCATAGGCCTCGTTCTTGAGGCCCGGCCAGAGGCCAACGATGAAAGGCCGCGAGGAATCCATGTCCCGGTGGATCGCGGCGGTGACCGCCCAGTTGCCCTTGCGCAGGATGCCTTGCACCTGCGGGATCAGATGCGGCGCGATCAGCAGATCCTTCCAGCCCCAGTCCTTCTCCAGCATGGCTTTCAGCCGGTCGAGGTCGCCGAGCGGCTTGTGCATGTCCGGTTCATCCACTTCGACATAGCAAAGCTGAACGGCGGCATTGCGCTCGATGACCCGGTCGGTTGCGGCCTTTCGCACCACCTGCGCATTGATGACGGTGTCCTGCGGCACGTCGATGACGAGATCGCCGAGAATCTGGGAGGAGCAGGAAAGGCGGCGGCCGTCCGGCAGTTCGCGGACGCTGGCGTAGCGCTGCTCCTTCGGGCCGATCGGCGAGATGTGGTCGTTCGACGAGACGATCTTGTGCTTGGCGAAATTGCCTTCCTGCACGGAAACCTGGCAGCGCCCGCAGGTCGCACGTCCGCCGCACACGCTTTCGACATAGACCCCAAGGGAGCGCGCGGCGTCGAGTATCGGCGTGCCAACCGGGAAGCGGCCACGCTTGCCCGACGGCATAAACAGCACCAGAGGATCCTTTTGCGCGGCTTCGGTCATATTGGTCTCGATCTCGGAAGTGCCTTCGATGCGCATGCTCAAGTCTCTCGTCAGGTCCGCTTCATCTTGGAAGCGAGGCGCGGGTAAACGGTTTCAGACTGCACCGGAATGGTGCCCGATAGTTGTCCAATCCCGACATGGAACGATCTGTGAGCATCATTTCCCGGGGGCGCTTTTTTGCGGGGCGCAGCAAAGGTCAGGATTTCTTGCGCGACAGGCGACGGGCGTTACTGCGCACGCGCTTGCCATAGGGCCTGAGTGCGGCCGACGCAATCGCTGTTGCGTGACCGGATACCTTGCCGCCCATCATCATCCGCATCGTGTTGTCGAAGGAGGCCTTCCAGAGCGCGACATTGACGGCGACGAAGCTATCGGCCGTGGCCGCAACCTTCTCGGAGATCATGCGGTAGAGTTCGGCCAAATCCTGCGTCTTGCCCGTGAGCGCGGCTATTTGCATTTCCTGCACCCGAAGCGCGATCACGAAAGGGGCGCCGAACCAGAGTGTGGCGGTGTCCAGGCGAAGACGGCGTGGTGTCATAGGTGCTCTCCACTCTTGCGCTGCCGGATGGCGGCGCTGAAATCCATTGCTATGGCGTCCCGGCAAGCTTCACGACTGCGAATGCATAAGCAAGCGCTGCTGCCAACAGGACCGAGCTACCCCAGAAGCAAACGTTGATGACCCGTTCCTGTGGTCCGAGATCGACTTTCCTCGTGGCGGTGGCGACCAGTATGACCATAAGCACGGCAGCGGTTATGAACCAGACCGGCAGAACATAGGTCCGGAGAGCTGCATAGAACCGTTGAAACTCGGCCGCATCGTCAACAGCGCATACCTGGCGATGACGACCAAAGGGAGAAGGACGGCAAAGAGGCGCAGACGGCTTCTGATCGTCTTTCTCCCTTTCAGATGCGGTTTGGCAACTCGCCTTATTCGGCCCTTGCGCCAGCACCGGCGCGAGCCGCGCGGCCGCCACGACGTCCACCGCCGCCGGCAGCCGGTTGAGCAGCAGCCACGGCATGTCCGCCTTCGGCCGGCTTGTGGTCGCGGTAGGTCATGATCCAGTTGGTGCAGTTCGCGTCGGTGCCGTTCAAGACGTTGGCGGCGCGCACGGCTTCCATTTCCTGCGGACGGCAGGGGTTCATGATCGCCGAGGTCATGCCGGCGCCGATCACCATCGGGATGAAGCCGGCGTTGATGCCGTGGCGGTGCGGCAGGCCGAAGGAGATGTTGGAGAGGCCGCAGGTGGTGTTGACCTTCAGTTCCTCGCGCAAGCGGCGCAGAAGCGCGAAGACCTGCCGGCCGGCATCTCCCAGGGCTCCGATCGGCATTACGAGCGGATCAACGACGATGTCGTGCGGCTTGATGCCGTGATCCATCGCGCGCTCGACGATCTTCTTGGCGACGGCGAAGCGCACGTCCGGGTCCATGGAAATGCCGGTCTCGTCGTTGGAGATCGCCACGACCGGGACGTCGTATTTCTTGACGAGCGGCAGGATCGCTTCGAGCTTCTCTTCTTCGCCGGTGACGGAGTTCACCAGCGGCCGGCCCTTGGCAACGCGCAAGCCCGCCTCGATCGCGGCGGTGACGGAGCTGTCGATCGAAAGCGGCACGTCGACGAGGCCCTGGACGATCTCCAGTGTCTTGACGAGCAGCGGCGGCTCGGTCTCGTTCGGGTTGACAGCTGTCACGCCCGCGTTGACGTCGAGCATGGTGGCGCCGGCGGCGACCTGCTCCAGCGCGTCCTTGATGACGGTCTCGAAGTTGCCTTCGATCATCTCGGCGGCGAGCTTCTTGCGGCCGGTCGGGTTGATGCGTTCGCCGATGACGCAGAAAGGCTGGTCGAAGCCGATGACGATTTCGCGGGTGGCGGAAGCGACGATGGTGCGGGTCATGTAAGATCCTTGATCCTGAGCGTGGGGCTATTTAATAGGCCCCGTCTTCGTTTGTAAGGCGCTCGACGGGCCGAAGCGCCGGTTTTCCTCTGATATCGAACGGAAGTGGGCGTCCTAGTGCGGGTGATGCGCCGCAGCCTCCGCCATTTTCTGCTGGTCTTCCTCGACGCCCTCGCGGAGATGTTCGAGCCGCTCGGCAACCATCGCATCGCTCGGCAGGCTTTCGCGCCTCCAGGGCTTGCGGCCCTTGAGGACGCCGGACTCATGCACGATCTCGGCGACATATTCTTCCTGGCGATAGGCCATGACGTGGACGCCCGAGACGCCCTCGATCTCCTTCACCTCGTTGATGATGTCGATGCAGAGCTGCTTGCCTTCCTTCTTCTGGTCCTGCGCGCCTTCCAGCCGTGTAATGACGCTGTCGGGAATGTGGATGCCCGGCACGTTGGAGCGGATCCAGCGGGCGGTCTTGGCGGAGGCCATCGGCCCAACGCCGACAAGGATGAAGCACTTCTCGTGCAGGCCGAGATCGCGGACCTTCTTCATGTATTCGCGGAACATCGGCACGTCGAAGCAGTACTGGCTCTGCACGAACTGCGCGCCGGCCTCGATTTTCTTGGCGAGCCGGTACGGGCGGAAATCGTAAGGCGGCGCGAAGGGGTTGATCGCGGCACCCAGGAAGACGTGCGGCGGCGTCGTCAGCTTGCGTCCGGACAGGAACTTCGCATTGTCGCGCATGACGCGGACCGTTTCGAGCAGCGACATGCAGTCGAGGTCGAAGACGGGCTTGGCGCCGGGCTGGTCGCCGGCCTGCACGCCGTCGCCGGTCAGGCACATGATGTTCTGCACGCCCATGGCGGAGGCGCCCAGCACGTCGCCCTGGATGGCGATGCGGTTCTTGTCGCGGCAGGCGATCTGCATGATCGGCGCATAGCCCATGCGCGTCAGCAGCGCACAGATGCCGACTGACGACATATGGCAATTGGCGCCGGAGGCGTCGACGGCGTTGATGCCGTCCACCCAGCCATCGAAGATCGCCGCGCGTTCATAGACGTCCTCGGGATTGGCGCTGTCCGGTGGGTTGAGTTCGGCGGTCACGGCGAATTCGCCGCGGCGCAGCACGCGCTCCAGCCGTCCGCGCGAGGAGTGGCCGGGTAGGGGATCGAGCGGCGCGCCAGGATCGTGAGGATTGATATCCGGGCTCATTGCTGCTGGCCTTCCTTCTTTGCCGCTTCGCGGGCGGCCGCGGCTTCCGCCGTCACCCGCAACCAGGACGAGGTTTCGCGCAGCGACTGGTTGACCGGCTTCTGCACATTCATGATTGCGTTACCCTTCACCATGTTCTGCGAGCCCTTCCACGCCTGCACCCAGACGCATGGCATGTCCGGCTCCACCTCGCAATTGCCGTTGGCGCGCACGCCGCCACAGGGGCCGTTCCTGAGCTGCTTTGGACAGTTCATCGGGCAGGACATGCCTGTCGACGAAAGCGCGCACTGGCCGCACATGCGACAGTCGAAGAGGAAGCCCTTGACGTGGCGCTCGACGAAGGTCACGGGCCTTTCGACTCGATTGTAGCCAAGCGTTTTCCACAGCGGATGGAGCAGCAGGAACATGTCGGCGAAACGGTTGTAGAACCATTCGAGGAAGCGCGAATTGCGCACGGCCCAGAGCCGAACGGTATATTTGTGGCGCGAGCGGCGGCTCGGCGACACGCCCTGTGGGGTATAGGCGCCAGTCGCCGCCTTCTTGGCGGGCTGGGCGTTGCCGGTGACGACTTTCGGGTCAGGCATTGTCCCGGCCTCCCGCCTTGACGAGTGCGACCAGGCGCTCCCGGTCGTAGGCGGCTTCGAGTTCCGCCGCCGCCTTGTCGGCCTCCGCTTCCAGATCATCGGACACCGGGACCGGATCTGCCTTGCGCCATTCGGCAAGGTAGTCATCGGTCTCGGCGGCGCCGGTGCGCATCGCGCACATGTCGATTGCTTCCGTGAAGCGCAGCGACAGTTCGCGTTTGGCGCTTTTGCGACCCTGTTTGATGATGACCTGGGCGGGAATGTCGCGCCAGTAGACGATAATGCGATCTGCCATAGGATTCCTGTTCTCCTCTAGACCCGACAATGCGCATGTCGATCCGCCGTCGCTCACCTTGCCACGACGTTGGATATGTCCAAAAACGACGCTCCCCAATCGTGTATCCGAGTGGGTTCGCATTCGTCGCGATTGGCCCCCCGCGCGTGCTTTTAGTGGATATGAAAATATTGGCGACCGCGGGCGTCGCGCGGAAGACCACCGTCGCGCACGGGACAGAGCGCCACGGAACAGCGGGCTGCCTAGCTCGTTTAGAGCTTGAGGGCTCTGAGCATGCGTGACGGGAATCTGCTATCAATCGTGGTGCTGGCGATCATCGTCGCAATCCTAGTGTTCGCCGTCTTGGCGCTCATGGAGTGATGACGGCTTTCCGCTGCGCCGGGCGGCTCATCAGACGCGCAAGGGACGCTGTAGCACATTAAATTGATGCATGTTTTTGTCCGTGCAACGGTTACTGCTCAGGGAAAGCACGTATGAGTGTGCACCGGCGACCTCAATAGCCTGAGCTTCCGCCACCCATGCCACCACCTCCCATGCCGCCACTTCCCGAGGAACCGGCGCTGCCGGCCTGACTGGGCGGAGGAGGGGCTGTGTTCTGGCTGGTTTGATTGGTCTGGCTGGTCGTGCATCCCGCGACCGCCAGGAGCGCTGTCGCAATCGCGACGACGAGAGATTTGCGGTCCATGGTCTTCTCCAATCATGGAGGCTGTGACGAAGCCCGCAATACTCCGCCACTTGCTGGTCAAAAACATGGCACCGCGCAGGCGCTGAGCAATGGCGCGCCCAAAGGATCGCGCACCGCATGATTCCTCAGATTGGCTAGGCCGCGTCCACGACGGCTGTCGCCGCGCGATTTCGGTCAAGTTCGACCAGTACCCGCAGGGCCGCCTCTGCCTCTTCTTCAGTGAGACCTCCGAGGATCTGATCGGCAAACACCACCGGCACGCCGGTCACATTGTCCCACACAGTCCAATGGTCGGTCGGATCGAGAATGAGTTCATAGCGCTCTTGTGACATTGCGTTCCCCCAGTTTCTCACCCTGTTTATCCGATTCGGCGTCGCAGGCCATTCCAAACACAGGTCGAGAGCGGCGGATGGTAGCATTGGCGCGAGGAAGCTGCGACATCGATCGGCCGCTTCCGCCGTCGGAGGGCTCTCCCGGCGCACTCTCCGTGAGTGCCGAACCGTCAGCACACGAGGCTTAAGCATCGTACATCCACGGCTAAGAGGCTCGACAGAGGGGCCGCGGCCCCCCTATCGGCACTATTCAGAGGTCGCGAAGATCGAGCTCCGTCGCCAGCATGTCGAGAAAGGCGCGGACTTTGGCGGGCATCGTTCGCCCCTCCTTCCAGAGAGCATGGATCGGCACGGGTACCGACTCGAATGACTCGAGCACGATTTCGACCTGCCCTTGATCGACCAGCCGCCTGATCTGCCACAGGGGAGAGTAGCCAAGCCCAAGACCCTGAGATACGGCCGCATAGATCGAAATCATCGAATCGACACGCAAGGGACCGGTTACCTTCACCGCGCGCGGTTTTCCGTCGATTTCGAACATCCACTCACCGAAGCGTTGGCCGACAGTACGCAGGATGCAATGGTGATTGGCGAGGTCGGAAGGGTGACGCGGGCGGCCATGCCGATCGAGGTAGGAGGGGGCGCCGAAGACCACGCGCCGCAGTTTCCCAAGTCGTCTCGCCCGCAGGTTCGAGTCCGGCAATTCGCCGATGCGGACCACCAGATCGATGTTTTCTGCCGCCAGGTCCACAAAGGCATCCGATAGCAGCAGGTCCACCTCTACGTCGGGATAGCGGTGCATGTAGCGAGCGACAATCGGCATCAGGAATTCCGGCCCGAACAGCACCGGCGCGCCGAGCCGGAGAATGCCGGACGGTTGTATCCGACGGTTCGCGGCTTCGAGCTTTGCCTGCTCAAGTTCTTCGATTGCCGGTTTGATGCGTTGATAGAAGGTCATGCCCGCTTCACTCGGCTTCGAGCGGCGGGTCGTTCGATGTACGAGTTCGACGCCGACCGACGCCTCGAGGGTAGCCAGCGACCGGCTCACCGACTGAAGCGACCGGTTAAGGTGTCGCGCGGCAGTCGTGAGGCTTCCGTGTTCGACGATCGCCAGAAAGGCCTCGTAGTCTTCCAACCTGTCCATGATTTTACCGAGTTTCGAGATAGTGTGTCTCGCATTGTCAATATTGTCTCGCGTAATGGCAAGATCATATCTTCTCGGTCACAGAAGCACTCGTATAAGGAGCACACAAAGTGACCGCTACATACCCGACCGTGCTCGTAATCGGTGCGACCGGCAGGTTCGCAGGTCTAGTCATACCGGAACTCGTCCGTCGCGGAGCAAGAGTCCGGGCTCTCATCCGCGATCCGGCCAAGCTCGGCGCCGCGAAAGGCTCAGGGCTTTCGGAGGTGGTGATCGGTGATCTGCGAAATCGGGACAGCCTCGATGAAGCCGTCCGTGGCGTCGTTGGCGTCTTTCACATCGGACCCGCCTTCGCGCCGGACGAGGCTGCGCTGGGCGTCACGCTGATCGAGGCGGCGAAGAGGGCAGGTGTCCAAAAGTTCGTCTTCTCCTCGGTCGCCCAGCCGGCGAACATTCGTCTTAAGAACCATGCAAGCAAGATACCGGTCGAGGATGCGCTCTATTCTTCCACTTTGGATTACACGATCCTGCAGCCGGTCAACTTCATGCAGAACATTGCATCGGCCTGGCCGTCGATCGTCGAAACCGGCGTCTTTTCCGAACCCTTTCCAAAGACGGCGAAGGTCGCGCGCGTCGACTATCGCGATGTGGCGGAGGTTGCCGCCATTGCGCTCACGAGTGATCGCTTGTCCTTTGCGTCGCTGGAACTCGCTGCCGAGGGGCGACCGACTCGGGAAGAGATTGCGGCTCTCATGTCCGAGGCGCTGGGGCGTCCGATCGCCGCTGGTGAGCCAAGCTTTGAGACATGGGCGAAAGCCATCCGCCACGGCTACACCGATCGCGAACTGGCCCTCCTGTCCAAGGTGCATGAGCATTATGCGCTCTATGGCCTCGGCGGAAACAGTCTGACGCTCCGAGCAGCGCTCGGCCGCGAGCCGCGGTCGCTGCGAGGATATGTAGAGGAACTGGCGTGCCAGGCCGCATGACCGGATTTATCACCGACATATTTGAAGCAACTGAAGGATTTTCGAATGCTTACGCTCGTGCGCAATTCAGTGACGATCAAGAAACTTCCCTCGCGCTATGCGGTCGTCCTCATGCCTCTGATACTTTCGGTGCTCATGTCCGGAATCGTGTCGGCGGTATCGACGCTGATGAATGCCGGGTGGGATCGCTTCACCGCGACCTGGCCGCACGCCTGGGGTGCGTCGTGGCTCATTGCCTTTCCCAGTTTGATGCTGCTGCTTCCGGTCGTTCGCCGGATCGTTGGAGTGTTCGTCGAGCAGCGGGCCTGAATTCGATCCAAAACTCAAGCGTCGATCAGTGACCGCGTCAGGTCGCCGTAGCCGGTGAAGCGATATTCGTATTCGAGGCCGAGCCTTTCAGCGGCGCGGCGGGCCTTTTCCTGTAGCGCCTTGTCCTCCACCTGCGAGAGGTAGACGAGCTTGCGGTAGTGCCCGAAATACATGTCGCGCAGTTCCGGATGGCGGTCGAGGCCGAGCGGTTCGATCACGAAGGCCTCGAACTGGCGGGCGAGGAAGTCGGTGAGGAAGAAGGCGCTGAGGTCGTCGTCCCAGCGCTTTGCGAAATCGGCGTTGCCGGCGAAGAAGGAATAACAGTGCGGCCCGGGAATGCGTGTCACGCCTTCCTCCTCGCAGAGCCGATCAAGTTCACCGCCGGTGCCGCAATCTGCATAGGCGATGAAGATGCGCTCGAAGCCCTCATCACGCGCCCGGGCGATCGCCTCGCGAAGGCCCGGTGTGATCTTTTCCGGAGTATTGTGCCAGATGGCGGGGAGGCAATGGAGATCGATGTGATCGAGCCCGTTGGCCTCGCAGATGGCAAGGATTTCGCGCGCGATCGCTCCACAACCAATGACGTGAACTTTCTTCGGTTGTGCACGTTCTCTTGCCGACGGTCTGTTTTCCATCTTTATTCCGCCTTGCAGCAACATGAAGGAATCATTGTCATGACGACAAAAACTCTCGCGACGATCGCCGCCCTCCTGGTGGCCCTGACAACCCTGAGTTCCTGCGCCAACACGATACGCGGCATGGGACAGGATACGGCAAACGCCGTGAACGCGACACAGGGGGCCGGCCACAGGGTCGCCAAGGCCGCCAACTGACCTCCGACCAGCAGGACGGGCGCCCCTGAGAGTGGCGTCGTTCCTAGCTGCCCCTGAATATAGGAAAGCCGGCTGCGGTGTTCATCCACGCAGCCGGCTTCTTTTTTAAAGAGACTTCTAATCTCAGCCGGCTGCCAGTCGGTTGTGCTTGCGCTTCATGAAGTCCTTGGCAGTCTCGACGGCGACGGCGGCATCGCGGCAATAGGCGTCTGCACCGACGGCCTTGCCAAATTCCTCGTTGAGCGGCGCGCCGCCGACGAGAACGACGTAGTCGTCGCGGAGGCCCTTTTCCTTCATCGTGTCGATAACGACCTTCATGTAGGGCATCGTGGTCGTCAGCAGGGCCGACATGCCGAGGATATCCGGCTGTTCGCGTTCGATCGCTTCCAGATAGTTCTCGACGGGGTTGTTGATGCCGAGGTCGACAACGTCGAAGCCGGCGCCTTCCATCATCATGCCGACGAGATTTTTGCCGATGTCGTGGATATCGCCCTTGACGGTGCCGATGACCATCTTGCCAAGCTTCGGCGCGCCGGTTTCGGCAAGCAGAGGACGCAGGATCGCCATGCCGGCCTTCATCGCATTGGCCGAAAGCAGAACTTCCGGCACGAAAAGAATGCCGTCGCGGAAGTCGATGCCGACGATGCGCATGCCCTCGACGAGCGCTTGGGTCAGGATGTCGTAGGGCGTCCAGCCCCGTTCGAGGAGGATTCGCGTCCCTTCCTCGATTTCCTCCTTGAGACCGTCGTAAAGGTCGTCATGCATCTGCTGCACGAGTTCCTCGTCGGAAAGGTCCGCGAGAATGATTTCATCGTCTGCCATATTAGGGTTCCTCGGTTCCTGGCACGGTAGTCTTCGCGGTGATCTGGCTCGGTCGGGCACGATCCGGACGCGTTGCCCATCCTTAGCGGTCCAAACCTAAAAATCTCTTTTCGAAAGCGACGTCGCATATGATGAAAAGCGACGGCGCTGATGGTTCGTCCGCGGATCTGTGTCCTACCGCATCTCAGCCGCGTACGGAATCGGGCGCTCGGTAAAATTCTGCAACAGTTCAAGATGTTACATTTTGTTGTATCGATTTCGCATAATAGATTTGGTCTGCGAGGCACCCATTCTCGGCCGCCGTGGGTCCTTGACGGATCTCAAGGTTGAGTGTCTGAGATGCGCCACGCGTTGGCGCATTGAGACCCGTACCGGTTCGGCGGCTTGATAGCATTAGCCCAAAATCGATCCCGGTGCATGGTTTCGACCATTGGTATCGACCTTCGGAAGGAATATGCGCCACTTAATCAAAGCGTTGCCGCGACCCTTGGAGAGCCAGACGGCGCGGCGGGAGAGGAATGAGCGAATGAGCGACGTGACAGATCAAGGCGCGGTTGAAGGCGGCGGACGCCGTGCGCGTGGCGAGGGACGGGGAGCGGCGGCGCGCCGTGCATCGCGCACCGGCGGCGGTCCGGGACCGTCTCTGCCCTATATCCAACGCAAGATTCGCGAATATGAGGTGCTTGACGAGGAAGGCCTGCAGCTCATCGAGCGCAACGCCGACACTGTGCTCGAGGAGATCGGCATCGAGTTCCGCGACGACGCCGAAGCGCTCGATCTCTGGAAGGCCGCCGGCGCCGACGTGCGGGGCCAGCGCGTTCATTTCCCGAAGGGGCTCTGCCGTGAGCTGCTGAAGACCGCGCCGTCGGACTTCACCTGGCACGCGCGCAATCCCGAGCGCAGCGCCCATGTCGGCGGCAAGGCCACGATCTTTGCGCCGGTCTACGGACCACCCTTCGTGCGCGATCTCGACGGCAACCGCCGCTATGCGACGATCGAGGATTTCCGCAATTTCGTGAAGCTCGCCTACATGGCCCCGTCGATGCATTCGTCCGGCGGAACCGTCTGCGAGCCGGTCGACATCCCGGTCAACAAGCGTCACCTCGATATGGTCTACAGCCATATCAAATATTCCGACAAGCCGTTCATGGGCTCGGTCACGGCGCCGGAACGCGCCGAAGACACGATCGCTATGGCGAAGATCGTCTTCGGTGACGACTTCGTCGAGAAGAACACGGTGACGTTGAATCTCATCAACGCCAACTCGCCGATGGTCTTCGATGAAACCATGGTGGGCGCGCTCAAGGTCTATGCACGGCACAACCAGGCGTGCGTGCTTTCGCCGTTCATTCTCTCCGGCGCGATGAGCCCAGTCACGGTCGCCGGCACGCTGACGCAGATTCTGGCCGAAGTGCTCGCGGGTGCCTCCTTCACTCAGCTCATCCGTAAGGGCGCGCCGGTGCTCTTCGGCACCTTCGCGGCCTCGATTTCGATGCAGTCGGGTGCGCCGACCTTCGGTACGCCGGAACCGTCGCTCGTTTCCT
>NZ_WITC01000032.1 GCF_009601505.1 Sinorhizobium terangae
TAGAGTCTGTCAGACCTACGTTGAAACGTATCCTGCATGCCTGAGATAGGCGGCGCATTCGTGCGGGCTGAACGCCTTGAGAGCTTCGCCGACGCGCCGCCATGTCGCCTCGACGCTACGCTCGTCGGCCTTGCGCAGCAGGGTCTTGAGTTTGGCGAACATCATCTCGATCGGATTGAGGTCGGGGCTGTAGGGCGGCAGGAAGAACAGATGGGCGCCGGCGTCGCGGATGGCGCTGCGCGCCGGCTTGCCCTTGTGGCTGCCGAGATTGTCGAGGATGACGATATCCCCGGGGTTGAGGGTTGGCGCCAGGCATTGCTCGACCCAGGCGGTGAAGGCAATGCCGTTGATCGGGCCGTCGAGCACGAAGGGTGCGACGATGCGGTCGTGACGCAGCCCGGCGAGGAAGGTCAGCGTCTTCCAATGGCCATGCGGTATTCTGGCGATCAGCGGCTGGCCGCGCTGACACCAGCCGCGGCTGCGCGTCATGTTGGTTTTGACCCAGGTTTCGTCAACGAACACCAGGCGGCGCGGATCAAGTCGATGTTGATGGGTCTTCCAGCGGCTTCGGAAGCGCGCCACCTTCGGCCTGTCCTGCTCGCTGGCGATCAGCGTTTTTTTTAAATGTCTTGCCTTCGCGGCGCAGAAACCGCCAAACGGTGTCATGCGAGACATCGATC
The DNA here is from genome assembly GCF_009601505.1 of Sinorhizobium terangae. GTDB lineage: Bacteria > Pseudomonadota > Alphaproteobacteria > Rhizobiales > Rhizobiaceae > Sinorhizobium > Sinorhizobium terangae. Next base: position 681 of record NZ_WITC01000032.1, read on the forward strand.
CCGGCCGCCTTCAGATCGGCGGCAAGCGCCCGCACCGTCCAATCGGTTTTGGCCGCCAGTCGGCGGTGAACCTCATCGGCCGCCGCGCCCCGCAGCATGGGTTTGACATGGCCCCCCATCTTGGCCGGCGCCAAACCGCGGCCGGACCGGTCGAGCTGGCCGATCCGCACCGCCGTCGCCGCCGATATCCCAAAGCGCAAGGCGGCCGCCCGCACCGTCATGCCTCCGGCCAAAGCGGCGGCGACGCGCTGGCGTAAATCAAGAGAAAGAGGTCGCGCCATCATTGCTGGCCTCCTCACCAGCAATGATCTTGAATCACAATCCCAACAAAAAGGGAATCCTGTTTCGATTCAGCTTAACGCTGACCGACTCTAGCGAGGGATGAGGAAAGGTATGCGGTTTTCCGCCCGCATCTAGCGCTAACTTCTTGGAATCGATCACGTTTATGATCTAGCGGCGCGGCCACGCCGCCGTCGCTCAGATGTTGCCCATGCAGAGATACTTCATCTCGAGATAGTCCTCGAGCCCATGGCGGGAGCCTTCCCGGCCGATACCGGATTGCTTGATGCCGCCGAAAGGCGCCGCTTCGGAAGACATCCGCCCGGTATTGATGCCAACCATGCCATATTCGAGCGCTTCGGCCACATGCCAGACGCGCTTCAGGTTCTCGGCGTAGAAATAGGCGGCGAGACCATAGATCGTGTCGTTGGCCTCGGCCACCACTTGTTCGGCCGTTTCGAAACGAATGATCGGCGCAATCGGGCCGAAGGTCTCTTCCTGGGCAACGCGCATACTATGTGAAATGCCGGTTAGGACGGTCGGCTCGAAGAAAGTGCCCGTGGAGCCGATCCGTCTGCCGCCGCATCGTACTTCTCCGCCCTTGGCCAAGGCGTCGGCGACATGCGCCTCGATCTTCTCGATAGCATGGCTGTCTATCATCGGGCCAATCGCGACCCCGGCAGAAAACCCGTCGCCGACGGTGAGTTCGCGCACGCGTGCGACGAATTTATCAGCGAAAGCGTCGTGCACGGCGGATTGCACATAGATGCGGTTGGCAGAAACGCAGGTCTGGCCGGCATTGCGGAACTTGGCCTGAACGGCGCCGTCCACCGCCTCGTCGATATCGGCATCGTCGAATACGATGAAGGGTGCATTGCCGCCGAGTTCGAGGCTGACCTTCTTGATCTGATCGGAACATTGCCGCATCAAGAGCCGTCCGACCTCGGTGGAGCCGGTGAAGCTGATCTTGCGGACCTTGGGGTTGCTGCAGAGTTCGCGGCCGATCGGGGCGCCTTCAGCGGCGTAAAGCAGATTGACGACGCCTTTCGGAAAGCCTGCCTTTTCCGCGAGCACGAACATCGCGCCGGCGACGAGCGGCGTCTGTTCCGCCGGCTTCAGCACCACGGCGCAGCCGGCGGCGAGCGCGGGCGAGATCTTGCGCGCCACCATCGAGCCCGGAAAATTCCACGGCGTGATGGTGCCGACGACGCCGACGGGCTGCTTGATGACAAGCATGCGGCGGTCATTGGCGGGCGCCGGGAAGGTTTCGCCATAGACGCGCTTGGCCTCTTCGGCATACCACTCGACATAGGATGCCGCGTGAAGGACTTCGCCCTTTGCTTCCGCGAGCGGCTTGCCCATTTCGGCGGTCAGAATGGCTGCGAGATCATCGACATGCTCGACGATCAGGTCATGCCAACGCCTGAGGATTGTGCTTCGGTCCTTCGCCGGCTTTGCAGCCCAGAGGCCCTGCGCCGCGGCCGCAGCGTCGATCGCGGCATGCGCCTCGTCGGCACCCATGTCGGGAAGCGTTGCAAGCAATTCGCCGGTCGAGGGGTTGAACACGTCGAATGTCGCGCCGGTCCACTTGACCGAGGACCGGGTTACATTTTCGAGTGCCGCAAACAGGTCGGCTGCTCGCAGGTGCTTGGTCAGTGCGGATGTCAATCCCATGGCACGTCCTCGGGCGAGGCCTGTTGGCCAAGCCTCGCTTCATTTTTCTGCGGAGCGGCGGTTGCGCACCCCGAGCCGGCGTCGTTGGCCGGACGCCCGCGATAGCGGGCGCCCGAGTTGCCGTCAACCACGCGCCTCGAGGATTGACGCTTCGAGAATCTCGAGCGCTTCCGCGAAGACTTCGTCCTGGATGGTGATCGGCGCCAGGAAGCGGATGACGTTGCCGTGGACGCCGCAGGTCAAAAGGATCAGGCCCTTTTCCAAAGCAATGAGGCGGACCTTGTTGGCGAACTCGGCGCTTGGCAGATTGGTTTTCACGTCGTTGAATTCGACCGCGTTCATGAAGCCCGGGCCCCGGATGTCGACGATCTCGGGCGCCTTTTCGCGGATTGCGGCGAGGCGCTGCTTCAGGCGGTTGCCGAGCTGGTTCGCGCGATCGCAGAGCCTCTCCTCCTTGATGACATCGAGAACGGCATGGGCGGCGGCGATGCCGAGCGGGTTGCCGCCGTAGGTGCCGCCGAGGCCGCCAGGTCCTGGCGCGTCCATGATTTCGGCGCGGCCGGTGACCGCGGCAAGCGGGAAGCCACCGGCAAGGCTCTTTGCCATCGTCATCAGATCGGGCGCGACGTCATGGTGCTCCATCGCGAAGAGCTTGCCGGTGCGGGCGAAGCCGGTCTGGACCTCATCGGCGATCAGCAGGATGCCGTGCTGGTCGCAGATTTCGCGCAGCGCCTTCATGAAGGCGGTCGGGGCCGGGTAGAAGCCGCCTTCGCCCTGAACCGGCTCGACGATGATCGCAGCCACGCGGCCCGGATCGACATCGGCGGCAAAAAGCTTCTTCAGTGCGGCAAGCGACTGTTCGACGCTGACGCCGTGGAGCTCGATCGGGAAGGGGGCATGGAAGACGTCGGCCGGCATCGCGCCGAAGCCGACCTTGTAGGGCACGACCTTGCCGGTGAGCGCCATGCCCATGAAAGTGCGGCCATGGAAGCCGCCGCCGAACGCGACGATCGCCTGGCGGCCCGTTGCGGCGCGGGCGATCTTGACCGCGTTTTCGACGGCTTCGGCGCCGGTCGTGACGAAGATCGTCTTCTTCGCGAAGTTGCCGGGCGTGATCGCGTTCAGGCGCTCGGCGAGATGGACATAATTCTCGTAGGGCACGACCTGGTGGCAGGTGTGGGTGAAGCGATCGAGCTGTTCCTTGACCGCCGCGATCACCTTGGGGTGGCGGTGACCGGTGTTGACGACCGCGATGCCTGCGGCGAAATCGATGTAGCGGTTGCCCTCCTTGTCCCAGATCTCGGCATTTTCTGCGCGGTCGGCGTAGATCTGCGTGGTCATTCCGACGCCACGGGAAATGGCTGCATTCTTGCGATCGGTGAGGCTGGTCATCGTCGTCGTCCTGTTTACGAGGAGGGAATATATTGCATTTTTTCTGCAATTTTTCTCCGGAAGTGGTACATCTTTTCGGATGGATTGCAAATCAAATTTGGTGATCGAGACAACACCGCCACTGATGGGCGCTTCTTGTGAATCGACGAGCGCGGCGGCTAGATTGCCGGCGACACCGATAGCTTGGAATCGCCTGGGACACCGATGCCAGAAAGAGGAAATGGATCGATGAGCGGAGCCGGCACTATACGCTACAAGGTTGCCGAAGCGGCAAGGCTGGCCGGCGTTTCGGCGTCCACGCTCAGGCTGTGGGAAACGCAAGGGCTGGTGGTGCCGGAGCGCTCGGCCACGGGGCATCGGCAATATACCGATGCAGATCTCGCCCGCCTGAAGCGCATTTCCTGGTTTCGTGCCGAGCGCGGCCTGAACCCGGCCGCCATTCGCGAGGCTTTGGAGGCCGAGGACCCAAACGACGACACCAGTCCGGCTGCATCGTCGGAGAGCAATCCTGACCTCCAGGTCGGCCGAAAGTTGCGGAGCCTGAGGCACGCCGCGGGCAAGACGCTCGAGCAGGTGGCAAGCGATGTCGGCATCGTAGCATCCGTCCTTTCGACCTTGGAACGCACCTCACAGGGCGTCTCCGTCGCAGTTCTTCATAATCTCGCAGAATATTTCGGCACGACCGTTTCCAGCCTTTCCGGCGAGGAAGAGCCTGAGGTGCGGGCGCTCGTCAGGGCCGGTGAATGGCGCAACTGGCCGCGCACGACGCCAGGGGTGACCGTGCAATTGCTCGCGGAAGGCAAGAACCAGATGGACTGCCATCGTTTTGTGCTGGCGCCGGGAGCCTCAAGCGAGGGTGCATACCGGCACGATGGCGAGGAGTTCGTTTATGTCCTCTCCGGTCGTGTCGAATTCATATTGGACTCCGATCAGTTCTACGATCTTCATCCGGGCGACTCGCTCTATTTCGAGAGCCGCCGACGGCATGCCTGGTCCAATCGTCACGACGGCGAGACCGTTCTGCTGTGGGTCAATACGCCGCCGACATTCTAGTCTGCAGACGCGCGCGCGCGGGATAGTTGAATTAGTATATTCTTATCATGAAGCCGCCTGTCGGCTGTATTGGCAAGATTTCTACAACTAATGTCGCCGTACCTGTGCTCGATCTGATGTCTAATCAGACTTTAGTCCGATATTGCCGCAAAGACACACCTCAGGTGTCTCGGCCGCTGAAGCATTATCCTTGGCTCTGCGGTGCCAAAGTTTGGCCCTATTCGCTCCTACTGTCGCGGAGGCTGCCTCTTAACCATTCGTTTACCTGCATAAATTTGAGACTCTCGCCAGAGTACTTTCACCGAAACCGGCGGCAAAAATCATGATTGCGTAGGGAGCTGGTGCCACCAGGAGAGTATCCCGCAAGGATTTTCAGCTCGGAGGGGGATGTTCGATGCGGATTGCACGCGACCGGCAGTTGGATGGGTTGAGAGCCATCGCTGTCACGATGGTGCTCTATGGACATTTTTTCGCGGCCGACAGTTCCTATTGGGGCCATATCGGCGTGCGGCTGTTCTTCGTGCTGAGCGGCTTCCTGATTACCCGACTGCTGCTCGACGCGCGCCAGAATGCCGGTTTCGCGCCAGCGACGGCGCTGAAATCCTTTTATGCGCGTCGGGCGCTGCGCATCTTTCCGCCCTATTTCGCAGTGCTGGGCATCGTTTGGCTTATCGATCTGGAGAGTTCCAAGACGGTGCTGGCGTGGCACGCGCTTTATGTTTCGAATTTGTGGTACGCGCTCCAGGACGCGTGGACGCCATGGGTCCTCTGTCATACTTGGAGCCTCAGCATCGAAGAGCAATTCTACGTCGTCTGGCCGCTGATCGTCCTCATCGCACCGAGACGCTCGATCGCAGCAATCTGCATCGGCGTCATCGTCTGCTCCATCGCCTACCGCTTCTATTGGCCGTTCACCGGTGAGCCGTCGCTCGCTCGCGATCTGCTTCCGCCCGCGTCAATGGACGCGCTCGTCTCCGGCGCTCTGCTGGCAGCCTACCGGTCGGAGAATGCGGCCTGGCCACAATGGGCCAAATTCAGCTTGATGCCGCTCCTCAGCGCATCCGTCGTCCTGTTCTGGCTGAGGCCCGCGACGTTGACGCCGATGCTGGAATGGCTGGGCTGGATAGGGCTGGAGGTCTTTCCCCTTCTGCCACTGACGATGCTGGTCGGTAATTGCTCGAGAGGGCTCGGCGGCTATCTCGGCCGGCTGACCGAACTTCCGCCCCTGACCGCGCTCGGGCGCATCAGTTACGGCGTCTATCTCTATCATGCGATCGTGCTGGCGCTGGCGGTCAAGGCTCAGCCCTGGATTCCGGTCAACGTCTCCGAGCAGGGGCTTGGGCGATTCCTGGTTGCGGGAGCGGCCACGTTGCTGATCGCCTCGATCTCCTGGCTGGCCTTCGAACAGCCGCTCAATGCACTGAAACGACATTTTCCATACGTCCGGCCGAGGGCAACAGGGGCCGTGCCGGTATTGACGAACGCGGGCGATCGGATTGGAGGCAGGCACGCCAAATATCCCGCCTATCGGCCGGAACCCCTCAGTTCCCGCAAATCCTTTCGAACTTCGGATCTCCATTAACCTTGCGAGCTGAACAATGCCGACGCCATTGGTCTCTGTCCTGCTGCCTGTCTACAACGCGGAATCCTTTCTTCCCGCGGCGCTCGAAAGCATCCTGCGCCAGGACTACGAGCATGTCGAAATCATTGCCATCGACGACGGGTCGACGGACCGTTCGCTGGAAATCCTCGAGCGATATCGGAAAGACGACGGTCGCATCCTCATCGTCTCGCGCGAAAACCGCGGCCTTATCGCCACGTTGAACGAAGGGCTAGGCCTCGCGAGAGGCGATCTCGTCGCCAGGATGGACGCCGACGACATTTCGTATCCGTCCCGCTTTTCGCGTCAGGTCGCGTTGTTCAGGCAACGGCCGGAACTGGCGCTTTGCGGCACGGGGATCGACACGCTGATCGGCAATCGCATCATTCGCGGTACGCCCAACCCGATCTTTCGGGCCGGCAGCCTGCGGACATTGTCGTTGTTCTTCACGATCTTCATGCACTCGACCGTGATCTACAATCGCAAGGCGATACCGGAGCCGATGCTCGCGTACGATCCGAGCTACGTGCATGCGGAGGATTTCGATCTGTTCAGGCGCATTGCCGATCGCTTTCCGGTAGCGATTATCGACGAAGCTCTGGTCGCCTATCGTATCCACGGCGAGAGTGTCACGAATAAGCACAAGCGCCGGATGCGCCAAACCCATCTGAAGATCGTGGCCGAAAACCTTCGGCGGGAATGCCTCGTCGATGACACGAGCGCGCTCCACGAGATCGGCATCGCTGTCACGATCGAAACGATACGAAATCTCGCCGAATTCCTCCTGGCGCTCGAACGGACAATTTCGTCCCGACCGGCGGACGTGCGCCGGGCATATGAGGACGGAGTGCTGTGTTTCTTTTACTTTCTTTATCAGCTCATAGCCGATGAAGAGCGACCGGACCTGACCCATGCTTTCCTGACCCGTACCGGAAAATGGGGCCTCATTCGGCGCCGCGAGCGATACGGTTTGCTCGCCGGTGCGCGTGCACCGTGGTGCAGCCGCATGTCGCTTGCCGCTACGCGGCGTGTGGACGAGCTGGCGCGGTACCTGCAATCGGTGCCCGCTGCAACTGTTCTTCCTCAGAATGGCACGGCCTAACATGGCGTCAGAGCGTTCTACAATCACACAAGAGCATCGCGACGCAGTCGTCGCGCGGCCGACCTCCACTGCTTCCGTTCCCGGCGGGTCGCGGCCATTCGCGAGCTTCATCATCTGCACGCGAAACCGTGTTCAGGCACTTGCCGCCTGCATCCGGTCGATCGAGACCGCATGTCTGGCACATGCCGCCGTCGCGAGCGAGCTCGTGATCGTCGACAACGGCTCGACGGATGGGACACCGGACGAACTGGTCCGAATAGCGGCGGCGTCACCTGTCGCGATGACGCTCGTCGCCGAGCCGCGCCCGGGCCTGGCGGCGGCGCGCAATGCGGGAATGGAGCGGGCGCGCGGCCGGATTCTCGTTTTCGTCGACGACGATTGCGAAGTGCACCGCCGCTATCTCGGCGATCTCGCGCGACATTACGCCGATGGCGAACGGCGCATCATCCGCGGCGGCCGCGTCGAACTTGGCGATCCGTCCGATCTGCCGTTCACGATCAAACGATCTGCCGTTTCCGCGCGATTGACCCGCGACGTCCATCCGGGGGGCTTCGTGCTCGGGTGCAACATGACGATGCACCGCGACGTCGCGGCGCTGGTCGGCCCTTTCGACGAGCGCTTCGGGGCGGGCGCGCCGCTGCAATCGGCTGAGGATACCGACTATCTGGTACGCGCCTTCCAGCTCGCTATCCCTGTCGAATACGTGCCCGACATGACCGTCTATCATCACCACGGCCGGAAGGCTCGCGAGGCTATAGAGAAGCTGCACCGCAACTACAGCCTCGGTAACGGCGCTCTCTGCTTGAAGCATCTATTCAAGGCGCCATGGCTGCTCAAGCATTTCTGCTGGACTTTCAGATCCGCCTGCGGCCAAGCCCTAGGCGGTGAGAGGTTCGACCCTGAACTGCAGCTATCCCATTGGCCGATCGTGTCGATGAACCTGCTTGGCGCCGCAAGGTTCGCGCGTCTCGCCGTGACCGGCCCGGCACCGCGGTCAGGCCTGCGTCAGATCGACCGCACAGCGGCAAAGGTAAGATGAGGGCTGTGATGTTGCGATTCCTATTGCCCGGCATCCAGGTCCTGCGCAACGCGCTGGGACGGCAGTTGCGGCTGCTGCCCATCGTCGTTGCCTTGGGTCTCGCCAGCGCCGCGCTCGAAGGCGCCGGCATCGGCCTTATCATCCCGATGCTTGGCATCATTGCCGGCGATCAGGGTGCCGGCGGTTTGCACGGGATCTCTGCCTTCTTTCAGCAGGTGGGGGCGGGACTCGACGACGGCGAAAGGCTACTGGCGATCGCAGCGGGCGTTCTTGCGCTGATCGCGCTGAAGAATGTCCTCGCCTTTGTGAACACCCTGCTGACGACCTTCATCTATGGAAAGGCCAGTCACGCGATCCGAAGTGCGCTCTCGGACCAGCTTTTGCGGATCGGCTATCCCTTCTTCCTGCAGCAAAGCCCCGGTCGCCTGCTCAACATCATCTCCAACGAGTCATGGCGGGCCTCCGACGCAATACAAACCGTGCTTGCTGCCTTGGTGAACGGGTCCGCCGCCGTCATCCTGCTTGCGTTTCTGCTCATGCTTTCCTGGCAAATGACGCTGTTCGTGGCGCTTGGCCTCGTTCTCGTCCAACTGGCGCACGCCGCCTTGTCGGCCACTCTTAGAGGCCCGAGCCGGGAAGTGACGTCCTTCAACAGCGAACTCGCCGCGAGGATGCTTCATCTCGTGCATGCCGGCCGGCTCATCCGCGTGTTCGGCCAGGAGGAGCGCGAGAAGGCCGTATTCGACTCCGCTTCGGACGCCGTCCGCCGCGCTGGATTCGTTTTGCAGACCCGCCAGGGTTCGCTGCCGCCGCTCACCGAAGTGCTGCATTCGGCCCTGTTCCTGGCGGCGGTTGTCAGTGCGTGGTCTGTCGGCGTGAGCTTCCCGGTCATCGTCGCCTTCGTCGTCCTGCTCTATCGCTTGCAGCCGCATGTGCGTGCGCTGCAAATGTCCTGGGGGCAGATCCAGGGTTGGAGCGGGTCGCTCGAAGAGGTGCGCTGGCTCCTCGATCCGTCGGACAAGCCGAAGCCTCCCGCCGGTCATGAGCCCGTCGCCGGGTTGCGCGAGGGCATGAAATTCGATCACGTGACGTTCCGGTATCCAGGCTCCGAGGCTCGCCCCATCGTGCTCAGTTCGGCGACCTTCGACATTCGCAGCGGCCGCTCGACGGCGATCATCGGGCGGTCGGGCGCCGGCAAGACCACGATCGTCAACCTCCTGTGCCGGTTTGTTGAGCCTGATGAAGGGCGCATCCTCGTCGACGGTGTGCCGCTCGATCAAATCGATCCCGCCCAGTGGCGGCGTCAGATCGCCGTCGCCAGCCAGGACCTCGAACTGGTGGACGGCAGCATCCTCGAGAATATCACCTACGGACAGGACGCAACGATCGCCGAAGTGGAGCAAGCAGCCAAACTGGCAGAGGCACATAGCTTCGTGGAAAAGCTGCCCGACGGCTACGCGACGATCGTCGGCTATCGCGGAGCGAGCCTGTCAGCGGGGCAGCGGCAGCGCATTGCCCTTGCACGGGCTTTGGTGCGCGACCCCGAAATCCTGATCCTCGACGAAGCGACCAATGCGGTGGACGGTCTGTCGGAGGCCGCGATCGTCGAGACGCTGAGGCTGAGGGCCGGCCGCCGCACGACCATCGTGATCAGCCACCACCGCAGCACGATTTCGTTCTGCGACGACGTAGTGGTTCTCGGCAGCGGCCGCGTGCAAAGTCAGACGCCCCTGGCTGACGTCGCCTCCTTGAGCATGGATCAGCTCTACGAGCACGAGACGCGCGTGGAGCGCCACGGTTGAGCTACAGCGGCGCGCTTCTGGTAAGACGCGCGGCGCTGTAGCAGCATCGGTGCGGACGGATCAGGCGGCCTTGGCGTAATGCTTGGCCATTTCCGGCAGGCGCAGCACCCTGATCTTCGAGGCTTGGCCGGCAGCGCGGAAGGCCTCGAAGCGTTCCTTGCAGACCTCGGTCATGCGCGCGATCGCTGGCTTCAGGTAGTTGCGCGGGTCGAAATTGTCCGGATGCTCGAGGTGATGCTTGCGGATTTCGCCGGTGAAGGCGAGCCGGAGATCGGTGTCGATATTGACCTTGCGCACGCCGAGCGGGATCGCCTTCTGGATCTCGGCGACCGGCACGCCCCAGGTCTTCTTCATCTTGCCGCCGTAGGCATTGAAGAGCTCCTGGAGATCGGCCGGCACAGATGACGATCCATGCATGACAAGGTGGGTGTTTGGCAGCCGCCTGTTGATCTTGGCGATCGTGTCGATCGAAAGGATTTCGCCGTCCGGCTCGCGGGTGAACTTGTAGGCGCCGTGGCTGGTGCCGATCGCGACGGCAAGTGCGTCGACGCCCGTCTTGGAGACGAAATCGAAGGCCTGGTCCGGATCCGTCAGCAGTTCTTCGCGGGAGAGCTTGCCCTCGAAGCCGTGACCATCCTCCTTGTCGCCGGCACCGGTTTCGAGATTGCCGAGGCAGCCGAGTTCGCCTTCCACGGAAACGCCGGCCGCATGGGCGATCTTCACGACTTCCGCCGTCACCGCGACGTTATACTCATAGCTCGCAACGGTCTTGCCGTCCTTTTCGAGCGAGCCGTCCATCATCACGGAGGTGAAGCCGTTGGTGATGGCGGAAATGCAGGTCGAGGGCTGGTCGCCGTGGTCGAGATGCAGACAGACCGGGATGTGTGGGTACTCTTCGGCCGCGCCGAGGATCAGGTGGCGAAGGAAGGCGTCTCCGGCATAGGCGCGCGCGCCGCGGCTCGCCTGCAGGATCACCGGGGAATCCGTCGCATCCGCGGCTCGCATGACGGCCTGAATATATTCGAGATTGTTCACATTGAAGGCAGGCAGCGCATAATTGTTCTCCGCCGCGTGGTCGAGCAGTTGCCGCAATGTGATCAATGCCATTCGAAATCTCCCTGATGCTGGACGCCCCACTCCAGGCGCCGTCGATAGGCGGACACGGGTTCAACAATACCCGATCGGTCTTGTTCGCGCGGGCGTCGAAGCCAGTTCTGACGCGCTTCCGGCGGACCTGGAACGGACGCTGCCGGATCAAGTCGAAGGCACAATAATTCATGCGGCTCTTTTGGCAACGGGGGCACCGGCACGGCCGAACACTTGATTGACGTGCGTCAGCGGATTTTGCTGTGGATGAGAAATCGTACCGTCAGAATTCACGGCTTTCGCTTTCTGGTGGTGCTGGCAGGGTGGCGCGTGGAGGAGGGTAAGGGCGCGCATGCCGTTGTCGCGGAGAGACAAGATCGACCCCTGACGACGCCGGGGCGCGGTGGATGCTTACTCGCGAATTGCAAAAAAATTGCGACAGGGGCCGCAAATTTTTTTGCATATTACGTAAAGTGCCACTTCAATTCACAATGTTTGCATATCGGCCCTTCGGGGTCGGTTTTCGGACCCGAAAGGGCGATCCTTGAATCTGAACTAAAACGTTACAGTTTGCTCTTCGGCCTGTTGCTGTCCAGCCTGACAAAAGTCGCAAAGGAGACGAAATCCACCGCAAACGTCATACAACTTATGCGTCTACAAAAATGACGCCCTATAGAGCAGGATGCAATTTTCCGCACAAAGCGCCTTGCCTTTGTTGAGAATTTGCCCTTCTCTCCTGCGATCACAAACCCAAAAAGAGGGGAAGGAGAAAAAACAATGACCTCACTGAAACTTAAACTCAGCGCCGCAGCGTTGCTTGGCTCGCTGCTGATCGGCGCAAGCCCGGCGCTCGCGGAAGCGGTGCTTCACCGCGGCAACGCCGGCGAGCCGCAGACGCTCGACCAGGCCCACACTTCGATTAATATCGAAGAATTCATCCTGAAGGATCTCTATGAAGGCCTGACGATTTACGACGCCGCGGGCAAGATCATCCCCGGTGCAGCCGAAACCTGGGAGCTTTCGGATGACGGCACCGTCTATACCTTCAAGCTGCGCGCCGATGCCAAGTGGTCGGATGGTTCGCCGGTAACGGCCGAAGATTTCGCCTTCTCGTTCCGTCGTGTGGAAGATCCGAAAACGGCGGCCGAATACGCCAACATTCTCTTCCCGATCAAGAATGCCGAGAAGGTCAACAAGGGTGAAGCGCCGGTCGACCAGCTCGGCGTGAAGGCGGTCGACGACAAGACGCTCGAAATCACGCTTGAGCGCCCGACCCCGTTCTTCCTGGAACTGCTCGCGCACCAGACCGCTCTTCCCGTCAGCAAGGCAAGCGTCGAGAAGAACGCTGCCGATTTCGTCAAGCCGGGTGTGATGGTCTCGAACGGCGCGTTCAAGCTGACCGCCCATGTGCCGAACGACAGCCTGACCGTCGAGAAGAACGCGAACTACTGGGACGCTGCCAACGTCAAGCTCGACAAGGTGATCTTCTACCCGATCGATGACCAGGCTGCCTCGGTGCGTCGCTTCGAAGCGAAGGAAATGGACCTCGCCTACAACTTCTCGGCCGATCAGATCGAGCGGCTGCGCAAGTCCTATGGCGACCAGGTCCACGTCTCGCCGACGCTTGCGACGTATTACTATGCGTTCGACACGCGCCAGGAGCCCTATAGCGACGTCCGCGTTCGCCGCGCCCTGTCGATGGCGGTCGACCGCGACTTCCTCGCCAAGGAGATCTACAGCGGCTCGCAGCTTCCGTCCTACTCGATGGTGCCGCCGGGCATCGAGAGCTACGGTGAGCCCGCCAAGGCCGATTTTGCGGACATGTCGCAACTCGATCGCGAGGACAAGGCAATCGAGTTGATGAAGGAAGCCGGCTACGGTGAAGGCGGCAAGCCGCTGAACATCGAAATCCGCTACAACACCAACCCGAACCATGAGCGTGTTGCAACGGCTGTCGCCGACATGTGGAAGAACACCTTCGGAGCAAAGGTCTCGCTGGTGAACCTCGACGTGTCGTCGCACTACGCCTACCTGCAGGAAGGCGGCAAGTTCAACGTCGCGCGTGCCGGCTGGGTTGCCGACTATGCCGACGCCGAAAACTTCCTGGCGCTGAGCCTCAGCAGCAACAAGACCTTCAACTATGGCCACTTCGAAAACGCCGAGTACGACGCGTTGATGAAGAAGTCCTATGAAGAACAGGATCCTGCAGCGCGCGCGAAGCTTCTCCATGAAGCCGAGGCGCTGCTGATGAAGGAACAGCCGATCGCGCCGTTCCTCACCCAGGCGGACCTGTGGCTCGTATCGAGCCGCGTCAAGGGCTGGCAGGACAACGGACCGAACGCGCATCTGAGCAAGTTCCTGAGCGTCGCCGAATAACGAACTGAGGCGACGCGCGGCCGGTCTGCCGCGCGTCGCCTCCGGAGTACATCCATGATCCCCTTCATCCTCCGCCGACTGGCGAGTGCGGTGCCGACGCTGTTCATCGTCGTCACCATATCCTTCTTTCTGATGCGGTTTGCCCCGGGCGGCCCCTTCAATCTCGAGCGTCCTCTCCCTCCCTCCACGATGGAGAACCTGATGAGGACCTATCACCTCGATCAGCCGCTCTGGCGCCAATACGTTCACTATCTCAGCAATGCGGTGACGGGCGACTTCGGTCCGAGCTACATCTATAAGGACAACAACGTTGCGCAGCTGATCGGCAAGGGCTTGCCCTATTCGATGGAGCTGGGTTTCTATGCACTGCTACTGGCCGTGATCGGCGGTGTGATCGCCGGTACGATTGCAGCCCTCAGGCAGAACAGCATCCTCGACTTCGGGATCATGGCCGTCTCGACGATTGGCGTCACCGTTCCGAACTTCGTCGTCGGTCCGGTCCTGACGCTCGTTTTCGCGATCGTTCTGTCGTGGTTGCCGGCGGGCGGCTGGGGGGACGGGTCGTTCCGCTTCCTGATCCTGCCGATGATCGCTCTCGCATTGCCGCAGCTCGCCGTCTTCGCCCGGCTCACCCGCGGCTCGATGATCGAAGCGCTCCACACCGACCACATTCGTACCGCCAAAGCCTATGGCCTGCCGTCACGCGCGGTGGTGGTGACGCACGCGATGCGCGGAGCGATGCTTCCGGTCGTTTCCTATCTCGCACCCTGTGCGGCGGCACTTCTCACCGGCTCGGCCGTGGTGGAGACGATCTTCACCATTCCCGGTGTCGGCCGCTATTTCGTACTCGGCGCGATCAATCGCGACTACACACTGGTCATGGGCACCGTGATCCTGGTCGCCATATTCGTCATCGTCTTCAATCTCATGGTCGATATTCTCTACGGCCTGCTCGATCCGAGGGTCCGCCATGACTGATATCGTCCAAGCACCGGCGTCGACGCCGGAGACCAAGGGACGCAGCCTCTTTCAGCTTGCCGCGCTCCGATTCCGCCGCAATCGCGCCGCCATGGCCGGCTGCGTCATGTTGGCACTGATTGCACTGTTTTCGTTCCTTGGGCCGCTGTTCTCGCCGCACACCTACGATCAGGTCTTCCCGTCCTATGTCTCGATCGGTCCGAGCCTCGAGCCAAGACCGGATGCGTCGACACTTCAGGAGGTCATGGAAGGTGTTGCCACCCGGGCCCGCGTGACGCTCAAGGAATTCAACGTCGAAGGCGAAAACTTCACCGCCACCATTACTTCGGATCAGCCGATTGATCCGCGCGCGACGCGCTACTTCGACAGGGCCAACGAGTTCGAGGGCACGAAGGTGGTCGCGACCGAAGACGATGGCCGTACCTTGAAGGTCGAAGGTCAGGTGGACCGCGAATATTTCCCCTTCGGCACTGACTCGAACGGTCGAGACCTGCTCGTTCGCGTGATGCTCGGTGGACAGATTTCCATCGCGGTCGGGCTGCTCGCGAGTCTCGTCTCGCTCGGCATCGGCGTCGTCTACGGTGCGACCTCGGGCTATATCGGCGGGCGCGTCGACAATGTCATGATGCGTCTGGTCGAGATCCTCTATTCGCTGCCCTTCGTCTTCCTCGTCGTGGTGCTCGTCGTCTTCTTCGGCCGCAGCTTCATCCTGATCTTCCTGGTGATCGGCGCGGTCGAATGGCTGGACATGGCACGTATCGTGCGCGGGCAGACGCTTGCGCTCAAACGGCGCGAGTTCGTCGGCGCGGCGCAGGCGCTCGGTCTTACCGACTGGCAGATCATCCGCCGTCACATCATTCCGAATACGATCGGCCCGGTGATCGTCTTCGTCACCGTCGTCGTGCCGAAGGTCATCCTGCTCGAAAGCTTCCTCTCCTTCCTCGGTCTTGGCGTGCAGGCGCCGCTGACGAGCTGGGGGGCGCTGATCTCCGAAGGAGCAAACAACATCCAGTCGGCGCCGTGGCTGCTCATCTTCCCGGCCATCTTCTTCGTCGTCACGCTGTTTTCGCTGAATTTCGTCGGCGACGGCCTGCGCGATGCGCTCGACCCGAAGGACCGCTGACATGGCAGACATGAAGGAATCCATTCTCACCGTCCGCGGCCTCAAGGTGGACTTTTCGACCCCGGACGGTACCGTCGAGGCCGTCAAGGGCATTGACCTCGACGTCTGCGCCGGCGAAACGCTGGCGGTCGTCGGCGAGTCCGGATCGGGAAAAAGCCAGACCATGATGGGTATCATGGGACTGTTGGCGAAGAACGGCACCGTGACCGGCTCGGCCCGCTATCGCGGTCAGGAGCTTGTCGGCCTTGCGCCCAAGGCGCTGAACAACGTCAGGGGCTCGAAGGTCACGATGATCTTCCAGGAGCCGATGACGTCGCTCGATCC
Source organism: Sinorhizobium terangae (assembly GCF_009601505.1). Taxonomy (GTDB): domain Bacteria; phylum Pseudomonadota; class Alphaproteobacteria; order Rhizobiales; family Rhizobiaceae; genus Sinorhizobium; species Sinorhizobium terangae. The sequence goes on from NZ_WITC01000032.1 coordinate 16,509, forward strand.
ACTCTACACGATCGGCCGGCAGATCGCCGAGCCGATCGTCCACCACCGCGGCGGGACGTTCAAGCAGGCGCGCAAGCGCGTGCTTGAACTGCTGGAGCTCGTGGGCATCCCCGAACCGGCTCGTCGTGTCGACAGTTATCCGCACGAACTCTCGGGCGGTCAGCGGCAGCGCGTGATGATCGCCATGGCGCTTGCCAACGAGCCGGATATCCTGATCGCCGACGAACCGACGACCGCGCTGGACGTCACCATCCAGGCGCAGATTCTCGACCTTCTGAAGTCGCTGCAAAAGCGCTTCGGCATGGCGATCGTGCTGATCACGCACGACCTCGGAATCGTGAAGCACTTTGCCGAGCGCGTTGCCGTGATGCGCCGCGGCGAGGTCGTCGAGCAGGGCACGACTGCGGAAATCTTCGAACGGCCGAAGGCCGACTATACGAAGATGCTGCTTGCTGCCGAACCAAGCGGACGCAAGGCCTCACCGCCGGAAAACGCCCCGATCGTTCTGGAAGGCCGTGACGTTTCGGTCGATTATGCGATCGGCGGCGGGCTGTTCCGTGGCGGCTCTTCGGTGTTTCGGGCCGTCGATCGCGTCAATCTGCGCCTGAGGCAGGGCCAGACGATCGGCATCGTCGGCGAATCCGGGTCGGGCAAATCGACCTTGGGGCGGGCGCTGCTGAGGCTCTTGCCGAGCAAGGGGCACTATCGCTTCGGCATGACCGATATTTCGGGTTTCGACCGCGGCGCCATGCGGCCCCTGCGCCGCGAGCTTCAGCTCGTGTTCCAGGATCCCTATGGCTCTCTGTCGCCGCGTCGGACGGTCGGTGAGATTATCACCGAGGGCCTTTACGTGCACGAGCCCGATCTCAACCGGGCCGAACGGGACCGCCGTGCGATCGCCGCACTCAAAGAGGTCGGCCTCGATCCCGCTTCGCGCAACCGCTATCCGCACGAGTTCTCCGGCGGACAGCGCCAGCGCATCGCGATCGCCCGTGCCATGATCCTGAAGCCGAAAGTCGTGATCCTCGACGAACCGACGTCGGCGCTCGACCGTTCGGTGCAGGGGCAGGTCATCGAGCTTCTGCGCGACCTGCAGCGTTCGTACGGCCTCTCCTACATCTTTATCAGTCACGATCTTTCCGTCGTGAAGGCGATGTCGGACTATGTGATCGTGATGAAGAACGGCCGCATCGTCGAGGAAGGCGAAACGGATGCGATCTTCGAGGCGCCGAAGGAGCCCTATACGAAGACGCTGATCGGCGCGGCGTTCAACGTCTGAGATCCGCAGCATAAACTGCAGAGACGCGACACCTGCGTCTCTGCCTCTGTCGCGTCGGCGCCCGCTTCGACTGGCGGGTGCCACGACAGGAACCATCCTTGCCTCATCCGAGTTTCCAATCCGAGCATCGGTTTTGAGAGAACTCGATGCCGCGGGTTGCCCCCTGCGGAAATTTCGGCGAGAAAGGTGATGGACTTCCTTGAAGCGGTCAGCGCTGCCGGATCCTGGCTGCAGACTGTCATTCTGAACCAGTGGACGGTCTATCAGTCTGTCGTGATTGTAGCCGGTTACCTGTTTTGCGGTTTCCTGGCAAAACGGATAGAGCCGGCATTGGAAAGCCGCGCGCGCACCATCAAGGGAAATCCCGATCTGCTCCGCGTCATCATCGCCTTCATGCGGCGGCTGCGGTGGCTCTTCTTGATCGTGTGGCTCTGGATCGCGGACGTGGTGCTGTCGCGATTTGGATGGCCTTCGTACCGGTGGATGGTGGCCACAGCCCTTACGCTCGTGGCGGCCTGGTTTGTGATCGCGGTGCTCACGCGCATAATCAGAAACCAAATGCTCGCGCGGGTCGTTGCGGTCGCCGGTTGGCTCTACTTTGCACTTTATGCACTTGGACTGGATGAGACGATACTGGCAGCCCTCGATGGCATTGCCGTCAACCTTGGCGCGGCCCGTCTTTCGATGTTGCTGGTCTTGAAGGCCATCGTCCTTTCTGCTGCGCTTATCTGGCTGGCCGTTCTGATCGGCAATATGTCGTCGCATTGGATACAGAAGTCCGCGGATCTCACTCCATCGCTCAAGGTCCTCATCAGCAAGCTCATCAAGATCAGCTTGATCGGGTTGGCGGGCGCCATCGCTTTATCTGCGACAGGCATTGACCTGACGGCCCTCACGGTCTTTTCGGGCGCCGTCGGCGTCGGCATCGGTTTCGGCCTGCAGAAGGTGGTCTCCAATTTCATATCCGGCATTATCATCCTTCTCGACAAGTCGATCAAACCGGGGGACACGATAACGCTTGGGGAAACCTTCGGCGCGATCCGCGACCTACGTTCCCGCTTCGTCTCCGTCATCACGAGAGATGGAAAGGAGTACCTCATCCCGAACGAAGATTTTATTTCCCAGCAGGTCGTGAACTGGTCCTTTTCCAGCGAGTATGTCCGCATCGAGGTCGATTTTGGAACCTCGTATGACAGCGATCCGCACGAGGTTGCGCGCATAGCAGTCGAGACTGCGAAAGCCATTCCGCGGGTCGCCAGTGCCTACGCCCAGCCGGTCTGCTGGATGACCGCATTTGGCTCATCGTCGCTCGACTTCAAACTGAGATTCTGGATTTCCGATCCGAGCAACGGACTGACCAACGTCCGTGGCGAGGTCCTCATGGCGTTGTGGGATGCGTTCAAGGCGGCCGGCATTTCCATCCCGTTCCCGCACCGTGAAATCATCATGAAGACACCTGTCGAGGTCGTGGATTCGCTTGAACGGGGCGAAGAAATGCGTAGCGGTCCAGCGCCCGCTTCCCGTTCCAACGCTTGAGGGCATCACGCGTTGTCGTCGCGTTGTGCCTCGGCCGCCAGAAGCCTCTTGTCGAGGCCGAATTTCTGCATCTTTTCATAGAGCGTCTTGCGCGAGATACCGAGAGATTCGTAGACGGCCTTCAGTGCCCCGCCATGGGCCGCAAGCGCGCTGGCGATCAGGCTCTTTTCGAAGGCGGCGACCTTGTCGGCGAGACGCGTGCCGTTGGACCGAACGGAAGTGGCGTCGTCCTCTTCGGCATCGAGCCCGAGCACGAACCGTTCGGCCGCATTGCGCAGCTCGCGAACGTTGCCGGGCCAGTCGCGCTCGGCGACTTCCGACGCCAGAGCAGGGGAAATTTCGACGTCGCCGCGGCCGTAGCGCGCAGCGGATTCGCGCACGAGCTGCATGAAAAGCAGCGGAATGTCGGAGCGGCGTTGGCTGAGCGGCGGCACACGCAGCGTCGCGACGTTCAAGCGATAGAGCAGATCGGCGCGGAAACGGCCAGCGGCAACCTCCCGCTCCAGGTCGACCTTGCTGGTGGCGACGAAACGCACATCGAGCGGCACGATTTCATTGGAGCCGAGCCGGGTTATCACTCGTTCCTGCAGCACGCGCAGGAACTTTGCCTGGAGGTCGATTGGCATGGAGCCGATCTCGTCGAGCAGGATCGTGCCGCCGCGTCCGTGCTCGAACTTGCCGTAGCGCGGTCGCAATGCGCCGGGAAAGGCGCCGGCCTCGTGCCCGAAAAGCTCGCTCTCGATCAGCGTCTCCGGGAGAGCGGCGCAATTGATGGCGATGAAGGGACTGTTGGCGCGGCTGCTCAAGTCATGGAGGGCGCGTGCCACGACTTCCTTGCCGACACCCGTTTCGCCGATGATCAGCGTATCGGCATCGGATGCGCCGATGGCGCGGATCTTGTAACGCAGGTCTACCATCGTCTGGCTTCGACCCGGCAGCCGTTGCTCGATGTCGTCGCGCTTTCCCGCAACCGCTCGGAGGCGGCGGTTTTCAAGCACGAGGCTGCGCCACTCGAGCGCGCGGCGAATGGTGCCGGCGAGCGTTTGCGCGGTGAAGGGTTTTTCGACGAAATCATAGGCGCCTTCGCGCATCGCCCGCACGGCAAGCTGGACGTCGCCGTGGCCGGTCACGAGGATCACCGGGACCTCGGCGTCGATTTCGCGAATACGCTGCAGAAAGGTCATGCCGTCCATGCCGGGCATGCGAATGTCGCTGATCACCACGCCGGAAAAGCTGAAGCTGATGAACTCGAGCGCGCGTTCGGCACTGGCGAATGTGTCGACGCGAAAACCTGCAAGCTCGAGCGCCTGGGCGCTCGAATGGCGAAGTTCCTCTTCGTCGTCGACGAGCAGGACGCGGCTCTCGGTCATTCGGCGGCCTCGCGCTCGGTCCGGCTGACGACCGCAAGTTCGATGCGAAACACGGCGCCTCCTTCTGGGTGGTTCGAAACGGTGAGGTTGCCGCCGAAATCCTTGACGATGTTGTAGGAGATGGAAAGCCCGAGGCCGAGCCCCTTGCCGACACCCTTGGTGCTGAAGAACGGATCGAAGATGCGTTCGGCGATGGCGGATGCCACACCGGGTCCGCGGTCGCGGATGGTAAGCACCACCTTGTCGCCTTCGCGGCACGCCTTGACCGAAATCACACGATGATCGAGGCCGTCGACCGCGTCGACTGCGTTGGAGATAATGTTGACGAGCACTTGCTGAAGCCGGACCGAACCCGCCCGGACAACAAGTGGCTCATCACCGAGATCGATGTTCACGGCGGCGTTTGCTGACTTGATCCGAGCGGCAACGATTTCCATCGTATCGCGCATGACGTCGTCGAGAGGTACTGGACCAAGCTTCTCATTGGGCTTGCGCGCGAAATTGCGCAGATGCCGGCTGATGGACGCCATACGGTCGATGAGGCCGGAAATGCGCCTGACATTGTCGCTCGCCTCGGTCGTACGCCCCCGCTCGATCAGGAGGGCAGCACTGTCGGCATAGGTCTTGGCGGCGGCAAGCGGCTGGTTGAATTCGTGCGAGAGGGCTGCCGACATCTGGCCGAGGCCGGCGAGCTTGCCCGCCTGGATGAGATCGGCCTGGGTCTGGCGCAATTGCTGCTCGGTGAGCCTCCGCTCGGCGATCTCCTCCTCGATCTGGGCATTGACGCGCGCGAGATCGGCGGTGCGCTCTTCGACCCGGCGCTCAAGCTCGCTTTGGGCTTGCGCCTGCATCAGGAGGCGCTCCCGGAGGCGCGCACGGCGCTGCCAGAGCACCGCGACCGCAAGGCCGGCAAGGCCGCAAAGCAGCATCGCGGCTGCAACGGCGGTCAGCGCCTGTGTCTTGGCCGACGCAGTGTCGATCAGGACGTTCACCGTCCAATCAGCCTCCGGCATATATTGCGAAAGAACGAGGTATTCGCGGCTCGCGTCACCGGTCGCAATCCGCATCAGTTGGTGATCGAAGAGCGTGCTGCGCGACACCGGCAGCGGGCGCAGAACCGCATTTGCATAGCGGCGTGAAGCCTCGGTTCGCGAGAGACGGTCAGGCGTCAAAGGCAGGATACTCGCATAGAGCCATTCCGGGCTGCCGCTCATGAAAATGATGCCTTCTGGATCGGAGACGAACAGCTTGTATTCGCCTCCCTGCCAGGAGGCCTCAATCGTTTCGATATCGACCTTGAAGACGATGACGCCGCGGATTTCATCGCCGACGCGGATTGGCGAGCCGAAATAATAGCCGCGCTTGAGCGACGTCGTGCCGAGCGCATAGAACCGCGACTGCATGCCCTTCAAGGCATCCTGAAAATAGGGGCGATAGCTGAAATTCTCGCCGACGAAGCTCGCGGGGCCGTCGTAATTGCTTGCTGCGATCGTGTCGCCATCCGGCGTGATCACATAGATGTCCGACGATCTGAGGAGCGCGTTGATTTCTTTCAGGTAGGTGTTGACGGACTCGCGGAGCCGCCGGTCCTGCGGCCGCGTGGCCAGTTCTTTGATGTCATCGTGATCGGCAATCAGGGCCGGAAGCGCCTGGTAGCGATTGAGGTGGCCGCTCAAGGCGGAGACGGCAAGCCTCAGTGTCGTGGTCGCCTGCGCCGAAGCCTCCTGCATATAGCGGCGCGTGGCGACAGCATTGCCCTCCCAGGCAATGGGCACGGCGATGAGCGGCAGCAGGCAGAGCGCAAGCACTAAACGATATCTCACGGAATGCCCGGCTCCTCCCATGCGTTCCTCTCGGATGACCGATTTAATCGATGGTAGGGGGCGGCTCAACCGGTGGCAAGTCACGCATGGCAGTCGATTTTTCTCAACGAGATGCCACGCATGTCAACGCCGCATTGACAATGCGTTTGTTCGCGTCAGCCTTTCGGAAAGGAAGGGAAGAGCGCATCTATACGCCATCAACGAGCCCGATTGGAGACGGGCAGAAAGGAATTTGACAATGCTCGACCAGATCAAGGGCCTGCATCACGTCACGTCGATGGCGGACGACGCCCTGACCAACAACCGGTTCTTCACCAACACGCTCGGCCTGCGCCGGGTCAAGAAGACCGTGAATTTCGATTCGCCGGACGTCTACCACCTCTATTATGGTGACGAGATCGGCACGCCCGGCACCGTGATGACCTATTTCCCGTTTCCCCAGATGCCGCGCGGCCGTGCCGGCACGGGAGAGGTCGGAACCACCGTCTTCGCCGTCCCTGTCGGTTCGCTCGGTTTCTGGTGCGAGCGCTTAAGCAAACTCGGTGTCACGGGCCTCAAGGACGAAGAAACCTTCGGCGAGAAGCGCCTGAACTTCGCCGGCCCGGACGGTGACGGCTTCGCTCTGGTCGAGGTGAAGGATGATCCGCGTGCCCCGTGGACCGAGGGCGGCATTTCCGCGGACCACGCGATCCGTGGCTTCCATTCCGTCGCCATGCGGTTGCGCGATGAAGGCGCTACTTCCGAACTGCTCAAGTTCATGGGCTACGAGGAACTCGACCGCAAGGATGGCGTCACCCGGCTGATCGTGCCCGGCGGCAATGGCGCAAGCCTCGTCGACCTCGAAACGCTGCCGAACGTCAATCGCGCGGCACAGGGCGCCGGCTCCGTGCACCACGTCGCCTTCGCGGTCGACAATCGCGAAAAGCAGTTGGAGGTCCGCAAGGCCCTGATGGACACTGGCTACCACGTCACGCCGGTCATCGATCGCGATTACTTCTGGGCGATCTATTTCCGCACGCCGGGAGGGGTGCTCTTCGAGGTCGCCACGAACGAACCCGGGTTTGATCGTGACGAAGAGATTGCCCATCTCGGCGAGGCGCTGAAACTGCCGCAGCAGCACAAGCATCTGCGCCCGATCCTGGAAAGCCACCTGCAGAAGCTGGAAGCTTAATTCCTGCAGCCGCGATTTCCTCCTCCGTCTCACGCGGGGGAGGGGCTTGATGTGACGAATAGTGGCGGCACCGCCTGCATGTGCAGGCTGCCAAGGAGAGTTCCAATGGTCGACCACGGCTATGTACATAAATTGAAAGCCGGCAAGCCCGGCAGCCCGATCCTCTTCGTTCTTCACGGGACGGGAGGTGACGAGAACCAGTTCTTCACCTTCGGCTCGCAACTTTTGCCGGAGGCAACGATCGTGTCGCCTCGCGGCGACGTTTCGGAGCATGGCGCAGCTCGCTTCTTCAGGCGCACCGGTGAGGGTGTCTACGACATGGCGGATCTCGCCCGCGCCACCACGAAGCTTGCAAACTTCGCCAGCGCGCTCGCGGGCGAGCACGAGGCCTCGGAAATCATCGGCCTCGGATATTCCAACGGCGCCAATATTATTGCGAATGTGCTGATCGAAGAGGGTGTCTTCGACAAGGCGGTGCTGATGCACCCGCTGGTCCCGTTCAAGCCGAAAGCCAATCCGAAGCTCGAGGGCCGGGGCATACTGATCACTGCCGGAGAGCGCGATCCGATTTGCCCCGCACCGCTGACGCAGTCGCTCGCCGATTATTTCAAGGCTCAAAAGTCGGTGGTTACCGTTGAGTGGCATCCCGGTGGCCACGATATCCGGCAGAACGAGATCGCCGCGGTTGAGCGGTTCCTGAACGCTTGAAAGTCTCATCGGATTGAACTAAGTCTAGTAAACTAAGTTCAATCCGATGGGGGCAGCCGTGGAGACGGTCAATATTCACGAGGCCAAGACCCATTTGTCGCGGCTGGTCGAAAAGGCGGCGAGGGGGGAGCCGTTCATCATCGCCAAGGCGGGAAAGCCCCTGGTGAAGGTGGTCGCCCTCGATCAGCCTTCCGAGACCGAAAAGCAGAGGTTCGGCTTTATGACCGGCCAGATCGTTGTGCCGGACGATTTCGATCGTATGGGCAGCGATGAGATTGAAAATCTCTTCGGCACCGGCGCATGAATATTCTGCTCGACACGCACATACTTCTGTGGGTAGCCGGTGCTCCCGACCGGTTACCGCAGGAAGCCCGGGCGCTCGTCGAAAGCCGAGAGAACGCCCTCTTTTTCAGTGCGGCGAGCTTTTGGGAAATCGCCATCAAGCGTGGCCTCGGGCGCGCCGATTTCGAGGCCGACCCTCGGTTGCTGCGCCGCGGCTTGTTGGACAACGGCTATGAGGAACTGCCCATCAGCAGTGCCCACACGGTAGAAATCGACCAACTCCCTGCAATCCACAAAGACCCTTTCGATCGTCTTCTGATCGCCCAGTCGATAGTCGAAGGTGTGACATTGCTCACCGCGGACGAGATCGTAGGCAAGTATCCCGGACCAATCCGGCTTGTCTGACTTGCTATTCCAGTTTGCTGCGGAAGAGCCAGGCGGCGGCGGTAAGTGTCACGATGGCGATCAGGCAGAGCGGCAGCGTCTGGTGGACGACCTCGGCGAAGGGGATATCTTTCAGGAACACGCCTTTCACGATCACCAGGAAATAGCGCAGCGGGTTGATGAGCGTGACCGGCTGCAGCCAGGACGGCATGTTCTCGATCGGTGTCGCGAACCCTGACAGGAGCATCGCGGGAACCATGAACAGGAAGGCGCCCAAAATCGCCTGTTGCTGCGTCATCGACAGTGCCGAGATGAAAAGGCCGAGCCCGACGACGGAAGCGAGATAGAAGACAGCACTGCCGTAAAGCAGGAGAAGCGAGCCGCGCAACGGCACGCCGAAGATGAACACGGCCGCGAGAATATAGATCGTGATGTGGAAGAGCCCGATCATCATTGGCGGTATCAGCTTGCCGATGAGGATTTCATGGGTGCGCAGCGGCGAGACGATGAGCTGATCGAACGTCCCGAGCTCGCGCTCGCGGGCTACCGATAGGGCGGTGACGACCAGCCCGATCAACAGCGCGATGCTCGCCACCAGGTTCGGCACCATGAACCATTGGTAGGTGAGGTTGGGATTGAACCAGTTGCGTGCCTCGACCCGGATCGCATCGGATGCCGCGCGTTTTCCCGCGGGGGTTTCCGAAGCGAGCGTGCCGACGATCTGGCTCAGGTAACCGGAAACGATCTGCGAGGCGTTGGAACGCCGCCCGTCCAGGATCACCTGCACTTCGGCCGGCCGTCCCGCTTCGATGTCGCGGGAGAAGGTCGGGCCGATTTCCAATGCGGCAAGAACACGCTGCGTATCCAGGGCGAGCCGGATTTCTGCCGGGCTGTTTGCCCCCGTGATCGTTCGAAAGGTCGGCGACCCGCCGATCCGCTGGACCAGTTCCTGGCTCCATTGGCCCGTATCGCGATCGAGCACCATCAAATCGACGTTCTTCACCTCCAACGTCGCCGCATAGGAAAAGACGAGCAGCTGGATGATCGGCGGACCGATCAGGATGGCGCGGCCCTTCGGATCGCGCAGCACCGCCAGAAGCTCCTTGATGATCAGTGCCTTCAGCCGTGTCCACCACATTTAGCCGATCCTCTTTCTGGTGCTGCGTGCGGCAAGCGCGAAGAAGACGCTGCCGATCAAAAGCATGACTGCGATCGCGCGTGCAAACATCGGCCAGATATCCCCGGCCAGAAACACGGACTGCAGGCTGGGGATCAGATAGCGCGCCGGCACGATGAAGGTGATCCATTGGATGACTGTCGGCATGGAATTGATCTCGAAGAGGAAACCGGAAAGCAGGAAGGCCGGCAGGAACGCTGTTATCAACGCAAGCTGCGAGGCGAGGAACTGGTTTTTGGTGGCAGCCGAGATCAGCAACCCTTGGCCGAGCGCCGGCATGAGGAACGTGGCGGAGAGGGCGTAGAGCGCCGCCACCGAGCCGCGGAAAGGCACGCCGAACAGGAAGACGGCGAGCAGCACGCAGAGCGTCATCGAGGTGAGCCCGAGAATGAAATAGGGCAGGAGCTTGCCGGCGAGGAGCTCTGCGGCGGAGACCGGTGTTGCCATCATCGCCTCCATCGTCCCGCGCTCCCATTCCCGCGCCACGACCAGCGACGTCAGCAGCGTGCCGACGAGGGTCATGACGATGGCGATCGATCCGGGAACAAGAAAATTGCGACTCGTCAACTCAGGGTTGAACCAGAAGCGTTGCTCGGCAGCAATCGCCGGCGAGCGGCCCATGCCCTCGCTGAAACGCTGGCGCTCCCAGTTGGCGACGGTGCCCTGCGCGTAGTTCTGGACGAAATTTGCCGTGTTCGGATCGGAGCCATCGACGACGACCTGGATCGCCGGATGGCGTCCCGCGGCGTGGTCGGCCGCAAAGCCGGCCGGAATCACCAGGATGCCGCGCACGCGGCCGAGTACGAGATCATCCTCGAATTCGCGGCGATCGTGGCCGTTGACGACGGCGAAATAACGCGACCCTTGAAAGCTTGCGGCGAGGTCGCGCGTCAATGGGGTTGCTTCCTCGACGACCAGTGCGACGCGCGTCCGCGTCGTATCGAGCGAAACGCCGTAGCCGAAGAGGAAGAGCAGGATCAGCGGCAGCACGAAGGCGATCAGAATGCTGCTCGGGTCGCGCACGATCTGATAGCTTTCCTTGCGGACGAGGGCGGCGAAGCGCCTTGCTCTGCCGCCACGCTCCTCAATGCTGTCACTCTTCCGGCTGACGTTCATGCCGCTTCCTCCGCCTCCGAGCCTTGGACGAGCGAGATGAAGGCATCTTCCATCGTCGGGTCCGGGAGGTCCTTGTTGGCGACGCGCGCTTTCATCTCGTCCGGGGAGCCGAGCGCGATCGACCGGCCGCGATAAATCAACGAGATACGATCGCAATATTCCGCCTCGTCCATGAAATGGGTGGTGACGAGAACGGTCACGCCCTTTTCCACGAGGCCGTTGATGTGGGTCCAGAACTCGCGCCGGGTGATCGGATCGACGCCCGAAGTCGGCTCGTCGAGAAAGAGCACTTCCGGCTCGTGCAGCACGGCGCATGCAAGGGCCAGGCGCTGCTTGAGGCCGAGCGGCAGGTCCTTGGCGGACATATCGTGGATCGGCCGAAAATCGAAGATCTCAGTCATCAGTTCGATGCGCTCGCGCCGCTTCGCGCCGGAAAGCCCGTAGACGCCTGCAAAGAAATTGAGGTTCTGGATGACGCTGAGATCGCCGTAGAGAGAGAATTTCTGCGCCATGTAACCGAGCCGGTTGCGTGCTTCGGCGGCATCGCGCCTGAGATCGAAGCCTGCGACCCGGCCTGCGCCGGCGGTCGGCTTCAGCAGCCCGCACAGCATCTTGAACGTGGTCGACTTGCCGGCGCCGTTCGGACCGAGCAAGCCGAAAATCTCGCCGCGGGGGATATCGAAGGTGATGTTGTCGGCGGCGGTGAAGTCGCCGAAGCGTTTTGTCAGTCCTCGCGCTTCGATCACCGCTTTGCCCTCTTCCGCGGCAAAGGTCCTCTGCGTTTCCGCAAGCCGCGAGCGGCCGCCGGGGCCGCCGCCAAGCATGTCGACAAAGGCATCCTCGAAGCGCGGCGGCCTCATATCGGTTCGCCAGGTCGTCGCGGCGCCGTTGCCGGCGACTGACGGAGGCTCGAGTCCCGCCTTCATCACCAGGCGGATCGCTTCTCCCTGAATGACACCATCGACCACGCCTTCATCGTCGAGAAGGCGCGCAAGCTTCTCGCGGCGACGACCTTCGATGCCGCTCACCCGAAACACACGTTCCGCCACGCGGCTCGTCATGTCCTGCGGCCGGCCGGCGAAAAGCAGTTTGCCCTGGTTGAGCAGGAAGACATGGTCGCAGGCCTCCGCCTCTTCGAGGTAGGCCGTCGACCAGACGACACCGACGCCTTCGGATGTCAGGTTTTCGACCATTTTCCAGAGATCGCGCCGCGAAATGGGGTCGACGCCGACGCCCGGCTCATCGAGCAGCAGCAGGCGCGGCTTGCGCAGGAGCGCGCAAGCAAGGCCGAGTTTCTGCTTCATACCGCCGGAAAGCTTTCCGGCAAGGCGCGTCGTGAAGCGCTGGAGATCGGTAAATTCGAGCAAATCGCCGAACGTCGCGGCGCGCTCGTCCTTGGGCAGGCCACGGAGGTCCGCATAGAGATCGAGATTTTCCTGAACCGAGAGGTCTTCGTAGAGGCCGAAGCGTTGCGGCATGTAGCCGATTGCCGCCTGGATGCCCGCCGGATCCGTGCGCGTGTCGTAGCCAAGCACCTGGACAGTGCCCGCGTCCGGCAGCATGAGCCCGGTCATCAGGCGGATCAGTGTCGTCTTGCCGGCGCCATCGGGGCCGACGAGGCCGGTGATCCGCCCGCCAGCAATCGTACCGTCGATGGCGTCGAGCGCAGGCGCCGGGGCACCGAACCGTTTGGTGACACCTGTCAACCGGACGAAGGCGCCGGAGATGGCAGCACCATCAGGGGCAGCGTCCGTCATGACATGGCCTCCCCCTCCGGCGGCAGATGAATGGTGACCGGCATGCCTTGGCGCAGGTCCGCACCGGGATTGGTCACCACGATCCTGAGCCGGTAGACGAGATCAGTCCTCAGTTCAGGTGTCTCCACCGATTTCGGCGTAAACTCGGCAACGGGCGAGATGAAGCCGACGGTCGCCTCATATGCCCTGTTGGGGGCGGTGTCCGAGGTCACCTTGACCTTCATACCCGGGTGAACGCGGCCAAGATCCGGTTCTGCAACATAGGCGCGGACCCAGACCGGTTCGGTCAGCGAGAGCACATAGACATTGTCGGCCGGGGAAACGATGGCGCCGGTCTCGCGGACGCGCGAGAGGACGACGCCGGCGCTTGGTGCGACAAGCTCGGTGTCCTTGAGCGAAGTCCGGGCACTGGCGAGCTTCGCCGTTGCGGCATTCACCTGCGCTTGGGCCGTGGCTATGTCCTCCACGCGGCTACCCTCTTCAAGCAGCGCTAAGGCCTCGCGCGCCGAGGCTGCGCGGGCTACCGCTGCGGCGCGGGAAGCGCTCGCCTGATCGAGTTCCGCCTGGGAAATCGTGCCGTTCGGCCTGAGTTGCCGCGCGCGCTCATAGGCGAGATTGGCGTTTTCCAGCTCGGCGAGGCGTTCTTCGTGGACGGCGCGTGCCTGTGCGATTTCCGTAGCCCGGGCGCCCGCCCTGAGCTTGGTAAGCGTGGCGCTCAAGGCTTCAACGTCGGCCTTGGCTGCATCGACCGCCTGCTCGAACGGTTCGGCGTCAAGTCTGGCGATCACATCGCCGGCCTTTACGGCATCGCCCTCGTCGACACGCAGCTCCGCGATGCGGCCGCTGACGCGGAAGCCAAGCGACACCTGTCGGATATCGACATTGCCGTAAAGAACCGCCTGGCGATTGTCCTCGGCCCAGCCGATCCGCGCCGGCAGGTCGAACCACCAGCCCCCGGCCGCCAGGACGGCGAGAAGGAGAGCGGGAACAGCTATTTTCTTCATGACGTGTAGTTCCTTTCAGCGCCGAGCACGGCGACGAGTTCGGCCGCGTGCTGGCGCAGGATTTCGAGTTCATGCGGCCCGGCGGTTTCCCATTCGAGCTGGGCATAGACGGCGGCATGGGCCATCCGAAAGACGAGGACGCTTCCGACGAAGGACAGCGTCCTCAGGCGAATGCGTTCGGAGGCTGGATCGTCGCTGAGGATGGTGCCTATCAGCCGCCGCGCCATCTCGATCATCGGCCGCATGATGTTGCCGTAGATGCGGTTGAATGCCTCGGTCGGCTCCATCTGCTCGCGGATGATGAACCGCGCCCAGCTTTCCGATCGCTCGCTGACGAAGAGCACGATCATTCTCTGAACCATCTGGGTCAGAAGCGCGCGTGCTTCCGCAGGGGCCATTTCCGTTCCGCCAGCATCGAGTTCCGCGAAGCGCGTAAGAATGACGCTCCGCAAATCCGCGACATGTCCGCCTATGATCGAGGCGAGGTGCTCTGCGGCGGCGATGTAGAGGCCTTCCTTGCCGCCAAAATAATAGGGGATGGCCTGCAGGTTGACGCCCGCCTTGTCGGCGAGCATGCGGGTCGTTGCGCCATCGAAGCCATAGCGCCCGAAGACGTCGATGGAGGCGCTGAGGAGCTTCTCCCGCGTTACGTCGCCGCGGTCAGCACGAGGTTGTAAAGTCGGGTCATTGTTTTTCATCATAAGCTTAATTACCTCATTCAACTGATTAAGTCAATCGAATGAATTCGGTTTGAACAAAAGCGGGTCGGAGGCTCAGGCAGCGTTCCGCGACTCCCCGGCGCTGTCGAACCGCCGCTGGAACAAGGCTCCGGATAAGGTCGGAGTGCGTCACGATGCCGATCACGCGGCTGTCGGCGTCGACCACCGGCATGCGATGCATCGTGCCCACGAAAGATCCGAGGGCAACGCCATTTCGCGGAAAAGGACCTTAAGCTGCGGTGGCGAAATCGATCGTGACCTTCGTCCCTTGATCGGGCGCTGTGTCGATCGCAATCCTTGCCTTGTGCAACTCGCTGATCCGGTGAACGATCTTCAATCCGAGGCCGATCTGGCCCGAACGCTTGACGTAGCCGAGATCCTCGCGATGCTCTGGCAAATCGACCAGCCCGTTGCCATTGTCCTCGACCGAGACCTGAGGGCCGGGGCCGCAGGTCACCACGATGCGTGTGCCCGGCGGATTATGCTTTACCGCATTCTCGATCAGGTTGCGCAGCATGTTTTCAACGAGCGCGGGAATAACGGTGACCGGCGTCGTGCCGTGGTCGACGAATTCGATCGACTTGTCCTGATCGAACACGAGTGGCGCCGTCATCTCCGTGACCTCGGCTCCGATAAGGGAGAGATTTGCACGCTGATAGGCGGAGGGGTCGACGGCATCGGCACGTGCGAGCGACGTCAGTTGCTCGAGGATATGCGTCAGCGCATCGAGATCGCGCTCGGCATTGCGCGCACGCGGGTCGGCGATGCGGCTAAGTTCCATCTTGGCGATCGAGACGGGCGTACGTATCTCGTGGGCGATCGAGGACGAAAATATCTTTTGCGACTGGATCAGATCGGCGACACGGACCAGCAGCCGGTTGACGGCGCTGACAAGGCGCTCGATTTCCTGCGGCATGCGGGTCGCCGGCAGACGCGCGCCGCTGTCGCGCGGGTCGATCGCGTCAGCCGCCTTGACAGCCACCGCCACCGGGCGCAGCGCGCTGCGGATCGACCAGATGGTTGCGCCGATGACGAGACAGAACATCAGAGTCATCGGCACGATCATCGAATCGAACATTTCATGAAGCAGGGCGCTGAACATGAAGCCGTTCGGGTCCTTGAGAATCGCAAGCTCGACAAGAACCGGCACGCCGTCGCGTTCGAAGGACTGGCCCCCGGCGATACTGAAGGGCTTGCCCGGCGCGATCAGCCGCTTCCAGAAATTCGGTGCGTTGACGCTGAGCGGCAGGAAATGCGCCGCGCACTCCGTCGTGCAATTGGAAAAGAGCACCGAGCCGGAGGCTGTGCGCACCCGGACATAGATCGCACCATCGCGGCCGCGGCGTTCCAGATAGCGCTCGCGCAGTTCATGATCCGGCTTGTAGGTCAGCACGCCGTCCCGGTTCACGATCCCTCTTGATAGGGTCTCGGTCTCCTGCTGCAGCATGAGCACGCTGAGCTTGTCATCGTCGAACCAATAGTCGGCGAAGACCACGCCGATCTGCAGCGCCATCGCGAGCAGGGAGAAAGCGATGATGCGGCGCGCGACGATACCGATCAGAGACGGATTTCTTCTTTTCATGCGCCGGTCCTGAGCAGGTAGCCAATTCCACGCACGGTCTCGATCTGCACTCCGGTTTCGAGGGGCTGCAGTCGTTTGCGCACCCTGGAAACGGCAAGTTCCAGTGCATTGGAACTGATTTCCTGCCCGTATTCCGAAAGCGCCGTCTCGAGCCTGCGCTTCGGAACGACGCGCCCGACCTCGCGCATCAGGATCTCCATCAGGGAGCGCTCGCGAGGAGGCAGCGGCACGACGGCGCCGTCGCAGGTAAGGTCGGCCGTGGCCGGATCGTAACGCAACGCACCGGCCTCCAGGACCGGCTGTATCGCATGCGGATTGCGCCTCAGCATGGCCCGGCAGCGCGACAGCAATTCACGGTGATGGAAGGGTTTGACGAGATAGTCGTCGGCGCCGGCATCGAGCCCCATGATGCGTTCATCGACCGATCCCCGGGCGGTTATGATCAAGACCGGAAGTCCGGGATGCTCACGCCGGATCCACTTCAAGAGATCGAGACCGTCACCGTCAGGCAGCCCAAGGTCGAGAAGCACGAGATCGTGTTCCTGCGCGGCGATCGCCGCCTCGGCATCGTGAAGTGTCGATACCGCATCAAGTCGCCAGCCGGCGTCACGCATTGTCTCTCCCACGAGCTCGATGAGGCGGGGACTGTCTTCCACGAGCAGGAGGCGCATATGGTTTCCTGGATCAAGCCTTCTTACGACCGGTGACCATCGACCATATGAGGTTTTCCTTGAGGTGCCAACTTTCGAAAATGGCCGCGGCGGCATGCACACCGGCAAGCACCATGATGGAATTCGCGACGAATTCATGTGCCTCTTCGAGCGTCTCGTTGCCCCAGAATGCGTCGAGCGTCGTCAGCCATCCGGACACAATGACGACCGCCAGCAATGCCATCAGCAACACCATCATCCAGCCGGCGGCAGGGTTGTGGCCAATGTGTCTTTCGGCTGTGCCAGTGGCAGCGGCGCGCGCATAGCGGAGAACCACTGGAGGTGCGCGAACAAAGTCAGCGAAGCGCGCATATCTGGTGCCGATGAAACCCCAGACGAAACGGACGGCGAGCAATAACAGTGCGGCATAGCCGACGTAACGGTGCGCCGCTTTTCCGGGCGCCAGCAGGAAGAGATCGAGGGCGCAGCACAGAACGACGCCCCAGTGAAAAAGCCGGGCGATCGGGTCCCAGACGAGAACTTCGCGGACGCCGGAGGCCGCCTCCCGACTTTCGGCCGGCGACGTCAATCCTCCACCTCCGCTTTGACGATCTCGGCAGTCACGGGATTCATGTAAACCTCGGCGCGCTCGTGCTTTGCCGTGAAGGCATATATCTCGTAGCAGGAACCGGTCGCCTTGATGTTGCGCACATCCGAGTAGCCTGCTTCCTCAACCTTTGAGGCGGCGACCTCAAGCTTCATCCACGCGGACTGCGGTTTTGTCGTGCAGGACACGCTGTCGTCGTCTGCAAGCGCGAAGGCGGGCAGGGCGGCGACCGCGAGGGCACAGAAAAGAATCGTTCTCATAACAGCTCCATCAGAAACCAGCTCAAGCAGTGGCAGTGCCGACCGTGCCCTTGGCTTGCTGTCTGGCAACTGTCCGCATCTCGAAATGCGGACGCCGCCCTCCTCGACCCTCGCTCCGCAAACTCCCGACAGGACTTCGACAGCTTATCCGCAGTACTGCCGACGGACTTTAGACGTGGCGGCGATTCGGCTGCACGCCGCCAAAAGGACAGCCGGTACGCGCTTCGGCACCGGCCTGTTCGTCGTTTTGGAGATGAGTGTTTTGACCTTTTCAAGAATTCGCCGGCCTGAGATCGGCAGCGTAGCCTTGTGCGCCATCGCCGCCGCTTATTTGCTTCTGGCGACCAACAATACCTTCTGGACCCATGCGGACCGCTATTTCGGGACTTCGAAAACGAGCCTGCTATTTTTCGGCGCGGCGCTCTACCTTGCGCTGTTTTCGATACTGATCCCGATGTCGGTCAAATACCTGATGAAGCCGGCATTGATATTCTTCATCCTGGTATCGGCCTCCGCCTCTTATTTCGCCGACGCATTCGGCGTCATCGTCGACAGGGACATGATCGGCAGCGCCGTGGTTACGACGCCAGCCGAGTCCAGCCATCTCCTGACAGGCAGCCTTGCGCAGCACCTGGTGGTCTATGGTCTCGTTCCCGCGCTCATCGTGGCGTGGGTCAAGGTCCGCCATCGTCGCTTTCTGCAAAAGTTTGTCGTCAATTTTCTCTTTGTGACCGCCGCGCTCTTCGCCGCCGGCGGCCTGGTCTACTCCAACTTCGCAACCTACGCCTATGTGTTGCGGGAGCACACGGACCTGATGAAAAGGTTCAACCCCACCGGGCCGATTATCGCCGCGGCACGCTACGGCCTGTCGACCTATCGTGAGCGCAATCTCGTCGTCCAACCGCTCGGCACCGACGCACACCAGGGCGGCCGTATTGCACAATCCGGAAAACCCGTGGTCGTCATCGTGGTTGCCGGGGAGACGGCCCGGGCGATGAACTTTTCGCTGAACGGTTACGGTCGCGAGACCAATCCGGAACTGAAGGCGCTTGGCGCCGTCAACTACTCCAAGACGACGAGCTGCGGCACGGCGACGGCAGTGTCGCTGCCCTGCATGTTCTCGGTCTACCCGCGTGCCGACTACAGCGACTGGAAGGCGCGCTCGACCGAAAACCTTGTCAACGTCCTCACCCACGCGGGTGTATCGGTCACCTGGTGGGACAACAACACCGGCAGCAAGGGCATCGCCGACCTCATCAGCTTCGCCAACATGACGAAGCAGAAGAACAGCCCATTGTGCCACAAGGGCGAATGCCTCGATGAAATCTTCCTCGGTGAACTGGATCGCAAGCTCAGCGCCACCACTCGAAACAGCGTCATCGTCCTCCACCAGCTCGGCAGCCACGGACCGTCCTATTATCTGCGCTATCCCGAGGCGTACCGCCGGTTCACCCCCGATTGCCGCACGCCTGAACTGATGCGCTGCACAACCGCCGAGATCGTCAACGCCTATGACAACACGATCCTCTACACCGACCACGTCCTGGCAAGCGTCGCGAAGCTTCTGGAGAAGCATCAGGATCGCCTTGCCGGCGCGATGATCTACATGTCGGATCACGGCGAGTCGCTCGGAGAGAACGGCATCTACCTGCACGGCGCACCCTATGCCATCGCGCCGGAGGAGCAGACCCGGATACCCTTCATCGCATGGTTCTCCAAATCGTATCAAGCGGTGATGGGGGTCGATACCGGCTGCCTGGCGAAGGAGAGCGATCAACCGAGATCACACGACAATCTGTTCCATACGGTGCTTGGAATGATGGACGTTGAGACCAAGGTCTACAACCGCGCCCTCGACGCGTTCGCCTCGTGCACGCGACCCGATGCCGGTAAAGCGGCGCCCGGATACCACGCCGTGGACAGCCAATCGATTGTTAACCCGGTCTCGGGCCTCCTCTGACACACGACAGCGCCACGCGTCTTGTCAGACGCGCAAAGGACGCTGTCGCAGGGTGACATCGGTCGCCGGCAAAGCTGTCGGCTGGCCTGCAAATCTGATAGACTCCGCGAAACAAGACGCCACCCGAGCGTTTCTTGTAAGTGGCCGCTGGGCGCCTGATCGACTTCATCGCGACCTTCGTGGCACATGCGCGGAAGGAGTTTGATCGATGCAGTTCGTCGGAATTCAGGTCTATGCGGAGCGCGGCGGCAAGACGGGTTTCACTGTTGAATTCATAGGCGCGACCGGAGAGATCGTTTCGGTTTCCTGCCCGCAGAATGCCGAAGGTACGCTCAACCGACTTAACGTCGTCGCGCGGGCAAAACAGGTTCTTGCCGCAGCCATGGAGGCAGACGAAGCGCTTCCCGGCATCACCGGGACGAGGCGATCTCCATCGGTCCCGGAAGGTGCGCTTGCCAACGCCCGCCAGACTCATGATCAGCACGCGATGGAAGAGCAACTGGAAGAAGGGCTGGAAGACACGTTTCCCGCAAGCGATCCTGTGTCCATCGTCAGTTCCGCGATCCCGAAGGGCTCCGCGCACAGTTGAAGGGTTCACGCGACTTGAGAAGGCTGCCGTAACATTTTGAGTTACCGCGCTTTTTTTCAGAATTTGGATTCTCCTGGGCAAGAATTTGCGCTAGAGCTTGTGCCCGACTTCCGGCGCTACCGCATCCGGAAGCGCCCACCACTACAGTGCCGCGCGTCCTTTCAGCCGCACAAAGGTCGCTGTAGCACTTTGAATTGTTGCATGTTTTTATCGTTAATCGGCCACGATTTAAGGACACATGCAGCGGCGACGGTCGATTCTCATCAAGCGGAGAACGCCACCCTGAACAAGTGCAGGAGATCCAATGCATGAATGCCCGACGTCTTACCTTCGCAGTCGGTGACATTCACGGATGCCTGGCGCAGCTCGAAGCCCTACTGACAAGCATCGAATCCGCCGTGCCGAGCGGCAGGATCATATTCCTTGGCGATCTGATCGACCGGGGGCCGGAGAGTCGTGGTGTGGTCGAGCGGATAATGGCGGGGCCGACGAAGCCCGGCTGGGAATGGCTGACCCTCAAGGGTAATCATGAAGAAATGCTCCTGGCCGCACGAAGAGGCTACGCCGAGATGAGCGCGTGGCTCATGAACGGCGGCGACGAGACCATGGCATCCTATGGCGGAGCAATACCCTTGAGCCATCTTGTCTGGATGGCCGAGAGGCCGTCCATCATCGTCGATCAGTATCGCATCTTCGTGCACGCCGGGGTCGACGAGAATATTCCGCTGGACCAGCAGGGCGACGACATCCTGCTTTGGATCAGAACCCCGTCAAATCATTCCGGCGATTACTGGGGCAAGCATCTGTGCCATGGCCATACGCCGAGCCGAAGCAATCCCAGGACAGTCGGCAACAGGACCAATGTCGATTCCGGAGCCGTATTCGGCGGCGTGCTTTCCTGCGCTGTCTTCGACGACGACCAGCCGGGCGGCCCGGTCGGTTTTCTCGTCGCCGAGAGCGTGGACGGCTAAATCATCCCGCTTTCAAGTGGCATCACTGGAAGCGAGGGATTGTCATGCAGTGCGCAAGATTATACCCGTGCGCTCGTCGCTCGCTTCCATTACCAAGGGGATTGGCTTGGATCAGTTGAATTCATCGCTCTTCACGAAAAGCTTTGCCGCCCTTTTATTCGATATGGATGGAACGTTGCTCAACTCGATGGCCGTCGTCGAAAGGGTCTGGGGGGCCTGGGCAGTCCGCAACGGGGTCGATCGCGAAATTCTGATGAAGTCCGTACACGGCGTGCGCGCGGCCGATGTCATCCGCACACTGGGCCTCGCGGTCGACGCCGAACATGAAGCGCGCGACCTGGCCGCTGCGGAAATCGCGGACGTCGAGGGCATCGTCGAAATTCCGGGCGCCATCGCATTTCTGAACTCCCTGCCACCGGAGAAATGGGCGATCGTCACTTCCGCGCCGCTGGAACTCGCGGTCCGCCGCCTTGCCGCTGCAGGGATACCGACGCCGCGGCTGATGGTAACCGGTGAAGATGTATCGGCCGGAAAACCCGACCCGCAAGGCTACCTTCTTGCCGCCGGAAGGCTGGGCGTCAGCGCAGAGGACTGCCTCGTCTTCGAGGACGCGCCGGCCGGCATCCTTGCAGGAAGAGCAGCGGGGGCAGAAGTCGCGGTTATCACCGGCGCACATGTCGCGGCCGCCGACATGCCTCATATCACGCTGGCGCACTACACCGACGTCGAAGCCCGCCTCGGCGAAGACGGGCGTCTGGCGCTGCATCGGCTTAATCGCTGAGGCGGGGGCGACATGGCGCAGGAGAACACAGCAATGGCTTTTCCACTTTTTGACCTCACAGGCAGGCGTGCCCTTGTCACCGGCTCGTCGCAGGGCATCGGCTACGCGCTGGCGCGTGGTCTCGCCGAGCATGGTGCCTCGATCGTTCTCAATGGGCGGGACCGCTCGAAACTGGAAAGTGCAGCAAAATCGCTGCGGGATGCCGGACATGAGGTGTCGGTTTCCGATTTCGACGTCACCGACCACGATGCGGTCAGGCAAGGCATCGACGCGATCGAGCGGGATATCGGGCCGATCGACATCCTGGTCAACAATGCCGGCATGCAGTTCCGCACGGCGCTCGAGGACTTTCCGGCCGAGCGCTGGGAGCAGCTGCTGAAAGCGAACATCTCCAGCGTCTTCTACGCTGGCCAGGCGGCCGCTCGTCACATGATCAAGCGCGGGCAGGGCAAGATCATCAACATCGCCTCGGTACAAAGCGAGCTCGCGCGTCCCGGGATCGCCCCCTACACCGCGACCAAGGGTGCAGTGAGAAACCTGACGCGCGGCATGTGCGCCGACTGGGCAAAGCACGGCCTGCAGGTGAACGCCATTGCACCGGGCTATTTCAAGACGCCGTTGAACCAGGCGCTTGTCGACAGCGAAGAGTTTTCTTCGTGGCTGGAAAAGCGGACACCAGCGGCGCGCTGGGGCGACGTTGATGAGCTCGTCGGCGCGGCTGTCTTTCTTGCCAGCCGTGCATCATCCTTCGTCAATGGACACACGCTTTATGTCGATGGCGGAATCACGACCTGCCTTTGACCATCGAGTTCGCCTAGCCACTGGCGCGCCTTCGTCCCGACTGTTCCTTCATTCGAGAAGAGTTGGTCGATCAGTTCGGATGCCGGGCCCTGCCATAGATCTCCTTGTCCTGCGCCGGCCCATAACGACTGGAAATCCGCCGAACCGCCGGCCGCCGATGCGCTCCTGATATCGCGCGTGAACTTGTTCTGCGCGGGAAAGGGCATGATTGCCTCGGCCTTCATTTCGTCCATGAAGCGGTTCTCAATCCCGCGTGCCAGGCGACCCAAAAGACCCGTGTCGTCCGTGTCTTTCGTGTGGGTTCCAGAAGCTTCGACCAATAGGGCGCCGCTTCGGCGCTGGCCAGGAACGCCGTGCCCATCGGCACCGCCAGTGCCGCGGTGACCGCCGGCCTCGAAGCCCTGAAGTGTGATCGCGTCGACGCCACTTTCTTCAAGGAGCTGCGCTTCCTCCGGCGCTGTGGCAGTGCCGATGAGGAGCATGCCAGCCCGTCGTGCGGCGCGCATATGCTGGGCCGACGGCAGTCCGAAGACGCAGTTGAAGACAGCCGGTCGGACCCGGAGGACCGCCTCGAACTGTGCATCGAAGTCTTCCGCATACGGTCCCGAGAAGGCCGCGGGCGCCGGATCGACTTCGGCGCGGTACTTGGCAGTGGCTGCGAATGCTCGCTCGACCGTGCCGGGATCAATCTGGGGGATCGGGGGGGAATGAAGAGGTTGAGCGCGAAGGGCCGATCGGTACGCCGACGAACTTGAGCGGCGAATTTTTCGATCTCCTCCGGACTTGAACAAGCCGCACCGGCTGACCCAGTGCGCCTACGGCTGACGCTGCTGCCACAAGCTCAGGCGATGAAGGACCGCCCGCCATCGGTGCGACAATGAGGGGATGCTTCAGCCCCAGTTTTCGAAAAGCATTGTTGTGCATGATCGTTGCCATGTTCGATCTCCGCAAGTTCCAGTCGCTTTCTCGCGTGTGTGGGATCGCTTGCCGCCTGCGGGGCGCACCGACAGACGGCAAACGCCTAGGTTGGGACGTCAGGACTTTGCCTCTGCGGCCCGTCTTTGGCGGTATTGAACGGTGGGAAGGCCGCCCCAGCCCCAATTGTCGAGGTCGACCTCCTCGATCACGACATAGGTTGATTCAAGCGGCTTGTTCAGGACGTTGAAGAGCACCTCGCTGACGCCCTTTATGATGGCGGCCTTCTCCTCGGCGGTAACCGAATTGCGGCCCGGTACGCTTCCCTCACGGGTAACCTGTACGGTGACGATAGGCATTGCAGTCTCCTTTGTGTAAATTTTTTCGTCGTTGACCGCGGCCGCGCCGCTACAGCGCGGCCGCTCTCCATTGTGCGGGTTACCAGCGTCCGGCACTCTGGCCGCCATCGACGTGGAGGATCTCGCCGGTGACGAAACCGGCGGACTCGAGGTAAAGAACGGCGTCGACGATGTCGCGGATATCGCCCATGCGGCCGACCGGGTGCAGTCCGGCCAGCGCCGAGTGCGTCTCGGGCGCATGCATGGGCGTCTTGATGATCCCCGGGGAGACCGCGTTGACGCGAACGCCGCTCTTCGAGAACTCCATCGCCAGCGACCGAGTCACCGCGTTCAGGCCACCCTTGGTCAGGGAGGCAAGGGCGGACGGTATGCCGACCATCGGCTGGTCGACCAGGCTGGTGGTGATGCTGACGATGTGGCCCGAGCCCTGCTTCAGCATCTCGGCCGCAGCGCGTCGGGTGATGTGGAAGAAGCCGCCCACGTTCACGCCGAGGTTATGCTCGTAGTCCTCCTCGGACATTTCGACGAACGGCTTTGCGAGGAAGACGCCTGCATTGTTAACCAGCGTGTCAATGCGGCCGTAGCGTTCGAGCGCTTCTCGGACGATCCGTTCCGCGGTCTCCGGCTGGCTGATATCGCCGGCGACCGTGTGAATATCCGGGTCAGCGCTCGGCCTTATGGACCGGGAGGTGGCGACGACGCGGTAGTTTCGGTCGCGGTAGGCGCGAACCAACCCCGCGCCGATGCCCTGTGATGCGCCGGTGATGATGACGACTTTCTGTTCGGTAGCCATGATCGTGATCCTTTTTTCGATTGCAGCGGCCGCTTCCCTGCGTCCGCCCTCCGCCCTCGGCGTTGGTGCAATCGAAGTTAGATCCGTCCGATCTTTGGGAGAATTGCCAGCGGTTGGCGGACACTCATTCGCGAATCGGCATAATCAGCCGAGCGTACCCGATCCTGCCGCCAAGCGAGCAAATTCGGAGCGCAGACGCGGCGCGGCGAAGTCGACAAAGGCACGGACCTTCGGCACCGACATGCGACCTTGGGGTGCGAGCATATGTGCCGGCAGGGGCGGATGCTCGGCGTCGGCGAGCACGATCTTGAGGCGCCCGTCTCTCACATACTCCGCGACATGGTAGGAATAGAGCCGGGTGACGCCGTGGCCCGCGGCCGCTGAGGCGGCTGCAGCCCGCACGCTGTTGACGATGCTTCTCGGCGTGAACTGGACCGTTCTGGGGATGGACGAGCCCTCCGCGGGCGTAAAGCTCCAGGACTCAAGACCGAAATTGGTGAAGGCCACGATCTGATGCTTGGCGAGGTCCGCAGGTTCATCGATACGAGGATGATTGGCGAGGTATCGAGGCGAGGCGACCACGACCCGCCGCACGTCGCCGCCGATCCGCGTGGAGATGAGCGACGAATCCGCCAGATGGCCGATGCGCAAGGCGATGTCGATTCCTTCATCCACCAGGTTGACGAACCGATCGAGAAGAAGAAGCTGGGCCGACACGGCGGGGTAGAGGTCGAGGAAGTCATCGACAATGGGGCGAAGCACCTCTTCGCCGAGGATTGGTGGCGCCGAAATCGTCAACATCCCACGGGGCGCGGAACGCTCTCCTCCTGCGAGCATGTCGGCTTCCTCGAGGTCGGTGAGCACCCGCCGACAGGCGGCCGCATAGCGTTGCCCGGCCTCGCTCAGCTTGAGCGTGCGGGTCGTGCGATGCAAGAGCTCGACACCGACATGGGCCTCCAGGAAGCTCAGCGCCCGGCTGACCGCCGTCGGTGATCGCTTCAACCGGCGAGCGGCGCCGGCGAGGCTGCCCTCGTCGATCGCAGTAACGAACACTTTCATTGCATCGATGCGATCCATCTTATTCTGCCGTTTTGCGGGAGAGTGACTGTCGTGCACCAAGTATTCCCGCGAAGGCGGCAAGAAGTAAATATGGTGCAGAAGAAGCCGCTGCAATCGGCCAATATCCGGCCAAGTACCAGGAATAGGCTGAGAAGCTGGAACATCTGTGCCCGTGTGGTCATGGACGAGCTATCCTCATGGTACGAAGCCCCGTGGTCGAGAATTATCCCGGCGATCCCAAGTTTGGGCGCCTCAAAAGAGGGAGAATGACGATGAAAATCTTGATGGTTTTGACTTCGCATGACCAACTCGGGAACACCGGCAAACCGACCGGTTTCTGGCTCGAGGAGTTCGCTGCACCCTATTATGTTTTCAAGGACGCCGGTGCGGAGATCACGCTCGCCTCGCCGAAGGGCGGCCAGCCGCCGATCGATCCCAAGAGCGACGAGCCGGGCAACCAGACCGAGGCGATGGAGCGCTTCAAGAAAGATCCGGCGGCCCAGAAGGCACTGGCAACTACAATAAAGCTCGGCGACGTCAAAGCCGACGGCTTCGACGCAATCTTCTATCCGGGTGGACATGGCCCCCTGTGGGATCTCGCCGACGACAAGAACTCGATCGCCCTGATCGAGAATTTCTACAACACCGGCAAGCCGGTCGCGGCCGTCTGCCATGGCCCGGCTGTTCTCAAAGCGGTCACTCACCAGGGGCAGCCCATCGTCAGAGGAAAGCGCGTTACCGGCTTCACCAATTCCGAGGAGGAGGCGGTGCAACTGACCGACGTCGTGCCGTTCCTTGTCGAAGACGTATTGAAACGTCTGGGCGGGCGCTTTGAAAAAGCCGCCGACTGGGCTGATTTCACGGTCGTGGATGGGCGGCTAATTACTGGACAGAACCCTTCTTCCTCGACCTCGGCTGCCAAGGAACTGCTCAAGCTTCTGCAGTAGCCGTCTCTAGCACGGGCTGGTTCGCCGGCGGCATTTGCGGGTACAGGAGGTTCCCGGGACCTCCTGCAGCATTTTGATACACATCCCCTTGGAGGAGGACACAAACCGGATACTTCGCTCTGGTCTCTTGCTGCGCGTGTCAAGCGCGACCGACGCTGAATAAGGCGTTGGTTCATTGCAGAGGGACGACGATGATCCTTTTCACGATAGCCTATCTCGCAGGCGTGCTGACCATTGTCAGCCCCTGCATCCTTCCTGTCTTGCCCTTCGTGTTTTCCCGAGCCGGTCAACCATTCACGAGGAGCATTCTTCCGATGCTTCTCGGAAAGGTCGTGACATTCGCGGGCGTGGCGACGCTTGCTGCGATCGGCGGGGACTGGGCCGTCCAGGCGAATGAGGCCGGCCGATATGCGGCGATAGTGGTGCTCGCGGTCTTCGGCGTGATGTTGCTTTCGCCGCAGGTTGCAGCGATCGTCACCCGGCCGGCAGTCGCCCTCGGCAACCGGCTCGCACGACAAACGGCCGGGCAGAAGGCGAGCGTTGGAGCATCTCTGCTCCTTGGCGTAGCAACCGGGCTTCTATGGGCGCCCTGCGCCGGGCCGATTCTTGGGCTGGTCCTGACCGGTGCCGCACTCCACGGCGCCAACGTCGAGACGACTCTTCTGCTCACCGCCTACGCGGCGGGCGCGGCCACCTCGCTCGCCCTCGCTGTATTCGCCGGCGGAAAGGTATTCGCGGCGATGAAGCGGTCGCTCGGTCTTGGCGAGCGTCTGCGGCAGGTGCTTGGCATCGCCGTGCTCGCCGGCGTCGCGGCAATTGCGCTCGGCCTCGATACGGGGATGCTGGCACGACTGTCTTATGCGGGCACGGCGAATCTTGAGCAGTCGCTCCTGAACCGTCTGGGGGCTGACACCTCCGGAGCGGCAACTGTAAATCGTGCCGCATCGGCCGCGAACGGTCAGCGGCAGACGTATCGAAGCAGCTTGCCGGTGGAAGGCATTCTCCCACCGCTCGACGGTGCCGTAGAGTGGCTGAATTCCAAGCCGCTGACCGCGGAAGAACTGCGCGGCAAGGTCGTGCTCGTCGATTTCTGGACCTACTCCTGCATCAATTGCATTCGCACGATCCCCTATGTTCGCGCCTGGGCTGAAAAATACCGGGACCAGGGGCTAGTGGTCATCGGCGTGCATGCACCTGAATTCGCCTTCGAGAAGAGTATCGACAACGTCAGGCGGGCAGTACAGGATTTCAAGATCGGCTATCCCGTTGCGATCGACAACGACTTCGCCATCTGGCGCGCCTTCGGGAACAGCTACTGGCCGGCGCACTATTTCATCGATGCGGAGGGGCGGATCAGATATCACCACTTCGGAGAGGGCGAATACGAGCAGTCCGAGCGCGTCATACAGGAACTGCTGGCGGAAGCGGCGGGCAGCCACCGGAACGGCAGCGATCTCGTGAGGCCGGAGGCAAAGGGCGCCGAGGCCGCGCCCGACTTCGCCAATCTGCAGTCGGGTGAGGACTATGTCGGCTACATGCGTGCCGCGAACTTCGTATCGCCCGAAGGTGTCGCGGCCGACGAGCCACGCGACTATACGACCGGAAAGCCTCGCCTCAACCAGTGGGGCCTCGCCGGCAACTGGACCGTCGGGCCTGAGCAGGCGACACTCAATCGCGCCGGCGGAGGCATCACCTACAAGTTCAGCGCCCGCGACCTGCACCTCGTCCTCGGACCAGGGGCCGGCGACAGGGAAGTGCGCTTTCAGGTGAAGGTCGACGGCGTTTCACCGGGTCCGGATCACGGTTCGGACGTCGACCGCGATGGCAACGGTACGGTTTCGGAAACGCGGCTCTATCAACTCGTACGCCAATCGGGAGAGGTGCGGGAGCGGACGTTCGAGATCCGCTTCCTTGATCCAGGTGTTGAAGCATTCGTATTCACGTTTGGATAGCGGAAGCAAGCCTCGGGCAGCGAGGGATGCTGCCCGGTCGAGCGGCGAAGGGGTTCCGTCTCTCGACCGCCTCCACCGGGCTGCCGCGGTACCCCGCCAGCGTCACAATCACCATGGTCAGACGCAATAGAGGAGAGTTCACATGCGCATTCTTGTGATGGGCATTGCCATCGTCGCGCTCGCCGCCGCGCCCTGTGCCTGGGATTCCGATCCGCGGGAGCCGTCGGCGATCGTCGCGCTCTTCGGCGGGGCGATAGTTCCGGCCGACGCCCGACGGTGATGTCCCGACGGCGTTGCCCCCCGGACAGAAACAGCCGACGCGCTATGTCCTAAAATGCCGGATATATGACATTTGAGACATTGTCTTTTCGGACTAGTATCAGGGCTCCAAATCCAACGGAACGGAGTCCCTCATGACCCAGCATTCGAAAGGTACCGCGCTTATCACCGGCGCATCCTCGGGCATCGGTGCGATCTACGCCGATCGCCTGGCGCGCAGGGGATATGATCTGATCCTGGTCGCTCGCAACCGGGCCCGCCTAAGTGAACTGGCCAGGCGCCTTGCCGACGACACCGGCCGCAGCGTCGAGGTGGTCACCGCGGATCTCGGTAATAAGGCCGATGTCCATCGCGTCGAGAAGATCCTTCAGACCGACGCCAGCATCACCATGTTGGTCAACAACGCCGGCGTTGGCGCGACCGCCCCGCTGCTCAACTCCGATATCGAGAAGATGGAAGAGATGATTACGCTGAATGTCAGCGCGCTGACGCGGCTGACCTATGCTGCGGTGCCCAGCTTTGCGGCACGCGGGACCGGTGCGATCATCAACATCGCTTCGATCGTCGGCATCGCACCGGAAGTGCTGAACGGCGTCTACGGCGGCAGCAAGGCCTTCGTCCTCGCTTTCACCTTGTCGCTTCAGAAGGAGCTTGCCGAGAAGAATATCCGCATCCAGGCCGTACTCCCCGGCGCGACGGCGACCGATTTCTGGGGCATTGCCGGAACGCCGCTGGAACATGTGCCGAGTGAGATCGTGATGCCTGCCGAGGACATGGTGGACGCGGCGCTCGCGGGCTTCGATATGGGTGAACGGATCACGATACCGGCACTGCCGGACGCCGCTGATTGGGATGCCTACGAGGCAGCCCGCCAGAAGCTGATGCCGAACCTTTCCCGCAGTGTCCCCGCCGCCCGATATCGAGCAGCGGCCGGCTAACGCGTTCTCTTGGAGCGATACGGTATGCGCTCCGGAGCGCGTACCGCCTCAAATGATGAATGCACGACCAGTCGTCGAAAGCGCGACAGCGACGGCGGCCATTCGAAAGGCCGAAAAGATGAGCGAGACACCACAGGGTTTATGTCATGTCGCAGATGCCATATATACAGCAATTCCAGCCAGGGAATTGCGTCATGCATCGGATCGGCTTTGTCGTCTTTCCAGGATTCCAGCTCATGGGCTTCGCGGCGGTGACCGCCTTCGAGATGGCCAATATCGCGCTGGGAGAGCCGGCCTACGAGATAGAGCTGCTTTCGGAAACGGGCGGGGAGGTCAAATCGTCCGCCGGCTTCGGTGTCCTCACGAAAGCCTTCGATGACGCCGCCTATGACACGGTGATGTTCGGCGCCAGCTCAACGATCGAGCCGATGACGGCGGGATTGATCGAGTTCGCGCGTCATGCGCTCGAAACGGCGCGGCGCGTAGCTGCCCCATGCACGGGCGCCTTCATCCTCGCCGAAGCTGGCCTGCTGGACGGGCGTCGGGCGACGACCCATTGGGCCTTCGCGCGCCAGTTCCAGGAGCGGTTCCCGACGGTCAAGCTAGAGGAAGATCGCATCTTCATTGTCGACGGAAGCGTGTGGACGTCTGCCGGGATGACGGCGAGCATCGATCTCGCGCTTGCGATGATCGAGAAGGACCACGGCCAGGACATTGCACGCGCGGCCGCCCGCAAGCTCGTCGTCTATCATCGGCGCGCCGGCGGCCAGTCGCAGTTCTCGGCATTGCTCGAGCTCGATCCGAAGTCTGACCGGATCCAGCGATCGATCGACTACGCCAAGGCTCACTTGCGCGGAGTCCTGTCGGTGGAAGAGCTGGCGGATGCGGCCGGGCTGAGCGCGCGACAGTTCAGCCGGGCGTTTCGGGCCGAGACCGGACAGTCGCCGGCCAAGGCGGTGGAGAATATTCGCGTGGAGGCGGCCCGGCTGATGATGGAGCAGGGCCGGCATTCCATGGACGTGATCGCCGAGGAAACCGGCTTTGCCGACCGCGACCGTATGCGCCGGGCCTTCCTTCGCACGCTCGGCCAGCCGCCACAAACGATCCGGCGGAATGCGCGCGAAAGCGCATAGGCAGCCGGAAGCGGCCCCCGATCTGGTGTTTCGCCAACCTCGGCGAGTGCCGACGCAGCGGCATGAAATTGTATCTCAATATGTCTGCGCGCCCGATTTCGACATTGGCTTTCAATTTCGCCGGCTGAGGACACAGTGAAGACAAGTGGGTGCCGGCACCTGTCGCTGTCTTCACGCAATCGGGGAAAAAGTCGATGACGGAGCAAATCAACCAGCCGCGGCGGCATTTCATGGGCATGGCGGCATTGACGGTCGCAGCTGCCAAACTCGGCATGACGAGCATCGCCCATGCACAATCAGCCACTGAGGTCCGCATTCCTGCGACCGCACCTGGCACGAACACATCCTTCGCCTCGCTCAAGCAGATCGACGCCGGCCTGCTCAATGTCGGCTATGCCGAGCTCGGTGCGAGCGACGCCCCTGTGGTCATCCTTCTGCATGGCTGGCCCTACGACATCCATACCTATGTCGATGTGGCGCCCTTGCTGGCCACGGCCGGCTACCGCGTGATCGTTCCCTATCTGCGCGGCTACGGGACGACGCGCTTCCTGTCGCCCGACACGCCGCGCAACGGCCAACAGTCGGCAATCGCCGCCGACATCATCGACCTGATGGATGCGCTGGGGATCCAGAAGGCGGTCATCGCGGGCTGCGATTGGGGCGCGCGCACCGCCAACATCATCGCCGCTCTTTGGCCGGAGCGGTGCAAGGCCCTGGTTTCGGTGAGCGGCTATCTGATCGGCAGCCGTGACCTGAATAAGAAGCCCTTGCCGCCAAAGGCGGAACTCGCCTGGTGGTACCAGTTCTACTTCGCTACCGAACGCGGCCGAGCCGGCTACGAGCAAAACCGCGCCGAATTCGCGAGGCTCATCTGGCAGCTCGCGTCGCCGAGGTGGAATTTCGACGACGCCACCTTCAATCGCAGCGCAGCGGCATTCGAAAACCCGGATCATGTCGACATCACGATCCACAATTACCGCTGGCGGATCAGCCTGGCTGACGGCGAGCCGAAATACGATGATCTGGAAGCGAAGCTCGCCAAACTCCCATCGATCGGCGTGCCGACGATCACGCTCGAGGGCGATGCCAACGGCGCGCCGCATCCGGAGCCCGCAGCCTATGCCAAGAAGTTCTCGGGCAGGTATGAGCACCGGTCGGTCACCGGCGGCATCGGCCACAACCTGCCGCAGGAGGCACCACAAGCATTTGCCCAGGCCGTGGTCGACGTCGATCGTTTCTGATCAACTTCGCCAGCAGGCGGTGATGTCCGAACTCGTGCACGCGCTGGTGACGACCACTCTAGTGTGCAAGACGCATCATCAGGGCGCCATCGGCACCTCCGGCTTCTCCGGAGTTGCCGATGACGAGCAGTGAGCCACCCGAGCGCGTGACGTGCATTCGTATCGCAATGTGTCTGTCCTCTATTCTGTGAGGATTGGCTGACATTTCGCGCCCGTCCCGAAACATCCGATACACGTGCAGAGTGCCAAGTGTGCCTCGACAGTCGAACAAGGCAGTCACGCATCGAGGGCCGAGATGACGCGTGCCGGCATGGCCGAAAAAGCCGTATATACGACATTTGAGCCACAAGCGCCTCGTCTTAGTATTGGTATTGGAAAATGAACTGAATGAATCCGTGTTTTACTCGACATCGAGAGTATCGCCGCCATCAGCATTTGCGTTTCACACCAAATCGGCGGCGGTCCGTCGACGTCACAGAATAGGAGAATGACATGACCAGATTCTATTCGTTGATTGATAAGCATCGTGTTGCGGCCTCCCTGTTGGTCGGAGCGATCGGCGTCTTTCTTCCCACGGCCGCCGCCTACGCCGGAACGATTTCTGCCGCTTCCGGCAGTGCTACAACCGTTGGGCAGCCTTCGGTGGTCGGTGCGGCTGAAACCAAACCGGCCTTCGACGAATCCATCCGTCCCTTCCAGTTCCGTGCCACAGACGAGGCCCTTGCCGACCTCAAGCGGCGCATCGTGGCAACCAAGTGGCCCGGGCGGGAGCTGGTCTGGGATGCCACCCAGGGCGTGCAGCTCGACACCATGGAGAAGCTCGCAAAGTATTGGTCGACGGACTATGACTGGCGCAAGTTCGAGAAGAGACTCAATGCCCTCCCGCAGTTCGTAACCAACATCGACGGGGTTGACATTCACTTCATTCACGTACGTTCGAAGCACAAGAACGCTTTGCCGATGATCGTCACGCATGGGTGGCCCGGCTCGATTGTCGAACAGATGAAGATCATCGAGCCCCTGACGAACCCCACGGCCCATGGAGGGACCGAGGCGGATGCTTTCGACGTCGTCATACCGTCGCTGCCCGGCCATGGATTTTCGGGCAAGCCTGACGAACTTGGCTGGGATCCGGTCCGGATCGCTCGTGCCTGGACGGTGCTGATGAAGCGCCTGGGCTACACCAGATACGTCGCTCAGGGCGGCGACTGGGGTGACGCGGTCACCGAGCAGATGGCCGTTCAGGCGCCGCCGGAGCTCATCGGCATTCACACCAACATGCCGGGCGCAGTACCGAAAGAAATCCAGAAGGCGCTTGATGTCGGCGGCCCGCCGCCGTCCGGCCTCTCTCCCGACGAGCTTCGGGCCTATGAGCAGCTCGACTTCTTCTACAAGAACGGCCTCTCCTATGCCCTGGAGATGAGCAAGCGCCCGCAGACGCTATACGGGATCGACGACTCGCCGATCGGGCTGGCAGGCTGGATGCTTGACCACGATGCACGCAGCTATGACCTCATCGCCCGCGTCTTCGACGGTGAGCGCGAGGGCCTGACGCGAGACGACGTGCTCGACAACATAACCCTCTACTGGCTGACCAACACGGGAGTGTCTTCGGCACGCCTCTACTGGGAAAATAAGCTCGCGTTCTTTGCCCCGAAGGGCATTACAATACCGGTTGCCGTGAGCGCATTTCCGGACGAACTCTATCAGGCACCGCGCTCCTGGGCAGAGAAGGCGTTTCCCAAGCTCATTCATTACAATCGGCTGGAAAAAGGCGGACACTTCGCCGCCTGGGAACAGCCGGAGGTCTTCACGCAGGAACTCAGAGCCGCATTCAGATCCTTGCGGCAGTCGATTTGACAAACAAGAGGCGCGCCCATGGCGCGCCGCCCTTCTAAAACCTAAGGAGAAAGCCATGACAACCGAAACCAGCACCGGGGGAGCGCCAACGGTCGACCTGAAGCTCGAGGTCGTCGTCATCCCCGTTTCCGACGTCGATCGTGCCAAGAATTTTTACGGCGGCCTCGGCTGGAGGCTCGACGCCGACTTTGCCGTCGGTGACGCGTTCCGCGTGGTGCAGTTCACCCCGCCGGGTTCGCCGAGCTCGATCCACTTCGGGAAGGGGATCACCTCGGCCGCGCCCGGCTCGGCAAGCGGGATGTACCTGGTCGTGTCGGATATTGAGGCGGCGCGCGCTGAACTCGTCGGCCGCGGCGCAGAGGTGAGCGAAGTTTTTCATCGCGCCGGCCCCGGACAGCCGCCCGTGAGCGGACGGCACCCCGAGCGGGGCAGCTACCGCTCCTATGCCACGTTCAGCGATCCGGACGGCAACGGCTGGCTCATCCAGGAGGTGACCGAGCGCTTGCCCGGACGCGTCGATGCGAGCGCCACGACATTCGCCTCGGCGGCGGACCTCGCGAGCGCCTTCCGGCGTGCGGAGACGGCACACGGCGAATACGAGAAGCAACTCGGCCACCGGGACGAGGACTGGCCCACCTGGTACGCCGAGTACATGGTGCGCGAGCAGACCGGAGCGGCGACCGCCGCATGAACGAATGCGGGAGCAGGGCGGCCGAGCCCGCCCTGCTGCCGTGGAAAGCGGCAGTTAACACTTTAGGTGAAGTGAAATATCTAACCAGTTGAGAATACACAATTCAGGACGGAACTCCGCTATGCATCCTTCCTGGAATTGCGCTACTGGCGGAGGGCTATTTCTGCCGCAAGGCCGCCACCTTCGCGGTTGCGCAACGTCAATGAAGCGCCGATGACGGTGGCAAGCTGCTGGGCGATGGCAAGGCCGAGGCCCGTCCCACCGGTGTCGCGGTTGCGCGACTGCTCCAGGCGGTAGAAGGGTTCCATGACCGCTTCCAGCTGACTTTCCGGAATGCCAGGGCCTCGATCGAGAACCTTTATGATCACGGTGTCATCGGCGCGACGCTGCACCTCGATTTCCGCGCTGCCGCCGAACTTCAGCGCGTTGTCGATCAGATTGGTGAGGATTCGCTTCAAGGCGTGCGGCCGGATCAGGATGGCCCCGCTGCTCAATTCTCCGACTGTGACGGCCTTGCCGGTATCTTGATAATCATAGGCCAGGCTCTCGATGAACGAGGGGAGGTCGATGCGCGATGCCTGTTCGTCGTTGCCATGGGCGCTGCGCGCATAGGCGACTCCTTCCTTCACGAGACGTTCGACTTCATCGAGATCCTGAATGAGCTTGTCCCTGTCGACGGATTCTTCGGCCATTTCCGCGCGGAGCTTCATGCGCGTAATCGGCGTCTGGAGATCATGTGAAATCGCCGCGAGGATCTGCACGCGCTCCTCCAGATACTGTGCGATGCGATCACGCATCGCATTGAAGGCCGTTGCCGCATAGGCGACTTCCCTTGGTCCAATCTCGCTGAGCCGCGGCGTGTTGCTGTTCGGGTCAAGCGTGTCGACGGCTCTCGCGAGGTTGGCGAGGGGACGGACGGCTTGGCGCATCGCGAGCCAGCTGCACAGCACCAGGAGGGCAAGCTGCGCAACGAGTACGTAGGGCAGCCAGTCAGCCACTGGCATGACGCCCCTTGGCGTGACATCGATCGTCAGCGGTTCGCCGTCGCTCAAACGAAGATGGGCCTGAAAATGGCGGGCCCCGCCCGGGATCGCTTCAACCTCGATTGGGTATTTCGCGCCGATCGCGGTCTGGATCCTGGAGGCGACCTCGACGTCATCAGCCCCAAGCACGGGATTGCCGGGGATGCCTTGCCCCAGAACGAACCGGTAGGAGCCGCGGGCAAGTTGATCGAGCCAGGCGGCACGCTCGGCGGCCGGGAGCCGGTCAAGGATGGCGATCGATGTCGCGACGTCATTTTCGAGCGTATTGAACATCACCGACCTGGCGGCGATGTAGCGTTCGGAAAACAGCACCGCAAACGACATGGCGTGGGCGATCCCCAGGCCGGCAAGCAGAATGACGAACAGCCGCGCTCTGAGTGTGCGCGGCCACAGGCGAATTCCGTTGAGAACGGAGGGCGCCATCAGCGGGGTTCCACGATTTCGACCGGCATTGAAAAGACATAGCCCTCGCTGCGCACGGTCTTGATGTAGGCCGGTTCCCGGGCATCGTCGCCGAGACGCTGGCGAACCCGGCTGACAAGGAGATCGATGGAGCGGTCGAAGAGTTCGGCATCGCGGCCCTGCGTGAGATTGAGCAGCTGATCGCGATTGAGGACGCGTTGCGGGTGATCGATGAAAACCCGCAGAAGGCGGTATTCGGCTCCGCTGAGTGCAATGACCGTTTCGTCGGAGTCAACGAGATGTCTCGCCGTCGTGTCCAGCCTCCATCTGCCGAAACGCAGCAGCTGCCCAGCCTCGGAGATCTGAAGATTTGGAGGCAGCATGCGCGCGCGCCGCAGGACCGCCTTAATGCGGGCCAGCAGTTCGCGCGCCGAAAACGGCTTGGCGAGGTAGTCGTCCGCGCCCATTTCAAGTCCGATGATGCGATCCATCTCGTCGGAGCGGGCGGTCAGCATGACTATGGGCGTCGCCTTGTGTCTGCCCACACGCAGCTCGCGGCTCAAGACGAGGCCGTCGTCTCCCGGCATCATGACGTCGAGAACGATCAGATCGACCGTATTACCTTCGAGGAATGTGCGCATCTGGCGCCCATCGGCGACGGCGGTAACGCGCAGGCCGTTCTTCTTCAGGTAAGCCGATACCAGCTCCCGGATTTCCCGATCGTCATCGACGACCAGGATGTGATCAATGTGCTCCATCGCGCGATCTCCACCGTTCAATAGCCATTCCTTATCAAAATCAGCATGCTGTGGCAGCATCGCTCGACAGTGCGCCTATGGCGAGGTGCTTAGAGCGGGATGAGGAAAAGTGTGCGCGGTTTTCCTCTCCCATCCCGCTCTAACCTAATAGAACCGACGCAAAGGATGGAAAGCGGCCCGCAGCTCTCTGCTGAATAGATCCGGCTCCTCCCAGGCGGCGAAGTGCCCGCCCTTGTCCACTCGGTTGTAGTAGATGAGATTGTGATAAGTCCGTACTGCCCAGTTCTTCGGCGGCCGGTAGACCTCGCCCGGGAAAATTGTCACGGCCGCTGGGATCGAAATAGCGGACAGTTTACTGTTGCCGGCAGCGTTCTCCCAATAGATCCGGCCGCTTGAGGGTCCCGTGTTCGTCAGCCAGTAAAGCGTGATGTTGTCGAGGATCTCGTCACGGCTCAACGCATGCTCCGGTTCGCCACGGGTGAACACCCAGTCTGCGATCTTGTCGTAGAACCATGCCGCCAATCCGACCGGCGAGTCGGCGAGGCCGTACCCGACGGTTTGCGGACGCGTGCCCATGATCGCCGCATATCCGAAACCCTTGTTGAGGAATTCCCTGGCTTCATCAAACAAGGCTCGTTCCTCGGCGGTCAGCCCAGCCGGGGCGGGTTCCCCATATTTCAGGGCCTTCGCAACGTCAGGCGGGAGCGTGGTGGAGCGCTCGATCCTGTTGACATGGATGCCGAGCAGGCCCGAAGGCGCCTGGCGTCCCATGGCATCGGAAATGATGGCGCCCCAGTCGCCGCCCTGTGACACATAGCGGCTGTATCCAAGGCGCTGCATGAGGGCGTGCCAGGCGCGGGCGATGCGGGCCGGGTTCCAGCCGGTGCCCTTGGGTTTCTCCGAAAAGCCGAAGCCGGGGATGGACGGAAGCACGAGATGGAAAGCGTCTTCCGCGTTCCCCCCGTGCGCCGTCGGATCCGTCAGAGGACCGATGACTTTCAGCAGCTCGAAGATCGAACCGGGCCAGCCGTGGGTCATGATAAGCGGCAATGCATTCGCGTGATGCGAGCGAACGTGGATGAAATGAATGTCCAGGTCGTCGATATTCGTCTGGAACTGCGGCAAGGCGTTGAGCTTCGCTTCGGCCTTGCGCCAGTCGTAGTCCGTCTCCCAATAGCGCGCGAGCGCCTGAAGCTTCTCGAGTTGCACGCCCTGGGACCGGTCGCTGACGGTTTCCGGGTCTGGCCAGCGCGTCGCCGCAAGGCGACGGCGAAGATCGACGAGTTCTGCTTCCAGCACGTCGACGCGGAAAGGACGGATGTCGTCGGCCGCGAAAGACTGCGAGGCGGCCGCCATTGCGGGAGAGAATATTGCTGCAAGACTCGCCGCAGCCGCTCCGTTGAGGAGCAGGGCTCGACGGGAGAGAGTGAAAGCGTTGGCCGATTTCAAGTTCGCACCCCTTTGCCGGTCGTACCCAATATCCGTTTCATCGCAAGAAAGCTCACCTGAGGGGCACGACGAGGGGCTTGCCCTTGTTGACGATATAGGTCGCGAGCTCCGAGGCCTTGCTGCTGCCGACATTCTTCGCCACGTGGGCCACGCCATCCGGAATGAACAGGGCCTCGCCGGCGTGAAGCGTCACTGGGGCCTTGCCCTCGAGTTGATACTCAAGCGAGCCTTCGAGGACATAGGCGACCTCTTCGCCCGGATGGGAATGCTTGATCGAGGCCGCGCCCGGTTCGATGTCGACACGCACTTGGACGACCTCACGTCCGGGGGTGCCAAGATCGTCGTTGAGGATATCGGTGCGGTGAATTCCCGGCTGCTGTGCCTCAGCAACGTTCAGCGTCCATCCGCCGCCAACGATCAACAATGCGGCTGCCATGATCCGAGTGGGTTTCATAAGGTCATCCTTTCACTCCTATGATCGAGCCTTCATCCGAGGCCGGCGTCGATTTCAGTGCAGGCGTGTATTGGCGATGTGTCGGACGCGCGGGATATTTGTAAGCCCATGTATCCAGGCGCGCCGTCGGCGGGCCGGGCGAGCCCCGGCCGGCATCGGTCTTACCCCCAGGCCGATGCTTCACGTTGCGTGAATTCAGCGGCATGGAGCTTGACGAAGTCATGCACCCTCGTCGGCGTCCTGCCGGTGAGTTTGAACAAGTCGTCCGTCATACGGTCGTAGCGCCCATCCGCGTGAAGCTTCGACATTACGGAAAGGTGGCTGGCGAGGTGATCCGACACGCCGAAGCCGCGCAGAGCCTCGATCCAGCCGGCAAGCGGCATGTTGCGATACGTTATCTTGCGGCCCAACGCCTCGGAGAACACGCGCGCATAGTGCTCCAGATCCGCCGACTCGTAACCTGTCAGATTATAGACCTTGCCGATATGGGGCGCCGGCTCGTCAAGGATGACCGACACTGCGCGCGCCACGTCGACAGCCGAGACCGGCGAAGTCTTGCTGTCGCCGAGCGGCAACGCCAGTTCGTCGCGCTCCCTAACGCCGGCGGCGGCCAGCCGCAGGAAGAAGCCCTCGAGGAACACCGTCGGCCGCACGGTCACGACCGGAAGCCCCGACCACGCCAATGCCTGCTCCGCAAGCCAGTGGAGCTTGTGCTGCGGGCTGTCTGTGGTTTCGGTGATGCTCATCTGTGTCACCGTCATCTGCGACATGTTCACGAATGCCTCGACACCATGGTGCCGCGCCACGGCGGCCGTGTTGACGGTGGCTTCCAGATAGGCCGGCGAAACCGACATGCCGAAATAGATGCGGGAAACACCCTCGATCGCGCGGTGCATCGATTGAAGATCGGTCAGGTCCCCCTGCACGACTTCGGCGCCGAGCCGCCTTAGACCCTCGGCACGCTCGTCTTCCTTGCGGACCAGCGCGCGCACCCTTTTGCCCTTGGCGAGCAGCATTTCGGTGACGTTGCGGCCGATGGCGCCGAGATCGCCGGCGGCTCCGGTGACAAGGATCGGCCTCTCATTCACGGATGTGGCGGTCATATTGAATTCCTTTCGATTACAATTTGTTGGAGCGGTTTGCTCAGACAATCTCGATGGTCTTGCGCTCATCGGCGGCGGCCCGCAGAAAGTCGATCCTGGACGGGGCGGTTCGCTCGTGAACATGCGGCGCCGGAGTCCGGTCGATCAGCAGGCTCAGCGTTTCGGGGCGGCTGTAGTGGCCAGCCGCATCCATGAGCTTCTTGCGTTGGTCGATCAGGGCAAAGTCGAGATCGGCGATCACTTCGCCTTCGCCCTCCGTGATCGGCTCGCCGATGATCTGGCCCTCCGGATTGACGATGGCGGTAAAGCAACCGCCGGAGATCGGCCCGATGGAACAGCCGGTATCCTTCATGATCTGGGCTTGCTGGTCGGCATAGAGCCACGCGGTGGCGTTGACCACGAAGCAGGCCGATTCGAGCGCATGCTGGCGGATGCTGACCTGCATCTTGTCCGTGAACGGCTGACCGTAAGCCGATCCAGGATACATCGCCGAATGGATCTGCTCGCCATCGGCGATGAGGGCGTAGCGCGCCAGCGGCATGAAGTGCTCCCAGCAGGCGAGTTGCCCGATGCGGCCGACGGCGCTGTCGACGGCGACGAGGCCCGAGCCGTCGCCCTGGCCCCATACGAGGCGTTCGTGATAGGTGGGCGTGAGCTTGCGGCGGCGCTGGATCAGCGTGCCGTCCGCGTCGAAGAGAAGCTGCGTATTGTAGATCGTGCCTCCATCGCGCTCATTGACGCCGATCGAGACCACCATGTTCGCCGCTTTCGCAGCCTCGCCGATCGCCCGCGTTTCGTCGGACGGGACCGTGACCGACTGTTCGAGGAGGCGCTGATGTTCCTTTCCCTGCATCATCTCGATCGCCGACTGTACAAAGGAGAAGTAGGGATAGTAAGGGACGAGGGTCTCGGGAAAGGTAGCGAACCGGACGCCCTGTTTGCCCAGCTCACGAATCTTCTTCACGACTTTGGCGACCGTACCCTCTCGGCTGTACAATACGGGGCTGATCTGCACGGCGGCGGCTCTGACGATGGTGCTCAAGCGATTATCCTTTCAGGTTGAGTTTCGAGTTCACGCCTTATGCTGTATATGCAACATTGGAAATGAGAGCAGTTCCTGGAGGAACATGCAGCGTTGTTCGTCGGGTTTGCGTTAAAGACTTGCGGGTTCGTCGGGAGGAAGGCTGTCAGCCACGCTGACGATGGCGGTGATACCTTCCTCGCCGAGCAATTCCCTTGCCTTCGCCTGCGCCGATCGCCAAGCGGGCGCCGCGATAACCAACAGTTCCTTGCCCGCTTCCGATATGAAGACCGGACGGCTCCGGCCGCCCGCTTCGGAAGGGATCTCCTCGACCCAGCCTTCCGACAGAAGCGGCGCCAGATTGCGCGTGAGCGTTGAGCGATCCTGGTAGTTGGCCCGCCCGATTTCGGCGCGGCTTGCTCCGCCCAGCTTCGCGATCAGCACCAGCAGCGAAAACTGCGAGGCATTGACGCCGTGCGGCCGAAGTGCCTGGTCGTAAATGCCGGTTACGACGCGCGATATCCGACGCGTGCGGGTCATCACGCAATGGCGGGTGACCTCGCCTATAACGCCTGCCTCGGCGGTCGGGGTGTTGCTGCTCGTCATCATGGGGCACTCGATAGTGCATATGCAACACAGAATGATGCATATGCAACGTTCTGTCAACGCCTGCTTCGACGCAGGACGCGACCAGCGGCTTGCCGTCCCGCCGCACAGGCGGGATTTGCGCAGTCTGCAGTTGAGACGACCAACCTGAAGCGGGGGGTCGGCCTGGCGCCGCTGAAGATAGTTTCGTTCGCCCCTGCACCAATACGGTGAGAGGATGACGAGTGCACAATTCTGCGATACTGTTTGTGCGCCGCACAATCTGAAAACAGGCAAGGCTGATGCCGGCAAATGCGAAGGTAACGCAACGGGCCCCACTCCGCGTCGACCTTGCCCTTCAGGGCGGCGGCGCCCACGGTGCCTTTACCTGGGGCGTGCTCGATCGCCTTCTGGAAGAGCCATGGCTGGTGATCGAGGGGATTTCCGGCACCTCAGCCGGAGCGATGAACGCGGCCGTCATGGCGCACGGCTATGCCCTCAACGGTGCCGAAGGCGCTCGCGAGGCCCTGGGGGCATTCTGGCGCAGGGTATCGGAGGCGGCGCGCTTCAGTCCATTCCAACGCGGCCCCCTCGATGTCCTGCTCGGCCGCTGGACGCTCGACCACTCGCCGGTTTTCGTGGCGATGGACATGATGGCGCGGGTGTTCTCGCCTTACAATCTCAACCCTACCGGCGCCAACCCGCTCCGCGCCATACTTGCGGAAACCGTCGATTTCGAGCGGCTGTCGACCAGTCAGACCAAGCTGTTTGTGACGGCAACGAATGTCCGCACCGGCCGCGGGCGCGTGTTCCGCAACGGCGAGCTGACGCCGGACGTGCTGCTTGCTTCCGCATGCCTACCGGCGCTCTTTCAAGCTGTCGAGATCGATGGTGAAGCTTATTGGGACGGCGGCTACGCCGGCAACCCGACGATCACGCCGCTGGTTCGCGAATGCACATCGCAGGACACCATCCTCGTGCAGATCAACCCGGTTGAAAGGCCGGGCACACCCCGGTCTGCGCGCGAGATCCTCAATCGCATCAACGAAGTCTCCTTCAACGCAGTCCTTTTAAAGGAACTGAAGATGATCGCCCTGCTTCGGAAGGTGGCGCAGGTGAAGGATGACGAGGGCGCACGCTGGGCGTCGATGCGGATCCACCGGGTCGCAAGCGACACCATGACCGACCTCGGCTACTCCTCGAAGCTCAATGCGGAATGGGAGTTTCTGACCATGCTGCACAACGAGGGTCGAAGCTCCGCCGAGGCCTTCCTGGACGCCCATGGCGACGATCTCGGCCACCGTT
The DNA here is from genome assembly GCF_009601505.1 of Sinorhizobium terangae. Lineage (GTDB taxonomy): Bacteria > Pseudomonadota > Alphaproteobacteria > Rhizobiales > Rhizobiaceae > Sinorhizobium > Sinorhizobium terangae. Next base: position 59,323 of record NZ_WITC01000032.1, read on the forward strand.
CGTCGCTCGATCTCGATATCTTGCTGGAAGGGATCTGACCCGTGGGGCTTCTCGGCATTCTGATCGGGCTCGGGCTCTTGATCTCATTCGCCTTCCGGGGCTGGAGCGTGCTGCTGCTGGCGCCGGTTGGCGCCTTCGTTACCGCGCTCTTTGCCCGCGAACCGGCGCTGGCGCACTGGACGCTGACGTTCATGAACAGCGCGGCAGGTTTCTTCGCTCAATTCTTTCCGCTGTTCCTTCTTGGCGCACTCTTCGGCAAGCTGATGGAGGACAGCGGTTCCATTACCGCCATCGCCGATTTCATGATGCGGCGGCTGGGAAAGGACCACGCCATCCTCGCTGTCGTCGTCGCCGGTGCGCTGATCACCTATGGCGGTGTCAGCCTCTTTGTCGCCTTCTTCGTCCTCGGGCCGATGGCGCAGGAGCTGTTCCGGTCGACCGGCATTCCGCGGCGGCTGATGCCTGCGGCGATCGTGCTTGGAACGTCGACTTTCACCATGTCAGCATTTCCGGGAACGCCATCGATACAGAATGCCATCCCGATGCCCTTTTTCGGTACGACACCTTTTGCGGCGCCAGGTCTCGGCATCGTCGCTTCCGTTATCATGCTTTGCTTCGGCATGTGGTGGCTTCGTCGCGCAGCGGCGGTCGCACGCAGGTCCGGCGAAGGGTTCGGGGAGGGCGCACCCGCCACACCAGAACGTCTCGCTTCCGACGACCGGCTGCGCGAACGCGCCACGGTCGGCAGGGAATTCGACCCGGCCGAGATCGCACATGGCCAACACGCCGAAGCTGCGCCGTCAATCCTGGTCGCGATACTGCCGCTCGCCGTGGTCGTTCTTGTCAATCTCGGCATGACGCTGTTGATCCTGCCGGCGCTTGATCTCAGGTTTCTTGCGGACGAGCGCTGGGGCGGGACCTCCCGCTCCGCCGTCAGCGGTGTATGGGCTGTCGTGACGGCGCTGGCCGCCGCGGTTGCGACCGTCGTCGCGTTGAACTTCCGCCGATTGCCGACACTGCGCGCGACGATGGACGCAGGTGCCAATGCGTCCGTCCTTCCGGCGGTCGCGGTCGCAAGTCTGGTCGGCTTTGGAGCGGTTGTCGCGGCGATGCCCGCCTTTGCGATCGTACGCGACTGGGTGCTCGGTATCGGTGGAGGACCGCTCGTTTCGATCGCGGTGGCCACGAACACCCTGGCGGCGCTCACGGGCTCCGCCTCCGGCGGCCTCACGATCGCCCTCGACGCGCTTGGAAGCACCTACCTGATGCGCGCCCAGGAAACAGGTCTCGACCCGGCGCTGTTGCACCGTGTCGCGGTCATCGGCGCCGGTACGCTGGATAGCCTGCCCCACAACGGCGCAGTCGTTACCCTGCTTGCCGTTTGCGGCTCAACCCACGGAGAGAGCTACCGCGACATTGTCGTCGTCGGAATTATCGGAGCGATCCTCGCGCTGATCGCGGTCATCGTTTTGGGGACCATTTTCGGCTCGTTTTGATAGTCCCGTGAGAGGGAACGTTGCGACTGAGCAGTCGTCGGGTTCAACCTCTGACGCTGGGTCCTGGCTACGATCCTGCGCTTCTGGCAGCCGCCCAGCGCGCGCTTTCTCGTACCGGGCGATGCCGATCTTGATCGCCACCAGCACGGGCGCGGCGAATACAAAGAGCAGGGCGACTGCGTTGAAGGCCGTGTCGAAGGCGATCACGGTGGACTGACCTGTCACGGCCCGGCCGAGAAGGCCCGTCGCTGCCCGGCCTGCGGCTGCCGCGTCCATTCCTTTCGCGCTCAGCATGGCTGTCGTGGTCGCCAGGCGTTCGATGACCGCGGAGCGCCCCGACGTGACACTGGCGCCGAGCACCGCGACATTGCCGGCGACGTTGTGGTCGATCAGGGTCTGGAGTGCGGCGACCCCGATGAGGCCACCAAGCTGACGACCCGTATTGAAGAGGCCGATTCCGAAGGCGAGATTTCGGCTGTCGAGCTTGCTGAAGGCGATCAGGGTGATCGAGAGAAACAGGAAGCCGAGACCGAACCCGCGCAGCAGGATCGCCGCCATCATGTCATCCGCGCCGCTTTCGCTGGTCGATCCGGAGAGCATCCACATCGAAACCATGATCATCAGGATGCCAAAAGGCACGGTGGCGAACGGAGGAACGTGGCGGACCTGCATGAGAAAGGCGGCAAAGAGGAGTGCGCCGACGAAAAGTGCACCGCTCGGCAACAGCAACTGCCCGGCATCGGTGGGCGTGAAGGCGAGGACGGACACGGCAAACGACGGAATCAAGTACGCGCTCCCGAACAGTGCGGCGCCGGCGACGAAACTGACGATGAAGGCGAAGAGAAAATCGTCCGATTTGAACACGGTTAAGTCGAGCAGGCCTTGGCCCCTTGCCAACACCTGTTGGCCGAGGAATGCCAGCAGAGCGGCCGCGCCGATCACGGCCAGCCACAGGATGCGCGGTTCCTCGAACCAGTCCCATCGGCTGCCTTGGCTGAGGACATAGGTGAAACAGAACAGCGTGATGGAAATCAGCGAGAAACCGATCCAGTCAAACGGGCGGCGGTGTGCGGTCCTGACAGGCGTCGGGCTATCCGCGACCATCAGGAGCCCGGCAGCCGCCAGCGCGACCGGAACGACGCTGAAGAAGATCCATGTCCAGGATTGGCTATCGAGCAACCACCCCTGAAGAGCGGGGGCGATCGTCGCCGGCGCGACAACGGACCCCATCGCAAACAGCGCCTGAAGGATGGGCTGCCGGGATTGCGGATAGGCGAGAAAAATGATCGCCTGGCCGCCGACGAGCAGGGTGGCGCCGGAGAAGCCTTGAATCATGCGCAGTGCAATCAGCAGGTCCAGCTGCGTCGTAAAGGCGGCAACGCCGCACGCCATACCCATGGCGAGCGTCGAGGCGATAATCAGGCTCAACGGATTGATGCGGCTCACCAACCAGGGGACTGCCATGAAACCGATGAGCTTCAGAGCGGTATAGCCGACATCCAGCCATGCGAACTCGTCGGGAGTGGCATATGTGTCACCGATGATGTCGCCGCGTCCGAGCGACAGGACCGTGCTCGCGATCGCCTCGGTCAGCGTGGCCAGCACGATGCCCGCGATCAGAAGGGCTCCTGCCTCAGATCTTCCGCGGGCCGGTGCAACTGCGATGGCCGAGGTCATGGCGCGCTTCCCGTGTCGACCGCGACGCGCGCGGACAGGCCGGGCACGAGGCGGCCGGGCATCGGATTGCTGGCAAACCGGATCTTCACGGGAACACGCTGGACGACGCGAACGAAGTTGCCTGTTGCATTGTCGGCCGGGAGCAAGCTGAAGGCTGACCCGCTGCCGGGTGCAAAGCTGTCGACCACGCCTTCAAGCGCTCCGCTCGGATAGCCGTCGATGGTGATGCGGACGCGCTGACCGGCCTGGATATGTTCGACCTGGGTCTCCTTGAAATTGGCCACGATCCACACATCGTTGACCGGAACGATATCGAGTAGTGGGACGCCGGGCGTAACAAACCGGCCGATGCGGACCTGACGGTTGCCGATGACGCCGCCGACGGGTGCGCGGACCACGGTGCTCTCGAAATCGATCTCAGCGAGATCGCGCGCGGCCCGTGCCTGGGCCACCGCAGCGACGGCCGCCTCGCGCTGGGCGGCAAGGACGGCGATGCGCTGCTGCTGCGCCTCCAGCGTTGCGGCGGCAGCCGACACGCTCGCCTCGGCTCTCGTTCGCGCCGCGTCGCTTTCATCGACATGGGCCTGACTGATGGTGTTGCTGCGGATGAGTTCGCGGCGGCGGTCATAGGCCTTGGTCGCCAGGTCCAGCTCCGCAACGGCGGAACGCCGCTGAGCCTCGGCCTGCCTGATCATGGCATGCTGGAGCTCAGTCTCCGCATCGACATTGGTGAGGTGCGCCTCGGCGGCTGCGACGTTGGCTTCTGTCTGCGCAAGGCGCGCGCGATAGTCGCGATCGTCGATGCGGAACAGAACGTCACCCGTGCGGACCGCCTGATTGTCCTTGACCTCTACCGCCGTGACATAGCCCGCGATCTTTGGGGCGAGCGAGGTGACATCCCCGCGGACATAAGCGTTATCGGTCGACGTTGCGCCGCTGGAACGGGCCCAGGCCCAGCCGGCCGCCACGACGACCACCGCCCCGAGGCACAGCGCCAAGCCGACGACCTTTTTCTTGTTGAGTTGCGCCACGACGACCTCCGGTAATGTGCGTTACCATCACATTTACGGTAATGGCTGTTACCAGTCAAGAGGCTGCATCGTCCGTTGAGATCACGGGCGTTGTTTTGCCTATGTTGGCAAGAAGCGTAATGGCTGAAGAGGTAGCCGTCGACTATACAAAGGTTGGCAAGTATTGCGCCGGGATTCAACAGTTTAAAATCTGGGGTTGCAGCGAAACAATGCGGTTGGAAAGTCTATGGGGAGCCCTTCTTCAAGCCGCTACCGAGCTCTTCTTCGAGCAAACCTGTAACGCTAGGAATTACCGCATGCTGCATCGATCGAAGCGAACTCGCCAAGAAGCAAGGAAAAATTCGAGCTGATGATTGCCTGTGCAGGCACGGCGCTAATGCCCCTGGCGATCGGGAGATTGAAGGGCGTGACCTTGATGGCCTGCCGCAAGGACGGCGGTCGCTTCCGCCGGCGCGTCGACCGGCAGCGTGAAGATAAATCTCGCTCCGTGCGGTTCGTTATTCTCCACCCGTAACTGACCGCCGTGGGACTCGACGATCGAGCGGCAAATTGCGAGCCCCATGCCCATCCCGTGCTCTTTTGTCGTGAAGAACGGCTCGAATATCCTGTCGGGAAACGCGACGCCGGGGCCGCGGTCACTGATTTCGGTCTGGACGAGATCCCCGATCCGGCGCACGCGTATTCCGAAAACCCTGTCGTCCGCGGAAGAATCCATCGCATCCATGCCGTTGCGGATGAGGTTGATCAGCACCTGCTGGATCTGGACGCGATCCAGCATGACGAATGGAAGGTTGCTTTCGACATCAACATCCATACGAACGCGCCGCCGCGCCGCCTCCTCGGCCATGAGATCGCGCGCTTCGGCAATGACGCTGGCGAATGTCGTGCTGGTCCTCGTCTCTCTGGAGTGCTTGAACAAGGCACGGATGTGGCTGACGACGTCCGCTGCCGAGTTGGCATCCTGGATGATACGCTCAATCCTCTTTTGCGCCCGCTCCATGTTTGGCGGGTCGGCGGTGAGCCAGCGCTGGCAGGCGTGTGAGTTTGCTACGATGGCCGCCAGCGGTTGGTTGACCTCGTGCGCGATGGACGCGGAGAGTTCGGCAAGGCTCGCCGCCTGACTGGCGCGGGCGAGGTTCTCCTGGGCAAGCCGCAAGTCATCCCGAGCACGGACCTGATCTTCAATATCGAGGCAGACGCCATTCCATTGTACGATCGCGCCGTCGCCATTGCGCATCGCGGCGGCTCGCATTTCAACCCATCGGTACTCGCCGTCGAAGCGACGTAGGCGATGCTTCTGCGCATAGGGTTCGCCGGTGGTCAAAGAGTGCGCGAACAGCTTTTTTACCGCGGCCAGATCGTCCGGATAAATGATTGCGTCCAGCACGTTGGCGAGGCGTGAGCTGTCGGCGACATCCTTGTCCTCGACGTCGAAACCGACGAAGCCACGCAATTGCTGGCTGAAATATATGGGCCTACCGTCCGGCGCCGCACACCAGATAAGCGCAGGCAGGGTCTCGACGAGGTCTCGCAGCGAGCGCTCGCTTTGCCGCAATCTGAGCACCGCAAGTTGGTGTTGCCGGGATATGGCGGCGACGATGAGCGCCGATAGTGCCGAAATGGCCAGGAACAGCTGCAGCATGATCTGCCTCTGCCTCTGGGACTCGGGATCGCCGGCAAATTGGCTGACGCCGGAAATTGTGAACACCGCAGTGATCAGAGCGAGGACGATCAAGGTGACGGCGGCGCCTCTGAGCTCAAAGCGCACTGCCGCCCAAAGAAGAGGCGGCATGATGATATAGGCGAAGGGGAGATAACCACTCAAGGAAAGGGCGGCGACACCGAGAAAGATCAGCCCGAGGACACTGGCCTCGATCCATCGCGCGGCCGAGAGCCGGGAATTTCCATGCCAGTTCTGGAATACGTCCAGCGCCAACGGCGCCACGATCAAGACCCCGGTGGCGTCTCCTATCCACCATAGTGGCCAAGCCGCCGTGAAGGTCTGCGACAATATGCCGAACCACGCAAGTGTCGCACTTCCGACTGTCGCGCTTATGGCTGGCGCAATTCCAGCACCCAATACGACGAATGCGAGAACTTCCTTCAAGCTCTCCAGGCGAACCGGGCGCCCGCAGACCCGGGTCACGAGCCAAGCGCCGGCCATCGCTTCAAGAGCGTTGCCCACATACATCAGGATGGACGCAGGCAGCGGGCTATGGAACCACAAGAACTGACCGATCAGTTCACCGACGCAGCCCGCCAGCACCCACCACGGCCAGCTCGGTGCGGAGGCGAGCATAAGCGTAGCCATGAAAAGCCCGCCCGGCGGCCATATTGAAATGCTTGTTCCGGGTACGATCCCGAGCACATTTGCGAATGCGCAGCCCAAGACATAGGCCGCCACAAAGAGTGCCAGATGCAAAAATCGAGGCCGCTGCAACCAGACGCTCATCATTGGTTGCTCCCACCGGACAAAACAAGGTCCCGGACTTCAGCGCTTCGTATGGCGCTCGTCCTCGATATCCGGGATGGAGAAATCGCACCCACGCCTTACCCCCCAAGGCCCGAGCCATACCTGGAAAATTCAAGTGTCGCGCGGACACCTGTGAGAGCACTCGCTCCCACTCGCGCAACGAGGAGCCCGGTTCTGTTGAAACACGCCGATGTCAACCGACGCAGGGAACCATCCGGTGACGTAGTTTTTGCTGTTGTGAGACGGTTCATTTGTACACCGCATGGCGAGTTTAATGCAAAGAAATCGTTGGCATGAGAGCTAACCTCTCGGCTCGATTGCCCCGGGCCGAGATCGGTGGCGCATTCCGCTCTGGCAGCTCGCGCTCACGGTAGGTTCTCTTTTCCAGCCAGGGCCTCGCCGATCGCTGCGAGCAGCGCTTGCCCGTCAAAAGGCTTGCGGAAGAACCGGTTGTGCTTTGCCTCCTGCGGCTCAGGGATCTCGTGGCGGCCGGTGATCAGGATCACCGGCAATCCCGGGCGCATCTCGCTCATCACGCGCCTCAGTTCGAAGCCGTCCATGCCGGGCATGCCGACGTCGGTGATCAGACAATCAATCTCCGGCACCGCATCGCTGTTCAAGAGGGTATGGGCCGACGAGAATGCCCGTACGGTGTGCCCCGCGGACTCAAGAAGATCCGCAAGCGAATCGAGCACGCGCCGGTCATCATCGACGACCGCCACCACGCCCTTTGAGTTGGACATACGCAAGAATTTCCTCAACGTCTGGAACGAATGACTGGAACTTGCAATTTTTCCGCAATTCGCACCAGATCTGCAAGTGAGCTTGCCTGCATCTTCTGCATGATTTTGCTGCGGTGCATTTCAACCGTGATCTCATCGATGTCGAGCTCGGTGGCCGCCTGTTTGTTCGGAAGACCGCTCACCACAAGCGGCAGCACCTCGCGCTCCTGTGGCGTAAGTGCCGCCAAGCGGCGTTCGAACTCGGTCAGTTCCACCCGTGCCGCTCGTTGAACGCGGTCCCGGTCGATCGCCGCCCGAACCACCGCGACCAGTTCGTCCTCACCGACCGGTTTCCTCAGAATGCCGACAACGCCGCCCCCAATCGCAAGCTCCGACGCTGAAATGTCATGCCCCGTAAGGAAGACGATTGGGGGATGAATGTCCCCGGACAGCTGCTTCTGAAACTCGAGGCCGTTGATGCCGGGCAGCCCGACGTCGAGGATCAGGCAGGCCGGGTCATCGGGCCTCGCATAGACGACGTAATCCGCAGCGACGGCGAACGTCACGGCCCGCCATCCCAGCGACTCCAGCAGTTCACCGAGCGCCTCGCGCACCCTGGCGTCGTCGTCCACCACGAAGACCATTTCCTCGCGCCGGCTCATGCTGCCTCGCCCGCCTCGTCGTCGGCCATCCAGAGGCGCCCCCCATGAGAGTCGATGGTCGAACGGCATATCGAGAGCCCCATGCCTATCTCTTGCTGCCTCGTCGCGAAATACGGCTCGAAGGCGCGCTCGGCGCCCTTGAAACTGATTCCGGCGTCGGGAACCTCCGCGCGAGTCGCGTCCGGGAGCGTATCTGGAGCGCACGCGCCGTCGACAACTGCGTCCATCACCTCGATACCGTCGCGGATCAGATTCATCAACACCTCCCCGCCTGGTGGACGGCCGCCTGGAGTGTGCGGCCAGTATTAGACAACCTAAACTTTCGTTTAGTCTGAATACGAGTCTCGATGTGGTAGTTTTGCAATGAGACAGAAGGAGGATGCCCCGGCGATTTACGCGGTTGGAGTTTGGAGTACGTTGACCGCGTCTTCCTCGCTATGGGAGGCGATCGTACCATGCGCTGAACTATAGCGGACAACCAACGCCAGCACTCGAAGCGTGCGGGGTGTTAAATGTCAGGATTGGGACTTCCCGAGGGCAGAGTTGAACGTAGTATCGCATCTTGAAGTGCCGGAGACCTGTTGCAGGTTCCGGCCTGGGCAAAATTCAGTTTTGGCCAGCACAAGTCGCAGTTCGAGGGATTAGCCTTCGAACCAAGTAGTTTCCGAAGTAGAGTTAGGTTCTTGAGTCATTCATGCACCATCGCTGTTATTGATGACGATGACGCGCTCCGCGAGTCGATGAAGGATATGCTAGAGTCGCTGGGCTACGAAGCCATTGCTTTTTCGTCGGCGTCGGAATTCCTCGCGTTTCACCGCCAATGCCCAATTCACTGCATTGTCTCCGATGTCAAAATGCCAGGTATCGACGGCTTGCAGTTGTTGGAAATATTAAACAGCAAGGGTGTACAAACGCCGTTCATATTCATGACGGCGTTTCGTGATCAGCGGTTAACCACGGCTGCCCGGCAAGGGGGCGCTCGTGGTGTTCTATCAAAGCCCATCGACTCAGATCAACTGGTTGCGATGCTTGAGTCGGCAGTCGGCGGCGACGACTGCGGTGAGGGCACGGACTAGCCGCTCACTTCCGGCATCAGAGCAGGGGGCGCAGACCTCCAAACAGATGACTGCACGGCGCCCGTAGCTACGCCGTTTGTCTGCGAATGACATGAAAAATGGCCGCCCCTTCGAAGGTGAGGGGCGGCCAAGCCGGCTGCACCGCGGCGGGGGAGGGGGAAGGACTTGCCGCCCTAGGACGGGGAGGGGGACCCATCCTTGTGGTCAACCGGTGCATGCCACGTTGCTAGAGTACGTAGAAATGCATGCGTGCGTAACTAGACGTTGGTATGGAATCCCGAGAGCGACACTCGCCACCATCCCGTGAATGTCTATTTCCGGGTGGCAACGGGCTTCCGGTTATTCGTCGCACCGACGACGCGGCCCGCAATATGCGGGCCAACTTCACTTTCTGCATCACGCGGGTCATACTAATCGTGAAGACCTACTGCATGTTTCCTGAAATCCTACTCGATTCAAGGACGGAAATTGGCAGCAATTCAAGGTGCTAGCGTCCTTTGCGCGCCTGATGAGACGCGCGGCGCTGCAGGGGTGGAGATTTGGGAGCATGGCGAAGCTTGTCTTCGGAATGAACCTGTCCCTAGACGGTTACGTCGACCACCAGGAATTTGCGCCTGGCCCCGCCCTCTTTCGTCACTGGATAGAGCACGTGCGCGACCTGACCGGCAGTGTGTACGGTCGCCGCATGTACGAGATCATGCGTTATTGGGATGAAGACCGTCCTGAGTGGAGTGAGGAGGAACACGAGTTCGCGGCGGCGTGGCGGCGCCAACCGAAGTGGGTCGTGTCGCGCTCCTTGAAGTCGGTCGGCCCCAACGCCACACTTGTCGAGGATGACGTCGAGGCGGCGGTCCGTGCGCTAAAGGCTCGGCTCGTTGGAGAGATTGCAGTTTCTGGACCAAATCTGGCACGAAGCCTGACCGATCTTGGTCTTATTGATGAGTATCGACTCTACTTCCACCCCGTCGTGCTTGGTCGCGGTACGCCATACTTTGCCGCCCCACGGCCGCCGCTCCGCCTTGTTTCCAGCGATCGCGTTGGCGAGGACACGGTTCGGCTGATATACGTCCCGGCTTAGTCGCGCTGCTCGCCCGATGCACTACGCCGATGCGTCAGGTCCGCCTTTGGGCGGAAGCCGCCCTTCGCGACCCATCGGCGGCGCCCCTTTTTGGGGTATGCGGTCCAGGAGTCTTTATGGGCATGGATTTGAACCTTCACAGCACGACGGAACCGCCGGGGCCGTGAGGCCCCGGCGGAGCTGTCAGGCGGCAATCTTTTCGTCCGCAGGCCCAAAGATCTCGAAGTGAACGCGTTCGCTCGGAACGCCCGCGCGGGTCAGATCACCGACCAAGGCGCGCAGGAAGGGCTTGGGGCCGCAGAGGTAAAAGTCCGCCGACGCGAAGGGCGTATTCTCCCTCAGCCAGTTTGCCGTGATGAAGCCATCATGATCGTGCGAGTAGCCCGCCGCATCTGCCGAGCCCGGCTCGCTGTAGAATGTCCGGACCGTGACGCCGCCGTGCGTTTTGGCGAGCGATCGCACATGGCGATCCATCGCGTGCGTCGAGCTGTTCAGCGCACCGTGGACGTAGTGGGCCTCCAATTCCGGGTAGTCCGAGGCGATCGCTTCCAGCATACTCACCATCGGTGTGAGCCCGACTCCGCCTGAGAGGAGCACGACCGGCCGGCTCGGTTCATCCGGAAGGAAGAAGTCCCCCGCGGGGGGAGTAACCTCGAGCACGGTGCCGATCTCCGCGTGGTCGTGCAGAAATTTCGAGCCGCCCTGACCGTGCTCCTCACGCTTCACCGAAATCCGGTAGTACTCGTCATTGGGACCGCTGGAAATCGAGTAGTTGCGCTTCACGTCGGATCCGTCGGCGAGGCGGAAGCGGAAGGTCAGGTACTGACCCGGCCTGTGCCTGACGACCGGCTGGCCGTCCGTCGGCCGAAGTATGAACGACGTGACGACGTCACTCTCCTTCCGCCTCTCGGCGATCGCGAATGTTCGCCATCCATTCCAGCCGCCCGCCCTTCTATCAAGATCGGCGCGGATCTCGGCTTCGCGCTCCTTCAGCACGTCGGCAAGGAACCAATATGCCTCGCCCCAGGCCTCAAGCAGGGCGGGAGAGGCGGCGTCTCCGAGAACGTCTCCGATCGCCGAAAGCAGTGCCCTGGCCACGAACGGATAGTGCTCGGGCAGAATGTGATAGCCGATGTGCTTGTGCGCGATGCGTTCGATGGCAGGACCGAGAACCGCGAGGTTTTCGATATTCTCGGCGTATGCGAGGATCGCCGCCGCAAGCGCGTGCACTTGCGATCCCTTCTCACCCTGATTGGCGTGATTGAAGAGTGCCCGGATGTGTTCCTCCTGAAAGAGCAGCGTGTACATGCGCTTGGTGATTTCAGCGCCATGCGCGGCAAGCGCGGGTGCGCTCTGTTTCACGAGCTCGATTGTCTGCGATGACAGCGGACGTGGCATAAGGGGTCCTTTCTTTCTCTTAGCTGATTTCAATGCCTGGATTGCGATCGTAGAACTCGATCTGCAGATTGACCGGCCCCGCAAGCTCCAAGCGATGCGGAACTTCGGGGGGAACGATCCCCGGTCTATAGCGATCAAGAAGGATCGCCTGTGTCGCGCCATCGGCGCGATACCTCACTGCGCCGTCGTGGACGCGAATTACACCCCAGGTTCCGGATTTGAGCGCATGCGACCGAAGCAGGGCTTGAGGCAAAGAAGCCTCGTCGAACGCCGAGGTGATCCTGTACGGCGTGGTCGGCCCTGCCGTCTTGGCCGGCTGCCCCGAGTATGCTTGTGACGCCTCAGGACGAATGGCGCGCGACAGCCGCGATGCTATACGTGTGGCTTTGGCTTGCATCTCAATCGCCAAATGCTGCGGCAGCATCTCGGATGTCGTCAGGCGCCACAGAGCCAGCCAGCGATCGAACATTTCCGGACGGATCCGTTCGGCGTGGATCATGTGCATGGAGACAGGATTTCCTTTGTACCGGCCTGTCGTCAGCATCACCGACGACCAGAACTCCGACAGGCGGACCAAGTGCTCGTCCCAATCCGCGACGACGGCAAAGACTGGTCCAAGCTCGGCGTCGGCTCTCACGCGCTCGTAAAACCGCGCCAGAATTTTCGGAATTTCGCGCTCGTCGAGTTTTTCTCTTTCCACCGCAAGCCTCCATAACATGCTTCTGAGATACATCTATTGCGCCGCACAAAAAGATGCTATTGAAATGCATCTTTATCGGGCAGGCGTTTTGACGCAGGTGGGGAAATGAGGCTCACGCGATATACGGACTACGCGATCCGGACGCTGACTTACCTGGGCGCGCGGGAACCCGCCGTGTGCTCCATACGTGAGATTGCGGATGCGTTCGACATCTCGCAGAACCACCTGATGAAGGTCGTGCAGGATCTCGCGAACGTCGGCTTCATCAAGTCGACGCGCGGACGAAATGGTGGGATTCAGCTTGCCAGGCCCGCCGGCGAAATAAACCTGGGGGACCTGCTGAGGCATACGGAGGGTTTGACGGACCTTATTGAGTGTTCCGGCTGTGTGATAGCTCCGGCCTGCAGTCTCCCACCGATACTGTCGGAAGCAACGAGAGCCTTTGTCTCAGTGTTTGAGAAGTACACCATCGCCGATCTTCTGCGACGAAGACGCGACCTCCAGGCATTGCTGCAGGCGGCATAGCGGGCCGTGAGGGGGAGGGGGCCGGTGATTGATGGCTCGATCTCGACCATGTGGCAGATGTCGAGGCAAAATGCACGTTCCGTTTACAGGCATTTCGGAAGCCCCCAGCGATGCTGGGGGCTGTATTGCACGGCGCATCGTATTTAAGCGGTGATAAACTCGAGGATGTCGCGGTTGATCACGTCGGCATGGGTCGTCGCCATCCCGTGGGGAAGCCCCTTGTACACCTTGAGCACGTTGTTGCTGAGAAGCTTGGCGGACAAGAGGGCGGAGTCGGCGACCGGAACGACCTGGTCGTCATCTCCGTGCATGACGAGTACCGGCACATCGATGGTCTTGAGGTCATCGGTGAAGTCAGTCTCCGAGAATGCCTTGATGCCATCGTACTGGGCCTTGGTGCTGCCCGTCATTGCCTGCCGCCACCAGTTCTCGATCACAGAGTTTGACGGGATCGCGCCGGGCCGATTGTATCCGTAGAACGGTCCGCTTGCGAAATCCCGGTAAAGCTGGCTGCGGTTCTCCAACAGTGCCCTCCTGAAACCATCGAACACTTCAATGGGCAGTCCGCCGGGGTTTTCGGGCGTCTTGACCATCAGCGGGGGGACTGCGCCAATGAGGACCAGCTTGGCCACGCGCCCATTGCCATGGCGGGCGGCATAGCGGGCGGCTTCGCCACCCCCCGTCGAGTGACCGACGTGGATCGCATTGCGAAGATCCAGGTGCTCGACCACGGCCGCGGCATCGCTGGCATAATGGTCCATATCGTGGCCGTCGTTTACATCGCTTGATCGCCCATGCCCACGTCGATCGTGAGCGACGACGCGATAGCCCTTCTCCATGAAGAAAAGCAGCTGTGTGTCCCAATCGTCGGAGCTGAGCGGCCAACCGTGATGAAACATGATAGGCTGCCCGCTCCTCGGGCCCCAATCCTTGTAGAAGATCTCTACGCCGTCGGCGGTTGTGACTCTGTTTGCGCGCAATGCGCGGCCCACCGCCGGAGACGCGGGGGCGGCCGAGGCTGTTGTGGCCGACGTCACGGGAAGAGCCGCTGCGGTGGCGAGGCCGAGCCCGGCGGTCATTACGCCACGGCGAGTGGCCTGGGTGCTATTGGAATCCATTGCTTTCTCCTGCATCCGCAAAAATGGCGTCGATGCGTGTTGGATGGTTTTCGTGCTCGAGGTCGTTGAGCGCTTGCGAACATGACCGCCCAGGCTCGCCGGCTGAAGCTGTACATAGGTTTGGGTACCGGGTCTGTGTGCGATCGCGATATCATTCAAGACAAAGCGGCAAAGGCGACGTGCCATGTGGATAGCTAATAAAAACCTCCGCTTGTGATAGATCAGTCCGGCTCCTGTCAGCAGGAATGAAGAGTACGTCGTTCGTTTGGCAAAGATCAGTTGTCGCCAATGACGACCAAAATCCAGTGAAATTAAGAGGTTTAGTGATGCGCGATCTAGTCGCAATCGTTACGGGTGGCAGTTCCGGCATCGGCCGCGAAGTGGCTATTACTTTAGCAAAGCTTGGAGCTCGTGTTCTGATAACGGCACGGCGTCAGCCGGGAATTGATGAAGTCTGCGCCCAATCGGAAAATATCAAAGGAATTGTTGCCGATGTAGCAAAGGCGGCAGATGTCCAGCGGACGGTTGAGGAAGCAATCGGTCTTTGGGGGAGGGTGGATATTCTGATCAACAACGCCGGAGCAGGTGGCATCATGCCGCTTGGGGACGCCACGGAGGAGCGCATAAAGGACATCTTCGCTGTCAACGTAGTGGGCCCAAGTCTGTTGGCCGCCGCAGCCCTTCCGCACCTGAGCGGCCGGGGCGGAACGATCATCAACATCTCCAGCACCTATGGTCACAAGGCTGCTCCGGGCTTCTCGCATTACGCCGCGAGCAAGGCAGCGCTCGAGCATCTCACGCGTTGCTGGGCGCTTGAGCTTGCACCCCATGGAATTCGCGTAAATGCAGTTGCCGCCGGACCGACGGAAACCGGCGCGCTGACGGGGATGATGGGACTGACTGCCAAAGAAGCGGAGGACGTCAAGGAGTATGAGCGCAATCTCATCCCCTTGAAGCGGCGCGGCGCACCGCAAGACGTGGCGCAATGGATAGCAATGTTTGCGAACCCGGACACGGCATGGACGACTGGTCAAATTCTGTCGGTAGATGGAGGGCTCTCGGTCGTCTGAGGTTGCGCTGATTTGGTCTGAGGGCGACGGCTGAATTGGCGAGGGGGTGTAGCGGTCCCCTCCGACCCCCCCGGAGGCGCCGTTCGTGCGGCAACACGGGAACGAAAACGGCTGGCCGCGAATCTTAGTTGTCGCGGCCAGCCTCTTGCTGTTTCCAGGTATTAGTGGCCCATTCTGCGGTGAGGAGGTGCCGGTCGCCCGGCACGTCACCAATGCTCTCGTCACGTGCTCCGCTTTACTTCGGCTGGGCCGCCATGGCAAACCACTGTTCGAACGTAATGCGGCCAAGGCGCGGGCTTTTGTCCGAAACGAGAGAGTTGTCCTCGAGGCGGGCTCCGAAATAGCGTGCTTCCGGATCTGCCACGACCTTTCTCGGATCGTTCATCTTCTTCAGATAACGCTCCACCAATCCACTGAGCTTCATACGATCTGGGCCGGCGATTTCGACGATTCCATTCTGCGGCTTGCCCAGTGCCACTTCGGTCATGGCGTCCGCGACGTCGTCCGATGCGATCGGCTGTATGAAAGCAGGCGACAGGTGCACCGTGTCACCGACGGTGCCGGATTGGGCGATGCCGTTGACGAACTCCATGAACTGTGTGGAGTGCACAATCGTGTAAGGAATGCCGGATGCCCGGATCAGCTTTTCCTGCGCCAGTTTGGCGCGGAAGTAGCCGCTTTCCTGCAGGCGTTCGGTGCCGACCACCGACAGAGCGATGTGGTGCTGCACACCAGCCACTTTCTCTGCAGCGAGCAGGTTCCTGCCCGAAGTCTCGAAGAACTCAAGTACGGCCTTGTCCTCGAACGATGGGGAGTTTGCGAGATCAAGGACCACCTCGGCATTCTTAAGAGCGTCGGCGAGCCCTTCGCCGGTAATCGTGTTGACGCCCGTATTTGGTGCCGCAGCGATGACTTCGTGGCCGCGCTTGCGCAAGCGGTCGGCAGTCTTTGAACCGATCAGGCCGGTCCCGCCAATAATTACGATTTTCACAGAAATATACCTCCGGTTGCAGATCAAGTCGCGTTTGGAGTCGAGCGGTCGAGAGCAATGATCTAGTTCAAGCCGGCCTTGTCGAGGCCAAAGGCCTTGTCGGCTGATCCCGGCACGGCCTTGAACCCGATGCTTGCGCGGTTCCAGGCATTGATGGTCATGACTGCGAATGTGAGGTCGGAAATCTCTTTCTCGGAGAGCTGACCGCGGACACGCTCGTAAATGTCATCGGGAACACCGCCGACCGGCAGGTTCGTCAGTACTTCCGTCCAGGCCAGCGCTGCCCGCTCGCGAGGTGCAAACAGGTTGGACTCACGCCAGATCGCAACATGGTGGACCCGCAATTCGCTTTCGCCATGGATCTTTGCTTCCTTGACGTGCATGTCGAGGCAAAAGGCGCAGCCGTTCAATTGGGAGGCACGGATCTGCACCAGGTCTCGCGTCTTCTGGTCGATGACGCTGTCGTTCACTGCGGCGCTGAGCTCCATCAACTTCTTGAAGAGCTCGGGGGACTGCTGTGCGTAGTTCAGGCGCTGTGTCATTGAAATCTTACCTTGCTTGTTCGCCAATGGATGCCGGCCACGCCGGCACGTGGGAGATGGAACGCCACGAATAGTAGTTTGAACGCCCCTCCCGCGGATCCTAAACCTTGGTTTAGGATCCAGTTTGAGCCACTCGCGGACACGAGATTTGCGGCGGCTGGAGCAACGATTACGGGGATTTTATCTCTTCTATCTCCCGGCGGCGACACCCCCCTCTGCCCTGCCGGGCATCTCCCCCACAAGGGGGGAGATCCGCAAGAGGCGGACTCTTCACTCCCTCTTTTCGAGAATCGCGAACCTCGCTTCGGAGCTGGTGGTGGACACGGCGGTGTCTTCTGCCAATCTCCCCCCTGGTTGGGGGATGCCGGCAGGGCAGAGGGGGGTGCCACAACAGGCCGCGTGTCGCGTCGAACGGGCGTCTTTAGAAAACGGGATGCCGAGCAATTGTTCTCTGACGGTTGTTCACCACGCCAGGATCAGATGAGCTCCGATTTTTTCACCAGGTCGGCTAGCGAGCGGGCTTCCATCTTTCGCATCACGCTGGCTCTGTGAATCTTGACCATGATCTCGCTGATCCCAAGCTCATAGGCTATTTGCTTGTTCATAAGGCCGTCGGTGACGTGCTGCATCACTTCCTTTTCCCGGGGCGTCAGTGTCGACGCTTTCTGCTTGATAGCGTTCCTGACGACGGCATCCTGTCGTTTGGACCGGTCCGTCTCGAAGGCCCTCGCTACTGCACCGAGCAGTTCTTCATTGGTGAAGGGCTTTAGCAGAAAGTCTACCGCACCGGCTTTCATTGCGCTCACACTCATGGGCACATCGCCATGGCCGGTCACGAAGACAACTGGAGTTTGGCATCCCAGATCCTCCAGCCGGGATTGAAACTCGATGCCACTCATCCCCGGCATGCGAACATCCAGAACAATGCAGCCGGATGTATTCAAGGATCCATTCTCGATGAAATCCAGAGCATCGCGGAAAGAACATGATTTGATGCCCACAGATTCAAAGAGGTCGGTCATGGAGAGACGTATTTCAGCATCGTCGTCAATCACAATCACGGCTTGTTCTTCGACTGGCGCGTCTTCGATTTTGCGTGCGGCAGACATGTTGCTGTCTCCTCGAATGCGGGAACGATAGCCCGCATTCTGCCTCGAATTGCCGAGGGAGGCACTCTGTTTCAAGGTATAGAATGGTTTAGGCCGCCCGCGTTTTTGGCCGTAGCGAGCAGAGGCTGAAGAATGCGCAATTGAACGTCCAGGATTTTGAATGATCGGCGATTTCACTGCATTGTCCGCGGGTTAGGCGATGCGGCACTCGCTTGGCTCCAGACCACGGCGCATTGCATCCTCGACAATCGGGCTCGTGCGTGCCTAGTTTGGCACAGCATTTGTGCCGGGATGTCCGTAATGATTATTGGTGATAAGACCGCCGGTTTATCGGCCTTTGTTTTGACCGTAGAGACCGGCTCCTTCAGCGCGGCTTCCAAGCTCCTGGGGACCACCCCATCCGCGGTCTCAAAGAGTGTAGCAAGATTGGAGCAGCGCCTTGGAGCCAAGCTCTTCAGGCGTTCCACGCGATCGCTCACGCTGACCGTCGAAGGAACAGCCTATTACGAGCGAACCGTGCCGTTGCTCCGGGGCCTTGAGGATGCCGAGGAAGTGGTTCGGTCGGCTTCCGCAGCTCGCGGCACGCTGCGCGTAACGATGCCGAGCGAGCTCGGAAGAATTTTGATGGGCGCGTTGACAACCGATTTCCTGCGCGTCCACCCGGAGATAAGGCTGGAGGTGGGGTGGGCGGATCGTCCAGTGGAATTGATCCGCGAGGGCTACGATCTGGCATTGCGTGCCGGTGCGCCCATTGACAGCGAACTCAATCTCCGCACGCTCGGCGAACTGCCGATGGTCCTGGTAGCGTCGCCGGAGTATCTGAGCGAGATTGGACGTCCCGTTTCCATCGAACAGCTCGGCCGCGCAAATCATTTGCGCTACATCCTCGGCGGGCGACCTTTTCTCATCCAGTTCCTGGATGGTGAGACCATCGAGCCTGAGGGCCGTCTTGATCTGGATAGTGGCTTCGCGCTTCGGGCCGCCGCATTAAACGGCTTCGGAGTGGCCTATCTCCTGCGTTGCGCGGTCGAAGCCGACATCCGCGCGGGCCGGCTGGAAGTCGTTTTGCCCTCACGCCCCCTCAAACGCGTGCCACTTCATTTTCTTCATGCATTCGGCAGGACGCCGCCGTTGCGCGCACGACTGTTCATGGACTTCGTGGCGGAACAGATCAAACCGTACCTTCATGGCCAGTGAAAGTTCCGATGACGCCGGAGTAGCCGGTTGTCCTCGCGCTTACGTCCGGTGGCTATCGCGGCAGAGCCGCCGCCGGTCTTCCTCTTGCCGTTCAGCGCGTGCGGATCCGAGGCCGAACGATGTTCATCTGCAGTTCGTGGCTTGACGCATACGGACCGAGCACTTTGACCAGGCGCCTTTGCTCGGCTTCGCTTATACCCGCCCGCCTGCAGTATTCCGCCACATCGAAGATATGCTTTGCCGGAGACCCATCGAGGGCTCCAATATCCCTGCGTGTCATCCCGTATCTCCCACTCCATCTCGTGAACGGTAGACCGGATGCCGTTTAGCCGTCGCTCGTGGCGGTGTAGATACTTTCCGCAGGTGCCGTAACTATACGGGAGTTTAATGGCTGCGGTGCCTCGCGCAGCAAATTGACGAGCACCATCCGGATCGGATGCGAGAACTGAAACCGTACCCACTCGGCGCAACGAACGACCGTTCCCGCTCGGCTATTTCTGCGCCTGGTTCGCCGGCATCGGCTTGACCGGCGCGCCGGGGAAGATTTTCTGCAGGTTGCCGGCGATCACCTTGTCGCCTTCGGAAACACCGGATGACACGCCGACGAGGCCGCCAGTGCCGGGGCCGAGGGAGACCAGCCGCTGCTCGACAACGTCGCCCTTGCCGACGACATAGACATATTTGCCGAGTTGACTCGACCCGAGTGCGGTCTCCGGCACCAT
Organism: Sinorhizobium terangae; assembly: GCF_009601505.1. Classification (GTDB taxonomy): domain Bacteria; phylum Pseudomonadota; class Alphaproteobacteria; order Rhizobiales; family Rhizobiaceae; genus Sinorhizobium; species Sinorhizobium terangae. The sequence continues at coordinate 78,910 of NZ_WITC01000032.1, forward strand.
GAGCACGTTCGGTTCGTCCCTGACGCGCAGGCGGACGCGCACGTATTGGCCGGGCAGCAAGGTCAGATCCGCGTTTTCGATGGTCGCCCGCGCCACGACCGTGCCGGTATTGCGCTCGACCACATTGTTGATGAAGGTCAGATCGCCGCGGTGACGCGGCTCGGTATCACCCGGTAGAAACACTTCGGCCTGAACCGGTCCGGCCGCCCGTGCCTTCTGGAGATCGACGAGCTCAGGTTCGCTCGGATTGAAGGAGACATAGATCGGCGAAAGTTGCACGAGGTTGTTGAGTGGCGTGCCGGCCGTGTCGCTGACCAGTGTTCCCTCGGGAGCCAGGTTTCGCCCGAGCCTTCCTGCGAAGGGTGCGCGGATTTCAGTGTAGTCGCGGTTGATCTCGGCGGTGCGGACCGCTGCCCGCGACATGGCGAGCGCCGCCTCCGCCTGGCGCACCGCGCTTGCGCGCTGGTCGAAGGTGTCCTTGTCCAGATATCCTGTCGTCGCCAGTTCGTTGCCGCGTGTGAGATTGCTGCGAAGGTAGGCGAGCGATGCCTCATCGCGTTGGACCTGGGCTTTGGCTTGATCGAGTTCCGCTTCGAAGTCGCGCGGGTCGATCCGATAAAGGAGTTCGCCCTGCTTAACGTCGGCGCCATCTGGAACTTCCTGCGACTGTATATAGCCGGAAACCTTGGCCCGGAGCGTGACGTTGCGGATCGATTCCGTCCGTGCCGAATATTCGAGGTAAATGGGGATCGTCTTCTTGACGACCGCGGCGACGGGGACAGGCATGGCAGGGGGCGCATTTGCAACCGCTGCGCCCGCGCCGCCGCCTTCAAGGTCAAACCTGCCGCCGGTGTATGAATAGGCCGCAGCCAGCGCCGCGATTGCGACTGCTGCGGCAAGGCCTAGTTTCAAACCGCGCATATCTACCTTCCTATTCCGCCGCTTTGGGCTCTCGCTGCCCGTCGGCGGGGCTTGCCGACAGCCCCTCCCGCCATTGTTCGATGACAGCGTAGAAAACCGGGACAAAAACAAGTGTCAGGACGGTTGCCATGAGCATGCCGCCAAACACCGTCGTGCCGATCGACTGCCGGCTGGCGGCACCGGCGCCCGTCGCGTACATTAGCGGAATGACGCCTAGGATGAAGGCGAACGCCGTCATCAAAATCGGCCGCAGCCGCAGGCGGGCCGCTTCGGCGGCGGCGGTGAGTATGTCCAAGCCTTCCTGCCGGCGCCGCTTGGCGAACTCGACGATCAGAATAGCGTTTTTCGCGGCAAGGCCAACCAGCATCACAAAGCCGATCTGCGAGTAGACGTCGATCTGCATGGCCCTGAGCCAAAGGGCCAGCAGCGCACCGAGAAGGGCGAGCGGCACCGAAAGCAGCACCATGAAGGGCATAGACCAGCTTTCATACTGCGCCGCCAAGATCAGGAAACAAAAGACAATCGCGAGTGCGAAGACGAGCGCGGCGATCGATCCTGCCCTGATCTCCTGATAGGTGATGCCCGTCCATTCGAAGCCGAAGTCCCGCGGCAGCGTGGCCGCCGCAGTGCGCTCCATCGCCGCCACCGCCTGGCTAGAACTGTAGCCCGGCGCGGCCGCGCCGTTTATCAGCGCCGCGGGATAGTTGTTGTAGTGGCTGACGGTCTCGGGGCCGACGGTCGGTTTCAGCGCGCCGAGCGTGCTGAGCGGCACCATGTCACCCGCCGAATTGCGCACGTAAAGTCGGGAAATGTCGGCGGGGTTGGAGCGCGCGCTTTGATCGGCCTGAAGCGTCACGCGAAAAGTTCGGCCGAATAGGTTGAAGTCGTTGACATAAAGCGAGCCGAAGTAGATCTGCAAGGTGTTGAATATATCCGGCAGGCTGAGACCCAGCTGCTTTGCCTTGTCCCGGTCGAGGTCATAATTGAATTGCGGGCTTGAGGTGCTGAACGTGGTGAAGAGCTGGTGCGGATTGATTTCCGGCTGCTTTCGCGCCTCGGCGATCAGCGCTTGCGTGGCGTCGTTCAGTGCCACGCTGCCGCGCCCGCCCAAGTCCTCGACCTGGAATTCGAAGCCGCCTGTCGCCCCGAGCCCCTGTATCGACGGCGGATCGAAGGCGAGCACGAGAGCGTCGGGGATCTGCAACAGGAGCGGCTGCACCGCTTCGCGCAGCGCCGATGCTCCTTGTTCCGGAGGGCGCTCGTCCCACGGCTTCAGGACCGCGAACTGAACCGCGGAATTCGACTGGCTCGCGAAGCTCAGGAAATTGAAGCCGACGACCGAACCGACGAAATCCACGCCCGCAGTGCCGCGAAGGATGCCCTCCGACTGTCTCGCGACGGCTTCGGTTCGTTCTATCGACGCGCCGTCGGGAAGCTGGATGACCACGAAGAAATATCCCTGGTCCTCGACGGGCAGGAAGGTGGAGGGAATCCGTTGCCACAACGCATAGGTGGAGCCGATGGCGATCAGGAAGAGTGCGAAGAGCGCCCAACGCCAACGGACGAGCCTGGCAATGCTGCGCTCGTAGCTATGCGATAGCCAGTGAAAACCGGTGTTGAACCAGCGGAAGAGCACGAATCTCGGCGCGCCGCGATGACGCAGGAATGCGGCGCTGAGCGCCGGGCTGAGTGTCAGCGAATTGAAAGCCGAGAACGCGACCGAGATCGCGACCGTCAGGGCGAACTGATTGTAAAGGCTTCCCGCAACGCCCGGAATGAAGGCGACCGGCACAAAGACCGCAAGAAGAACGGCGGTCGTCGCGATGATCGGTCCCGTCACCTCCTGCATTGCCTTATGCGTCGCGGCGAGCGGCGGCAGGCCGGCCTCGAGCTGTCGTTCGACGTTTTCGACGACCACGATCGCGTCGTCGACGACAAGGCCGATGGCGAGCACCATTCCGAGCAGGCTCAGCATGTTCAGCGAGAAGCCGAGCAGGTACATGACGATGAGCGTCGCGATCAGCGACACCGGAATGGCGATCGTCGGGATAATCGTGGTGCGGACGTTCTGGAGAAAGATGAAGACGACGGCAATTACCAGCGCCAGCGCCTCGACCAGAGTGATCACCACATCATGCATTGCGGCTGACACGAAGCGCGTGGTGTCGTAGAACATGTGATAGGCGACGCCGCTCGGGAAGCGCTGTGACAGTTCGTCCATCTTGGCCTTGACCCGGCTCTGGAGATCGAGTGCGTTCGAGCCGGGTGCCTGGAACACCGCCAACACGACGCTCTGCTTGCCGTTGAAGCTCACGGAGGACGAATAGAGCAGCGCGCCTAGTTCGACACGTGCCACGTCTCGCAGCCTGATCGTCGCGCCGGTCTCTGGGTCGGCACGCAGGACGATATCGGCAAATTGCTTGGGGTCGCTCAAACGACCGACCGCGTTGATCTGCATCTCGAAGGGTGTGCCGGCCGGCGCCGGGGATTGCCCGATCTTTCCGCCGGCAACCTGGACGTTCTGCTCCTCGATGACGTTCTCTACGTCGACCGCCGTTATGCCCAGATTGGCCATCCGGTCCGGATCGAGCCAGACGCGCATCGAGTAACGCCGTTCGCCGAAGAGCTGGACATCGCCGACGCCGGGCAGGCGCTTGAGCGGATCGAGGATCTGCAGGTAGGCATAGTTGCTGACGGAGGCGAAATCGACGGAATCGTCGGGCGAGTCGAGGCTGACCAGCACGGTGAAGTTCGGGATCTGCTTGGCGATCGTCACCCCGCTCTGGTTGACCAGCGCCGGCAGCGAGGATGCCGCTTGCGATACGCGGTTCTGCACATCGAGCGCTGCGACATCGATCGGATAACCGACGTCGAAGGAGATGATGATCCTCGACGAGCCGTCATTGGAACTCGTCGAAGACATGTAGAGCATGCCCGGCACGCCGTTGATCTGCTGCTCGAGCGGTGTCGTGACGGTATCGGCGACGACCTGGGCGCTGGCGCCCGGATAGTTGGCGGAAACGACGATCTGCGGCGGTGTAATGTCCGGAAACTGCGAAACGGGAAGCAGGAAATAGCAAATGGTGCCCGCAAGCGTCATGACGATGGCGATAGCGGAGGCGAAGATCGGCCGGTGGATAAAGAACTCGATCATGGCCGGATCGATCCACGTTGGACGCGAGCGTCACCGCGGGCCGGCAACGCCCGGTCGGCGCCGCAGAAATCGACCTTCTCCGCGGTCACCGACACGCGGACCATCCGATTATTCAGAATCCTTTCCGCCGCCGCCAGCTTGCGCATCGTAAGGCTCCAGCACCAGCAAATCGCGATTTGCACCGTTACTTAGACGTTTGACGATGGTGCCAACCGACATTGTGACATTGTGCCAGAAATTTTTTCGTGCTGTCAGCACCACATGCGGAAGCGTTCGAGAAAATCGGCTGCTCCTGGAGCTTCCGCTACCGATCAGACCCAACGTCAGGGGGCAACGCTCGATCCGTACCGAAATAGGCCGGCCGAGCCCGATGGCAACTAGACTGCAGCCAATTGCGGCGATCCAAGCGTTGCTGCATTCTCGACGCTGCTTGCAACTGCTTCTGAAGGATACGTCCGTGGCGTTTCGCTATACTCCTCCTTCGCGAGTGTGCTCGGCGATCCCCGGCTCCAGCAGGCGAAGGATTTCAGGCAGGCGTTCGTTCATTTCCGCCGGGATCTTCTCGTTCATTAGCAGCATCACGAGCCCATGCACCAAAGACCAGGCGGCAATCGGGCCCGGATCGCCAACTGCGCTCGACCCTTTCCGGCCCGCCTTCCTGACAAGAAGCTCAAAAGCCTGGCGACTGGCGTGAGACAACTGCGCGTCCCGACTGTCGATGTACTCGCTGGATCCGAACATCAGCGTGTAGAGGCCAGGGTTCCCTTTGGCGAATTCAATGTACTTTACACCAAGATCGCCAATGCTCTGTGCGGGGTCTGAAGCGAGCGGCGCGATCAGATCTCGCAGCCTCGAAAATCCGATGACGGCAATGGCTGACATCAAGTCGCGCTTGCCGGCGAAGTGCGCGTAGGGGGCAGCCTGGCTGACACCGGCCAGGCGCGCCACGGCGCGCAAACTTACTCCTCCCGGGCCTTCACGCTCGAGCAGCTCCAATCCTGCTTCGATCAGCGCGGTTCGCAAGTCACCGTGATGATATCCTCGTGTGGGTGTTTTCGACTTCATTCTTCGGACCGCAATCTTGACGCTGTTAAGAACGCCGTTATGTTAACGCCGTTAAGATTAACGTGCCCACGCGAAAGTCAAGGCGGAGCCACCACGTCCGACCGCGGCCTTTTGTCAGACGGGCGGGGAGTGCCGGATGTTCACGGATCTTGTTCTCGCTAGTGCCCACCACGTCCTGGTTTTCGGGCTGGCCGCGATCATCGCGATGGAAGCCGTAATTGTGCGGCCGGATATGTCGGGAGGAAGCGGGAGACTACTCTCGCGGATCGATGCGTATTACGGCGCGGCCGCCACCCTTGTGCTCCTCATCGGGATTGCTCGTGTCCTCTTCGGTCTCAAGGGATGGGAAGCCTATGTTTACAATTGGGCGTTCTGGCTGAAGATGCTGGCTTTTGCCGTGGTCGGGCTCCTCTCCATCAGGCCGACGATGCAAATCCGCAAGTGGCGAAAGAATGCGGACGAAGACACCTTTACCCCGCTAGCCGAGGACGTTGCCAAGGTGCGCGGCTATATTCTGGCGCAAATCGGCGTTTTCACGCTTATTCCGGTCCTCGCCGCCACGATGGCTCGCTACGGTTATTGAGAGTTCCTTTGGCAAGACCGCACGTCGACCGCCTCGAAACGTTCTGGGGCATCGAAGTAGCTCTGCGGAACGGAGAACGTCATGTTTGTTGCGAGATCTCGCGAACCACGCGTCGAAGCCATTGGTGGCCGGGATCTGCGTCATGACGAGCATGCCAGGCCTGAACAACACTTGCGGCGCGTGGCACGACAGCGGATGAAACGCCCCTCAAGGTCCACGTCGCAGGGGCGTTGAATACCGGGGCAACAAGCAAGAAGTGACCGAGGCCATTCTCCACATGCTGCCCTATGCTGGGCTCAGCCGCGTTCAGGCAGCGATGGCGGCGGCGAGCGGGGTCTTTTCAGAATAGTAGAAAACCAGCTGGGCGGGGTGTCACACACCCGTTACATTTTGCGCCGAAACTGAGCTTGTAGTTCCATGGCACAGGCCATCCTGAGAGGATGGCAGGGATCGCTTCAAAAGCGTTTGACCCCGCAGTCGATCCGGCAAAGGCGCCGGATCCACTCGTGCCGGACATCCTTCGCGCGGCGGATCTACCGATTGACGACAACCGTCCGAGGCAGTTCCGCGACTTTGCAGCAGCCGGCGCGCGACCGCAGACTGGCCGGGTCCTTACGACGAGGAGCGGATGATCCTGGCTTCCAACCCGATTTGAATTCGAATCATCGGGCGAGCTTCAACAGAGGAAGTAGAGATGAGCAAGTTTGTTATTCTCGCACTGACGGCGGTGGCAATCAGCGTCGGCAGCGTAGCCTGCGTATCAGAAAACCCTGACACTGCATCGATAGCGCCCAATGCGGAGAACCGGAACGGGGCGTTGAACCCCAGGGCAAGTGGTGCCCCACCAAGAAACGGCTCCTACTACAAGGGCATCTTTCGTGAATGATCTAACGCTTTGAGATCACCCGACTCCAAGCGAAACCGCTCGGCATTTTCCCGGAAATTGGTCTCGATCACGATCGATTTTGATAAGTTCGACTGCTCAAGGCGGGGAGACTGCCTTGAGCGGCGCCGATCGTGCCTTATCGATCGTGCGCAGTCGGCGATGTGGCCTCTGCGGGCAGCTTACAAGCCTTGTCTTTCCCCCAGGGAACCGTGTTGTTTGTGCCGGATCAAAGAGATGAACCTGACAGCGGTGTAAGTGCATCGGGCCGAAAATGAATTGCGGCGCGTCGGCATGAGGTCGAACTTCCCCTGGAGCGTTGCCTCATGCGTTTGTCGGACGTCTCGCTGACCAAGCGGATCCTCTGGTGTGTTGCCCTGCCGGCGCTTGTCGCCACCTGGCTCGCCTATGGGCGGGTCGACGGGAGCCTGGCCAGCTACCGGGACGCTGCGCGCCTGGTGGAGGTCAGCGATTATATCTCAATCCTCGGCGACGCAGTGCATGCCCTGCAGATGGAGCGCGCCGCGACGGCCATCTTTCTCGCGAGTAAAGCCAATGGCGACGACGCATCACTGAACGCCGCACGGCGTGGTTTCGACGGCCGTGCTGCAACGGCTTTGACTGCCGCGTCAAACCTCGCCATCGATCAGGATGCTCCCCTGCGAGAGGGACTGCAGCAGCTTTCGGTGCTGCGCGGCCGCGTCGATCGGCGCGAGCTGGCGCCGGCGGAGAGCAGTGCGCTGTACAGCCAATCCGTTTCCCGCTTGCTCAGCGTCCTGCGCGCGCTCACCAACGGCGGGCACATCGACGATGCGCTTGCCGGGGACGTCGAAGCCTACAACCTCTTCTCGTTGGCGAAGGAATATGCGGGCCAGGAACGGGCGGCTGGCAACGCTTTGATCGCCACGGGCCTGGCTGATCGAGAGGGCTTGGTCCGCCTGGCCAAGCTTTATGGCGCGCAGACGACGCTGCTCAATGAGTTCGCCGCCAAGTTGCCGGCCTTCGCCGATCGGGCCAGGGCTGTCATGCCTGATGCCTCGGCATCGCTGGCGGAAATGCGGCGGGTGCTTTTGACGGTCGGCGAGGCAGGAGACCTCTCCACCCTTGATGCAGACGAATGGTATCACCTGGCAAGTGCGCGGATCGACGCCATGCGCGAGGTCGAGAAGGCGCTGCTCGAGGCGACGCAAGTGGACGCCGCTGATCTCGCCCGTCGGCAGATGACGGCTCTGCTGATGATTGGTGGCGGCCTGATCGTCGCGCTCGCCGCCGCCGGCTTTGTATCGGTGCTGATTGCGCTCGGAGTGGTCCGGCCGATCCGGGCACTCACCGCGGCAATCGAGCGTTTCGCGGACGGCGACGCCTGCACGACAGCGGGCCAGACCGGTGCCAAGGACGAGGTTGGAGCTATGGGGCGCGCAGTCGCCAGGGCCGTAGAGGCTGCCAGGCATCAGGCGGAGGCACAGCGTCAGGAAGATCTGCGTCGTGCGGCGGAGCGGCAGGCGGAGGCGCGGGCGCTCGAAGAAGAACGGGCAGCGCGGGCAAGAGATCTCGAGCAGGCGCTGGACAATGTAAACCGTGGCTTGGACGAACTTTCGCGGGGGAACCTCTGCTTCCGGATCGCCCACAAGCTTGCCCCGGATTTCGACGCGCTTCGAACGGCCTTCAACCGGTCCGTCGAGACGCTGGAGCGGCTCGTTTCCCTGGCCGGCGAGAACGCGAATGTCATCGACGGCGGTTGTGCCGAGTTGCGGATGGCCGTGGACGACCTCGCGCGGCGCACGGGCAGCCAGGCGACTGCATTGGAGGAAGCGGCGGCCGCTCTGGAGGAGGTCGCGGCTGCGGTCAAGATGTCGTCGATTGGCGCCGACGAGGCGCAGCGCTCGGTCGTCATCGCAGGCAGCGATGCGGCCGAGGCGACCCGTGTTGTCGCCGAAACGGTGAGCGCGATGCGCGATATTGCCAACTCTTCCGAGCGGATTGGCCAGATCATCGGTGTGATCGACGAGATCGCCTTTCAGACCAATCTTCTGGCGCTGAATGCCGGGGTCGAGGCGGCACGTGCAGGCGAAGCTGGCAAGGGATTTGCCGTCGTCGCGCAGGAGGTTAGAGAGCTGGCGCAGCGCTCGGCCGCCGCGGCGCGGGAGATCAAGGCGCTTATAAGTCAGGCTACGAACGACGTTTCGGCTGGCGTCGCGCTGGTGGGCAGGACCGGTGAGGCGCTTTCCGGTATCGAGCGGCACGTACAGTCGATCAGCCGGCAGGTTCTCACTATCGCACAGTCCGCCAAGGAACAGGCCTCGGCGCTCAGCGAGATTACCGCCACGGTCAGCCAGCTCGACCAGATCACACAGCAGAATGCCGGCATGGTGGAGGAGACGACAGCCGCCTCGGAAACCCTTGCGGTCGAGGCCAGCAAGCTGCGCGGTCAACTGGCGACCTTCCAGACGCGGCAGGCGAGGGCGGAGAGGCGCCGGCAAGCCGATGCCGCCTGACCCGCGCCCATCCCTGCGATCACGCCGACATCTTGCTTCGCCGTGGTCGCATCCTTACGAAGGCTCAAAGCTTGCTGAGCGCGGCGTCGACCCGTTCACGCGCCTTCTTCGGGAACTTTGCCGCCTTGACTTGCTCGACATTGGCTGGTGCGTCACCGACGACAACGACGGCAACCATGCCCATGCTGAAGTGAGGCGTGCATTTGACCACATAGATGCCTTGCTCGGTCAGGGTCACTTTAAGCGTTTCGTTTATCTTCCCTTTGAACGCTTCGGCACCCTGCGGGATCATATCCTTGACCGTTTCCGCATTGTGCCCCTTGTCCGTAGGCACAAAGGTCACGGTATCACCGGGGCTGGCCTTGAGTACCGACGGCTCGAAGACCATCACGCCGTCCGTGCCCTTGTTGAGCATCTTGATCTCATGATCGGCGGCAAAAACGGGAACGCTCAAGACACTCAGGAACGCTGCACCGACGAGAAACTTGGTCATGGAACGCATTGCAATTCTCCTTGCTGGAAGACACCCCGCATGGGCGCCTTGCAGGGACGATGACTAAGCCGTGTGGTCCGTTCGTTCTTTGACATAACGCAAATTTGGCTCGCGTCAGAACGACGCAACCTTTGGTTTCCATGCAGCCGAAAGACGGTGACTCAGATGCGCTTACCAGGGCGGAAGGGCGCGTATGTCCTGCAGACATCGGATCATGTCGCCCGCAAACGTCTGCGCCTGCTTCCGTTCCGCCTCCGTGCGCTCGCGTTCGGCGCAGTCTAGGTAGCAATCGAGTAGGAACTCACAAAGCGGGACCAGCCGCTCGGAGACGTTGTCTGGCACGTGCTGCAGGAGAGGCGACTCGGCAGCGGTTCCCGCAAAAGATGCTCAGCTCGCTCGGCCGCTTCAACCGAATGGGCGCGCAGCCAAGAGGAGTGCGGTCCTGTACCGAGGGTCAGGGCCGCCCGCGGCTGCGAAGAATTGTCATTTCTTCGCTCGCGACCCGACCCTGGTCGTCCAGGATGGCGCGCCACATCCGGTTTCCGAGCCTTACGCTGAGGCGGCACGTGCCGGCATCCTCGGCCTCGCCGCGCTCGACCATGCTCATCACCGAGCCCCTCCTCAGATGTTGGCGGAACTCGTCGCTCGACAGCCCGAACCGCTCTGCGAGCTCGCTTGATTCCAGTATGAAGTCTCCGCTTTGATTGCGTTCTATGTACATTGGCATTTCACTGCGGTTCAGTCGTTGCTATCGGCGCGTGCGCCGCGGTTGCCGATTGCTGCGCTGAACACCGGCCTCGGAACAGGACCAGTCAGGCCCGGTATGTAGACGGCGAGGAAAAGCGCCCAAGCGGCCATCCAGCAGATCGCGGACGCAACCATAAGATTGAAATGCGCGTCGATCGGCAATCCGGCGAGAATGCGCAGCAGCGCTGAAAGAGTCACGAGGCCGAATGCACACGCCATGGTCCCATTGGTGACCAAGGCCTCTCCATTTCGTCTCATGGCCGAGCGCATCATCACGGCGGCCATCATCGTTCCCATCGCACCCATGGTCAGCGCATGCAGAGCGGCGGCAGCCGGAATCCGATCGGGAAAGACGACCGCCAGACCGTTCAGAACGAGACCCGCCGGCGTCCAGGCAAACGCAAGATGCAACACGAACAAGGCAGGATAACGATAGGTGCTGACACTTTGCCATGCCCTCATTTGCAGCAGCAGCAAACCACCCGAAGACATCAGCACGTAACCCGATGTCTGATGCTGATGGACAGCTTCGATCGAGGCGGTGGCAAGTACGCCGGCTATCGCCAGGTACGAAAGCGCCGGGCGATCGCGAAGGGGCCCTGCACCAGTCCTGTCGAGCCATCGACGGGTAAAAGCAGGCACTGCACGTCCGCCGATCAGAATTATCAGGACAACATACAAAAGCGGCGTGCTTATGGGGCTCACACCTCGATCGACAAGGGACAGGGCGTTTGCACCGAGCGCGGCCATGCCGAGCGGCGCCCAGAGCCGATGCCAGGCCCTGGAGGACACCACGCCATGCATCAGGATCACTGTCAGGCAGACGAAATAGGCGGTTGCTCCTATTGCCGCAGCGATAAACGGCAACGGGTCCGAAAATGCTGCCGTCATACGGGCGGCGCACCAGAGGCAGGTGACGAAGACCGTGACGATGGGCGAGACGGGGCGGCTTTTCGTCCAGGAAGGCAAGGCTGTCAAAAGGTAGCCTCCCGCCGCAGCACTGGTCATGCCGAAGAGAAGTTCATGGCGGTGCCAGGCGACGGGCTCCGGACCTGTTCCCGCTGGAAGCAGCCAGACTGCGGGCGCGACCAACGCCCATAATCCCGCCAGAAGAAACAAGGGGCGGTAAGGCGCCTGCCAGATGGATATCCTAATCTTCGGAGCGGCACTCGTCATCCGACCCGTCATGCCGGTTCGAAACGAGGAAACAGCACGGCGTTTTCGAGATGCATATGGGCGACGAGGTCATCGGTAAACTTGCGCAGCCCCGTATAGAGCGCAGTCCACGAGCCACAGGCTCCAGCCGGCAGCGAGAGGCCATGGGTCAGATGCTCGATCGTCCGGAGGTGCTCCGCCTCGTCATCATGCTCATGCCGCATCTGCGTAATCGGATGCATGATCGTCTCGTTGCCGCCGGACCGCATCATCGGGAAGAGAACCAGTTCTTCCTTCACCATATGGCCTTCGAGTTGGTTCCGCAGAGCCTCCAGCGCCTGTGAAAGCCCGATCGGTGCCGACGGATGGTCGGCATGTACGCGCTCCACCTTCTGTGCGAGCGGAATTAGCCAGGTCAGTTCCGAGCGGTGCGTTTCGTGATATCTGGCGAGGATATGCGCGATGAGGTCAGCGGTCTCTTCAGGCGCATCCCGTCTTGCCGCCTCCACCAATGTCTCAAGTTCGGAAAGCAACGTCGACGGTGCGAGCCCGGCCTTGACGGCAGCTTCCGAGAGCCGCAGGTTGCCGCCGCAACAAAAGCTGATGTCATGGCGGCGGAAAAGTTCCGCCGCCCCTGGCAATTCCGCTGCGATCGTTGCGACTGTCTGGTCGAGGCTTATTCCGGTCATGATCTGTTCCTTGATCTGTTGGCGCTGGATCTTTCGAGCCGACGATGCCGGGACTGGAGCCGGCCGATGATCCAACATCGAGATGTGCTCGCCATTTTGTCGGAGAAGGCGCCGTTTCGTCTTTGTGCCCGCGCAAACAGGCACAAGCAGGCGAATGGACCGGTTGGACAAATCAGAACTGAGCGATCAAGCTGGATCACGTGAGCCGATGAAGTCAGAATGAAGCTCACTCGTTCGCCTGCCGGGAGACTGAATGCCGTCCACCGAATTTCAGCTCGTTACGACATGGACCATCGACGCCTCGGTCGAGGATGTCTGGCGGTTGCTGAATGCGCCCGAAACCTGGCCGGAATGGTGGCCCACGGTGAAAGAGGTCACGCTTCTGCGCGAAGGCGACGAGGCCGGCATCGGCGCCGTCCATCGGATGAGATGGTCCACGGCATTGCCTTATGACCTCGCCTTCGAAATCGAAACCACCAGGATCGTGCCGCTATCCATCATCGAGGGGAGAGCCCGCGGCGAGCTCGAGGGGCTTGGTCGATGGACGTTGCAACCCGATGGCTCGAAATGCAATGTCCGCTACGACTGGATCGTCAGGGTCACCAAGCCCTGGATGATCAGACTTTCATTCATCCTGAAACCTGTCTTCAGCTGGAACCATGCAGTCGTGATGGAACGCGGCCGGCGAGGTCTCGTGCATCGCCTGGCCCGCGCTACATGAAGAGATCCCGCATCAGGCGAGCTGCCGCACGGCCGCCGACACCAGATCATTAGCGACAAAATCATGCAGCAATTCAAAGTGCTACGCCGCGCGTCCGATTGGACGCGCGGCGTTGTAGTTTGGCCCTAGCCCAATAAGCTGTCAGTAGTCCCAGAAGACCGGTACCCAACGGAAGTGGTCGCCATCGACCGCCACCCGACCGACGGACGGGAACGGCAGGTGGGTGGCCACCAGCAACGATCTGGTCGCCGCAAGCTCCTTGAAAAGACCGGTCCGAACGCGGGCCGCCTCCTCGGGGTCGTGTTCGAAGCCATTGTACCAGTCGGGGTGCTCGAACCCGACCGCGAACACGGCGTCGCCGGCGAACATCAGCCGGTCGCCGCCGGAAGCCACGCGGACGACACAGTGCCCCGGGGTGTGGCCGCCGGTGCGAGTAGCGACCACGCCCGGCGCCACCTCGTACTCATCCTCGAACTGCTGCAGTTGATTGTGGTATACGCTCAGAAACCGCTTGGCGGTCGCCCGCAGCGCGTCCGGGAAGCCGTCGGGCATGACCGCGTGGGAGAAATCGGGCGCCTCCCAGAACTTGACTTCTGCGGCCGCCAGGTGGATCCGCAGGTCCGGACGCAACTGCTCCTTCACCCCGTTGACGAGCAGCCCGCCAATGTGGTCCATGTGCAAGTGGGTCAGCACCACGTCGGTCACGGAGCCAAGATCGATGCCGGCGCCTTCCAGTCGCTTGATCAGCTGCCCGGCCCGCGGCAGGTTCAAGTTCGGGTCCAAGCCTAGCCCGGCGTCGATAAGTATGGTCCGGTCGCCGCTGCGCACCAGGACCACATTCAGCGCCCAGTCGAAAGCGTCCGGGGGCAGGAACATTTCGTCCAGCCAGGCCGCCCGGGCGGCCGGGGCGGCGTTGTGTCCCAACATCTTGGTCGGGAGCGGTAGCACCCCATCGCTGATCACGACCACCTCGATCTCGCCGATCTGCACCGCATAGCGCGACGGAACCAGCTCTTCGGGTCTACCCGGATGTGAGGTCTTGACCAAGCTCATGTTTTTCTCCTGCTGACCATTCGTACGGGGTTTTGTTTCTGCCTGCGACATGACGCGCTCCTGTTTTGCGTGATCGACTGTGTCGGTCACGAGTGACGTCGCGGACTCTATGTTGAGGCGCGTTGGCGAACGAGCCACACCTGAGTATGGGTAGCCTGTGCTGTCAGTCGGCCTCAGCGAGGATTTGGTGATGAAGAGGCTGGCATGAAGAAGTGGACGCGCTCGCCCGCCGAACGGTGGCCCCGCACTCCACATTGACTCGAAGCCGCTTACCGACGGCCGTATCGGGCACCTCCGCCGCCATCCCGGAGTGGGGCCAGCCGAAGTTCGCATTGCCGCGACCGGCTGCTGGGCTCAGGTCCTGAGCCTAATGCATTGTCGGCCAAAAGTGTGCAGCGGTTTCGGGCAACGATGCATGAAATCAATGACCTAAAGCGCGTCACACGAGTCCGATTGAGCGCGACGCGCATTACATGGACAGGGCCGCTGCAACGGCGATGATCGCGGCGGTTATCAGGACCAATCCACTGATCCTCCGCATCCTCGTTCGGCGTGTCCGCTCGCCGGTCCAATCGTAGCTCATCATGTGCTCCGAGGTTCTTTGGTCGAGCCACGGACAATGAGCAAATTTGGTTAACAAATGGGAAATTCGCTTTCGGGGTTCGATCAGGCGTCCGCCGCAGGTGCGTTCTGCACCGTTCCGTCGCCAAACAGCCGACCCTTCTCGGCGACCAGGAAGCAGGCGAGCACGCAGGTGCCGAAGATGCAGAGGCTCGCGATCACCGGCGTCAGTGTTCCGTCGAAGGACTGCGCCACCGCCCAGCCGAGGATCGCCCCGCCAACGGTCTGGATGGCGCCGAAGATGGCGGACGCCGTTCCGGCGACTTCCCCGAGCGGTTCCATCGCGAGCGCCCCGGTATTGGGAAAACCAAACGCGACCATGGGAGTGACCAGCACGATCATGAGCGAAAACAGCCAGAGCGGCGGTGTTGCAAGCTGGACCATTGCAAGCCACGCAACGCTCCCGGCAAGAAAGAGGAGCATTGCGCCATGCGCCAGCCGGCGCATTCCGAACCTTGCCACAAGATGCGAATTGACCAGGAACCCGACGATTGCGGCCCCGGGCATGGCGGCAAAGGCGAGCGGGTAATAAGGACCGAGCCCATAGATATCGACATACACCTGCTGTGACGTATTAATCAGTGCGAAGATAATTCCGAGCAGGAACATGCCGGACAGCCCGTAGCTGAACCCGGTCCGGTTGCGGATCACGATGGCAAAGCCATCCACCACGCTCGTGAAGTCGAGTGGTCGGCGGCTTGCGAGCGCCAGGGTTTCCGGCATGCGCAGGAAGGTCCACACTCCGATCATCGCCGCAAGGCCGCCCATGGCGACGAAGATCAACTCCCATGGCCCCACCAGAAGGATGATCTGCCCGACACCGGGCATAAAAAGAGGAATGAGCAGGAAGATCGATAGGGCAACCGAGACGACCTCCGACATCGCAGCGCCCTCATATCGGTCGCGCACCGCCGAAATCATTCCGACGCGGATCGCCGCCGCGGCCACCCCTTGGGCAAAACGAAGCGAAAGCAGCTCTGAAAAGTCGCGCACGGCGGCCGAAGCCAGCGCGCAGGCGATATAGACGGCGATACCGATCAATATTGGCCGGCGGCGGCCGAAACGATCGCAGAGCGGTCCGAACACCACTTGCGGCAAGCCGAAGCCGATAAGAAACATCGTCAGGACAAGCGAGCGGTCGTTTGGATCAGCGACCTGGAACGCAGCGCCGATATCTGGCAGCGCCGGCAGCATGATGTCGAGCGCTAGCGCCTCGATGGCCATAAGGGCAGCTACGAGTGCCACGAATTCCCTACGGGAGAGGCTTTTCGAATTCAGGTTGCGCCCTCAAGCAACGAGGGCGGCAGTATAGCCTTCATGCGCGCTCTGTCTACACAATGTGTACGGCGCTCAAGCTTCACCGCCGCCACACATCGCCGGCTTTCGCTGGGAACAAAAAAGTGGGCCGTCTGCGGAGGATTCAGACGGCCCTATCATGCGGATCAGTCTTGTTTGTCGTGCCACTGCGGAGGGAGGACCGGGGCACCATCACCTGCTGGAAGCGGCGGCGAGTGATGATGTAATAGCATACTATCTCTCGGAGACCGTCGTCAGTGTACACAGGTATAGTGCCTCGGCAGCGCGCCAGCGAACCGGTCCGACAGGGAAAATCCGCGCGGGCTGGAGCGCCTATTCAGCGCCGCCGGCTTCCTTCAGAATGAAGAAGGTCTCAGACGGGCCGATCAGCCCTGCGTCTCTAGTGTTTGACAATCCGCCTTCGGATCCGACCGGCGAAGGCGCCGCCATCTCGCCGGAGTCGTGCCTTCGAACCTCCTGAACATACGTGTGAGATGTGCTTGATCCGCAAGTCCGCAGTTGCCGGCTATCTCGGTCAGCTTCTGACCGGTGTTCATCATCAGATTGCGGGCGTGGTGCATTCTCTGCTCCATGATGAAGGCGTAGGGCGATTTTCCGAGTCGCACCGAGAATGCGCGGGTGAAGTGGCTGGGGCTAAGTCCGACCTCCGCAGCCAGTTCACGAACCCTGAGCGGACCATCCATGTTGCGCGATACATAGGCCACGACGCGCTCGAACTGGCGGTCGCTGAGCGCACCGTCGCCTTGGCCTGGATAGATGCGGATACCACCGATCGGGTGGCTGGTGTCGGCTCCGGCCTGGACATCCCTGCTGTCACGCAAGGCTTCGGATTCGAGCCCGATTGACGAAGGCACGCGGGCAGGGCCGGGAACGATTGCGACAGGTTCGCGCCTATCCGGCCGATCCATTGATGTTTCATTGATATTCTTGGGCTGGATAAGGCGGTCCATGGTTGCTCCATTCGCAGCCGCACCATAAGCATATGGCACAGAGCAAATACGATTAGATCTCGATATCCTCGCGCCGTTCCACCGTATCGTAGTATCTGTCGACCTATGCGACGGTATAGGTCACCCTTGCTTCACAGGTCAGAGCGGCGCGACGGCGACAGATTTGGCGGCGCTTACAGTTCGATCCGCGGATCGGTGAGCGATTGAGCGATTTCGACCGCAATACTGACGAGAATGTAGATCGCCCCGAATACCAACGAGACCCCGAGGATCGCCGGCAGATCGGCAGTTGCAAAGGACTGGGTCATATATAGACCAAGACCCGGCCAGCCGAACACGGATTCAACCACCAGCAAGTTACCGAAGAGCAGCCTTATCTGCAGCCCGGTCATCGCCAACGGGGCGGAAGCGGCGTTCCTGAGGCCATGTCGCAACACAACGGTTGCCTCGCCAAGACCCTTGCCTCGCGCCGTTCGGATATAGGGTTGTCGCATCACGTCATGCAGTGCTCCTGCGAGGCTGCGAACGACCGCGACCGCGAACGGCAGGGCCAAGGCCGTCGCAGGAAGGATCAGATGTGCCAGGGCATCGATGCTGACATCCGGCCGCCCCGCAAGAAGGCCATCCATGACATAAAAGCCCGTCGTGCCGACGAAGTCACGAAATTGAAGGCGACCGCTTCCTGGCAACCAGGCCAGGCGGAACCAGAAGACATAGGCCAACAACACAGCCAACAGGATGATTGGTGTCGATCCCAGCGCAATAAACACGTGCCGCAGGACCTGCGACCGCGCGCCGCCCAATAGAAGCAGCGTCAGGCTAAACGCCAATCCCATCGCCAGGATGGTGGACACCAAGATGAGTTCCAGCGTCGCGGGCAGATATCTCAGAAGGTCGTCACCCACCGGCTGGCGCGTGCGGACCGATTTCCCGAGGTCTCCGGCGCTCACCTGCATCAGAAATTGGCCGTATTGCACGGCAATGGGATCATCCAGGCCCAATTCCTCGCGCACGGTTTCGATCGTTGTCGATGGCGCGTAGGGGCCTGCGATGGCGCGCGCCGGGTCAGAGGGGACGACGCTTTGCAGCAAAAAGACGATGAAGCTCATGACCATGAGAACGATGGCCAGACCGCACGCCCGTTTCGCGAGATAAAAGGCCATGCTCACGCGCCCTTCAGCGCCGCGCGAAGTCCATCGCCGGCGAGGTTTGAGAAGAGGCACAAGACGAAGAGGGCGAGCGCCGGCAACATCGGGATCCACCAGAAAACCGTCAAACTGTCGAGTGAGCGTGCTGTCATGGCTCCGAGTTCGGCCGAAGGCGCCGGCTGGCCGAGGCCGAGAAACGACATCACCGATAGCGCCATGACCATGTTGGAGACATCGAGCGTCGCCGCAATGATCAGAGAGGGGACGGCTCCTGGAAGCAGATAGCGCAGCATCAGGCGGGGGCTGGCGACACCGGCCGCCCTTGCCGCCTCCACATGCGGCCGCGCATGGAGCCGCCGAATTTCGTCCCGTGAGACACGGGCGTACCATGGCCACCAGAAGATCGCGAGTGCGATGATGCTGTGGAGGAGGCTCGGCCCTAAAACCGCAACCGCCGCAAGCGCAATCATGGTGCTGGGCAGCACCAGGAACAAGTCGACGATACGCTGAACGATGAAATCCACCTTGCCGCCGATCGCACCGGAGACAACCCCGATGAAGGAGCCGAGCACGAGACTGAAAATGATCACCGCAAGGCTCGCAAGCCAGGTGGATTGCACGCCGACAAGCACGCGCGCGAACAGATCGCGACCGACCTCGTCCGTACCGAACCAATATGTTCCTGAAGGAGGAAGATAAGCCTCGGCGACCCGCGCATAGGGATCATGGGGTGTCAGCCATGTCGCCAACAAAGCTACGATCGTAATCAGCAATACTCCGATAATGCCGACCCAACCCGACCAGCCGACCAGCCGCAGGCCGTCGTAGAGGCGCGCTAACGAGTTTGTCTGTGCATTCATGCCGCGGATCATCGAGCGAGCATCGCGTCGAGGCTTGGACAGGCCTCAATCAGTGCCCGTGTGACAGCACCACGGGAAGGGGACTGCAACATGTCGGCTTCAAACTCCTCCACGACCGTCCCCTTGTTTAGCACGACGATACGGTCGGCAATGACCCTTGCTGCGGCAAGATCATGGGTTACAAACAGCATCGCGAGCCCAAGGCGCCTGCGAAGATCATTGAGCAGGTTGAGAGTTGCCGCAGCCAGCGGGACGTCCATGGCGCTGATAGGCTCGTCGCACAGAAGCAGCTTGGGTGGCACGACAACGGCCCGGGCCACGATGGCGCGTTGGCACTGGCCGACCGAGAGCTCGGACGGCAATGCATGCATCAGCGACGGATCGAGCCCGACGCTCTGCAAGGCTTCACCGACCCTCCGCCGGCGCTCGGCGGCAGAGGCGACGTGTGGACGCAGCCGTTCACCGACCTGATCGCCGACGGAGAGCCACGGCGTCAGCGCCGACACGGAGTCCTGAAAGATTACCTGCGGCCGGGGGTCAAGGCACGAGACGTGCCCGCTGTCGGCAGCCATCAATCCCGCGGCGATCTTCAGGAGGGTCGATTTGCCGGAGCCGCTTTCACCAACGACGGCGACCGATTGGCCGAGCGCGATTGACAGGTTCACGCCTCTGAGCGCCGGTATCAGGCGCCGCCGTTCCCAGACCCCTTGCCTGTCTGCAGGGAAGTGCTTGTGAACGTCCAAAAGCTCAAGTGCCACCGGTCCGTCCGTGACCTCTTCGCCCGCCCATGCCTCGCGCGAAGCCGCGACAGGAATGGTAGGTAACGGCGTCTCGTCCGAGCGATGGCAGGCCACCAGGCCGGAATGCGATCGAGCGCGGCGCTCTCGGGGGCGGATGCTGGAACAGTCGGGCCGGGCGATCTGGCAGTGCAAGACATAGTTGCAGCCACGTTCGCTCGTTTCGTCACGCCTGAATGCCGTCCGCTTCGTCGGCAACGGGCGTGATCGATCGGACGTGAGATCGTAGCGGGCAGCGAAGAGACTGGCCGAGTAGGGGTGCTGCGGATTTCGCGCGACTTCGCGCAGCGTGCCGATCTCCGCCATTCGCCCGCCGAAAAGTACCATCACGCGGTCGGCCACTGCGGCCGCGACATTGAGGTCGTGGGTGATATAGATGATAGCGGTGTGCTCCTCCCGAGCGAGATTGCGCACGATCTGGAGCAACTGCGCTTGCGTCGTGACATCGAGCGCGGTCGTCGGCTCGTCGGCTATCAGGAGTTTCGGCCGCGCCATCATCGCCATTGCGATCAGAACCCGCTGACGCTCGCCTCCCGACAGACGATGCGGGAAGGCGCCCGCGATGCGCTTCTCGTCGCGCAAACCGGCGCGGCGCAGGCTATCAAGGATCAACGTCTCGTCCCCGTCTGCCGATTCGTGCAACTGACGGCGGATTGTCATCGTGGGATTGATTGCCCCCATCGGGTCCTGTGGGACGGCGCGCACGAGTAAACGTCGCGCTGAGCGCAACAGGTGCGGCGGTGAGCCGACGATCTCTAGCTCGGCAAGCCGAATCGACCCGCTCACTTCCGGCGCGCTGTCGCTCGGCAGAAGCCCCTGGATCGCGGCGCCGAGCGTCGACTTTCCCGCGCCGCTTTCCCCGACCACAGCCAGGATTTCACCCGGAGCTACCGCGAAGCTGATGTCGTCGAGGACGCGGTGCTTTCTGCCGTTCCTGGAGAGAACGACGCCGAGCCCGGCAACAGTGAGGACTTGATCAACCATCTCGGTGCGCGGCGATTACAAACTCAGCGAAGCACGCGTCTCGAAGCGCGGTGGCCGGGGAATGCCGGTCCGGCTGCGGATTGCTAGGGTTCAAAACGCCGATCATGTCGCGAGCCTCACGCGTTGATTGTCTTCAACCACTCAAACGTTACATCAGCGTGTCCACCGTATGGTGGCAAAATCGATGTTGCCGGGTGGAAAGGCGGGGCGCAGCCCAAGGTCAGTCAGGCCCTTGGCATGCACCACGACATCTTTCACATCGACAAGGGGAATGACATGGCCGGCGTCGAGATAGAGGCGCCCGGCCTTCTCGTAGAGGGCGTTGCGCTCTGCAACGTCCGTCTTAGTCCCAGCCACGTCGACGATGGCGTCAGCCTCAGGCAGGCTCCTGCCATAGAAATTGAGCGGTGCGTCCTTGGTGAAGAATGCCCGCGCCTGGTTCTCCGGATGAGCTGCGTCGGGACTCGAAATGGTGAGCAAAGCGTCGGGTGCGCTGGGGTCGCCCTTCAACGCAAAGGCGGCTCCCGGCGGCAGGACGTGGGCCGTTGTTTTGACGCCGATCAGGGCGAGCTGGATGATCAGACGGTCGGAGATCCGGGCATAGGCCGCCTTCGTGCTGTGCAAGCCTATGCTGAGGTTGACTTCGCCAAGTTTCGCGATCGCGGCCCGGGCCGCCTCGATGTCACCCGGATATTCGATTGGATCGGCGGGATCGAGCATCAGGTTCTGATAGGCCGACTTCGACAACTCTGCGTAGGGACCGAATACGTCCTTGACCCAAAGGGACGGATTGATCGCTGTCAGGACGGCACGGCGAATTTCCGGATTGTCGAGAGGCGAGCCGGGCTTAACGAACAGGGCGTATTGCGTCATGCTCGGCGCGGCGGTGACCTCAAGCCCTGCCGGCAGGTGGCTCAACTGCGCGAACGGGAAGTTGGTCGGCACGACATCGAGCTCACCTGCTTTCAGCTTGAGGATCTGTTGTCCAATATCCGGCACCACGGGTATGTTGATCTCGTCGAAGTATGGTCGCTTGCCCCAGTAGTCTGCATTGCGTTCGAGGACGTAACCCTCACCGCGCTTGATTTCCGCGAGCTTGAAGGGTCCGGTACCGGCGGCGTGTTCACCGAGCCAGTTTGTGGCCTTATCCGACTTGTCGTGCTCGCTGAGCGCCAGAGGACTGATCACCTTCGGTCCCCAAGCGCTCGCCAGCGCATCCAGGAACGAGGGTTGAGGCTGCTTCAGTCGTATGACCACGGTGTCATCATCGGGTGCGCTGATATCCGCGACATTACCGAGCATATAGCTGAGCGCGAGCCCACCATCGCGACGACGTTTGAGGGAGCCGACCACCGCTTGCGCGGTCAAGGGCGCGCCGTCATGAAACTTGACGCCATCCTCCAGATCAAACGTGTAGCTGAGGCCGTCATTGGAAATTGCCCAACGCTTGGCAAGCAAACCGACGATCTGAGTGGATCCTGGCGCGTATTCGACGAGGCCCTCATAGACATTGTTGATCGCGCTTACACCATCGACCTCAAAACCGTTGTCAGGGTCGAACGTGCCGATGTCGATGGCGTATGGAAGGCGCAGAATCTCTTTCGCATAGGCCGGCATCGCCAGAGCCAGCAGCGCCGTAAAAAGCCCTAGCAGGAAAACACCAAGGCGAAACTTTGCCGCTCGGCCAGTAACGTCAGAAGGGTTCATTCCTCGTCCCCGTACGCCCTATTCCCATCGGCGACGTCCGTCATCACCGAAATTTGATCATTATCAAAACGAGACCCACTTGCTTGCCAGGCAATGCTGTCTGCCAGCCTGCGGCGCAACCTATCCAGCGAGGCGTGGCGCCTCAAGCCTAGCGGCTGAAGGCTGGAAAATATTGAAGAATCGGACTGCGGTAACGCCGGACAAAGGCATAGGCGTGCACCGCGCCATACGCCTGCAGATGACCCCACCGGGGCTGGTCGTGCCCGCATGCGTGTTTCTGAGCATCAGTCCGGCGTTCCAGGCGGAGGAGGAGACAGTCTTGCGCGGTGCGCGACAAGAATCGTATTCGAGTCCCCTGCGCTTTTACGGTATATTCCCTGCGATTTTCCGAGAATCACCGTCCGCATTGTCTTCCGAGCGAGGGCCATGGTGCGGCTGCGACAGACCACATGTCGCGCGCGGGGTCTTGGTTGAAGCTTGAATTGAAGGGCGGGGCATGGACACATCATTTTCCGGATCGGAAGACAAACCGATCGCGATGCTGGTTGATGATGACGCCAAGGTCCGTGAGGCCATGAGCAACCTTCTCAACTCGGTTGGGATCGAAACGATTTCGTTCTCTTCCGCCCGGGAAGTTCTCGAGGCCAAACTTCCGGATCGGCCAAGCTGTTTCGTGCTTGACGTGCGCATGCCGGGATTGAGCGGGCTCGACCTGCAACGCCACCTCCAGACCAACGGCATAGAGACGCCGATCGTGTTCTTGACGGGACACGGTGACATCGCGATGAGCGTGGAGGCGATGAAGGCAGGCGCTGTCGACTTCCTGACGAAGCCGGTGCGTGACCAGACCTTCCTCGATGCAGTCTCCAACGCCATCGCGACCGACATCGCGCGACGGGAGGCGACACTCACGGCGCGCAAGCATGCTGCCGACTACGAGACGCTAACGCAGCGCGAACGGCAGGTGTTGCGTTCGGTCGTCGGCGGCGCCCTGAACAAGCAGATCGCCTTCGAACTCGGCATCAGCGAAATTACCGTCAAACTTCATCGAAGTAACATGATGAAGAAGATGCACGCAAACTCCATTACGCAGCTGTTCACGGCTTGGCAGTCCCTGCCTGAAAGCGTGCGGCGGGGTGACGAGTGACGGGCACCAAGGGCCTGCGCGGCGCCAAGCCGCTGACGGATCAAGGCTTTGTTGACTGTCCCAAGGCATAGGTATTCAGACCCAACGCCTCGCTGGTAGGTTGAATCGACCTATACGCATTGATCAAGGCCTGAAGGCTTGGAGGGGTTCGATGGAAGCAATGTCATCGACGAAGCGGCGGGCTTTTGCAGCGGCCATAAGTGCGGCCGGCGCCCTCCTGGCTTGGTTTTCCTCAGATCCGACCGGCCTGTTGATCGCGGTTGCCGCCGCCTGCATTTGCATCGGCTGGAAAGGGGGATTGCTGGCGATCGCAATCGCCGGCTTTGCGGCAGCCGCGATTGAAACGGCTTCTGATACCATTGGCATGGGTGGATGGCTTCGTGTCGCCGTGTTCGTGGCCAGCGCATTCGGCCTATGGCTTGTGGTCCAGCTATTCAGGGTCGTCACCTTCTACGAGCAGGTCTACAGGAATGCCCAGCCGACCATGGAGGATATTCCCGGTCTTGGTTGGTCCTGCTACCCCGACGGGCGGATGCGTTTTGTCAATCCGAAGGCGCTGGAGTTTGTCGGGCTGACAGTCGAGGAAATGAAACGACTGATGGAGGCCGGTGACACCGCCTGGTGGCAACCGTTTGTACACCCCGATGATCGCGAGCGCAGCCTTGCGCTGTGGAAGCACAGCCTGAGTACCGGAGAGCCACTGATCGACGAACAGCGGGTCCGCCGTCACGATGGCACCTACCGATGGTTTCGCGACTCCGCGGTCGCATCGCGAGATGAGCACGGGCGCATCACCGCTTGGTACGGTACGACCGTCGATATCGATGACCAGCGCAAGGCGGAGGCCGCTTTGCGTGAAAGCGAACAGCAACTGCGCCAGCTCATCGATACAGTGCCGGCACTCATTTGGTGCGCAACTCCGGACGGCAAGCCGTCTTACCTCAACCAGCCATTGCTGCGCTGGACGGGCATGTCTCAGAGCGGGGACACAACTCGGACCGCCGGCCAATTGGCCGCGACGATCATCGAAGCCGTCCATCCGGATGACCGGGCGTCCTTTCAGGCGGCTCTCAGCCAGTCATTCAGGGCCGGAAAGCCGTTCATGTTGAAGTACCGGCTGCGACGGGCTGACGGCGATTATCGTTGGATCGATGGCAAGGCCGAGCCTCTGCGCGACACCGATGGCCGCATTCTTCAATGGTATGGCGTATGCCTCGACATTCACGATGAGATGCAGGCCCAGGAGGCCGCCCGTCTCGCGGACGAGAAGCTGGCTCGCGCCCTGCGTGCGGCAAGTCTTTCTGAGATGTCGGTCTCGATCGCGCACGAACTCAATCAGCCACTGCAGGCGGTCGTCGCAAACGCCAATGCCTTCCAGCGGTGGCTACGTGCGAACCCGCCGAACTTTGAACGAGCGAGCCGCACCGCAGAGTGGATTGTTCGAGACGTCGATGCTGCGGCCGATGTGGTTAATCGGATTCGGGCGCTATTTACGCAGACCGGCCATTCACGACAGCCGATCCAATTGAATACGGTCATCAAGGAAGTGTGCGAGCTGATCTCCGACAAACTTCAGGCGGGCAAGATCAGGCTGGAAATCGACCTCGATCCCGCTCTGCCAGGTGTTGGGGCGGACCGCGTTCAAATCGAGCAGGTGGTTATCAATCTCGTCCGCAATGCGATTGAAGCCATGCAGGAAACCCCCGTGCATGCCCGTATCCTTCGCATAGCGACACACATGCGCAATTCCGAAACACTGGAAGTGGCAGTCTCCGATCGGGGCCGCGGAATCGCCGATTCCGACCGGATCTTCGAACCGTTCTTCACGACAAAGAAAGACGGCATCGGCATGGGACTGGCGATTTGCCGCTCCGTCGTCGAAACGCATGGCGGCCGCGTCTGGGCCGAGAATGCCCCTGGACGCGGAGCGACGGTCACCTTCAGCCTGCCGGTCCAATCGCCGGAGCGTGAGCGCGAACCGATCGACGTCGGCACGTTGGTCGCCAGCAAAACGCAAATGGCGCAGGGGCATGATCGTCTGCCCGCCTGAGCGGCATAGGTGAGCATTCCCCTACATCACCACGGGATTCGGGCGCGCTTGAAGGGCACCTGAGGCGTCTTGAGCAAACACTGCCAAGGCGTGCGATGCGAGCCCCAACTCGCGGTCGGGGCGTCCTATACCCGCGAATAGATCGATTAATCCCGCAAGGCTGTCGAAATTCGCAACGGCTCCAAATACTTTAATGGTCACCTTCCGAACTCTCGTCAGGCAGGGGCGGCAATCATGGGTACTGTGGCTTTGAGGATCGACGCTCTTCCAGACCGGGCGCAAACGGAAGCGCGGCTACGCCAGCTTGAAGAGGACCAGGCGCATGCGGCACGCCTTTGCGTGCTTGGCGAGATGGTGAGCTCGATCGTCCACGAGATCCGCCAGCCGCTGTCGGCAATTGCCATGGATATAGATACGAGTCTGCGGTTGCTGTCGCAGGACTCGCCGGACCTGAAAAAGCTCCGTTTCAACATGGCTCGGATGAAGGACAGCGCCCGGCGTGCGAATGAGCTTGTTCATAGGATCAAGCAGATGGCGGTGAAGCGCGACCCGATCTGTACCGATGTGGACATCAATGGCGTGATATCGGATTCCATTGAACTTATGGCCATCGAAACCGTGGCACGGTCTATCCGGATCCATTGTTCCCTCGATCCCGCAACGCCGTTCGTCCGTGGCGACGCCCTGCAACTGCAGCAGGTAATCATCAACCTGCTTATCAACGCCGTGCAAGCGATCGAACTGGCTCCGTCCGGGCATCGGGAAATCCGGGTGAAGTCAAAACAGAGCTTCCATGGCGTCCGCATTTCGATTGAGGATGACGGCGCCGGCATACCAGAGCCGCTGCTTGACAAGATCTTCGACGCCTACTTTTCAACCAAGCGGACCGGCATGGGTATCGGGCTGTCGATCTCGCGCTCCATCGTCGAAGCTCATGGAGGCACGATCAACGCATCAAATGGCCGCAATGGTGCCATCGTCGATGTGGATTTGCCACGTGAACCCGCGCCATACGCGGAGCTTCTAGATGAAGCAGGGGAGGCGAGGGCGGCCGTGCTGCCAATGCCGAGCCATTCGCCCGAGTTCGCCCGACCAGAATTTTAAAGCGGGGCGTTCCCTGTCAGGCTTGCGTACCCTCCTGGAAACGTCGCCCTGACACCGCGCGCAAGCGCCGAGTCTAGGCATCCGACGCTGCTGGCCCGGTCGGCGGCGGTGGCTTGATGAGATCAAGCGCCTTCTGAGCGACCGCGTTGCTTGCATCCCCGCTGCCGGCGACGGAGACAGTCGGAACGGCAAATTTGATCCCTTGGGCGTCGAAGGCCTTCTTGATCAAGGCATAGGCACGGCGGCGGATGACCGCCTGCTCGCCCGGCTTGGTCATGATCTTCATGCGGATCTGAATGGCGAAATCGCCAAATTGCTCGACCCCTTGCATCTTCAATGTTTCCATGATGAGCGGCGCGATCTCTTCATCGGTCAGCAACTGCTGGCCGACCTCCTTGACCACACGTTTTACGATGTCCAAGTCGGTATCATAGGTGACGCTCACCATGATCTTGTCGATCGCCCAGTCACGGGAATAGTTGGTGATCTTGTCGAGCGAGCCGAACGGGATCGTGTGGAGCGCACCACGATGATGCCTGATCTTTATCGAGCGCAACGAAAAGGATTCGACGGTACCTTTGATGCTGCCGCTCTCGATGTATTCGCCCACCCGGAAGGCGTCGTCGAGGAGGAAGAACACTCCGGAGATGATGTCCTTCACCAGCGTCTGGGCGCCGAAGCCAACCGCAACGCCAACAACACCTGCGCCGGCGATAAGCGGACCGATCTCCACGCCCAGACTGGAAAGCGCCATCAGTATGGCCATCGCGAGCAGCACAACAAACAATATGTTGCGAAAGACCGGAAGCAGCGTGCGAAGCCTCGCGCTTCGGCGTAACTCGTCGGAGTCGATCGCATAGCCCGCCGCGGCCTGCATCAGCTTGCGATCAATCCATGCACTCGTTATCTGCCATGTAAAATCGGCGAGCAGAATGACGACAAAGGCATTCAGGAGCCCTCGAACAAAGCGGGTCACAATCGTGTCCCTGGCCGCCAGCGCGCCGAAGTCGACTCCAAGTAGCGAGGCTATTAGGTAAGCGGCTCCGATCAGCAGCAGAGCGCGCAAACCGCGTTCCAATGCTGCCCCGGTGAGCGAAGGAATGCCGCCATCAGCGGCTACCGCACCCGGCGGACGCATAATGTGGTCGACCGAAAGCTTCACACACGAGATCGCGATCGGCAAAACCAGAAGTATAACCCCGACGTAAAATGTGGCGGCGATGCCGGAGAGCGCGACCAGCCAGTTGGTGATTATATAGAGCGTAACAAGCACCGTGCCGACGCGGTGGCGGCGATTAACCAAATCGAGACCGTCGAATGTTGGACTGCGCCACAGTGCGACGAGGGCCAAGCCGAACAGGATCAAACCGGATGCAAGCGCAACAATGTAGTTGGCTTCGCGTCCTACTCCGAGCATCGGCAACAACTGATAGGTGAAGTGCCCGAATGCAAAGCTGCCAACCAGCGCTGCCGACCAGAAAAACCAAAAGCGAGCGGTGCCTGTCGCCATCGGCATCAGCCGAAACCGCTCAGCGCCGGGAGCAAGCACGATCCGCCCCGTAACCAACGTCAAACGCACGGCCAGAAATACGAGGAGATAAGCAAGGACAGTGTGCTGCAGTAGCGGTGGCCAGTCGAACAGCAGGAAGGCGCCAATGCTTCCGACGGCAAAGGCCAGAAGGATGCCGAGCGCGTAGAGCATACGCAATCCGGCGACGCGCAACCGGTCGTCGACCGTATCCAGATGTGCGGCGATCAACCGCTTGCGCAGGCCGGCAGTGGCGTACCAATAGAACCACTCAAGACCGAATCCCAGCGTCACAAAAAAGACCATCGACAGAATGGCGGCGAAGGGTCCCTGTTCCCTCATCTCGGTCATCAATGCGACACGCGCTCTATCGAGCTCGGCAGGCAGCGTCGGAATGGCGGTCGCCATGTCATGAATGAAGGCGCGCGCGGCATTCAACCGGCCAACAATCATCTCGCTGGCGTTGGTGGCCTCGACCGAACTTTGCGCTTCGACCGGGCGGTTCCCCGTTTGCGATTGAAGCCATCCTTGAATATCGGGCCGTTGCAAGAGATCGACAAGCCGTCGCAAATCTTCCGGAGGTGGTGCCGCAGCACCGGAAGTCTGTTGCTCGGCCGGATTGATGCCCGCCTGAGCCAGCGCCGATTGGTACGGCATCAGCAATGCGAAGATCAGGAGGAACAAGCAGCGGTAATTCATGTAACGTTCCTTGGTCCGCCCACCGCATTTACAGGTGCCGACGGGAGTTAACCGAACTGGGGTTGTCATCCCTTCAGTTTGCGCCAAAGCCGGCACCTCGGTCGAGGCCCAAAACTCTTCGCCTTCAGCCAAACAACCGTTGACTGAAGGCGGAGAGTTGTGGACGTGATCAGAGGGGCGGCAGCTGGGCTCGGCGACCTGTTGTGAGGGTCAGGATCCATGCGGAGGTACAAACAGGCAGATGGTGCGCCCATCATTCGCCCCCGCCGCCGAACACCAGTGAAAGAGGCCATCGGGGCTGTTCCGGATGCGGCTGTCTATAGAGGTGATCACTTCCCCGTACCCTTGATAACGTAGCCCTCGGACCGCTCTGCGACGGCACTATATGCGACTTCACGGCAATCGTAGCCGGAGCAACAGGACAGGGGATAGGCCCCCCCGTGCGGTTGCGCGGCAGTTGGCAGCGCATCATGCGCCCTGGCATTCGGCGCTATGAGCAGAACCCATGCACCGACGAGAAACACGGCGACCAGGGACAGAAACGCGGCGAGTTCGCGAAACTTCGACGGAACCTGCGTGATGAGAAACAAGTGTCTCATGACACGATTTCCTTTCCACTGAGCGCATCTGCATGGTTGGATGCTATGGAAAGGATCAATCAAGCTCAGAGGAAAATCTATTGTACGAAAGTGTTGTCTATACTTTCGCATAGGTACGCACTATATAGGTGGCCGGTCTGATACCGCGTGGACCGCACGAAGAGCGGCTCAGCGCTGCGGCGTTTGCGGCAGGTAATCTTGCGCGATATCGATCCACGCCGGACGCCCTCCGAGGAACAGCTCACCGATGCGCGGCGCTGTCCTTGCGATCACCTTGCCTGCCTTGATGACGAACAGCCGGTTCGGTTTCAGTCTCAGTGCTTCGGTGACATCGGCCGCCTGCAGCACGACGAGATCTGCCTTGCAGCCGATATCAAGCCCGTAACCCTCGAGCCCCATCGTCTTGGCCGAATTGACGGTAATCGCGTCGAAGATCTTGTGCTTGTCCTCGATGCCGGCCATTTGCGCCACGTGGATTGCCATGTGAGCGACCTCCAGCATGTCACCTGAGCCCATCGAGTACCAAGGGTCCATGACGCAGTCATGCCCGAAGGAAACGTTGATCCCCGCCGCCATCAACTCTCGCACCCGTGTCATACCCCGCCGTTTCGGATAGGTGTCGTGACGGCCCTGCAGCATGATGTTGATCAGCGGATTGGGGATCACGTTGATCTCCGCCTCGGCGATCAACGGGATGAGTTTCGAAACGTAATAGTTGTCCATCGAGTGCATCGAGGTCAGGTGCGAACCCGCAACGCGTCCCTTGAGGCCGAAACGCATCGTCTGGGCCGCCAACGTCTCGATGTGGCGCGACATCGGATCGTCGGTTTCGTCGCAATGCATGTCGACCGGCAGACCGCGATCGGCGGCGATCCGGCACAGCGCCTCGACCGAGCGGGCGCCGTCTTCCATCGTGCGTTCGAAGTGCGGAATGCCGCCAACGATACCGACGCCCATGTCGAGTGCACGCTCGAGCGAGCGGACGCCGTCGGCGGCGCGGTAATAGCCGTCCTGCGGGAAGGCGACGAGCTGCAGATCAATATAGGGCGCGACCTTTTCCTTGACTTCCAAGAGTGCTTCGGCCGTCACAAGGCGCGGATCTGACGTGTCCACATGGCTGCGGATAAAGAGAAGGCCCTGGCTGACGGCGAGGTCGCAATAGCGCAAGGCCCGCTCGACCAATGCTTCCTTCGTCAGCTGTGGGCGCAATTCCCCCCAAAGCGCGATGCCCTCCAGCAACGTGCCGGAGACATTCATTCGCGGCATGCCGAGCGATAGCGTCGCGTCCATATGAAAATGCGGGTCGCAGAACGGCGGGCTGACCAGTCGACCGGTCGCGTCAATCTCCTCGCCGTCAGTTGCAGCAAGGGATTTCTCGATCGCGCTGATCTTGCCGCCGGCAAGGCCGATATCGAGACCCTTGCGGCCGTCCGGCAGGTTGGCGTTGCGGATGATCAGGTCGAACATCGGTGGCTTCTCCAGGTGTTCACTCAGCGCGCCGGTCCGCGACGAGTCATGGACAGCAAATATTATCGTCGATGTGCCGCCAGCGCCATTTAGCATTGTCGCCTGATCACATGTGCCGGAATGTTGCGGTAGTGGGGGTCGCGATCGGCCGATCTCTCACATGCAGGTGCCCCCAGACGGGATAGGTCAAGTTGTAAGCATTTTCTGTACGGCGACTTAAATCGTCTCATCTACCGTGATGCGCATGAGGTTCGAGAACCAGGAGTTCTAGACATGAAAGCGCAAACAAGAAATTCGGTCGGGCTAATCGACGGCCGCAGCAAAATAGTGCGGAGCGTGTTTGCTCTACTCCTTGCAACAGCCGTGTCGGGATGTTCGGCCACGCCGGACCAGAGTATCCGAACCTCGTCGCTGACGAGACAGGTCGGCTATCCGGCGTTGAGCAACAAGCCCGTCGCGTCAAAGCAGATCGTCGTTCAACAGGCGGCCAAACTCGAACGAGCCGCCTTTCTCGGACGCGCGCCATATATTTGCACGCCGAGCGGTTTTGGCAGCACATCGCGATGCTTCCTTCGATAGGAGCGGAGTTGCGCGCCGACCGGCGACGGGCTCATCTGCGGAGCCGGATTGATACGCTGACGCCAATCGGCTGCGCAACTCCGTTACTTGGTCAAGATCATTCGACCTTTCCGAGCCTGGCTTCGATCTTGTTCAGCCGCGCGCTCACATAGTTGCCGCGGCGAAGTTTGGCGAACTCGTCATCAGGTTTTGCCGGCGCGTTCCTGAAGACGTACCATTCGCCATTCGGCTCGCGTTTCTGAAGGATGAGACTCCCTTGCTTGCGATGGCTGAAACAGGTTGTAGCGGGAGCCGAGCCATCCTTGGCGTGCCAGTCGGCCTTGAAGCAGAGTTTTCCTGGGCCGGTGATGAACCAGCGGCCGACGCCATAGGAGGGACTGCCGTTCTCCTTCGACCAGGCGGTAAACCGGCGTTGGCGCACCGAGAAATATCCGGCGCCCGCTTTCCAGATCCACGATTTCTGGCCGTAGAGCTTGTAGAGCTCTTCATGCGTCAGCGGCGTTGCCTTTTGAGCGTCTATGTGTCCGGCAGCGGCCTCGGCAAGCGATGCCGTCGCGCCTATGGCCGCGGCGATGGCGACAGCCAAGGACATTGTGCGTAGTGCTGGCCTCATCTCAAGTCTCCTGTCGGACTGAATGCTAGTTGGTGGTTTCGCGGGCAACCCGCCAGTCGGGCCGCCCATAGCCTCCGGGCCATTCGTAGATTTCGCGGTCGTTGAAGTAGACGACCGCGGTCAGCGCGGGGAATTCGGCATGAGGCGCGGCAACGCTTGCCGCCCAACTCGCCACATAGGAGGCGTCACCTTCGTAGCCGAGCTCCGCAACCATGATCGGCTTGCCGTAGCCTTTCACCCGTTCATATCCGGGCGTCAGCCGTTCCGAAAATGACTGATCGCGGCCAGTCGTGCCTTTGTCGTAGTCCTGATAGCCGAATACCGACAACCCGACGATGTCCACGACGTCGTCGCCGGGATAAAACGCCTCCAGCCCCCGGTTCCCCTTGGGCGACCACATGAATTTCGCGTTCTTCAGGTGTTCGCGGCACACGTTCACCATGCGCCGGTAGGCCGCCTTGAATTCCTCACCCCGCCAGTGCGACCAGGAGAACTGGTTATCCGTTTCGTCCATTTCCTGCCCCCACCTTATGATGACCGGGCTTTTCAGCGTGGCGGCCGTCGAGCAGACCGCGGCCATGTTTTCATCGCGCTCGCCGCTCAGAATGGTGCGCAGAAGCTCGTGGTCCGAGACCCGCCACTCGGGCGACCAGGACCAGGGCTCGATCGTGATCATGAGAGAGCGTCCACGTGCTCGGGCGTAATCGTCGGCAAGGTTCAGCGTTGCCAGATCGACGTCTTCCCAGGGCAAGAAAAGATGCTCGATCTTGGACTGCGACGGCTCGCTGAAGTCGCCGTGGGGGTCGTAGGCGCCGAAGTCTATCGAGTGCTCCGTAAGCACCGGCCGCTTCTGTGAGAGTGTCGCCGTGGTAGCGGAATCCGCATCGGGAATCCCGCGCGGCATAGTGGCCGCCAGGACGGTGCCTGACAGCAACAGGCCGACGAATGAGAGTATGATCGCGTTCGATTTCCTGTTCATTGCATGCCTCCAAGCTCGTTCGCCTCGGTTTGCGGGGGAACGGCATCTGTCTCTGATTTCGGCTGTGTCGTGACGAGTCGTTGAACAAGGGGAAGCTTCGCACCGACCAAATCCTGGTCGACCAGTCTCTTGAACTCGTCGTCGGCCAACGGCTTGGCATGTTTGAAGACGTACCAGTCTCCAGCAGGCTCGCGCTTCTGGTAGATGGTGTTGTCGAGTATCCGGTGGCTGAAGCAGGTCGTGTCCCTCGCGGCCGCTTCCTGGCTGTGCCAGACCGCCTTCAGACAGAGTTGACCGTGATCGTTCAGGGTCCACCGGCCTTCCGCCCATGTCATTCCGGTCTCCGATTGCGCCCAGGCCTTAAAAACGCGGCCTTGGTCCTGCATTCGTCCGGCGCCTTTCTCCCATTTCCACGTTTTGCCGCGGAAGATCATGTAGACTTCCGCCGCGGTCATGAGGCGCGCATTTTCCGGAACGACGTCTTCTGCCGATGCCGGCGATTGGCAGAGAAGAATGGCTACAGTCATGATGCCAAGGGCGAGGCGCCTGACGAGCATCGCCTGGCGGGCAATCCAGCCCTGTTTCCGATCGAGTGCGACTTTTTGTGTCATGGCTTGTCCTCAGCGTGCTCCACCCGGTCCCTGTTCTGCCGTTACGGAAATCCAGCGCGGTCGAAAGACGATCTTTCGCAAGGCGGTGCCGTCCTGGCCGGCGCCGGCCACCGCGTAGCGCTCTTCGAAGAGGCGGAGGTGCCCGGCACCCCATGCGAGCGCCTCAAGCCCATCTTTCCCGTGCTCGGCGGTCGCGATACCGGGCAACGCGACAAGAGCCAGAAGGCTGGCGGCCATTGCCGGACGGCGAAAACGAGAGGTGGCGACGACCGCGTTCTCCTTTGAATGCCGCGCGACGATGACCAGCAGAAGCAGGCAGTAGATCGCTGCATTCAGGATCGCGAAAATATAGAGGCCCTTGGCCGCGGCCGCATCGCTGACGAGGAAAACCGGCAGCACCGAAGTAACTGCGAGGAGCGCATAAGGCGTCAGCACGCGGAGCGGCAGCGGATCGACCTCGGATGCACCTTTCGGAGTGACGCGGAAATCCACGAAGGAGCCCGTAACCCAGTCGCGCATCGCCGCCAGCGTGCCAGCAAGCGCCCAAGGCCAACGCGCGAAGAGGAAGAGCATGCATTCCCAGCTGAGGATCTTCGCGTCATATGGCCGGAACGTGCCACTCGCCCGCCAGCGATAGGCCAGAAGGACGAGGATGATCGAAAGCGGCGTGAAATGCGCGAGAAAATCGGGATAGGTCACAGCGACAAAGGTCTCGCTGCGCGCAAGGGCAATGATCGGCATTGCGAACATAATCGCCATGAAAAGCGCAAAAAGCGGGTACCAGAGCTGCGAGAAGAGGAACTGAAACTTCAGCCGCAGCGGGAGTCGACCAACCAAACGTGGCGAATACTGCAGCAGCAGCATGACCAGGCTACGCGACCACTGGAACTCCTGGGTCACGAGGTCCCCGAAGGTGCGCGGTCCATCACCATGCGCAATCGCATCGAGCGCATGGACACCGCGCCAGCCGGCAGCATTCATCATCAACGTTGTGGAATGGTCTTCCGCCAGTTCCGGACCGAGCCCGCCGATTTCCTCCAGCGCCGCTGTGCGGACCGCATAATGTGATCCTATGCACAGCGGCGCCAGCCCCCCATTGTAGCCAGCCTGAAGCGAGCCGTGCATGCTCGCCTCGGCATGGAGTCTCCCGCGCGCCGCCCAACTTTCGGACCCGTTGCGGTCACAGATGCTCGGTGCGGAGACATAGCCAACCCTGGGGTCGGCAAAGGGGCGCAGCATCTCGAAAAGATAGCCGGGCTCGGGAACATGGTCCGCGTCGAGCTGGGCTACGAGATCATAGCGCTCATAACCGTAATGATCGTAGAAGAAGGCGAGGTTGCCCTCCTTGCAACGTGTGCGTCGCGGCCACGAGGTCCGATGATAATCAGCGCGCCCTTTACGGGTCGAGACGAAGACGCCATACCGGCGGCACCACGCGAGCGTCTCCTCGGAGGGATCCTCGTCCGCGAGCCAGGTGTCGTGCGGAACATCCTGTGCGAGCATCGCCTTCAGTGTTTCCGACACGATCGAGAAGGGTTCTGATGGCGCCTTGGTCACGACCATGGCGACGCGACTTCCGGCCGGCAGCCGCAGGGGTCCATTTGGTTTTGCTGCGCGGTAGAAGACCGCTATGAAATAGGCGGGCAGCAGGGTAACCCACGCGAGGACCGCGGTCACCATGATGCTGCCCAAAGTGTCCACGTGGTGGCGCGGCTCGAGCCACCAGACCCAAAAATAAAAGAGGGCTGCTGCCCAGACGCCGGCGCCGAGGAGGTATTCCGCGCGGCGATAACCTGTGAGCACGGGGACGAGCGACGGCTCGCCGCTCTCCGTTGCCTTTGTTCCGTCATTGGCAGAAAGGCGGGTCATGGTCGCGCCTCCAGTCCGAAGAATGGGGCAGCCGTTCGCACGATCGTCTCAAGGTCGGAATAGCGGGGCAGGAAGCCGAGCGTCTGATGCGCGAGCGTCGCATCC
This sequence comes from Sinorhizobium terangae, assembly GCF_009601505.1. Lineage (GTDB taxonomy): Bacteria > Pseudomonadota > Alphaproteobacteria > Rhizobiales > Rhizobiaceae > Sinorhizobium > Sinorhizobium terangae. The sequence continues at coordinate 114,603 of NZ_WITC01000032.1, forward strand.
GCATAAAGCGCCGGCGGATCTCCGCAGCGTCGGCGGCGATACACGACCGGGACATCGTGCCCGGTAACCTCGCCGATTGCTCGAAGTACTTCCTTTACGGAAAAACCACGGCCGGTGCCGAGATTGAGCGCAATGTTCGCTCCACCCTTGGCGAGATGCCGATAGGCCAGCACATGAGCCCGCGCCAGATCGGCCACATGGATATAGTCGCGCACACAGGTTCCGTCCGGCGTGTCGTAGTCGTCGCCGAAGATCTCCAGATGCGGAATTTTGCCTGCGGCGGCCATGAGTGCCCGCGGAATGAGGTGCGTTTCCGGGTCGTGCCACTCTCCGAGATCACCCTCCGGATCGGCTCCGCAGGCGTTGAAATAGCGCAGTGCAACAAAGTTCAGTCCGAAAGCGGTGGCGTAGTCGGCGAGCATGTGCTCGGCCATCAGCTTCGTCTTGCCGTAGGGATTGATCGGCGCCTGCCACGTGGCCTCGTCGATCGGCAATACCGCAGGTACACCATAGGTGGCGCAACTCGACGAGAAGATGATCTTGTCGAGGCTCGCCTGCCGGCACGCATCGAGGAGTGACAGCGTTCCGCGGACGTTGTTGTTGTAGTATTTCGCGGGGTCGGCGACGGACTCGCCGACATAGGCGGATGCTGCAAAATGGATGACGGCGGCCGGTTGATACTGTTCAATCACTTCGACCAAGCGGGCCGTGTCCAGGATGTCGCCATGTACGAACGGTCCCCAGCGCACCGCGGAGCGGTTCCCGGTCGACAGGTTGTCATAGACGACGGGCTCGATGCCTTCCAGACGGAGAAGCTTTGCGGTGTGGCTGCCGATGTAGCCGGCGCCACCCGTGACAAGAATGCGTGGCGCGCCCATCAAACCAGCTCCATGACCTTTCGATCGGAGCCGGAGAGGAGGCCATCGAAGTACCCGATTGTGCGCGCGAGACCTTCCGACAGATTGACCGTCGGGCGCCAACCGAGCGCCTCCGTTGCGAGCGAAATGTCCGGACGGCGTTGACGCGGGTCATCGACCGGCAGGGGCCGGCGAACGATTTTAGAGCGTGAGCCGGTCTGGTGGATCACCTGTTCAGCGAGTTCACTGATCGTGAACTCTCCCGGATTGCCGAGATTGACCGGCCCAGTCAGCGCCGACGGCGACGCCATCAGGCGCACGAAGCCGTCGATCAGATCGTCCACGAAACAGAAGGAGCGGGTCTGCGATCCGTCGCCATGGATGGTAATGTCCTCGCCTTTGAGGGCTTGAACGATGAAGTTCGAGACGACGCGGCCATCGTCCGGGCGCATGCGGGGGCCATAGGTGTTGAAGATGCGGACGATCTTGATCTCGACCCCGTGAACTTTGTGGAAGTCGTGGAACAGGGTTTCGGCGCAACGCTTGCCTTCGTCATAGCAGGAGCGCGGGCCGAAAGGATTGACGTTGCCCCAATAGCTTTCCACCTGCGGGTGGACTTGCGGATCGCCGTAGATTTCCGACGTCGATGCCTGGAAGATGCGTGCGCCCCTGCGCGCGGCCAGATCGAGAAGATTAAGCGAGCCGACCACACATGTTCTCATGGTCTGGATCGGATCGGCCTGATAGTGCGGCGGCGATGCAGGGCAGGCAAGATTGTAGATTTCGTCGACCTCGAGATCGATCGGTTCCACGATGTCATGGGCGATGACGCGGAAGGTGTCGAAGCGCTTCAACTGCGCGATATTGCGCCTCAAGCCGGTAGAGAAGTTGTCGACGCAGATGACCTCGTGACCGGCGCCGAGAAGCAGCTCGCAGAGATGTGAACCCAGGAAGCCCGCGCCGCCAGTAACGAGTATCCGTTTCAGATTTTTCGGGCGCCGCGGGAAATCATTCCCTTCGTTTAAACTTGGCAACGTTTTTCTGAAATCATTTCGAAAATAATTCATGGATATTCTCCACAAGACCTGTCGTAAAATTACGACATACTTTCAGACGGAAGGAATAATTAGGTATTGCAAACGATATCGTTCAAGAATTCCCTGCATTGTTCCTTACACTATTTGGAAGCGCCTGTTGCCTACTGATACAATCGCCGTATGGAGAATGTCATTATCACCCAATCCGGATAGTTATCTTGCCGTGCATTTCTACTCAAAACGAGGTATAACTGGCATCCGTTGGGTGCATCCTGGAAGCTCTGCTCCACTTTAGGGCGAGCTCTGGTGGTGGGAGGGGGTGGCCCCATCTCCGGGCATTCGATGGCCTGCGGTTCACGCATGAGAGCAATATTCGCTTGAGGAGTTGGATGAGTAAGGAGTCCGGATCAGGGGATAATCCACCCGAAGTTCCCGCCTGGCCCGCCCATTTGGAGCGGCGCCGGTGGCCCCGCGAACCCACGGATCGGAGGGAGCGCCAGGCCGTCACCCAGCCCGGGCTGGTGCCTTCGCATTTCTCCACGCTCGGATTGCCGCCTGCGGAGCAGTTTGACGCCTGGCGCCAGCACATGGCTCCGCTGATCGATGTTCGTCTGCCAGACGGGATGTTTCCCGATGATGGCTTTCCTGCAGAGCAGGTTGGATGGCACCTCGGCGATTTGCTCTTCGTCCAACAGCGTACGCCGGGATTTAGCTACGAGCGCTCTCGCGCGATGCTGCGCTCAAGCCCCATCGACCACTGGAGCGTCGGACTGTTCCGCAGCGGTCGGGCATGGACCGAGGTCGATCGCCACGTCGCGGAGACAGGGCCGGGAGAGCTCCTTTTCCGGTCCCTTGGCTACCCATATCGCGGGCGGATGACGGAGTCCGTGGCCGTCCTTCTCTTCATGCCCTTTGAATTGCTGGCGGATGATGCAAGCAAACTTGAAGGTGCCAATAATTCCGTCTTGTCAGGCGGTTTGGCGGGTCTGCTCGTCAACTACATCAATGGCATCGAATCAAACCTCAGCACCATCACCGCACCTGAAGTGCCACGTATCGTGCGCACGATGCGCGACATGATCGTCGCTTGCGCTGCATCGGTGACGCGGCCGGATGCAACAGGCTCTCCGGTAAATATCGGAATGATGGAACGGGCGCACCGGTACATTCACCAAAACCTCCATTCGGGGGATTTGACACCGGATGCCATCTGCCGCGCACTGGGCATTTCCCGCACACGCCTCTACCAGCTTTTCGAGCCGAGTGGCGGCGTCCTCAACTACATTCGCCGCCGCCGGCTTCTGCAGGCCCATGCGGCCCTCAGCGACCCGACCAACAAGCGGCCGATCTCCGAAATCGCCGAAGCCGCCGGTTTTGACGTGGCCGCAAATTTCACGCGGGCCTTCAATCACGAATTCGGCGCAAACCCGCGCGACATCCGCAAGATGGCGGCCACCGAACAGCACGTCGCACCACTTGCTCTTTCCGAGCGCCAAGGTGGGGCGACGATCGGCGACTGGCTCAAATCCATTCAAGGCTGAACGGCGATTATCGCACCTGCTGCGGCGAGTTGCAGGGCAGGGGCCTGAGCCCGTGAGGTCAGCCGCAAATCAGCGCCGCGATGCAGCTTGAGGTTGGCAAAGACTTTGATCGCCAGGGAAACTTCGATCTGCGTAATGAATGTTCGGCCGCTGGCGCGCTTCGGCGCGAGTTTTGCCGGCAGATTGACTCCGGGATGAATTGAGAAACTGCCGTCTCGTGGATTCGATAGTCGTGCGACCCGGAGCGGTCTCGCGTGAATGTTCAACCGGTGGCGGACGTAAGGCGGCCGCCTCGACCACGGTCAGGCTACGCCCACGAATCCGCTGGATCAGTTCAAGACGATGCAATTCCTTCTGCGACATGGTGATCAAACAAGATATGACGACTCCGAACACTCATGGCCTCAACCACGCTTCACGTCGCCAGTCTTCCTTCCAAACCTTGACGTTTGACCAGCATCCCGAGAGGCGACGACTGTCGCATCTCTAACTGGCTCATATGTCGCATCTCTAAATTGCCGTGTGAGTTCATGCCGAACTGCGACTTGCGCGTGTGACGCTAACCGACACGCCGCATTTGCGCGAGTAGTTTCTTGCGGAAGACTTCCGCCGGCGTTCGGTAGCCGAGGCACTTCCGCGGTGTCGAGTTGAGCCGATCGCAGATGTCCTTCAGCTCGCCGTCGGTGATAGACAGGGGATCCACCTCTCTCGAAAGCCATTTGCGAACGCGGCCATTTGTGTTCTCGACCGTGCCTTTCTGCCAGGGCGACTGCGGGTCGCAGAACCATGTCTGCGTTCCGATGCCAGCTTGCAGATAGGGCCATTCGCTGAACTCGGTGCCGCGGTCGAAGGTGATGGAGCGTCGAGCCGCGTGGGGCAGGGGTTGGAGCACCTCAATCAGCCCGTCCATGATCGGCTTCGATTGCCGGTCGTTGTTGCGCAGGAAGACCGCAAAGCGGCTGACCCGCTCCACCCGTGTGGTCACGTTGGCCTTGCCGAACTTCTTGCGAAACTGAATGAGATCGCACTCCCAATGGCCGAACTGCTTGCGTTCGGCGACAGTATCAGGGCGGTGAAGGATGTTGAGCTCCGGGCTGAAGCGGCGACCGTGACGCCGGCGGGCATACCGCGGTCTGCGTCTCGCACGACGCTCCGGCAGATGCCGCCACAGCTTGATCGCCTGACCGTCTGCGGAATAGGCGAACTTGTAGATCGTCTCGTAACTGACGCAGATCGGATGGCGCTCCAGCCGCATGCGGCCGGCGATCTGCTGTGGCGACCAGCCATGCATAATCCGCTCGATCACCGATTGGCGCACATGGGAGAACCGCGCGAGTTTGCGCAGCTTGGCTCTGCGCTCACGGGCCATCGCGTTGGCGGTGACGCAATAGTAGGCGTCACGACACGAAAGGGGTGAATCTGTCCGACATTTGCGAACGTAACGAGAACCAGGCGATATCGTCTCGTATAGTTGAAGCCCTCTCGTCCTCAAAGGGTAGTCACAAGACGAAAGACCGAGTCTCGAGCTATTCCTCTCGCATCGCGCGGGCGATCTGATCAGCGAGCGGTTTGACGAGGTAGGAAAGCGCCGTGCGCTCGCCGGTCTGGATGAACGCCTCGACCGGCATGCCAGCGTGCAGGGCGAGGCTGCCGAGCTTCCGGAGCTCCGCCGCGGAAATCCGGATGCGCGCGGTGTACCACGCCTCGCCGGTCTGCGGGTTTGTGCTGAGATTCGCGGCGATCGTCTGGATTTCGCCGACGATTTCCGGCGTCGTGCGCTGATTGAAGGCGGATAAGCGCAAGGTCGCCTTCTGCCCGAGATGCAGTTGGTCGATGTCGGCCGGCTGGATCTTGGCGTCGACGACGAGGCTGTCGTTGACGGGCACGATCTGCATGACGGTTTCGCCGGCGGCAATGACGCCGCCGACCGTGTGCACGGCCAGCTCGTGCACGATGCCGTTTTGCGGCGACAGGATATCGATGCGCTTCAATTGATCCTCGGCGGCGACCCGCTGCTCGGTGAGTTCCGCCAGCTTGTTGTCGACGTCACGCAGTTCCGTCAGCACCTCGGAGCGGCGGTTCTGGTCGAGTTGCAGGATCTGAAGCTCGGTTTCGGTCGTCTGTGTCGCGGTGCGGGCGATCTCGGCCGTCAGTTGCCCTCGCTCACCTGACAATTGCGCCTTCATCCGCTTGAGCTCGGCTAGCCGCGAGAACGGCATCAGCCCCTTCGCGTGCAGGCTGGCGATGCCCTCCAGCTCCTCGTCGATCAGCTTCAATTCGTCGTCCTTGGCGTCGCGGCGGGCCGTCAGTCCGTCGGCTTCCTGCGCCAGTTGATGCACCCGCTGGCTGAGTTGCGCCTTCTGGCCGTCGATCGTGCGCTTGCGGGCGTGGAACAGCGCCCTTTCCGCGGCGACATAGGCGGCGACCTCGGGATCGCCGAGTCTTGCCTGCAGTTCCTTCGACGGCGCCGGTTCCGCCGCCTCGTCGCGCTCGGCGGTCAGCCGCATGGCGCGCGCCTGCAACTGGTCGATCTGCTTGGTGATGACCGCCAGGTTGGCGCGGGTGACGGTATCGTCGAGCCGGATCAGCAATTCGCCGGCCTTCACCTGTTGGCCGTCGCGTACCCGAATCTCGCCGACAATGCCGCCGTCACGGTGCTGGATGCGCTTGACGTTGCCCTCGACGACAACGGTCCCGGCTCCAAGGACGGCGCCTGAGAGATTGCTGGTCGCCGCCCAGCCGCCGACGCCGAAGACCAGCGCCGCGACCGAGACGCCGGCGATCAGCATGTAGCGGGAGATGGCCTTTGCGGCGCGGCTTTCTGCTTTGGTGCTCATGCGGTCTCCGACACGGCGCGGACGGTGGTCTTGCGCAGCACCTCGTCGCGCGGGCCGAAGGCGACGGCTCGGCCCTCGGCCATGACGAGGACCTGATCGACGGCGGCCAGGGCATTCGGCCGGTGAGCGATGACGACGACGATCGCGCCGGTCTTGCGGGCCGCGAGGATGGCATTGGTCAGCGCCGCCTCGCCTTCCGCGTCGAGGCTGGCATTCGGTTCATCGAGCACCAGCAGGAACGGCTTGCCGTAGAGCGCCCGGGCTAGGCCGATGCGCTGGCGCTGGCCGGCCGACAGGATGGCGCCGGCAGCACCGATCCGGGTGTCGTAGCCTTCCGGCATCGACAGGATCAGCTGATGCACGCCGGCTTGCTCGGCCGCTTCGATGATCGCGGCGGGGTCCACATCCTTGGCGAAGCGGCTGATGTTTTCGGCGATCGTGCCGTCGAACAGGTCGACGCCTTGCGGTAGGTAGCCGATCGAAGGCCCAAGCGATTCTGGCTCCCATTGGCCGAGCTCGGCCCCGTCGAGGCGGATCGTGCCGCGGGCGGGCGGCCAGACACCGACCAAGGCACGGGCCAGGGTCGACTTTCCGGAGCCGCTCGGGCCGATAATGCCGACGCCCTGGCCCGCGGCGAGCTTGAAGGAGACATCGCGAACAATGGCTGCATTGCTGCCGGGCGCGGCGACGACGAGCCCGGCCGCGTCCAAGGTTTGCCGCGGCGCCGGCAGAGGCATCGGCTGGCGGTCCTCGGAGAACTTGTCGAGCACGCTCTCGAGGCGGCGGCGCGCCTGCCGCGCGTTGACGAACCCGCGCCATTGCGCGACCGCCTGCTCGATCGGCGCGAGCGCCCGCGAGGTCAGGATCGACGAGGCGATCATCGCCCCCGGCGACGCCAGTTGGTAGATCGCCAGCCACGCCCCGAGCGCGAGCACCGCCGACTGCAACGCCAAGCGGAAGATCTTCGACGCGGCCGCGAAGCCGCTGCTGGCGTCGCTGGTGCGTCTCTGTACGTCGACATAGCCGGCGTTCATCTCATGCCAGCGCGCGGCATAGGCGCCGCTCATCCCCATCGCATGCAGCGCCTCGGCATTCCTTCGGCCGGCCTCGATGAACTCGCTGCGGTTTCCTCCGAGCTGGGCGAGACGCTGCATCGGCTGCCGCAGCGTCACCTCGCTGACGAGCGTCAAGGCAAGCAGGATGACGGCGCCAGCGACAGTGATCCAGCCGAGAAAAGAATGGAAAAGGAACAGGATGGCGAGGTAGACCGGCAGCCACGGCATGTCGCAGATGGCGACCGGGCCTTGCCCGCTCATGAACTGGCGCACCTGGTCGAGATCGCGGAGCGGCTGCGCGATCGCCTCCTTCTTCGACATCCGGAGCGGCAGCTTCAAAACGGTGTCGAAGGTCGGGCCGCCCAGCTCCTCCTCCAGCCGATGGCCGATCTGGGTGAGGATGCGCGAGCGGATGACTTCCAGCAGTCCGAGAAACAGATAGAGGGCGATCGCCAGGATCGACAGTGCCACCAGCGTCGGCACGCTGCGGCTGGCGAGCACCCGGTCATAGACCTGCATCATGAACAGCGGTCCGGTCAGCATCAAAAGATTGGTGACGGCGCTGAGCGCCGCCACCCCGATAAATGCCTTGCGGGTTTGGCGAAGAGCGGCGGCGACCAGCGATCGCCGCCCGTCCGTCATCAGTGCCGTCACGCGTCAGCCCTCAAGCAACGAAGCGGACATCGTCGGCATGCAGGTTCGCCAAGGTGACGTTCTTCAACGTAATCGTATTGGCCGCGTCGAAGGTGATCACAGTGTCGGAGCCCGCCTGCGCTGCCGCGGCAAGGACGGATTCGAAGTTGGCGAAGAGCGTGTTTTGGAACTCAAGAACGTCGCCCGCCCCCGAGCCAGCTTTGAAGTCGGTTATCGTGTCGAGACCAAAGCCCGGCCGGAAGACGAAGGCATCGTTACCGGCCCCGCCGGTCAGTGTGTCGTCGCCCAGGCCTCCTGCGATCGTGTCGGCGGCGTTGAACCCAACGATCGTATCGTTTCCGGACGTCGAAGCCTGTGAAAGCAGCAGCCCTCGCATGTCCGCCCGCGTCCAGGTGGTGCCGCCGGCAAAGACGATCTTGTCGAGGCCCTGATCGTAGAAGTCGTCGAGGGCTTCCTTGATGAGGATGGAGCCTGCATCTCCGACGCCCGCCGCACTCTCGGCGATGGCGAGGGTGACGTGGTTTCCGTTGCGGACCAGCGTCACGTCGGCGGGGTTGATATCGACGAGGATGAGCTGGTCGGCATTGCCGCTGTTGGTCCCCTCGGTGATGGTGTCGTTGCCGTCGCCGCGGCTGTAATAGTAGGTGTCGTTGCCACGACCACCGTCGAGGGTATCATTCCCTTTCCCGCCCCCAAATTTGCCCGACGCATCTGTGCCTATAAGCGTATCATCTCCATCCGTCGCCGAGTCGTAGATCGACCATTGACGCAGGAAGGCAGTGTCCCATTTCGTCCCATCATCGAAGACAATCTCCTCGATGCCATACTGATCGAAATGCCGGTACGAGGCTGTCGCAGCAACCAGCCGCAACGTCCCGCCTTCACCGCCCCCGACAGTAATCAGTAAATCGTTGCCGGCGCGAGCGAGCGAGACTTCCGATGGCACAATACCTTTCAGCCGCAGGCTGTCGGTCCCTTGGCCATCAACCTCTAAAATCCCGTCATTGCCGTCACCGCGGGTGAACACATAGGTATCGTTTCCTGCTCCGCCTTCCAGCCGGTCGGCGCCATGGCCACCTTCCAAGATGTCGTTGCCAAGATAGCCCAACAGAGTGTCATCGCCGAGGCCGCCGGAGAGCGTATCGTTGCCAGACCGGCCATCGAGAACGTCGTCGCCTGCATTGCCAGAAAGCGTGTTTGCCGCATCATTGCCGAAGAGGCGGTCATCGAACTTGGTACCAATCACGTTTTCGACGCCGATGAGGGTGGCAATTAGCCTGTCGCTGCTGGTAGAAGCTGAGAACGTATCCGACGTCCTGACCTCACCCTGGTTGAGCACGAGATCTACAAAGACCGAAGTAGAGAGATCTTGGAAGGTAACAGTGTCGTTTCCTTCGCCACCATCAAGCTGATCAATGTCACCGAGCATGGAGATGCTGACAGCCAAGGTATCGTTCCCGCCGTCGCCAAAGATGATGTCGCTACCGCCGCGGCCATCTATGTAATCCGCTCCCAAATTACCACTAAGGCGCTGATCGTATTTCGATCCGATGATCTGATCAGCGCCGCTGGTCCCACCATAGAAGGCGGACCCTTCTTTTGCCCAATACAGAATGTCTGCTCGCGACCAAATATTCCCATCACCGAAGATGATTTTGTCGATTCCATATCCGTCTGTGAGCGACTGCAGATCCGTGACGAACTCTCCGCTGGTCGTGAAACGGATGACTATGCCGCCTGATTCTGACAAAAGGCGCACATCCTCTGGATTGATATTATTCAGTACTAAAGTGTCGATCTCCGTACTGGAAGAACTGCGATCGTGAATGATGTCGTTGCCATCGCCGAGATTGTAAATATCTGTGTCACTACCATTGTTCGATGTTGCTGCGGAGACAAGCGTGTCGTCACCGAGCCCACCAACGAACGTATTGTCGCCCCTATCGGACGTTTCGATGTAGTCCCGGCCAAGCGAACCGCGGAACCAAGACTCGGAGTGCATCCTGATCCGGTCCCATCTCTCGCCATCTGCGAAAACAATCTCATCGACACCAAATGCGTTACTTGTGCTTGCGAAAACTCCAGCTGCGGTGATGACATGCCCGGTCAACAGGTCTCTGATGAACATGTCGCCGCCCAAGCGGGATAGCTGGACATTTGACGAATTCAGGTCAGTAAGGCGCAGACGATCCACCTCGTGAGCGTAGAGTCCGCCGTCTTCGATCCTGTCATTGCCATCGCCGCTGGCATAAACGAACGTGTCACTGCCGTTCTCGGTCGTGCCAAATATGCCCGAGATGATGATATCGTCACCGCGACCGCCGCTGAATGTATTGTTGACGACCGATCTGGTTGTGATTACGTCTCGGCCATCCGTGCCCCGAAACCACGCCTTTTCCCAGATGGTATCGCGACCCCAAACCGAGCCGTCTGCAAATTCGATTCGGTCTAATCCGACGGAGGCAGAAAGTGTGTTCGAGACACCGAAGAAGCCAGCGTTATAGATACTTTCGCCGGTGCTGGTGACCCGAATGAGGAGATCGCTGCCGACACGAGACAGAACGATATCATCCGCATTTAGATCTACGAATCTCAGAGTGTCCGTCTCAACGGTGGAAGATGATCCTTCAACGATGATGTCGTTTCCGTCTCCTCGAGCGTAAACGAACACATCGTTTCCGCTGTCGAGGACCGAGCCGGACACGATCAGATCATCACCTCGACCTCCGATGAAGGTGTCGTTTCCATCTCCACTTTCCACAAGCTTGTCGGCACCATCACCGCCAGAGAGGAGATCACTGCCCTCGCCACCGCTCAGAGAGTCGTCACCACCGCCTCCATAAAGCCGGTCGTCCCCGTAGCCACCATCAAGACTGTCATATCCTGAGCCAGAGTTGCCGGATTCAGACTCCCCATCGCCATAGATCGTGTCGCTGCCTTCGCCGCCAATGAGAGCGTCGTGGCCACCGCCACCGATCAATACATCATTGCCTTTTCCGCCATCGAAGAGGTTGTGGCCGTCATTTGAGGCACTGCTAACTACGTAACCGGCGGGATCTGCGCTGCCCCATCCCCCATCGCCAATGCGATCGTTGAACTCTGTTCCGTATGCGATGTCGTGATCACCAAACAGATAGGTGAATTGTTCTGCGCCGTAGAATATGTTGCCCTGATGCCCAAGTTCGTCAGTAAAATAGCGGTATAGGGCGGCGCCACTGTATATCAGCGTGCTGACATCCAGATCGAATCCGGGGTTGATGATCGCCTTCATGAACCTGTCGCGACCCCAAAGACTCCCGTCCGAAAACTCGATCTGCTCCAGGCCAAATCGAGTTGCGTCCCAGTCCTCCTGAATGTTGTCGATGCCGTAGAACTGGTTGGACACCTCGATCGCTTCGCCGGTTGCCTTCACACGAATGACCAGCGACGTCCCGCGACGGAAGAATTCAACATCACCGCTTCGGAGATCCTGAAGCAGCAAGCGATCACTCTTTTGCGTTTCGGTTGCTTGACCTTCGACGATCGTGTCGCTGCCATCCCCGATCTTCCAGACATAGGTGTCCGAACCCATGCCGCCTTCGAGCGTATCGTTTCCAGCACCGCCAAACAGAATGTTATCTGTTGAGTCTCCACTGAGGGAGTTGGCACCGCTGTCACCCCGAATCCAGGCGTGAGAAGTAATTGTCGCTTTATCCCACGCTACCCCGTTCTCGAACTTGATCTGATCGATACCCCAGCGACCGATCGTCCCAGTCGCAGAATCCGTTCGGAAGAAATTCGTGCTGGTGATCTGTTCGCCTGAAGATTTTACCAAGATGAAGAGGTCGCTACCAACCCGAGAAAGCTCGATGTCTTCCGGTCTCAATCCGAGGAGCTTAAGGACGTCGGTTTCTGTCTTGAGGCCGCTGGTGTCGGTGATCACGTCGTAGCCGTCGCCTACGGCGTAAATGACTGTGTCACTGCCGCCACTTATCGTGATCTGGTCGTCGCCGCCGTCGCCACGCAACATATCGTCGGACGCTGTATCGGTGAGCGCATTCGCGTTGTCGTTGCCCAGCATCATGGAGAGGCGTGCAATCTGTTCGCGTGAGAGCTCCGAGCCGTCGGCCAGACGAATTTTGTCAATGCCGCGGTTTTCGTGGCCCCAGCTTCGAAAGAAATCTTCCGAAACGATGGTTTCATTCGTGCTTGCAATTCTGATGCGCAGCGTATCGCCGATGCGTTCGAAAGTCAGATCGGTCAGATTAAGATCAGTAAGAACAAGAATGTCCTGCTCATCCACCGACTTCGATATATCGCGAATGACGTCGGAGCCATCACCCTTCCGATATATGAAGAGGTCACTTCCGGCGCCTGAAACAAGCACGTCGTCGCCGTGGCCGCCGTCGAAGAGGTTATCCCCCTCGAGTTGGAACAGACCATCATCGTCTGTAGAGCCAAATGCTGCTCCACCCTTCAGAATCGACGTGGCCATCTGTTGGAGAACGGCGTCCGTTACCTGGGCCATCGACGATTCAACGGCATGCCTTCGAGGCCACCGAGAGCACGCACGAGAAATTCGGCTGCAGCGCCTTCCTCTGTTGGGAGCATCCGGGTAATCAGATCTACGACCTGCGGCACATTTCTATCGGCCGGGGTCGCGGTCTCGCCAGGCTCGCTGAAGTCGAGGATCGCATAGGCGAAATAGGGGCTTGAGACCACGGCGTCCAGTTCGCCACCACGCACGATGACGCTACGACCGACCTGGCTGAGGAACGCCGTCAATAGCACGTCGACTATTTCCTCAAAGCTTGCCTCGATTGCTGCTCCGGCAGTGTCCCTGGATGGGGACGTGCTGGAGTGTTGCCCGCGCTGGACTTCGTTATAGACCGTGCCGAAGAATTTTTCGACGAAGGCCAGATGCTGAGCGTTAACGTATTCGCCACGCGAGTTTTCATCGAGGCTATCGACGCTCGCCCACCTTAGCAGCAGACTTGTGAAGCTAGATCGCAATTCTACGGGTGTCAGCGCCGCCGCCTGATCGGTCAATGCGGTCCAGTCTTCTCGGAACTGGGCGTCTTCGGTCGCCTTCCAGGCGATCGAGTTGATTTGTCCGGAACCCGGAAGCTGAGGAAGCATTGCCACGCCATCGGCGACGACAAAGTCGGGTGTGTGGTCCCCGCGCGTATCCTGACGGTCGGTCTCAAAGTAAATCGTCTGCGCCGTGCCGGTGGTGCCATCGGTTCGCGTGAACTCTGCCTCAAAACCGATGTCATGGCCGTTGTTGGTGCCGGTCACATCGGTGCGCACAAGCGAAATCGACGTAATTCCGGCTTCCTCCAGCGTTATCAACTCGCCTTCGTCGGAAACACCGTCCTGATCCAAATCGCGCCACACGCGCAGTTGCGCGAAAGCGTCGTCCTCGGCGTCGATCTTGCCGTCGCGGTTGCTGTCCAAGGTTTCCAGCACCGCGAAGCCGTCTTGCGACGGCGATCCGAAGAGCTCGCCAGCGTCATCGACCGAGCCGTTGCTGTTGGCATCAATCACCAGGATGCCGTCATCGGCAGAGACCCAGCCGGTCTTCTCGGCAAAGCCGTCGCGGTCATAATCGAAGTGGACGCTGGAATCGACCAGCGACGACAGCTCGACACCATCGCCATCGAGGTCGAGGATGAGCGGATCGCGGAGGAATTGGAGAAGGGGAGATACGAGCTGATCGAAGATCGCGTCCGAAAGCGGGGCAACGAGCTCTTCATTGTATGCGTATAGAAATCCCGCGATCAAGCCAACCATCATCGCCATACCGATCGGCGAACCGAGGAACAGGCCCAATTGCCAAACAATTCCCAATTGCAAGAATTCCGCCGATATGGCGCCGATAAAACCTGCAACCTCAAATAGGGTTACGCCCGCCAAAGTACCGACACCGATGTCAGTACCTATCTTTGCTGCCGACTCGAGAGAAATTCCCTCCAGATACGCAGAGGAGCCTGTTTCCAAAGCCAATCCGACATTTTCCAGGACCTCGCCGTAAGCTTCAGCACGAGGGTTCCCGGCGGCACTCAGCGCACCTCCCAAAGATTGTAGAGCTTTTCCGAGCGTGTTTGCGCCGTCACCCAGGGCAAAATCACCCAAATTTCGTAGCTCTTCGGTGATTCCATCATACAGAAGCTCAATTTGTGACGGTGCAAAAACTTCAGAGTATGATGCCATCGGGGTCAAACCTCTCTATATTATCAGCTAATTACACAAGGAAAGATCCCAGATTATTCGCCCCTTTTACTGCGAAACTCCCTTATCTTTCTTGGTGGATTCACAATGACAACCAACGATACGAATATAATCGCGGGGATGTAAACCGGAAGTCTTGTGACCTGACTTACAAGTGCGGCGGCAATCAGTGCTATGCCGACGTAGATCCCTATGGAAAGGCGATTGGATATAATGCCCCACAACATTTCACAAAAGTGATGCTTCCACCTTATGTCCGACAGGGCCATCTTCTTTCTCCCGGAAATCTATATTCCGTCGTTTCTATTTACAACTTATACGGTCGGTCAATTATATGCAGACGTGACTTTCAGAGAGCCGTGCGAGCGCATTTTCCATCTGAAATTGCCAGTGACGGTCGTGTGTTTCGCAATTGCGATCAAAAAACACTCTTACCGTTTGCGCGCTCTTGAAAGACGACGTCGAATGCAGGACTGCGCTTGGATTCGAGCCGGCGAATTCACTCCAATCAAGGTGAGATCTCCCACGTGCTGCGGCATCGCCGCCAGCAAAAATCCTCCCACAGCAGTGCAATTGCCCGAACTGCCCGCCGCGCTGCATTGCTCATCGGTCGCTGTCACAACTATTGCGATAGAGTGATTGTTTAGTGAGAAGCCACCGCACTTCGCAAGCGAAAAGTGAATCGGCGGCAAATTTCTCTCGCAATTTGGATTGAACGCTTCGGCCGCGTGATCTCCAATGGGTTGGCAGCGAGCCCAGAATGTGTGGTTATTGAAGGTCGCCAGCCACGCCCGATTGACGCCGTGCGAGCTGCGCACCTCGGCGGTCGCAAGGCTCGACTGGTCGATATTGGACGCGTCAGGCGCGATGTAACTCACCGACATGACCTGTCGCTTCGACAATGCCTTCATTCTCCCCACTTAGAACGATTGTGTACGTTCCAGTTGTTAGCGCAGCGCCGCATATAAGGCAGTCTTTCCGATCCTGAGGCGTGCCGCCGCCTCCCTCACTGTCAGGCCTTGATCGATGAGAACTTTAGCCCGGGCGAGCTTGTCCGGCGTGACGACCGGCTTGCGGCCGGCCTTTCGACCACGTGCAGCCGCCGCCTTGAGTCCAGCTGCCGTTCGTTCGCGGATAACATCGCGCTCGAATTCGGCGAGCGCGCCGAAGATCGCAAAAACGAGCTTGCCGCCGGATGTCGTGGTGTCAATGTTCTCGGTCAGCGACCGCAGTCCAATGCCGCGCGCCTGCAGGCTGGTGACGGTTTCAATGAGATGCGGCAGGGAGCGCCCGAGCCGGTCGAATTTCCATACCACGAGCACGTCACCGTCGCGGAGGTAACCAAGAGCCTCAATTAAACCGGGCCGTTCGGCCTTGGCGCCGGAAGCGATGTCTTCGAAAATCTTGGTGCACCCGGCCTTGGCCAGGGCGTCGCGCTGCAGGGTCATGTCTTGGGCGTCGGTCGAGACGCGCGCATAGCCAATGGCGGGCATGGAGAGGGTCGTGTCCGTTTATCCGTCCGGCAATCTTTCCGTCCGTTTTTCCATTGTCAAGGCACGTTTGCGGACATTTCCTGTGGATGCCGGCAAATCTCCGTTTGGCGGACAGGTCAAATTCGGTTCCGCTGTAGCCCGGCGCGATGAAACAGCAGGGTGGGCGAATGGCTAGACGAACCCTTTTGAGTGAAGCGTGGTGGAACCAGGCGACAGCCATCCCGGACGACGAGAGAGACATCGTCAAGCACTACACGCTCGAACGCGCGGATCTCGACCTGATCATGCGGCAGAATAGGGCACCGAACCGACTGGGGCTTGCTTGCGTTCTGGCGATGCTTCGCTACCCCGGCCGGCCGCTGGCGGACCGTGAAGTCCTGCCGGAGGGCGTCCTGCGGTATTTGGCCCGGCAGATCGGCGTCGATCATCGTGAGATTCATAAGTATTTCGAGCGGCCGCAGACGCGACGCGAACATCTGGCCTTGGTTTTCGAGAGAACAAAGACGCGCCCGTTTGCATCCTCCGACGTGCGAGCGCTCACAGGCTGGCTGACGCCGGCGGCGCAAACCTTGCGTCGCGCCGACGCTCTCGCGGAAATGGTGGTGGAGGAACTTCGTCGCCGACGTATCCTCCTGCCAGCCCGCGCGGCGTTGGAAACCATCATCCATGTCGCAATTCGGCGTGGCTTGCGCATCGCCCATCGAGCGCTCGCCGGCGGCCTTTCGGAGAGCCAGAAGCTCGATCTCGACCGGCTTCTCGACATGCGTGCGGGCACGACCGTGACCACTCTGGCATGGATCCGGGCGCCGGCACTGTCGCCGAACGCCGCCAATCTCGACAGGATCGCCGAGCAGGTGCAATTTCTCCGATCGCTGGCCCTGCCGGCGAACCTGGCAGAGCGCATTCCGGCCAAGCTTTTCGAGGAGCTTGCCTCGGAGGGGATGCGGATGAGCGCACAGCATCTGCGTGACCTCAATCCGGAACGCCGGTACGCCGTGCTGGCCGCGACAATCCTGCACCTGTCACGCAATCTGACCGATTGTGCAATCGACATGTTCAAGAAACTGATCGGCGCATTGACGCGGCGCGCCGACAATCAGGCGGCCAAGAGGGTTACCCGTTCCGTCCGGGAGCTTCAGAAACCACTGAAGGACGTCTCCCAGGTTTGCCACGCGATCATTAAAGCCAGAGAAGCGGGCGAGGACGTCGGCTTGGCGCTCGAGCGTGTCATTCGTTGGCCGGAATTCGTCACCAGCGTCGAGGCCGTCGACACGCTGATCGCCCCGGACATGATTGATGGCAAGGCCGAGTTGCTCCAGCGCTATCCGACCATCCGCAAAATGGCACCGGAATTCCTGTCGACCTTCGTGTTCCGCGGCCATGCCGTCGCGGCGAACCTCCTACGCGCCCTTTCGGTGACCGCCGATCTTTATCGCTCCAGTAAACGCAACATACCGGACAAGGCCCCCATATCCTTCGCCCCGAAGGCTTGGATGCCGCTGATCCTTGAGGACGGCAAGATCAACCGCAGGGCCTACGAATTCTGCCTCTTCAGCGAGTTGAAGCGCAGGCTCGATGCCGGCGATGTCTGGGTCGAGGGATCGAAGCGCTTCCAGTCATTCGAAAGCTTCCTCATCCCTACGCCGACATTCGAGCTGATGCGCGAGGAAGGACCGCTCCCGATCGCCGTCGAAACCGACGTCGAAGCCTATCTGCAACAGCAGCGCATGATCTTGAACGAGGGGCTGCGCGACCTTTCCCGCCTGGCGGAAGCGGGCGAACTTGACGATGTCGAATTGACCGAGGCCGGTTTCAACATCACGCCGCACAGAGCCACCTTCCCGGACATCGCCAAATCGCTGAAGCCGAAAGTGGAAGCCCGATTGCCTGCCATCCGGATTACCGACCTGATCCTCGAGGTCGATGCGCGGACGGGCTTTTCGAACGCTTTCACGCATCTGCGCACCGGCCGAACCGCCGACAACAGGCTTGCACTGCTCACCGCGGTTCTGGCCGATGGCATCAATCTTGGTCTGACCAGAATGGCCGACGTCTCCCCCGGCCTGACGATGCGGCAGCTTGCCTGGGCCCACGACTGGCATATCCGCGAGGAGGGTTACTCTGCCGCCCAAGCCATTCTGATCAACGCCCAGAGGCAGTTGCCGCTTTCGAAAATGTGGGGGGATGGAACGACGTCGTCCTCGGACGGGCAGTATTTCCAGGCCGGCGGCTACGGCGAGGCGCTCGGTGATCTCAATGCCCGCTACGGCCCCAATCCCGGTGCCAAATTCTACCGGTTCACCTCCGACCAATATGGCGCTTTCTACATCATCGTCATGAACGCCAATGCGAGCGAGGCCATCCATGTCCTCGACGGTCTCCTTTATCATGGCAGCGATCTCGCCATCGAAACCCACTACGTCGACACCGGCGGGGTCAGCGACATGAGCTTTGCGCTCTGCCATCTCCTCGGTTTCCAGCTCGTCCCGCGGCTGCGCGGTCTCAAGGATCGTAGGCTCTATCTTTTCCCCGGCGACGCAGCGCCAGAAAACCTCGAACCTCTTGTCGGCGAGCCCATCAACGTCGAGCGAATCAAAGCGAACTGGAACGATATCCTTCGTCTCGTAACGACGATCCGTTCCGGACAGGTCCGGCCCTCAACCCTGTTGGCGAAGCTCTCCGCTTTCCCGCGACAAAACGGACTGGCGTTAGCGTTGCGCGACATCGGCCGCATCAACCGTTCGATCTTCCTGCCGCAATGGTGGCGGAACCCCGACATGCGCCGGAACGCCACCATCGGGCTCAACAAGAGCGAAGCCCAGAACACCCTGCCGCGCGCGCTCTTCTTCAACCGTCTAGGCGAGTTGCGGGACCGGACCTTCGAGAGTCAACTCTATCGGGCATCCGGGCTGAACCTGCTGATGAATGCGATCGTCTACTGGAACGCGCTCTACCTGGAACAGGCATTCGCCGATCTCAACCGTGACGGAATCGCCACCCCGCCGGATGTGATCAAACACATTGCTCCCCTCGGATGGCAGCACATCAGCCTCACCGGCGATTACATCTGGACCCCGACCGAAGGCCTCGAACTCCGACCCCTGGGGCGAGAAACGTCCATCCTCACCGCATGATCGCATGATCACTTTATGTTCTCAAATGTCGGACAGATTCACTACTTTCGTGTCGTGACGCCTAGTAGCCGCTCAGATCCGGCATCTGCGGATCCTCAAAAGCATTGCGTCTGAGCTCGCGGAAAATCGTCGAACGATGCCGTCCGAGTTTCTCGGCGATGACGGTAGCGCTCAGGCCGGCCGATCGCCAGCGAGCGATCCTGCGACGTTCATCCATATCGATCTGGGAGTAGGTGCGTCTCATGAACCATTCCTTGCGAGTGATAACCCATTGGCATCTATCGCAAGTCGCACTTCATCCTTGAACCCACCCCGCTACACCAAATGTCACAGCTATTTAAAGATGAGACAAAGTAGTCAAATTAGAAACGCGACGTCATCCTACTCCTTATTACTTCGTTTGCAAGTTGCTATATTTACAAAGTACGCAGACGATAGCCGCCGGCCGGGTGGAGCTGGTCAGGGTTGCGCAGCCCGGTCGGCGGCGGATGGCTCCAGCGGCAAGATAAACTTTAGCTTTGACACCCCGATCACTCCGCCGCCTTCAGCTGCGCAAGGGCTTGCTGGCGCTTGGCGATGACCACCGGATCCTTGGTAAAATCCGTCCTCCGGCCAGGCTTGGTGCCGCGCTTTTGGTAGCCATTGCTTTGGCTGCCGTCGCGTATGCCGAACATGTGGTCCGTCTGGCCGGTGCGGCGCGGCCCGCCCTTGCTGCGCTGTTGCTCTCGTCCGGCCTGCATCTCGGCGACCACGGCCAGCATGTCATCAAGGCGCTTGTTCTCGACCACCTCGGAGCGGTGCACCGACCGTAAGGTGTCGAAGGCTCTGTAGGGCAGGGACGTCCCCTCATGGGTGATCTCGAGGCGGCCGTCGGGATAGTCGCAGACAATGAGCTTCTTGCCGGCGAGCGCCGTGGCGAGGTCGGTCGGATCGAGGATGAACATCACCTTGTCATAGCGCAGCGTCAGCGACTGCGACAGCTTGCGGACCTCCTTGCGGCACATGGCGCCATCGAGGTTCTCATGCGCGGCAAACGGCCGATGCATGTCCTTCGGATTGCGCGGCGCCTTGCCAAAGCGGCGATTGAAGTCGGCCATGAACTCCGGCGCATAGGCATTGGCCGCCGCGATCGAGTCGATGCCGCGCAGCCGCAGTTCCTTGACCAGCCGATCCTGCAGCGTCTGGTTGGCGCGCTCGACGCGCCCCTTGGCCTGCGGGGTATTGGCGCAGATGATGTCGATGTTGAGCTCATAAAGGGCCCGGCCGAACTGCGTCAGGCCACTGGTTCTGTCCTTCTTGGAAGCATGGGTGGTGCGGAAGATGCCATGCTTGTCGCTGTAGAAGGCGATCGGCTTGCCCCATTGCTGCAGATAGGCCTTCGTCGCGTGCAGATAGTCGAAGGTGTTCTCCGATCCGGCGAAGCGCAGATGCAAGAGCTTGCCGGTGGCATCGTCGATATAGACGAGCAGGGCGCATTTGGGTCCGCGGTTCTCGAACCACCAATGAAGCGAGCCGTCGATCTGAACGAGTTCGCCGAAACAATCGCGCCGGCCGCGCGGCTGGAAAACCCGCTTCTTGCGCTCGCGTCGCGACACCCAGATGCCGGCTTCCATCATCCACTGACGCAGCGTCTCCTTGCTGACGGCAATCCGGTGGCGTTCGAGCAGCTTCTCGGCGGCCAACGTCGGTCCAAAATCCAGGTAATGCTCACGCACCAGGTCGAGCACCAGGTTGCGGAAGTCCTCGCTGTAACGCCGGTTGCTCGGACGGCCGCGCTTCTTCGAGACGAGACCGTCGGCGCCGGCCTGGTCATAGGCCTGCAACAGCCGGTGGACCTGACTGCGGCTAAGACGAAGCAACGCGGCCGCCTCGACGACGGTCAGGCTGCGCCCGCGAATCCGCTGGATCAGTTCAAGACGATGCAATTCCTTCTGCGACATGGTGATCAAACAAGACATGACGACTCCGAACGCTCATGGTCTCAACCACGCTTCACCTCGCCAGTCTTCCTTCCAAACGTTGACGTTTGACCAGCATCCCAAGAGGCGACGACTGTCGCATCTCTAACTGGCTCATATGTCGCATCTCTA
>NZ_WITC01000033.1 GCF_009601505.1 Sinorhizobium terangae
TAGAGTCTGTCAGACCTACGTTGAAACGTATCCTGCATGCCTGAGATAGGCGGCGCATTCGTGCGGGCTGAACGCCTTGAGAGCTTCGCCGACGCGCCGCCATGTCGCCTCGACGCTACGCTCGTCGGCCTTGCGCAGCAGGGTCTTGAGTTTGGCGAACATCATCTCGATCGGATTGAGGTCGGGGCTGTAGGGCGGCAGGAAGAACAGATGGGCGCCGGCGTCGCGGATGGCGCTGCGCGCCGGCTTGCCCTTGTGGCTGCCGAGATTGTCGAGGATGACGATATCCCCGGGGTTGAGGGTTGGCGCCAGGCATTGCTCGACCCAGGCGGTGAAGGCAATGCCGTTGATCGGGCCGTCGAGCACGAAGGGTGCGACGATGCGGTCGTGACGCAGCCCGGCGAGGAAGGTCAGCGTCTTCCAATGGCCATGCGGTATTCTGGCGATCAGCGGCTGGCCGCGCTGACACCAGCCGCGGCTGCGCGTCATGTTGGTTTTGACCCAGGTTTCGTCAACGAACACCAGGCGGCGCGGATCAAGTCGATGTTGATGGGTCTTCCAGCGGCTTCGGAAGCGCGCCACCTTCGGCCTGTCCTGCTCGCTGGCGATCAGCGTTTTTTTTAAATGTCTTGCCTTCGCGGCGCAGAAACCGCCAAACGGTGTCATGCGAGACATCGATCCCGGCCGCCTTCAGATCGGCGGCAAGCGCCCGCACCGTCCAATCGGTTTTGGCCGCCAGTCGGCGGTGAACCTCATCGGCCGCCGCGCCCCGCAGCATGGGTTTGACATGGCCCCCCATCTTGGCCGGCGCCAAACCGCGGCCGGACCGGTCGAGCTGGCCGATCCGCACCGCCGTCGCCGCCGATATCCCAAAGCGCAAGGCGGCCGCCCGCACCGTCATGCCTCCGGCCAAAGCGGCGGCGACGCGCTGGCGTAAATCAAGAGAAAGAGGTCGCGCCATCATTGCTGGCCTCCTCACCAGCAATGATCTTGAATCACAATCCCAACAAAAAGGGAATCCTGTTTCGATTCAGCTTAACGCTGACCGACTCTAGCGGGCGGTCCGGAAATAGCTTTCGCATGACCAGTTCTGGGTCGAGCCTCAAGCTTTCGGCGGCTGACATGGCGATCAAGGCGTCTAAATCGATCGTGGGGGTAAGATCGCGCCCCTCATAGAGTACATGTGCCGAGAGCCCCGGCCAATCCGATAACACCCTGCCGCCGTTTACTGCGCCACCCAGCAACATGGCAGCTGACGCAGTTCCGTGGTCTGTGCCACCGGTACCATTTGCCCGGGCTGTACGGCCAAACTCCGTCGCAACCATAACTGTTGTGCTATTCCAGACGCCGCTAAGACCGTTGCGTAATGCAGCAATCAATGCGTCGAGACCTTGTAGTTGATTCGATAGGCGAGTCTTTTGTGCGCTGTGCGTGTCCCAACCGTTGGTCTCTATCATGGCGATTCGTGGACCATTCTCGCGTGCAAGAAAGCGCGCGGCAGTACGCCCGACAGCCGCTGAATCTCGCCCAGCCTCCACATCCTTGACGAGGCTATGGGTCTCCATCGCCGTACTCCAAAGCGCGTGCAATTCCGGGTCGGCGTCGTACAAGGCCGCCACCCGCATCAGTAGGTCTTCCGGCGCCTCCGGCAGCGCCGAAGGCTCGTAGGAGATGACTTCCATCTGTCCCCTCAAGGCCAAGGGAACCGTTGGCGCGAAGGCAATCGCCTCATCTCGCGTTTTTGGTAGTAGCGAAGCGAGCCTATTCAGCCAGCCGTCTTTGATCTCATAGGGTTTGTTGCCGCCGCTTTCCAAGACATTCTGTCCATCAAAATGGGAGCGCTCCCGATAGGGCGAGGCGACAGCGTGGATGAACAGCGCTTGTTTCTTAGCATAAAGGCCGGCCATGTGCTTAAGGGAGGGGTGTAACGCGAAAGCGCTGTCGAGCTTGTGCATCGCTGCCGGATCGATCGCAAGATCGCCGCGCAAGCTCGCTAAGGCTGGCTCGCCATATGGAACCACCGTGTCGAGACCATCAGCAGCACCGCGTTGGATGACGAAGACGAAACGCCTGTCAGTTTCAACATTCGCCAGCACAAGTCGGGGAGCGACCAGATATGCGCCAGCGTTTGCAGCCGTGCCACACAGGAATTGCCGACGAGGAATCATGCTATCTCCTTTGAAACTCGGGGGAGACCAGAACAAGGGTAGTTCCTACAATCACCGAGTCGGCGCGGGAGACCTCGGCGAGCGTCCGGTCGGAAAGAGTTCCAGCCTGCAGATTCCGCGCCAATGAGCGTGCGTCGAGCACGTTGGCGGTTAATGCCAACCTTTGCGAGATCTTCACTCTGCGCATAAGCGCATCTGGCGCGACCCAGCTTGCTGCAACATCGTCGTATCCGGCCGGAGAGCGCGGCTGCCAAGCGGGCTGGCCGAGCTGGCGCAGCAGCTGCGCGGCATCTACATTGCCGGGCTCGGTCCAGCCGAGGCCGCGCAAAGCGGAAATTATCCACTCCCAAGGCGTTTTGAACTTCCGAGGCCGAGGATCCCAAGCTTCAGGCATATCGATCAAGGTCCTGTAGACGGACGGGAGATCGCCGCTGGTCTCAAGAAACGATATCTTGAGTTTTTCGACGGCACTGCTCGGTGGATCATCAGCAATGAAGTGACGAGCCAGTTTTGTGGCGAGGTGCGTAGCCGTCGCCTCTGCCTTTGCAAGGTACGCAAGCACCGCGCGGGCCTGTCCGTCGCCATCTTGCGGATAGACTTTGCTGATTATGACGCGCTCGCCTGGTTCGTGCCATTGAGGTTTGAAAAGAAAGCTGCCAGGGCGACCATGTTCGGAGCGGGTGACACTCCATCCAGTGAGGGCGAGCGCAAATTCCGTAACGTCCTTTTGCGTGTAGCCGCTGCGCGCGCCAAGGGTATGCAATTCCAGGATCTCACGAGCGAGATTCTCGTTTACACCTCTTTGTTTCGCTTTTTTAGCTTTCGCGTCGCGCTTGGCGCGACTACTGCCGGGCCCGATAGAACTAACTTGGTCCAGGAATATTTGCATAGCGGGATGCTGCTCGGCGGCAACGAGCATGTCCTCGAAACGCCCCAAAACGTGTGGCCGGATGACCTCGCGTTCGAATGCACCGGCGAGCACCACGAGTTCTGGCTTGTCTGCCGAAATCGCGAAGTGGTTGGACCAGAAATGCACTAGGCGTTCGATGAATGGCGCGCGTGTAACGAGTGCCGAGATCACGCGCATTTCTACCTCGTCACGATAAAGCCGGCGGCCGCGCTTGCGCAGCCTCATGCCGGCAGCCATTCGCGGCGCTTCATCCATGGCACGCAAGTCCTGCCGCGCCCGTGCAAAGTCTGCGAAGATTTCGCTTGCCGACCGAGCGGAAGCAAAGGGCGAGGGCGTCTCCTGATAAAGATTAAACTGATCGAGCAAAAAAGCTCTCGCCTCACTCGGCGGTGCTTCTTCGTAGCGTGCGCCGAGACCGAAGCGGTTCAATGCGATCGACAGATCGGCGGGGCGAGCTTTTGAAACCACGCATCCCTCCATTCTCTTCGTCGCCGCCCTTGACAGCCGTGCTTTATCCTTCGCTTTTGTGCAGCGGATTGGATTAAGGCGCCCGCGCGGCGCAGGGGCCGTTGGACCGCCATCGTCCACGGAAATCGACAGCCGTTTCTTGTCGATTATGCGCGATCCCGAACATTGTAGTAGGCCATCACGCCAATGCCCCAAGCAAATATCAGCCCGAGGGTTACGAGCAAGGTGTTGAGCAGTCGGCTCGGGTATTGCGCCAATTCGGAGAGCGTTGGCTCGATGAAAAGCGCGAGATAGCGCTGACGGTTGTTCGCTTCAATACGGGCCTTTTCTAGAGAGCTCAATGCCGCCGTGTAGGCGCGCTCGGCAAATTCGCGCTCGGTTTCCAACTCCTCGAACTCCGCGATGCGCCCAGCGACGTCGGGCGAATTGACTTCCATCGCGGCTGCGTCTCGTCCTTCTCCTGCGCCCAGCCGCTGACGCTCAATGGCGAGTTGCTGCTCCAAGCTCTCGATGCGTGTTTTTAGGACCCGGATCCGCGGTGTATCTTCGCGCATCTGGCTTTTCGCCGTCGCGAGATCAGCGTTCAACTGCGTCAGCTGCTGCTCGAGCGAACCGATTAACTGGACGGCGAGCTTTGCTCCCTCTACCGGGTTGATTTCCTGTGATTTGTCGCGATAGTCGCGTAAAGCGGCACGCGCCTTGACGAGACGCGCTTCCCCCGCCAATACCTCGTCCTGCGCTGCTCTCAGCACGTCGTTGCGTGCCGAAAGTGATAAGCTATTCACGAGGCTGTCGCTCTGATTGACGATGAATTCAGCGATCGCCTGCGCCCGCTTCGGGTCGAAGGCCTTGACAGTCACCTGCATGATGCCGGAGGCGTGGTCGAAGTTGACGCTGACCATATCCCGCCAATATTCGAGCTTGTCCTCGATCGGAAGGCCGGACCCGATGCCATAGAAAAAATCGAGGCCGCGGGTGGTGTAGGTATCCTCCAAATTGAACTTGCGGTCGGCTACTGCAACCATCCGCTCGCTAAGGATGTAATCCATGAGGATGTAGCTGTCGGAGACCGTGCTGCCGCCGGAAGCTTGGGTAAACATGCCGAGGATGTCGCTAGAAACGCCGCCTTCAACGCTGCGCACGGCGAAGGATGCGGAGCTATGATATTGGTCGGCGGCGATGAACGCCATATAGATGGAAGCTAGTGTTGCAGGCAGGGCGACAAGCCCGAGGAAAGAGATGCCGATGATGGCGTGGCGCAAACGCACCTGCATCTTGAGCCAGCTAGGGCGCCAGCGCGTGTGTTCGACGGGTTCAACCGTGTAGAGTCGCTCTGGAAGCGGAATGACCGGCGCGCTG
This sequence comes from Sinorhizobium terangae, assembly GCF_009601505.1. Lineage (GTDB taxonomy): Bacteria > Pseudomonadota > Alphaproteobacteria > Rhizobiales > Rhizobiaceae > Sinorhizobium > Sinorhizobium terangae. The sequence continues at coordinate 4,906 of NZ_WITC01000033.1, forward strand.
TGCTTGCCGAGAAGTCCTTCGAGAACGGCTATGCCCTTGCTTTTGGTGCCGCCTTTGGCGGCGGGCGGGGCATCGTTGTCGGCGGCCTGCGCGGAACCAGACCTGTTGACCGCGGCGTCTCTGCTGACCGCCATTTAATTCCCCTTCATATTGTTGTCGTGCGCGCGGATGGCGTCCTCGACATCCTCATAATAGGTCAGCTTGCCCTTTTCCAGCACGACGCCGCAGTCACAATAATCGCGGATCGTGCGCGTGCTGTGCGAAACCATAACCACATCGGAATCTTGAAGCTTGGTCTCGAAAACTGTCTGACACTTCTTCTTAAAATTTGCGTCACCAACCGCCGTGATTTCATCGACAAGATAATAGTCGAAGTTGACGCCCATGCTCAAGCCGAAGGCGAGACGCGCCTTCATGCCAGAGGAATAGGTGCCGACTGGTGCCTTGAAGAAGGGACCAAGTTCGGCGAAATCCTCTACGTAGTTGATCAGTTGCTCGGTATCGACGCCATAGATCCGGGCGACGAAGCGCACGTTCTGCTCTCCTGTCATCGAACCCTGGAAGCTGCCTTGAAAGCCGAGCGGCCAGGAGATCTTACCGCGTCGGATGATTCGGCCTTTGTCGAGCTTGATCGCGCCGGCGATCAATCTCAAGAGCGTCGATTTGCCGGCTCCGTTGCGGCCGAGCAGGCCGACACTCTTGCCCCTGTTAAGGGTGAGCGAGGCGTCCTCAATGATCGGCTTCTTGATGCCTTTGGTGCGGGCATATTTCGTCGCCTGCTCAAACCGGATCATTCGTTTCTCAGTGTCTTTTTGGAAAGGGTGAACACAAGCATTCCGACAAACAATGTCAGAAATGCGAATCCATATAAGTAATTCATATCGAGGCCGATCGCCCGATATTCAGGATAGAAACCCCGACGGAAGCCCATGATGATGTGCACCAAAGGGTTGAGCAGCACAAGATCATGGTAGGGCGCCGGGATCGAATCCGGCAAGAAGAATACCCCAGAGATAAGGAAGAGCGGGCGGTTGAGGATACTGAACACCTGTTCGTAGAGCGGATACTTCAAAAACAGTACGCAGTTGACCATCGCCACCCCGAGACCGCAAAGGCACGCCATCGCCACCGCTTCGAGGATGGCCGGCCAATGTAGGCTCGTCTCCACCCGCATGGTTGCAACGATCGTACCAAGGACGACGAAGGCAACAAGTGATGTCGTTCCCACCTGGAGGACGAAGCGCGCGACGACCGTGTCGATCGGCGCGACATTCGGGTAGCTGAGCAGAGTCCTGTTTGCTCTGACGGCGCTGTTCAGATAGCTGGTCATCGCTTGGTAGAACTGGAAGGCGATATAACCTGTTGCGAAAAACAGGGCAAAGCTCGTGCCGAGCGCAGGTACGCGGGCGATTGCGCGGAAAATCAGCGTCATCAGCAGGATATGGGCCGCAGGGTCAAGCAGTGCCCACACGTACCCACCGGGTTTTGATCCAAAACGAGTGGACATTTCCCGGACCAACAGGGCGCCAACAACACGGAAATGTGTGGAAAAATAGCTCATTTTAGTCACCCGAACGGATAGAGAAGAAGCCCCATCATCCTAAGCCTCCATTCCGGACAGGTGGTGGAAAAGCGAAGAGATCTCCTGACGCCGGCGAGGTCTTCATTGCCGACGCGGCGCGCGACGGGTGCAACTATACCGGTCAACAGGACGCCATCCGAATTCGTCGGTGAGCTCCCAACTCGAATAGAAGGGACAGCCGAACTGCAGGTCTTCGGTGGGAAAAGTATATGACTTTCCCCAGGGTCCTGGCTCGACGCGGTCAACAAGGTCATTATCCGCTCACGCAAGCTTCGTACAGCTAAACAAATATATTATTGTTGGCAGGGCGCCAAGCCTCTGTGGCCGGTGGGTCATTCTCAGCCGATCTTCATCAGCCGCCCACCGTGTTCGCCCCGACATTGTTCGTCGACCCTCACTGCAGATAGGGCCTTCGGAGCCATCTTCGAGCCTGCTGTTGCGGATTATGTTGTGTTGAGCGAAGTCAAGATTGCTGCTGCCGAAGCGGGCAGCAGGCGCGTCGGAGCAGTAGCTGCGGTTTCCGTTGCGGGAGTTCAGCCAGACAGCCGGTTCGGCGAGCAAAGCCGATCGTGATCTGATTGAACTCACGTTTCTGATGGCGGCTGATGCCACCTCTCCTCAGCCGCGATAGACAAATATTCCGCCATTCCGTTCGAAGGTATGGTTGGCAGTCCTGTTATGCCGAACCGTCGATGGAACGCGCCGATTCGGAGGGCGGCGCCGTATGATATCTCAGCCATGCGGATGGGAACCACAGACTTTGAAGCGCCAAGTGGAGGCTACACTCGCCTTGGGGCCTATCGCGGTCACTGCAAGTTTGCGGAATTATGTAGCAAATGCCACAAGGTTGAAATGCTCCATTGGACTTCGCAACTGATGCGAGTATAGGTGCATTTGTTGATGAATATGCATGTTGGTAGACTTTATGGTTTCCCCTACGTTTGTGCACCTGAACCTCAATTGGAATGCCGAACCCAATGCGCCTGCCCCTGAGGTTCGCACCTCCGGTTCCACGGTCGAATTGCGGTTCCGATTGAACACTTGGAAACCGGGAGACGGCCACCAGAATGTTGGATTTCTCACGTTCAAGGGGTGCCGAGTGTGGCGACTTGGCCCAACGAACGACGAGGGCTGGTTTTTGGGCCAATGCCGCTACAGCGGACAGGCCCCAGAATGGGGCGAATTCTATGAATTGAAAGGGAATGATCCCTTTAGGGACGCGCCTGATGACTGGCAGGTGCCTTCTTGTCCCGGTGACGGTGAAAGGCACTACCTGTTTTATCTTCGCGATGAAACCTTCGAATGTATTGCGAGCGGATGGGCTTTTCGGGGTTAGGCAGCCAAATCCCGCGAACCGGCCAAAGGTGAGAATAGTAAGCCGGGGCAACAATCCGAGCCTCGTTAACCATGTAAAGGCCGAGCGATCGACTCTCTTCAGCCCGCCTGGTATGAACGGGCATGATTACGAGAGCGACACGAATAGCCCGCTGATCCCGACGCCTTCCGAGGCGGCGTATCGGCATTCGTTCGTTGTCCCGAGGTGATCATGCTCCGCACCAACCTTCCGATCCTGGCTCCCAACGCCTACGACCCCTTCGAAGAAGAGGCCCGGAGGTTGGAAATACGAGCGTTGCCGGCCAGCACTTCCTGCTGACGAAGAAGGCCCGAAACGTCGATCCGTCGGCCGTCTGGGGGCTGGGTGAGGACGAGGCATATGGCCTGTTCTGCAGCTTCCGCTGGTCAGCAAACGGCGGCCAGCCGTTCTGCCCTGCCTGTGGCGATGTCGAACCATACAGCATTCGCCGCCGTCGCTTCCGTTGCTCGGAAGGTGATTGCATGCGCGAGTTCTCGGTGACGTCGGGTACCGTATTCCACTCCCGCAAACTCTCCTTCAAGAAGCTCCTGATGGCAATCTGGGAGGAGGTGACGGCCGTCAAGGGGCTTGCGGCCCTGCACCTGACGCGCAAGCTCGGCGTCGAGTACAAGACCGCTTGGGTGCTGCTGGCGAAGATCAGGGAGGCGATCGGCAAGCGCCGGGCGAAGATGAAACTTTGGGGCTCCGTCCAGATCGACGGCAAGTACATCGGCGGGCACATCAAGCCCGAGAACAAGAAGGAAGATCGCATCGACCGCCGCCGCAAGGAGAACCAGAACGGCAAGAGAATGTGCGTTCTCTCCCTCCGCGAACACAATCCCGATGCGCCGAACCGCACGATCACCCGCGTCGTCTCCGACGAAAACCCCAAGGCGGCATGGGCGGCTGTCCGCGACCACATCCAGCCAAAGTCGGTGCTCACGGCAGACGAACACGGCTCCTACGACGACTTTGTCGGGCTGGCGATCCTGCGGCGGGTGAACCACAGCCAAGCCTATCAGACCGAGGACGGGACCGACACGAACCGGATCGAGAGCTTCTTTGCCCGCGCAGAGCGCTCCTACGTCGGCATTCACCACCGCTTCTCGGTGAAGTACCTGGACTGGTACATGGCTATGGTCGCGTGGAAAGAGGACACCCGCTACATGGGGCTGCGCTGGCAGCTCGCGGACGTGCTGCGGACGGTGACGCATCGCACGACGTCGGAGAACCTCTGCGGATACTGGCAGGGCGCGGCGGAGCGCATCGAAGACCAGGTGTGGAGCGAAGACACGACGGTCGAGAAGCAGCGTTATCTCCGCTGACGGCCGACGTAGACGCTGGGAGATAATCAAAAGGAGATAGCGATGAAGGTCGGAACTGAAGAAGGTCTTTGACCTTGGACTACCTGGCGATCTCCCAGAGACGCCGCCGTCCGTCGGGAGCGCCTGACGACCGAACCAGCCCCGCCTGTTCCATCCGTTCGAGCAGGCCGGAGAACCTCCCTGCCAGGTTTGGGCGAATCTCGTCGATCTCAGCGCCAAAACCCTCGCGTTCGGCAAACTGTTTCGACAGATCACCTGCAAGGATCGGCTCTTCCGCATCGCGAAGAAGCTCGAGAACGCCGCGGCGGACATCACGGCCCCTGAGAAGGTCGGTCACGCGGCGACCAGGGGTCGATCGATCTTTCCTTCTCGGCTGCTGAGAATGCCCAGGCGTTGCACTGGGATCGAAGACCTTGATCACGGTCGCGAAAGCGGCCTTTTGCGCTTCCAAGACGAGCGCCTCGGCCTTGATCTCCTCAAGTCTGGCCTCCAGTTCAGCCAGCTTTTCCTTCAGTTCTTCGACGACCGACACCATACAATCCAACTCCATCGACAGAGCTGGAGGTAACAATTTTTGCAGTCGGAATCTTGTGGCATTTGCTACCTAATTCCGCAAGTTTGTGGGACCGCGACGGACAGCATCAATTGACATCCACAGCCCGCTCCAGGTTCACCAATCGTTCCTTGCAGATGGTTTCAACAAGCCGGTGAAGGTGCCGGATTCGTTCGAGGATCCAGGCGAGCGCTTCCTCGGTGATCTCGAAATGTTTCGAGTAACGCGCCTTCACATAGGCCTCGTTGAGTATGTTGTACCAGGCGGTAAAGCGGTGTTGGTCACGCGGCCACGCCTCGACGAGCCGGCGATCGTGATCCTCGGCAAGCCCGCGGAGGAATTTCAAGTTGTGCGACGGTGGGCTGTAGTTGGTAAGCGTTAGGAGCACGCACGAATACGCCGTTTCGACTGCTTGGTGGAGCAGAAAGGCGGCGAGGGCGAGATTGGATTTGTCTTGGTAAAAACGACCACCATCAACGAAATCCTTCGCATTCGCGAAATGTCTCTCGAAATGCTCCCGTGCCACCCTGAGTGCGTCGGCCGGAGACAGCCGTCTCGGCTCGGCCAGCCGGCGATCATCGAGCTCGTAGAGCACGATGCCTTCGCGGCGGATGTCGACAGAGAAATATTGCCCGGCTTGTATGGCGTCCTGCTGATGATCGCACTCTGCTTCGCCGGCAGTTGGGTCCTGGCCTCTCTGGCCTCCGCAATATTCTGACTGAGCGCTCTAAAATGATCTACTTTAGACGGCTCCACCATGCCACTTATCAGGCACGAAGGCTGTGGGTGGAAGTGGTTGGAAGCGGTTGCCGGCGCTCAGCGCCGGAAACATAGTTTCGGCGAGCGTCGACGTCTAAAAAATTGGCGGATGTAAATTCTCGCGGACTAAAAATCACAATCCCACAGCATATTTGGGGGAGTAGGATTTCTATTTACCTTTCAAGGCATAACATCCCTGAACCACTTGGGGAGGGGGATATGAGACTCGCATTCAGTTTATTACTTGCCGCAATTGGTATTTCGTTTTTGCTGCCAAGCGACGGCTATAAGGCAGCCTTCTTTATCGCATGCGCGCCCTTTGCATACTTTCTCACAAAGGAAACATCGATTGAGCCTCAGCGCGCGTTTGCAGGCACGGATCAAGCAACCAGCGATGACGACGATTACACCACCTGAGCGTGCGTAGGCAGAAGTCCTGCTTAGCGGGCTCAGTCCGATGGCAATAAAAACCCCACCGAAGCGGGTTTGATCTCGCGCATGCCGTCCGGTCAGAGGATGAAATAGTCCTTCGTCAGAGTCACGGCGTCATCCAGATGGATCTTGAGATCGACGACCTTGTCGCCGTTCACGTCCGCGTAAATGTAGGTGTCGGATGCCAGCTGTTCGTAGCGCAGCTGTCCCGCGCTTCCGTTGAACGCAGCCGTCCCCACAAAGGAGAATGCCTGATTTCCCGTCAGTTTCGTGCTTGCGTCGATCGCCGAGAGATCGATCTTGTCCTGCTCGCTTAAATTGAAGTCGAAGATCGTATCGAACGTCGAGTTGGACGATTCAGAAATGGCCTGGAAGATGTGTCTGTCGGCGCCGAGACCACCGTAAAGGCTGTCGGCTCCTCCGCCACCATAGAGCCAGTCATTGCCCGAGCCCGCGGCGATGATGTCGTTGCCGCCGCCGCCAGTCATGCCATTCGCACCTGCGGTGCCGAACAGCTGGTCGGCGAAATTGGAGCCGATCAGATTTTCGACCAACGAGTAGCTGTCACCCTTCGCGTCCCCAGTGTTACTGCTCGGGCTGCTAAGTTTGGCGATAACGCCGGCCGCAGCGTTGGCATACGACGCGGCATCGGTTCCATTGCCGCCGATGAGCTGGTCGCCGCCGGCACCTCCGATCAACGCATCGTTGCCATCGCCACCATTTAGAGTGTTGGCGGCCGAGCTCCCGAAGAGCACGTCATTGAAACGCGAGCCGAGCAGATTCTCAATGGCGATGTAGGTGTCACCCTTGGCATCGTTGGTATTGATCGATGGCGCGATGAGACTTGCGGTAACCCCAACCGCAGCAGTGGAGTAAGAGGCAGTATCGAAGCCGGCGCCGCCTTCCAATCGGTCCTGGCCAACACCGCCGATGAGTGTATCGTTGCCGGCGTAGCCGAGGAGGACATCGTTTCCGCCGTTGCCGTTGATAGTGTCGTTGCCATCGTAGGCATATAGGAGATCGGCCAGATTGCCGCCAGAGATCGAATCGTTGCCTTTCAAGATTTCGATGATCACACCAGCATCATCGGTTGTGCTGTAGGTCCGCGCAGCCGCGGCGATCTTGGTGGCGGCGATACTCCCGCCTTCCACATAGAACAGCCGCTGGCCGTTGTAGAAGGCAGCATAGCTCGTCACTGTCCCGGCGATCGGCTCCCCGTAGGCGTTGTAAGCGAACCCACTGCCACGAAACTCCTCCACCGTCCCATCGCCGTAGTCGACGCGGAAGAGTGTCCCAGATTGCACGTATGAATAGCCATAATAGATCGAGCTGAAATCAAAGGCGCTCATATTGAGCGAATAGTTTGACACAACAGTGATTTTCGCCATGCATGCCCCCATACCTAACGGTTCAAGGCATAAAACAGTTTTAAGTTGTAGGCAATGACCTCTCCTGCTTAGCTCGGCAATTGCGGATCAGAGCCAACAGTGATGGACGCTCCAGGAGCGCTCGCTAAGTGGCCCACTTTTTGATAGTCATGGCTTTTAGTCCACCAATTCACGTTGAAGTTGATCATTTTAAAGTTGAATAGAATAAAATATTAATGAAACTTTTGGCTGCAGTTTTCCTGCCATGCGGTTAGACATACCGCACTTCACAACTAATGGGGCGGGAGGGCTGCGTGAGGCTTGTGCTACATATCGGCACTGATAAAGACCGGGACCGCATCGATACAAGAGACGCTGACCGCATTGCGCGGGTTCTTGTCAGAGCGAAAAATCCTCTATCCGGAGATTTTCGCCGATTGATTCCACATCGGGATTTCTGCTTATGCGATGGACGACACCCGCATTGATGGCACGAAGCAGACACTAGCCCTCACGAACCCTGAAGAAATCCCGGCTTTCCGGCAGCACGTTGACGAGCAATTTCGCGCCGAGATCGAGCCAGGCAAGCCGGACTCAGATGAATATCTCCGGAGCGCCTCTATTCCGGACAGGTGATCTTGACGGCGAGCACCAGTGGATCGGCCATAACCATCCGTTCCCGACGTATCATGAGATGGACGACCTGATTGCGGATCCATCATCCGAATCAGAGGCAAGACGAGGGTCACTCAACCTGTACCACTTCAGATCAAAATGGCCGACCTCCAGAGGCCGCCAATGACGGTGTCAAATGTCGAGGCGGAGAAATCGGACCACTCTTCTCCGTCGACAAACTCCTTCGAGCCCCGTCTCATGGCTAAACCGCCATCAGCACTGCCAGCGGGATTGACCACGCCGCAGTTAGGCCGATGATGATGGCGATCAGTTCCTTCATAAGAAAGCGCTCAAGGTGGCGTCGACGGTTGCTCATCGTATGTTCCTTCGTCCGCTACTTTCGTTGTGAAGGTAGCCACAAGAAGGTCTTACGAACAGTTATAATCTACTAAAACCGTGGTGTTACTGTGGAAAGATTGTCCGCCCGCGGCAGGTTGTGCTCGTTGTGGCGGTAGAGGCTCCCGCTCGAATCGTCGGCTATGAGCCGTCGACCAGCTTGGCGCGATCGGGCGCCTGCTGCTAGCGGCAAGAAAATGCGAGGTCTCGTCTATGTCGGCCGCTGCGGGACCGGCTGGAGCCATCAGGAATCCATCGAGCTGCGCGAGCTACTCGATGCCATCAGGACCGAAAAAGTTAGCGGTGTCGCTACGGCGCAAGGGCGCTGTAGTCGTGCGCCCCGTGCTCAGGACAGCAAACTGGGTCTCCGCACGTTGCCAGCTTGGAGTGTTGGTTCGTGCCCAAGGCTGTTCAAGCCAGCGGCCGTTGCTCCGCTCGACATTACGCCTAGACAATGAAGAAATCGGCGGCAGTCATCCCGATATTCAGGCTGACCGTCGCGAAATGAATTGAACCACCGGCCGCGTTCCCATTGCTGTCGTAGAATAATCTGCCGGTATCACTCTCATAGATGATCCTGTCATTGGCGTCAGCCGCGAGCCCGGTCGTGTTATTGACGAACTGCGCTGCCGTCAGGGCCCCGGTACCGACGATGGCTGTGAAGACCGCATTTTCCAACCGGATCGTGTCGTCCGCGACGTTGAAGCCATTGATCGTGTCAACATTCGTCGTGGCATTTAGCGCAGTGTTGAAGAAGAATGTATCCAAGCCAGTGGAGCCAGTCAGGCTATCGTTACCGAGTCCGCCATTGATCAGGTCGTTTCCGGCACCACCGTTGAGACTGTTGTTGCCGGCGTTTCCCGTCAAAGCATTGTTCAAGGTGTTCCCGGCGCCGTTTATGTTGGCGGTTCCAAGCAGAGCGAGATGTTCGACGCCGCCAAAAACGACAGGCGCGCTACTCAAGCTGAAAGATATCGACGAGCGAACCGTATCTGTCCCGGAGCCGTTGTCTCCATTCTCGTCGATGACGTCACCAGTGTTGTCCACGAAATAGGTATCGTTTCCTTGTCCGCCACGCATTTGATCGGCGCCGCCGGCGCCATTCAGTGAATCGTTGCCTCCGTGGCCTCTGAGAAAATTTGAAACAGCATTGCCAACGATAGTGTCTGCGAAATCCGTCCCGCGCACATTCTCGATGCTCGTCAAGGTATCCTGCGCGCCGAACCCGTCTTTGGCGACGCCGGTCGTGAGATTCACGTTGACGCCGAAATCGCCGCCCCTGTTGACGTCCCTATGATATCGGACTGTGTCGATACCGCCGCCACCGTTGATCGTGTCCCTTCCGCCGAGCCCCATAAAATCTTCGCCTGACGCGGAACCCACAAACGTATCGGCAAACTGTGTGCCCCGAAACTCCTCGAAATTGCTGAACGTCTCGGAAAAGCCGTAAGGGTCGATCACCGTGCCGGTGGATGCATTTAGATTGACGCCGCGGAAAGCGGATGGGGTGAAATACGCATCGTCGAAGCTGAGGATGTCAAAGCCAGCGCCGCCATTATATGTGTCATCTCCATCGCCGCCGGATACGAAATCATCACCGCCGTTGCCGTTCAAGACGTCATTGCCGCCGCGGCCCTGGATCGAGTCGTTCCCGGCAGAACCATGGACCGTGTCAGCATTGTTCAGAAGCCACCCCTCCAGCCCGAATCTATCAAATCCCGTGGCGGCGTTTTGAAACAGTTCGAGCGACAGGCTCAGGCCGCTGATCGTCTGGACGAGCGTTCCATTGTGTTGCAGCAACTGGATGGAAGAGATCGTCCCGCCAATTGGATAGCCGCTGGCGTCGAAGGCGAACCCTGTGCCGAAAAGCTCTAATCTCAGACCATTCCCGAGCCCGAAAAGAACCTGCGTGCTGGTCGCGCTGATACGCGTTGCCGTGTGCATGTCGACCAATTCACCGAATGACCCGTTGTAGTCGAATCCCGCAATCGGTGGGTTGTACTGGTTGGGATATATCCCGCCTGGAAAGGAGTAGGTAACCGTAGCCATGTTTCCCCCATGCCGGGACGTGCCCAGCTCAACTATAGTTGTGCAGGATAGGTGGAAGTTTGCTTGGTTCGGTAGTCTATTTTAGACTATTCAGATTATCAGCAAGCGAGAGTTTTGTCACATCACCCGTTTGGGTAGATGGTGGTCCTCGCTGTGCGATATAGCCCCATCGGTCGGCTCGACAAATCAACGGCCCGTGGCATCGTTACGCTCCAAGGTTGCTGGCAACCAATTGTGCCCGCGCTGTAGTTTCTCTCCCGCGGGCTCCCCTTTGTCTTTAGCCGGTCAATCTCTCCGCCAGCATGTCAGCTTCGCGTCAATTGTCCCTACGAAGTGGTTGTCTAGCTCTGGCCAAGAAAAACAGAACCCATCGGCTCGCTAACCGAGACTTCGGATGTGCGCCAGCTTGAAAATCACGCCCCCGGCTAGCGATGGTCGTGAAGCAGGCGACCGAAGCGGCGACGTCGATGCGGGTAGTTGAGAAACGCTTAGCAGCCTCGCTGCCAACATGCCGTCACTCGCGAATACTTCGGAGAATCGAGGCGAGCCAGAAAGAGGGCAGGCATAGCGCGGCGCCTGTCGAGGGCGGTGCGCGTTAGTGAAGCCTGTCCCGGGGCTCAAAAGACGAAAAATTGGGCGACTGAAACTGAAAGTGACAATCCTGCAGACAGAATGGCGAATTGCACAGACTTGCCGCTACCGTTGCCATCCGCGGTATAAAACAGTTTGCGGGATTCGCGACGCGCTAAACGAATCCTGGGGGATGATTGGCAACCGACTCCAACTGTCACGCTTTAGCGCGAGGCGCCGCGTAGTATGCCTTCCACGCACCACTAAAAAATAATGCCTTCCAACCCCAAAAGGTGGATGGACAAGTTCCGCGATATTTTGCTGTTCTGAGCACTCAGTGGTTGCTGTGCGGGGAAGACATGACGCGATACATGACGTCTGATTTTATCGGTTCTGGGATTCAGGTAACGGTTGGCGCTTATTCGAACGCCATCGCTCTTGGCGAAAGCCTTTACGTGAAGGCGGGTGTCCTCATCGGACGCACCGACGGCGGGGGGCGCCGATTACACGGTTTATTCACTAAATGCCGGTGATGCCACCGTCTACGGCACGATTTTCAACGACACCGGCATCGCATTTCAGATCGGCGATCCGTCGGATTCATATTTAGGTGTCCAGAAGCTCACCGTCGGGGAAACTGGACTTATAGAAAGTCTGAACGGTATCGCAGTTTGCTTCAATAGTTACGCTGACGTTAGGAACCATGGCGAAGTACCGGGGCATCAGGGACTGCTTATCGGAAGAACAGGCACTCAGAACCTGGGAATAAGCACGGTGCACAACGCCGGCGTAATTTACGCCGGCAGCTAAGTATTGGGGTGCTTCCAAGCGATCGTCAGAGACTCCGGTTCAATCGAGGACATTCACATCGTCAATGACGGATTGATGTCGTCAAAGATCGGCTCAACCATCGGCGTCGCCGATTATGCCTGGCGCTACGGAATGAATGCTCGGGACTTTGTCACCAATATTGGCAAGATGATCGGAGACGTTCGCTTGGGCGCCGGCGACGATGTCTTTGATGGGCAGCGCGGGCTCATGGAAGCTCGAGCATTCTCTCAAATGGGGCGTAAGACCGATGATTGATGTCAGGCGAAATGCTTATACTCACCACGGGGCGTCGCTATATCGGCTGACCGCCCTCTGATTCGTGATGCCGACCACGCCGGCTCAGCGGTCCCTCTATTTTACCTTCTCGCCGAGATCCGCTAGTCGCGTTGCGCAGACCTCCTCTACTAATCGGTGAAGATGTTCAGTCCGCTCAAGAAGCCATCTGAGCGCTTCTTCGGTGATCTCGAAGTGCTTAGAATAGCGCGCTTTCACATACGCCTCGTTGAGGATGTTGTACCAAGCGGTATAGCGGTGTTGATCGCGTGGCCAAACCTCGACCAAGCGGCGGTCACGGTCTTCCGCAAGGCCTCGCAGGAACTTCAAATTGTGCGAGGGCGGGCTGTGATTAGTCAGGGTGAGAAGCAGACGGGAATACGCAGACTCGACGGACTGATGAAGTTCGAACGCAGCTAAGTTCAAGTCCCCTCGGCAAGATAGAACTTAGCACCTTTGGCAAACGAAGTCGCATATCTGAAGACCCTTTCAAAATGCTCCCTCGCCACCCTTAGCGCTTCGGCTGGGGTATGAGGCACGGCCGGACTTCATCATCGCCGCCAATGGCCATTCAATCTCGAAGACGACGAAGCGGATCAAAACGATCGTCGTGAAGACCGGTGCGGCCGAGTCGGCCGGTTATACGCTCGCTTATGATCAGGCGCCGCTGAGCCAGGCATCACGGCTCATCTCGGTGCAGCACTTCGGCAGTGATCTCGTCCTCGATGCGGCCAACACGATCACCGGCGGCACCGCGCTGCCGAAGACCACTTTCGACTACAACGATGCGAGCGGTACCGGCTTTACCAACGTCAAGACGATCGCCGGGCTGGTGGGGGCGCCCTATCAGCGGCGGAAGTTCGGATACACGATAGACGACCACTACGGACCGCTCGAGAGACGCTACAGAACCTTCTGGGTGCCTGCGGTTTACCAAAACCGGGGACAGCTTTGCCATCGACGTCAACGATTGTCTCGCTGCCGACACGGCTTCGAACGCGGTTACGGATACGCGCCTCAAGAGTCTCTGTGGCAATGGCTCGAGCTATGCCATCGACTGGGAAGGCGATGGTCGCGACGGCCTCACGTCGTTCGGCAAGGGCCATGGCAACTTCTACGGCGACGCTCGCGCTCAGAGGATTGGCGCCAGCGGCATTAATAATGGCGGTGTTCCGGTCACTCTCACCGTCAACCAGAACGGCGTCAGTGAGACGCCCACCATCGGGATCGTCAAATGCGGCTCCACCCTCCAATGCGGCCGGAACTGGGTGGCCTTGGATCTTAACGGCGACGGCCTCGACGATCTCGTCAATCTCTATTTCGGTCGCAGCGACGGCGATCAGGCCGACGGCTTCATCTCGATCTACCTGTTCACCGGCGACCGGCTGGTGCCATGGAATCAACGGCTTCCCGTCGACGACCTTGAGCTATTCAGCGCGCCTTTCGTCTCCGACGTGGACAGCGACGGCAAGGCCGAGCTCGGGCTCGGACGGAACAAGGACGCTCTCAAGGCGAACTTCGCCAACAGTCGCTGGGCGCTGTTCCGCATGCAGCAATCGCAGGCCGGCAATGTCTTTGCCATCCAGGATCTCGGGACATCGACGAGCCTGGTACTGGCTGGCGACTTCAATGGAGACGGCCAAACCGACCTGCTTGCGGCCCCTTCGACGCCAGGGCGTCCAGCCGCCCCGTGGGGCGAAGAGGACACGTACAGGGATAATCCCCTCGACGACCCCGATTACGGTACGTTGCTGTTCGATCATTTCAACTCGACCCCATACCGCATCCTTTACGGCAGCGCGTCTGGCGGACCGGCTAACCTATTGAACACGGTAACGAACGAAAATGGTGGGCAGGTGAAGGCGGCTTACCGTCCGTCGACGGCCTACACGAACAAGTTCCTGCCCTACGTACTGCCGACCGTCGCCTCCATTGCTAATCTCGATGGTCGCGGCCAGACGGCGACGACCGCCTACAGCTACGCCAACGGCTATTACGACCCGAGCCGCCGGCGCTTCCTCGGCTTCGGCACGGTGACGAAGAGCCTTCCAAAGATTGCCGGTGAGACAGCATCGCCGGTTGTAAGAACGACGTATGTCCAGTCGATCGCCGCGATCGGTCTGCCGTCGAAGACCGAATATCTCGACGACGATGGCGTCGTGCGCCGGACGGTTACTGAGACCTATGCGTTCAACACGGCGACGCTGCCCTATTCAGCCCTGAACACCGCGACGACCACGACCCGCACAGAAGGTGCAGATACCCGCACGCTCAAGACGACGCGCAGCTTCGACGCATGGGGCAACATCACCGCCGAGATCGACCATGGCCGCACCGACAAGGAAGGCGACGAGGTGCTGGTCGACACGGATTACACCGTCAACACCGCCGAATACATCATGTCTCTGCCGCACCTGCAGCGCACCTACGACGGTGTCGATCTGACCGGCACGCTGTTGAAGCAGACGCAGTTCTTCTACGACGCTCAGGCTTATGCCACAGCGCCCTCCAAGGGCAGCCTGACCACCAGGCGCGATTTTACGACGGCGAGTGCTTATCAGACTTCGACCTTTAGCTACGATCCCGCCAACGGCAACCGGCTGACGGCGACGATCAGCGGCGACGAGACGACGACGTGGGTCTACGACAGCGCCTATCGCCTCTATGTCGTCAAGGAGACCAACCCGGTCGGCCACGTCACCACCTTCGCGCCGAATGCCGCCTGCGGCGCACCGGCATCGAAGACCGATCCGAACGGCGTCGTCACGACTTACACATACGATGTCTTCTGCCGGCCAACGCTCGCGGAGAACGAGGTCACGGGTTCCTATATCAAGACGAGCTATGTCGCTTTCGGCGATCTGGCAAACCAACGCATCGTCACCACGACCGGCCGGGCGAATTCCACTGGTACGGCCGATGAGGCGCAATATTTCGACGGCCTCGGCCGCGTCTGGCGTGTCTTGACCGCCGGCGACGGCAGCGCGCCGACCTCCTATGTCGACACCGAATATGACGTCCGCGGCAACAAGGCGAGGGTCAGTCTGCCCTATGAGGCGGCACAGACGCCCTATTGGTCCACCACGTCCTTCGACTGGGCAAACCGCCCGTTGAAGATCACGAACCCGGACACGACGGCGAAAAGCTTCTATTACGCTCTGCCGGATACGGTAGGCGCGTCCGGCAACGTTGCCTACGAATACAGCCGTGTCATCGATGAAGAGGGTGGCTACCTCTACACCTACAAGTCCACTGCGGGCGACACGATCGCCGTCTGGCAGCGAACCGCAGCGGCTGCGGATGGAACTTATGTCAGCCGCTATCTCTTCGGTGCGACGTTCGATGGTGCGCACCGGATGGTCGCAGCGCGCGATGCCGCCGGCTCGATCTGGAGCTACAGCTACGACCTGATGGGCAATCGCCTGATCGCCGACGATCCGGATCTCGGCAAATGGCTCTATGTCTATGACGACGCGAGCCGGCTGATCCGCCAGACCGACGCCCGCGGCAAGGTGACGACGATCAGCTATGACAAGCTCGGCCGGCCGCTGAAGACCGCCGCGTATGACGATCTCGCGAACGCGACGGCCGGAACCAACAGCACCCTTCTTTCGCAGAACACTTATGACGCGGCGGAGGTCGGCTACTACAACAAGGGTCAGCTCACCAGCGCCGCCAACGGCAGCGCGTCGCAGCTCTTCGACTATAATGCCGATGGCCTTTTGCAGAGGAAGATCGTCAAGATAGATGGGGTCGAGCACATCGAGCAGACCGGCTACGACAAGGGCCGCCTGCCGCTATGGAAAGACTATGGCCCCGACGCGGAGGCGCTCGATGTCGGCACCAGCGCCAGCAAGTGGGTCTACAACCGCAAGCACCAGCTCTACGCTATCCCCGGCTATGTCAAAGCCGTCGAGTACGAACCGGATGGCCAAACCTCGTCAATCACTTACATCAACAATGTGAAGACGACGTTTGCCTATTCGCCGACGCGGCGCTGGCTGACGAGCTTCAAGACGCAGCTCATTCCCGCCGACGGCAGCGCAGCGGTCACCATCGTCGACGGCTCCTACGGCCGCGACAAGACCGGCCGCATCACCTCGGTCAACGCCAGCGGCACGGGGAACGACTGGACCTACGACTATGACGGCTTCGGTCGCCTTGCAGGCGTCACCCATGCCGGCAATCCCGAGTCTGCCTATTCGGAGGACTTCAGCTATTACACCAACGACAACCTGAGGAGCCGCACGCGGCTCGCCGGCGGCTTCGTCTATCCGGCCGCAACCGCCGACCGGCCGCACGCACCGCTCTCCCTGAATGGCGTCGCCTTCAGCTACGACGCGAATGGCAATCTGCTGTCCGACGGCGAGCGGAGCTTCACCTACGATCGTACCAACCGCGTTTCGGAGGTGGTCAATGGCAGTGGGGCCACCGTAACGCTCGCCTATGGCCCCGACGGCGCGCGGGCGAAGAAGAGCTGGCCGCTCGGCACGACGCTCTATCCGGACGCCAATGTCGAATGGGACCCGGCGAAGCAGACGTTCACCCGCTATCCGCACATGGACATCCGCGTCGTCGGCAACACGAAGTACTTCCTGCACCGCGACCATCTGTCCTCGGTCAGGGCTGTTACCGACATCAACGGCACCGTCGTCGAGAGGACCGCCTACGCCGCCTTTGGCGAGGCGACCAACAAGTCAATGACGACGCAGAAGAACTATGTCGGCGAGCGCTTCGACCCGGAAACTGGGCTGATGTACCTCAACGCCCGCTACATGGACCCGAAGTTCGGCCGGTTCATCTCGCCGGATGATTGGAACCCCACGCTGGCGGGCGTCGGCACCAATCGCTACGCCTATGCCGGAAACGATCCGGTGAACAACAGCGATCCGAATGGACACGTCTACAGTGGCACCGAGACCAAGTACGACCCGCGCTCGGAGCGTTCCGAGAAGCTAGAGCGGGACGAGATCGCCGAGCACGATGCGGCGCAGCGGCCGCAGCAGAAGGCGCGCGAGTCGTTCGAGGCGGCGGAGAACGATCGTGAGAAGGAGGGCATCACCGATCTTGACGATCAAGCCAGGGAATACAGGCCGAATTCCTTGTCTGGCGGGGAAACGGGCGGCTTCGAGTTCCACGGGATCGCTCCAGGTGGCGGCGCTGGCGCAGGGGGCAAAGCGCGGGTTGCGAACCAAATTGCACCCAAGATTGAAAGGCAAATGGGGCCGCGCGGTTGGGATCGCGCCGCCATTGATGACACTATTGCGCATCCAGAGCGGACTGTCATAACTCGAGACACCCGACATAATCCGCAAACTGGCAACCGGAATGATGATCCGGCAACCGCCTACGTCAACGCAGATGGCAGTTATGTCGTGAGGAATGATCGAACAGGGGACGTTGTCCAAATCTCAGATCGCACTGATCCAAATTGGAAGTCTCCTTTTTAGCGAGGTACTAGCGGATGGAAACTGATTATCTGACCATGGCTGAAGCTCTTCAGTTTATTCACGAATGTGAGCGACGAAACGCATTCATATATGGAATCGAGAGGTTCACCCGCGAGAGTGGCATGAATGTACCTGATTTGGACGGCATTGCAGATTTCTCATCGTTGCCGTCGCAGGATGTGCAGAAGTCAATTTCATCCGCCCGGGATTTCTTGGCATCTTTCGGAAGATCAAAGGAGGAGCGCTTTAAGATTGTTTCCTAACCGCGCAGCTATGGGGGCGTGGCCTTCAGCTACGATGCCAACGGCAACCTTCTTTCGGACGGCGCGCGCAGTTTCACCCACGACCGCGCCAACCGTGTGTCGCAGGTTGTCAATGCCAGCGGCGCGGCAGTGACGCTCGCCTACGGCATCGATGGCGCGGGCGAAGAAGAGCTGGCCGCTCGGCACGACGCTCTATCTGGACGCGAATGTCGAATGGGATCCGGCGAAGCAGGTGTTCACCCGCTATCCGCACATGGATATCCGCGTCGTCGGCAACACGAAGTATTTCCTGCATCGTGATCATCTCTCCTCGGTTCGGGCCGTCACCGACAACAACGGCGCCGTCATCGAGAGGACCGCCTACGCCGCCTTTGGCGAGGCGACCAACAAGTCGATGACGACGCAGAAGAACTATGTCGGCGAGCGCTTCGACCCGGAAACCGGATTGATGTACCTCAACGCCCGCTACATGGATCCGACCTTCGGCAGGTTCATCTCGCCGGGCGACTGGGATCCGACGCTCGCAGGCGTTGGGACCAACCGCTACGCCTATGCAGGAAATGATCCAATCAACCAGAGCGATCCGAACGGGCATAACGCTGGCATGGGACTTGCCATGCTGGCCGGCTGCGCGTCGGAAAATGGCGATGAGCGCTGGAACGCGCTGATGCAAGGCGTAGGGAAACCAGCAGGTTCCAGCACCTACAGCTATCCGGTGTCGAAGGATCACCGGTGTGCGCGGCTCAAATCCCCCCTGCGCGTGGCTTCGCACAGGTGGGACAAGCAATTTCACCGGGCTGGCGATCTCGTCAGTCTCCGCTGGTAAAGCGGCGGACGGTTCCGAGGACTACACGGTCAATCTCGTCGGTGCGCCGGTGGCCCGGATCGCAAAAAAATTGGGCTACAATTACCTCGTTGAGGTCGGCGGCACGATCACGCTGCAGACGTTGAGCCCGATGCGGGTCAGAGCCTTTTGGATATCCTCGAAGAATCGCTCGCGACCAATGGTGTGGCGGTCGTCAAGAAGGCGGGTCGCCACGAGATCGTGCCGGTTTCGGATCCGCGTCGTCGGTCGGCGGCGAAGTACTTTCGGCACCACGACCTTTCGTCGGTCGGGTCCGTCAACGACGTAAACGCAACGTTGTCGAGAGCACCCGCTACGCCGCTTTTTGCGAACGGCAGGTAAGGGCTGACAAGCCCTCGAACCGAATATTGTCTCGGTTAACCCGTTCGCTCGATCTTTTGGTGTGGAAATCGGGCGCTGCCTCGTTGAGTTGCGATCGATTCCAACCTAGCCATGCTGCGATTATTAGTGGCAGGTGGCATTTTTCATGCGCATTGGCGGATTTCTTGTTTCTTCCATTTTCTTCCTCTCCCTCGTTTCCGCTCTCCGAGCCCAGACAACCGAGGTGCACGTCAATCCGGTCGGTGCCAACGAGGCGGTAAGGCGCATCGAGGCTGGGCAGTCGGAAGTCACCAACAACGGCGTTTTCACCTACAATTATCCGATCGAGATCCCGGCGGATGGCGGTGCGAAGAGCACGCGCATCCTGGGGGAACAGGCGATGGCCCGCGCGTTAGGAGCTCCTGTTCAATAAACCTGTGGAAAGGCTCGATCGTCTCTAATACCCGAATCCTCGCCACTGATTCAGTCCTGTAAGACATTGAAAGCAGAGGTTGAGGGAATTCGGGGTGCGCAGAGTTCGGTTTGTTCTATGCATGGGGCTTGCCATGCTTGCCGGTTGCGCCTCGGAAAACGGCGACGAGCGCTGGAACTCGCTGATGGAAGGTGTTGGAAAACCAAAAGGTTCCAGCGCCTATGGCTATCCTAGTTCAAAGGCGGTCACCGGGGCGCGGACGGCAGGTTCCACGCCCACGGGGTTCGCGCAGGTCGGCACAGGCGACTTCACCGGCCAATCGCTCTCTTCAATCTCCGCTGGCAAAGCGGCGGATGGATCGGATGGCTACACGATCAATCTCGTTGATGCGCCGGTGGCTCAGGCTGCCAAGAAAATTCTCGGCGACATCATGGGCTACAACTACCTCGTCGATCCTAAGGTTGGCGGTACGATCACATTGCAGACGTCGAGCCCGATGTCGCGGCAGAGCTTGCTCGACATCCTCGAAGTCTCGCTTGCGACCAATGGTGCGGCGATCGTCAAGAAGGCCGACCGCTACGAGATCGTGCCGATCTCGGAGGCGACCGCTTCGAACGCGATCATCGGCGCGCGCGTGCCGATGAACGAGCCCGGCATGAAGGTGCAGGTGCTGCAGCTCAACTATATCGGCGCCGACGAGATGCGCGAAATCATCGAGCAGGTGAGCAAGAAGGGTGCGGTGCTCAGGACCGATCCGACGCGCAACTACATCGTCGTCGCGGCAACAATGGCGAGCTTGCTGCCATCCGCGAGGCCATCTCCGTCTTCGACGTCGACTGGATGAAAGGCATGTCGACGGCGCTTTACCCGCTCAAGGCCTCGCAGCCGCAGGAGCTGGTGAGGGAGCTTAATTCCGTCTTCGGTGTCGACGGTGGGCCGAACGCAAAGACGATCCGCTTCATTCCGAACACGAGACTAAACGCTATCCTCGCGATCACCTCGCGGCCGAGCTACCTGCCGAAGGTCTCCGCCTGGATTGCCAAGCTCGACAAGATCGCTGAGACGAATGAGGAGCAGCTCTTCGTCTACGAGATCCAGAACCGCCCGGCGGCAGAGTTGGCAAAGGTACTGCAGAGCGTGCTGGCGACCGGCCAGCCAAGCGGCGGAACCGTCGTCCGACAAAGCGTTGTGGCCCCCGACCTCGTAGCGGAAACTGTTGCCGCGGGTGGAGAGGGGGCTCCGATCGAGATGCCGCCGGAAGCAGCGGTTGCGCCAGCCACTGCACCGGTGAGTTCCATTCCTTCCGTCGTCGCCGACGTTGAGAACAATGCCCTGCTGATCTCGACTACGGCGCGGGAATATCAGCGGATCGAACAGATCCTCCGGCAGCTCGACGTGCTGCCCACGCAGGTGTTCCTCGAGGCGGTGATCGCCGAAGTGACTTTGAACGACGAGCTGAAGTTCGGTCTGCGCTGGTATTTCGAGCACAATAGCAACGCCTTCGGTCTTTCCGATCTTGCCTCGGGCGCGGTAGCGGCAGCATTTCCCGGATTCAACTGGACGCATCTCGCAGGGGACGCGCAAGCCGCACTGCATGCGCTCTCCAGCGTCACAAACGTCAAGGTCATTTCCTCGCCCAACCTGATGGTGATCAACAATCAGCAAGCCAAGCTTCAGGTCGGCGATCAGGTGCCGACGATTACCCAGACGAGCACGAGCACGACGTCGGCCGATGCCGTGATCGTCAACTCCGTCGAGCTCAAGGACACGGGTATCATTCTGGCCGTCACGCCGCGCATTAATAGCTCCGGGCGCGTCATGCTCGACATCCAGCAGGAGGTCAGCAACGTCGTGGAGACGACGACCTCCGGTATCGACTCCCCAACCATTCAGCAGCGAAAGATTTCCACGCGCGTTGTCGTCAATGACGGTGAGAGCTTGGCGCTTGGCGGCTTGATCCAGGAGAAAAAGTCGCTCAATCAAAAGAAGATGCCGGTGCTCGGCGACATTCCGGTGTTCGGCAACGCCTTCAAGTCGAAGGCGGACGGTATCAATCGTACAGAACTGATCATTTTCATCCGGCCACGGATTGTGCGTGACGTTCAGGAGGCCCGTCAGGTGACCGACGAGTTCCGTCAGCAGTTCGATTTCGGGCGCACCGATACGCCGGGCAGACGCATGCAGCGCGACCTCGTCCGCGTCGCCAACTAGGGGAAGGACATGGAGGGTCCAGTCTTCGCCATTCTCCTGGTTCAGCTACTGGTCATCACGCTGATTGATGCCCGCAGGTCGATTATCCCTGATCTTTGTAACGCGGTTCTTGGGCTTACCGGAATCGCAGCGCACTGGCTGCTCGGCAGCTTCGACGCGTTTCGGATTGCATCCGGCGCGATCATTTTTGGAGGCACCTTCGCGCTGGCACGGGCTCTCCATTTCCGCGCTCGCGGTCAGGTTGGGCTGGGCCTCGGCGACGTAAAAATGGCTGCGGCGGCGGGATGCTGGATTGCGGCCGAAAGGTTTCCCCTGTTTCTCGCCGTT
The DNA here is from genome assembly GCF_009601505.1 of Sinorhizobium terangae. Lineage (GTDB taxonomy): Bacteria > Pseudomonadota > Alphaproteobacteria > Rhizobiales > Rhizobiaceae > Sinorhizobium > Sinorhizobium terangae. The sequence continues at coordinate 26,861 of NZ_WITC01000033.1, forward strand.
GCGAGCTTCAGTGCGCTTCTCTTCGTGCTGGTGATGCTTCCAATCTGGAAGGGCGATCTCGGCACAAGAAGGGTGGCATTCGGACCATTTCTTGCCCTTGGTCTCGTCTTGAGCTGGCTTGCCGAGATGAGCTCTGTTTCCGTCCTGGAGATTTGACATGCTCTTGCCGCCACTCATCCGTAAAGCTCGTCCATCCGATCGGAATTGCGCTCGGCCGAACGAGGAAGGCAACGAAGCAGGATTTACGCTCGTCGAACTGCTCGTCGTGCTGGCGATCATCGGCCTGACGACGGCGTTTGTTGCGCCACGAGTTCTGAACTATCTCGGCACCGCCAAGGCCGACAGCGCCAAGATCCAGATCCGAAACCTAGAAAGCTCGCTCGAACTCTACTTTCTCGACCTCGGCCAATATCCAACGACTGAAGAGGGCTTGGCCGCGCTCTCGAGTGCGCCGCAAAATGCCAAGAGTTGGAATGGCCCCTACCTGAAGAATGCCGCTGATCTGAAAGATCCTTGGGGTAACGTCTATCGTTATCAGGCGCCTGAGGGCGACCAGTCGTTCGTCGTCAGTTCTTTTGGGCGCGACGGTAAGCCCGGAGGAGAGGGGGAGGATCGTGACCTTCCGTGAGCTCGCCCCGTCCCTCCACGCCTTCACGCTCGGTCTCAAGGATTTCCTGATCTGGTGGCGGAGCGAACTGCGCCACGCGCTCCCGCCCTTCCTGGCATCTCGGATGCGGGCGCGAACTCCGGCCGTGACGGTGCTTAGTGTTGCGCGGGAGGGCTGCAGGCTGGGGGACGATCCCGACCTGATACCCCTCGCGGATTTGGGGGAACGGTTGCGGGCGCTTCAGGCGGGTGGCGCTATGCGAACGGCCGGTATCCGGGTCCACCTCGCGCCCGACCGTTGTCTTCGCCGCGTCGTTTCCCCTCGACGCCTGCCGATCTCGGCACTCAGGAAAGCGGCTGAGCTCGAGGTCGAGACCCAGACACCGTTCGACAAAAGCGACGTCCAGATTCTCGTGCCCGCACACCTGGGCGCCGCCTCGGCCTATTACCTCGTGCGCAACGGCATCCTTGCCGAGATGCAGCACCAGTTGCGGACGGCGAACCTTCAGGTGAGGGAGCTTTCAACCGCGGGCAAGAACGGCGCGCTTGACCCGCTGGTGATCAGCGGTACGCCGCTTCGGGTCGCGCGGCGCTTTAAAGCGCAGAAGGCCCTTGTTGCAGGGATGGCAGCGGTGACCGTTGCCCTTCTCGTTCTTTCCTGGGATCAGCTCCATTCAAAGGCATCGGCCGCAAACGGTCACCTCGATGGGGAAATTACGCGCGCCGAAGTCGAAGCGCGAAAGGCCCGTCGCGCCTATGATGCGTATGTGGCAAGGATTTCCCAAGTCGAAGCACTGAAGTCGCAAAGCCTCGCCGGCCCGCGTGCGACGGTGATGTGGGAAGAGCTGAGCAGGATCGTTCCGGACGCAAGCTATCTCACCAATCTCACCGTGAAGGACGACCGCGTTGAGATATCGGGCTTTTCGAAGGCATCGTCCGAACTCATCCCTCTTATCGAAGCCAGCGATCTCTTCGAATCGGCGCAGTTTGTCTCACCGGTGGTGAAGGTGCCGGGGTTCGAGGGCGATCGTTTCACAATTTCCTTCAGCCAGGGCGGAGCGAAGCGCTGATGCTGAAGCTCGTCAACGCTCCGCGAAGGGCCCAGCGCGCGATCGCGTTGCTCCTGCTTGTTATATTCGTTGTAGCCGTTGTTGGTAGCGCCGCCATTGCATTCAATGGTGTCTGCCGCAGCTTGTCCGAGATCGAAGACAAGCGACGGCTCCTGGGACGGCTTGATGCGATCCGGTCGGCAGCTGCGATCTTCCTCAAGGCCAATCCGACGCCGCCCCTCGGCGGCAACCAACTGTTCCTGGAAGGCGAAAACGAGGCAGTCATAACCGCGGGCCTGCAGGGCTGGCTACAGGAGCAAGCGGCAACAGCGGGAGCCGTGATCAATTCGGTCAGCAATGTTCGCATGAACGGCGAGAATGGCATCACCTTGCTGGGTCTGCGCGCCAATCTCTCAGGTTCCTTGGAAGCGGTCCACGAGATCGTTGCGGCCATAGAGGCCAGCCAGCCGAGGCTGTTCATCAAGGAGATGGACCTCCAGTCGAACTACCAGGAGATCTATGGGCTCGACACGGCTCCCACGCTGAGCGCGACGATCCTGATGCTAGGCGCAACTGAAGGCAACGGACAAGCCGAAGGGGGCGACCCGTGAGACGGAGCTTTCTGGTCGGTTGGATGATCGCCGGCACCTTCAGTGCGGTCCTTTGCTCATGGGCGTACCGGCTGGAGTTGGATCAATCCGCTTTGCCTTACGACTTCGCGTTCGAAAAGCCGAAGAAAGGGACCGAAGTCGCCATGGCAGCCGGCGACAGAGGCGAAATCGCCGACGCGATCCAATTCCAGCTTCGCCCGCTTTTCTCGCCTTCGAGGAGGCCAGTGCAGATTGGGGACCCCGAGCCAGCGCCTGTACCAGAAGAAGTCGACGCGGCACCGACGGCTCCTGTGGCGGTGTCGGCGAGGCTGAAATTGCTTGGAACCGAGAGGGCCCGCGGCAGCGGCACGGCGCTCATCCTCGACGAAGATTCCGGGATGAGCAACTGGGTGGCCGCCGGCGGAGCCATTGGTGGCTGGCGGGTGCTCGAAGTTCGCGCCGATACGGTCCTCCTTGCAAGCGACGGGTCGGCTGCGCTGCCGGAGACAGAGCCCAACCTCACGCTCACGCTCTACCCGGAGCAGGCAGGAGGCCCATGAAAAGCCTTCTTGCATCCCTTCGCGACCGCGACGGCGGTTTCGGCCTGATATCTGCACTCCTGTTCATGCTGCTAATCTCGGCTGCCATAACACCGCTGGCGATTGCCGGACGCGTGCAGGTGCTTTCGACTGCTTACACTCATGAACGCCGGGAGTTCGAGATTCTGGCGGACGGCCTCACGCGTACGATTTACGCTCTCAATCGACACGAGAATGCGCCGTTGCGCTGGCAGCGATGCGAAACCGAGCGCTACGTCTTCTACGTGGATATTCAGGACCAGAGCGGCCTCGTCGATTTGAACAGTGCGAGCCCGCAATTGCTGCAGTTTGGGTTCCGCGCCCTTGGCCTCAACGAGACCGATGCGCTCACGGCCGCGACGCTCGCGGAGCGATATCGAAGTCCGGGTGGAGGTGACGCGGACGATATCAGTGGCTCTCCCGTGGATCTCAAGCATGCGCCATTCGAAGACGTGACCGAGCTTGCCGACTTGATCGACGCGGAGAAGATATCGATGAGCCAGCCTCAGCGCATCTTCACCGTCTTCAACAAGACCGACACCGTGGCACTGCGCCATGTCGGCGGCCATCTGCGCCGCATCATCGAGGAAGGCCGAGGCTTGGAGTTTCTCGCGGACGGCGCGGGCCATTCGTCCGTGTCGGAAGTCAGCATCGTGCGCTTCAGAAAGGGTCGCCCAAGCGGCTTCCTGTTCCAGGCAATGATGGAGCGTGCGGCGGAGGAGGGCGAGCGTGCGCGGATGTTGCGGCGTACCGTCAGCGTGATGGAGGAAGGGGATACCGCCATTCCAACGGAGACCGGCCCATGTCGCGGCGTGGCCGAGCTGCTGACACGGAGCTACGATCAATGAACGGCTCCTCAGACGGCTCAATCCCGGTGTTCATCACGTTTCTGCAGGACAAGGGCCGGTGGTCCGCTGAGGCTGCACGGCGCGTTCGGGTGGCGCTCAGCACCTCCTATCTGCCCTTCGACGTCGTGGTCACGGAACTGGGCATATCACGGGACGAGGACCTTGCGGAATGGCTCAGCGACTACCTTGCGGTTCCGCGGGTGCCAATGCCTGAGACCGAAGTGCTGTCGAAAAGCTGCGAAGGCTTCGATCTCGCTTTTGGCCGCGCGCACGCGGCGATGCCGATTGGGACCGAGGGCGGGGACCAAGTCCTCGCATTGGCGAACCCGCTGGATGATGCAGCGGTGGCGCTGCTCGAATATTATTTCGATACGAAGCTGCAGATAAGGGTCTTCTCGCGACGGGAAATCGCCTCCGCCATAGACTCTCTTGCAGCACTCGGAAGCAGCCGCCCCACCGATATTCCGTCTAATGGCCAGCAAGCGTTCGAAGAAGACGTGGACCGGCTGCGTGACATTGCATTGGAAGCGCCGATCATCAATCTGGTATCGACCATTGCGCAGAACGGCTTCGATAGCGGGGCGACGGACATTCACATCGAACCATTCCAGGATCGCGTCCGGGTGAGGTATCGCCGAGACGGGCTCCTCTCCAACAGCGAGTTCGTTCCGAAGTCGGCGCTTGCGGGGATCGCGACCCGCATCAAGATTCTTGCGAGCCTGAACATCGTCGAACGCCGGCTGCCCCAGGACGGGCGCATGCGGCTCGCGCTGAGGGGAAAAGAAGTCGATTTCCGCGTTTCGATCATTCCGAGCGTACACGGCGAAACCATCGTCCTGCGCCTTTTGCACGCCCAGGTTCCATCGCTCGACCTGTCGGATCTCGGTTTCGATCCATCGGCGCGCGAGGCGATTGCTGATCTTGCCCAGTCTCCGAACGGCGTGTTGATTGTCACCGGACCGACTGGAAGCGGCAAGACTACGACGCTCTATTCGCTGGTGAGGCAGCTCAACCGAGAAGGCGTGAAGATCTTCACGATCGAGGATCCGGTTGAATACCAGATGGAAGGCATCACGCAGCTCCAGGTCAATCCGGCGATCGAGCTCACCTTTGCTCGCGCGCTGCGATCGGTCCTTCGGCAAGATCCGGACGTCATCCTGGTGGGCGAGATCCGTGACCGCGAGACTGCTCAGATCGCCATTCAGGCGGCGCTCACCGGTCACCTGGTCCTGACAACGCTGCATACGAACAATGCCGCCGGCGCGGTCACCAGATTACGGGACATGGGCGTCGAGGAATATTTGATCTCGGCGACCCTGCGCGGCGTAATTGCGCAGCGCCTCGTTCGCGTTCTTTGTTCCTGTGCCCAAGATGACAGCGAGGGTCGTATGGGGACTACATGTCAAATCTGCAGCGGACAGCGGTATTCCGGTCGGCGCGCAGTCTACGAGATCCTGCGGATGCGGCCGGCGCTTGCCGCGGTCTTGGAAGGAGGCGCCTCCGAGTCCGACATCGGGGCCCGAGCGGTTGCTGATGGCATGATTACAATTGAAGCCTGTGCGGAGCGTCTGGTCCGTGACGGAGTGACGGACCGGAAGGAAGTCGCGCGCGTTCTCAACACGTCGGATGCCTCATGACTACGTTCGTTTACCGTGGCTACACCGGCGACGGAGCCGAGACATCAGGAACAGTGGATGCGGTCGACAAGCAGGAAGCGATGCGTCTTGTCTTGAAGAGCGGTTGCCGGCCACTGTCACTCGAGGTCGCGGCAGCGAGAACCCATTTTCTCCGTCGAGACTGGTCGCTTCAGCGGGCCTTTCAATCCATCGATTTCGGTCGATTCTTCTCCGAGTTGCAGATCTTGCTGGAGGCAGGCTTCACGATCGATGCAGCGCTCAAGGCTGTGGCCGAGGACCGCCGAATAGCGCCCGGCCATGACGAACTCTCAAAACTCCTTGCAGCGGTAATGTCGGGTGGCTCGTTTTCCGAGGCATTTGCCCGCCTGCCGAAGGCCCCACCTGAAGCCGTGGCCCTGCTTCTGAGTGGCGAACAGACGGGCCGTCTCGATCAAGTCGTTGCATCTCTCGCCAAGACCTTCGAGGAGCAAAAGGCGCGCCGCGCCGAGGCCATCGAAACGCTTCTATATCCCGCCTTTCTGTTCGCCGTCATGCTGTTTGCCATCGGCATTATCATGTTCGTTCTGGTGCCAGCGATCGAGCCCGTGTTCGAGGGTGCCGAAGCCGCGCGGCCGATGCTGATCTCTGTCTTTTCTTCAGGCCGGCGTCTTCTTGTCGACTGGTCCTGGCTGATACTGCTGGTGCTCGTTTTCGCGCTCGCCGCGACTGTAGGAGGCCAGACGACTTCCGCCGGCCGCCACGCCCTTTCCCGCGCTCTGCTGCAAATGCCGATACTCGGAAAGATGGCTCGTACTGAAGCCATCGCGCGCTATCTGCAGGTCTTGGCGACTCTGACGGCAAATGGCGTTGGCGCAAAAAAGCACTGGATCTCGCCGCCCATGCTTGCCCGCTTGTCGCCTACAGAGATCGGTTGCTGGAGATCAGGGATCGGGTTGTCGGCGGAACCTCATTGCGGCAGGCCATTGAGGCTGCGGATCTGTTCGATCGATCGACCTTGTCGCTGATCAAGGTCGGCGATGAATCAAACAAGCTCCCCGATGCGCTGAAGCGTGCAGCGTTCCTGTTGGAACGGAAGGAAAGAGAGGCGCGGCGCCGCCTGTTCGCGGTGCTGGCGCCAGTGTTGACGATTGCAATGGGTGCCCTTATCGGAGGGGTGGTTATTTCGGTGATGACCGCGCTGCTCAGCATCAACAATCTGGCTGCGCAATGAGAGACTGGGACGCTCAGCTTCGACGAGCAACGGCCGGTTTTACACTGGTCGAGATGCTTGTGGTCCTTGCGGTGGTGGCCGCAGCCACCGGGATCTCGTTCCTCGGCGTTCGAGTCATACGCGCGGTAAACTCCCCCGAGGCTGTCGCTCACAAGATCGGCGACAGCTTGGCTGCGCTGCGTTACCGCGCGCTCAACACGGGACGAGCGCAGTCGGCACGCTTCGATGTTCAACAAAAGAAGGTGATTGTCGCCGCAGACGGCTCCGAGATAAACGTGCCGGCCGAATATTCCATTGTCGTGACCGCTGGAAGAGAGGCGGATGAGGATGACAGGGAGCCCGAGATCACCTTTCTACCGGACGGCTCTTCTTCCGGCGTTGAAATCAGCATTTCGGACGTATTGCGAAATGACGCCAAGCTGCGCGTCAACTGGCTGACCGGTCTTGTCGAATATCCCGAGGATGCACATGATTGATCGGGATGAGGGCTTCACTCTCCTCGAAATGCTGATCGCCTTCCTGATCCTGTCGACCGCTCTCGTGGTCGCAAATCAGAGTATCTCTTCGTCGGTAAAAGCATTCTCCACGACCAAAGACATCAGAGCGACGGACCGATTGGCAAGCGAGATCTTCATTGGGCATCTCGATGATGGAGGAGCCGTGATTGGCGAAGAGATCGGCCGATCCTCTGAAGGGTACGCGTGGCGAATAGGCCGAATGCCGGCTTCTGGAGCAGCAAGCGGTAGGGAGGCCTTGCGCGCGTCAGTCAGCGTGTATAACCCGCAGGGGAAGCTCGTCCGCACTTATGTGACCTATTTCGTAGCGCCGAATGACGAGCAGGGTAATGTCGATCACTGATGCTTCGGTCGTTGCCGCTTCCAGGCTAAACGGCTCGTGCGTGCCTCCAACCCCGCTGAGTTCAGCTTCGCAGTGCGGATACACCCTTGTGGAGGTACTTGTAGTCCTGGCCATCGCCTCGATCATGGCCGCCATGATGATCGGCGGCGTACGACAGCTGCAGGGTTTGCTACATCAGGGAGAAAGGTCTGCGACGCAGTCTATAGTGGACGCGGTCGCCGATCGTGTGGCCGACGATTTGGCAGGCGCATTGGAACTTCCGTTGCTGGGGTCCGCTTCCGACCAGCCTGCCGCAATGGTGGGCTCGCCTCATGAAGTTCGGTTCAACGCCGTTGTCCGCACCGGCTTCCGCAAACGGGCGCTTCGAGAGGTCGTTTTCAGCGTTGAAGCGCTCCAACGGACGCTCGTCCGCACCTCGCTACCGCGCCGGTTGGGCGAGGCTGAACGCACCCGTAGAACAGAAAAGCATGTGCTGCACCCTGATATAACCGAGATCACGTTTCGGTACATGACGAGGGAAACCAACGGCAAACCCGCTTGGTTGGATGACTGGAGCGGCCGGACTTTCTTGCCGATTGCGGTTCAATTCCAAATCGAGTTATCCGCAAGGGGCGAACAGATTAAAGCCTCCAGAACAGTCGGCATGCTAAGGTGAAGTGTAACGCGAATTTCCCCGCAACGCGCTTCGCGCCGGATCGCACCTCTCCGTACAGGACGCCGGTCCCCACGTCGGCCAGCATATATCCGGCGTGGCTCGCTCGGATAGCGGTTTCGACTGGACGCAAGCGGGGGCTTGGCTTGTGATTAAAATCCAGCCCTCGCTTGGTTCAGGGCAGCGGAATCATATATGACTACCGGTGGTCATATATGAGAAATGCCATGAAAGAAATCCAGCTCAAGGACGCCAAGGCGACGCTCTCGGCCGTGGTCGATCGGGCCGTGGCCGGCGAGCCGACTGTCATCACCCGCCATGGCCGCAAGGAGGCTGTGCTGGTTTCCTTCGAGGAATGGGAGCGGGTTTCCAGGGTGCCGGACTTTGCCGACCTGCTGTTGGCCTTTCCCGGCGAGCCGGCAGATATTCCTGAACGGTCGCGTAAGTCCGCCCGAGCATTGCGCGAAAACGGTGTCTGACCTTGTATCTTCTGGACACCAACATCGTGTCGGCCGAGTCGACCACCAAGCGCCAGGTCGGCGTCGAGGCATTTGCGGCTTGGGTGCGCGCGCACAGCGACCGGCTCTATCTTTCGGCCATCACCATCGCGGAGATCGAGGCGGGCATCGCCCGCGCCGTCAAAATCGGGGCGACGACGAAGGCGGAGAACCTGCGCCGCTGGCTCGCAGCAATAGAACATTTTTATGCCGGTCGGATCCTGTCGTTCGGCGTCGAGGAAGCGAGACATGCCGGCCTGATCCTCGACCGGGCGCGTGCTCACGATCCCGGCTTTGAGGATATTGCCATTGCCGCCACTGCCGCCGCGCATGACCTCACCGTTCTGACGGCCAGTGAACGCCATTTCGAGCCGCTGGGCGTGCCCCTCACCAATCCCCTGAAGCAGTTGCCGACCATTCAGTAATAGCAGTGCCGGGACTAGCCGACCCGCAGCCTAACTGTGACGATCATCAACCTGAGGTCAACAAACGTTGCTCGTAGACTCTAGTATTTGGCGCTCCAGGCCGATTTTTTCGGGCGCGGGGGAGGGGGAGCCTCCGAAAGTTCTTCGATGAACAGCGCCAGCGGCCGTATGTTCTCATGCTGGCTAGCCTGTTCCAGGCAATCCATATACCGCTCGCGTTGATCCACCGGAACGACCGTCCAAGGCAGACCTGCTTCTGCCATCAGTGCATTCATCAGGAAGCGACCCATGCGCCCGTTCCCATCGGGGAAGGGGTGAATATAGGTGAACAAAAAGGGTGCTACGATTGCCTTAACCCTCGCATCGCACTCGTCGGTAATGCAATCGAACAACGCATCCATCGCGTCAGGGATTGCAGACGGGGGAAGTGGGACGTGAGAGGACCCGCGGAGATAGACGTTGTGGCTTCGATATCCGGCAAGCTTGTAGGCTTCGATGATGCCTGCGGTCACTGACGGCTGGAACATTGCACGGAACCAGTCCTGATGGCGGTGCGAAAGTAATTCGCCTGATGGAATGCCGTCAAGAATTGATCGGATGTCCTGCTTGACCTCTTCGAACGCAAGGCGATAACCCTTTGCGGCCAGAGCGTTGCGCGTCTCATAGTCTCCTGCGTCCCCATCCGGATTCCAGGCATCTGAGCGGACGCGCTCGATGAGTTCCGCTGATACCGAATAACCTTCGATTGACAAAGAGTTAAGGGCGTCGGCAATATACCGCTCCTCGACCTCCTCCATGTATCCGTCGATGTCGTTTATGCGCCTCTCGTCAATGTCGGTGGTTTCTAGCACGTCGACGCGCATCTTGGCCCACATGTTTCGGATTCGTGTGGCGGCGGGGGCGACCGCTTTCCTCTCGTCCAGTATCGCGTGTACCGAATTATTGAAGGGATTCTCCTCTGATACGTTATACCCGGCAGCTCGCATGGACGCGACGATGGCATCGGCATCGCGCTCGCGGCCAAGGTGTCTGAAGGCTCCAGCTATGCGTCCTGCGAGCTTGCTATGGCCACTTGCAAGGAGTGCGCGTGACAGCGAGGCTGATCCACGGATCGAGCCGATCACCGAGATGACGTCGGTCTGTGCGGCGGACCACGTGTTCTTCGCGATGCCGATGAGAGCGTTCTCCTTGCCCATCAGCCGCATACCTTCATGCTCGACGGCAGGTTCCGATTGAGGCACCCTCAGTAAGAACATCGACGTGTTTCCGGGCATGTTGATCACCTGGTTGTTGGCCGCAGGGCTTCGGACGACAACCTGCTGCATCACCGTGCGGTTCTCCGCCCACAGCGCAATTGAAGCCTCTGGCGACAGACACCAGTCTGAACCAAATCGCTCATCGAGGTAGCGTTGCAGGAACTCCCAGTAGACAGTGCTCCAGGCGTTTTCTATCCTCGACTTGTCAGACGGCCGGGAATTTACGGCGAGCCATCCGCGCACGATTTCTTCGAGAAAACCCGTGCTTATTAGACGCTCTCGGTTGCGCCTACTTAGCTCTTCGCTTTTGATGACGCTGCGTGTCCCCGCTTCAGTGACTCCCTTCAGCTCCTCTAAAGAGGCGGCCAGTAGTTCATGGGGGGCATTTCCCGGCATTGGCGTCCTCCTTGTCGCACTAATGTGGCGTCATGCTGCAACACTCATTTAATGTCGCGCTTGCACACTAAATTGATGTAATGCTCTTACACTAATTTGATGTCACGCTGCGACACTAATCTAATGCAACGCTCAGACACTAATTTGATGTCGCCCGAAGAGCAAGGCGACTAGGCAACGGTGACGTTCCTTTTTCAAGGGCAATCTTCGCAATCGCCTGCATTTGCGGGATTTGTAGCGCAGGCGAGGGGAGGGCTGGGGACTGCCCGAGCGGAGCAGCTTGCCGGGGGCAGTCGGGTCCCGGTTCCCGGCCGTTGGCCGGCGCTATGCTGAACCTCCTGCGGCTGCCCTGTTAACCGGTCAAGCTGCGCGCGAACTGGCTACGGCGCTTCAAGCGCCTGCGCCTCGTACGCTCATTGTTACCTTTGCAGCATGAATCCCTTGAGGATTCATGCTGCAGCCCCTGCGCGCCTAAAAGACGCGCGGCGCTATGGGGAGGCTGACTGTGGGCATACGGAGACCTGGCAAGTTTTGGACGGTATACACTTTGCAATCCCGCAACCAGTGCCAGTTGGCCGCACGCAAAGTGGTCGAGGTAGTTGTATCTCGACGTTGCGTTAGGCTTCTGCGCCTCAAGGCGAGGTTTTCTATCTAAGTAACTGATTAAAAATGTTTTCCAGTGCACCACTCGATTCCTGGTCGGACTGTTCCGCACCTTGCTGCGGTTGCTCATTTGCGGGTTGCGGCGGGGCAGGTTCCGGGCCGGCCTGCTGTGCCGGAATTGCCTGGTCGCCCTTTGCCGCATCGCCGGCAATAACCTCTTCGATGGAAAGCTGATGATCTTTTCCTTGCAGCATCTTTTCTACGCCGCCACGGATGAGGTCCTCGACCGGGCGGCCCTTCTTTCCTTTGGAGAGGAGATCGTCAATCCGCAGCTTTTCGGTTGGCAATCCGATTTTCTTCAGTCTCGCCAAAGCGGCGCCAGGATCCTTCAACAATCCCGAGAGATCAGGATATATCCGCGGGTTGGCAAAGCTTCCCTCGACGACGACCGGAACCCCGACGCCGTCGGTCGATATCTCGGCTCCCTGTCCTTTCAGCGAAGCGACGACCCGGGGATCGAGACGAAATTTCAGGGAGCTCTCCGCCAGGTTGGCCGCGCCGGTCCCGGTCATGCGCACGAGCGGCCCGACAAGCTTGATATCTTCGGTTCGCGCAACACCACTCTCAATGGAAAAGGACGCGCCAAGTTCGGTAAACTCGGTCGCTTTGTTTTCGTCCTGTTTGAAGCCGGATGACATGAGGCCGACGAGATTGTTATAGACGTCGGCGATATCGAGGCCGCGGATGGCGCCATCCGAGAAGCGGACATTTGCGGTACCGTGAAGCGAGTTTGCCAATGCCTTGGTCGTTCCGCCCGCGCCCGCAATGTCAAGCTTCGCCTGCAGCGCACCCTCAAGATGCCGGAAGCCTGCCATGTCGGTCAGAAGCGGCGCGGCCGAGGCTCCAGAAATGGACGCCTGCAAGGCAATCGAAGGTTCGGACTGGGAGCCATCGGCCTTCAGGCTTGCAGCAACGTGGCCGCCGTAAAACGGACTTTCGGGAAGGGCGATGCTTGCGACACCATCGGAGACGATGAGGCTCGTTGCAACCGGTCCGGCGAAGACGCGGCCGTATCCGAGTTTTTTCGCGTTCACCTTGATCGATGCGTCGATCGATTGGAGCGCAGAGAGATCCAGCGGAAGATCGGGCTTTGTTGTGTCTCCTTTCGGCTTTTTCGCTTTCGCTTCAGGCGCAGGCGACTGTACGCCGGCAAGGCGTGCGAAATCCAGTTCCTCAAAACTGAGTGCGCTCGCTATCTTCAGTGGCGTCGTGAACTCAACAGACCCGTTCCCGCTCCCTTGCACGCCGTTGACCGACAGGGTGGCGCGCTTAAACGAAACGCCTGTTGGGCCAGCCCTGACGTCACCTTTGAACGCAAGCGGGCCGACGCTTTCCGCCCCGCCCCGGCCAAGCCAGGCAAGGAATGCATCAAGATCAGTCGTTGAGAAATCGAGCTTTCCGACATACTGACTCGGAAGCGCAGCCTTGCCATCGATGGCGAGCGATGCGTCCGGCATGCGCAACTGGAGCTCGAGGGGGACTTCAGTTGCGTTGGGATTATTCTTTGCCAGAAGAACGTCGCGGATGGGGATTTGCAGTTCGACGGCGATGGGCTTGTCCCGCCATGCCAGACTGCCTGTAACGTGCACTGGCTTTTTGAGGTCCTCGATCGTGATTGCGAGCTTCCTTGCCTTCACCTCACGCATGTTTTCATCAGAGATATTCGGCACGACAAAGGTCGCGTCGCGCATGCCAATATTGCCAGTCAGATTGATTGTTTCTCTGAGCGCATCTTCGCTCAGGCCGCGAAAGGCAAAGGCGGTATCTATCGTCAGGGCACCGGACAGTGGGACCGATTGCCCCATCAACGATGCCAGTTTAACGATGTCGAGCCCGTCACTGGATATACGACCCTGGAAGGCCGGCTCGTCGTCGCGAACATCGGTGCTGACATTGGCGGCAAGGCTGCCCGCATCAATACCCAAGTGCGCGAGCCGTGCAGAAAGCTCTCCGTCCTTGAGCTTCGCCACCAGCGAGACGTCCGAGGCCGAGACGTCGCCAAGGGTCATGGTGCCAACGTGAACGCTCATGTCGCTGTCGAAATCAGCCAGAAATCTGAGGCTTGCGGGGGAGGCGGAGTCCGCTGACCCGGCCTTCGGTTGCGAAGAATCCGACATGGCCTCGGCAAATGGGCTCAAATCCAACTGATCCGTATCGAGGTCAGCGAGAACCCGCGGCCGTTTGCCGGGTATGAAGAGCGCGTCGAGGCCAAACGCATGGTCGCCGGCACGCAATTTGCCGCCGCGGATCTGATAACTGCCATTGGCATTGAGCGCCACTTGCCCGGCAGCCTCGAACTCCGCGAAACCGGATGCAGGCACGGGATCTGCTCGGAGAGAGACGCTCATCTCGGTTGGCTGGCGTTGGAGCAGTGACCGCAAAGAGGAAATGGCAAGGGTGGTCTCGTAGCGTCGCTCCTCAATCCGGGCATTCGCCGAAAGGGACAGTTCATCATCGATGCTCGGCGCCGAAAGCGAAAGGTCGACATCAGTCACGGTCTGTTCGGACCCCGCTGCGTCTGTCCGTGCCAACGTGCCGTTGGCGATCGAGATTGAATCGATCGCGCTTCGTTCGAGGAAAGTGGCCAGGTCCGCTAGCGGATCGCCTTGTTTCGCCGGATCGTCGTCACCAGTCTGTGTCGTCGAAGCGCGACCCGCGCCTTCACTGAGCACGATCACGGGCCGATCCAACTTGATCTCTTTTATGTGCAGGCGATCCGACCATAGGGAGGACAGCGACACGGAGCCTGCCACCTCCCCGATTTCGGCGGTGATGCCATGCGTTTCCTCGGAGAGCGTGACGTCTTCCGCTAAAACCGCGAGATGGGGGAAGGCGGAAAGCCTGACAGGACCATTGAGCGAAATTGAACTGCCCGTCGCAGCAGATAGCTGCCTGCCGAGTTCGCCGCGAATCCAGTCGCTTGAAACGAGGCTTGGCAAGACGGCGATGGAAGCGACAGCGAGCGCACCGAGCGCCAGAAGACATAGAAAAAAGCGCCTCATGTGCCCTCCGTCTTTCAAAAGCGGTTGATTCGGTATGGTTTTCCATCAGGCGCCCCTTTGCAAATGTTCCGTGGAGCCGAGTTACTCCCGGCAAGGGGATTTGTCGCGCTGGTGAAATACCCCTTGGTCCTTCAGTGAACGGCGGTATTGTTCGAAGGGAAGCGGCGCCTGTTGCGCTGGCGATGACGGCAAGAAGGCGGGACTTTCACGCATCTCAGATGCAAGAAAGTCCGTGTAAGACCGTTGGTTTTGAGACCATAGACAACGACGTGTCGGCGCTACCGATAAGGGCACAGAGCCTGACAATTGTGCATGATTATCATTGTCGGCTATTGCGACATTGCCACCTACATCATTCGTCGGGTCGTCGTCCGAATGAGATCTTTGCGGGTTGCCACCGGGCTCATCGAAGGCCACTTTTTTCACGCGGCCTTCGGGCGGATGCTCGAGCAAATGCCGTGTGATGGGCTTAGTGGGACGACAGTCCCATCGCCCCACTGCTGGCGTTTTCACCAAGTCCATAAACGCGAACGAACCCTTTGGGCCTGCAATTGCGCACCGTCACGCCAAAGAGATTGAAGCGCGGGCGCTACCCATATGCAGCGCTGATGAATTCGCTGCGACGGAGAGGCCACGTTGTCTCAAAGGCTAATCCCGCCAAGCCAATGCCAGTAACATGCCGTTCGATCCTAATTAAGCCCGATCACTTCGCGAATGGCATCCTCTAGGTTCTTCATGCGGTCCTCATCGAGATGGCCGATTTTCTTACCTAGATTGGACTTTGGAATAGTTACTATCTTGTCCGACATAGCGTAGGTACGCTCGGCAAGTCCGTTTTCGGCAGTTGGATCAATCTCGATGCGAAACCAAGGCGCATCAACCCACTGAGTAGTTGTCGGGATGACGACAACGCTATCCAAAGGAATTTCTTCATTTTGTATGACGATGGCAGGCCTAGGCTTACCCGTGTATGCGCCCTTTGCCGCCATGGTGTAGATCGCGCCGCGCTTAATCGTCATCGCTAATCCCGATGCTATGGGCTTCGATCCAACGCATCACATCTTCTTCGTCTTCCTTGTTCGCCCTGATGTTTGCTGCCTGTCGAGCCATTTCTTTTTGGCGGGCCTTGCGAATATATTGCAGTGCAGCCTCACGCATCGCCTCACTTGGCGTTTGGTGGTTTTGTTCTGCTGCCCTTAGGAATTGCTCTCGCACATCCGGATCTACCCGCGTGCTTGGTAATGTAGCGAAACTTGTGTTTGACATTGTGTGACACCTTCTGTCTTACATTATGTATCACATTGGAACTGCGGCTCGCAAGACTCGCAAGCAAAATAACGTACTACGTGGAACACACTCGAAGAGGCCCATAGCCGTCAGGACGAATACCTGCTGTCCAGACGGCCACAGACATTGAAGCATGTAAGAACGATCACCGGCCCGAGTTGCTCCGTGCCCTTGCCGATGCCACGCATTACCTTCGCCCGGCGTGGCGACGGATGGCGATCTCAGTGACGCCGGCGTTGACAGCGCGATCTGGGAGCCGGCGGCGGAACTGCCGGAACATCAGCCGCAACCGGATCAGCCGGATCTGTCGAATGAGAAGACGGTCGAGGCCGACGCCGCAGATGCCCCGACGATCGGGCTGGCGGCGGCAGCGGCGACGAGCGCCCCGACGGAAACGCATGTCATCGCCGCAACCAAGCCGGCGGCCGGCCGGCCGGGGGTGGCGTCACGGATGGACGTCACCAACAACGGTGCCTTTTCCTATAGCTATCCGATCGCGCTGCCGGCCTTCCGCGACCTCGAGCCGAAGCTCGAGCTGAACTACAATTCCAGTCGCAAGACCAGGACCGGTGGCGACTATCAGGGCTATCTCGGTTACCAATGGGGGCTGTCGGGCGTGCCGGTCATCGAGCGCGCCGGCTACCAGCTCGGGGTGCCGCAGTATGTGGCCGAGGACGTTTACCTCTTGAACGGCGAACCGCTCGCCAAATGCGCCGCCGGAACCGCCAGTCCGGGCACCTCTTGCAAGGCCGGCGGCAACTGGGTCTCCGAGGTCGAGAACCACCTGAAGATCCATTTCGACGGCACCGCCTGGATGGTGACCGGCCGCGACGGCACGGTGACGACGTTCACCGCCGTTGGCCAGCTGCCCGGCGCGCCCGCCGGACCGCATCCCGATGCCGCGCTCAACTACCACTTTTTGGCGACATCGGTCGTCGACGTCAACGGCAACCGGGTCGACTATTCTTACGATTGCGTCGACCTGCCGGTCTGCTATCCGAAGGTCATTTCCTACAACGAGCGCGCGGTCGAGTTCTTCTACGACGTCCGTCCGGATTATCTCCTCGATCTTGCCTCGGGCGCGGTGGCGGCGACGTTCCCCGGATTCAACTGGACGCATCTCGCAGGCGATGCGCAAGCCGCACTACGTGCGCTCTCCAGCGTCACAAACGTCAAGGTCATTTCCTCGCCCAACCTGATGGTGATCAACAATCAGCAAGCCAAGCTTCAGGTCGGCGATCAGGTGCCGACGATTACCCAGACGAGCAGGAGCACGACGTCATTGCCGCCGATATCATTCGTCGGATCCTTCCGAATGAGACTTTTCCGGTCGCCTTGACGTTTGTCGTCACGCGGGACGTTGTGCCGGGCGAAACCCAAATTGCTGGCGCTGCTGGCGAAAGGAAAGGCGGCGTCCTTGAAACAATAGTCGCGCCTGACCCCTGCGTCCCTTGTATTATATCTGGCTCCATACTCTGCTCGTGCAACACTATGCTGTTCGAGCTGATGGCTGTCCTTCAGCTTGGAACATGGTCAGAAGAATGAGGTGCGGATGGGGATCTGCGCTGCGTTGGCTAACAATCGCTTCGCGCGTTGGCCTGGCGCCGCGCAGACGCGCCGTCAACGACAAACTTCAACTGACGGCAATCGGCTGCGGTGTCGACACTTTGGGGCGTCACAGCGGGGGCGTCTGCTTTCTTCGGCAATAGTAGTCGCGGTGATCGCGGTGGGACCTGGCCTGCGCCACCGATCTACGTTCTGCTGGGTTAATGTATCGACGGAACTCACGACCTATTTGCGGTGATCAGGTGCAAGGCGGAATTGCCCCTTGTGACCGCCGCTGCTGAGAGCTTGCGATCGAACGTCGCCAACTTGCCCCCACGCGCCTTGGCGAGCGCAAGCAGATAGGTGTCAGTTACCTGCCCCGAAGTTAGGATTTTCGTGGGGGCAATATCGCCTGACCCGACAAGACTCACATCGTCCGGCCAAAAATCATGACCGGGGAGCGACCGCAATTTGCTGACGATCTCAATCACGAGTGACGGGGAACCGGGAGAATTGGGATATTTGGAGCTGCCGACAAGTCCGGATGACGCCATTTTCGGTGGTGGGGCAGGTAGCCCAGGCGGTCTGACCCGTCGCCGCAAACCATTCGTGCGCATCGTCATGGGCTACATGGCCCGGATCGGTTAAGGCAATCAGCACATTGACATCGAGCAGGAAAGTCACGGCAGTTCGTCACGCAAGGCGTTGACGATTTCGAGCGTCACCGGACGCGCATCCGGCCGAGGCGACAGGAGAGGAATTCCATTGCGTTCGCCGCTGCTGCGCGGTCGGCGCAGAGAACGTCTCGCCAACTCGGAAATGACCTCGCCCACGCTCCGGTGCTGCTGGGCTGCCATTGCCTTTGCGGCGATCAGGACATCGTCGTCGATTGCCAGGGTCGTTCTCATATCCGCCTCATCGCGCATCAATCATCACGCATCATATCAAGCAAGAGATCGCTATTCTCAAGGTCGCTTACTCCAAAACTTCATTGCCCGGCATTTGGAATCGCGGGAGCACCGCGTTCGATGTTGGTGGGTTCTTCCTGCGAGCGGGCAAGCGGCGAGCGATTTTCGGGTGCGGCAATATTTCTGTGCTCATGACGGCCTTGCCCTGACTGTTGTCACTGAGGTTTTCGGCCCTGGCTACGGTATCCCTGAAGATGTCTCGTGGTCGGCTTCGGGGACTTCTCCCCGGCGACTCAGATTTCACCGCCGCTGACCACCGTGCCCATGGAAGGCGCCGAATGCGGCGCCGTGGGTCTCAGGTTGCTGGTCCAACGGATCGAGCAGCCGCGCCTGCCCGGCATGCTACGGCACATTGAAATTCTTCGCCTGATAGCAGAAGGCGCGGGGCTTATTTTCGCTTCCAGATGACCCGCATGACCGCGCCGTCGATCCAGCAAGCGCGCTCGCCGGCAAAGGTGGTCGTCGCGAGCACGTCGTTGTAATGGTCGACATACATGTAATAAGGTGATGTCATGTTTCCGAGTGTGCAGCGCTTTGGGCCAGAGGTGCAACTTCAGGCGCTGCCAACCGGCGGCAATTGAGAGAGTTCAGCCCCACTCCCGTTTTCCACACCGACTTTTGCGGGCGAAGCAGGCCCGGACCTTGAACGCGCTTTCCATTGCGCGGAAGAAAGATGAGCGAGGTCTCAGTTGTCGGCGCCGGCGACTAACCCGTTTGTGCAACAAGCCCGATGCTTACGCAGGAAGCGAGATGTTACTCACAGGAGGGACCTGGCGCTCGGAGCAATCAAATCAGCTCGGACGAAAGGGGCGCGACCTGCTGCATGAGATAAAAAAATCGGGCCGCCGGAAGACCGAGGCCCGTTTTGAGGTGTGAAGGTGTCTAACCTCCAGAGGGGAACAGCCGACGCGATGGTACTGGGAGGAAAACCATCACTCTGCATCAGCTATGGTCAGTATGCTCATTTGCTGGGCAATCGACAATCATTTATTGTGCAGTGCAGCTATGCGTATCCGCGGTCTCGATCTGTTGGCGGAAGCGCTTCCGCGTCCGTTCGGCGGGTCGGCAGGACGGCAGAGGGAGGGGAGGGAGGGTGGATCCGTGACGGGTTGAGAAGTGCGGAGAGAGGCTCCGGCTGGCTCGTCATGGAGAAATGGACATGGCTCAAGCCAACCAGAAAATCGTTCTCAGCGCCGCGCGTGACATCCCCTTCAACAGGCTCGTCCTGTCGCAGCAGAACGTCCGCAGGACCAAGGCTGGTGTTTCGATCGAGGATCTTGCCGAAGACATTGCACGCCGCGGTCTGCTATCGAGCCTCAACGTGCGGCCCGAACTCGCGCCCGATGGCAAGGAGACCGGCTTCTACCGCATTCCGGCCGGCGGACGGCGCTACCGTGCCTTGGAGCGGCTGGTCAGCCAGAATCGCCTGGCAAAGACGGCGGCTGTTCCCTGCATCGTCAGCAGGGGTGAGACGCTCGAGGTCGAGGACTCTCTTGCCGAGAACGTGCATCGCCTGCAACTCCATCCGCTAGACCAATTCCGCGCCTTCCAGACGCTCCGCGAACAGGGGCTGGACGAGGAGGAAATCGCCGCGCGGTTCTTCGTCAGCATCGCGACTGTCCGGCAGCGGCTGCGGCTCGCCTCCGTCTCGCCGCGGCTGCTCGAGCTTTACGCCAATGACGAAATGAAGCTTGAACAGGTCATGGCTTTCTCGATCAGCGACGACCATGTCCGGCAGGAGCAGGTCTGGGATACGGTTTCGCGGCAGCATTCACGCGAACCTTACTACATCCGCAGGCTGCTCACCGAGACCGCGATCCGGGCGACCGACCGCCGCGCCGTCTATGTCGGCGTCGAGGCGTACGAGGCGGCGGGCGGGGCCGTGATGCGCGACCTGTTCGATGAGGACAATGGCGGATGGCTGCAGGACCCGGCGTTGCTCGAACGACTCGTGATTGAGAAGCTCACGGCCGACGCCGAGGCCCTCAAGGCCGCGGAAGGCTGGAAATGGGTCGAGGCTGCCTTCGATTTCCCGTACGGATATACCTCCGGTCTTCGCCGCTTCTACGGCGAGCGGGCCGAGTTCACTGAAGGCGAAGGCGCTCACTTTGATCAGGTCAAGGCGCAATACGAAAAGCTCGACGCCGAATATGCCGGCATGACCGGGTATTGCAAAGAGACCGAGCAGCGACTGGTGGAACTCGGAAACGAGCTCGACCGGTTGAAGGACCGGCCCCATGTCTTCGATCCCGCTGAAGTCGCTCGCGGCGGAGTCTTCATCTCGCTCGGTGCTGATGGTGAGCTCAAGATCGAGCGTGGTTTTGTCCGGCCCGAGGATGAGCCGCAAGTCGAAGGCGTTGTTGATGGTGCGTCGGATGCCGATGGTGAAACCGGTGATGACGTGTCTGCGTCGTCGTCCGTTGGCGAAGCCGCAGTGACCGGCGCGCCCGCTCACAATGCACAGATCGACGAGGGGGGACGACGACGGCAAACTCCGACCGCTCTCCGACCGTCTTGTCGAGGACCTGACGGCGACGCGCACGGTCGCCCTCAGGAACGCGCTGGCGAACAATCCGGCCATTGCTTTCATCGCGGCCTTACATGTCTTCGTCCTGAAGACCTTCTACGTCTACGGGTCGGATTCGTGCCTGGAAGTGACGCTCCAGAGCGCGAAGTTCGGCCAGACGCAGGGGCTCGGCGATACGGTCTGGGCGAAGGAGATCGAACTGCGGCACGAGGCCTGGGGGCAGGATCTTCCGAAAAACCCGAATGAGCTCTGGGATTTCCTGCTTGCGCTCGATGACGTCAGCCGCCAGGTGCTCTTCGCCCATTGCATCTCGCTCTCCGTCAATGCGGTTGTTCAGCCATGGAACCGACGGCCGGCGGCGATCGCCCATGCCGATCGGCTCGCTCGCTCGATCGGCTTCGACATGGTGGAGGCAGGCTGGGAGCCGACGGTCGACAACTATCTCGGCCGGGTGACGAAGGCGCATATCCTTGAG
Organism: Sinorhizobium terangae; assembly: GCF_009601505.1. GTDB lineage: Bacteria > Pseudomonadota > Alphaproteobacteria > Rhizobiales > Rhizobiaceae > Sinorhizobium > Sinorhizobium terangae. The sequence goes on from NZ_WITC01000033.1 coordinate 47,930, forward strand.
GCGGTCCGCGAGGCGAAAGGCGAGCAGTCGACGGAGCTCATTGATCACCTGAAGAAGCAGGATATGGCGCGTGAAGCCGCGCGGCTGCTGAAAGGCGGCAGATGGCTTCCTGAACCGCTTCGGCTCGCTGTCGACGACGTGCCGATCGGCGACGCCATTGCCACGACTGACGTCACGATCGAGGACGATCCTTCCGAAGACGTGCATGCCGAAAAGGCGTCCCCCGACGCTCTCGAAGACGAGCATCAGGACCTCGCAGCTGCAGAGTAACCTGCGTATCCCTTCCCACTACTACATCGTCGCCTGCCACCCCGGCAGCAATCATCCCCATCGGCCCGGCCCTCGCGCCGGGCGCTTTCATTTTTAGGAGACTGCACATGAACACCATGGTTTCCAGCGTTCAGCCGGCGTCGACTGGCTTCAGGGTCGACATCTCGCACGGAGAGCGCGTCGGTCGCGTGTCGTCGGAATGGTTCTCACGCCCTGACGACGAGCGCTACCTCTCCCTTGGCGAACTCTACGATGCGGTGAAATCGCGGGCCGACCGCGCCCATGCCCGCACGGTCGAAAGCTCCGCCATCCGCGTCGAGGCGAGCCGTAATAATGCCGAGCGGCTCGAACTGATCGTTGCCGCTGAGACACGGCCCGTCACGCCGACACACTGGAGCTACGGACAGCTTTGCGGCCTGGTCGGCGCGCCGGCGAGCTATATGCGCCAGCTTCCCGCTCCGCTTGCCGGCATCAACCTCCAGCACGGGCTCATCAACCACAGCGCCGAATTGGTAAAGACGCTCGAGGCCGACGACGGACGGCTCGAGCTCAGGGCGATTACCGGGCCAGAATACGGGAGAGTGTGGGACCATGAGCTTGTGTCAGCCGTCATGAACATCGCCGGCAATGGCACCGGCGACACGATGTGGAAGGTGCCGGGCGTTCTCGACTGGTCGACGATGACCCACAATCCCTTCGTCGACATCAGCAAGGAGACCACCACGCTCTATGCCAGCGACCGCGACGTCTTCCTCTTCCTCGTCGACGACACGCACCCGATCGAAGCCGGGCGCCTGCCGAACGGCGAACCGGATCTCTATTTCCGCGGCTTCTATTGCTGGAACAGTGAAGTAGGCTCGAAGACACTCGGCATTGCCTCCTTCTACCTGCGGGCCGTGTGCTGCAATCGTAATCTCTGGGGCGTCGAGAATTTCGAGGAGATCGTCATTCGCCATTCGAAGTTTGCCGGCCATCGCTTCGCCCATGAGGCTGCACCGGCGCTGAACAACTTTGCGAATTCGTCCCCGGCGCCCTTTGTTGCCGGCATCAGGGCGGCACGCGAGCGCATCGTCGCCGGCACCGATGACGACCGGCAGGGTTTCTTGCGCAAGCGCGGCTTCTCGAAGGCTGAAACCGCCAGGATCATCGACACCGTCCTGCGGGAAGAAGGCCGGCCCCCGGAATCGATCTTCGATTTTGTCCAGGGAATAACGGCGCTTGCCCGAACGAAGTCTCATCAGGACACCCGCCTCGAACTGGAAGCCAAGGCGAAGAAGCTGCTCGAACAGGCTTCCTGATCCTGCCTCCACTCAAGGATTCCCACCATCCGTCTTATCGCCCGGCTTCGCGCCGGGCTTTTCGCATTCCGAAAAAGGACGATGCAGCGACAGTGGCAAGAGGAGGAGGTGGGCTGAGCCGCGTGTGGCCCGGTCGGAGGTGGAGCGCGTGCTCCGGTGCGGGCCGGTCACTTTCGCGCGCCGGAGAAACACCATGAAAACCACCAAGGCCTATCTCGTGGAGCCGTTGAGCGCCACGATTCGCGTCGTCTCGATACCTCAAGAAAACCGGCTTGCGGTTATCCGAAGCCTCATCGGATGCAACCGCATCGACTTCGTCCGGATGGACGATCGCCTGGCCGTCGTTGTCGATGATAACGGCCTCGATGGCACATTGCCCTGCCTGACGCGGCTCGATGGCTACCCCTCACCGCTCGCCGGTAACCTTCTCGTCATCGGCACGGATGAGAATGGCGACCCTATCGACGTCGCGGCTGGAATCGACGAGATCGCCGGCCGGTTCACCATCATCAGGCCGGTCCTGCGCCCGGTTTTCGAGGTGCTCGAGGGCACGCGGATTTTCGGGAGGCAATTGTGCGCGATGGAAGTGCGCATCGAGCTACGCCCACCCACTGTCGTCAGCGAAAATATCCACTGATCGTCACGGCGCAGACGGTCTGTCTTTGACGCGCATGGCCGGCGCACCGGTCCGTGACCTGTTTCCACCGACCATCATGCCCGGACTTCGACAGAAGCGCCGGGCTTCCCCTGTAGAGGAGAACCCGATGAGCTTCGCAATGCCGAGGCCTACCAATCGCGCCTGCGTTCAGGCGGCGAGCCTGATTGGCGGACGTGCGCTGATGGTCAACGCTGTCGACGAGGAGGCGGCACGGTTCTGGCAGAGACGAGGCTTTATTCCGACAACGGATGATCCGCTCGTCCTCTTTCGATCCATCGCCGCAGCGCATGAGTGCGATAAAGGTCGTCGATTACAACACGGCACGGTCGGGACAGTTTGAGGCTCGGACGGTTCTGTTTCGCTTGCTGTTTCATGCTTTACGGGCGCCGACCGACCACTACGGCAATCTCGGCATTTCGCCCTCGGTTACGCGCCAGACCCATGGGGTCATCTCGGGTCTTGCCTCGATCATTTCGGCCATGGCGCGCTCATAGTCCTCACCTCTCCCAGCCGGGACGATGAACATGGCGACCGGGGAGGGCCGCTGCTCCGGGAGCGTAACCGAAACGATCGGTTGATCGCGCGAGAGGTTGAAACGCAACCCCTTGACGCTCTTGCGTCGCAGTCCTGACAATCTCTCCAGAAGAAGCCGCTCGTGAGTGCTTTCGAACGGGATCCAGTTCTCGTTCACCACCATCATGGCGACCTCTTCGACGGCAGCGACCCCGGATGGCGAAATTCCGAAGGTCGCGATCAGGATGAGGTGGAATTCGCCGTTCGAGCGCCAAAGCTCAAGTTCCGTTTCGTATCTGGCAACGAGCCGCTTCCATGTCCCTTCCTCGATCATAAGGGGAAAGGGCAGATGCCGGAGCGTGATGCGGTGTCCCTCGCGGGCAACTGTGAACTCCTTCACTTCCGCAACGATGATCATCAGCTTGCGCGGCCCCGTCAGGGATGCTTGCGCGCCGGCAAGTGCTGTAGCCCGGCGCGCCGCAATTCCTTCCTTGTCCTCGTGATGGAAAACCTCCGGCACGAACAGCACGTCGCTGAGCTCTCCGCCTCGTGCCGTCATTTGCGACGCAGCATTCGTCAGGCTCGTGCGTACCCGGCCCCAGCCACGCCTGCCGCCCCAGGAGGAGCGCCATGCGGTCAGTTCCCCTATTTCCCACAGGTAGTGCAGCATGGCGCGCAACGAGAGCTTCTTCGTTTCGTTGCGGATGGCGGGCTCCGACGGTTCTGTCGGTGCAGTCGGCCCCGTGCGCGGGCCTCTCTTCGTCATCGAGAAATCGAGCTTCAGGGCCGAGCGGCCGTTGGCATCGATCTGTATGGCATTGCCGATCAAAGGCCCGAGGCCGGTCAACTCGTAGGGAGCCTCATAAGATGGGCAGGCCGGCTCGTGATCACGCCCGGAAAGCGGCATGCGTTTGACGAGATACTGTCCGTCTATCCGCGCGATGTACATGGCAACCGACGGATCCTTGCACTGGCAATGCGGCCGGAGCTTCTGCTCGTAAGCGTGGGGAAGGAGGCTTCGAAGATCAGCAGAATCCTCTGCGTATGACGTGTCGCCGATCAGAAACCGTCGCACACCGCTCCTCCTGCCTTGTCTCGGAAATCTCGTTCAGACGGATCGTCCAATGGCAATGTAGCCGAATCCTTCGGTTAGACTAACTCAAACAAAGCAGTATGTGCAATGTCGGATGATCTGCTTTATCGCCACAGGCAGGACAGTGGCGCCGCGGCAATCCTGTCGCCGAACGGCACAACATCGGTATTGTCATAAAGGACGGCGCCAAAGGCAGATTTCTCGCCATATGCTTCTGCAAGCGTCCTGATGCCCCCGAATCGCTCACCTTCACGGTGGCGCTTGCGCTGACCTCGATCGCTGCGATCGTGCCATCGTCGCGCTCGAGCACCACATCCAACTCGCGCATCTGCTGGTCCCGGAAATGATCATTGGAAATCAACAGGCTGTTGATTGGGATGTCACGTGATGAAACCTGGAAGTCGCTCACGGCATGAACTTGAACCAATACCCCCTCTTCTTCGGAGAGGACGCTGCGCGACGCAGGAGGGAGAGGGGGGCCGGGAAAGGTCGGCTTGGCAGGGCTTGGAGAGCGCCCGCGAGGTCGTCCATTTCTCGCTCTCTACGGGGTTCCCCATGAACGTCATCGCTTCTAAAGTCACGAACGTGGCCGCCGCACCGCTCATTGTCGCCGGCCGGCCCGTCCCAATGCTGAATGCCGGCCATGAGCTCCTTCCGCACCTCAACCGCGGCCGCTCCATCGGCGCAGCCGATCGTCGGCCCCTTATGACGCATGCCTTTAGCGGCAGCGATACCGAGTTCTGGTCATGGGAAGGCGCGTTCGAGGCGACTGAGACGGCTAAGGCCCTGCTTCGATGCAAGTTCGGCGCGGTGATTGCCCGGGCGAACGCGCCGGAGGTGGCACTCGGACTTCGCCGCATCGCTGTCGCGACTCTCAAGTGACGGAGGCTGCCGCCCATGTTGTCCGCTTCGGAACTGGCGGATCGTCTCGCGCGCGATGCCGAGGCGGCCTGCCGCCACTATCTCTCAGCCGGCCGTCGGGTCGGCAACTACTGGATCGTCGGAAACGTCGCCAACGACGAGGGCCGCTCGCTCTACGTTCAACTTGCCGGCCCGCGCGCCGGAAAATGGGTCGATGCGGCGACCGGCCAATACGGGGACCTGCTCGACCTCGTGCGGGAGGCCTGCGGGCTCATCGACTTCCGCGACGTTGCCGCAGAAGTGCGGCACTTCTTGAGCCTGCCCCAATCCCAACCGGCGTCGCCCCGAAAGGGCGACGCCCGGGACCTTTCTTCGGTCGACAGACCAGCCTGGGAACGCGTCCGCCGCCTGTTCCGGATGACGGAGCCACTGGCGGGGACGCTCGCCGAGCGCTACCTGCGTGAGCGCGGCATCCTGCGGGCACCCGCACAGCCGGCGCTGCGGTTCCATCCATCCTGCTACTACCGGGATCTGGTGAGCGGTCGGACGATGAGCATTCCGGCCCTGATCGCCGCGGTGACCGATCCCTCCGGCGCGATCACCGGAGTGCACCGAACCTGGCTTGACCCGAACGGCGACGGCAAGGCCAAGGTGGACGATCCCCGCCGTGCGCTCGGCCGCCTCCTCGGCAATGGCGTGCGTTTCTGTTTTCCGAGCAGCGCGCGCGTTTCGGTGATGGCGGCCGGCGAGGGCCTCGAAAGCATGCTGTCGCTCTCCCAGGTGATGCCGGGCATGCCAATGGTTTCGGCGCTGACTGCAAATCACCTCGCCGCGTTCCGGCTCCCGAGGGTTGCCAGCGCCTCTATATTGCCGCCGACGCCGATGCGGCCGGCCGCCATGGTCTCGAGGCATTGAGCCGCCGGGCGCAGGCGGCGAGAATCCTGCCGCTCGTGCTCGCTCCGGAACTCGGCGATTTCAACGAGGATCTGCGGCAGCTGGGGCCGGAACGGCTCATAGCCCATTTGCGGGCGGAGCTCGCGCCGGAAGACGCGCTGGCTTTTCTGCCCGCTTGAGGCGGCCGGCAGGGGCCGCGAGCCGGTGCAGCGCCACCGCATTAGGGAAGGCGCGTCGCTGGCGCCTGTCCTTCCGGTGGGCGCACACCCGCGGGCCTGCCGGGAGCCGACCCTTACCACGCGGTCCCGGGCCTTCAGCGGGGCAGTCAGGTTTCTTCCCCTGCCGGGCCAGCTTCACGCATCGGCCATTCCGAAAATCCGTTCCCCGGTTCTCGGGCCGATGCGATGGCCCGGCATTCCTCGCGGGACAAGAAACCTTCTTGTCCCCGCCCTGCGCTTGCGCTGGGCCGCGGCGCAAAGCGCCGCGGTTCCGGCCCGGCTGTCGCGTGGGAGGGACCGCCGTCAGGCCGCGAGAGGCGCGGCCGCAACCGGATGGAGAGACCCATGGACCTTTCGCTTCCCCTTGACGACGGCTACGACCTCCACCACGCGTCTTCGCCGACCAGCCGTTTCATCTACGAGATGCAGCTTTACGGCCATCGCCCCTTCCAGGATGAGCCGGACCCGCGGCCGCTGCCCGAGGAGCCGGTCGTCCAGTCGGCGCTCACCACGATCTTCGATGCCCTGTTCGGGATGCTCAGCGACACGCGGTTGGAGCCTGATCTCGAAGGCTTGCTCTGGTCGATGGTCAATCTCTTCCATCGCGCCGGCGAGCGCATCCAGCGGGAGCTTCAGCGCAACGAGGACGGGCAACGCGCCGGACAAAGCGAACAGGACGGCTCGGAAGTGAAGAGCGTCGAGCTGGAACGCCTTGTCGCCGAGGGCATCACGCTTCTGGAGCGCCGCAACGCCTTCGAGTTCATGCGCGATTATGCGGCTGACCTGTTCGAGGCTGAGACCGGGTCGGCATGGCGGCCGCGCACCGGCTCGAAGGTCAACCACGCCCACATGACCGCGGCGATGATCGACAGCCGCGATTTCCTGTCCGCCCGCCGGCGCGCTGAGACCGAGGTGTTGATCCCCGCCGGCACCAAGATCGCCTTCGGCGGCGGCATCGACTACAACGACCATCAGGCGATCTGGGACGCGCTTGATCGCGCCCGGACGAAGTTCCCGGACATGGTGCTGCTGCACGGCGGCTCGCCGAAGGGCGCGGAGCGCATCGCCGCCTGCTGGGCCGAGACCCGCAAGGTGACGCAGATCGCCTTCAAGCCGAACTGGACGAAGCACGCGAAGGCCGCCCCCTTCCGCCGCAATGACGACATGCTCCTGGCCATGCCGAGCGGAGTCATCATCTTCCCGGGCTCCGGCATTACCGGGAATCTCGCCGACAAGGCCCGCCGCTTCGGCATACCGGTCTGGCGCTTCGGAGGGAATGGCGCGTGAGCGCCATTCCCCCTGTCTTGCGTCGTCTTTCCTCATCACTGCGCCAAAACCGAAGTATCGAACCCGCGTTACTGTAAGATATATGCGCTCGCAGGACAGGAACGAGCCATGGCCACGACAGCGCCCAGGACGCACCCGTCTCGATGCGGTTCGGCGACGATGATCTGACCATTGTCGATTGCGGCGCGGAGCTGCTCGGCCTGTCGCGCAAGGCGCAGGCCGGCGAATTCGCGGCTTTGGACGCCACTCCCAAGCATCGGACATGCATGGGTGGAGGGCGCGCCGGCCGCTCGAGGATGTTGGCGGCGTGCTCGGCTATGAGCGCTTCCTGGACATCATGTCGGTGGTGTGGTGGGCATTTCGATCCCGAGTGGGTGGCCTAGCGCATCGGCCCGAAAATCGGCCCCGATTTTCGGAAAGCACGATGCGTGGAATCAAAGAGTTACAGCGTCCTTTGTGCGTCCTAAAGGACGCGCGGAACGCATTGCGCCTGGATGTCAAGCGCCGGCTGTTTCAGCCAAAGCCGAGACGTAGCGAACCGAAGGCGGCGTAAGTAAACGCAGCGCCGCGATCGCCCGCATCACTCCGCCATCAGCATTCAACCTTGACGATCAGGATGTCGCGGATCCCTGGCTGCCCCGAAGCTGCCATGTTCAAAGCGACCAGTCCTCCACACGTAGATTCTCAACCCTGTTGAACTCGCCGACATTGTTGGTGACGAGCGTCAGTCCACGGGCTTTCGCCTGTCCCGCGATCAGCACATCATAGGGGCCGATGGGCGTCCCCTTCGCCGCAAGGGCGGCTCGGATCGCGCCCGCGACAAAGGCATCGTTCTGGTCAAAGTCGAGGATAGGAAAATCCGCCATCAACAAACGCAAGGTTTCGAGGTTGTGTTGGACCTTTGCGCTTCTCTGCGCTCCAAAATAGAGTTCATACGCGACGACCGACGGCAGGCCGATACTGCCCTGAGGGCTATCGAGTACACGGCTGACCAATGTATCCGATTTGCGGCCGATCAAGGCAATGACGGCATTGGTGTCGAGAAGATGCGAGATCACCGAAACACCGCGTCAATGTCTGGCCGATCCTGCTGTTCCGGCTGCTCGCGCCCGCTCTCCATAAAGTCTTCACTCATGCCACGGGCGAGCGCCGCCTTCAGCGACGACCACGGCTCGGCCTCCTCGACATGCGGGCGCAGAATGAGAGCATCGCCCTCCTGCGTGATCTCCACGCGGTCGACGTTGAAGCGGAATTCTTTCGGCAGGCGAACAGCCTGCGAATTTCCGGACTGGAATACCCGTGCAAGATGGGGCATGGTCGCCTCCCTTCTGTATCTACTCAGCCGTATATACGATCCTTCGGCCCTCAGTTCAAGAAGGGCTTGATCGCGCCCGGCGATCCGCCGGGCCGAGCTTTATTTCGCCGGTAAGCCGGCTCGACAAAGCCTGCAAGTAGTCGCCGCGGTGATCGACCGGCTGGCGAGCGGCGAGGGGCATGACGCTGGCCATCAGCTCCTGCACGCGAGTCGATGGCCGTCAAGCAATGCCGGATCGCCGTCGATGAATACAGTTGCGATGTCGCCGGGCGCCCCTGGTACGTAGAGCCGGACGCAAAGGCCTTCGGCCGGTTCGGCAGGCCCCAGGTGATGAAGATTGCGGCTGCTTTTTCCAAGGCAATCCGGCCGGCGGCATGTGCACGGGGTGAACGAGAGCCGACCCCGCTTGTACATCCCTGCCAAGGAGACTGCGGTCGTGCCGAGGCCGGACGGTGGGCAAGATTGCCGAAGATCGCTGGTCAGGGCCGGCGCGGGCCAGCTGTGCAAGATATTGCCGCGTGGCTTGCTGGCGATATGGTCACCGCATTCGGATCAACGTGCAGCCGACAGACGTGGCGGGAGTGGAGTGCGCTCGCTCGCGCCAATTGGCAGGGATGGATGAGAATGACGGTGGGTCGGACGGTGTGCCCGTATCGGAAGGTGCTGGCGGTCTTCTGCAGTGCTGGACGGGGCGGCCGGTGTGGTCTGTCGCCAGCTTCGGTTGCACGAGACCATTCCCGTTTCTGTGTCGCCCTTTAGCCGACCGCCTGCTTTCGCGGTCAACCCCTGAAGGGGTACGTCTCGGCAAAAATTCCGCAAAATTCGACTTCGGTTCTTCATGCGGGCGCCTGGCGCATTCCCGCCCGCAATCGGTGAAAGCGCGCCCGCTTTTTGGCGGAAAGTAGAATTTTGCAGCATTTTCGCCGAGATGACCGCAGCAGACCGGCCGTCTCTTCACGCGCCATCGGGAATGGTCCCGAGCAACCGAAGGAGACAGCATCATGGCCACCACAATCGCAACCCTGACCCAGAAGACCGACGGCACCCTCGAAGGCGTCTTCGCCACCATCCGGGTCAACGCCCCGATCGCCATCGTCCCGAACGCCAACAAGACGAGCGACGAGGCCCCCGATTACCGCGTCATCCACCGCAAGACCGGCTTCGAGATCGGCGCGGCCTGGAACCGTATCGCCCGCCAGACCGGCGAAGAATATCTCTCTGTCAAGCTGGAGGCCCCGGAGATCGGGGTGATCTTCGGCAATCTCGCTTCCGCTCCCGGCGGCGATCCGAACCGCAAGGTAATCCTCTGGAACAACCCCAACTGAACGCGACGAGCGGCCCCGAGCAATCGGGGCCGCCATCCAACCTGAAACGTCCGACAAGGAGCCCTTCATGACCCGGTATACGATCACCGTCATCAATCTCAGCGACCACAATACCGATCCCGAAGCAGTCATCGGCTATGATCGCCGGCTGCAGACCTTCTTCCTGCAAGCCTTCCCCGACGCGGAGGGAGAAGACCTCGCGTTGTGGATTGGCACGCAGTACTGTGCCTTCGAAACGCTGACCAGCTTGCGCAGTGCGGCCCGACGGAAACACCGCGTTCCTAAGCTGCAGCCACCAATAGGCAGCGATATTCCATGTCTGACGTCGAACCCTCCCCCAACGAAGCGCCTCTCATGGCATGCTCGCCGGCGCGACGAACTGGTAGTACGCCCACACCAGGACCAACCCTGCTATCACGGCAAGCCAGGTAAGCGCCTTCCGCCGCATTGGACTGATCGTCCTTGGTTGCGGCTTTGATTTCCGTCGTTCAAATTTAATGATGTTGTCGTCGCTCATGTGGTCCCCTTGGTCAGCCGTGGACGTAATAGCACACTGTTGCTGGCTCGTTCGAAACAAATACACTGACAAAATCGTATCCCGAAAAGGAGCACGGCGTGACCCAGGTATCAGAGGCCGAAGTTGCGGCCCGATGGAACGACAATGCCGACCAATGGGCGCATGATGTTCGACACGGTTACGACTCCTATCGAGACCTGTTCACGCTCCCGGCATTCCTGGCCTTCCTTCCCTCAATCAGCGGCTTGGACGTGATCGACTTCGGCTGCGGCGAAGGATCCAATACGAGACGGTTCGCCGCAATGGGTGCCCGGATGACCGGCATCGATCTTTCGGAGCAGATGATCCGGCATGCTCGCGAAATTGAAGAGCGGCAGCCGCTCGGCATCCACTACAGGATTAAATCCTATAGCCAGAAAACCGGTTTCGAGGATGCCTCCTTCGATGCAGTCGTCTCAACCATGGCTTTGATGGATGGACCAGATTTCCCAGCCGCCATGCGGGAGGCATTCAGGTTGCTGCGGCCCGGCGGGTTTATCGCATTCAGCATCCTGCACCCCTGTTTCATTACTCCTGGATTGCGATGGCAGAAGGACATCGACGGGCGAGCGACGGGTCTGGTGGTGTCGCGCTATTTCGATCAAACCAATTTCGTCGAGAGATGGCGCTTTGGCGACCGCCCGAGTGACGAGGACGTCGTGCTGTTTGAGGTGCCACGCTTTCCCCGCACCATCAGCGAATATTTAAACGGCGTCGCCGATGCCGGGTTTCGTATCGTCGAAGTCCGCGAGCCGCAGCCGACGGCGGAGGCATGCGAACTCGCACCTCGTTTCATCAGATGGCGCGATCTCGCCGCTTTCCTACTGATGGTCCGTGCCGAGCGCGTTGCCTGACAGGCCGCCGCCAGTGGGAAGGAAACTTCGTTGTGCTTCTTCGATGCCGCACTCGGGCCGCGTTTGCTGCCGCCCTGGACGTTGCTAGAAATATTCATTCACCGTTATATTTGCAGGATGGAAATCCGACGAGCGTCCCATCTGGATCAAAATGCCATTTGGCGGATCATTGGCCCCGTCATAAGGGCGGGAGAGACGTATGCACTAGATCGCAATTTGAGCAGAGATGAAGCGCTCGGCTACTGGCTCGGTAAGGATCGCGAGACATTTGTAGCCGAAGAGAATGGAGCGGTCGTTGGTACTTATTATATCAGGGCAAATCAGGCTGGTGGCGGAAGCCATGTTTGCAATTGTGGGTACATGACTGATCCGGCTGCCGTCGGGCGTGGTGTGGCAAGAGAGATGCATGCGCATTCGCTCAACCGCGCAAGAGAACGGGGTTTCCGAGCCATGCAGTTCAATTTTGTGATTAGTACAAATGATCGCGCTGTGCGTTTATGGAGATCGCTCGGATTTGAGGAAGTGGGACGCCTTCCTGGTGCATTCCTGCATCCCGCAATGGGCTACGTCGACGCGTTGATCATGTACCGAACGCTCTGAATTTACGATTACATCGGCAGATGCAGGATGAAGGATAAACGATGTCTCGTGCCCACCTTCAGCTCGCCGCCCGGAGCTGAACCTTTTTATTGTTCAAAAAGCAGGTCTTATTGAATAGCTGCAAATCTAGCGGGTTCGGCAGCCGGACGTCGCGAACATCAGGACACGGTTTTCTCGACGGATCGTATGATCGATCGTAAGCCACAAGCCGGGGCCGTTCAGGCGGCGTAATTCCACGGCATGAGTGCGTCGATTTCGCTGCTCGGCCAGCCATTGGCGATGCGCTCGAGGGTCGGCCACCAGCGACGGCGCAAGCAACTGGCCTCCTTCGGAACGCCGACTTAAGACGGGTGCCACACGCAACCGGGGCCTTGTCTGCTCAGGATACCCAGTCTGCCATGAGCATCCGGAAGGCCCCAAGGCCGCGCGGCCCCTCCAATTTTCTCTCCGCTTCATTGCACTTCGCTCCGACAAAATCGGTTCCTCCGCGCGCCGGCTCCGCCGGTCGCGTCCGCGAGCCTGGATCCCTTCCGGAGCTCATGACCGCCAGCGTCATCTTTCACGAGAACGTTAGGGAGATGACGATGACGATCGAACAGCACATCGAGGAACTGCGCGCCGAGCTCAAGAACGCCGTCGACGCCAAGGAGCGCGAGCAGATCGAGAGGGAAATCGAGGCGGCGCGGGCAGAGCTCGCTCGCCACCGCGAAGACACGGAGCTGCCCTGATAGGCGGCTCTTTGCCGCTCGTGAAGCCCTGCCGTCCGGCTGAGGACGACGCGATCGTAAGGTGAAGCGCGGTGATGTATGGCCAGCCGCGCTCGATCCATCACGGGCTCCCTTTCACAAATCGATTGGCCTTGGCTGCCTCGTCCATATCCTTCCGTCGGAAGTAGATGGCCCGCCCGCAGCGGACCGGACTATGGCCCTGCACGATGATGATCTGCTCGTCCTTGCGCATCGATTGCGTGATCTCGTGGGGCATGATCAACGGGCGGCGCTGGTAGTTGACGCTTTCCGATTTGCGCGTGCCACCGTTCTTATTGTCCCAACCGATGTTGCGAGAGCGGGCGTGTACCTCGATAGTCATTTCCCCGCACTGCGCCGAGACGTTGCGGGCCGTATCGAGCGCCTTGATCGCGGCGTAGCTCGCGAAAGCGCAGCCATCGATCCATGACGTCGCGCCGTCTTTCCCAAAATGCCGCTCCAACTGGCCGACCGACTGGTACATCAGCATCATTGTGATCCCGTACTTGCGCCCGCGGTCGCGGGCCTCTTCCAGCACCCGCATGTAGCCAAGCAGATCCACCTCATCGAGCATGAAGAGCGCCCGGCGCTGGTACGCACCGTCCGCCTGGACCATCGCATTGATCAGCGAGCCGATGATGACGCGGCCAATCCCCGGATAGGAGCGCAGGATCGATGCCGGGATATTCAGGAACACGTCCTTCTTGCCGCTCACGATATCGCTTGATTTGAACGCGTTGCCACAGGCGAGCGCCGCGTAACTCTCAAGCGAGAGCCACTGCGTATCCTTGGAGGCGGTCGAATAGACGCCGCTGAACGTTTGCTCGGTCATGTTGGTGAAGACGCCAAGCGTTTCGCGGATGAAGGCTGAATGAGAGTTCTCCTGAATGTCGCGCAGCATGGCGAGTACGGAGGGCTCCGGCTCGGACACGATCTGCCGCAGACTGCGCAAGGTTCGCCGGCCAGCATATTCCTGCGAGAGCATCACATGCGCCAAGAGGCCGGTCAGGAGGTTATGCGCCTGGTTCTGGAAGTAGGACCCGCTTGAGGACTCGAAGCGCACACTTTCCGACAGCAGCATATGGGCGATGCCAACGATATCCTCTTCTTGTCTCGTCGACCCCTCGATCCCGTCGAGAACATTGAAGCCCATGATCGGGTTCGTCGGATCGAGCACCATCACCTCACGCCCAAGGACGCGGGTTCGGTGCTCGACCACCATAGGCGCGACCTCGGTCGACGGATCGAGGCAGATCAGAGGCCCGGTGTAGCGCAGCGCCGTCGGCACGACGTTGCTGGTCGTCTTGTATCCACCCGATCCGGCAAAGAACAGCATATGGGTAGAATCAAAATCCTGTCTGTAGGTGAGCAACGGCGCCTTGCCGCCCCGTCCCCACGTGCTGCGATCGTTCGGATCGAAGGGCAGTGCATGGACGATTTCCTTGTCGACGCGGTAGCGCTCGCCGACGACGATCTCGCCATCGTCCGGGAACAACCTTGCCGCCGCCGACATCGGCAGCCAGTCGGCGTCCCCGAAGGTTCCGCGCTTGGCGCGCTTCATCGGTTCCGGGACGACGGTGGAGATGCGCGCGGAGATAGCTACGGCCATAAAGCCAACGACTGCGCCGACGACAGCGATCATGTCGAGATAGGAGAGCGCGCGGTCCCATGTGACCGCCTCGCTTTCGACGAATGGGGCGAGGCGTGAAAATTCGCGCAAGGCATAGAAGCCGCCCACCGCGAGAAAGCACGCGAGGCTTGCCATCGCGACGGGTCGCCGCCGGTGCAATGGCAATGCCCGTACCATCAGGAGTCCCGCCAGCGGTCCGAAAAAAAGTGGCGGCACAGGCGCCGCCCGCAGGAACCAATATTCTGCTTTCCCGGATAGGCCGGCGGCGAGCGCCGGCCAGCGCCAGCTGATCACATAAACGGCAAAGGCCGTAACGGCGACCGGTACCAGAACGAGCAACAAGCTTGGATGCAGTTTTGCCTTCACCGCCATTCCCGTGTCTCCCTGATCGGCGATGACGGCACATCCGACGGCTGGGCCTTGAACGCCGTTTCGCCGATCTCGCGCAGCCGCCGATGCTCGGAGGAGCCCGGAGCGACTTTTGCCAGCTCCAGCAAACCGCCAAGTAGGAACGCCCGGTCGGCTTTCGTGAGACCCGCCCTGACGACCATGCCGCCGAGCAGGAATCGCTCCCGCGCCTCGCGCTTGCGGTCAGCCGTCATGAGAAATCTCCGTCGCCGTTCCAGTCTCGCCACTTGACTGTCGACGTGGCGAAGCAGATGCGCCAGGAGCCCCTTTCTTTTCCCCTTTCCGAAATCGCGCGGCGATCTCTTCGAAGATCCGATCGAGCTCCTCGTCGGCAATCTCCATCTCGGCAAGGCCGGACTTCGTGGCGGCGCGGGCAAAGCGCTCGGCGGCTTTAGCTACCATAAGTCTCCTGCGTTCACGCAGCTTCTCGATCTGCGCATCAACGTCAGAAATCGATGTTCTCGCGGCCATTCTCCGTGCTCCCTCGTGTGTACAACAGTGCGTCGGATCGTTTATACACACTAGAACAAGTTAGTTAAATGGGTTATCTCCAGCCATCCCGGAAAATGTCGCAGCCGAATTCCGGCCCATGGCCGCCTTCCGGAAAAGCGGCATCGGCCTTGGCAGGCCGATCGGTTTGAGGGCGCAATATACGTCGCTGGCGCGACGTGCTCGGAGAGGTCTGGAGACGGTCGTGGCGATCATGTTCGTCAGAGCGCAGGTGATCAGCAGGGGAGCGGGACGCAGCATCGTCTCGGCCGCTGCCTACCGCCATCGCGCCCGGATGATGGACGATCAAGCCGGCACGTCCTTCAGTTACAGGGGTGGGGCCTCTGAACTGGTGCATGAGGAACTGGCGCTGCCGGACCAGATCCCGGGTTGGCTGAAGACGGCGATCGACGGACAATCCGTCGCCAAGGCGAGCGAGGCGCTCTGGAATGCGGTGGAGTTCCACGAGACACGAGCGGACGCCCAGCTTGCCCGAGAACTGATCATCGCGCTGCCGGAAGAGCTGACCCGGGCGGAGAACATCGCGCTGGTTCGCGAGTTCGTGCGGGAGAATTTCACGTCCAAGGCAACGGTCGCCGACTGGGTCTATCACGACAAGGATGGCAATCCGCACATCCATCTGATGACCACGCTCAGGCCCCTGACGGAGCGAGGATTCGGGCCGAAGAAGGTGGCGGTGCTTGGCGAAGACGGCGAGCCGTTGCGTGTCGTCACGCCGGACCGGCCGAACGGCAAGATCGTCTATAAGCTCTGGGCCGGCGACAAGGAAACCATGAAGGCGTTGAAGATTGCCTGGGCGGAAGCAGCCAACAGGCACCTGGCGCTCGCCGGGCACGACATCCGCCTCGACGGCCGCTCCTATGCTGAACAGGGACTCGACGGCATTGCGCAAAAACATCTCGGACCGGAGAAGGCGGCGCTCGCCCGCAAGGGCGTCGAGATGTACTTCGCGCCGGCCGATCTTGCCCGCCGACAGGAGATGGCAGACCGGCTTCTCGCCAATCCCGAGCTTCTCTTGAAGCACCTCGGCAACGAACGCTCCACTTTTGACGAGCGCGACATTGCCAAGGCGTTGCACCGCTATGTCGACGATCCCGTCGATTTCGCCAATATCCGCGCGCGGCTAATGGCTTCGCACGACCTAGTGCTGCTGAAGCCGCAGGAGGTCAATGGCGAGACCGGCAAGGCGACGGCGTCCGCGGTTTTTACCACGCGGGAAATCCTGCGCACCGAATATGACATGGCGGAGTCAGCGCACACTCTGTCCAAACGCCGAGGCTTCGCCGTCTCCGATCGGGCCGTCGTCACTGCGATCGAAAAGGTCGAAACGCAGGATCCGCAGAAACCATTCAGGCTGGATCCCGAGCAGGTCGATGCCGTTCGCCACGTGACGCGCGACAACGGCATTGCCGCCGTCGTCGGTCTTGCGGGGACGGGCAAGTCGACGCTGCTTGCTGCCGCACGCGTTGCCTGGGAAAGCGACGGGCGACGGGTGATCGGCGCGGCGCTTGCCGGCAAGGCCGCGGAAGGACTGGAGGACAGTTCCGGCATCAGGTCGCGCACGCTCGCATACTGGGAATTGGCATGGGCCGGCGAGCGCGAACAGCTAAATCGCGGCGATGTGCTGGTGATCGACGAGGCCGGGATGGTCTCCTCGCAGCAGATGGCGCGTGTCCTGAAGGTCGTCGAGGACGCCGGCGCAAAAGCGGTTTTGGTCGGTGACGCCATGCAGCTGCAGCCCATCCAGGCTGGCGCGGCCTTCCGGGCGATCTCGGAGCGTGTCGGCTTTGCCGAACTTGCCGGCGTGCGCCGCCAGCGTGATGAGTGGGCGCGCAGCGCTTCGCGGCTCTTTGCCCGCGGCAAGGTCGAAGAGGGCCTCGACGCCTATGCGCAGCAGGGCCGTATTGTCGAGATGGAGAGACGGGACGAGATCATCGGCCGCATCGTTTCCGACTGGGCGAATGCACGCCGCGCACTCCTTCACAAATCAATCGTTGGCGAGCGAACGCCTCGGCTTCGTGGCGATGAACTGCTTGTGCTCGCCCATACCAATAACGATGTCAAACGGCTGAACGATGCGTTGCGCCAGGTCATGACGGACGAGGGCTCACTAAGCGACGGCCGCACTTTTCAGACTGCCCGGGGGCCAAGGGAGTTTGCCGCCGGCGACCGCATCATCTTCCTCGAGAATGCCCGCTTCGTGGAGCCGCGTGCACAGCGTCTTGGTCCGCAATATGTGAAGAACGGCGTGCTCGGCACGGTCGTTTCCACCGGCGACAAGCAGGGCGATGCGTTGCTGTCGGTCCGCCTCGACAATGGCCGTGACGTCGTCATCAGCGAGGACAGCTATCGCAATGTCGATCACGGCTATGCCGCGACAATTCACAAGTCGCAGGGCGCCACCGTCGACCGGACCTTCGTGCTCGCCAGCGGCATGATGGACCACCATCTGACCTATGTGGCGATGACCCGGCATCGTGACCGCGCCGATCTCTATGCGGCGAAAGAGGACTTCAAGGCGAAGCCGGAGTGGGGGCTGAGACCGCGCGTCGATCATGCCGCCGGGGTCACCGGCGAGCTGGTGGAAACCGGGCAAGCCAAGTTCCGGCCCGCTGATGAAAATGCCGACGACAGCCCTTATGCTGACATCCGAACGGATGACGGAACCGTCCATCGCCTCTGGGGTGTGAGCCTGCCAAAGGCGCTCGACGAGGCCGGCATCTCGGAAGGTGACACCGTTACACTGCGAAAGGATGGTGTCGAGAAGGTCAAGGTCGAGGTCCCGGTCGTCGACAAGGAAACGGGTGAGAAGCGCTCCGAGCAACGTGAAGTCGATCGTAATGTCTGGACCGCCAGGCAGATTGAAACCGCTGAGGCTCGCCACGAACGGATCGAGCGCGAGAGGCATCGGCCGAACCTGTTTAAATGTCTGGCCGAACGACTGTCGCGCTCCGGTGCCAAGACGACGACGCTCGATTTCGAGAGCGAAGCCGGTTACCAGGCGCATGTACAGGACTTCGCGCGGCGGCGCGGGCTCGACCATCTCTCTCTGGTGGCGGCGGAAATCGAGGAGGGCGTTACACACCGGTGGGTCGGAATTGCGCAAAAGAGGGAACAGCTGGCGAAACTCTGGGAGCGGGCGAGCGTGGCGCTCGGCTTTGCGATCGAGCGGGACCGGCGCGTTTCCTACAGCGAGGAACGGACGGAAGCGCTTGCCGAAGGGATCACGTTCGGTGGGCATTACCTAATTCCGCCCACCACCGAGTTCGCCCGGAGCGTCGATGAGGATGCGCGCCTCGCGCAGCTTTCGTCGCCGCGCTGGAAGGAGCGGGAGATCATCCTTCGGCAGCCGCTCGAACGGATCTATCGCGATCCCGATGCGGCGCTTGTCCACCTGAATGCCCTTGCCTCCGATGCCGGGATCGAACCCCGCAAACTCGCTGATGATCTCGCCAAAGCACCAGACCGCCTTGGTCGCCTGCGAGGGTCCGACCTCATGGTCGATGGCCGCGCGGCGCGCGATGAGCGCAGCATCGCCACGGCGACATTGGAGGAATTGCTGCCACTGGCCCGGGTGCACGCGACCGAATTCCGCCGGAACGCCGAACGGTTCCGCGAGCGCGAGCAGATGCACCGAGCCCATATGTCGCTGTCTATCCCGGCCCTCTCGAAGCACGCCATGGCGCGCCTCGTGGAGATTGAGGCAGTGCGCAGGCAGGGCGGCGACGACGCCTACAAGACCGCCTTCGCGCTTGCCGTCGAGGATCGCTCGGTCGTGCAGGAGGTCAAGGCGGTCAGCGACGCATTGACCGCCCGCTTCGGCTGGAGCGCCTTTACCGTGAAGGCCGATGCGATCGCCGAGCGCAACATGGCCGAGCGCATGCCGGAAGATCTCACGAATGAACGGCTGGGAAAGCTCACGCGGCTCTTCGAGGCCGTCCGGCGCTTTACCGAAGAACAGCGTCTGGCCGAGAGAAGGGACCGCTCGAAGATCGTCGCCGCCGCAAGTGTCGATTTCGGGAAGGAGGCAAAAGCCGTACTGCCGATGCTTGCCTCCGTGACAGAGTTCAGAACACCGGTTGACGAGGACGCGCGGGGAAGGGCGCTCACCGCGGCGCACTATCGCCATCATCGCGCGGCGCTCGCTGAGGCCGCCAAGCAGATCTGGCGCGATCCGGCTGGCGCGGTAGACATGATCGAGGAACTGATCATCAAGGGCTTTGCGGCCGAACGGATCGCGGCCGCCGTGAGCAACGATCCCGCGGCCTATGGTGCGCTCCGTGGATCGGATCGCTTGATGGATCGCATGCTCGCCTCCGGCCGGGAGAGAAAGGACGCGCTGCAGGCAGTGTCCTCGGCGGCCGCCCATCTGCGCTCGCTCGGCGCCTCCTGGATTAGAGCCTTCGACGCCGAGCGGCAGGCCGTCACGGAAGAGCGACGCCGCATGGCTGTCGCCATTCCCGGATTATCGCAAGCCGCCGAAGACGCGCTAAGCCGGCTCGCATCGGAGATGAAGAAAATAGACGGCAAGCTCGGCGTGGCCATCGGTTCGCTCGATCCCGCCATTAGGCACGAGTTCACCGCCGTTAGCCGAGCACTCGACGAGCGCTTCGGTCCCAACGCGATCCTGCGCGGCGAGAAGGACGTTATCAATCGCGTGCCGCCGAAGCAGCGCCGGGCGTTCGAAGCGATGTGGGAGAGATTGAAGGTGTTGCAACAGATAGTCCGCACAGGCAGCAGCCAGGAAATCCTCTCGGAGCGACGCCGGCGCACCATCGACAGGGCGCGTGGCATCGGGCAATAGGTGCAGCCGGTTTAGCTTGCCTAAGCCCGGGCGCGAGACCACTGCCAGTACCGAATTCGATGACAGCGCCGGCTGTAGCTGAACTTGGGATGGAGCAGGTCTGGTGTGGATCGTCGTTGATCGTTCTATGGGAGGTCGCCGTTCCCGATGCCCTCAAACCGTTCCAGCATCATCTCGACAGGCGCAAACAGACCTCGCGCCGCAGTCGACCGATCTTGACGAAACGACAGGCGCCACCAGCTCAAGAGATTTCATATTCGCGATCATCCGAGTGGAGATCACCATCGAAGTCAACAGGCTGGGCGCGCGATCACCTTAGAACTCGGGTGGTGCTGCCTTGAGGCTTCTCGAGTAGCCGCTCGATCACCGCAAAGGGTGTGCCTTCGCCGGGATACCAAGGGATTTCCGCTGGTCTTTGAGGCATAACAAGAAAAAGGTTGCTCTCGATTGCGACCTGGAGCGAATGGCACATGAGGTGACTGCGTGCGCCAATCCAAAGCAGGAGACCGTCCTTGGTCGCTTTCATGATCGCCTTGCCTTCCTCGAACATCAATGCGCGTTCCGCGTTATCGCCGGCCACAGCTTGGCATAGTTCAGCAGTTCGCGCAGCCACCTCGTCAACGAGGCGCCTTGAGTTCGACACGCAGACGTAGCTCTCGACGGCATGTTGTACATTTCCGATCATCCTTATTGGTTGAACACTGTCGTCGCTCGCAGAGAGCCGGGCCGAGGGCGCCCGTCGGGCAGAGGCTCGGCTCATCGAGGCCAAGGCGATGCGCTCCCGCTCGGTACTTGCGCTAATGCATGCACGCTTCGGTCGTATGCTCGACTACTGATTCTAGTAGTCGCCTGAGCACCAAGATTCGTGTCCAGTGGTCGGTAATTTAGATCGGAGATTGCCAATGGAGATACTGGCGGTACCGGCCGCGGCGCGCGGAGAGTATGCTGACCTGATCGATTCGATGCACCGGCTGCGCGCCCGCGTCTTTGGCGATAGGCTGGATTGGGAGGTATTGGTAAAGGACGGTCGTGAAGCCGATGCCTACGATCAACTCAATCCCACCTATATCCTAGCTGTTTCCCCCACACGTGCGGTAGCGGGTTGTGCAAGACTTCTCGCCGCTACCGGCCCGACAATGCTCGCCAACACCTTCCCGCAATTGCTCTCATCGCGAGACTTGGATGCCCACCCAGGCATGGTCGAAAGCTCGCGCTTTTGTGTGGACACTGCGCTTGACCAGGGCAAAACGCGGGGGCTTCTTCACACGACGACGCTGATGATGTTCGCCGGCATCATCGAGTGGTCGATGGCGAACGGCTATCACGAGATCGTCACAGCAACTGACCTACGGTTCGAGCGCATTCTGAAACGCGCCGGGTGGCCGATGCAGCGCCTTGGTCCGCCGTGTCCGATTGGTAACACGATGGCCGTTGCCGGAAGTCTTCCCGCCGATGTCGGAAGCCTTGATCGGATTCGCGCCGCCGCTTTGTCGACCAGGCACCCGCCTCCACCACAATACCGCTGCTTGATGCGAACATCCGGCGACCAGGAGCGCCAAGTGTAGTGGCGTCGATCCCCATCCGCCGAACACTGTCGTCTACGCCGCCACAGATAACGACGCAAGAATTCGCTCGGGATCTCCCGAAACAGAAATGCGCCGAAGGAGGAGAGATTCTTGAATTCAACGCAGCCCCAGGTCCTGGTCGGCTCGACCGATGCGGACTACTACCTGCTGCTCGTCCACATCCTGGAAAGCGAGGGGTACCGGGTCATTCTCGGTTCCGGGGTCGAGGAGATCGTTCATCTGGCAGGCGAGAACGACGTCAAGGCAATCCTTCTTGATTGTCGATCTGGAGAAGATTGGACTCCTTTAGCTTGTGTAAAGCTGAAGCAGCAACCGCGGACATTCGGGATCGCGACGGTCGGCTTGATCGGGCCTGGTGCGGAAGGCCGCTTTATCGATCTGCTGAAGGCCGGCATCGACGAGAACTTCGTGAGACCGGTCGCTCCTTCCAAACTGCTCGGTTTCCTTCGTGACCATATACTTTGTCGGCCCGGCTCGGATGCTATGGCGATCAACGGTCATATTCTTGCCTACGCGGGAATTGAACTCAACACCAACAGGCATAGTGTCAAGCGTTTCGGTATCGACATTCACTTGGGGCCAATCGAGTTCCGGTTGCTGCAGTTTCTGATGGAGAACCGCGAGCTGGCGTGCAGTCGAGCGCAACTCATCGAAGCTGGCTGGCCCGAGCGTCGTTTCGTCGACGCTAAAACGGTTAACGTCCATATAGGTCGACTGCGCAGGGCGCTAAGTGTGGCCAATGGCCCCGATGTGATCCGAACTGTGCGATCCTCCGGCTACATGCTGGATGGTTCCAACCAAGAGCAATCGCATCACGAGCCGAATCGGCCGGACGAGGAGACTGGCGGATAGTACCGCATCCGGGCTGTCGGAAAGGAGCAGCTGTCATGGAACTAGTGATCCGAAATGGAGGCCTCATCACCGGTGACGGCAAGACGTTTCACAAACGGGCCACCGTTTATGTCCGGGAGGGAAGGATCGCCGGTGTCGACTCCGAAGAACCTGCCGCAGGCGCCGACATTGCGGCGCTTGAGACCATCGATGCAGCCGGCGGTATCGTTATGCCGGGCGTCATCAATGCGCATACGCATGGATGCATTCGGGGACCTTCCATGCCTTGCGGCTCGGCGCCGTTCGAAGCGGAGGAGGTTGCGTATTTCCGCAACCGCCATCTTCTTCAAGGGACGACGACCCTCCTCAACGTCTGCGGCTTGGCAATGCCCGACGAAGTCGATGTTGCCGAGACAGAGCCTCATGCCATGGATATCCGCGTCTCCACGGCTCACACTCCGAACAACATCCAGGCGGCGCTTGTGGTCGATGGCAAGGGGCTGTCCACGCGGCACTTGAGCGCAACGATTGATAAAATGCTTGATGCCGGTGCGGTAGCGCTCGGCGAGGCGGGCGGTGGGCAGACATTGGGCGGTGGCGCGCAGGAGTACAGGTTCATCCCGCACGCGATCCAGCGAGAGTTCGGGGTCGAGGTGACGCCGGCAACCGCGAGGAGCCTGAAGAACGCCGTCCTCGGTCGCTTTCTTGATCCGGCAGACGGTTTATCCAACCCGAGGTTACAGGACGAGTTGGAGCGCTGCGGTTTTTCCGGCGTTACCGACGCGAGCCACGTTCGTGATATCGTAACGCGATCCGTTATGCCATCGGTCTCCCTTTCGCTGGCCGGGTTCGATGAAATCGCCCGCGAAGCCGAGCGGGTCGGGTATCCCGCAATCTTCCATAATGCGGCGCCATCCGCCAAGCGTTTGATCGCGGCGGTGGAGAAGCACCCGCACGCATGCCTCGTTGCGGGTCACAGCAATCACCCGAGCTTCCTCCCGGACGAGGCCATTTCGATTGCCCAGGACCTGAAGAGCAAGGGGGCCGTGATCGACGTTTCGACATTGGATTGCATCGGCACGCGTTGGCGCAACGACCCCACTAATCTCGATGCACTGATTGACACGGGCTGTGTTGATACGATTTCGACCGATTTCGCAGGTGGACACTGGGACGGGGTTCTCGAGGCAATCCAGCGCATGGTTGGAAAGAAACAGTTATCCGCAGCGGCCGCCGTTGCGCTTGCAACGGGGAATGTCGCACGCGTCTTTCCCCAAATGGCCGGCGATCGCGGACTGATTGAGAAAGGAAAGCGTGCCGATCTGATCGTCGTCGATAATGTCAATCTGAGCCGTGTCAGGCATGTCGTGATCGCAGGTCGCATCGTCGTCAGGAATGGACGGCTTTTATGACGGTTTTAACCCGGGCGTCACTGTGGCGCCGCCGAGCCGCGAATGTTTGGCCATGCTGGACCGCATCGGATACCGGCGAATTGAGGCGAGCCGACCGACATGGCGCGATTTCAGTCGAACAATCGCATCCGCACGCACCGGAGGAGGGGAGCAGCGTCCCCGGTTTTCAGCGCTTGAAGGGATTGCAGGATGAGGTTTTGGGCCTTGGAAGAAAGCTTGCTTCGTGTCGCCGCACAGAACTTGTCAACGAGATCGTCCCAGGACAACTGGCGCAGCCTGTCCCCCCGCGGCGAAGTCACCTCCGAGGTAATCATCCTTCCGTTGGTCGTTTCTATGCATAACTGCGCGAGAGTTTCTCCCGGAAAGCGCCTATCGATCTCGCGGTCGACCGAGATACGGACCTTGCGGGCGATTTCGCAGAGGTCGGGCCTGCCGAGTTGCGCATTGCCAATCGGCGCCAGCGCCGCAGGTCCGTCGACAACGGCAATCGCCAGGCAGTAGGGCAGGCTATATTGGATTTCCGTCAACGTTTTGGGCGACACGCTGTTTGAAAGCCGAAGAGCCCATTGAAAGGTCCGCACGTCAATCGATCCGATCTGCTCAGGCGCGATGCCAGCATGCTGAGAAAGCGCCGCCAAGGCGTCAAGAGCGGGGTGGACGTATCGGCAGCAGGAATAGAGCTTGAAATAGACCCTCGAGATCTCGGTCGGCGCACCCAAGTCTGCGATGATGCCCGGCTGGGCGAAATGTGATGCGTGATCGAGCAAGTCCTGCGGTCCGGTAAATCCCCACTCCGTGAGCCGCAATGCGGTCAAGCCCGTCACAACACTCCAGGGAATACCCTCTTTGACGTCGTTCCCGGTCAAGTAGGCATAGCCAGAGCTGCCGTTTGCTTCCTGGTTCGGTGCGAGAACGCCGGCAACAGCGAGTGCATGCGCAAGTGCCGACGGATCGGATTTATAAAGGCGGCCGGCGGTGGCGACGGCAGCATAGCCGGTCCAGCGTCCCGATTGCCGGCTCTTGATCGCTTGCGGGTTCTGCGCGACGGCAATACGAATCCCGGTCTCGTACCCGAGAGCGACTGCGGTCAGGAGGTCGTCAGTGGAAGCACCGATCGCAGATGCCACGGAAAGTGCTACGGGTATAACGGCAGCACCGGGGTGACCGCGCGCGGCGCGGTGACCGTCGTCGAAATCGAGCGCGGACACCGACGCAGCATTACAAAACGCCGCTGCGGTGGCCCCGAGACATTCCCCCGTGAACCAGATCGGTACTGGCCCGGGGCCAAACTCGCGCCTGGCGATCTCGCGGGCCGCGCGCACGCTCGGAATATCGTGGCCGACGACGGCGGCGGTGACCGCATCGAGAATGCAGCAGACGGCACTTAGCCTAATGTCGGGCGGCAGGGCGGCGGAAGGGTAGGTCGCCAGATACCCTGCGAGGATTTCGGTGGCATACATCTGTCCCTCCAGCGCAACTTTGGGGATCGGTTTTACATTGGCGCTCAGGCCACGCTAGATGAATGGAGGGATGACGCCGTGGGGGGATCTGGCAAAAACCAGGTTTCGTATACCTGCGCGGCAAGGTAGAGGTCCAGCATAGGCAGGCCCACGCAAGTAAGGAGGATTGGACGTTCCGATATGCTGCTCGCATCGCAGAAATCCTTTAAGCTCAAGACGCCGAGCACCGGACCGGCCTGCTCCAAGGTGGAACCCAGACGAGAGAAGTAAAGCGCCAGGCTTTGCGAGTTTCGTCGAGACACCATGGAAATGTCGTCACAGAGAGCCAGTCCCGATCGGAGAACGTTTTGGATGTGGTCGGCCGGTGTCTCGTCTCCGCCGAGATGCAGGATAGTGGCATTCGGGCAGATGTCTGCGATCTCAAACACCGGTGCGCTGGCATTAGAAGCAGTGATGACGAACCGGCATTCACGCAGCTTCTGATTGTCCGCGACAGCTTCCAGCCGAACTCCAAACGACTGTCCCTGCCTTTCGACGAGCTGGTACGCAGAAATACCCGACCGGCTGCGCACATAGATCGTCGAGATAATGCCGGCTCCAAAATGGCTGAGCACCTTGATGATCTGCTCGGCAATGGGGCCCGCTCCGAATAGGAAGACGGAGAGATCATCCGTCTTGGAAAAGAAGAGCTCGAGCACCATGGAGGCGTAGGTTGCGGTTCTTGCCGCGGAGATCTCGGTCCCATCCATTATACAAAGAGGGCGCAGCGTGAAGTTGTCGAGCAGGACAATTGTCGAGGTTGAACGCGGTAGGCCCAATCGACGGTTTATCGCATTGGCCCCGACCACCTTGACGGCGGCGTAGCGGGCCCCGACGCTGGAAAGCGCTGAAAGTTTCCAGCCTAATCGCTCGCCCTGCAACTCATTCCGATAAGCTTCGAAATGAGATTGGTTCCAAAGTTCTGTTTCGTGGAAGGACAGGACCGATTTCAGGCCATGGGCCCGACCCGAACGGATATCGGACCAGGCTGCCTTGGCAGCGTTGTGAAGCGCGGGTGCCTCGAGGCGAACGCCGAGCCGCTTCATTTCCGCAAGTGAAATGTACTTGGGTGTGGTCTCCATCGCCGTTCTCCGTGGAATTGTCGACGTCGTGCGATGGAGAGCAATTTCCCATCCCGAACAGGCGAGTTAAAGGAAAGATTCGGATACGTTTTTGTCTTCTGTAAGCGAACGACTTCGCTCAACGAGAAAAACTCAAGAATAGATTGTTTCTCCTGTGCATTATTAACTGAATCATTGAAAGATGGACGAGCTGCGATTACTGGCACGAAGGCATCAGCATTCAACGCGCAATCGCCTCAGTCATTACAGTAATGTTGATCTGGGGTGACAGGCTCGGCTTGCGAATGAAATGTCGTCGCGCCCGAGTGTGCGGATATTAGCCGGTCAAGAGGCGGAGGAGCGGCCTGACCGATTCGGCTTCGTCCAGCGCGTACACGTTATCAATAACTTCGGAGGCACCGCCCTCTCCGGCCACACGGCTCGCAAGCCGTAAGAACTTGCTCTCGAGAGCTGATTTCCGCATGGGGTTACTTGCGTCTCCCTCCGCAATGTCGACGTGTCTTTCGAAGCTCTGCCCGTTGCGCAACTGCAAGCAAGCGCTGGCGGCGTGAGTACCGTGGGGTAAGCCGTGGTTGGGATGTGGCCTCAGCTCGATACTGTCTTGAAACCGCCCGGCGATCTCGTCATTGAGCCAATCATCCACGAACCAGTCCGGACCGGGCTCAACGCCGAATACGGCCATAGCTATGGCATGCGGTGCGCTGAACTGCGCCGCCCACATGTGCCGCGGACGCGCTTCGCTGAATGGCGGTGCGCAAACGATCGGAGGTACGGTCACGATCAACCTAGCATGCTTGGCGTCGGCGGGATCAATGCCTGCCATCCGGACGACGTCGCTGCAGGCTTGGACACTGCTTTGGATGAGCCGGCAGCAACTGAATGGCTTGAAGCCAACCCGGAGAATTTCGTAGGCGGCACCCAAACCGTTCGTCAATCGGTCAAAACGGCACTCGTCGGCGCCCGCCATTCGCCAGAAACCAGTCTCGCCCTCGAAGACATCCAAGGGTCCCTCGTAGCCCACAGCGGCAAGGCGGGCCGCATTGACGCCCATCTGCGCGGCCATGCCAAAGTTGTTCTTCGCCATCGATGGCGTGTCGCCGTAGACCGTCTTCATGACAGATGCGACTGGTGCATTCGCAGCGGCGATAGCAATGGCATGTGCCGCTCGCATGGCATCGAGCCCCATGAGTTTCGCGGCCGCCGCTGCTGCGCCGAATATCTGCCAAGTCCCATGGCCGTGAATCGCCTTTCTGGGCCGGACGTGAGTCAGCGAGATTCCAACGCGGCAGCTCACCTCATAGCCGATGATCACGGCCTCGAGGAATTCTGTGCCCGCACACAGTTTGTACTCGGCGACCGATAAGGCTGCTGCGATAACGGTGGCTCCCGGGTGGCCCTTCTCGTAGATGTCGTCGAAGTCGAGCGCATTGATCAAGGTTGCCCTGGCGAAGGCGGCCATCGCCGGCGAGGGCACTCTCTGGCTGTCCGCTCGTAATGCCCCGAGCATGCCGGCTATCGGTAGCTGATGCCCGCCGAACAGGCAGCCAAGCGAGTCCAGGAGGCAGAGCTTGGCCTTGGCGACGACGTCGCTGGGAGCACGAGCGAGTGCTTCCTCGGCGATATAGCTGCCGAGCGTTTGCGTTATGAAAGCGGTCATATCTGGCGTCCGATTACCCGAGGATGGAGATGGCCGGTCCACCTTCGGGGGTTCTTGCCGACTTGCCACTAGAAGAAATTGGAGTCCCGAAAGTTTGTTCATCTGAGCCGCAGGACGAATTGCAGCGCTCGCCGCGGCTGCAATCCCGATAGACACGTGCCTGGTCGACAAACGAAACCTTATGAGAAGCGGAGGGAATGAGCTTGCGGACGGCCGCCACACGGGCGTGATCGAGGTGTGTCGAAACAATGCCGACCTGGTCGACGGCGCGGGCTATCACCTGCCCCCAGGGATCGCAGACGAGAGAGTTGCCGTAGGTGAAGCGGCGATCTCCGTCCGCTGCAGTGTAGCCTCCCCACTGACCGCAGGCGACGAAATAGACTTGATGCTCGATCGCACGCGCACGGCAGAGCACTTCCCAGTGATCCTTGCCGGTCTGTAACGTGAAGGCCGCGGGTAGAATGATCACATCGACGCCGGCGTTTGCGAGCGCATCAAAGAGCCGGGGGAATCGAAGGTCGTAGCAGATGGCACAACCGATCCTGAAGCCGCCGGCTTCGTAGACGAATAGGCTTTCTCCAGGCGCCACGGTGGCGGATTCTCGATAGATCTTGCCATCCGGCGCCTCGATGTCGAAGAGGTGAACTTTACGATACCGGCCGACCTCGTTGCCGTGAGGATCAAATACGACCGTTGTATTGTAGATCTTCGAACTTCCCTCAATCCTTTCGAGCAGGCTGCCGCCATGGATCCAAACCTTCTCCCGGGCGGCGAATGCCTGCAGCATTCGATAGGCCTCGCCGCCCGGCATCTGATCGGCCGCTGTGAGTTTCTCGGCAGCGGTACCGCCGGACCAGTCGAAATGTTCCGGAAGCACCATGAGATCCGGTGTGTCGCGTTTGATCGCCTGGAGCATCAGGCTCTCGGCCGTGCGCAAATTGCGCTCGCGATCCGGCTGGGAATTCATCTGGACGAGGGAGATTTTCATGACACGATCCGATCCAATTCGAAGATGGAATGGCCGGCCTCGAGGTAGGGCCGGAGCTCAAGGGAACGCTGTTGGCGCTTGAGGGCAATCTCGGCGATGCGGCGCATATCGGAGGGTTCGGCAACGAAAACACCCTCCGTGTCCGCGACGACTGCATAGCCAGGCAGGACGGCCGCGCCGCCGCAGGCGATCGGGGCATTGATCGCACCGCCGAGCTGGTGTCGGCGGCTAGTCGTCTTGGACGAGACACCGCGACACCAGACGGGAAATTGGCTGGCGCGAATTTCCTCGACGTCGGTGCAGGGGCCGTCAACGATGATGGCCAAGGCACCACGCGCTCGGGCAGCAGCAACGACCCCGCCGCCCACGCAAGCAATATCGTCCCGGTCCACCCTGGAGATGACAAGAACATCTCCCGGGCGGAGCAGATCAATGGCTTTGTAGATGACGGCTCCATCACGCCCGGGCGCGGCCACGGTCACGGCGGTTCCGATCGCCTTGGTCGGAAAGACCGGCACAATGTCTGCCGCGGCAAATCCGAGATATTCGAAATGGCCGATGGTTGCGGTTTCGACGCCCTCCAGGAGGGTTCGAAGCGTTTCCGGAATCGCTTTAGGCTGCTTTCTGATCCGGTATGGCTCAGTCATCCGACGAGGCTCCGATCTGCTCTGTTGTCGTGGCTCAAACCGGGCGCTCGCCGGATGTGGTCGTCCGATGCATGATACGGATCGTGTTCGGGTCGAAGGAGTCGCGACGGTGCATCGTGCAGCGATTGTCCCACATCACGATGTCGCCCACGCCCCATTTCTGAACGAAGACATCAGGCGTTGCGGTGGTGTGCTCCCAAAGCTCGGCGATCAGATCGTTGCTTTCATCGAGCGGCATACCGACGATCCATGAGCCTTCCCGCGTCCCCCCTAGATAGAGCGCCTTGCGGCCCGTCTCGCCGTGGGTTCTGACCAGCGGATGGACGACGCCGCTCCATTCGCGAAAATCCGTACTCGTCGGTTCGGATTTCCCGAGGCGCAGCCTGCCCGTCTTGTCGTAAACGCTCTGGAAGAAGATTTGTCGCCCTTCAATGGCATTGCGCAGCTCCTCGGGGAGCGTCTCGTAGGCATGATAGGTGGACAAAAAGTATGTGTCGCCGCCCGAAGGAGGAACCTCGATCGCTCTGAGGATGGCGCCTGCCGGCGGGCGTTCGTAGAACCATGTGTCCGTGTGCCACGTCGCCTCGCTATTGCCGAGCGCGCCGCTCGGTTTACCGTCCGTCATCACATTGCTGATCACCAGGATCTCGCGATGCGTAGGATGTCCCCCTTCCTGCAATTGTTTCGGGTGGATGACGAAATCGCCGAAGTGGCGGGAGAAATTGACCTGCTGCTGGTCTGTGATATGGACCGCCCGAAAGCGAATGACGCCATATTGCAGCCAATAGGACCGAACTGCGGCAATGTCCGCATCGTTATAGTCGGAGAAGTCGAAACCGACGATGTCAGCACAGACATTGCTGTCATTTTGCACTGCTGAAACCTTCGTGTTCATGCGCATCTTGGCCTCCTTGTGGGAAGATCCCGGACTTGGGATCGCACCGAGTGTAGTGAAGGGCTATTGGGCGATTCCAATATCAATTGCTGGTCATTAATAATGAAGGACGATTAATCGGCGCTACTGCTCCAGTAATTGGACAGCCGAGTGAGCGATGGCGAAATCAACGCGGCAACCAACTCGAAGTTTGTCGAGGCGTGTCGAGCGGATCATGGACTTCAATGTGATCTTGCCGTCTACGAGCATCCACGCCTCGAGATAGGCGCCGAGATTGACGACCTTCTGGATGGTGCCCGTGAGCCGGTTCGCGGGTTCATCGAGAGCCCCCGCCGCATCGGCGAGCCTGACAGCTTCGGGCCGGATGCAACAATATCGAGCCTTGTCAGGAGCGACGTCGTGCGGCCAGATCGCTCTGACCGGCAACTTTCCTTCTCCCAAGAGCACGGTAACGCGTCTTTCTGGGGTATCGGTTGCGGATACATCGGCAATCGGCAGGATATTGGACTTGCCAATGAAGTCCGCCACGAAAGAGGTCCTCGGGCGGCCGTATATGTCCGCAGGCGCTCCTTCCTGCGCTACCAATCCGCGCTGCATGACAACGATCCGATCGGACATCGCCATCGCCTCTTCCTGATCGTGCGTGACATAGATGAAGGTCATGCCGAGATCTTCTTGGATCTCTTTCAATTCCACGCGCATGGCTTCCCGAAGCTTGAGGTCGAGATTTGAGAGTGGTTCATCGAGAAGCAGCACGGACGGGGAGGGCGCAATGGCCCGGGCGACCGCGACCCGTTGCTGTTGGCCTCCCGATAGTTCCTTTGGATAACGGCTCTCGAAGCCTTCGAGGTGGACACTTTTCAAGGCGCGTGACACGCCATCGGCGATTTCCTCGCGGGGCCGACCCTGCATCTTTAGGCCGAAACCGACATTCTGGGCGACCGTCATATGCGGGAAAAGTGCGTAGTTCTGGAAGACCAGCCCGATCTTCCGGGCTTCCGGCGGGACGCCTGCCTGATCGCAGCCGCGAATTCGGATCTGCCCGCTCGAGGGCGCTTCAAATCCGGCGATCATGTTCAGGGTCGTCGTCTTGCCACATCCGGAGGGACCAAGAATGCTGACGAATTTTCCCTTCGGGATGGCTAGGTTGATATCCTCGACGATGCGGTTTGCGCCGAACTGCTTGCTGACGGAAAGGAGTTCGATATCGATGGTGGTCATTTGCTACCCCCGTGGAATTGGGCGGAGAAACCGCCGATCTTTTCGAAAAGGATGATTGCGCCAAGGATGAAGAGGAGCGACGCGACGTTCACCGCCGCGAGCACCGGATCCAGGCTGTATTCGAGATGGTTGATGACGGTGATCGGAAGCGTTGTCTGACCAGGCCTGACCAGGAAGACGGAGAGCGGGATGTTGTTGAAGGAAATGATGAAGGCGAAGGTCATCCCCGAGAAGAGGCCGGAGCGGATCAGCGGCAACAGCACATATCTGATCCTCTGCGTGGCACTGGCGCCGAGTATGCGTGCCGCGCTTTCAAGCCGCTTATCGAAACCGAACATCGCCGTCGCGGCCATGCGCACGACGTAGGGCAACGTCAGGATGATGTGGGCCATGACAAGGCCGGGCGTTCCGAGCAGGTGATAAAGTCCAACCGAGGACAAGAACAGGACGATCGCCACGCCCTTGACGATTTGCGGGACCGACATGGGTGACAATAGGAACGCCATGATGGCGGTGTGGCCCCGACATTTCGCGTAGGCGACGCTGTATGCCCCAAGAACGCCGAGCAGTCCGCTTGCGAGCGACACGATGAGGGCCAGTTCGACACTGAGCAGGAACGGATCGAGCCAGCGGCTGTCCCAGAGCGCCGCATACCATTGCAAGGTCCATTCGCTTGGCCGGAACGTTACCGCCGAAGTCGGGCTGAAAGAGGCAGCGACAACGACCACGAGCGGCAGGGTGATGAAGGCAAGAATGGCGGCGAGCACCATCCTGAACAGATAGGTGAGCAGTCGGTTCATCGAAGCCTCCCGAGACTAAAGATGAAGTTTTTGGTGGAGGCGCGATTCCAGCCTGGATCCGACGAAGCCGGCGGTCAGCATGAGGATGAGCAGGACGTTCGCCATCACCGCCGCGAAGGGCCAGTCGAGATAGAAGAGCACCTGCTCGTAGACCATAGTGGCCATGACTTTGAAGCCGGCGCCGCCGAGAAGGGCCGGGGTCGCGTAAGCGCTTGCGGCCATGGTGAAGCCAATCAAGAGCGAGCTTACGATCCCCGGCACGGAGAGCGGCAGGATGATGTGGCGGATGACGTCAAGACGTGAGGCGCCGAGAATTTGCGCAGATTTTTCCAGATTGGGATTGATACCCTGGAGGCTCGTCAGCAGCGACAGCACGCCAAACGGCAGGATGACGTGAGTCAGCCCGACCACCACGCCGAAAAGGTTCTTTGACAAGGGCAGGGGTTCCGAGATCATTCCAGTCCACATCAGCGCGGAATTGATGAAACCGCGATCCTCGAGAATGATCAGCCAGCCATAGGTCCGAAGCACGACGCCCGCCAGTTCAGGCGCAATGGCAAGCGCGAAGATGACGGTCCGCCAGCGTGACGTCGAGCGCGCGAGATAGTAGGCGAGGGGATAGGCCAGGACGGTGACTGAGATTGCGACGAGGCCCGACATCACGAGCGTTCGGGTGAGGCCCGCAAGGACCAAGTCGTTGCTGAAGAAGCGACTATAGCTCGCAAACGTCGGGCCGCCCGCCGTCTGGCTTTGAAAGCTTATCCCGATCATCATGCCCATCGGGATCGCGAAGAAGAGCATCAGCACGATCGAGGGGGCGGTGAGCGGCAGAAACCCCTTTATAGGAAGGCCAGTGTGTGTGGGCTCTTTTGGGGTGGAGAAAGCAATGACGGCCATGATCCACCTCACTTGGCCACCGCGACGACGTCACGTTCCCACCGTTCGCCCCAGGCGGAAAGCCGTGACGCAACTGCGGCGAGGTCAGGCAGCAGAAGCGCCTTCAGATCCGCCTCGGTGGTGATTTGTCTGGCACGGATATCGTCCGGCACGTCGATGTCGGTCCGTACGCTGCCGACCTTATACCCGGTGACCCATGCCTCCTGGCTGGCCTTTTCGAGAAAGAAGTTGACGAACCTGAGGGCTGCCTCGCGGTTTGCGGCATGCTTCGGCACGTTCAGGGTTGCGACTAAAGGAATCGAGCCTTCCTTCGGCAGGACATAGTCGACCGGCAGGCCGCTATCGACGAGCAGTTGCGCGCGCCCGTTCCAAAAGGGCATGGCCCAGACTTCGCCGCCCTTGATGTACGTCTCCATGACGGATGACGACTGCTCAAAGCCGATCGATTGTCCGGCGAGTTTGGCCATAGCGGCAAAGCCGGGGTCGACGTTATCGAGCAGATCGCCACCGTGGGCGACCGAGAAGATCTCCATCAGGTAGGCAGCCATGACGTTCTGGAAGGTAGGCAGGATGATCTTGCCCTCGAGGCGATCGTCCAAGAGCGCGTTCCAGGAATTAGGCTGCTCCGGCAGCTTGTCCTTTCGGTAGAGTAGCGAGAGATATTGCACTTCGTGAACCGCGCCGCAGGGGCCGGCGACGCCGGCGATCACCGATGACAGATGCACAAGATTGGGAACTTCCTCTGGTGAGAATTCCTCCAGCAGGCCTTCTTTGCATCCCTCGAGCGACTGGGATGCGGTCATCACGACCACATCGAAGCCGGGGCGCCCATTGGTGGCCTTTATCTTGGCATAGTCTTGGGAGGCCGAACCAACGGCGTCATAGACAACGTCGATGCCGAATTTGGCCTCGAAAGGCTCGATGATCCGCTCCCGGATGATCGTTTCGTAGGGTCCGCCATAACTGTTGACGATGAGCGTTTCGGCGTGGCCGCTCGCGGCCAGGCCCATTGTTACGAGCGCACTTGCGCACAGCGCAGAAAACCTCATGACGATCCCCTTGTTTGTGTTGTCGGTTTGGTGACATTGCGCCGGCCCGTCCCACGATCTCCAATATTGATTTCGCGATATTGATACGGAAACCATATTAATTGCGTTGCCTATAAGGTCGGCCGGCGGACGATCTGCGTCGGACTCTGTCTTGAGCGGTTCCGACGGCATGGGCCCGCACGATCGGCTTGTGCGGGCCGCCAATCCATAGGCGGCGGCCACTTCGTCACCCCGGCTGACAGATTTCGTTGATCAGGCTTGGATTGGATTTCAGGGATTTGAAGACATACAGCCAGAACCGGTAATGGCTTTGGCGATCAAGGTCCCTAGCCTCGACCGCGCGCATTGCCGCGGCCGTTACGGCGTCGCAGCCATAAAACTCCATCGCGAGTTCCACAGCCGCCGCCACCGCGACGTCATGTTGCGCATCCGCCTGGATTGACGGCTCCGGGACATTCTTCAACGGTTTCGACATGGCGACTCTCCTTCGAGAGTCCGGCGCGGGGGAAAATGTGGCCGGACGGTCTCACAGCGAAGATCGCGTCGTCCGGAAGCACACGTACCACTCATGTCGATTAGGTTGAATCCTAAATGATTTCCCGCTGTAGGTGAAGTCAAAATTCTCCGACGGCATTATGCCCAGGAAATTCAAGGTGACCTGTCAATCCCGCCGCACGCCAGGTACGCGAATGATCGGCGGATCATCAGGTTCGAGCCGGTGGTGACGATGTGCTGTCCGCTTGGATGAATGCGAACGGGTCGCCTGAGTTAGCTGCAATCTGGGGCATCAACAGATTGTCGCGGCCCGCTATGCGTCGAGAGCCCGCTCCAATTCCGTCAGCCGCTCCTTGCAGATCGCCTCGACGAGACCGTGGAGATGCTCGGTCCGCTCGAGCAGCCAGGCGAGCGCCTCCTCGGTGATCTCGAAGTGTTTCGAATAGCGCGCCTTCACATAGGCTTCATTGAGAATGTTGTACCAAGCAGTAAAGCGGTGCTGGTCACGCGGCCAAACATCCACCAGCCGGCGGTCCTGGTCCTCCGCCAGCCCGCGCAGGAATTTGAGGTTGTGCGACGGTGGGCTGTAGTTGGTAAGAGTCAGCAGAACGGTTGAATAGGCCGCCTCTACGGCTTGATGGAGAACAAAGGCCGCCCGGCTCCTCCAATCATTTTGAATGGCGTAATGAGCAAGCTGCCGAAACTCCGCAGCACTCTGGCCCTGCCTTTCAAAATGCTCCCTCGCCACCCTGAGCGCATCGGCGGGCGCAAGCCGTTTCGGCTCGGCCAGCGGCCGGCCGTCGAGCTCATAGAGCACGATGCCCTCGTGTAGGATGTCGACAAAGAAATATTGCCCGTCGGCCAGGAAGTTGTTCACCTCGCGAGCGCCATGGACGATCAGTCCAACCGGCGTCGAGACGCCCTTGTCCCACAGCAGCCGGTCGGTCGCCTTGTCCCAGTACTCGGGTTCGGCGAGCTTCTTCGAATTGACGATCACAAGGATGTCGTAGTCGGAACGGTAGCCCTTCATCGTGTGCGGTTCGTCGACAAACGTACCGCGGGCATAGGAGCCGAACAGGATAATTTTCAGGATCCGCCCGCGCTTCTTGAAGCCGGCCGAGCTTCCCTCAAGTGCATCGGCGAACTCCTCGTGGATGATCTCGACGACGCGGGCAAGCTCGCGCTGCTTCTTCTCCGGCAGGTGTTCGAGGCTCGTTTTCATGCTCAACCGATAGGGCAAAGACGATTCGCCGTCTACTGCCGGAATTCATGGGTTTTGGATTATCAAAAAATAATAGATTGATCTAAAGTGACGATTAATAGATGATCTGCGCCTTGCGGAAGAACCTGCGCAGATGGAGGGGACGGGGGAATGGAAGTCCGTCAGATGAGATGCTTTGCGACGCTGGCCGAGGAACTTCATTTCGGCCGCGCCGCGGCGACGCTGGCCATGGCGCAGCCCGCCCTCAGCGTGCAGATCCAGACGCTGGAAAGGGAGCTCGGCGTCCAGCTTCTCACCCGCTCTACCCGTCGCGTTCAATTGACCAAGGCCGGCGAAGTTTTCTATGAGCGGTGTATCCGTGTTCTCAGGGACATCGAAAACAGTTCCGCCGTCGTCCGGGCCGTTGCGGGCAAGGATGTCGATCGGATCACGATCGGTACCATTTACCCTGCGACCTTCGGTGTCTTGCCGCTCTTTCTAAGCAAGCTCGGCAAGCGATTTCCGGACGTTCAGATTCACATCAGCAGTGGCTCGACCGATGCAATCATCCGCGATCTGGAGAAGGGCCGCATCAACCTCGGCTTCATCCGGCCGGTCGAAAATATCGGCTCACTCCGCTGGCAAAGCATCGCCAACGAACGATATCTTCTGGCAGTGCCGCTTGGCAGCCCGCTGGAGATGGCGGAAACCGTCACATTAAGCGATCTGAAACGGGAGCGGATTATCTCCTTTTCCCGCTCGAATCTATCTTACACGGAAAAGTACTTCTTCGAGCAGTTCAGAAAGCATGGCCTTCTCGATCAGGTCGCCTACAGCTGCGACGATACGCTCTCCCTGGTTTCGCTCGTTGCCGCCGGGATTGGGGTCGGTTTCGTTCCGGAATGGACGAAGGATTTGCCGCATCGGTCGTTTCGCCTTCGGGAAGTGGAGGGAGTGGATTTTACGATCGGCATGGGGCTCGCCTGGAACAAGGAAGACCCCACTGCGAACCGTGAAGAGTTCGTGGAAATCGGCCGCTCGCTTACATCGGTCTGGCGGCCGCGCCAACCCTCTGGCGGGCATTCTGAAAGGACCGGCAAGAAGCGCCATCGGTCGGCGCATGGAGAGTAGGCAGTCGAGAGGGGATTAGAAGGTGGAGATTTGGTTTCAGAAGCTAATCGATGTTACGGCGGTAGCGCGCACCAGGGAGATGTTCAATGAAGCACTCACCGAGCTCGCGGGGGAACTCGGCTTCGAATATTACGCCTATCTCAATCTTCAGCCGGTCGGAACATTCGCTGTGTCGAATTATCCTCCCGAATGGCAGGATCGGTATTTCTCGAAGGGCCTGAATGAGATCGATCCCGTCGTCCAGATCGCCAAGTCCACGATGAAGACATTCACCTGGTCTTCAGAAAACACGAGGACGGTCAGGTCGCGACGCGTTCGGCGGTTCTATCTGGACGCTGCTGGCTTCGGTATCCGCTCGGGCATCACAATACCGGTGGCGACTGCATTCCGGCGCATGGCGATGCTGACCGTTGCCTCGCACAAGCCGTCCCTTTCGCTGAATCGAGATATCGATCCGGTCGCGGCCGCGACGGCGGTCGCGCAGCTCCATGTGCGGATCGAGCAGGCGGAAATTGAACCCACGGCAAAACCGAGCGTCCGCATGACCGCCAAACAGGCGTTGATGCTTAAGTGGTCTTCCGAGGGTAAATCCATGAGGGCAATCGCCACCATCGAGAACATGACCTACGCGAATGTGAATTTCCACATGAACAACGCTCGCAGGGCGCTCAATGCCGGCACGCTGCCACAGGCGACGGCACTGGCGACGAAGCTCAAGCTCATTTGAAGCCAAGTGAGTTACTGGCGAGTGCCTGGAGGCGAAGCTCCTGAAACACCGTGATGTCGGAGAACTGGCTTATAATCAGAGGCCTGTGGCAAAGTTTGCCGACCATTCGTCGTTTCGCTCGAGCAGCAACGCGCCGACGAAGCGGACGATTGCATCGTGGTTGGGCAAGATGCCGATAGCCTCGGCGCCATTTGATCTCACCGTTGTGGAGCTCGATCGGGTTCATAGCCGGTGCCGTCTGCCATCTGAGTCCCGCTGGAGATGAGCCGTTTTCTGCGTATGGCGTGATGGCCGAACCGTACCGCGGTAGTTAAACTAACTCATTTTCTTAGATTTGACTCGCCAACTGATTGCTCAGCGCGAACGTCAGGCACCTTGAAAGCTGCGAATCCTCTCAAAAATTTCCGGCGAAATCTCGAATTGGCGTGCCTTGCCGCGGCCCATAGAATTCTTCACGAATGTCTCGGTCAGAAGTCCACGCTTGACCAAAGGATCGATGGTCTCGGCGACGCCTGTGCGCGTAAGTTTCGTGGTTTCCGTTATATTTGAAATAGTTAGGGCCTGGTGCCCCTGGTGCATGATGTAAAGAATGCTCATCATGCCGATCTGCTTCAGTCGCGACTGGGGGGTCTCATCCTCCATGGGATTATCGAGAATTTCACGGAAAATGAAGGCCGAAAAGGCAAGGTTGTGCCACTGGGCGTTGAGGGCTCTTGTCATCTTTTTAACTGCATAATATAAGTCTGTATATGTCGAGCGGCATGGGACGATGACAACGACATCGAACGCCGCTTCGGATTTGGAGGGTGTTGCTCATGAAGAACCTTCTGCTTGGGTTGTTCCTCGCGATCGCCGGTACCGTGCCCTTATACCTCATTTCAGTGAGTTATGTGCAAGCCGACAACTGGGGATGCCAGGTTATCTTGTGCCTTTCCAATCCCGGCAGTGCAACGCAATATGCCGAGTGCCGGCCCCCGATCGAGAAGCTCTGGCGCGAGCTTGCAAATGGACACTCTTTCCCGACCTGCAGCGGTGTTGGGTTCCAGGCCTCGCGCCCCGGATACGAGCCCTATTACTGCAACGGCGGCTATCGCCTGACGACGCGGTATGGAGATCGCGGGCGCGAGGCGAGTTGCATCTCAACCACGCCACAAACCGTCTCAAGTCTTGAGTGCTACTCCGATAATGATCGGAGCACCTCCGCCGTTTGGCGCCGCAGCGAAGGCCGCATAAAGTGCCAACGCTATGTGACAACGCGGCCGAACGTCCGCCAGCAACCCCATTATGTCGACGTGACCATCGACGGCGTCGGCAAACAACGGGTGTGGTACTGAGCCATGCCCGTTGCGTTCCTCGATCTGGCGCAAACGTGCGCACCCATAGTTGCGGCCGAGACACTCGCTGGCGTCGTCAGTCTTGAAAGTAGGTTCGAGCCGTTGGCCATCCGGATCAACAGCGGCGCCCCACTTTCGGAGCAGCCCACGACCAAGGCGGAAGCGATCGAGATCACCACGTCGCTGGTGGCCGAGCGGCAGGACATCCAGCTCGGTCTCGGCGGTATTGGCATGGAAGAACTCCGGAAGCTGAAGCTCTCGATCTCCGACGCGTTTGATCCGTGCCTCAACCTTCAGGCCACCGCGACGCTGCTCGACGGGTATTACCGGCTCGCTGCGAAGGCCGGCGCGGATCCGAACCGGGCCGAACAAGTAATGCTGCAATCCTACTACGGCCGAGATGATCCCTCCATGGGCGCCATGGTCCAGTACGACGATCAGGTCCGCGAGGAAGCGAGGCGGCTCGGCAAGACGCTCTCGGCTCTCACGATCAGCGATGGCGGGCAGGGGAGGGGAGCCAACAATGCGCCTCCTACCGATGTGGCTGTCACTGCCCGCAGGGACGAATTCCAGGCGGAATCCGCCCCGACGCCGTCCTGGGATGTTTTCAGTTCGCGACGGAGATCTTCCGTCCTGGTGTTTCAGAACAGTCAAATGGAGCAGAGTGAATGACCTTCAGTTTCCGTATCCGTCCGATCGCCGCTTCCACCGTGATGGCTGTCGCCATCGTGGCCACCATGGTCGAGCCCGCCTTCGCGCAGGCCGCTGGCATCGAGACCGTGCTGCAGAACATCGTCGACATGCTGACCGGCAACATCGCCAAGCTGCTGGCCGTGATCGCGGTGATCGTGATCTGCATTGCCTGGATGTTCGGCTACATGGATCTGAGACGGGCAGGGTTCTGGATCATCGGCATCGGCGGCATCTTCGGTGCCACCGAACTCGTCAACACCATCGTCGGAAGCTGATGTCATGGCGAGTTCGCGGCAGATCCTCGAGGAAGACTCGCTGTTTATTGCCTGCACCCGCCCGGCAATGATCGCCGGCGTGACGATGGAAGCCATGGCCATGAATATCATGCTGACCACCATTCTTTACATCGTCGCCGGCTCGATCGCTTACGCGCTCGGCGGCGTCGTCTTTCACCTCATTTTCCGCGCGCTCGTCAAACACGACCACAACATGTTCCGCATCTTGCTGGCCTGGGTGGAGACACGGGGCCGGTCGCGCAACAGCGCCTATTGGGGCGGGGCGACGCTTGCACCACTGAGGCTCGCCCGCAAATACGACGAAAGGGACCTCGGATTTGCCTAGCCTGACCATACTCAGATCTCGCGAACTTGGTCCGGAGACCTTCATCCCGTATGTCCGCCATGTCGACGAGTCGACGATCGCGCTCGATTCCCGGGCGCTGATGGTGATGATCGCGCTCGAAGGCGTCTCCTTCGAGACCGCGGATGTTCTCGACCTGAATGCCCTCCATCGCGACCTCAACACCCTCTATCGAAACATCGCCGACGAGCGGCTTGCCTTGTGGACCCATCTCATCCGCCGTCGCGACAACAGCTATCCGGAGGGCACGTTCGCCACACCGTTCTCGGCGGCGCTCAACGACAAGTACCGCACGCGCATGGTGGGCGAGGACTTATTCCGCAACGACCTCTATCTGACGCTCCTCTGGTCTCCGGCGCGCGATCCGGCGGACAAGGCGGCAAAGCTGTTGGCGCGCCTGCGTCGTGCCCGCCGCGCCAGGGTCGAACTCGATGAGGAGGCCCTCAAGCAGCTTCGGGATAAGGTCGTTGATGTCACGGCGGCGTTGAAACGCTTCGAGCCGCGCGTGCTGTCCCTCTACGAGCATGACGGCCTCATGTTCTCGGAGCCGAGCGAAGTGCTGCATCAGTTCGTCGGCGGACGACGCGAGCCGATCCCCCTGACCGAGGGCCGCATTGCGTCGGCGATCTACTCCGATCGTGTCATCGTCGGTCGCGAAACGATCGAAATCCGGCACGAGGCGACCAGCCGCTATGCCGGCATGCTGAGCTTCAAGGAATATCCCGCCTGCACCAAGCCCGGCATGCTCGACGGCGTACTCACCAGTCCATTCGAGCTCATCCTGGCGCAATCCTTCTCCTTCGTCTCGAAGGCGGACGCCCGCGTCATCATGGGCCGCAAGCAGAACCAGATGGTCAGCAGCGGCGACAAGGCGGCCTCGCAAATCGAGGAGCTTGATGGGGCGATGGACGATCTGGAGTCCAACCGGTTCGTGCTCGGCGAGCACCACCTGACGCTTTCCGTCTTTGCCCCCTCAGTGAAGGAACTGACCGACAATCTCGCCAAAGCACGCGCCGGCCTGACCAGCGGCGGCGCAGTCGTCGCCCGTGAGGATCTTGGCCTTGAGGCGGCCTGGTGGGCGCAGCTGCCCGGGAACTTCCGCTATCGGGCCCGGTCCGGCGCGATCACGTCGCGGAACTTCGCCGCCTTGTCGCCCTTCCACTCCTATCCAATCGGCCAGAAGGACGGCAATGAGTGGGGGACTGCCGTCGCCCTACTCAAGACGGCGTCCGGGTCACCCTACTACTTCAATTTCCATTACGGCGATCTCGGCAACACCTTCGTCTGCGGGCCGTCCGGCGCCGGCAAGACCGTGCTTTTGAATTTCATGTTGTCGCAGCTCGAGAAGCACGACCCTCATGTAGTGTTCTTCGACAAGGACAGGGGGGCCGATCTCTATGTGCGCGCCGCCGGCGGCACTTACTTTCCCCTCAAGAACGGCATCCCGACCGGCTGCGCTCCCCTGATGGCGCTCGACCTGACGCCAGAGAACAAGGTCTTCCTCACGCGCTGGATCGGCAAGCTTGTCGGCTCGGCAACGCGGGACCTGAGCGTGACCGAACTCCGCGACATCGCCGCCGCCATCGACGGCCTGGCCGACCTGCCGGTGGAGGGTCGCACGATCGGCGCGCTCAGGACCTTTCTCGACAACACCGACCCGGAAGGCCTCGCGGCAAGGCTGCGGCGGTGGGAAAGGGGAGGGCCGCTCGGTTGGGTCTTTGACAACGTCATCGAGGATATCGGTTTCGGCGAATTCAGCGTCGGCGGCAAGTTCGTCGGCTACGACATGACCGACTTCCTCGACAATGAGGAAATCCGGACCCCGCTGATGGCCTACCTCTTCCATCGGGTCGAACAATTGATCGACGGCCGGCGGATCATCATCGTTATCGATGAGTTCTGGAAGGCGCTCCAGGACGAAGGGTTCCGGGACCTCGCCCAGAACAAGCTCAAGACGATCCGCAAGCAGAATGGACTCATGCTCTTTGCGACGCAGAGCCCACGAGATGCAATCGTCTCGCCGATCGCCCACACCATCATCGAGCAATGCCCGACGCAGATCTTCCTGCCGAACGCCCGCGGCAACCATGCGGACTATGTCGATGGCTTCAAGCTGACGGAGCGCGAGTTCGAGCTGGTCGCACGCGAGCTCTCGGTCGAGAGCCGAAGGTTCGTGTTGAAGCAGGGACATAACAGCGTCGTCGCCGAATTGGACCTCAACGGCTTCGATGACGAACTCGCCGTCCTCTCCGGCCGGACCGCTAATGTCGAACTTGCCGATGCGGTGCGCGCTGAAGTTGGCAACCAGCTTGAGGATTGGCTTCCGATTTTCCAGCAAAGAAGGAGTGCGAGCTGATGGGTTCCGACCGACTTCATAGTGCGGCGATTGCCGTTGCGCTCATCCTTTCCGCCAACGGTGCGGCAGGGCAGGGGATCCCGGTGATCGACCAGACGGCGATCGCCAAGCAGATCGAGAGCATCGCGCAGCTGAAAGCCCAACTCGATGCACTCAATCAGCAGATCGAGCAGGCACAGCAGCTCTACGGTTCGCTCAACAAACTGACCGACATGGCGGATGTTGCCAGCGTGTTGAACGATCCGGCCGTCCGCAAAGCGCTGCCGGCGGACTTCAGCGCGATCGAAGGCCTATTCAAGGGCAATGGCAGCGGTGCGTTCGCTGACTCGGCCTCTAGGTTCCTCGAGGGCAATTCGAGCTATCGAACCGATGCCGACGACTTCTACGCGCAGGAGCTTTCGCGCATCCAGAACAAGAACGCCGGTCAGATGAGCCTCGGCCAGCAGATTTATGATGCCGCGACCAAGCGCATCGATGGTATCGACCAGCTGCGCGAGAAAATCTCGACGGCAAGCGACGCCAAGGACATCGCCGACCTGCAGGCGCGGCTTCAGGCCGAACAGGCCTTCCTTCAGACCGATGTGTTGCGCATGGAAGGCTTGCGCATGGTGCAGCAGGCGCAGGCTCAGGTCGATGAGCAACGCAAGGCCGAGGACTGGCGCCAGCGCATGGACGCCATGGGAGCCGCACTGCAATGAGGCTGCGGTTTCTTTCTGTTTTTCTCGTCGTTCTGGCCGCTTGCTCGCAGGAAACCGAGCGCGTCTATACCGTCGATGAACTGATGGCCGACAAAGCGCTGCTTGCCGACGTGATCGGCAAATGCCGCCGCAATCCGGGTGAATTGGGCAACACTCCAAGTTGCCAAAACGCTGCGGCCGCAGATTTCAGGACCCGCCTTGAACGAATGTAAAAAGCGCTCGGAGTCAAAACCGTGTATCAAGTCTTCGCCTTTGTCGACGGGCAGTTCAAGGCACCACTTGAGAACTTCATCTCCTCGGGAACGTCGAACATTGCCGAGTGGGCCTCGGGGCCCCTGACGGCGGCGGTCACCCTTTACGTGGTGCTCTATGGCTATCTCGTTCTCCGCGGTTCAGTTCAGGAACCGGTCCTCGATTTCGCCTTCCGCGCGATCAAGCTCGCCATCATCGTGATGCTGGTAAAGAACGCCAGCGAATATCAGACCTATGTCACTAACATCTTCTTCGAGGTGCTCCCACGCGAAATCTCGCAGGCGCTGAACACCGGCACGGCACCGAGCGCCTCGACCTTCGACAGCCTGCTCGACAAGGGGCAACAGTGTGCCAAAGAGATCTGGGCGCGCGCCTCCTGGCCTATCGACATCGTCAGCGGCACC
This sequence comes from Sinorhizobium terangae, assembly GCF_009601505.1. Taxonomy (GTDB): domain Bacteria; phylum Pseudomonadota; class Alphaproteobacteria; order Rhizobiales; family Rhizobiaceae; genus Sinorhizobium; species Sinorhizobium terangae. The sequence goes on from NZ_WITC01000033.1 coordinate 92,264, forward strand.
AGCGGCATGCTCGTGATCGGCGCAAGCTTCATTGTCGCCGCCATAGGCTACATCGTCTCGCTCTATGCCAGGCTGGCGCTTGCAATCGTGCTCGCGATCGGGCCGATTTTCGTGGCGCTCGCCATGTTCCAGTCGACGCGGCGCTTCACAGAAGCCTGGATCGGGCAGCTTGCGAACTTCGTGATCCTCCAGGTCCTCGTCGTCGCCGTCGGCTCACTGCTGATCACCTCAGTCGACACGACCTTTTCAGCAATCGAGGGGTATAGCGATGTGCTGATGCGGCCGATCGCGCTTGGCGCCATCTGCTTCGCCGCTCTCTACGTCTTCTACCAGCTTCCCAGCATCGCCTCGGCGCTTGCCGCCGGCGGCGCGTCCTTGACCTACGGTTATGGTGCGGCGCGTGAAGTGCATGAGAGCACGCTCGCCCGGGCCACCTCACTCGGCTTCCGTGCCGCCGGCCGCGGTGTCCGCGCCGTTGGTCGAACCTTCAGCTCGAAAGGCTCCGGATCATGACGCTTTTCGCACGAACAAGAAAAAAGGCTCTTCAGGAATGATCAAAACACTTCCGCTGCTTTGCGTGGCGGTCGCCCTAAGCGGTTGCGCTTCACTGACCGATCCTCTCCCGAAATGCGACGGCTATTCCCGCCGGGCTCTCAATCGCTCGATGTGGCAGTGGGAGGACAATAGCAACCTCAAACAGAAACAGTCCGATGCGCGACCGGCGGCTTCTCAGTCCGTCGCCATGGCTTACGTCAAAGAGGGCAGGGAACCTTCCGCCTTTGCCCATCTCGACAGCGATGCCTCCTATCGTCGTTGCGAGGACTGACGCCATGGTCTCCGGCGACGAACTCAAGTCATATTTCGAGAAGGCTCGGCGCTTCGATCAGGATCGCATGATCCAGGTCGAACGCTCGGCACGCATCGCCTGGTCCGTGGCCATGTTTGCCGGTATCCTTGCCGGTGCGTCGATCTTCGCCGTCGCCGGCCTCACGCCGCTCAAAACGGTCGAGCCGTTTGTCGTGCGGGTCGACAATTCGACGGGCATCGTCGATGTCGTCTCGGCGCTGACGTCGACCGCCGGCACCTATGACGAGGCGGTCACCAAATACTTTGCCGCGAAATACGTCCGGGCCCGCGAAGGTTACGTCTGGAGCGAGGCGGAGGAGAATTTCCGCACCGTCGCCTTGCTATCGACGCAACCGGAGCAGGCCCGGTTTTCGGCGATCTATCGCGGCAGCAATCCGGAGTCGCCGCAGAACACCTATGGACGCAGCGCCACCGCGCGCATCAGCATCGCCTCGATCTCGCTGATCAATCCGCATGTCGTATCCGTCCGCTACATGCGCACGGTCACCCGCGGAGAAGAAGTCCGGGCAACCCATTGGGTTGCGACGCTCACCTTCTCCTATGCCAACGCGCCGATGTCGTCGACGGATCGGCTGGTGAATCCCCTCGGTTTTGCAGTCAGCGAATACCGGGCCGATCCGGAGGCCATCAACTGATGCGGACTATTTTCGTCGCCACCCTCCTCCTTACGGCCTCCGCCTCCACGGCGCTTGCCCTCGAAATTCCGCGCGGCGCTTCACAGGACAGTCGTGTCCGTTTCGTCGACTACCAGCCCTACAACATCACCCGCATCATCGGCTCGCTGCGCTCTTCGGTGCAGGTGGAATTTGCGGCCGACGAAGAGATCGCCCATGTCGCGCTCGGCAACAGTGTGGCCTGGGAAGTCGCGCCGGCGGGCAACATCCTGTTTCTCAAACCGCGAGAAAATCAGCCGGTCACCAATATCTCTGTCGTCACCACCCGGCGCGACGGATCGACCCGAAGCTACCAGATGGAATTGACGGTGCGGGATGGGAAGGTGGAGGTCGGTCAGAACACCTACTTCTACGTCAAGTACCGATATCCGGCCGACGAAGCCGAACGACGACGACAGGATGCGGCGGCGCGAGCGATCGCCGCGCAGGCGAAGGAGGCCGACAACGTGTTGGCCATTCATGACGCCTATGGGCCGCGGAACTGGCGTTACTCCGCACAAGGCGCACAGGCGCTGGAACCGCAATCAGTCTACGACAATGGCAAGGTCACGACCTTCGCCTTCGTCGGCAACCAGGAGATGCCTGCCATCTATATCGAGAATTCGGACGGAAGCGAAAGCCTGGTGCCCAAGGCTGTCGACGGCAACCTCGTCCTGGTTCACGCGATCAGCCGCAAGTTCATTCTTCGGAGAGGAGGGGAAGTGCTCTGCGTCTTCAACGAAGCCTATGACCGGGTCGGCATCAATCCGGATACCAATACGACCTCGCCGTCGGTCGAGCGCATCGTGAAGACCGAAGTCACGGCACAGTAGGGAATTGTCATGATTCAGGAAGACGAAAGCCGAATTCCGGGTGAGCGAGCCGAAACCGTCGCGGCCAGACGGATCGACAACAATCCAGTCCTGAAGCGCGGGGCGGTAGCGCTGGCCGTTGTTGCCTTTGTCGCCTTTGCCCTGTGGTCGATGAGCGGCGAAAGTACCCAGCAAGAAAACGTCCAGCCGGAGCGGGTGGTCATCCGGCAGACGACGAACTTCGAGCCGGCCGAGGAACAAGCGGAGCCGGTCCAGGCCGAACCGGAAGTGAAGCTGCCGACCCCCGTCGTGGCAGAAGAGGTGAAGGCGGAAGATCCACTGCTCGACTCGGCGCGGCGGGCGCCCGTCATGGCCTATAGCGGCGGACAGAGAAACGCGACGTCGCGCCGGGATACCGCGGATCCTACCATATCGACGGACAGCAATTTCCTGCCGCTCGATGGAAACATGATGGACCAGAACACGGCCAATGCCGATGAACAGCGATTCAACGGATTGCTACGGCCGACCAGGCTTGAGGGCTCGCGCGCCGGCACGCTCGGCAACCGGAACTTCATCGTTGCAATGGGAACCTCGATACCCTGTGTTCTCGAAACTGCCATGGCATCTGATCAGCCCGGCTTTACAAGCTGCGTGATCAACCGGGATGTCCTTTCGGACAATGGCCGGGTCGTGCTGATGGAGAAAGGCACCCAGGTCGTCGGCGAGTACCGCGGCGGCCTACAGCGAGGGCAGAAGCGCCTGTTCGTGCTCTGGAACCGCGCGAAAACCCCGAATGGCGTCATCGTCACATTGGCGTCGCCGGCGACAGATGCGCTCGGCCGCGCCGGCGTCGACGGCTATGTCGACACCCACTGGTGGGAGCGGTTTGGAAGTGCGCTTCTTCTCTCGATCGTCGGCGATGCCACAAGCTATGCCAGCAGCCGCCTTCAGGACAGCGACGTCGATGCGCAGAATACGACGAGCGCCGGTCAGCAAGCGGCCGCCATCGCGGTCGAGCAATCGATCAACATCCCTCCGACGCTCAACAAACATCAGGGTGAACTCGTCTCGATCTTCGTGGCGCGGGATCTGGACTTTTCCGGTGTCTATGGATTGCGGGTGAGCGAGCCGAGGAACAAGATCCTGGACCGGGCCGTGCTGGGGGACTTCAGCCCGCGGTCAACGCTCGTGACGAAGTAGGGTAGGCGTGATGACCGAAGGTCCTGACGCGACAGTCGTTCGTGAGTTGCTCTCTCCGTTCGCGCCGTACCTGGATGACCCGTCGCTTTACGAAGTGATCGTCAATCGGCCCGGGCAGGTGCTGACAGAAGGCGCCGATGGTTGGCGGACTCATGATCTGCCGGAGCTTACTTTCGAAAAGCTTATGCGCTTTGCCCGGGCCGTGGCCAGTTTCTCCCATCAATCCATCGACGAAACGCGGCCGATCCTGTCGGCGACCCTGCCGGGGGACGAACGGATCCAGATCGTCATTCCGCCCGCTACGACCAGGAACACGGTCAGCGTCACCATCCGAAAGCCCTCCTCGGTTACGTTCACGCTCGATGATCTTGAGCAAAGCGAGTTTTTCTCCGAGACCCGGACAACCAACGAAGACAGTTCGACGACGGATCAGGGTTTGCTGGCGCTGTACCAGGCCGGTCGCTATAAGGATTTTCTGCGGGAAGCCGTCATTTCACGGAAAAACATTATCATCTCTGGCGCAACCGGATCGGCCAAGACGACACTCTCGAAAGCGCTGATCAAGCACATTCCGGTGCATGAGCGGATCATTTCGATCGAAGACACTCCTGAACTCGTTATTCCGCAGCCCAACCACGTGCGCCTCTTCTATTCGAAAGGCGCCCAGGGACTTTCGCGTGCCGGACCCAAACAACTGTTGGAATCATGCCTCCGGATGCGGCCGGACCGCATTCTGCTGCAGGAACTCCGTGATGGCACGGCATTCTACTACGTCCGCAACGTCAACTCCGGCCACCCCGGATCGATCACCACCGTGCATGCCGACTCCGCCAAGCTCGCCTTCCAACAGTTGACGCTTCTTGTGAAGGAGTCCGAAGGGGGCCGCAATTTGGATCGGGAAGACATCGACAGATTGTTGAGGGTCTCGATCGACGTCATTATTCAATGCAAGCGAATGGATGGTCGGTTTCGCGCAACAGAAATCTACTTTCGAGGCTGAAAAAGCCTCCTACTCGGCAGTCCCGACAATTTTTGGATTTAGCCAAGGCGCTGCTGAGCGTCCAAGCGGTGATCTGCTGCTTCATTGGCGACTTATGACCGTAATGGGCAATTCGGTTGTCGTATCAGCCGTGGCGCTCACGTTCCGCATTGGTGCACCTCTGATAGATCTGTGAGTTTTCCTTCGTTCTGACGGTCATCGGGATCGAGCTTCGACCTCTGCCTGCTGGCCGGGATCTGGGGTGAAGTCAACAGTCCGGGACGGCGGGTAGCGGAATAGGTCTCTGGAATGTGCGGTGTAATCGTCCCCAACCGGGATCGTGCATATGGGCGTGCAAACCGGCCCGTTCCACGAGCGCCTTTGCTTCGGCTTCCCCGAAAACCGGCGCTTCATACATGTCGGTGGTCAGTACCGTGCCTTCCTCCATGAGAATCCTGCCTTCGACGATCACCGTGTCGACATCACTGCCGAGAACCTGATGGATCAGCCGGTGAACCGGCATCCGGTTGGGCATCAGATGCGGCTTGCGCTTCGATGATGGCGATATCCGCCTTCTGTCCACCTCGAGCGAACCTATCTCGTGATCCATGCCGATCGTGCGGCCGCATGATCATCTCGAAGACTTTGCCCGGCGGGAGGATGTAGCGGTCGTGATTATGCGGGAGGTGCTGGGTGGATTGAGCGATTCGTGCAATCTGGAGCATATCGAAATGACGGCTCGGAGCCGCGCCATCCGAAGTGATCGCGACCGGCACGCCCAGCCATCATCTGCATGTTAGGGGTTTCGAGCCGCACCGCGTTGAAATCAGGCCGCGCGAAGTGGACTTGTCTTGAGATACCTGCTGGATACGAACGTCGTCTCCGAACTGCGCAAGGTCGGCGACGGCAAAGCCGACGCCAATGTAGTGGCGTGGGTCGGAGCGGAAGATGCGACGCGCTTCTTCCTTTCGGCAATCACGATTCTTGAACTGGAGCGCGGTGTATTTGGGGTGCAACGCCGGGACGCCACACACGAGGCTCGGTTGCGTTCTTGAGGCCGACGCGCTGATTGCGGCCACGGCTCTCGTCCACGACATGATCGTCGTGACGCGAAGCATCAGGGACTTCGAAGGCACTGGCGTCGTCATTGTTGATCCTTGGCAAGGCTGACCTGCATCACTTCCACTCGGATGCCTTCGGTTGACCTCGATTGCAGCGTCGTCTGATCGATTCCCCGATGTCATGCTTGTCGGTCGGTTTCCGGCGGAACTCCAAAGTTACATCGACCTCGCCATTGGCATCAGTGCCAATCCAAAGGACACAAAAGCTGCCAAACAACTGTCGGAGTTTCTGGTGTCGGCTGAGGTCGATGGCACCTTGGCGGCAAAGGGCATCGAACGCCGCTAAGGGCATGCTTGAAAAGCAGCCATCGGCTCACGGCCATCGGCTGATGGGCGTGGCCGTGGCAGCCTCGTGCTAGTCTAGTGCCCAAGCGTCCGCTCTGGCTCGAAGCGCACCTTGCATGTCAGGATGCTAAGGTCCGAATCGGGTCGGATCCTCCCTTTCACCGTCGCAAAAGGGTGACAAGCGGTCGTCGCCAAGCAGGTCGCCGAACGGCGTGTTCGGGCCGCATTCCGGAGCGGCAGATTCTTGCTTGGCGATGCGGATCTCAGACGTTCAACTGCGATCGGGGTGGTGAACTGACCGAAGCTGCGACTGATTACCCCGCTACATTGTATATCTCGGCAAGATCGCGTAGATCCCAGTTCCCGCCAGACAACACCGCACAGACTTTTTCATCGGGCTTGACGTCTATGGTGCCCGCCAACAGTGCTCCGACGCCAATCGAGGCGGCTGGTTCAGCGATCAGTTTCGCATCCTTGGCAAGAGCACGCATACCGGCGATGATGTGCTCGTCTTCAACAAGAATAATCTCGTCCACATACTTTTCGACAATCGGATACGGGTTTTGACCCGGAACGCTTATCCGCAAGCCATCCGCAATAGTGTTCTTCAAGGGAAGCGATGTGGGCTCCTTGTTTATCCGGCTGTGAAAATACTTCGGTGTCAAGGCAGGCTCTGCCCCGATAACGCGCACTGATGGTTTCGTTTCTTTGATGGCGGTAGCAATTCCCGAGATTAAGCCTCCGCCGCCCACGGGAACGATGACCGTATCTACATCGTCCAGGTCCTGCAGTATTTCACACCCGATCGTTCCCTGACCGGCCATCACGATGGGGTCCTCAAATGCGTGAACAGCCACGTATTTGTTTTCTTCCGCGATCTCGTACACCCTTTTCCATCTGGCGGCGGTGTCGCCATCGAAAAGAATGACGTCTGCCCCGAGGGCTTTTGTATTTTCGATCTTGATTTTGGGCGCGGTGACCGGAAGCACCAATATTGCTTTTACGCCCAACATCCTGGCGGCATAAGCAAGCCCTTGGGCATGGTTGCCCGACGACGTCGCAATAATGCCGTTTGCGATCTCTTCTCTCGAGAGCGAGAGAGCCTTGTTCAGTGCGCCGCGGATCTTGAAGGCGCCAGTAATCTGCAGGGTTTCCGGTTTGAGATACAGCTGACAACCAGCGGCTTTCTCTATTTTTTCTGCACGCAATAACGGCGTGTGCCTGACGTGCGGTTTCAGCCGTTCCCGGGCTTCCCGAATGTCCTGAATGGTGGGGTAGTTGCGCATAGTCATCACTCAAAAAAATGAAAGAAGGTGCCGACGTTATTGGCTATTGCGTTCTGATAGATTTTGCTGGCTGTCGTATTGTCTTGTATGGCCATCCCCGTGGAATCGAAAATCGTGATTTCGTCATCACTTTCTCGTCCCGGCTTCCTTCCCAGCAATACCTCGCCGATTTCGCCATGGATGTCGTCTTTAGTGATGATGTTCTTATTCAGCGGGTGCCAGGTCTCGCCCTTTTCTGAGCATTGCGAGATCGAGTCGACGATGATTTTCGCGTTTCTGAAGAGCTCCGGATCCAGCTCCTGTTTGCCGCGTTGATCCGTGCCGATTGCAACGATATGTGTACCGGGCTTCACCCAATCCGCTTCCACAAGCGACCCTTTCCCGCGGGTCGTCGTAATCAAGATATCGGCCTGCTCAACGGCTTCTTTTTTGGAGTTTGCCATGATTACAGGAATGCCGAATTCGCTTTCGATTTCCGCTTTGTATCTGGAAAGCGTGTCCGGGTGACTGTCCCATGCGTGGATTTCTTCGATCTTCATGATCTCGTTGACTGCCCGAACTTGCATTCTTGCCTGATTTCCTGTCCCGATCGATGCGACCGTCCTGGCGTTCTTTCTCGCCAGGGCTTTGACGGAGACTGCTCCAGACGCCCCCGTTCTGAGGCCAGTGATCAAGCTTCCATCCATGATGCAAATCAACGCACAGCTCCTGGCATCAAAAAGGAGAATGGTCCCCATGCCACTAGGCACGCCGTAGGCTGTCGGGTTATCAATGAACCCTCCAGAAGATGCTTTCATGGAGATCACTTCATTGGCTTTGTAGTAACCAAGCTTGAAATCGATTTCCCCACGAGGCGACGGGAGATGCATCCCTATATAATCAGGTTGTTCCACCTGATGATTGTTAAAGGCTTTGTATGCCTCTTCCACCGCGCCGATGACTTCTGTCATGCCGATTAGCCGTCGTACTTCATCCTTCTTAAGCAGCAGCGTTTTCATGCATGACCTCTCGATTTTTGGGTTCATGGGGTGCATCGGCACGGCAACACCCTGTACCGCAATCATCATAGTGGGAGAGCGGGGAGACTAGTGTCCGCATTCGCCGCGACCTGAAGCAGGTTGTTTTGTATCGCATAGGGGCTTTGGCAGAGAGTTGCGGCAGGCGTCTTTCGAGCTTAGGCGAAAATGTTGGAAGAGGCGCTTGCCCAGATTGGTCCCCATGCGGGGATCTAAAAGTCAGCGACTTGACCCCAGGCGGATTTTCGGAAGCGATCCGGATGGTAGGGGCGTGGATCGACGATCGGCTCGTGACCGGTCACGATGTCTGCGACCAAGTGGCCGGCGCCCGGACCGATACCGAAGCCGTGCCCGCTGAAGCCGGCGGCGAGGATGAAACCCGGTACGGCGGCGATTTCGCCGATGCCCGGCACACCGTCCGGCGTGCTGTCGATATAACCTGCCCATGCGGCGGTGATGCTGGTGTTCTTAAGGTCGGGCAGGAGGTCGAGCGCGCGCGAATGGGTAAGGCGAATAGTGTCCTTATCGACGGCGGGATCAAGGATGCGCATGCGCTCCATTGGCGTCGGGGCATCGAGGCTCCAGTGAGTCAGGCTCTCGTGACCGGAGCGGAAACCTTCGAGGCCGCCGGGTGCAAGGCTGCGCCAGCGCCGAGCGAACATCGGCAGAAACTGCGGCGCGAAACGCAATTGCTGCGGCGTAGGATCGACACGGCCGCGGCCGCTGATGGCGAGCGTGTAGCCGCCGTCCCGGCGGCGCGTCACCGAAACGGCGGCCGTGTGCAATGCATCCGGAAGGCCGATGGCGCCTGGCGAGACAGCAAGAATCGACGAGCGGACCGACGCCTGGGGAAAGCGGATGCCGAACTGCCGGCAGAAGGAGGAGGCCCAGGCGCCGCCGGCGAGGACGGCCGTTTTCGTGCGGATGGTGCCATGCTCGGTCACGACACCGGATAGGCGACCGCCTTCTGTCTCTATGCCGCGGGCGGCGCAGGACTGGTGCACGGTGCCGCCAATCTTCAGGATCGCACGCGCGACCGCGGGTGCCGCGCTTGCCGGATCGGCGGTGCCGTCGGTCGGCGAAAAGACGCCACCCTTCCATGGCTTGCCCGTTGCCCGGCCGCGCTCGGTCGCCTCCGCGCTGTCGAGCATGTGGGTGGTGACGCCGACGGTCAGGGCGAAATCGCGCCAGCGCGCCCAGCCGGCCAATTCCTCTTCGCTATTGCTGAGATAGAACAACCCGCAGCGCCGGAAGCCGGTGTCCTCGCCGCTCTCGGCGGCGAAACGCTCCCAAAGATCAAGGCTCTTCGTCGCCATCGGCAATTCGCGGGCGTCACGGTTCTGCTGGCGGCACCAACCCCAGTTGCGACTTGACTGCTCGGCGCCGATCCGTCCCTTCTCGACGAGGGCGACCTTCAATCCGCGGCGGGCAAGGTAATAGGCCGCGAATACGCCGACAATGCCGCCGCCGATCACCACGGCATCGGCGGTTTCGGGTAGCTGCGGCGTTGTGTCGATGAGTTTCAGCGGTGCTGGCATGGCGTGACCTCCGTTACGGCTACAGTCTAGCGGCTTTGGCGCAACGGCGTTGCCGGACTGCGACTGCGCGCAGCACAAGATTCCGTCTTGCGGGAGCAATGCCGCCCTTTCTGCTTTGGCCTATTGTGCCAAACGAAATCGACACGTCTCTCCAGTGTGTTAAGGTCATAGCTGGGAAAGTCGCAGCACAATCTGCTGTCCCGTTGGCCACTTAGCAAGGGGGAAGGCGCGCCATGAAACTCGACCGGATCGACATCAAGATTCTGTACGAACTGCAGAAGAATGGCCGCATCACCAATGTGGAACTCGCCGAATTGGTTAACCTGTCGCCGAGTCCTTGCCTGATGCGGGTCAAGAAGCTGCAGTCGGAGGGCTATATCGAGGGCTACTCGGCGCAGATCAACGTCAGCAAGCTCGGGCAAACCCTTACGGTCTTCACCGAGATCACGCTGAAGAACCACCGGCAGATCGACTTCGCCCGGTTCCTGGCGGCGATAGACAAGGTCGATCAGGTGATAGAATGCCATCTGGTGTCCGGCGGCTACGACTATCTTCTGAAATTCGTCACGGCCGGGATCGGCGAATATCAGACGATCATGGAGCGCCTCACCGACATGGACGTGGGCATCGACAAATATTTCAGCTTCGTCGTGCTGAAGTCGCCGATCGTCAAGGCGCACATGCCGCTGACCAGCCTGTTCCGCATGTAGGTTTTTAGCTTCCTCACCTGCAGCGCCGCGCGTCTTATCAGACGCGCAAATGGCAGTGTAGCACTTTGAATTTCTGCATGTCGTTGTCCTTCAATCGAGGTCCAGGAGACATGCAGTAGCCTTCTCTCCGTTTTGCTTGTGCGGCTGCCGCGAGCCTCCTTCGCCCCGCTTGCGGGGAGAACGCGGCCGGCAGGCCGGATGAGGGGGCGTTCTGCTAAGCAATGCCGCTCAGCGTCGGCAATAGGCCCTCACCAATTCCGGATCCTGCTCGAGGCCATCGAGCCAGGCGGGATCGAGCTTCGGCACCGACGAGAAGAGCAACTGCGAATAAGGGTGGTGCGGCGCATTGACCTTGGCCGGAGTGATGTCCTCAACCTTTTTGCCGCCATACATCACGACGATTTCGTCGCAGATCGCCTCCACCACGGAGAGATCGTGGCTGATGAAGATGTAAGAGAGACCGAGCTCGCGCTGCAATTCTTTCAGCAGCTCGATGACGGCGGCGGCGACCACCGTGTCGAGCGCCGAGGTAATCTCGTCGCAAAGGATCAACTTCGGATCGGCGGCGAGCGCCCGGGCGAAGTTGACGCGCTGCTTTTGGCCGCCGGAAAGCTCGCCCGGCCGGCGATGACGGAGGTTGCGAGGCAGGCGCACCATGTCGAGCAGCTCGTCGATGCGTGCGTTGCGCGCCTTGGCATTCATCCCGTGATAGAAGGTAAGTGGCCGGGCTAAGATGTCCTCGACGGATTTCGCCGGATTAAGCGCCGTATCGGCGTATTGGAAGACGATCTGCATTTCGCGTAGTTCATCGCGCGAGCGCTCGCGGGCGCTGCGACCGAGTTCCTTGCCGTCGAAGACAATCTTGCCGACGGCGGCCGGCAAGATGCCGGCGATGGTGCGAGCGAGCGTCGACTTGCCGCAACCGGACTCGCCGATGATACCGAGGTTGCGCCCTTTCTCCACCTTGAGACTGACATGCTCGACGGCGCGCACAAGCGGCAAGCCGTCGCTCTGGGACGGACCGTATCCCGCGACCAGGTTTTCGATCTTCAGAAGCGGAGCCGGGGCGGTCTCGGCTGTGTCGGCAGCCTCCCGGGGCTTTGGTTCAAAGGCGGAGAGGAGTTCGCGCGTGTAAGGGTGCTTGGCGTTCGAGAGGATTTCCTCGGTGGTGCCGACCTCCTGTACCTCGCCGCCCTTCAATACGATGATGCGGTCGGCGATCTGGGCGACCACCGCGAGGTCATGGGAGACATAGACGCCGGCAATGCCGCCCTTCTTCATCACCGACTTGAAGGCGCGCAGCACCTCGATCTGCGTCGTTACGTCGAGCGCCGTTGTCGGCTCGTCGAAGATGACGAGCTTAGGACCACCGATAAGCGCCATGGCCGCGGAAAGACGCTGCAGTTGCCCGCCGGAAACCTGGTGCGGATAGCGGCCTCCGATCGTCTCGGGCTCGGGCAGCGACAGCGCGCGGAATAGGCCGACGGCGCGGGAGCGCGCCTCGTCGGCCGCCATGAGCCCGTGGATACGGGTGACCTCGATCACCTGGTCCATGATCGTGGCGGCCGGATTGAATGCGGCGGCGGCGGATTGCGGAACATAGGTGACTTCGGTGCCGCGCACCCTCGCGCGCTGCTTTTCGCTGAGGGTCATCATATCCTTTCCAGCCACCGAGACGCTGCCGCCGGCAACGCGACAGCCCGGACGGGCATATCCCATCAGCGTCAGCGCTATCGTCGTCTTGCCCGAGCCGCTTTCGCCGATCAGCGCCACGATCTCGCCTTCGGCGATGTCGAGGCTGACGCCGTTGATGATCTCGACGCGGCGGCCGGAATCGGTGGTGGCTTCGACCTTCAGGTCACGGATTTCTACGAGATTGCCCATCATTCGCTCCGATCCCGGATCTTACGCGGCAGGTTGTCGATCAGCAGGTTCACGCTGATGGTGAGGCTGGCGATCGCAAAGGAGGGAGCCATCACCGCCGGTGCGCCAAAGGGAAGGCCGCCGATGTTCTCGCGCACGAGAGCCCCCCAGTCGGCATAGGGCGGCTGGACGCCAAGGCCGAGAAAGGAGAGGCCGGAGAGCAGGAGAACGATGAAGACGAAGCGGATGCCGAGGTCGGCAAGTACCGGGCCGATGATGTTCGGCAGGATTTCCGAGCGGATGAGATAAAGCGTGCTCTCGCCGCGGATCCGGGCGACGGTGATGAAATCCATCGCGTTGATATTTACGGCAAGCGCGCGGGCGAAGCGGTAGGCGCCTGGGATGTAGATCACCGACAGCGTCAGGATCAGCACCGGAATGGACGAGCCGACGGCGGCGACCACCACGAGGCCGAAGAGCTTGCTCGGGATCGAGTTGAGGGCGTCGAGGAAGCGGCTCAGGACCGTGTCGAGCCACCCGCCGGCGACCGCTGCGATCATGCCGAGGACCACCCCGGTGAAACAGGCGATGGTGACTGCTGCAAGCGAGATGCCGACCGTGTAGCGGGCACCCATCAGAATCCGCGAAAACATATCGCGGCCGAGGTAATCGGAGCCGAGCCAGAAGTCGCGGCTCATCGGGCCGAAGTAATCGAGGTCAACGATTTCCCCGACCGGGTAGGGGATGATCAGCGGCGCGAAGATCGCGACGAGCGCCCAGCAAAGGATGATCGAAAGGCCGACCATCCCGACGATATTGAAGCGATAGCCGAGCCGGGTTCCGGAAATCCGGGCAGACTTGGTCTCAGAATGGGTCATTGTCATCGTAGCCTCGGATTGGAAAGGATGGCGATGATGTCCGCTGTCGTGATCAGGAGCAGGTAGCCGAGACAGAAGATCATCGCGCAGCTCTGGATCAGCGGCAGATCGCGCGTGGAGACAGCATCGACCATCAGCTTGGCAATACCGGGATAATTGAAGATCGTCTCGACGATAATGACGCCGCCGAGCAGATAGGAGAGCGAAAGCGCGACCGCATTAACAATCGGCCCCAGAGCATTTGGTAGCGCATGGCGAAACACCATGCGCGGCCGGGAGGCGCCCTTGAGCAGCGCCATCTCCACATAGGGCGTGTTGAGCGTCTCAATCACTGCCGCGCGCGTCATACGGATCATCTGAGCCGAGATGACGAAGGTGAGTGTGATCACCGGCATGGCATAGATGCGCAGAAGATCGGTGAGCGACGTCACCTCATTGGCGAAGGAGAGCGCCGGCAGCCATTTCAGATAGACGGCGAAGATCAGCACGGCTGAGGTCGCTATCATGAATTCCGGCACGGAGATGACGCCGATCGTCAACACGGTGACGATGCGGTCGTAGAGCGAGCCGCGCAGCATCGCTGCCGTGATGCCGAGCGTGAGTGCGATCGGCACGGAGAAGAGGGCGGTGACGCCGGCGAGCTGCAGCGTGTTAACAAGGCGCCCGCCAATCAGATCTGCGACCGGCATCTCGTTAGCATAGGATGTGCCGAGGTCGCCTTGCAGCAAACCGACGATCCAGCGCAGGAAGCGGAAGATTGCCGGTTCGTCGAGATGCATGGCCTGGCGCAGACCTTCGACGGCCTCCGGCGTGGCGGCCTGGCCGAGCAGGATCGACGCGGTATCTCCCGGCAGGAGTGTCGTCGCGAAGAAGACGGCGAAGGAAACGATCACCAAGGTGATCACGGCGATGAGCAATCTGCTCAGCACAAGGGATAGGACACGGTTGTTCACGGCGCTCCCTCTCGGCTTTCAGGACAGGTTTCGAACCATAATGCCGAGGGGCCGCAGCGATGCGGCTGCAGCCCCCAAGCCCAGTTGCTCAATCAGGCCTCGAGCCAGACATATTCCGCAAAAGCATAACCCATCTGCCCACCAAGCGGATTGGCTTCCAAGCCCTTGAGCTTGGCGGTGATCGCGTCGACGTTGGAGATATAGGCCGGAATGATGGTGCCGGCCTCGTTGGCGACCATTACCTGCATCTCGTTGTAGATCGCCTTGCGCTTCTCCTGGTCGAGCGAGCCGCGCGCCTCGATCAGCATCTTATCGAATTTCTCCGATTTGTATTGGCTCTCGTTCCACGGAGCCTCCGAGGCGTAGAGCAGCGAGAACAGGATATCCGGTGTCGGACGCGGGTTGATATTGCCGAAGTGGACCGGCGCCTTCAGCCAGTAATTGTCCCAATAACCGTCCGAGGGTACGCGCTGGACGTCGAGCTTCAGGCCGATCTCGGCCGCAGAGGCCTGGATGATCATTGCCATGTCGATCGCCGAGTTGGCCGCCTCAGATGCGATCACTGGGATCGACTGTCCCAGCACGCCGGCCTTCTCGAAGTGGAACTTCGCCTTCTCGGGATCAAAGGCGCGCGGCTTCAGGTCGGGATTGTGATAGAAGTTGGCCGGGGATACCGGCTGGTCGTTACCGACCTCGCCCAAGCCGCGCAGCGCCGATTTGACGATCTGCTCGCGGTTGACGAGGTACTTCATGCCCTCGACGAAGTCGCGCTTGCTGCCGGGTTCCATGTCCAACCGCATGTTGAGATTGGTGTAGTTGCCGGAGGTGGTCTTCGAGAGCACGAAGCCATCGCCCTGGCTCTCGACCAGGCGCATCGAACGCGGATTGATTGTGGCGGCCAAATGGATATCACCGGACAGGAGCGCATTCACGCGCGAGCTGTCGTCGCTGATCGCGAAATACTCGAAGGAATCGACGTGCGGTCCGGACTTCCAGTAATTCTTGTTCTTGATACCAACGGAGCGCACGCCTGGCTCGAAGACCTCTCTTACGAAAGCGCCCGTGCCGTTCCCCTTGGAGAAGTCGGTGGTGCCGTCGGCGACGATCATGAAGTGGTGCATCGACAGGATGGTCGGCAGGTCGGCGTTCGGATTGGCAAGCGTGATTTCGACGGTCTGCTTGTCAACCGCCCTGAAGCCGGTCATCTGTGCGGCGATCTTTGCGACCTTCGATCCGACGGATGGATCGAGATGGCGTTTCAACGAGAAGACCACGTCGTCGGCGGTCAACGGCTTGCCGTCGTGGAAGGTGACGCCCTTCCTAAGCTTGACTGTCCAGGTCTTCGCATCTTTGGTATCGATCGTTTCGGCCAGCTCCATCTGCGGCGTACCGCTTTTATCGAGGAAGGTGAGGCGGTTATAGAAGGAGCAGCAGCGCACATAGTCGGTAGACAGCGACGCCTTGGCCGGGTCGAGCGTGTCGGCGGTGGAGGATGACCAGCCGGCTGCCTTGAGCACGCCGCCGGAAACCGGTGTCGCCGCAACCGCATTACCGGCTCGGCCGAGCACGAGGGTGCCTGCGGAGAGGGCGACACCGCCGGCCAGCATCATCTGCAGCAGTTCGCGGCGGGTGGCGCCGCGACGGATGGCGTTTTCGACCATGGCGTCGTCGGATTTGGTCCAATTGGTGATCTTGTCGTTCATGTCATTCCCCTTTTCGTCTGTTGGCGGGCTGCCCGTCTTCCGTGGGCTTAGACCCAGTGAACTGGTTAGCTACGTGCGACGGCCACGGCATCGGCGAGGCCGGCCATGGAGGTGAAGTGGTAGTCGGGCTCGGTGAACTCGGCCGGCTCTATGGTGCCGCCGTAACCTTCCTGCGCGTGGCGTCGCTCGATCCAGCAGTTGGTCAGCCCAAGCTTCCGTGAAATGCCGATGTCGTGGTACTGGCTCTGCGCGACATGCAGGACATCGTCCTTCGAATTGCCTTCCGAGCCGATGAAGTCGAAAACCTTCTGAAAGAAGGCGGGATCAGGCTTTTCGGTGCCGGTATCGTCGGCGGTGAAGGCGGCGTAGAAGGGATCGCCCAGTTCCTTGGCGAAGAAATCGAAGGCCCAGCGGCGCGCATTGGTCATAGCGACAAGCCGGTAATCCTTCGCAAGGCGCGCCAGCGCTTCGGCGCTGTCTCCGAAGGCCCTCCAGTTCCCGGCGGAGTCCCTCAGACGCTCGCCATATTTCCGCTCAGTCGGAAGGCCGAGCTTCGGCGCGATTTCAAGATAGACGCGCACCAGATCGTCCGGGAAGAGGTCGGCGTCCTTGGAGTAGCGCGCCGTGCGGTAGAGGCTGAGCGCCTCCTCGCCGTCGATCGTGACACCAGCCTCGGCGGCGATGCCGGCAAGGCAATCCTTGAGGCCGCCCTCGAAGTCGATCAGCGTGCCGACGACGTCGAACGTCATGTATTTGAATTCGGGAAGGCTCTTGTACACATCGATTCCCCAGTTTTTTCGCGTCCCAGGCCGGAACGCCGACTTCATCAAGAAGAATATTCTGTTCCCGTCGGCGGGATGTTTTCCCCCGCTCTTGCTGGAAAGGCCGCATATGCTGGGATCCGGCCGCTTCCTTGATTTGAGTTTGGCAGTTGTGCCGCGCTGGAGTCTCTGAAAGGGCACCGTGGCGCGGCACAAAATTTCGAATATGGCGGTTCCGCGATATATCGCGTCAGTCGTCCATCAGGCCCTCAAAGCCTGGCGAACATCCAGGTCTTCCAAGGTCTCGTCCAACGTTTGGCGGGTGCGCTCGACGATTGCGTCGATCTCCGCTTCGGTGCAGCAGAGCGGCGGCGCGTAGCCCAGCACGCCATTGGCGAAGGCACGGATGACAAGGCCGTTTTCCCAGGCACGGTCGAAGATGCGGCGCGCCGGCTCCGCGGCTGCCGGCAAAGGGGTCTTCCTCACTTTGTCGACGACGAGCTCGACGGCGGCCAGCATGCCGCGGCCGCGCACATCGCCGACGAGCGGGTGGTCTCTCAGGCTTTCAAGGCCCTGCATCAGACGGGCACCGGCCTTCCGCCCGTTTTCCAGCAGACCGCCTTCGTAAAGCTTCAGCACTTCCAGGCCGACCGCCGCACTGACCGGATGAGCCGAATAGGTATAGCCGTGGCCGACGGCGGCAGCGCCGGCACCGTCGGCGATCGTCTGATAGACATGGTCGGCCATGAAGACCGCGCCCATCGGAACATAGCCGGAGGTAAGCCCCTTCGCCGTGGCGATGAAATCCGGCACGATCTCGTCCTCCTCGCAGGCGAAGAGCGGGCCAGTGCGGCCGAAGCCGGTGATCACCTCGTCTGCAACGAACAGGATGCCGAGCTCGCGGCAGAGTTCGCGCATCGCCTTCATCCAGCCCTTGGGCGGCACCAGCACGCCGCCCGAGCCCTGGATCGGCTCGGCGTAGAAGGCGGCGACCCGTTCGGGGCCGATTTCCTCGACCTTGCGCCTCAGCGCGGCGAGCGAGGCGTCGATGATCGCCTGCGGAGCCTCACCCACCGGATTGCGGTAGGCATAATGCGACGGGATCTTGTGCTGCCAGTCGAAAGGAATGCCGAAGCCGGCATGGAAGGCCGGCAGCGCGGTCAGCCCGGCGCCGACCGTCGAGGAGCCGTGATAGCCCTGTTCGACCGAGATGAATTGATCGCGCTGCGGCTCGCCACGGGCAATCCAATAGTAGCGGATGAAGCGGATCGTACTGTCGACGGCATCGGAGCCGCCTAGCGTAAAATAGACATGGTTGAGATCGCCTGGCGCGCGTTCGGCGAGTTCCGAAGCGAGGCGGATTGCCGGCTCCGAACCGAGGCCGAAATAGGCCGTCGCGTAGGGCAGTTCACGCATCTGCTTTGCCGCCGCCTCGACGATGCTCTCATGTCCGTAGCCGGCATTGACGCACCAGAGGCCGGCGAAACCGTCGATCAGCTGCTTGCCCGAAGCGTCGGTAACCGTCGCGCCCTTGGCAGAGGCGAGCACGCGCACGCCGAGCTTTTCGTGGCTGCGATAGGAGGCGACCGGATGGATGAGGTGGGCGCGATCGAGTTCGATGAGAGAGTTGCTGTACATCAAAAATCTCCGGATCAGCCGAGCGCCTGGTTGGCGAGGGCAAAGGTGTTAGCGATGGGATCGGCGGATCGGCGGATCGGCGGCTTCATCATGGCGATGCCGCCGCCGACATGGGCCATTCCCAGTTCGGCAAGCCAGGGCGCGAGGCCGGTGGCGGCCGTGGTGTCCACTCTGAGGAACCGGCCAGGCCGTGCGGCAATGAAATGCGCGACAAGCGCCTTGGCATCATCAAGGTCGGCGGCAACGACCGGCCCGATGACCTCGCCGCGGCCAAACGGGCGTATCGCCGCGAAACCCGAGACACGGCCTTCACGGCGGCGGATGGCGAATTCACCGGCTCTGGCGAGATAAGCGACCAATCCTTTGCGGTCGGCGCCGAATGCGCGGCGGTCGAGCGCCGCGATAGCGTCGATGTCGGCAGCGGTTGCGCTCTCGATCCCCCGCGGCGCGGCGACGGCGCCGACCACACCCTGGTGCTGCAGCACGCGCCCGGTCTCCTGAAAGCCAAGTTTCTCATAGAGCGCCAACCCCTCGGTGGTCGCCACGAGCCGCAGCGGTCGATCGCCGGCGATCCGCAGCGCGGCGTCCATGAGCGTCCGGCCGAGACCGCGGCCGCGCATCGTCTCGTCGACGATGACCATATTGATCGTCGCGCAGTTCGCCTTATAGGGCGTGACGAGCACAGTGCCGACGACCCGGGCATCCTCGATGGCCACCACGCCTTCGCTCAAGGCGAGCGCCATCTGCCAATCCTCCAGGCGATGCGGCCAGCCGGCCTGCCGGGAGAGCCTGACGGCGGCTTCCAGATGCTCGGTACCGAAGGCAGTGATCTCGATCTGATTTGTCTGCATGTGGATGTCCTTCATTTCCTGCCCTGAACTCTGCAGGAGTGGTGGCCGGCAGATCGTCTGAAGGCTGCGGCCCGCGCGATATCTTATAGCTTTGCTCTCGCGGGCTGCCGCATCTTATGCTGGCAGGCAGGAGCGGATGCGAAATGTGCGCGGCAAGAAGCAGGGCGGCGGGCAACGCTCGCAACCTTCTGCCAAAGCCGACTTTGGATACGATAGATTCTGCTTCGATCGTTGCGAAATCAGGTGAGCCGAGGAATGAGCTGGCGCCTATGATCTTACACGTAAACCCTGGTCCCGCTCTTTCAAGGATAGTTCACATGTCGACCTTCCGGCCGAAATACATCACCTTCGACTGCTATGGCACGCTGACCAACTTCCAGATGGCGGAAGCGGCGCGCGACCTCTACGGCGAACAACTCGACGAGCCGCGCATGGCGGAGTTCATCAAGAATTTCGCCGCCTATCGCCTCGACGAGATCCTCGGCGACTGGAAGCCCTATGCGGAGGTGGTGCACAATTCGCTCGAACGGACCTGCAAGCGCAATGGCATAAAATTCCGCGAGGAAGCGGCGCGCATGGTCTATGAGCGCGTCCCGAGTTGGGGTCCGCATCCCGACGTGCCTGCCGGTCTCGCCAAGGTCGCAAAAGAGATTCCTCTGGTCATTCTCTCGAATGCGATGAACTCGCAGATCATGTCGAACGTCGAAAAGCTGGGCGCTCCCTTCCACGCCGTCTACACTGCCGAACAGGCCCAGGCTTACAAGCCGCGTTTCAAGGCGTTCGAATACATGCTCGACATGCTCGGCTGCGGTCCGGAGGACATTCTTCACTGCTCGTCCTCCTTCCGCTATGACCTGATGTCGGCGCATGACCTCGGCATCAAAAACAAGGTCTGGGTCAATCGCGGCCACGAGCCGGCCAATCCCTATTACGGCTACGTGGAGATCACCGGTATCTCCGGCCTGCCGGGCGTCGTCGGGCTCTAAGAGAAGGCGCGTTCGCCATGAAATTCCTGTCCTACTGGCACGACACCGCCCCGGCCTTTGCCGGGGCTGCCCAGGGTCCGGTCGAGGGCCATTACGACGTCGCAGTGATTGGCGGCGGCTTCACCGGCCTCGCTGCTGCTCGGCAGCTCGCCAAGGCTGGCGCCAAGGTCGTCGTGCTGGAGGCGGAGAGGGTTGGCTGGGGTGCCTCCGGCCGCAATGGCGGGCACCTCAACAACGGACTTGCGCATAGCTATCAGGCGGCCAAGGCGGAACTCGGCAAGGAACGGGCTATCGCCCTTTACAGGGCGCTCGACGACTCGATCGACACGATCGAGTCGTTGATCGCCGAGGAGGGAATCGACTGCAGTTTCCGGCGCGCCGGCAAACTGAAGCTCGCCTCGAAACCACAGCATTTCGACGCCATCGCCCGCAACTTCGAAGCCGTGCACGCGGAGGTCGACCCCGATACCGCGCTTCTCAGCGCCGACGACCTGAAGCAGGAAGTCGGCGCGCCTTTCTTCGGCGCCATGCTCTCGAAGAAGAGCGCGATGATGCATATGGGCCGCTATGTCGTCGGTCTCGCCGATGCGGCAACGCGCCACGGCGCGACGATCTTCGAGGGTGGCGCCGTCACGGAGCATCGGCAGACGGGCGGCCGGCACCATCTCAAGACCACGCGCGGCAGCGTCACCGCGGATGCGGTTCTTGTCGCCACCGGCGCCTATACGCCTTCGACCTTCGGTTATTTCCGCCGCCGCATCATCGCGGTCGGCAGCTTCATCATCGCCACCCGACCGCTGACAAAGGCGGAGATCGCAGCGACAATGCCGGGTAACCGCACCTGCGTCACGTCGATGAACATCGGCAATTATTTCAGGCTTTCACCCGACAAGCGGCTGATCTTCGGTGGCCGCGCCCGCTTCTCGGCGACATCCGACCAGCGCTCGGACGCGAAAAGTGGCGCGATCCTCACGGCGAGTCTTGCCGAGATCTTTCCGCAGCTCGCCAATACCGAGATCGACTATTGCTGGGGCGGTCTCGTCGACATGACCAAGGACCGCTTCCCCCGCGCCGGCTATCACGATGGCGTCTGGTACGCCATGGGCTATTCCGGCCACGGCGCGCAGCTTTCGACGCATCTCGGGATGATCATTGCGGACGCGATCCTCGACCGGCCGGACCGCAATCCGCTAAGAGGTCTCGAATGGCCGGCTGTGCCAGGGCATTTCGGCAAGCCCTGGTTCCTGCCGCTCGTCGGCATCTATTACAAGATGCTGGACAGGATCCAGTAGCTACCGCGAGGGGCATATCCGCATGCGCTTTCCCGGCACATGTTCACGCCTTCTGGATTACCCCTGAAGATGCCTATGCCAGATCACGAAGACTCCTCAGTGAGTTTAAACCATCACCCTTGCTTTACCTACCCGCACAGGCGCTACAACCAGTCTAGAGACGCCCGGCCGACAAACGAATGCCGGGCAGTGTTCGACCGCCCGGCAGGATCATCATGCTGACACTTGTAGATGTCGGCAGACGGGTGAGGCGATGCGCCGAGAACCGACGGCTATCCCAGCCCGCCGATATGAAAGCTCTTCATCTCGAGATATTCCTCAATACCGACCTGGGCGCCCTCGCGGCCGAGGCCGGATTGCTTGACGCCGCCGAAGGGGGCGACTTCGGTGGAGATGGCGCCGGTGTTGAGTCCGATCATGCCGAACTCCAGCGCTTCCCCGACGCGCCAGGCGCGCTTCAGGCTTTCCGTGTAGAAATAGGCAGCTAGGCCGAAGGGCGTGTCGTTGGCGATTGCGATCGCCTCCTCTTCCGCCTCGAAACGGAAGAGCGGAGCAACAGGGCCGAAGGTCTCTTCGCTGGCGAGCAGCATGTCGGTAGTGGCACCCGTCAGCACGATCGGGGCGGCGTATTGCCGACCCTCCGGTGACCTGCCTTTCGCCGCAACCTTAGCCCCCTTGGCAAGCGCGTCCTCGACATGGCGGTTTATCTTTTCGATCGCCGCTTCGTTGATCATCGGGCCGATCGCCATGCCGGGCTCGGTGCCTGGACCGACCTTCATGGCGTTGACGCGGACGCCAAGCTTCTCTGCGAAGGCGTCGTAGACTCCGGCCTGCACCAGGATACGGTTGGCGCAGACGCAGGTCTGGCCGCCATTGCGGAACTTCGAGGCGATCGCGCCTTCAACAGCGAGATCGAGATCGGCGTCATCGAAGACGATAAAGGGGGCATTGCCGCCGAGTTCGAGGGAGAGCCGCTTGACGCTGTCTGCGGCACCACGCATCAGCAGCGAGCCAACGCGCGTCGAGCCGGTAAACGAGATCTTGCGCACCGTCTCGTTCGCCATGAACTCGTTACCAATCGCCGTTGGCATACCGGTGACGATGTTGATGACGCCGGCCGGAATACCGGCACGCTCGGCGAGCACGCCGAGGGCGACCGCAGAAAAGGGTGTGAATTCCGAAGGCTTGATGACAACCGTACAGCCTGCGGCCAATGCGGGTGCCACCTTGCGGGTGATCATCGCGTTCGGGAAATTCCAAGGCGTGACGATGGCGCAGACGCCGACCGCTTCTTTGAGCACGACGATGCGGCGGTCCGGCGTCGGCGAGGGGATGGTGTGTCCGCCGATGCGGCGCGCTTCCTCGGCGAACCATTTGACGAAGGCAGCCCCGTAGCGGATCTCGCTGCGTGCCTCGTCGAGCGGCTTACCCTGCTCCAAGGTCAGCAGCAGCGCCAGGTCCTCGAGTTTTTCGATCATCAGCGCGTACCAGCGCTCCAGTAGCGCGGCGCGCTCGGCATGCGTCTTCTTCTTCCAGGGCCCGAAAGCGGCACTGGCAACGTCGATCGCCGCCCGGGTCTCGGCCGTTCCCATGTCCGGCACGGTACCGAGGACGGCCTGGCTGGCCGGATCTATGACCTCGACGACGTCGCCTGATGCCGCGCCGATCCACTCACCGCCGATCAGGCCCGATTGCCGGAAAAGTTCCTTATCCTTCAACTTCATCTGCTGTTCCTCCTCAGTCGAGCGCGGCAAGTACCGCCGCCGCGATGGTTTCGGTTCTGTCTCTCCCCGGCACCGTGCCGATGCCGCGGGCCGTCGTTCTTTCGAGCGCGGCCATGACCCTTCGCGAGGCATCTTGTTGTCCGAGATGGTCGATCATCATGGCGCCGGACCAAATGGCAGCGATGGGGTTTGCGATGCCAAGATGGGCGATGTCCGGAGCGGAGCCGTGCACCGGCTCGAACATCGAAGGGGCACTCCTGTCGGGATTGATGTTTGCGGAGGCGGCAAAACCCAAGCCGCCCTGAATGGCAGCGCCAAGATCGGTCAGGATGTCGCCGAAGAGGTTCGAGGCGACTACGACATCGAGTGTCTCGGGCGCCATCACCATGCGCGCGGCCATGGCGTCGATGTGATAGCTCGTCACCTCGACATCCGCGTATTCGGCAGCGAGCTCTCGCGTAATCTCATCCCAGAACACCATGGAGAATTTCTGGGCGTTGGATTTGGTCACCGAAGCGAGCTTGCCGCGACGTTGACGCGCCTGCTCGAAGCCGAAGCGCAGGATCCGCTCGACGCCCGCACGGGTGAAGATCGAGGTCTCAACCGCGACCTCGTCGGCCGTTCCCTGATGCACGCGGCCGCCGGCTCCGGAATATTCGCCCTCGGTATTCTCGCGAATGCAGAGTATGTCGAAGGCTTCGGCCTTCAGCGGCCCCTGCACACCCGGCAGAAGCCGGTGCGGGCGAATATTGGCATATTGCACGAAGGCCTTGCGGATCGGCAGCAGCAGCCCGTGCAGCGAAACGGAATCCGGCACTTCGGCGGGCCAGCCCACGGCTCCGAGCAGAATCGCGTCAAAGCGGCGAAGCGTCTCGAGGCCGTCCTCCGGCATCATCGCGCCGGTCTCCTTGTAGAAGGCGCAGGACCACGGAAAGGGCGTACTGGTGAGCGTGAACCCGGAGTGCGTGGCGACGGTGGACAGAACCTGCCAGGCCGCATCGGTCACGTCCTGGCCGATTCCGTCGCCGGGGATGAGTGCGATCGAATAGGATTTCATTGAAGCTCCCTAGAGGCTGATGAGCACGCTCTTGCTCTTGCGGTTGGCATGGTACGCCTCGCGGCCGAGATCCTTACCGATGCCGGAGCGCTTGTAGCCGCCGGTCGGCAGGATGTGGTCGCGCGAGCGGCTGTAGCGGTTGACCCAGACGGTGCCGGCCTCAAGCCGCTGCGTCAGCCGCAGGGCGCGCGACAGGTTGCGGGTGAAGAGGCCGGCGGCAAGACCGTAGGTCGGGTGATCGGCGAGAGCGAGCGCCTCATCCTCGTCGGCGAAAGTCTGCAGGGTGAGGACCGGCCCGAAGATTTCCTCGGTAATCGCTGGCGAGGAGCTGTCGCCCACGGCGATCAGCGTCGGTTGATAGAAATAGCCTGGCGCATCCATTGGGGCGCCTCCGAACAGGCATTCGCCGCCCGCTGCGACGGCCGCCTCGACGATGCCGTGGATGCGGTTTAACTGGCGCTTCGAGATGATCGGCGAGTATTCGCTCGCCTCGTCCCAGGTCGGCCCTGGCCTCGCAGCGTTCATGCGCGTGACGATCGCCTCGGCGAGTGGGGCGGCGATGCTTTCCTCCACGATCAGGCGGGAGCCGGCGACGCAGGCCTGGCCAGCATTCGAAAGCATGCTCTGGGCGATCGCCGCCGCCGCCTTTTCGAGATCCGCATCGGCGAAGACCAGTTGTGGGCTCTTGCCGCCGAGCTCCAGCGTCATCGGCTTGATGCCGGTGCGCGCAATGTTGGCCATGATGACAGAGCCTGCGCCGGTCGAGCCGGTGAAGCTCACCTTGGCGATATCCGGGTGACCGGTGATGGCATTGCCGGTGACTGCTCCGTCGCCGAGCACGATATTTATGAGGCCGGCTGGCAGGCCGGCGCGGTTCGCGAGTTCGGCGAGATAGATGGTCGAAAACGGCGTCATTTCCGAGGGTTTCAGCACCACCGCATTGCCGGCCGCGAGCGCGGGACCGAGCTTCCAGGCGGCCATGGAAACGGGAAAGTTCCAGGGCGTGATGGCACCGACGACGCCATAGGGCTCGGTCATGATCATGCCGAGGCTGGCGTCGTCGGTCGGCACGAGATTGCTTCCTTCTTTGTCGGCGAATTCCGCGAAGAAGCGGATCTGCTCGGCGCTGACAGCAATGTCGCCGGCGACGAGATGACCAACGGGCCGGGTTGAGGAAAGCGCCTCGAGCCTGGCGAGGGTTTCCGCCTCGCTTTCGATCAGGTCTGCCCAGCGCTGCAGCACGACTGTGCGCTCGCGCGGCCGTACGCCGCCCCAGTTGCTCGCCTTGAGCGCCTTCTTGGCAGTTGCGACGGCGCGGTCGACGAGCACCTCATCTGCAAGCGGGCAGCCTGCGTAAGGCTTGCCATCGGAGGGGCGTTGCATGTCGATGACACCTTCGGCCGGCACCAGTCGACCGCCGATGAAGTGCCCGATGGGCAAGGAGAGACTGTCCGGATCAAAGCTGAGTGTCATCGCGCGTCCTCGGCATGGGCTTGAACCCAACGCTAGTGGAGGAACGCGAGCAGCATGCATCGAGTGTTGATGCCGAGGCGGCGGAAAATTATGTTTTTGGCGGCATGACAGCCAAATCTTCGGTGGTCACTCGGACGCCAGCCGTGCGACGGGTCGGCAAAGGTGGAGGCGATCCGAGGAGGGCGCGAGGAAGAGAAAGCTCCGCCGCGCTGGCCGGCAGCAGAGAGACGTCAGATAATCCAGCGGAGACGGCGCGGCCGGCGATGACACGCCCGCAGACCAGAGAGCGTGCCATCTTCATCATAATGTACTGAGAATAGCTCGTGCGCGACCTGGAAGACGATCGGTCGCGGGGCATCGGCGTTCTGGTTCACGGGACAGAACGGAATATACGGGAGGCTCGATCCCGCGACGGGCGACATGAAACTCTTCGAGGCTCCGGAGGGACGCGGTCCGTACGGCATTGCTGCGACCCCGGACGGAGAAGTCTATTTCGTGTCGCTGGCCGGCAGTTATTTGGCAAGGATCGACCGCGATGGCGGCGAAGCCGAAGTGATCGAGCCCCCGACCAAGAACCAGGGCGCGCGCCGCGTCTGGTCAGACAGCCAGGGGCGGCTCTGGATCTCCGAATGGAACTCGGGGCAGGTGTCAATGTGTGATCCGCGCGACAGGAGCTGGAACGCCTGGCGGGTGCCGGGAGACAATCCGCGCGTCTACGCGGTCTATGTGGACGAGCGCGATGTTGTCTGGCTCTCGGATTTTGGCGGGAATGCGATCCACGCCTTCGATCCACGTACAGAGAAATTCACCACCTTTCCCAAGTCTCAGGAAGGCGCCGATGTCCGCCAGATAAACGGCCGGAAGGGAGAGGTCTGGCTACCCGAGTCCGGCGCCGACCGATTGGTCGTGATCCGCACCGATCGGACCGAGTGACGTTTGCGACCACAACTGCAGCACTTCTTGTCTCGGCAGTCGATCGCGACCCCGCGTAAGAGGCACCCAGGCGCGCGGCATCCGCGTCAACACGATCGAATTAGGCGGAAGATTTCGCTCGGAGCATCCGTCGTGATCTGACGCACTTTCGCTTCCACGAGCGTACGCAGCGTGGCGTCGCTGATGGCCGGACCGGGGTTGACCGTCCAGGCATCTGTCTCGATCCCGAGGTCCAACAGGCGCTGAACGAGCGGGAAGCCTTGGGTTTCCGCGGCAACAATGGCGTCGAACCGGAGATAGGCGAGGCTCACGCCGGTCCTGTGCCGTTCCATGTGGCGCAGGAGCCGCTCCGGGTCGCGGAGAGCCGGTTGGCGGGACACCGCCAGCATCGGGTCGTAGCCGAGCCGGGCGCCGGGAATGGCGGCGACGAGGCGACGTGCCTCATCGAGATGATGCGACCCGACGACGATGGCATCCGCCAGCCCGGCGACGGCGGCTGCCGCATCCGCGACCGCCGAATCCGGAACCGCGTGCCGTTCGAGCAGCTTGAGGTCGAGCTGAAGGTTTGCCGACGGCGCTCTCGGCAGCCGTCGCAGCGGAGCCACCAGTTCGGCGAGCGATAGCACCGGCGCATCGGGGTCGGGGTCGCCGTCGGCATCCCGGTGGAAAAGCCCGCTCATCGATGCGATCGGCGTGCGCGAAACATGTCCGCGGCCGGTCGTCGAAGGGCCGAGTGTCGGATCGTGAAGGACGGCGAAGCGGTCATCGGCGGTGGCGAGCATGTCGATCTCGAGGCTCGCGCCGAGCTGCCAGCCGAGGGCGAGATTGGACCGTATGAAGGGCGCTTGGGTGGGCTGCCTGCGCAGCTTGTGCCACTTGAGCCGGATAGGGCCGTGAGGGCCCTCGACCGCCACCGGCGTGGTCGGTGTCCGATTGTTTATATCAAAGGCTGTCACCGTGCGTCCTTCTCCTTCGAGCGGCTGCCGCTCGATTCTGTCAAATGGGTGCACGGACATGCGCGCCGGCGATGAGTTTTTGTCCCTTCGTCTCGAAGACGAGCGAATTCTCGGGCTGAAAACCGATCCGTACCTCTTCGCCTGTCGAGTGCCCGGCCGCGGAACCCTGTTCGAGCACGCGAACGGCGCCCATGCCGGTCTCGACGACATAAAGGATCTCGCGGCCCATCGGCTCGATCTGGGCGATACGGCCGGCAAAACCGGTGTTGCCAAATCTGAGGTGTTCCGGCCGCAGCCCGACAGTCACCGACCCTGATGCGCCCTCGACCGGAAATCTGACGTCATTCACGGTGACCGTTCCGCCATCGGCTTCGCCGGCAATGAGGTTGATGGGCGGGGAGCCGATGAAGCTGGCGACGAACAGGCTCGATGGCTTGAGATAGAGGTCGTCCGGCGTCCCGACTTGCTCGATCCGGCCGGCGCGCATGCAGATGATGCGATCGGCCATCGTCGTCGCCTCGATCTGATCATGCGTAACGAGGACGGTCGTGACGCCGAGCTGCGCATGCAGCGATTTGATCTCGGTCCGCATCGAAAGGCGGAGCGAAGCGTCGAGATTGGAGAGCGGCTCGTCGAGGAGCAGAAGCTTAGGCTCCTTCACCAGGGCGCGCGCAAGGGCGACGCGCTGCTGCTGACCGCCGGAAAGCTCGCTGGGGCGACGGTCCAACAGTTCCTCGACCCGGACAAGGTCCGCGGCGGCCTTCACCCGGGCAAGCGCTTCGTCGCGCGGCGTTTTCTTGAAGCGCAGCGGAAACAGGATGTTGTCGCGTACGCTCATGTGCGGGTAGAGTGCGTAGGATTGAAAGACGATACCGACATTGCGGTCGCGTGCCTCTACCTCGTTAACCACATGCCCGTCGAAGAGGAGCTCGCCGCCGCTTGGACGATAGATGCCCGCGAGCATGAACAGGCTCGTTGACTTGCCGCAGCCGGAGGGGCCGAGAAGCGCGACGAATTCGCCGTCCTCTATGACGAGGTTCATATCGGGGATCACCTCGACCGCGCCGAAGCGCTTCACCACGTTGCGGAACTCAATCTTCGCCATCGTCGTCAGCCCTTCACGCCGCCGATCGACATCTGCATGAGATAGCGCTGCGCGGCCATATAAAGGATTAGACTCGGGACAAGGTAGAAGACGCCGACCGCAGAGACGACGCCATAGTCGACGCCCATGACATCATCGCGCACCCAGTACATGTAAAGGCTCATCGTCCAATTGCTGTTCCTGATCAGGAACGTGAACACGAAGATGTACTCTTCCCACCCGCGGATGAAGGTGAAGACTGCGATAGCAAGGATACCGTTCCTCACCTGCGGCAGCACCACGCTCACAAATGCCTGCCGCCGTGACGCGCCGTCGGTCAGCGCGCTCATCTCGATGTCCCACGGCACGGCGTCGAAGAAGCCCTTCATGATGAAAATCGCAAATGGCAGCTCGAATGCGACAAGCACAATTATGACGCCGGAAAGCGTGTCGAGGAGCCCGATCCAGTAAAGCATCAGGAACATCGGTACGATCAGCGTTAGCACGGGGAATGCGTGGAGCACCAGGAGCGAGCGCAGCATCGAGGAGCGGCCGGGGAACTGAAAGCGCGACAAGTAGTAGGCTGCCAACGAGGCGACAGTAACGACGATTGTCGTCTGCGCGCCGGCGATCAGGATCGAGTTGCCGAAGGCATGCCAGACGTTGGGAAACTGGACCGCTCCTTTGACTTCCCCGATCCGCGACCGCACGACCGAAGCGAAGTCCGGTTCCCACAGGAAGATGAAATTCCCGAGGTGGAGGTCGGGGCCGACCAGCAGGGCGAAGGCGACGATAGCGATTGCCGCGACTGCGGCAAGGCCGACCCACAACTGGCGCCGGCTTTGCGCGAGCGCGGTCGTGAGCCAGAAGGCGACGACGGCGGGAATGACCACGGCCATCGAGCGCCACAGAACCGCCGTGTCGGCGACGCCGGTTTTGGCCGAGAAGGCGATGGTGACGAGCCAGAAATAGGGGAGGATGATCGGCAGGGACACGGCGATCAGGAAGGCATAGAGGACGACCGCCTTGGTGCGTCGGGCGGTCCGCGCCCGCGCGGCCAATGCGTCCCAGTCGACCATTGCCCGCGCGGCCATCTCAATGCACCTCGATGCGCGGGCGCTGCAGCAGGCGCTCCATATCGAAGAAGCGCCAGCCGATGAGCGCGACGACGACGCCAATCACGATGAGGAAAAGTGCCAGCGCGGCTCCATAGCCGTATTGGCCGCTCTCGAAGGCACGACGGTACACGTAGAGCGCATAGACGGTGGTGTCGTAAAATGGACCGCCCTTGGTGAGCAGCAGGATGTATTCGAAGCTGACCAGCAGCGAGAGTGTCTGGTAGATTGTCACGAAGCTGATCGGCCAACGCAGTGCCGGTAGGGTGATGAAGCGGACCTTCGCCAAGGTTCCGGCTCCGTCCACCGCTGCGGCGTGGAACAGGTGCTCGGGAATCCCGCGGATCGCGGCGGTGAAGATGATCATGCCCATCGAAGCGCCGATGAAGCCGTTCGAGATGATGATGAGCGCAATCGGCGCCGAGGTCAGGAGGTCGAGCGGCGCGTCGAGGCCGAACGCCTGCATGAGCACCTGGTTTACGAGGCCGGCTTCGGTGGGGCTCACCGCCCACAGCCAGAGTAGGATGTAGAGGACCGACGGGCTCATCCGCGGCAGCAGCCACACACCTCGGAAGAAACTGCCGGAAACATTCCTGATCGCGGTGGTGGTAATGGCGAGGATCAGGCCAAAGGTCACGTTGAAGATCGCCAGCGTGCCGAAGACATAGACGAACGTTAGTCCGATGACCTGCGACAAGCGGCGATCGGTTCTAAAAACCTTCTCGTACTGCTCCATGGTGAACTCGCTGATTCGGAGCGAGCGGCTGAGGTCGGTGAACGACACAGTGATGTCGATGATCACCGGGACGAGGAAGAAAAGGACTGTGAGGACGATCGCGGGACCGAGAAAGAGCACGAAGTTCGTGCGCCTGCGGACCGCCGATCCCGCACGGCCGCGTCGCTCGATCGTGAGTTCATCTCTTATCGTCGTCATCGTTTGTCCCGCACGGAGGCCGTCTCGCAACCGTCGACCCGTGCGCCGTGCCGACGAGACCGCCCGGACCTATTTGACGGTCACGTCTTCGAGGGTCGCCGATGCCTCTTCGATGACGAAATCGGCCGCTTGCTCAGCCGACAGCCGCCCGGACTCTATGCCTTGAATTCCGGCAAAGATGATGCCGTTAAGCTCGCCAAACTGCGAGTTGTTGGGCAGGAACTTGGTGATCTTGAGCAGTTCCGTTGCCCTGGCGAGCGGCCAGGCCTTGGCATAGCGCGGGTCCTCGAGTTGCTCGGGTTTGATGCCGAGATGCGTCGTTGTGACCGCATGATCGGTGTTGAGATCGACCGCTGAAGCGTGGCCAAGCAGGCGGACGGCGAGTTCCGGCTCCTTTGTGTCGGCCGCGATCGCATAGACGATCGGGTGCGTCAGACTGACCGGCGCGCCGCCCTTCTGGGGTGCCGGCCCGGTGATCCAGCCCCAATCCGCGAAGAATGCCTTCTCGTCCTGCGGCAACCCGTAGGTCGGGAACGCGACGCTGCCGAGGTCCCAGATGCCGTACATCCAGAATGCGGCGTTGCCGGTGTAGAATTCCTTGCGCAGCGCGTCGAACTCCATCGCCGTATTGTTGGCCGGGATGACCTTTTCCTTCACCCCGCGCTCGAACCAGCCGAAGGCGGCAGCAAGCTTGTCGCGCTCGAGGAGCAGCTTGCCGGTTGCCGGATCGACGAAGTCGTTGCCATAGGCGTTGAAGACCATGATGTAGTCCGGCCCCTTGTTCGGCCGGTGAAGCACGCCGTACTGAGCCTTCGTGTTGTCGACGACCTTCTTGGCGATCTCCAGCACCTCGTCCATCGTCAGGTCGCCCGACAGCGCCCGCTCCGGCATGGCGTCGACGAAGGCAGCGTCGTAGCCGGCCTCGCGCAGGAGCTTCTTGTTGTAGAAGAACATTCTCGCCTCGGCGTCCTGCGGAATAGCATAAATGCCGTCGGGACATTTCGCCGATGACCAGAGCGACGGAAAGATCGTGCCGAAGTGCTGAGGGTATTTCGCGATGTAATCATCGAGCTTGAGAACGAAGCCATCCTCCTGGAAGGCACAGATCCATTCGTGCGCTGCGATGAAGATATCGGGGCCCTCGCCGATGCCAAATACCTTGAGAAGCTGCAGTGCATCGTCGTCGAAACCCTTAGCGGGGCTCTCGCGCACGGCAACCTCGACGCGCTTGGGCGAGCCCTCGGCCTCGAGTTCCTTGTTCAACCGCTCGGCAGCCTTGACCACATTGCCTGGGCGCAGTGGCCCCGACGGATCCTGGCGCGACCAGAGCTCAAGCTTCACAGTTTCTTGCGCCAACAGGGGTGTTGCTGCAAGGAAGGCCGCACTGCCGGCCGCCAATGCTGCACTCAGAAGCGCAGCCGTTCCGATCCTCCAGTGAATCATCTGATTTCCTCCCAGCCGCGACACGCTTGCATCGTGCCGTCATTGACTGTTGCAATGCTGTGCAACACGATTATGAATGCGCTTTGGGGAATGTCCAGCGGAGTCGAACGGTGTCGGATACCAGAGACAGCAACCCGGGCCGCTTTGTGAGCGCCCACGCGGTCGCCGAGCTTGCCGGCGTGTCCCGGTCGGCGGTTTCGCGGGCCTTCACCCCTGGCGCAAGCATCGCGCCAGCAACGCTGGCGCGGGTGCGCGAGGCAGCCGCGGCGCTCGGATATCAGGTCAACGATCTCGCACGCGGGCTTCTGGCCAATCGCAGCCGGCTGGTCGGGCTCGTGACCTCGGACGCCGAAACTCCATTCCGGGCCCAGATGATCGCGGCTCTGTCGCACGCATTGATCGAGCGCTCCAACGTACCGGCGATCATCAGCATCGGTCCCACTGCGGACGACATTGCGAATGCAACACGTCAGCTGCTCCGCTATCGGGCGGAGGCTACCGTCTTCCTCTCGGGTTCGCCGCCGACCAGTCTTGTCGAGCTCACGCGGCGAAATGGACAGCCGCTGATCCTGATCAATCGGGCCGAGACCGGCCTCGACAGCGTCCATTGTGATGACAGGGACGGAGCACAGCAGGCCTTCGAGGCCCTGCGCCTGACAGGAGCCTCTCGTTTCGCCGTGATCAACAGGATAAACCCGAGCCCCTCCCTCTTTGCCCGCGAGCACGCCTTCGCCGAGTGTGCTGCGGCTTCCGGATTCGAAGCGACGATCGTTCGGGCGGGCCTTGCCGACTATGATGGCGGGCGGGAGGCGGCGCGACAGCTGCTGGAGAGCGGGCCTGCACCCGACGCGGTCTTCTGTGTGAACGATCTCATGGCATTCGGAACGCTCGACCACTTTCGCGGTGCGGGCTTGCGCGTGCCCGCCGACGTTTCAGTCATCGGCTTTGACGATGTGCCCGTCGCCGCATGGGCTTCCTACCGTCTGACCACTCTGCGGCAGGATCCACGGCGAATTGCCCATGACGTCGTATCGATACTCGACCGGCGCCTCGCCGATCCCGATTCGCCGCCGATTTCGGCCTACGTGCCGGTTGAGCTTGTTGTTCGCGAAACAGTCAGGGCGCACGGTCTGGAAGTCGTGTCATAACGATGTAGGATCTCGAATATGGCCTTCAGCTTCCTTGCCCGCGAAGCGGGACGTGTCCATGTCTGTGGCCACCGCGGCTACAGCCTCCATTACCCGGAGAATACGTTGCCGGCATTCGAAGCGGCAAAGGCTGCAGGGGCGACCACGGTCGAGATCGACGTGGTGCTGACCGCCGACGGTGAGCCGATCATCCTGCACGACCTGACTGTCGACAGGACGACAAACGGACACGGCTTTGTGGCCGACCTCAACCTCGAGCAGATCCGCAGCCTGGATGCGGGGGCCTTGTTTCATCCCGCCTTCGCCGGAACGAAGATACCGACCGTGGCGGAGGCGCTCGATTGGGCGAAGGTGCATGACATGGGTATTGTGCTCGAGATCAAGGAGGCAGAGCGCCCGGACATAGCTGTTGATCAGGTGGCAGCCCTACTGCGATCGACAGGTAGTCTCGACCGGGTCATTGTCATCGGCTTCGACCATGTGATGCTGAAGCGTGCGGTCGAGCGGCATCCGGACCTCAGGACCGAAGCCATCACCCACGCTCGCCATGCCGACCTCGTGGGGGTTTTGAAGGCGTGCAGGGCGAGTTCGGTTTCGATTGAGCTCGACATGCTCCACCCCGACGATGCGAAGGCATTGCATGAAGCAGGCCTCAGCAACCGCGTACACGTGCCTCGCCCTGGTATGCTCGCCGAGTATTGGCGGGGCGGACGCGATCCCCTGCCGGACCTCGTGCAATGGATCGCCGACGGCCTCATCGACACGATCTCGGGCGACGACGTGCCGTTCATCGCCATGCTCGTCAAGCGCGCCGGCCGCACCGGCTGAGACCTCTACTGAATGTTTTCCTTAAATCGAATCCGATTGAAGGATAAAAACATGCAGCAGTTGAGAGTGTTACGGCGACCTTTGCCCGTCTGATAAGACGCACGGCGCGGTCAGAGGCGAGCCGACCATAGCCGATAGCTCGCGCTGATCGCCTGCAGGTGGTGAGGTGGTCCCCGGGGGCCATTACAATCCGGTTGCGGCCGAGCTCTTTTCGGCGAGAATGGCAGGCTGGGACGTTCGCACGACATGCTGCTTTCGGCAGCTCTGAATGAGGGACAGCCGAGACACGATGAACGCCGTGTTCGTACTCTTTGACTCGCTCAACCGTCACGTGCTCGCCCCATACCGGGGGCAGCGGGTCCCGACGCCCAATTTTTCCCGACTGGCCGGGCGTGCCGCGACGTTCGAGCGCCACTACGTCGGCAGCCTGCCCTGCATGCCGGCGCGCCGCGACCTGCAGACTGGACGGCTCAGCTTCCTTCACCGGAGCTGGGGGCCACTCGAGCCGTTCGACAATTCCTTTCCCGAGCTGTTGCGTGAGGCCGGCTGTTACAGCCATCTGGTCACCGACCACTTCCACTATTTCGAGGACGGTGGCGCCACCTATCACACCCGGTATGACAGCTACGATTTCATCCGCGGGCAGGAGGGCGATCCGTGGAAGGCGATGGTGCAGCCACCCTGGGAACGCCTGCGTCAGATGTATCATGAGCGGCAATTCAGCCAGTCGGCACGCGACAAGTTTCGCCGCAACATCGTGAACCGCGAGTTCATCAAGGAGGAGAGCGACTTCCCGTCGATGCAATGCTTCGCCGCCGGCCTGGAGTTTATCGAGCGAAACAGGACAGCGGACAACTGGCTCCTGCAGATCGAGACGTTCGACCCCCATGAGCCCTTCACTGCGCCGGAGCGGTTTCGCGAGGCATTCACGACGGGCTGGAACGGCCCGATTCGCGACTGGCCACGCTACGGCCGCGTCGACGAACTGCCGGAAGAGTGCGAGGAACTGCGCGCCAACTATTACGCCCTCGTTGCGCTTTGCGATTTCCTCATCGGGCAGCTACTCGATTATTTCGATCAGCACGACCTTTGGCGCGACACCGCACTTGTCGTCACGACCGATCACGGCTTTCTGCTCGGCGAGCACGATTTCTGGGCCAAGAACCGGATGAACATGTATGAGGAGATCGTGCATATCCCGCTCTTCGCCTACGATCCGCGCCGCCCGGGAAGCGCGGGCGTTCGGCGTTCGGCTCTGACCCAGACCATCGATCTCGCGCCAACATTCCTCGATCTGTTCGGCGTTCCGGCCGTTGCCGAGATGGAGGGGCATTCCCTGCTGCCACTGTTCGACGCCGATCGCTCGCTGCGGCGCGGCGCCCTCTTCGGCTATTTCGGTGGCGCGATCAACGCGACCGACGGACGATACACCTATCACCGCTTCCCGCCAGACCCTCGCTCGCAGGAGCTCTATCAATACACACTGATGCCGACGCACATCTGGGAGCCGTTCACCCCGGAGGAACTCGCCGGAGCCTCGCTTCAACAGCCGTTGCCGTTCACGAAGGGAGCCCCTGTCCTCAAGGTACCGGTGATAGAGCGGTCGCCGATGTACGACAACTACGGTCCCGGCGCGCTTCTCGAGAGTGAAACCCGGCTCTACGATCTTGCTAATGATCCGGGACAGAATACGCCCCTTGTCTCCCCGGAGATCGAGGGGGCAATGACCCGTCTCATGCAGGATCTCATGCGCGCCAATGATGCTCCGCCAGAAGCTTACGCGCGGGTTGGGATCGAGGCTGAGTAATGTAACACGCTTCCCCGACATCGCTTCGGAGAGCGAAAGTCATCACCGTCCGAACTCAGATTTCCCGTCTGCCTCCCAGGCCCCGACTCGGCTGCAAGTCGAGCAGATACTGGCGGCAACCTTTTTTCATGGTCGGGCTTGCGACGTAGAAGCGTGCTGTAGCCGCCTGCAGTCAACCAGATATCAGCGTTGAAAGCTGCTCGGGAAGTTTCACCCTGGAGGCTCTGTAAGCGGCAATCACGCGGTTGGCCATTAGCATGGCGATGGTCATCGGTCCGACGCCACCCGGAACCGGTGTGATAGTGGACGCGATAGAATGGGCGCTCGAGGTCACATAGCCCTCGTCGTTCTCGAGCGTGGCCGCCGCTCCCTTGGCGAGAATGTGCGAACCGCTGCGGAACGACGGCTTCGGGTCGAGCGGCACGACGCCCACCAGTTGCGGCCGGTCGGGCGCAGCCAACCCCTCGCGCTGCAGCATCGCCTTGCCGATAAAATTGGGCTTGGTCGCCGAGACCATCTTGCCGAAGCCCAGATCGGCCGGGATAACCGTGCCGTTGATCTCGTTATGCGTCACATGGCCTTTTTCAATGCGCAGAACACTGAGCGCCTCGGCACCGTAGGGCATGATGCCGTGGCCCTTTCCGGCTTCCATCAACGCAACGGCGACGCTTTCACCGTAGCCGGCCGGAACCGCAAGCTCATAGGCGAGCTCGCCCGAGAAGGAAATCCGGAAGAGGCAACCGTAAAGCGCGCCGCCGAACAAAGAAACCTCCTTCGCTGCGAGGATGGGGAAGGCTGCGACGATCCGGACCTACTGGGCAATGCACGGAGCCGATCAACTGCTGCACCAGCTTACCTATGCGGCGCTGGTGCTTGGCGCGCTGGTGTAGATGCTTTCATCCCTGGTGCCACGCATGCGATTGGCAGGGACGGGCGTCGGACTTGTCTGCGAGAGCGGAACACAACGAAGCAACAGCCCGTCCGCGAGCAGGCCGGCCCTCAGAGCTTTGCAAAACTGGCAGCTACAGCAACCACACATCAAAAGCACTGCATCAGGGGCTGCACGGTGCCCCTTTTGGGTCGCCCCTGCCAAGTCGGAGCGTGCTCTGATCGTCGAAGAAGTGGACGTCCGCGGAAGCGAAGGCGAGACCGATCTGGTCGCCGGGTGCGAGGCTGACGCGCTCGCGAAGCAGCATTGCCAGTTGTGCTCCGCCAAGCTCCACCAGAAGGTGTGTTTCGTCGCCGGTCGGTTCCACGATCAGCACCTTGGCGGAGGGGCCGGTGGCGCCGATTTGCAGCTTGTTTGGCCTTATTCCCGCGACGGCCGGTCCGCTATGAGCCAGATTGGCGGCAGGAATAACGAAGCCGCCGGGCCCTCGGAACGTGCCGTCGACAACCTCGCCCTTGATGAAATTCATCGCAGGACTGCCGATGAAGCTCGCGACGAAGAGATTGCGAGGATTGTCGAAAAGCTCCAGCGGCGTCCCGATCTGCTCGACATTGCCGTCGCGCATCACGACGATGCGGTCGGCCATCGTCATGGCTTCGATCTGGTCATGCGTCACGTAGATGCTGGTGGTGCGCAGGCGCTGGTGCAGACCTTTGATCTCGGCACGCATCTGCACGCGGAGCTTTGCGTCGAGATTTGAGAGCGGTTCGTCGAACAGGAAGACTTCCGGGCGGCGGACGATGGCCCGGCCCATGGCGACGCGCTGGCGTTGGCCGCCCGAGAGCTGGCCGGGATAACGGTCGAGCAGACCCTCCAGGCCAAGCATGGTAGCCGCTTCGCCGACCTTCTTCTTCTGTTCGTCCTTCGGGAGTCGAGCGAGGCGAAGTGCAAAGGCCATGTTCTCCGCAACGGTCATGTGCGGGTAGAGCGCATAGTTCTGGAAGACCATCGATATGTTGCGGTCCTTCGGAGCGACCTCGTTGACGATGTCCCCTCCGATCACGACCGCTCCGTCGGAGATTTCCTCAAGGCCGGCGATCATGCGCAGAAGCGTGGACTTGCCGCAGCCCGATGGGCCCACCAAAGCGACGAATTCGCCGTCGGCGATCTCTGCCGAGACACCATGAACGACTTCCAGTGAACCATAGCGCTTGACCACATTCCTGATTTCGACGCTGGCCATCTCACCCTCTCGCTTTCTTCATTGCCGCTTCCATGTTGTGGAACGGGCGGCGATAGGTCGGCACCCGCTCCGCGACATCGGGGAACTTGCCGAAGGGCTTGTGCGGCTCTGCCTGGTACCAGAAGGCGACGGAGGAGATATCGTCGGCGCGGCGGTTGGCATGACCATGTTCGATTGTCACCCGAATGCTCTTCTGGAAGATAGCGGGGTCTTCGATATGCCAGCGGTAGAGCGTGACCGGCTCGGTCCAGTTGGGGCCGCCGGCTGCGATGATGCCGTGATAGGGGGCGCTATAGTCCTGGGTCGGGCACCAGGCGGTGTTGAAATAGTCTTCCGTGCCCGTGCCGTGCAGGGTCGGCGGCCAGGCATCATTGTCGCCCGGCTCCGACTCCGGCCGCGGTTCGATCAACGCCGCTTTGGGACCGATGCGCGGATCGGGCTTGCGAACCGTATCGGGCACCGACAATCCCTGCTCGCCGTCGATGAAGATCATGTCGTCGCCTTCGCCGTACCAATCCCAGACATCCGAGCGACGACGCGAATAGACGCTGTAGAGGACGCCGACGTAATGGCCGCGCCCCTCGGCTGCGAGGATCGTGTAATTCTGCCGGCCGTCGACGTTCTCGCCGCCGAAGAGGAACTGTTCGTTGGTCAGGCCGGCTTCGCTCATACCCGCCGGCCGTGCCTGGCGGTAATGGGCGTGGAAGCGGCCCATGTCCTCCTCGAGAACATCGTGAAGCTCGAGATCGATGTAGTAGTAGAAGAGGAGGTCGTGTTCCGCCTCGTTGGTGACGGTGAACTTCATGTGCGAGCCGAAGGGCATGGGGAAGTAGCAGTTGAAAGCCTTGCCGTCCTCCGGGCTCGCCTGCATCGGCAGGCTGGCATAGTTGGCGGTGCGGGCATGGCCCATGCCGAAGAAATCGCCGATGGGCGCCTCGATGCTCGGCTCCGTCTCACCGTCCCAATAGGCCCTGAGCACGATCTTGCGCAGGAAATCCTCGCTCTCGCATGCGAGCGTCGCCCAGATATGGGTGATGATGCCGGCGCCTTCGTGCTCGCCGATCACCACCGTCTTGCCGGGTTCGATATGCAGCCTGTCGTCATTGCCGCCGGTGCGGTCGTAGCTGGAGAAGCGGCGCGTTTTCGCGTTGCGCAGCTTCGCGAGACCGCGAAGGGGCGAGAGGCCGGCATTGGTCATTCGAATTTCTCCTGTGCAATGTGCTGTCGCGGCCTTACTTGAGTCCGCTGGTCTTGAGGGAATCCATGATCTGCCTCTGGAAGATCACGAAGAGGATGAGCGTCGGGATCGCGACGATGGTGGCGGCGGCCATCATGTAGTTCCAGGATGCGGAATACTGGCTCTTGAAATTCGCAATCCCGAGCTGGACGACCCAGAGATTGGGGTCCGAGGTGATGGTGAGCGGCCAGAGGAACGAATTCCAGTTGGCCAGGAAAAACAGGATCGCCAGTGCCGACATGATGGGACGGCTGAGCGGGAGGATGACGCTCCAGTAGATCCGCCAGTAACCCGCGCCGTCGATGCGTGCGGCCTCCTCGATCTCTTTCGGCAGCGACAGATAATACTGCCTGAGCAGGAAGATGCCGAAGGCATTGAAGATCGCCGGGATGATCAACCCCGCGTAGGAGTTGAGCATGCCCATCGCTTTGACGATGACGAAGAGCGGCACAATGATCACCGGCAGCGAGACGAGGAATGTCGAGAAGATCGAGAGAAACAGCACCTCGCGGCCGGGAAATCTCAGCCGCGCCAGCGCATAGCCGGCCATGGTGTGGAAGAACAGCGCCACGATCGTCACCGCGGCCGACACCAGGAAGCTGTTGGTCATGTAGCGGATGAATGGAACGGCGGTCAGCACATAGATGAAATTGTCGAGGGTCGGCGATTGCGGGATGAGGTTCGAAGAGAACGACTCCGCCGCCGGCTTGAAGGCGATCGACACCATCCAGAAGAGCGGAAACAGCGTCATGAAGGCGAGGCTGGCCGTCACCAGCATCCAGACGCCACGCACCAGCGTGACCTGCGACCGGGAGAAATAGGGCTGGGGGCGCTTACTGCTCATGGTTGAAACGTCCTCCTCGCGTCAGGGCAAAGAACACCGCTGTCACGATCATGAGCGCCACGACCAGGATGGAGGCCATGGCCGCCGCATAACCGAAGGCGCCGAAGCCGAAGGCCTGCTGGTAGATGTAGACGATCAGCACCGCCGTGGCGTTGGCAGGCCCGCCCTTGGTCATGACGTAGATGATGTCGAAGGCCTGTGCGCCTGCGACGGCTGCCACCATCGACACCATGATCACGAAGAAGCTCGTGGGTTTGAGAAGCGGCAGCGTGATGAACCAGAAGCGGGCGATGGCGCCGGCCCCGTCGATCATCGCCGCTTCGTAATATTGGCGGGGAATGTCCTGCAGACCGCCCAGGAAGATCAGCATGTAGAACCCCATCAGGAACCAGACGCTGACCAGGACGATGGTGATGAGCGCGAAGTTGGGGTCGCCGAGGAAAGAGAAACCGCCGATGCCGAGTGCGGCCGTCAGTCTGCTGACCACGCCGATCTTGTCGACCACCATGAACTGCCAGACGAGCGCGACGACGACGAGGCTGACCATGTGCGGTGCGAAGAACATCGAACGCATGACGGTGTTGAAGCGGTCGGTGCGCTGGACCAGAAGGGCAAGGCCCAGCCCGCATGCGTAGAGCAGCGGGACCAGCATGACGGCATAGAGGGCGGTCACCTTCGCGCCCTTCCAGAACAACGGGTCGTTCCACATGCGCAGGTAATTCTTCGCACCGACGAAGGAATAGCCGCCGAAACCGTTCACCTCGAAGACGCTGAGCGCGAGGGAGAGTGCCATCGGCACGCCGAGAAAAACGAGCAGTCCCAATGCGTCCGGCAAAACGAACAGATAGCCCGCGATCCACTCGCGGTGCTTGGCGGAAAGGCGAGTCCGGCCGGCGTGCCTGCGCCGCGCGGCCGTTTCGGCAATCGTTGTCATGACGTCATTCCCAGCTTGCTGAGGCGGCCGCATCGAATGCGGCCGCCGGTTTGGCCGTCAAAGGATCGGCGCGCCCTGGTAGCTCGAAAGGAACGCGTCGAGCTGCTGGGAGGCGGCCGTCGCCGTGGCTTGCGGATCGGCGCCGCCCAGTTGCGTCTGCTGGATCGCGTCGGAGATGATCTTGTAGACCTCCGGCGGCACGCGCGGCTCCGCCCGGGTTCCGGGATGGATCTCCTTGGCGAACGTGCCGATCATGCCCGACGAGAAGGCCTCGCCGCCAGCCTTCAGCGCGCTGTTGCGCGGCGGCATGTCGGATTTCCCCTTGGTGCACCAGGTAGCGACCCGATCGATCGAGCCCTGTTCCTTGGAGGCGAGCGCCCAGGCGCAGAATTCGCCCGCCGCGTCGGAATTGCGGCCTTTGGCATTGGCAACGAACGCCCATCCGCCACCCACGGTCACATATTTGCCGTTCGGCGGGGTGGGCAGCCGGAAGACGCCGTACTGGAAGTCCTTGGCATTGCTCTGAAGCTGCGAAATGCCCCAGATGCCGACGTTCTGCATGGCGACATAGCCAGATGCGAGGTTGGCGATGGTGTCATGCCCGCCCGCACCCATGATCTGGCGGGGCGCCACGCCGCTGTTGATCGCATCCTGCCAGAACTTGAGCGCTTGCACGGTGGCCGGTGAATCGAAGCTGCTCTTGCCGTCCGCCGTCTGGAACTCGCCGCCGCCCTGCCAGAGGAAGGGATACCACGTGAAGTTCTGGTAATAGCCCGGCTGGGTCTCGAACATCACCCCGAAGCGCTCGGGTGTCGTCAGCTTCTTGGCGACCTCCAGCAACTCCTCCCACGTCTTGGGAACGTCGTTCTCGTTGAGGCCAGCCTCCTCGAATGCCTTGACCGAATAGTACATGGCCATCGGTTCGACCTCCATCGGGATGCCGAAGACCTTGCCGTCCACCATGCGGTTGGCGATGACGCTTTCCGGAAAATCCGCCCTGGTGGCTTCGTCGATGAAGGGGGTCAGGTCCTTGAGGACGCCGCCATTGTAGTAGCGCAGGAAGTCGCCCGGCGAGATGATGAAGATGTCGGGCCCTTCGCCGGAGGCAAACGCGGTTGCCAGTTTCGGACCGCTGATATACTCGGAGTTCGGAATGAACTCGAGCTCGATCTTCTGCGGGTGGCTGTCGTTCCAGTCCGCGACCGTCTTTTCGAACCATTCGACCTGGCTCGCCACCGGTCCACCGGGCGCATAAAACTGCCAGAACTTCAGCGGCGTTTCCTGTGCCCGCACCGCCAGGCGATTGATATAGGGAAATCCGCCGAGGCCGACGATGCCGCCGGCCACCGCCGCACCGCCCTTGAGCAGGCCGCGTCGCGTCAGTGTCGGAAATGCCTTCTTTTTGTCACTCATTACTTCCTCCCGGGTTTTGCTGGTAAATACCCCCGGGGCTCCTCCTCCGGGGACGGCTTCGCCTTACGCCGTATCGAAGGCGTGAAGGATGCAGGGGATCACCTCCGAGCGAGGCGGCCCTGAATACTCGCCCGACAACCGTTCGAGCAGCATGGCGGCCGCTCGATGGGCAAGCAGCGAAGGGCTGTTGCCGACACGCGCGATGCGCGGCCGCACATATTCGAGCTGTGGCTGGTCGCCGAA
This sequence comes from Sinorhizobium terangae, assembly GCF_009601505.1. Lineage (GTDB taxonomy): Bacteria > Pseudomonadota > Alphaproteobacteria > Rhizobiales > Rhizobiaceae > Sinorhizobium > Sinorhizobium terangae. The sequence goes on from NZ_WITC01000033.1 coordinate 134,964, forward strand.
AACGGCAATCGCAACGTCGTCGGGAATGCGAATGCCGCGGTCATGGAATTCGGCGATTGCACCCGCCGCCATGAGATAATTGCCGAAAAAGATGACTGAAGGCAGGCGGTCGCCATGGGTCTCCACCAGCCAACCCACGGCCTCCTGTCCCGATGGGCTGAGATAGGTGCCCTCGCGCCGCAGCTCGGCGATCGGTTCGACCCCGTGATCGCGCAGTCCCTGCTCGAAACCCGCCGCTCTTGCCATGGCCTCGGCAAAGAAGGACGGGCCCGTGACCTGCGCGACGCGCTTGTGGCCTTTCCTGGCGAGGTAAGCACCCATCTGGTAGCCGCCGCCGAAATCGTCGATCTTGACGCTGTCGACCGCCGCATTGGGCAGGTCACCGATGAAGACGGTGGGAATGTCTATGCCGATCAATGTGTCGTGCATGCCATGCAGCGCAAAGTCGCCGACGATCAATCCATCGATCCGGCGGTTGCGTATCTGTTTCAGATATTGGTGGCTGTGCTCCTGCGAGTGACCGCCGGGAACGTCGGTGTTGAAGATCAAAAGATCGAGCCCCGTCGCCTCGAGATCCGATTGCGCGGCTTTCACGAGTTCCGGATAGAAAGGGTTGCGGATATCCGGGATCAACATTGCCACCAGGTTGGTCCGCCCCGTGCGCAGGCTCTGTGCCTGGGGGTTCGGTACGTAGCCCAGCTCGGCTATCGCCGCTTCTACCCTCCGACGCATTTCTAGCGAGACGCGGTCTGCATGATTCAACACATGAGAGACCGTGGTCAGAGATACGCCCGCTCGTTTCGCGACTTTGGCAATCGTTGTCATGTCTTGTTGAATAAGCGATTACAAATCGTTTTGCAAATCGTTTTGCAAAACGATTTGCAAAATTCCGGGGATGGAGCGGGTGATAGCCAGAAGCGAGCAAATCTGAAGGGAGGCTTACAGCGCCGCGCGTCCAACCCGGCGCGCCAAGGCCGCTGTAGCACTTTGATTTGCTGCGTGATTTTACCCTTAAATCGATTCCGATTTAAGGAATCATGCAGTAGGTCAGAGCGGTATTATGAGGGCAGGACTTTGTAGGCGTTCGCCGTCCACTGAAAGTTGGTGCCGTGACAGGGGCGGTCCCAAGATCGCTCGAATCCGTTCCAGCGCACAGAGTTCACTTAGCAAAGAAATGTCAGTTGCACCTTGCAGGCAACGGAGCGGTCGCCGGCCTGTTCGAAGGCCGCGACCGCTTGCTCGACCGGAAAGCTGTGTGAAATGATCGGCCGGACATCGATCCGGCGATGGGCGATGAGGTCGACGGCCAACGCGAACTCGCGGTCGAAGCGCTGCGATCCGACGAGGCGCAATTCCTTACCGACGATCGCGTTGAGCGGAAGGGTGATGTCGCCCGTGACGCCGACCTGCACGATCAGACCGCGCGGTCTGACCGCGGCGATCGCGCCGCGCAGGGCCGGTTCGGCCGCGGAGCATTCGAAAACCACGTCGAACTGGCCCTTGTCCACCTCGTAGGCGGCAAGGCCCGCCGGCTCGCGCCGGACGTTGACGGCCCGGGTCGCACCCATCGCCATTGCCCGCTCAAGCGCCGCATCAGCAAGGTCCGTCACGACGACCATCCCGGCTCCCGCATGGCGGGCGGCAGCGACCACGAGCGCGCCGATCGGCCCGGCGCCGGTGACCAGCACCTTTTTGCCGTTGAGGTCCCCGGCCTGCGCCACGGCGTGAAGGCAAACCGCGAGCGGCTCGGCACAGGCCGCCTCGCCGGCACTGATGAGTGCGCCCGCGGCAAAACATTGGCTCACTGGCACGACGAGCCAATCGCGGAACATGCCCTGCGTGTGCGGGAAACGCATGGCGCTGCCCATGAACCGCATGCTGAGGCAATGAATAGCGAGCCCCTCCGCGCAAAAGCGGCACGCGCCGCAGGGCTGGCTCGGATTGACCGCCACCAACTCGCCGACTGCAAGTCGGGACACGTTGGCCCCAAGCGCAGCAACATAGCCGGCAGCCTCGTGGCCGGGGATGATCGGCTCGCGCACCCGGATGGGGCCGAAGCCGCCATCCTGGTAGTAGTGAAGATCGGAACCGCAGATGCCGCCGGCCGCCATCTTCAACAGCACCTCGCCTTCGCCGGGCTCCGCGACGACCTCGGCCTCCAGCCTCAGATCACGTTGGCCGTAGAGCCGGGCGAGACGGGTGCGCATGGGTGCTCCTGCCATCAGCGGATCAGCCCGACGACGCCCGGCAGCCACAATGTGATCGCCGGGACGAAGGTGATCAGGATCAGCGCGATGAAAAGCGGCAAGAGCCAGGGCAGGATCGCCATGGTCGTCTTCTCCACCGAAAGCTTCGCCACGCGCGAGAGCACGAAGAGCACCATGCCAAGCGGCGGGTGCAGCAGGCCGATCATCAGGTTGAGGGTCATGATCAGGCCAAAATGCACCGGGTCGATGCCGAACTGGGTCGAAAGCGGCAGGAGGATCGGAACCAGGATGGTGATCGCGGCGATCGTGTCCAGGAAGCAGCCGACGAAGAGCATCAGGAGGTTGACCAGGATCAGGAAAACCCACTTGTTCTCGGTAATGGTCAGGATCGCGCCGGAGAGCATCTGGGCGGCCTGGCTGACGGTCAGGAGCCAGGCGAAGATCGAGGCGGCCGTGACGATGAAAAGCACCGATGCGGTCGTCTCGATCGTGTCGAAGGTCGCCCGGGTGAGCGTCGACACGGTCATCGTGCGGTAGCGCACGAGCCCCAGGAACAGCGACCAGAGAACGGCGGCAACGGCCGCCTCCGTCGGCGTGAACCAGCCCATCGTCATGCCGCCGATCAGGATCACAGGGGTCATCAGCGCCATGACGGCGGAGAAGTCGAAGTACCAGTCGAGCGCAAGAAGCACGACAAGGGCGATGCCGACGGCGGCGTTCATCGACAGGCCTGCCGCCATCAGGAGATAGACGACGACGGGCACGGCGAGGACAACGACGACCTCGAGCGAGGCCGAGAGCAGCCGTTTCATCTCGAAGGGCGTATCCGAACCCCAGCCGCGCTTGTAGGCATAGATCGCCACCGTCAGCATCATCAGCACCGTCATCACCACGCCGGGAACGATGCCGGCCATGAACAGCGCGCCGATCGAGACATTCGCCATCATGCCGTAGATGACGAAGGGCAGCGACGGCGGAAAGATCGGTCCAAGCGTCGCCGAGGCGGCGGTCACGCCGACGGCCGCCTCGACCGGATAGCCGTGATCCTTCATCGCTTTGATCTCGATCGTGCCGATGCCGGCGGCGTCCGCAAGTGCCGTGCCCGACATGCCGGAGAAGATCACCGAGCCGATGATGTTGACCTGCGCGAGACCGCCTTTCATCCAGCCGACGAGGGCGACGGCGAAGGAATAGATGCGGCCGGTGACGCCGGCGGAATTCATCAGGTTGCCGGCGAGAATGAAGAACGGCACCGCCAGCAGCGGGAAGCTCTCCACGCCGGCGATCATCCGCTGCGCGGCGATGATGTCCGGCGCGACATTGTAGAAGACAAGATAGAGGACCGAGGCCGCGGCCATCGAGATGGCGACCGGAACGCCGACCACCATCAGCACGAGAAACGAACCAACGAGCAGCAGCATGGATCAGTCCTCAATCTTGTGGAATTCTTCCGGCCTTTCGAGAACCGAATAGCCGCGGCGTTGATTGGCGATGAAGACCTGGATCGACCGGATGAGCATCAGCACAAAGCCGGCCATCACGCTGTAGAAGACGATGTTGCGCGGCAGATCGACCGTCACCATGCGCTCGTTGGCGACGACCGCCACATAGCGCCACATCAGCCAGCAGGCATAGGCGAAGAAGCCGATCCGCACGACATCGACGAAGATCGCCATGCCGCGGGCCACGGACCGCGGGAAATAGTGGTAAAGCACGTCGACCTGGATGTGCCGCGAGACGCGCACGCACATGACGGAGCCCAGGAACACGACTCCAATCAGGCAATTGGTGGCGATCTCCTCCGTCCAGGCGTAGGAGTTGTTGAGCACGTAGCGCGTGAAGAACTGCAGGAAGACGCATCCGGTCATCAGCCAGAAGAAGGCGAGCGTGACCCAATCCTCGATGGCATAGTTGGAAACATTTGTGGCCGGCACGGCGGCATCTTCGAAGGAATGGGCAAGCTCCTCCGGCGTCGACTGCAAATGGACTTCTTGGGACATGGTGTTTATCCGGCGTTCGTGGGGACGGAATGCCGGCGACCCTGGCGGCCGCCGGCAGAGCGGAACGAGGAAAAGTGTCAGCGGTTTTCCGCCCGCATCCCGCTCTCGGCTATCAAGACACTCACTTGACGGCGCGGATGGCCTCAAAGTCTTCCTTGTTGTAGCCGAAGTCCTCAAGCTTGACCTTGTCCATCACGGTCGACTCGAAATCGGCCTTGTCGACTTCGGTCACTTCGATGCCGCGTTCCTTGAAGGTCTCGACGAGTTTCTTCTCCCGCTCCTCGATGATCTTGGTGGCGCGCTCCGCGGCCTCCTGCATCACTTCGGTGAAGATCTGCTTGTCGGCATCGGAAAGCTGCGACCACAGGTTCTTCGACACCACCGTGTTCAGGTGATCGACGATATGGCCGGTCAGCACGATGTGCTTCTGCACCTCATAGAACTTCTTCGCCTCGATCGTCGTCAGCGGGTTTTCCTGGGCTTCGACCGTGCCGTTCTGGAGCGCCAGATAGACCTCGGCAAAGGCGATCGGCGTCGTGTTGGCGCCGCAGGCGCGCGGCATGGCGAGATAGGCCGGTACGTCCGGAACCCGCATCTTCAGCCCCTGCATGTCAGCGCATTTGGCAATCGGCCGGTTCGACGTGGTCTGGCGGGTGCCGTAATAGGTGACGGCGGTAATGTGGTTGCCGGATGCGTCCTCATAACCTTGAGCCAGACGCTTGAAGACATCGCTCTTGGTGTAGGCAATCAGATGGGCCGGGTCGCGGAAAATATAGGGGAAATAGGTAACGCCGATCGGCGCATATTCGCGCGCGGCAAAGCTCGACCCGGAAATGATGATATCGACCGTGCCGAGCTTCAGGCCCTGGTTGATATCGGCCTCCTTGCCGAGCTGCGAGGCCGGGAAGACGTCGATCTTGTAACGCCCTTCGGTACGCTTGCCGATCTCCTCGGCAGCCCAGACGGATTCCGTGTGGAACGGCTCCGAGGTCTCGTAGACATGCGCCCATTTGAGCGCGGTCTGGGCCTCGGCGGTCAGCGCCGAAGCCAGAATGGCCGCGGTCGCACCCAGCAGCGTCAACAGTCTGAATTTCATTCTCTTCCTCCTCCGAAGATGAAGTGATTGAGCAAAAGCGCTAATCGCTTCCGACACGCCTCCATGCGGCCGGTATCGTGCTGTCGGACGGCTCCTCCCCGAAGCTCGCCGACAGGCGAATCTGTGACTGGTCGAGATGCGCGCGCATTGCGGCGCGTGCGGCGGCCGGATCGCCGGCGGCGATTGCGTCGCGGATCACGCGATGCTCCTCCATCGCGGCCCGCCAGGTGTCGGTGTTTTCGAAATAGCTGGCGAGCTTCTCGAAGTAAGGCGTCATGCGCATGTCGTGGATGCTGCCGACAAAACGGTTCAACGTCTGATTGGCGATGATGCTCGATACGAGGACATGGAACTCACGGTCGAGCGCGAGCGCCTGACGGCGATCCTCGAGTGCTGACGACATGCGCGTAAGGTTGTCGTCGAGAATGGCGATATGTTCGGGGCGCGCCAGCCGGGCCGCCTCTTCGGCGATGGCGCATTCGACCACCGCCCGCGCCCGCAGCAATTCGAACGGACCTTCGAAATCCTCCGGCGGCACATCCTGCGCCGGCACCCTGCGCGCCGTCACATAGATACCCGAACCCATGCGGATGTCGATAAAGCCTTCGACCTCCAGAACGATCAATGCTTCCCTGATGGTCGGGCGGGAGACGCCCAGTTTCTGCGCCAGCTCCCGCTCGGCCGGAAGCCGCGAACCGGGCCCCAGTTCGCCGCGCTCGATCAGGCTCCGCATCTGGTCCGCCACCTGCCGATACAGGCGGCGCGATTCCACGGCAGAGAACATCGCATCCTCGCTGCAGATCCAGGCCATTATCGGCCTAGTGGCCAAGTGGTCATACCAATTTGCGTTACAATACGCGCCGTTCGGGCGATGTCAATCAAACAATGCTCTGTTCAAAGCAACGGGGAAGCCGCTGGAAAGCATCATTCTGGAAAGATGCTGTGGGCGAGGACGAGGTTGCTGAGGACGGCCACAAGGCCGCGCGTTGGCCCGTGCTCGATTTTGGCAAAGCCTTCATGCCTACCGGGGTACACCGGCACGCCTCGACGCGGATCGCTAGTCGACCGCGGCCTGTCAGGTGTTCCTTCCATTCGATGCCAAACGCAGGCCGGCTGCGCGTCCGCCGCTCGGCACCACGACGATCTGCCTGACCTTGCCCTGTTTGAAGGCGGCGAGGAAACGCGGGTAGTCCTTGAAGGCGACGCAGCCATGCGATTCCGCCCGGCCGCCGCGCAGCAGGTAGCTGTGGGTCAGGAAACCGTCGCGGCCGTGCTTGTTCCTTCCATCGACAGGCAGCATGCGGATCGCCTCTACCCCATGGAAGCGCGCTTCGCGCATCTTCAGATTGTAAGTGTGCGGTGGGGTCGGTCCGGTCATCTTGACATTCACGTAGCGTGGGTCATCGGCCATCTTGCCGATGCCGGAATGGGCTTCGAGTACGCTGCCGTCGGGCATATAGACCTTCGCGGCGGTGATGTCGTAGACGGCGACGCCATTTCCCGGCCTGGCACCGCCGCCGAACATGTTGCGCAGCGCCTGGCCGAAGCCACTGCCGGAACTCGTCTCCGGATCGTCCGGCCGCGCATAGGCGAGCTTCTGCTGTTTTGGCGTTTCGCGTTCGTCGGCCTTTCCGGTCTCTTCGGTCTTCGGCGCCCTTCCGTCTTGGGCCTTTCCGGTCTCGGATTTATCCGTTTCGGCAGCAGGCTTTGCGGCTTGATCGCCGCGGGGGCGGAACTGCGGCATAGGACCGACTGACGGGGTGTCCTCGTGCTCTGGCAGGGCGGCGTCTTCGTCCACGGTTGGATCCTGCGACACGGCGATGTCATCCTCCAACGGCGCCGTCAGCAACGCCGAGAACGCAGCGCCGGTCGCTCCGCTTTGGGAGGGGGTGGCATAGGCCAGTTGGGTCAAGGGCTTATCAGTCGAAGCGGCGGGCCGTGGACCGAAGCGTTCCGGCACAGGTGCCTCGATCTTTGCAGTCGCCTGGGGGGACTTGGCAGCGTGGCCGGCGAGTTCCTCGGATGTCAATGCGGCCAGCTTCACCGCGGCGTCGAAGTGCGCCGCTTTGCCACTTGTGTCGGCATCTGCCGAAACAGCGGGATGGCGGGCGGATTTTGGTGCGGGCAGGAGCTGCGCCGCGGCGGCGACCAGGCTCGGCGCCTGGCCGAACCTGGCGTGCTTTTCCCATGGGCGCTCTCTTGTCCTCTCCGCCAAATGGAGTTGCGGCTTGGGCAGCAGGTGTCCGGAGCCATGAGCGAAGGAGTTGCCCATCGTGACCATGCCAGCCACCGACCACGCAGTCGCGCCGGCAAGGGCGGTGCCGCAGCAGGTGATCAACAATGGACGCAACAGACGGTGCAAAAATTTTGGACGAACGATCTTACTCAACAACGCATATCAAGCCAAAAAATCCCGCAAAGGCCCACGGGCCGACGAGCGACCACCGCTGCGCGACTTCTGGATTGTCCCCTTCTTGACGACGGATTGAGAAAAGATGGACAACTATGGTTAAATTTTGCTTTCCAGAACGCAGATTGATCCAAATCTGCCTGTTGGATGCCCTGCAGGCCTGTTAGCCGGAATATCTGCCAATGAGCTGGAAGGGTGGGCATCGCAGCGCATAGTGTCTGCGGGGGCCTTTCGTGGGGAGGTTGCAAGTCTTCGGGCAGCAGCCCCGAGCTCCGCCGTTCGATTCCGATCCAGCCGAGAGATGAGCAAGCACCAGCCCGAGACAGTCTGTCTAATCAATCAGCCGGGAGCCTGCATGTGTGGGGCAAACGGCCCTGAAATCATCGTGATCAGGCCGCCTCGAGCCGGCTGAATCGAACCGGGATCAGTTGCCGCGCCTCGAATTGTCCTGCCGAATCCTTGTCGATGACGGTCAGAAACTGTTCTTCGGACCCCACGGGAAGAACCATGCGGCCCTTCGGCTTGAGCTGCTCAAGCAATGCTGGCGGTGCCTCCTCAGCCGCCGCCGTGACCAGGATCTTGTCGAACGGAGCGTGCTCAGGCCAGCCGCGAGACCCGTCGCCGATACGGATGCCGATATTTGAGATGCCGAGGCCGTGCAGGAGAGCCTCGGCATGGTTTGCGAATTCCTCGATGATTTCGACGCTCCAAACATGCCCGGCGAGTTCTGCGAGGATCGCGGTTTGGTAGCCAAGGCCGGTGCCGATCTCGAGCACTGCCTCATCCGGTTGGGGAGCAAGGAGATCGGTCATCAGCGCGACCATGAACGGCTGCGACACCGTTTTATCGAAGCCGATCGGCAGCGGCATGTCCTGGTAGGCAAAGGGCGCAGCCGGAGCCGGCACGAAAAGATGCCGGGGCACCCGCAGCATTGCTGCCATTACCCGTTCATCGAGCTCCGCCTTGCCCAGTTCCTCGCTTTCAAGGTCGGCATAGATTGCGATCACCTCGACCATGTGCCTGCGCAGGACTGCGAGGTGCTCTTCCTTCATTGCCTTCATGACCGTAGGCTCTCCTCAGCCAGTTCGCCGCCAGATAGCCCCTCATCATTATGGGTCACGGATATACGATAGCAAGATGGGAGGATTTGCCGCCGTCCGGTGCCGAGACGCGCTCGCGTTGTCAAAGCTCGAGAATGGCGTAGGGGCGGCCCGTCGGCTTTTCGATATGGGCCGCGACATTGAACACCGGAGCGCCGCCCGGCGTTTGTCCTTCATAGGTGCCTTTGTGCGCATGGCCGTGAACGACCGCGCTCACCTGGAAGCGGTCGATGGTCTCGGCCAGACGCGATGATCCGAGAAACGGATATATTTCCTTGGGTTCGCCGGCAACCGTTTCGGCGATCGGGGCATAGTGCAGAATGACAAGGGCGCGCTGTGCCCGGGTGTTCCTCAAGGCATTCTCCAGCCGCATGGCCTCGTCTACGCTCTCCGAAACCATGGTTTTAATGGCAGCCTCGCCGAAGGAACCCAGCATGTGCCGGCCGAAGCCGCCGATGAAGCCCTTGGTTCCGGCGAATCCCACACCGGAGATCTCGACCGCCTGGCCGTTAAGAAGGTGGACGCCAGCCTTGACGAGAATGGAAGAGACTTCCTCCGTCGCATCGCCCTGGTGATCGTGGTTTCCAAGAACGGCAACCACGGGAACCGTGCAGGACTTCAAGTCGTCTGCCAGGAGTTCGGCTTCAACCGGCTTGCCGAGGTCCGTCAAGTCGCCCGCGATGACGAGCACGTCGGCGGCTTTCGACATTTCAGAAAACAACTCCGCGTAGGAGACGGACCTGTCTTCCTTGACGTGAAGGTCAGCGACGGCGGCGACTTTTAGCTTGCTCATGGTGTCTGCTCCTCTACGCCTTCGCGCATCTCACCATCGCCGCCGATATCGGCAAATCCCCATTCCTTGACGTCGATCTCGTAGTCAGGGCGCGAGTACATGCGCCCGCGGCAGATTTTCGTCTGCGGCAGCGGCAGATCCCGTTGCGCCGAAAGCCTGCTCAAGAGTTCGTCCAGCAGCCATTGCGGAACATTGTTGCGCTCGGACGGGTAGATCCATCGGAAATTGAGGAGGTGGATAAGCAGCACCTCCCAGTGAACTTCCATGTATTCCAGCAATCTTGCCCAATCGATCCGGTCGTGCGCCTTCAAGATCACGTGCGCCACGTCGGCACCGTCATAGCGTTCGCGAAGCTGGATGAAGGACTTCGACCAGACCAATTCGGTCGGCGCGGCGATCGAGACGGGACAACCGCTGATTTCCACAGGCAGCGCATGTGTGAACCAGGCATCGTTGACCAGCATGGTTCCATTCGGCGAGGCGAAGATTACGTCGAAGAAAAACCTGCCCTTGAACACCTTCCCGAGCCATCGGTCGTCTTCGATTTCGACGGCATAGCCGCGGGACTTGAAGTGCTTGAGGATGCGGGCGTAGTCGCCCGCCTTGCAAAAGATGTCGAGATCCTTCGTCGGCCTTGATATGCCGGTATAGGCGCTGACGGCAAAGGTACCCGCGACCAGGAAGGAGATTTTCGAGCGAACGAGCTCAGCGAGCGCTTCGGCGACAAACGCCTCGGCTTCCTCATCGACGAGTTGCGGCATCGCGAGAGATCCGGATGCCCGGCGCGAATTCTTTTGCGGCGGTACGGCTGACGCCATGCTGTTCTCCCGGGCCGACAGTATCTTCTACGAGAACACGCCAAATTGGGGGAAGTTCCGCGCCATCGTCCAACGCGGGCGGATGCCCTGTGCAACTGCAGCCGAGGAAGCGCCGAACCCGTCGCGCTTCGTCGCTCACCTCAGAGCCCGAAGGGGAATGTCTCCGGCATGCCTGGGCGTACATGCTCCGGCATCAGAGGGGCTACCGGTGTCGTCAGGTCGAACCAGACAAAAGCATCGAATTGATGCGGCAACGATGCATGGAGGTAGTGGCTCATGCGTTCGGTCTCTGGTCTGTAGATGACACCGATGAATCGTTCGAGTTTCGGCTCGTCCAGGCGCCGGCGCAAGGCGTCGTCGCGCGAGAAATCGAGCAGAAAGCGATCAACATCCGAGTCGTGAAAGACTCTTTCGTAACTGCCGGGTAGGGAAGGCTGGATTTCCTTCATCTTGATTTCACCGTCCCAGGCACTTGCTGCCGCCACTTTGCCGCCGTGCGTTCCGAAACCGATCAATGCTGCCTGCTCCCCAAAACGTTCGCGGCAAAGCTGACCGATGTTCAACTCGTCGCGAGCCGCTCCCATCTCCGTGTGGCGCGCATCGCCGATATGGGAATTATGCGCCCACACGATGGCTTTCGAACCGGAACCGCGCGACTCCAGGAGGTGTTCGAGCGTTTCGAACATGTGTCTGTCGCGCAAGTTCCAGGAATCGGCACCGGCATAATACATGGTCCGGTAGTATTGTTCGGCCGCGGAAATCAGCCGGGCATTCTGTGCCGCGTCGAAAAGCTGGTCCCCGTCGCTGTCGGTCGCTTCCAGGCTGCGCTCAAGGAGCTCGCGGCATTGACGCACCACGGCCTCCTCGCATTTGTTGTAGCTCGCGGTCAGCACGGCCCGACCATAGGTAGATGGATCGTTTTGCCATGGGGTGAGACACCCGTAGCGTTCCCTCGCGACAGTCGCGGCGGCCGGATCGACCTTGTCGAGATAGTCCAGAACGGCGGCAATGGATTCGCGCATGTTGTAGATGTCGAGTCCGTAGAAGCCGGCCCGGTCCTGTTCGGCGACGCTGTCATTGTATTCGCGCATCCAGTCGACGAAGGACATGACCTCGCGGTTCCGCCACATCCACGTAGGAAAGCGCTGGAATGGAGCATTCGAGCCGCGCCGGTGAGGGCGATGCCGAACATATCGATCAACGGCTGCCGCGTCCGGCCAGTCGGCCTCCACTGCGAGGATTGTAAAACCGTGCTCTTCGATCAGCCGACGGGTGATGGCGGCGCGAGCGCGATAGAATTCCGAGGTCCCATGACTGGATTCGCCAAGCAATACCACGCGGCGGTTGCCGAAGCGATCGAAGAGCCGCCCGAAGGCTGGATCGTCGAGGTCGGGCAACGGCTCGGCGACATCGGCGACCATTTCGGGGAGCGTGCGGGAAGGCGGACGGGGGATCGATCGAGCAGGTTGCGACGGCTCATCTCTCCGGGCGTGCTCGCCGATTAGCGGGACAAAGCGGACGCCGCCAAGGTCATGCTCCTCGAAGGTCGTGGCGTTGACGCGGGTCACCTTGAGCAAGCGCTGCTCACCCGCCGGTCCGATCGGTATGACCATGTGACCGCCAAGATCAAGCTGCTCCTTCAGAGCTTGCGGCACGCTGGTGCTGCCAGCGGCAACGAGAATAGCATCGAAGGGGCCCGCTTCCGGCCAGCCCTTCGTTCCATCGCCGATGCGGACGTCGATATTGTCGTATCCGAGCCTGGCAAAACGCTGACTGGCCCCGTTTGCGAGCGGTGCGTGACGTTCGACGGTGTAGACATGTCCGGCGACCCTGCTCAAAACGGCGGCTGCGTAACCGGAGCCGGTCCCGACTTCCAGCACCGTATCGCCGGCCTCGATCTCGGCCTCAGCGATCATCAGCGCGACGATGTAAGGCTGCGAGATCGTCTGTCCTTCGCCGATTGCGAGCGGAGCGTCTTCATAGGCGAACTCCTCAAAGCCTGGATCGACGAAAGCCTCGCGAGGAACAATCCGCATGGCTTCGACGACACGGGGATCATCGATCCCGCGGCGGACGATATGGAGATCCACCATCCGGTCGCGAGCACGGGATAGATCAAGTCTCATCAGGGCGTTCCCTTACATTGACTGCGTCGGCCGATGCCTACCGGTCGCGTCCTGGCGGCGCGCGGCCCATTCCGTGGTTCCGTCGGAACTGGTGAAGAGCGCGAATGTTCCGCGCATCTCATTCCGAGACGGCACGTTTCCTCTACGAATGGCGCATCGAGTGGGGGAGGATGCTCGAAGGATGACGAACCGTCGGAACAAGGCATTTCCCCCGGAGTTGCTAGTGCGTGCGGCGCGAAGAAGTCCATTCGAGAAAATCAGCGGACAGCGGTCATGAGCACGAAGGAAACGGATCTTGCCGAAAAACTGCAGGCCACGGAGCCGGGGCGGGGCCGGGATGCCGCGACACCGAGGGAAATACCCGCGAAAGGGATGCGGGACGTCTTCTGGCGAGTGGTCGCGGAAATCTCCGAAGAGCGAATCGCTCTGATCTCGGCCGGCGTGACTTTCTATCTGCTGTTGGCGCTATTTCCTGCGCTGGCCGCACTGGTCTCGATCTACGGACTTGTCGCTGACCCATCGGCAATCGGCACGCATATGGGCATTCTGGACGTGTTGTTGCCGCCCGGGTCCTACGATCTGATCATGGATCAGTTGAAGGCGCTGACAACGCAAAAGACGTCCACGCTCGGTATCGGCTTCCTGGTGAGCCTGCTCGTTTCCTTGTGGAGCGCGGCTAATGGCATGGCGGCGCTCTTTGACGCGATGAATGTCGCCTACGGAGAACAGGAAAAGAGAGGCTTTCTGCGGAGAATCCTCTTGCGCCTTGCGTTCACCTTTGCAGCCCTGCTGTTCGTAGTCGCGCTGATCGTGGCGGTTGGCGTCGTACCGGCTGTTCTTGCCTATCTGTGGCTCGATCGCTGGGTAGAGATCTTGACCAAGGTTGCGAGGTGGCCGGCCATGCTGCTTCTTGCCACGATCGGTACGGTTCTCATCTATCGTTTCGGTCCAAGTCGGGAACGGGCGAAACTCAGATGGCTAAGCTGGGGCGCGGTCTTTAGCACATTATTGTGGTTCGCCGCCTCCTGGATCTTTTCGTACTATCTGGAGAACTTCGCCAACTACAACGCCACATATGGCGCTCTGGGCGTCCTTGTCGGTCTGATGATGTGGGTCTGGCTCTCGGTGATGATCCTGATCGTCGGCGCGCTCATCAATGCCGAGCTCGAGCACCAGACGGCGGTGGACTCAACGACAGGCAAGCCGCTGCCCATGGGTAAACGCGGTGCCTACGTGGCCGACACGCTCGGTAAATCGGCTGATTGAGGCATGGCGTGGATCAACATTGGGCCGCGATACGAGTCCGCGGCCGCCCGCGCCGGCATTATCTGACCGGCGACGATAGCGCCGCCGCCTATGGGTTGACGATTTCCACGACGGTGACATCGAAGACCAGATCCTGGCCGGCGAGGGGATGATTGCCGTCCACCGTCACTCGTTCATCGTCGATACCGGTCACGGTGAACGCCATATGACGGCCATCCGCGGTGGTTGCCTGGAGTTTGGTCCCGATCTCGACGCCCTCGGGAACCGCTGAGCGCGGTACCGACTGGACCTGGGCGTCATCATGACGGCCGTAAGCCTCCTCAGCCGGAATGGCGACCGTGTTCATCTCGCCGATGGCCATGCCGCTGATCTCGCGGTCGAGCCCCGGAATGATCTGGCCTGCGCCCACCTTGAATTCAAGCGGCTCCCGACCCTGCGAGGACTCTACTGCGGTGCCGTCCGTCAACTTTGCAGTATAGTGCATGCGAACAACGTCGCCGTTTTTGACTTCGGTCATATCTGCCTCTCGATGGATGTTGGAGTGACGATTTGCGGTCTCTGGCAAAAAAGCCGATCGCGTCACGATATGCCGGCCTGTGCCGACGTCGGTACATCTCAGAACTAGCGCGCTAACCTCATTTGTAAACCGCTGCATGCGTGCACGTGTCTCGCCGATATCGGGACACCGGCGTTAGCAACATATGCAATGTTTCAGAATCGGATCCGGCAGGGAACAAGGCTCCAAGTGGCTCGTTTGTTTGCATACATGTGATCGATCCCATTACTCCCTGGGAGGAGCCGAAAAATGAACAATGAACCAAGCGGCCGCAGCCCTGGCGATCCGTTGCGAGTGCCTGTGACGACCTCGCAAGGTGTCGACGACGCCTATGGCGCGCAAACCGGTGGAACTGGCGAGGACACGTCAGATCGCAACCTACAGCAGGCGGTGCGCGAAGACCTGAATGATATGCGAGAGTTCGCGGATCAACAGGCGGAACAAGCCCGAGAGGCTGCAGCCCGCGCCGCCGAACACGAAAAGAACGCCGTAGCGCGCCAATTGAGCTGCGTTGCGATGGCCGTTGAGAAAGTAGGCTCCGAGCTTCAACAATCGGACCAGCAAACCCTCGGCCGCTACGCGCAACAGATCGGCACGTCGCTCCGCGGCCTTGCACGCGATGTGGAGGGTCGCAATCTCGGCGAGATTGCGGGGATGGCCGAAGACTTCGGCCGAAAGCAGCCGCTAGCCTTTCTCGGCATGGCGGCAATCGCAGGCCTGGCCGCCAGTCGGTTTTTGACCGCCTCGGCCGAGCGTCGCACGCACCGGACAGTTTCCCAGCCATCTTCCGCATCGCCGTCAGCCGCTGACCGGGCAAGTGAAGGCGGGTGGAATTTTGAGGAGTTTCAACGCAATGACTGACCATCGGGACGACCGCCCCCTATCGGAATTGATGACCGGCTTGGTGACGGACATATCCGGACTTTTCCGCAAGGAAATCGATCTGGCCAAGACGGAGGTATCCGAGACTTTGGACCGTGCGACAGGGAGCCTCGAGACGCTTCTTGTCGGCTTGATTTTCGCGATTGGCGCCATTGGCGTGCTGTTGGCCGCGGTGGTCCAGGGACTGGCCGCGTTTCTCATGGCACGCGGCGCCACGGAGCCAAACGCTGAAGCGTTGTCCGCCGCCACTGTCGGCGTCGTCGTGGGCCTGCTCGCCTGGGCAATGATTTCGCGTGGCCTGTCGACGCTGAAAGCCAGCAGCCTCAAGCTCGACAGGACGACAGCCTCCCTGCAGCGCGACGTGGACGTGTTTAAGGAGCAGATGCGATGAACGATTCTTCTCACATGCATTCGTCTGCCGAGCTGCAGCGAGAGATCGAGGCCGATCGGCAACGCATTGAAGAAAAGCTCCACGCCATCCAGGAACGGATGTCGCCGGGACAATTGATGGACGAGATGCTCGAATATGCGAAGACGAGCGGCGGAGCCGAATATCTCAGCAATCTCGGCGTCGCGCTCAAGGCAAATCCGATCCCCGTTGCCTTGATGGGGATAAGCCTCGCCTGGCTGCTCGCAAATCCGGGGTCGCGCGCGCCCGGATTAAAGGACGACGGTGCGGACGACTATCCGCTCGCAACCGTGACGGGCTCTGTAAGGCGGGTCGGACCTGTGGAGGCCAGCTTCGGAGAGCGCTATAGCCACTTCACAGATGAAAGCGGCAATCGCTTCAGAGCCCTGACAGACACTGCCGATCGTCGGGCCGGCCACTTCGTCGACCCAAACGGCAACGTCTATCGCGGCTTTGCCGATGCCACGGGAAAGCAGATCGAAGAAATACGCAACGAGGCCGGAGCTTTGTTTGACGAGGCCTCTGGCTGGGCGTCCAGCACGTGGCGGCAGATTGGCGCGACGGCGAGCCGCGTGTCCAGCTCCGTTGCGGATGCCGGCAAATCCCTCGCGGGCCGCACGCAGGATGCGGCCCGATCGCTGCAGGAGGAGGGCGCGCATCTCAATGCGGCTATCCTCAGGCATTTCCGCGACCAGCCTCTGGTCGGCGGCGCACTCGCCTTTGCGGTCGGCGCAGCGATAGGGGCTGCGCTGCCCCACACCGAGGCTGAGGACGAGGCGATGGGTGAGGCCGCTGACGAGGTACGCAGCAACCTCTCGGCGCGGACGAATGCGGCAGTCGGCGAAGCCATGGCAACGGGGCAGGAGATGCTGGACAAGACCGGCGATGTAGCACTTCAAGCGCACGACGCCGCCAAAGAGCGGGTGCGTGAGTGGCCGCGGGAATAGCGTTTCGGCTGTGAGCCCAGCAGTCATCTCGATGCCGCAGAGCGATTATGAATAACGAGATGGAATTCACGCGAGAAAAGCGTGAACTCCATCGGACTCCCGGTACGCCTCCAATTCATGCCACATCCGGCAGCCGGTCAACCAGCTTGTCGAGTGTGATCGGATAGTCGCGCACCCTGATGCCGGTGGCATTGTAGATGGCGTTCGCGACGGCCGCGGCAACACCGCACAGGCCGAGCTCGGCGATCCCCTTGGCCTTCATCGGCGACGACATCGGATCGGTCTCGTCGAGGAAGATGACCTCCTGGTGCGGGATGTCGGCATTAACCGGTACCTCGTAGGAGGCGAGGTCGTGGTTGACGAAGAAACCGCGCTCCTTGTCCACGACCAACTCCTCCGACAAGGCTGCGCCGACGCCCATCGTCATGGCGCCGATGACCTGGCTGCGTGCCGTGATCGGATTGAGAATGCGGCCCGCGGCGCAAACCGCAAGCATCCTCCGGACTCGCGTCTCGCCGGTCGCAACGTCCACCGCGACTTCGACGAAATGCGCCCCGAATGTGGATTGCTGATGCGTCTCGGTGAGCTTGCCGAACTCGATGCGGTCCTCCGCCACGAGCCCTTCATCGCCAGCGGCTTGCGATAGCGGCATCCGGCGGTCGCCGGACCGTACCTCGCCGTCTGCGAAGACCAGGTTGTCGGCGTTGTTGAAGCCGAGCTTCTGCGCCACCGCTTCCCGCAGCTTGACGCAGGCGGCGTAAACCCCGGCCGTGGAACTGTTTCCCCCGAACTGTCCGCCGGAACCTGAGGAAACCGGAAAGCGGGAATCGCCAAGACTGACCGCAACTTTGTCGATCGGTACGCCGAGCATCTCTGCGGCGGTTTGCGCGATGATCGTGTAACTGCCCGTGCCGATGTCGGTCATGTCGGTCTCGACGGTAACGATGCCCTCGCGATCGAGGCGCACGCGGGCTCCGGAGGCCACCACAAGATTATTGCGGAATGCCGCGGCGACCCCCATTCCGATGAGCCAGTTTCCCTCACGCCTGCTGGCGGGCTGCCTAATGCGCCCTTCCCAGCCGAAACGCTCCGCGCCGGTGCGCAGGCAGCCTACGAGGTCGCGGTGCGAGAACGGCCGCTCGGGATTCTCCGGATCGACCTGCGTATCGTTGAGGATCCGGAATCCGACCGGGTCGAGATCGAGCCTCTCGGCCATTTCGTCGATCGCGATCTCCAGCGCCATCATGCCCGGAGCTTCGCCCGGCGCGCGCATCGCGTTTCCCTCGGGAAGATCGAGCGTCGCAAGGCGCATCGCCGTCATGCGGTTGGCGCCGGCATAAAGCAGGCGTGTCTGTTGCACGGCCACTTCGACGCCACCGCCCGGAAGGTCGCCGGACCAACTCTCATGCGCAATCGCAGTGATCTTCCCGTCGCGTCCGGCACCGATCCGTATCCTCTGGATCGTTGCCGGACGGTGCGTCGTGTTGTTCATCAGGAAGGGACGGGGCAGGGCGACCTTCACCGGACGCTTGGCTTCGCGTGCGCCAAGCGCCGCGAGCACCGCGTCTGCGCGCAGAAACAGCTTGCAGCCGAAACCGCCGCCGATGAAGGGCGACATGATGTGAACCTTCTCCTTGTCGATCCCGAGGGTCGTCGCAAGATCGGTCCGCCACCAGTCGACCATCTGGCTTGACGTCCAGACCGTCAGTTCATCGCCGTTCCACGCAGCGATCGAGGCATGAGGCTCCATCATCGCATGCGATTGATCCGGCGTGGTGTAGGTCTGGTCGAACTTGACGGCTGCGGTGTCAAAGGCCGCATCGAAGTCTCCTGCCGCGGAGTCCGGCTCGCCTTCCTTCGGCTTGACGGCGGTGTCCTTCGCCGCCGCCAGATCGAAGACGCCCTTCTCCTCGGCATAATCGATCTTCACGAGCGCGGCCGCCGCGCGCGCCTGCTCGAAGCTTTCAGCGACCACCACCGCGATCGCCTGGTGGTAATGCTGGATCTCCGTGCCGCCGAAGAGCTTGGCGGTGTTGTATTTGCCCTTCTTCAGCTCGCCTGTGCCGTCGGAGGTGACGACCGCGATCACGCCGGGAGCACTTTTTGCGGCCGTGGCATCGATAGATCGGATCCGGCCCTTGGCGATCGGCGACCCGACGATATAGCCATAAGCATAACGCGTGCCGTGATCATGCCATTCGTAGGCGTAGACCGCCTTGCCGGTTGTCTTGAGCGGACCGTCTATGCGGTGGATCGGCTGACCCACCGCCTTTAACTGATCGATCGGGTTCGTCGTTGCAGGTGTGTCGAATTTCATTGTCTCATTCCCTCGCTTCGGAAAGGACCGCGCTCAGCGTGCGTTCGACGAGCGCCACCTTGAAGGTGTTCTGTTCCGTAGGGCGGGCCTTTGCGAGTAGCTTGGCGGTGACCGCCTTTGCCCCGCCAGCAAGCTCTGCCTCGGCTGCCTCGTCGCGCCAGGGTTTGGGCGCAATGCCACCGACCGCGATGCGGCCGGTCCCGTCCGGTTGCACCACCGCAGCGACGGAAACCAGCGCGAAGGCATAGGACGCCCGATCACGAACCTTGCGGTAGACCTGCTTGCCGCCAGCGGGCTTCGGCAGGACGACCGCCGTGATCAGCTCGCCGCGGTCGAGGACATGCTCGATATGCGGCGTATCACCGGGCAGGCGATGAAGATCGGCAATGGGAATGCTGCGCATCTTGCCGTCCGGCCGCACGGTCTCGATGACGGCATCGAGCGCACGCATCGCCACAGCCATGTCGCTCGGATGTGTCGCGATGCAGTGATCGCTGGCACCGACCACCGCGAGCTGGCGGCTGAAGCCGGCAAGCGCTGCGCAGCCGCTGCCGGGTTGCCGTTTGTTGCAGGGTTGGTTGGTGTCGTAGAAATATGGACAGCGCGTGCGCTGCAGCAGGTTGCCGGCGGTCGTCGCCCTGTTGCGCAACTGTCCCGATGCCCCGGCAACCAGCGCCCGTGACAGGAGGGCATAGTCGCGACGAATGCCGTCATCGGCGGCAAGATCCGTGTTGCGGACAAGGGCGCCAATCCTGAGACCGCCTTCCGGCGTCGGCTCGATCTTGTCCAGCCCCAGTCCGTTGACATCAATCAGATGCGTGGGCGTCTCGATCTCGAGCTTCATCAAGTCCAGGAGATTGGTGCCGCCTGCGATGAATTTCGCTCCATTCATGTCGGCCGCCGCCTTAGCGGCCGCCTCGATCGAGGAAGCGCGTTCGTAAGTGAAAGCTCTCATGCCTTCCTCCCCGCGACTTCGGTGATGGCTTCGACGATGTTCGAATAGGCGCCGCATCGACAGATATTGCCGCTCATGCGTTCCCGGATCTCCGCGGCCGTCACCTCGGAAGGAGCGAGCAGATCGGCCGTCACATGGCTCGGAATATTGGCCGTGATCTCTTCGAGCATCGCGATCGAGGAACAGATCTGGCCGGGCGTGCAGTAGCCGCACTGGAAACCGTCATGCTTGGCGAAGGCGGCCTGCATCGGATGGAGGCTGTCGGGCTGGCCCAGGCCCTCGATCGTCGTGATGCTGTCGCCCTCATGCATGACCGCAAGCGTCAGGCAGGAGTTGACGCGGCGTCCGTCGATGAGGACCGTACAAGCGCCGCACTGTCCGTGGTCGCATCCCTTCTTTGTGCCGGTGAGATGCAGGTGCTCCCGGAGTGCATCGAGCAGCGTTGTCCGGTTGTCGAGCTCAAGCTCGCGGCGCTCGCCGTTCACCGTGAACGAGACGTTCGTGCTTTGCGATGCGGCGGGGGCATTTGTCTGTGCGTGGCTGAGCGAGGCTGTGCTTGCCACTGTGACGGTGGCGGCCGACGCGACGAGCAGGTCGCGCCGGGAAATTTCAAGTGCGCCAGGGCTTTGCATATCCAGCTCCATCTCTTGATGATGAAAGGTCTAGGGCGGGACGGCTGCACGGTAGCCGTTACTCGAAACAACGAAAACCGCAAAACGATCCGTCTGCGCGCCAAAAAAGTAAGCTGGAGTCTGGCAGTGCGGAGGCCGGTGGGGCCTCAAGGTTGCGATCGTCCAGTTGTCATCACCATCGGTGCGGCAGCCGGTGGCCTTGTGTTCCACTGGGCAGGATGGTGAGTTCATTCGCATTCGCCGCCGTCCTGTTACTTGGATTCGACAGCCGATGGTGCAGCATTGCGGGGCCCCTGCACTCGGCAATTGCCGGACCTCGAAAACTATGCGACAAATTTCTCGCTGTTGTGCTGGAGGAGAGCATGACGGCAACGGGAGCATAGATATTTCCAGTGCAATTTGGAGCTGTCTGACGCCACTCCAGAGACCAGGAAGTATTTTGGGAGGAGTGCCATGTCGCAGACTGCGTTGCCCGTCCACTCGCTTTCAATAAAATCGGCCTTGGTGATCGATGACCATCCGCTTTATTGCGATGCCCTGGCCGCGACGATGGAAAGCACCTTCAAGACGCGTCGAATTCGAACGGCGACGTCGCTCAGCGAAGCGATGCAGCAACTGCGAATGCGGTTTTCACCCGATCTGATCATGCTTGATCTCAATCTGCCGGACGCGTCGGGTCTGAGCGGTTTTCTGAAGATCAAGGAGAAGATGCCGGACATCCCGGTGATCGTCATCTCGGCGATCACGTCGAAGGACGTCGTCCAGTCGGTTATTGCAGCCGGGGCCGCGGGTTTCATTCCCAAGGATATGGACCGGCAGAATTTCCAGGAGGCGATGCAGGATATCTGGAACGGCAAGACCTATGTGCCGCCAGGCTACACGATCCCGACACGCAGCACAGCCACGGACCTGTCGGTGGAAACGATTTCGCGCAAGATCGCGCATTTGTCGCAGCAGCAGACCCGTATCCTGGGGCTGATCTGTGAAGGGATGCCGAACAAGCTGATCGCCTACGAGATGCAACTGGCCGAGGCGACCGTCAAGGCCCATATCACGGCGCTTCTGCGCCGGCTGGGCGTCCATAACCGCACGCAGGCGGCGATGCTGGTGCGCGAAGTCTCGATCCGCCATAGCCTGCAGTGAGGATGCCGGAACGCACAGCGCTCTAGAAGGGAGGACGGCGGCGCATGACGGCTGTCGACGATCTTGACCGCAAACCGGCGGAGGCAGTGCGGCTCGCCGCATCGCGTGCCGATGACGCAGCGGTTGCGCTTGCCGAAATCAGACGGCAGCTTGCCACCGCAAGGCCGAGCTTCGTCCTCCTGTTCGTGCCGAACAGGCTTCAACCCGATGACGTTGCCAAGGCTCTGCGGGTGTCGCTACCGAACACCGTGGTCTTCGGCTGCACGACGGCCGGCCAGATCACGTCGCGGGGCTATGAAGACGACGCGTTGCTGGCGATCGCGTTCCAGCGGCATCACTTCCGGGTTGCCTCGATCCTGTTCGAACCGATCTCGCCGGTTTCGATTGCCGATGTCGTGTCGCAGACGGAGCGGCTCGCCGCGCAATTCCGTGCGACGCCGGGCCGTAAGCGGCTCGCCCTGATTTTTGCCGATGGACTGTCCAAACAGGAGGATATCCTGATGGCGGCCCTGGAGGCGGGCCTGAAGGACATTCCCGTCTTTGGCGGGTCGGCCGGTGACGGGTTGCGGTTCGAGCGCACCCAGGTCCTGCGCAATGGCGAATTTCACAGCAACGCCGCACTTCTTCTCCTGCTTGAAACCGATCTGGACTTTAGCGGCCTCGGCTTCGATCATTTCCAGCCCACGGAAACACGCATGGTGGTTACCCGTGCCGTCCCGGAGGAAAGGCTGGTTCTGGAAATCAACGGCTCACCGGCGGCCGAGGAGTATGCCCGGCTCGTCAAGGTGCCGGTCAGCGAGTTGTCACCGATGGTTTTCGCCGAGAACCCCGTGCTGGTGCGCAACGGCAATCTCTATCATGTGCGGGCGATCCAGCAGATCCACGGCGAACATGGCCTCACCTTCCTGTCGGCCATCGACGACGGTCTGCTGCTGAGGCTCGGTCGTGGCAAGGAAATCATTCGCACCCTCGAAACGGGGCTCGCCGTCAGCGACAAGGACGGTGAGGCACCCGATTTCGTCCTGGGTTTCGACTGCTATCTGCGCAAACTCGAGATCAAGCGCAAGGGCCTGGACGGCAAGGCGTCCGAGCAGTTCCGCCAGCATCGGGTCGTCGGTTTCAACACCTATGGCGAACAGCATCTCGGCGTGCATGTGAACCAGACCTTCGTCGGCGTCGCATTCTTCCGGCCAAAGGAAGGCGTGCCGCTGTGATCGATCCGGACGAACCCTATAAGATCCAGATCGCCAAGCAGGCCAAGATCATCGAGGCCCTGATCAATCGGGCCGAGCGCGGTCATGAGGTCGGCGGCTCCGCCTATTCGCTCTTCGAATCCGCCATCGCCCTGCAGACGGAGGTCTGGGAAAAGACCAAGGACCTGGAAAAGGCTCTCGATACACTCGGCAGGGCGTCGACCGAGCTGGAGATCGCCTATCAGACGCAGGAGCGTATCCAGAGAAACCTCGCCGATGCCATGGTGGCCATGGAAGACGGCCTTGCCCTCTTCTCCGAAGAGCGGTTGCAGGTCTGCAATGCCCAGTTCCGGAACCTGCTTCCCGACGTCGAGCCGCTGATCAAGCCCGGTCTCGGTTTCGACGACTATCTCGCGGCCGTCAATGCCAGCAAGTATCTGAGCCGGGACGAAAACGGGGAGACCGGCCGTCGCCAGCCTCTGGTGAAGGAGCATGGGTCCGGCCAACGCTTTTCGTCCTTCGTCATGGAGTTGAGAAACGACCGCTGGTTTCAGATTTCCTACCGGCAGACCGGTTCCGGCAACATCACCGTGCTGCAGACCGAAATCACCGACATCGTGCGGGAGAACCGGCGCGAGAAGAACCGCCTGATCGACCAGCAGGCTCATTTCCTGCAGGCCGCATTCGATCACATGTCTCTCGGCATCTGCACGTTTTCGTCGCGCGGCGAGTTGCTGGTTCGCAACGAGCGTTTCGGCGAGCTTCTCGGCATACCGCTTTCGCTTCTGAAGAAGGGAAGTCCGTTCCAGCGCATCATCGAACATCTGGAACGTCACGAGATCCTCGAGCGCAAGGGCCGACGGTCTAAATTCGCCAGCTGGTTCAAGGCCATGCGCCGCGGCGAGACGATGCAGGAACGGTGTCGGCGACGCGACGGCATGAGTCTCGACATTCGCATCCACTCCTTGCCCGGCGACGGTTTCATCGTGTCGATCATGGACGTGACCGCAGAGACCCAAGCGGCAGCGCTTTTGGAACAACGTGTACAGGAGCGGACCGCCGAACTGACAGAGGCCAATCGCCTGCTGCAGATCCACGCGATTGAGCAAATCAAAATCGAGGCCGCGCTTCGGCAGGCCAAGGAGGCGGCCGAAACGGCCCATACATCGAAGACCCGCTTCCTGGCGGCGGCCAGCCATGACCTTCTTCAGCCGATCAATGCCGCGAAACTTTATCTCTCGATGTTGACGGAGACGGCGGGGCAGCCTGGGGCGGAAGACGTGGTCGGCCGGCTCAAGCGGTCCTTCACCTCGATCGAATCGCTTCTGCAGGCGCTCCTCGATATTTCGCGCCTCGACAGCCCGGCGGCCGAGTTCAACATCGCGTCGTTCGAACTCGGAAGCCTGCTGCAGGGTCTCGCCGGGGATCTGGCGCCCCTGGCGACAGAAAAGGGGATAGAGCTTCGGATCGTCCCATCCACGCGCTGGGTCACGAGCGATCAGCGCTATCTGATGCGCTGCATCCAGAACCTGGTCGTGAACGCGATCCAGTACACGGAGCGTGGCCGTGTGCTGGTCGGTTGCCGGCTCAGCGGCAATCGGCTGCGGATCGAAGTGTGGGACACCGGTATCGGCATTTCCGAGGAGGATCAGACGCGCATTTTCAACGAGTTCACCCGGGCCGGTGGCGCCGGAAAAGGCACGGGCATGGGGCTCGGGCTGTCGATCGTCGAGCGTGCCTGCCGGCATCTCGATCATCCTGTCCGGCTGGTGTCGCAGCCCGGCCGTGGTTCCGTCTTCTCGATCGAAGTGCCGCTTGCCGCGTCCGGCCGTGCCAGTTCCCGCGAAAACCCGATCATGGAGCAGGCGCTCGATGGCAGCCTCGATCTCATCGTCATGGTCGTCGAGAACGATCCCGACGAGCTTCACGCGATGACGCAGGTGCTGGAAAGCTGGGGAGCAAGCGTTCTGGCGGCCGCCTCGACCGTCGATGCAGCGGCGCTGATGCAGGAAATCGGCACGGCGCCCGACATTCTGCTGGTCGACTATCAGCTGGACAATGGCGACAATGGGATAGAAACCATTCGTACGCTGCGCGCGCTTGCGGGGATTGAAATCCCCGCGATCATCATTTCTGCCAACCGGCAGCGCGAATTCCTGCAGCTTTGCAACGAAATGTCGTTCGCCTTGCTCACCAAGCCGGTGCAACTGGTGCGGCTGCGGGCACTGATCGACTGGAAAACCCGGGCGCGCGTGGCGTGAAACAAACACCGACAAAGGTCTCCGGTGATTTTGCCGCAGGCCTTGCTAGGCTCATGCAGAAACTCATACTCTACAGCGCCCTTTGCGCGTCTGATTAGACGCGTGGCGCTGTAGCGCCACAGCGTCGCGTCTCCGGCAAGGCGCGACGCTGTAGGACGGGAGGTCTGTGATGCGTCTTCTTCTCCTTTTCGCTCTGTTCCTGCTTGGAATGGGCCATGGGCCGGCCGCGGCTGCCGAAACTTATGAGCTTCTCTTCCGCTCGACGGCACTGAAGGGGCTTGAGGCGGTGCCGGGTGAGAGCGAAACCGGGCAGGGCACCATTGTCTACGACAAGGTCATCTCCGGTACCGATGTCGGGCAGGCCGCCGGCAGCTTCGGCATCGGCCTGAAGATCAAGCCCGACGGCAATGTCGCCATGACGCTCCATCAGGGTACCCGGTCCCGCGCGCTCGGCAATTATCCGGCCTCGGTCGGCAATCCCCTGATCATGTACTTCCTTGAAAGCGTGCTTGCCGACATCGCCGCGCAATCGGGCGGCAGCCCCTTCTATATGCGCAACCGGATCAAGGAGGCCCTGCTGCGGGATGCAGACGTCGTGCCCGTATCGGTCCACTACCAGAACCGCGAGGTCGCCGCGCGGGAGGTGACGATCCGGCCGTTCACGAATGACAAGGCGCGCGAGAAGATGGGCCGATTTGCCGAACTGGCGCTTGCGGTCACCGTCTCGGAAGACATTCCTGGCTGGTACTATTCGCTGGTTGCCACCGTGCCGGCGGCCGCTGGCGGGGCAGAGGCCGGATATACCAACGCG
The DNA here is from genome assembly GCF_009601505.1 of Sinorhizobium terangae. Classification (GTDB taxonomy): domain Bacteria; phylum Pseudomonadota; class Alphaproteobacteria; order Rhizobiales; family Rhizobiaceae; genus Sinorhizobium; species Sinorhizobium terangae. The sequence continues at coordinate 160,886 of NZ_WITC01000033.1, forward strand.
ATTACCCTGAAACAGGCGGGGGAGGAACAGCCATGATACGGGGGACTCTATCCGCGCTGGCAATTGTAGCAGCCGCGGTGCCGGCAAGCGGACAAAGCATTTCGGAGCGCCTGAACGACTATCCGACCGAGGCGCGCGCCGACTATGTGTTCGGTTGCATGGCGACCAACGGCCAGAGCCGGGCGGCATTGGGCAAATGTGCCTGCTCGATCGATGTGATCGCTTCCATTTTGCCCTATGACAAGTACGTCCAGGCCGAGACCGTGCTGTCTCTCCAGCAGGTGGGCGGTGAACAGACGGCCATGTTCAAGTCGGCGGCTGTGCCGCGCACGATGGTGGCCGACCTGAGACGCGCCCAGGCAGAGGCGGAGATGCTGTGTTTCTGATTCCGATGGCGTCTGTTCGATCGCTTCAAGCCGCACGAGCCGGCGTGTCTATGTAAAGAGATGTGGTTCAATCCGGCATCTGCTTGAGCAGGATCTGGGCAATGGCATAGGCGCGCTTCTCCAGAAGCACCGGCGTTTCGCAGACATAGGTGAGCGCCTGCGCGCGTTCGCGGTAGATGCGCTCGTCCCAGTCGATCTGTTCCTCCAGCTTGTCGATACGGTCGAAATTGGGATTTTTCTCGTGCGTAAGCTTGGCCATCTCGACGCGGCTGCCGTCGATCCGGGAGGAGAGCGCGATCTGGCTGCGGGAATAGCGGGCAATCCCGGCGATCAGCCGCTGTCGCGTGTCGGCGATTTTATCGAATACCGCGAGGAAGATATTGCCGAGCAGTTGGCCGTCGACGGGGGCGTTCTTCTCGACGAAGGCCCGGACATGGGCCTCTGCCTCTTCGAGCGTAACCCGGCGAAGCGACACGACCTCCACGAGTTCCTTTGCCGCGGGAGCAAGCGCCATGGGCGCTATCGGCTCGGGCCACATCAGGCTCGGCGAAAGGTTCTCGACCTTGCGCTGGATACATGGCCAGTCGGGATCGGAAAAGTCGGCAGCAACTGCAAAACCGGGAGCTTGCGTCAGGCAAAGTGCCAGACCGAACGCATAACTGGCGGCTCTCATCTTCGGTCCCCCTTCTCGAACGAGCGTCAGTATAGGCTGACCAAGAGAGAAGCCAAAGGTCGCGTTTTACACACTAAGGTCGCAATTGTCTTTGCGCCGTGGCGCGTCTGTAATCTCTGTACAAGGCCACATAAGGCCATCCTTACAGAACGCAGTTATCGGAGGCATCGATGCGCACTCGCGCTGCTCTGGCTGTTGAAGCCGGAAAACCCCTTGTTGTGACCGAAGTCGAGCTCGAAGGCCCCCGCGCCGGCGAGGTGCTGGTCGAGGTCAAGGCGACCGGCATCTGCCACACCGATGATTTCACCCTCTCCGGTGCCGACCCGGAAGGGCTGTTCCCGGCGATCCTCGGCCACGAGGGCGCCGGTATCGTCGTCGACGTCGGCCCCGGCGTCACCAGCGTGAAGAAGGGCGACCACGTCATTCCGCTCTACACCCCGGAATGCCGCGCCTGCCCGTCCTGCCTCAGCCGCAAGACCAATCTGTGCACCGCCATCCGCGCCACCCAGGGCCAGGGCGTCATGCCGGACGGCACCTCGCGGTTTTCGCTCAACGGGGAGAAGCTGCACCACTATATGGGCTGCTCGACCTTTGCGAACTTCAC